>JBHYDY010000001.1:0-304819 GCA_051860465.1 Mesorhizobium sp.
CAATCTGGTCACGCTTCGAATTGACGAGAACATTCACACCTGGGACACCCAGCCAAAGCCAAGCGTCCCGGTAGACCTATTCTCTAGAAACGTGTCCGCCAAAGTCTCGTATGGACATCCCCAGCCTCCTGACGAGGCCGGATCGTCCGCGAGCAACTCTGCCGCCCACGTTTCTCTTTCTTCTATCTTCAATTTTCAAAGAACCGACACCATCACGAAAACGGCGTCCTTGGAACCCGTCCACCTCGCGGCTTCAGGCCCGGTCGAGTGTCGCTCACGCGGCTCTCTTGATTTCGTCCAACTCAGCTAACCTAGAAGCGAACTCCTTCGGCGCCAGCAGCGTCGCCGCTGTCGTTGGTGAGGCGTATATAGGCCCCGCCCCCCACAACTGTCAACGCGGATTCTGATGTTTCTTGAACTTTTTGCGACGGAGCATGATGATCTAATGAATCGCGCGCGCCCGCGAGCCACGCCCCACGCCGGCCCCATTGACGCCACACTGCGCGGGGATTGTCCGGACCGACGAGGGGGCTCGTCTCGAATCGCGCTGCGACGGCCAAGGGTTGATTGGAGCGCCGTTCATTGACACGACGGCTCGTGGCGGGCACTTTCGCTCGCCACGCAAAAAGACTTCAACCGCGGCTCGGGGAAAACGCCTGCAGCGATGCAAGATTTCAAACAGGCCATCGCCAGGCTCGGGAACGAGCCGCCGCTGACGACAGCCGGCCGTTCGGGTCCGCCTGATCGGCGGGAAATTTCCGCGCGCTGGCTTTCCGGCACCTTTCTGACGGGCGTCACCTCCGCCGTGCTCATGGGCGTCGCCCTGCTGGCGGCGCTCGACGGCCGCGAGCAGTTGGCGACCCCGCCCGAGATCGCCGAGGTCGAAGCCATGGCCCGTCCGGATTCCGGCGACACGGTGAAGGCCGCTCGGGTCGTTCCCACTTCGGCCGTCAACCGGGCGCGCGACAGGCGACGGATGGAACTGCCGACGGTCAGCCGCGTCGGCGACCGTGAGGTCGTTCGCACCATGCCGTTCGTCGAACTGCGCATGCCTCTCGCCGCAGCCTACACGACCACCCGCAACTACCCGCCGTTCGATCCGCTCTCCGTCTTCGCGGAAGGGCCAGGACCGCAGCCGCAATCGGCGCCCGCCACGACGCTCGCCTACGATGCCAAGGTCGAGAGCGAAGTCAGCCTCGTGATGATGGATTTTCCGATCGAGACGGCGGCCTTCGACGAGACGAGCAGCCTGTCTCCCGACGAAGTCGAGGAGGTCGTCCGCACCACCGGCGCGATCCTGACGGACGGCGAGGTGCAACTCGCGGCGCTGCACTATGTCGATCCGCTGCGATTCGGCGAATCGGCCGCCACCGCCACCCTGACGCAGTCCTACGGCGTGCGCATCGTTCAGGAAAACGTTTCGGTGGCGCATCGCAACAACGACGTGACCGCCGCGCCGAGCTTCGCCGAAGAGATCCTCATCGTTCGCAACGACCGCCCCACGGTGGATGTGCTGGCCGACGCCGGCTTTACCGGCGACGACGCGGCCGGCATGGCCGAGGCCATCGGCAGGATGATGAACGCATCGACGCTGAAGCCGGGCACCGTGCTCCGCCTTGGCGTCGAGATCGCCGGCGAGGAACCGCAGATCCTGCGCGCCAGCCTTTATGACCGCGAGACGCACATGCTGACCATCGCGGTCGACGACCGGGAGCAGTTCGTTCCCGCCGACGAACCGCCCAAGAGCGCGGCCGTGATCGCCGCCTTCGACGACGAAAGCCCGCCAGTGCGCATGCGCGGCGAACTTCCACGCGTCTATGACGGCATCTACAGGGCCGCCTATTCCTACGGCATGTCGAGCGACATGACCAAGCAGTTGATCAGGCTGCTGGCGTCCGACGTCGATTTCCAGTCGAGGATCAACCCGACCGACTCCATCTCGGTCTTCTTCTCGCAGCCGAGCGAGGACAACACCGCGTCCGACGAGTCGGAACTGCTTTTCGTGCGCGCCAGCTTCGGCAACAACACGCGCAACTTCTACCGTTTCCAGATGGCCGACGGCACCATCGACTATTTCGATTCGGATGGACGCAGCGCAAGGCAGTTCCTGCTGCGCAACCCGCTGCCGAACGGCAAGTTCCGCTCGGGTTTCGGCATGCGCCGCCACCCGATCCTGGGTTACTCCCGCATGCATTCGGGCGTCGACTGGTCTGCGCCGACGGGAACGCCGATCATCGCGGCCGGCTCCGGCGTGGTGAAAAGCGCCGGCTGGGCCGGCGGCTACGGCCGCCAGACCATCATCCGCCACGCCAATGGCTACGAGAGCTCCTACAATCACCAGAGCCGCTTCGCCAAGGGCGTCGTGACCGGCGCCCGCGTCCGCCAGGGCCAGGTGATCGGCTATGTCGGCTCGACCGGCATGTCCACCGGGCCGCATCTGCATTACGAGTTGCTGGTCAACGGCAACAAGGTCGACCCGATGCGGGTACGGCTGCCGACCGGCCGTGTCTTGAAGGATGCGGAGCTCGCCGAGTTCAACCGCGAGCGCGAGCGGATCGATGCGCTTCTCCAGAACGGCGTTTCAAGCGCCCTGAGACTGGCAAGCGCCGCGCGGTGATCGCGGCGCCCCTTCCCCGGCGGACGACTCAGTCGATGAACTGAACGAAGATGCCCGGACGGACCATCCTGGCGAGTTCCGTCGCGTCCCAATTGGTCAGGCGCACACAGCCAAAGCTGTTGGTCTTGCCGATGCGCGACGGTTCGGGCGTGCCGTGAATGCCGTAGGTCGGCTTGGACAAGGCGATCCAGACGTTGCCGACCGGCCCATTCGGACCGGGCGGAATGGTCAGCACCTTGTCGTTGTCGCCCTGCTTGAAGTTGATCTTCGGATTGTAGGTGTACTGCGGATTGAGCGCGATGCGCTCGACCTTGACCGTGCCGGAGGGAGACGGCGTGTCGGTGGACCCGATCGTCGCCGGATAGGCCGCGACCAGATTGCCGTCGACGTCGTAGGCCCGCAGCTGCTTGCGCCCCTTGTCGGCGACGATGCGCTCGACCTTGCCGCTCTTCGGCTTGCCGGGATTGGCCACCCTGACCAGCATGCCCGGACGGTTGAAGTCGACGCTCGGGTTGAGCGCCTTGAGATAGTCCTCGTCCATGTGAAAGCGCTCGGCCAGCATCTCCGCCGTGGACGTGTAGGACATCCGCTCGAGGGTGGCCTTCTGACCGTAGTCCTCCGGAATCGACGCCACATAGGGTCCGGCGACGTCCTCGGGGGTCAGCTCGTAGGTCATGAAGGCCGGGCCGCCGGTGTCGATGAGCGAGGCCTCGATCCGCGCGGTGTCGTTGGGATCGAGGCGCTCGCCGGTCATCTCGACCAGCGCGTCCAGCGCCTTCCGCACGTTCGAGCCCATCTTGCCGTCGATCACGCCTGGCGATACGCCGGCCCGGTCGAGCAAAACCTGCAGCCTGGCGACCTGCTCGGTCTCCAGCTTGCGCGGCGCGGCGATCGATGGCTGCCCTTCGCCAGGCCTGGCCACAGGCTGGCCGTTGCTCGGCGGCGTCGAACCGGTCACGGGGTTGTCGGACAGCGGCTTGCGCTCGACCGGCTCGCCGCGGGCGAACTGGCCGTCCGGATAGACCGGCAGGGCCCGACGCTCGACGGGCCGGTTGCGTTCGCGATAGTCGCGGTAGTCGTCGTCGCCGAACGGCCGATCGTCGAAATCCTCGTCGTAGTCGTACTCGTCGTAGAGACCGTAGCGCCGGTCGTCGCCGCGCGGCTCGCGGTAAACCGGTCCGGGCGCCTCGCGCAGGCCGAGCTGCTGCTCGCGAAACAGGCGGTATCGCTCGATCGCCGCCGGGTCGCCGCCGGGAATGGCAGGCAGGATGCCGGCATCGCGCAACCGGTCGATGCCGGCACTGCGCCGCTGCGGCTCCTCGATCGCGATCACCTCGCCCGTCCGTCTATCCACCAGCACGCGGCGGCCGCGCGAATCGAAATAGACGTCGACGCCACCGTTCTGGGCAAGCTTGACGCCGGCCGATTGCGCGGGCAGCGGCATCGCGGGCGCGCCGCTATCGGACACGGCCGCAAAGGCGACGGAGGCGAAGCCTGTCGTCACGGCGGTGGCGGCGGAGAAAAGCAGGTGGCGTCCGATCATGTCCCTCGTCTCGTCGGTCTGCGGCGACGGGTGCCTGGGCACCCTGCCTTGAAATGCGGCTTTATAGTGCAGGGTTCCACATGAACGGGACATGAAGATGGCGGGGCCGCAGGGTGAAGAGGGCGTGGCGATTTGGGGGAGGCCTGGCGGGTCCGAGGAATTCCGGCGTGCGCCGGCGTCCGCGCGGAGCGTCGCTCCGCGCGGCCAGGGATGGTTCGGGTTCGAGTGCTCGAGCATTTCCGGTGAACATTGGTTCGCCGGAAATGCTCTCGTGCAGGACCGGCAGCGTCAGGAGGTGTCTGGAGCGGGCCTGGCGCAGCCGGCGGGCGTCGCGATGGACAGCGCGCGCTGCGACGCGAGGCGGCCGAGCGCGCTGGCGGACCGGACCCGCGCCCGGCCGGGAAGAGTCTCCGGCGGCAACAGCGCGCCGAACATCGCGGCAAGCGTGCGAAGGCGCCAGGCGAGCAAAGCGGCGTCATCGGGCTGGCTGCCGGGCTCCAGGTCATCGTCGAGGCACGCCGCCCGGTCCATCCCCGTCGTCTCGGCGAAGTAGTCCCGCGCGACGCCTTCGGCGTAGCGCAGGATGGAGAGAAGGATCCAGCGGACGGGAAACGAACGCTCGGCGGTACGCTCGGCGAGAACGGCGAGCGACACGAGCAACGCAATGATGCGCCGAAGCGTCCGATCATCCAGTCCAGCGTCCATGCCCGTGCCTCCAAAAACCTGCCGCCATTGTGGGGCGGGTGCCGGGGGCGTGGATAGAAATCGTGGAAGCGATTGATTTCGTTAGGGGCGGAGTGCGGTTTGTACCACGAAACGGGGTGCCTGTTCAGGTCATCGCGGCGTCGGAACGCAGGCGGATCGACGCCACGATGACGTAGACTGTCTCCGAATCTCCAACCTCAAAGCCCGAGGCCGGCCCGGACCTTCCGCGTCAGGCCGGCGGCGGCGAGACGGTGGCTCTCGGCGAGATAGTCCCGCAGCGCTTCGTCATCCATGCTGTCGTCGCCGGTGCGCTGGATCCAGCTCATGCCGCGCGAGGCGAGATAGGGCGCCGGCCGCAGGCCGGGCAGATCCTTCAGGATGTCGAAGGACCGCGGCGAGCACTTGAAGGTGACGGCGAGCGCCGCGCCAGCCGACCAGCCCGCGACGGCAAAGACCTTGCCGCCCACCTTCCACACATGCGCGCCGCCCCACTGCACCACGTGGGTGGTGGCGGGCAGGGAAGCGCAGAAGCCGTTGTAGTCGTCGAGGGTCATGCGGGCTCGGGCCGATGTCGAGCGAGTGGAGCACGATTCGGGGGATGGCTGAAGGGGTCGGGAGTGCGTCTACTGCCATGCGACGCCCGCCCGACCATGCGTCATGATCCCGCTTCTCGAAGCCCGATCCGCCTCTACCGCCAGCGCGGGGTGGCGCTGGCTGGCGCCCCCCTCCGCCATGCTTCGAATGGTCACCTCCCCCGCTCCGCGGTGGAGGTGACAGGCGTATCTCAGGCGGCCTCGGCTTCGGACACCGCCTGGGCGCGGGCCCGGAACAGCAGGCGGTCGGAACCGGAGGCGATGACGACGGTCTGGCCGTCGCGGATGTCGCCCGTCAGGATCTTCTCGGCGAGAGGATCCTGCAGCTCCTTCTGCATGACGCGCTTCAGCGGCCGCGCGCCATAGGCCGGGTCGTAGCCCTTCTCGGCCAGCCATTCGATGGCGGTGTCGTCGAGTTCCAGCACGATCTTGCGGTCGAAAAGGAGCTTTTCCAGCCGCTTGAGCTGGATGCGAACGATCTGCCCCATGTCGGCGCGGCGCAGCCTGTGGAACAGGATCACCTCGTCGATGCGGTTCAGGAACTCCGGCCGGAACGACGCCTTGACCATGCCCATCACGTCGGAACGGGCGGCGTCGGCATCCTGGTCGTCGCGCAGGTTGACCAGATATTCGGCGCCGAGGTTCGACGTCATGATGATCAGCGTGTTGCGGAAATCGACCGTGCGGCCCTGACCATCGGTCAGGCGGCCGTCGTCGAGCACCTGCAGCAGCACGTTGAAGACGTCGGGATGCGCCTTCTCGATCTCGTCGAACAGCACGACCTGGTAGGGCCGGCGGCGCACGGCCTCCGTCAGCGCCCCGCCCTCCTCGTAGCCGACATAGCCGGGAGGCGCGCCGATGAGACGCGACACCGAATGCTTTTCCATGAACTCCGACATGTCGATGCGCACCATGGCGTTCTCGTCGTCGAACAGGAAGGAGGCGAGCGCCTTGGTAAGTTCGGTCTTACCAACGCCGGTGGGGCCGAGGAACATGAACGAGCCGATCGGCCGGTTCGGATCCTGAAGCCCGGCGCGGGCGCGCCGGACGGCCTTCGACACCGCCTGCACGGCCTCGCCCTGGCCGACGACGCGGCGCGCGATCTCGTCTTCCATGCGCAGCAGCTTGTCGCGCTCGCCCTCCAGCATCCGGTCGACCGGGATGCCGGTCCAGCGCGAGACGACCTGCGCCACGTGATCGGGCGTGACGGTCTCCTCGACCATGGAGGTACGGCCATCCTGCGCCTCGGCCTCGACCAGCTTCTTTTCCAGTTCCGGGATACGGCCATAGGCGAGCTCGCCGGCCTTCTGGAACTCGCCCTTGCGCTGGGCGATGGCGAGGTCGTTGCGGGCCTCGTCGAGCTGGCCCTTCAGGTCGGCGGCGAGGCCGAGCTTCTGCTTCTCGGCCTGCCATTTGGAGGTGATCTCCGCCGACTCCTCCTCAAGCCCGACCAATTCCTGCTCGAGCCGGGCGAGACGATCCTTCGAGGCCTCGTCCTTCTCCGCCTTCAGCGCCTCGCGCTCGATCTTCAGCTGCATGATGCGGCGGTCGATCTCGTCGAGTTCCTCGGGCTTGGAATCGACCTGCATCCTGACGCGCGAGGAGGCCTCGTCGACGAGGTCGATCGCCTTGTCGGGCAGGAAGCGGTCGGCGATGTAGCGGTTCGACAGCGTGGCGGCGGCGACCAGCGCGGAGTCCGAGATGCGCACCTTGTGATGCTGCTCGTACTTCTCCTTCAGCCCGCGCAGGATGGAAACGGTGTCCTCCACCGTCGGCTCGTTGACGAAGACCGGCTGGAAGCGCCGGGCAAGAGCCGCGTCCTTCTCGACATGCTTGCGGTATTCGTCGAGCGTGGTGGCGCCGACGCAGTGCAATTCGCCGCGGGCGAGCGCGGGCTTGAGCAGGTTCGACGCGTCCATGGCGCCCTCTGCCTTGCCGGCGCCGACCAGCGTGTGCATCTCGTCGATGAACAGGATGATCTCGCCCTCGGCGGTGGTGACCTCCGACAGCACGGCCTTCAGCCGCTCCTCGAACTCGCCGCGATATTTCGCGCCGGCGATCAGCGAGCCCATGTCGAGCGCCATCAGGCGCTTGTCCTTCAGGCTCTCCGGCACGTCGCCATTAACGATGCGCAAAGCCAGGCCCTCGGCGATGGCGGTCTTGCCGACGCCGGGTTCGCCGATCAGCACTGGATTGTTCTTGGTGCGGCGCGACAGGACCTGGATGGTGCGGCGGATCTCGTCGTCGCGGCCGATCACCGGGTCGAGCTTGCCGGCGCGGGCGTCGGCGGTCAGGTCGCGGGCGTATTTCTTCATCGCCTCGAAGCCCTGCTCGGCATTGGCCGAATCGGCCGTGCGGCCCTTGCGGACCTCGTTAATGACGGCATTGAGCGCCTGCGCGGTAACGCCGGCCTTGGCCAGGATGTCGGCGGTCCTGGCCGACTTCTCGATGGCCAGCGCGGTGAGCAGCCGCTCGACGGTGACGAACGAGTCGCCGGCCTTCTTCGCCAGCTCCTCGGCTGTGGAAAACACCTTGGCGACGGGCTGCGACAGATAGAGCTGGCCATTGCCGCCCTCGACCTGCGGCAGCGCCTTCAGCGCCGCCTCGACGCCGAGCTGGACGTCCTTCGGCCGGCCGCCGGCCCGCTCGATGAGCGAGGTCGCGAGGCCTTCGTCGTCATCGACGAGAACCTTCAGGACGTGTTCGGGCGTGAACTGCTGGTGGCTGCGCGACAGCGCCATGGTCTGCGCGGACTGGATGAAGCCCCGGACGCGCTCGGAGTATTTCTCGATGTTCATGCTCTTGGTCTCCATTCCCTGGCCGGCCCGCTTGGCGGCACCGGTTCGGCTCGAGGTGACGGGCCGCTTGTCATCAAGCCGGCCCAACTCGGGCTGATATGGAGATTAGGACAGGGTTCCTCAAGATGGCTTGATGCGGGTCAAACGGGCGCGGGCGCGGGCCGTGCTTCACCGCGCCAGAACGTCGTCCCAGTCGGGCGCGTGGCGGGCGATCTCGTCGGCGACGAACCAGCAGGCGGGCGTGATCGTCAGGCCCTGTGCGCGGGCGTCCGTGACCAGCCGCTCGACCAGCGCCTCGGCGATGCCGTCGCCGCGATAGGGCACCGGCACGAAGGTGTAGTCGGCGACGATGCGCCCCTCGCCCGCCCGCACGAAGGTGAGCCGCGAGTCCTCGCCGTTCGGCATGGGCACGAAATAGCGGCCGCCCCTGGCGGTTTCCTCGAACTGGATTGCGGGGGTGGTCATGGGCGAATCTCCATCACTGACGTTGCGAGACTAAAGCAACGTCCGGCCGGATTGAACCGTTCCGCCGGGACCCGGCGGACATTCGCTCCGCCGATTAGCGCACGCAGGTGAAGCCCAGGCGGCCGTGCCCCTGGTCGCCGCCGCCGCAGCGCATGAACGGCGCCTCGGGCCGGCGGTGGATCCAGTAGTCGCCGCCGAACATGCGGTAGATGCAGACCAGCGCCGGCTGGCCGCCGATCATCTCCACCCGCGCTTCGGTAACGCGGCTGGACTGGTTGGTGGCCGTCCAGGCCGCGTCGCCCGTGTGGCTGACGACGCCGCGCGCCTCGGTCGGGCAGAGGTAGCTGTTGGACGCCGCGGACGCCGGCAAGGCGGCGAAGGCGGAGGCGCTGAAGGCGGCAAGCACGAGAAGGCGATGCATGTGAACTCTCCCCTTTGGCGGCGGGAGATGGCCCGGCGCGCTCGGGATGGAGAATTGGCCGTGCGCGATGAACGCGACATGAATGCACGGATTTCGGCGCATCTGGTGGTTAACGCCGGCTTGCCGGGTTCCGGCCGAGGACGGTCGAGCACGCCGTCACGACGGGGTTCCTTCATGGACGGCAGCCGCGAAGTGCCGCGCGGCGGCCGCGACCTCGTCGGGCCGCAGCTCGTGCCCGCCCGGATGCCAGTGCATGGTGACGGCGGCACCCGCGTCGGTCAGCCAGCTTTCCAGCCGGTGCGTGAGGTTGGGCGGGCAGATCGGGTCGCGCTGACCGGCGGTGACGAGGATCGGCCGGCCTTCGAGCGAACCCTCGATGCGCGGCTGGAACGGGATGAGCGGATGCATCAGTACGACCGCGTCGAAGAGACCGGGATGGGCAAACAGCACCGAGGCGAGAATGTTGGCGCCGTTGGAATAGCCGAAGGCGAGCACTCGCGACGGCTTTTCGGCCGCGACATGCGCCGCCACGAAGCCGGCCATCTTGTCCGTCGCGCGGGCGAGGTCGTCCATGTCGTAGACGCCCTCGCCGGTGCGGCGGAAGAAGCGCGCCGAGCCATGCTCCGACACGTCGCCGCGCGGCGACACGATGCTGGCGCCCGGCGCGAGCTCGAGCGCGAGGTCGACGAGCTGGTTCTCGTCGCCGCCGGTGCCGTGGAAGGCAAAGACCAGCGGCTGGCCGGGAGCCCCTTGCTCCCGGCGATGGACGTAGCTGTCGGTGGACATCGTCTGGACCTTTCCTCGGTCAGTCGGTGATCGGCTGGAGATGGCTCTCCAGGATCTTGCGCAGATGCTCGTGCTGGGTCGGCAGCTTGAGCGCCTCGCCGAGATGGGCGGTGTCCTCGTCGCGGTCGAAGCCCGGCTCGTTGGTGGCCACCTCGAACAGGACGCCACCCGGCGCGCGGAAGTAGATCGCCCAGAAATAGTCGCGGTCGATCACCGGCGTCACCTGGTAGCCCGTGTCCATCAAGGCCTTGCGAACCTCCAGCTGCCTGGCGCGGTTCTCGACCGCGAAGGCGACGTGGTGGACGGAACCGGCGCCGAGATCGGCGCGGTTTCCGGCGATGGTCTCGATGTCGATGACGTGCGCGCCATTGCCGCCGGGGACGGCCAGACGAGTCACGGCGCCCGACCGGTCGACCGGCTGGTAGCCCATGAACTCGAGCAGTTCCTCGGTCGCGCCGCCGTCGCGCAGCCTGAGCGACACGGAGTGAAAGCCGCGGATCGCCTCGTCGCCGGCCACCGTGCCCTTCGTCCAGGGCCGGCGGGAATCGCCGCTGGCCTCGACGAGGGCGAATTCGTCGCCGTCGGGGCCGGTGAAGGCAAGGCGCTTCTCGCCGAAGCTCTCGGTCTCGGAGAGCCCGCCAACGCCCTCCGAGGCAAGCCGCTCGCGCCAGAAGCCGAGCGATCCTTCGGGGACGGCAAAGACGGTGGTCCCGACCTCCCCCGCACCGCCGCGACGCGGGCCGATGTTGGGGAACGGGAAATAGGTCATCACCGAGCCCGGCGTTCCGTGCTCGTCGCCGTAGTAGAGATGGTAGACGTCCGGCGCGTCGAAATTGACCGTCTTCTTGACGCGGCGCAGGCCAAGCTTGCGCGTGAAGAAGGTGTTGTTGTCCTTTGCATCGCGCGCCATCGAGGTCACGTGATGCAGGCCCCTGATCTGGTCGAGCATGGTTCTCGTCCTTTCCTCCTGGCGGGCGCACCCGCCTGCTTGTGTATGGGGCAGTATTTCGGGTTTGGAACCGGATTTGAAAGAGACGCAACGCAGAATGGATCGTCCATCATTTGTGAACGATGAAGGGCTGATTGTTTAGCCTCGGCATTGCAACAAAGGAAAGCGGGCCGCACGGTGGTACGACCCTGTCGCAACCCACCTGTCTGGCCCCGGCGGAATGTCTTCGCGCAGATACGCGAGCGGCCTCCGATCGCGATTCCGTTGCATGACTGTCTAATTTTCTTGACAGTCTTCGATGAGGCCATCAACATGATCGTCGCTATGGTTATCCGCGTTACTGGCGCGGATCTAAGAGGGAATTCGGTGCGGCGAACGCCTAGACCGAAGCTGCCCCCGCAACTGTAAGCGGCGAGCGACGATCCGTCTCGAGCCACTGGGAGCAATCCCGGGAAGGCCGGATCGAAGCCCGGACCCGCGAAGCCAGGAGACCTGCCATAGCGCACCATCAACGGGCGGGGTGCCCCGGGTTAGGATACTGGCGTGGCCGTGGCTGGAAGAGGCGTTCCAGCCGATACGTCATTTTCCGACCCACCTCGACCGCGCGCAGACGGCAGGGAGGTGTCGGATGTCGAGCATGCAATCGCGGGCCGAGGTTCGCCCGGCGTCGTTGGCAAGTCCCGGACAAGGCGGAGCACCGCTCTGCAACCTCGTCTACCGCAGCCGAGCGGTGCATGACCTTTCAGCCGGTCAGCTTCGTCAACTCACGCTGAGCTCCGAAGAACGGAACCGCCGCGAATCCATCACCGGCATCGTCGTTTACGATGATTCGCGCTTCTTTCAGTGGCTCGAAGGTCCGAGGGACAGTCTCGGACGGGTGATGCACTCGATCCGCCATGATCCCCGTCACACGGACATCGAGATCCTGAGCGAGAGGACGTCGTCGGAACGGGCCTTCGGCGCCTGGAACATGAAGCTGGCGGCGCCAAGCGCCGAGCGGGCGCCATGGGGCCACGAGGTGATCGAAGCCCCCTCCGATCTGGTCTGCGAGCTTCGCCTGCGCCCGACGGCAGCCCCCGCGCTGCTGGCCAAGCTCGTTCCCCAGCGTCGAACCGCACCGCCGGGCGAGCCGGCCGGCCTTGCGACCGGCAAGGACGACAAGGCCCTGGGCCGCAATGCGGCCCAGACGCTCAAGCAGGTGATCCTGTCCGCCCTGAGCCAGGCGACTGGCCTGGAATGCGGCGTCGCGCCCGCCGGCATCGTGAAACTGCATCCCCGCGCCCGCGAACTGGCCGAACTGCTCGTCGAGGCCGACCAGGCCGCGGCCCGCGAACTGATCGAGGAACTGAACCGCGCGGAAGTATCCATCACGCCGCTCTACACGAACCTGCTGGAGCCGGCCGCGCGGAGCCTCGGCGACCTCTGGGCACAGGAATGGTGCAGCGAGTTCGAGGTGACGCTCGGTCTCTACCGCATTCTGGCGGCCGCGCGATTGCTCGGCGGCGTCGAGCCGCCGCATTTCGATCCGCGCACGAAAGGGGCAACCGTTCTCATCGCGCCCGAGCCGGGCGAGCTTCATCATCTGGGCGCCGCGCTCGACGAGGATATCCTGTGGCGCGCGGGCTGGTCGCCGCAATGCGAATACCCCACCGACGACCGCATGCTGCAGGAACTCGTCTCGGCCAATTGGTTCGATGCAGTGGACCTGTCGCTCAGCGCGGCGTTCCAGAGAGCCCACTGGCTTCCTCGCCTCGCCAAGTCGATCGCGGACATGCGGCACGCGTCGTGCAACCCCGACCTCGTGGTGGTGGTCGGCGGCCGGGTCTTCGTCGACCGCAAGGCCAGCGCGGCCCAGGTAGGCGCCGATCTCGCGTGCACGACATCGGCGGATATCGGCAGGTTGATATCGAGCGCGGTCTCCAGGCAGAGTGCCCGCAAGATCCACGCCTGACTTCTGTCGCGCAGCGATAGGGCGCTTGCGTGGGGGCCGAACGGTTCTCATGCCGGAATGAACCGTACCTGCGTCACCGGAGGCCAATCGTCTGCTGGCAAGAAAAAAGCCCCGCCGCTTGCGCGACGGGGCTTCTTCAAGTCAGCTAAAGCGTGGCGCGCCCAATCAGTTGGGGACGACCATACGCATCTGGTCGCGGCCCTCTGCATAGGTCGTCTCGTCATACTCGGGCTGAGCCTCGAGCTGCTCCTGCGTGAAAGGCGTGTAGAGATAGCGGTCGCCGTTTTCGTCACGCATGAACTCGAGACGGTCCATGCCGATCGCGACTTCCTTCTCGCCGATGCCGAGGAAACCACCCACGTCGAGGATGACCGCGTCGATCCGACCGTCCTGGCTCAGCACCAGATCGCCGACTTCGCCGACATTCTCCTCGTTGACGCCATAGACGGTGGTGCCGATGAGGTTCTCGGCAGTCAGCTCTTCGCCTGCGAGCGGCTGCAGCGTCGAACGGTCGATCGCGGCCGTGCGGGTGTCATCGGTGCCAGCGGCCGGAGCCATGGTGGTCGCCTGCCCGTCCGTCGCCGGAGCGGCTGCGGTCCTGTCGGCCGGAGCGGCAACGGTGCCGTCAGCCGGTGCAACGGCGAGATCCTGGGCGGTTGCCGGACGGGTCTCGGTGACGGCGGTGCCAACCGGGGTCGGCTGGTAGGCCAGACGGTCGAAATCAGGCTGGGCCTCGAGGGCTTCCTTGGTGGTCTCGACAACGATCCAGCGATCACCATCGCGCTCGACCCACTCGGCCAGATCGTATTCGATCGCCACGTCCTTCTGGCCGAGGCCGAGGAAGCCGCCGACGCCGATGATCAGCGCCTCGATGTTGCCGTCAGCACCGATGACGATGTCGTTGACCTCGCCGATGTTGTCGGCACCGTCCGCGGCGCTGTTGTAGACGGTCTCGCCGATGATGTTGGAGGCGAGATTGCCGGAGGCCTGCGTGACCATCTGGTTCTGGGTCGCATCCCGGTTCTGCATCGCCGGATCCTGGACCGTCACGCCGGGCTGGACGTTTTCGGCCGGGACCGTGGTGGTCTGCGCCATCGCGCCGGTGGAAATGAGCGTCGCGACGGCAGTGGTCGCCAAAAGCTTGCGGATCATGTTATGCTCTCCTTGTGCATTGTTCGATGCATGGGCCGCGCTCCTGTCCGAACTTGCCGGTGAAGGCAGGAGCGTGGCCTTTTCACCCGCTGACAACGCCGTGACTTTGAACTTGTTCCGAACAGATTGAACGAAGACGACGAGATCGCCTGCTTTTTCGCGCGGGCGGAACCGCGCTCGGAGGAGCCGAGTTGTAGGCCTGCCCGCATCCCGCGCGCGTCCCCTACTCCCCGGATGGAACCAGAAGCCCCATGCAGTTTCTCGCGATCCTGAACCGCGACGGCGGCACCTTGCGGACGACCGATCTCGCCGGGCTTTCGTCATTCATGACGAAGACGATGGAGAACGCAGGCCACGAAATCGAGATAGAGATCGTCCGGGGCGCCGAAATCGTCGCGGCCCTGGATCGCGCGGTGGCGCGCAACGATGTCGACGTGGTGCTTGCCGGCGGCGGCGACGGGACGATCTCGGCGGCGGCCGCCGCCATCATGTCCACGGACAAGACGCTGGCGATCCTGCCCGCCGGGACGATGAACCTGTTCGCGCGGGGTCTGGGGATCGACCTGACACTGGAGCGGGCGATCGAGGGCCATGCGGGCGGCCGGGTGAAGGCCGTCGACGTGGCGACCGCCAATGGCCGACCCTTCGTGCACCAGTTCTCGATCGGGCTGCATGCCCGTATCGTCCAGATGCGCTCGCGCTTCGAATATGGTTCGAGGATCGGCAAGATGTGGGCATCGGTGCGCGCCGGCCTCGCCGTGCTCAAGCATCCCCCGGCCATCGACATCTCCCTTGACGTCGGCGATGCCGAAATCCGCACCACGACGACTGGGCTCGGGATTTCCAACAACCTGTTCGGCGAGGGTCATCTGCCTTTCGCCGACAAGCCGGATGGAGGCGTGCTCGGCATCTACATCGCAGGCCCGGCCAACAGGTTGCAACTCGCCTGGTTGTTCCTGGCGATGACGATCGGGCGGCTGCGGGAAACCGAGATCGTCGAGATCCACGAATGCGAGGAAGCGACGCTGACGATCCTGTCGCCGTTGCGTCGCCATCGCTGCGTCATCGACGGCGAGTTGGCGACGCTGGAGAAGAAGACCGTGGTGACGATTCACCCGAAGGTGCTGTCGGTGCTGGTGCCCGAACCGGCGGCGTTCGTCTGACGTTCAATCCAGATCGTCGTCGGGCGACCTCGGCTTGTTCTCACGCCAAATGGCATAGGCCGCGAGAGCGGCCAGCGGCAGGGCCAGCGAACCGACCAGCCCGACCTGGCGAATCAGGGCCGGGACGGCGGCCGCGACCGCGACCGCGGCCATGGATCGCACCTGCTCGGCCTCCCGCTCCTCGGCGCGTCGCCGCAGGCGCCTGGCGGTCGCCAAGCGATGCACCATCATGGTGATGGCGGCGAGGACAAGAAAACCGACGCCGAAGCCGAGGGCGGCCTCGAAGCCGCCCCAGCGCTCCGCCGCCCAGATGAAGGCCGCGACAAGCAAGAAGCCAACTCCGAGGGCGAACGCGACCCCGGCAATGGCATAGTCAATCGCGGCGCGCCGCACGCGCCTCGCCATGCGCGCAGCGTTCGCGGAAGCGATGGCGGCAACGAGCGGTCCAATCACGCGCGCAATCCTATCGGCGCGCGATCAGCGCGAACAGAAAGCCGACGCCGACAGCGAGCGCCAGCGACGTGATCGGCTTCTCGCGCACGGTCGCCGTGAGTTGAGCTTCGACGTCGCGCGCATTGGCGCGCAGATCCTCGATGGCGGCTTCGCCATGCTCGCGAAGATTTTCCGCGCCGCTGGCCGCCGCCTTGCGCGCTGC
Source organism: Mesorhizobium sp. (assembly GCA_051860465.1). Taxonomy (GTDB): domain Bacteria; phylum Pseudomonadota; class Alphaproteobacteria; order Rhizobiales; family Rhizobiaceae; genus Aquibium. The sequence goes on from JBHYDY010000001.1 coordinate 15,799, forward strand.
GGAAGCGGACCGTTCCGAGGAACGGGACAGCTGCGCCTTCAGAACCTCGAGTTCTTCCTTGAGGATGGCGATCTGTTCTTCGAATTCCTCGCGCGAGGCGGACTTCGAGCGGCCGGCCCCGGTGGCTGCGTCTTCGGGCTTGGCTTGGCTGGGACTCATGAAGGTTTTCCTCTTCTACCTTGGGGACAAGACAACGCGGCCGCGGGACGACGGTTCCACCGTTTCCTGCGCGAAGCGAAGGAACCCGAATGCATGAGAAGGCGTTTCAGTTCCCGAGTCCAGCCGGAAAACCATACAGACATGCAGCAGTGGGCCTTCAAGAAGCCGCCGATCGTCCGGCTGCCGCCACGTTCCAACGCCGAGGTTCTCCTCGTCAAGGGCGCGCAGCTCGGCATGATCGCGATGGGTCTGGTCGCGATCATCTTTGCGCTGGATGCCGCGCAGTTCGTGATGGCACCCGTCCTGATGGCGATCGTCATCGGGCTGATGTTCGGTCCGGTGGCGACCTTGCTTGAACGGCGCGGCGTCAACTCGGCCGTTGCCGCCGCGGCGGTCGTCCTCCTGTTCCTGCTGATCCTGGCGCTCGGCATGCTGGCGCTGGCGGCGCCCCTCACGACCTGGCTGGATCTGGCACCGCAGATCTGGGCCCAGTTGCAGTTCCACATGGCTCAGTTTCGCGAGCCGATGAACGTGCTGGAAGGTCTGCGTGAGGAGTTGCGGACGATTACAGGCTCCGACAATGTAACCGTGTCGGTGGAGGATGGCACCGCGGTGGAAAGCATGGCGGTCCTTGCCCCGGCCATCATCGGCCAAATTCTCCTGTTTCTGGCGAGCCTGTACTTCTTCGTCGCCACCCGCAACCGCAGCCGCAACGCCATTCTGCGCCTGTGCACCACCAGGAAGATTCGCTGGCGCGTGGCGCACATCTTCCGCGAGGTGGAGCAGAGCGTCTCGCGCTACCTGCTGTCGATCTCGGTGATCAATGTCGGGCTCGGAGCGGCGGTGGGCGCGGCGATGTTCGCCATCGGCATGCCGTCGGCGGTCCTCTGGGGCGCGCTGGCCGCGATCCTCAACTTCGTCGTCTATCTCGGCCCGGCGGTCATGGCCCTGATCCTCTTTGCGGTGGGATTGACGCAGTATGACTCGCTGAGCGGAAGCCTGCTGCCCGCCTTGGTCTATCTCGGCGTGAACCTGATCGAGGCGCAGTTCGTGACACCCCAGGTGATCGGCAGAACCATGCTGATGAACCCTTTCGTGGTGATCCTGGCGATTGCCTTCTGGATCTGGCTCTGGGGCCCGATCGGCGGCTTCATCGCCATACCCATGCTGCTCGTCTTCTATGCCATCGCAGCCAACATCGTCCCCGGGATGGCCTGGTACGAGATACCGACAGCCCCCGCGCTTGCCAATCGCGCGACGCATGATAAGCGTGGCCCGTCCATCGATGGCCCGAGATAGTCCGGGCGTTCTTGCCCGGAACTGATGCATGACACGACCGCTCGATGGCCTCCTCGTCGTCTCCCTCGAACAGGCCATCGCGGCGCCCTATTGCACGCGCCAGCTGGCAGACCTCGGCGCGCGCGTCATCAAGGTGGAACGGCCGGACGGGGGCGATTTCGCGCGGGCCTATGACGGCCGGGCACGAGGCCTGTCCAGCCATTTCGTCTGGACGAACCGTTCCAAGGAAAGCCTGGCGCTCGACCTGAAGCAGGACGCCGAACGCACCGTTCTCCAGAGGCTTCTGGCCCGGGCGGACGTGTTCGTGCAGAACCTGGCGCCGGGCGCCGCCCACCGCATGGGCCTCGACCACGGAACCCTGCGATGTCTGCATCCCCGCCTGATCACCTGTTCCATCTCCGGCTACGGCCAGGGTGGACCCTATGAAGCACGCAAGGCCTACGACCTTCTGATCCAGGCGGAAGCCGGCTTCCTGTCGGTCACCGGAACGCCGGAGCAGACGACGAAGGCCGGGATCTCGGTGGCCGATATCGCGGCCGGGACCATGGCCTTCCAGGGGATTCTCGCGGCGCTCCTGCAACGCGGACGGACCGGCATGGGCGATCATGTCGAGATCTCGATGCTGGAGGCGATGGCCGAGTGGATGGGCTTTCCGATGTATTTCGCGACTGACGGCGCGGCCCCGCCGCGACGAGCCGGATCCGGCCATGCGACGATCTTCCCCTACGGCCCCTTCGCAACCTCCGACGGCACCGTGCTGTTCGGCTTGCAGAACGACCGGGAATGGGCGTCATTCGCCACGACCGTGCTCGAACGTCCCGATCTTGCGGCGGACAAACGCTTCACCGGAAACGACGGCCGAGCCGCGCACCGCGACGAATTGCAGGCGGCCATCGATGCGGTCCTGTCGCGACTGACGGCCGCCGAGGCGATCGAACGGCTGGAGAACGCCGGCATCGGCATGGCGCGGGTCAACGACATGGATGGCCTTTGGAACCACCCGCAACTCGCGGCCCGCGACCGCTGGACCACGGTGGAGACACCGACCGGGCCGCTGCCCGCGCTGAAGCCGATCGGCGGCAGCTGGGAGCCTCGCATGGACGCGGTTCCCGCGCTCGGCCAGCATACGGCCGCGATCCTGGCCGAGCTTGGGATCGGAGACGACGTCGACCCGGTCGAGGGGTGACGCGCAATGAGCTTCGGCGGACGTCATATTTAAATGACAACGCAGCGGCGAAGGTGCAACAAACGCCCATGCACCCGGAACCGGAGACCATTCCATTGGCTGAAAGCCGCCTTGACGGTCGCTCGATACTGATCCTGGAGGATGAGTACCTGATTGCCATGGATGTCGAGCAGACATGCCTGGAATGGGGCGCGCGCGAGGTGACGATCCTGCGCAGCCTCCATGACCTGGGCGAGAAGCCCTTCGAAGATTGGCGGTTCGATGCCGCGATCCTCGATCTGCGCCTTGGCGGGGAAACGACGACGCGGTTCGCGAGCCAACTGATGGAGCGCCGGGTTCCGTTCGTGTTCGCGACCGGGCTGACGAATGTCGGCGAAATCGCGGAGGGCTTTCCCGACGTTCCGGTCGTTGGGAAGCCTTACTCCGGGGACGAACTCGCGCGCGTTCTCGCCGAGGTCATCCAGCGGAGCCGATCAAGCTGCCGCGCCTGATCCCATGACCTGCGCCGCGATCGCGTCCGGGCCGTAGTCTCCGTCGCCTTCGATCGACAGGAGTTCCTGGAGCTTTACGCGGGCGCGGCTGACGCGGCTCTTGATGGTGCCGACGGCGCAGCCGCAGATCTCGGCCGCTTCCTCATAGGAGAAGCCGGACGCGCCGATGAGGATGACGGCTTCGCGCTGGTCTTCCGGAAGGCGCTCCAGCGCCGCGCGAAAGTCCTTCAGGTCGAGCGATCCGTGCTGGCTCGGGTGTACGGCAAGACGCGCGGTCATGGCGCCCTCGCTGTCCTGCACCTCGCGGCCGCGCTTGCGCATCTGCGAATAGAATTCGTTGCGCAGGATGGTGAACAGCCAAGCCTTCAGATTGGTGCCCGGCTGGAAGCTCGTCTGCTTGTCCCAGGCCTTGACGAGCGTTTCCTGGACCAGATCATCGGCCTTGTCGCTGTTGTGCGACAGCGAGACCGCGAACGCCCGCAGACTTGGAATGGCCCCGAGCAGACCGGTCTTGAAATCCCCCGCGTTGCTCATTCACCGCCTCCGGCCTTCTTGCGCTGGTTTTCGGCGGTCTCGAGTTGGCTGAGGAGATCGGTGAAGCGGTCCGGCACTTCAGGCGACATCAATCCGTCATAGTACTCTCGCAACTTCTTTCCGATCTCGGAGTTAGCACCGAGCGGATCGTCGCGACGCGGTTTGCCGCTAGCCGAACGCGTTTCAAACTCACCCATATCGTTCCTGACCCCTGCCGTTGCCTGCCGCCACGCGCGACTTTTCGTGCTCCGATGGAGACCATCGCCGTGGTGGCGTGTCTCGCTCCGGCTTCAAATGCAGGACGCGTAAAAAAGTTCCTGCCGCCCGGAACTTTTTTCGTGACGCCACGTTTTGTCGACATCGTTCGCGCCGACGGCCTGTGCGAGCGCGTCATCATGAGGGAGTAACGACGAATATGAGTCTTTCCGCCAGCATCGCGCCACATCTGCCCTATCTGCGTCGTTTCTCCCGAGCGGTATCCGGGTCACAGGCGAGCGGCGACGCGCTGGTGGCCGCCGTCCTCGAGGCCATCATCGCCGACATCGGCATCTTCCCGGACGCGTCGAGCCCCAAGGTGGGCCTCTACAAGATTTTCGCCAAGCTGTTTTCCTCCATCGCCGTGAAGGTGCCCGACGGGACGCCCATGTCGCCCTGGGAAGCGCGGGCCGCGGCCAGCCTGTCTTCCATTGCACCCAGGCCGCGCCAGGCCTTCGTGCTCGTCGCCGTGGAAGGCTTCAATGACCGCGAAGGCGCGGAAATCCTCGACGTGACCGAGGACGAGTTCTCCGAACTGATCAACGAAGCGTCCAAGGAGATTTCGCGCCAGGTGGCGACCGACATCCTCATCATCGAGGACGAGCCGCTGATCGCCATGGACATCGAGGAAATGGTGGAAAGCCTCGGTCACCGCGTGGTGGGCACCGCCCGGACGCATGCCGAAGCCACCGCCCTGTTTCGCAAGACGCAGCCGCGCATGGTGCTTGCCGACATCCAGCTGGCGGACGGCAGCTCGGGCATCGACGCGGTCAACGAAATCCTGGCCAGCACATCGGTGCCGGTGATCTTCATAACGGCCTTTCCCGAGCGCCTGCTGACCGGCGAGCGGCCGGAACCCGCCTTCCTTGTGACGAAGCCCTTCAACCCGGACATGGTGAAGGCGCTGATCAGCCAGGCGCTCTTCTTCGACCGGCAAGCCAAGGCCGCGGCCTGACGGTCGTCGTACTGTTCACCGCTCAAGAAAAGCCGCCGTTCCGGCGGCTTTTTTTTGGGAACGATACAAAGGAAAGAGCGTTGTTTTAACATTGTTGCACCAGCAATGAACGGAGCGACCATCATGCTCTACTGGACATTGGTGTTTCTCGTTCTGGCTCTCGTTGCGGGCGCGATGGGCTTCGGCGGCATCGCTGGCGCGGCGTCCGGCATTGCCCAAGTTCTCTTTTTCGTCTTTCTGACCATCCTCGTATGGTCGCTGGTGGCAGGAATGCTGAAGCGGGCGAAGTAAGGAGCGTCACGCCGGTCCGGCTTTCCCCTCAGCCGGATTCGCGCGCACCGGCCCGTGAACCCCGGTTCGCGGGTCGGTGTCATTTCTTCAAGCGGAACCATGCGCGCGTCTGCTTCGTTGGAAAACCAAAACAACATCCGGGGCGAAGACGGGCATGGAAAAAGGCGAGAAGGAGATGGCGTCAGACGACGCAAAGACGCTCCCTGCGCTGGCGGGATTTGATCGCGTTCTCCTTCGGGCTCTTCACAACACAAGCGTCTCCGTTCTCTATCTCGACCGCGACCTGAACTGCTTGTGGACAGAAAACCCGCCCGGCGGCTGGATCGGCGACGCGCTGTGCGGCGGCGGCGACGCTGGCACGAGCTTGCTGTCGCGCGAGGATTCCGCACGCTTGCTGGCCGCTCGCAACGCGGCTTTGTCGGGCGTCGAGCGCAGCCACCTGGAGATGCGTTTTCCCGATCCCGGCGGCGTTCGCTGGTTTGAGATCTGGATCGACGCCGACCGCGTCGACGACGAAGTTCGCGGCGTCATCACCACGGCTGTCGAAGTTACCGAGCGAAAGCGGCGCGAGGACGCGCTCAGGATGCTTTTGCGCGAGGTAAGCCATCGCTCCAAGAACCTGCTTGCCATCATCCAGTCCATCGCCAACCAGACCGGCCGTTATTCAGGGACGATCGCCGATTTCCTCCAACGCTTTCGGGGGCGGCTGCAATCGCTGGCCGCCTCGCAGGATCTGGTGACGTCGTCGAACTGGCGCGGCGCGGATCTGCACGAACTGGTCGCGGGACAGGTCATCCGCTTCTGTCCGGATCCGGTTCGAAACCTCCGGCTTGAGGGTGTCAACCCTTACCTGAATCCCAATGCCGCGCTGCACATCGGGCTTGCCCTGCACGAGCTTGCCGTCAATGCGGTGAGCCACGGCGCCATGTCGCGGCCGGACGGCATGGTGACGATTGGCGCCAGGAAGATTCGCGACGAGGACGGCGAGGAAGCCATGGAGCTGACCTGGCGCGAGGCGATTTCGGACGCCGGCCCATCAACGGAAGGACGGTTCGGCAGCCTCGCTCTGCAACGGGTGGTTCCCGCTTCTCTGAACGGCACCGCGACCTTGACGATCTCTCCCGACGAACTGCTTTACCGGCTGGTGATTCCGCCGGAAAACTTCGAACTCGGTTGACGCCGCCGATGCTCAAAAAAAAGCCGGCGCGAGGCCGGCTTGAGTTGGCGACGGAGACATGGGCGGGGGGCGTGTGTCTCCGTCGCCGGTCTTGCGATGGGGGCATCGCAAGACTTCGCTAGCAACGAGCAGCCGATGGGATGGTTCCCGCCGACCAGTTTTTTTCCGAATGCGATTTTTTTCGCAGTGGCGCCGGACAATCCGCGTATTGATGACCTCGCCTGGAACTTCCGGCGAGGTTGGGAGTTTGAGGTAGCGTCGGTGCTGCGCCGAATTTGCCGAATTCTGCCATAATTGCGGCATCCGGACAAAATTGGGGCAAATTTTTCGGCGAGCCTGTCGCGGGACGGGCAACCGGTCATTAATCAGGAGAACGGGAACATGATGAAAATCGTTTATGCAGCGGTCGCTGTCCTCATGCTGGCGGTCACGGGCTGCACCACGGCCGAGCAGACCGGAACGGTCGGCGCCGTCGGCGGAGCCCTCGTCGGTTCGGCGCTCGGCGGCACGCGGGGCGCGCTGATCGGCGCGGTGGCTGGCGGCGTCGGCGGCTATCTGATCGGCCGCACCGCGGACGGTCGCTGCCAGTATCGCACGCGCGACGGCCGTATCGTTTACGATCGCTGCTACTGATCGACCGGCACTGCCGGGCGACGAGAAAAGCCTGGCCTCGCGGCCAGGCTTTTTTCATGTCGGTCGGGAGAGCGCGGCGATGACGGTCAGGCCGCCTCGACCGCCATGGCGCCGGGGCCAGGGATGGCGCCGGGGGGACATTTGCCGAGGATGATCATGCCGAGCACATCGTCCTTGGTGACGTCCTGCGTGCGGGCCGTGCCAACCACCTGACCGTTCTTCATCACACAGACGCGGTCGGCGAGGTCGAACACGTCGTGGATGTCGTGGCTGATCAGGAAGATGCCGATGCCGTCGGCCTTGAGCTGCTTGACGAGTTCGCCGACCTGCGCGGTCTCCTGCGGCCCGAGCGCGGCGGTGGGCTCGTCCATGATCAGGATTCGGGCATTGAACAGGATGGCGCGCGCGATCGCCACCGACTGGCGCTGGCCGCCCGACAGCTTCACCACCGGCTCCTTGAAGCGGACGAAGCGCGGATTGAGCCGGCCCATGACCTTGCGCGCCTGATCCTCCATGGCCACGTCGTCGAGCGTGCCCCAGGCGGTCACGAGTTCGCGGCCGAGGAACAGGTTGGCGGCGGCGTCGACATTGTCGGCGAGCGCCAGCGTCTGGTAGATCGTCTCGATGCCGTAGGCCTTGGCGTCGCGCGGATTGGCGATCGACACCTCCTCGCCATTGACGCGGATCTCGCCCGCGTCGCGCTTGTAGGCGCCGGACAGGATCTTGATCAGCGTCGACTTGCCAGCGCCATTGTGGCCGAGCAGCGCCACGACTTCGCCCGGATAGAGATCGACCGACGCGTCGTCGACGGCGCGGATGCCGCCAAACGCGATCGAGATGTTCTTGAGTTCGACGAGCGGTGGAGCCTTGCGTTCCATGACGGTCCCTCTCCTTACTGCGTCCGCTTGCGGTACATCGTGTCCAGCCAGACCGCGACCACGAGCACGAGACCGACGACGATGTTCTGCAGCGGCGTGTCGACGCCGAGCAGGATCATGCCGGTCGACAGCGACTGCATCAGCACCGCGCCGATCATGGCGCCGGCCACCGTGCCCGCGCCGCCGGCGAGCGAGGTGCCGCCGATGACGGCGGCGGCGATGACGAGCAACTCGTCGAGCGTACCCTGCGCGTTGGTGGCCGCGTTGAGGCGGGCGGTGGAGATGGCCGCGCCGATGGCGGCGAGGCCGCCCATCACCATGAAGATCTTCATCGTCACCCAGCGGGTGTTGATGCCGGCGAGCGCGGCCGCCTCGGGATTGCCTCCGATGGCGAAGACGTAGCGGCCGAAGCGCGTGCGGGTGGAGACGAAGGACATGACCACGCCGACGCCGATCGCGATCAGGACCGGGATGGCGATGCCGTGGGCGATGAAAAGCCCGCCCTCGGGCAGCGTGATGTTGTTGTCGCGGGCGTAGTTGCGCACGATGCCGATGGGCCAGGGATAGGCATTGGCGACCGACACCGCGCCCATGATGAAGGCGCAGGCGATGCCGCCAAGGAAGAACTCGGCCCAGACCGGGCGCAGCGGAAAGCGGAAGCGCTTGCGCTGGCGGCGGCCGTTGAACAGCATCAGCACCACCGCGAGGCACGCGACGATGCCGACGATCCAGCTCGCTGTCGCACCGATCGACCCCGCCGGGCCGCCGCCCATCAGGCGGAATGTCTCGTCCATGGGCGCGACGGTGCGGCCGGAGGTGACCCACCAGGCCGCGCCGCGCCAGACGAGCAGGCCGCCGAGCGTGACGATGAAGGCGGGAACGCCGAGGAAGGCGATGACATAGCCCTGCAGCGCGCCGATGATGATGCCGACCAGCATGCCCACGAGAAGGGCGATGACCCAGATAGCGGGGTGGCCGAAATCGAGGTAGCGCGGCAGGATCTCGGCCTGCGTGACGCCGATGATCATGCCGACGAAGCCGAGCACCGAACCAACCGACAGGTCGATGTTGCGGGTGACGATGACCAGCACCATGCCGGTGGCCATCACCGCGACCGACGACGACTGGACGGACAGGTTCCAGAGGTTGCGCGGGGTGAGGAACAGGCCGTTGGAGAAGATATGGAAACCGAGCCAGATGATCAGCAGCGCCGCGATCATGCCCAGCATGCGCGTATCGAGCTCGGTCGCTTTCAGGAAGCTGGCCACGGGACCGAGTTCGTTTGACCGGGCGCGATCCGCAGGCGCCGTCGAAGTCGCGTCGGACATGGTTTCCTCCCCCGTGGGGCTGCTTCGCCGGACCGTCTTGCGCGGCTGTCGGCGCGGATGTTCCGAGGTCAGATTAGGCTTGCGCCGCGGTTTTCGTCAAACCGCGGCGCAATTCAGGTCGGGTGGGTCAGATCAGTTGCAGGCGGCGACGCTGCCGGCCGCGACGCCCTGGCAGAGCGCTTCCTTGGAGATCCAACCAGCGTCGACGACGGTGGCGAGATTGTCCTTGGTGATCGGGACCGGGGTGAGGAACACGGCATCCACTTCCTTGCCGCCCGGCGTGGTGAACTTCACCGCGTTGGCGATGGCGCTCATCTCGGTGCCGTCGGCGAGCGCGGAGGCGATCTCGGCTGCGTTCTTGCCGAGCTCGCGTGCGTCCTTCCAGACCGACACGGTCTGGGTGCCGAGAGCCACGCGGTTCAGCGCCGCATGGTCGCCGTCCTGGCCGGAGACCGGAACGCCAGCGAGGCCCTGCGCGGTGAGCGCCGCCACGACGCCGCCGGCCGTGCCGTCGTTGGATGCCACGACCGCGTCGATCTCGTTGTTGTTGGCGGTCAGGATCTGCTCCATGTTCTTCTGGGCGTTCGCCGGAAGCCAGCCGTCCGTGTAGGCCTCGCCGACATTCTTGATCTTGCCCGAGTCCATGGCTTCCTTCAGCACTTCCATCTGGCCGGAGAAGAGGAAGTCGGCATTCGGATCGGACGAAGAGCCCTTGATGAAGGCATAGTTGCCCTCGGGCTGCACCTTGAACACCTCGCGGGCCTGCATGCGGCCCACTTCCTTGTTGTCGAAGGTCAGGTAGAAGGCGTTCTCGTTCTCGATGAGGCGGTCGTAGCCGACGACCGGAATGCCTTCGTTGACGGCCTTTTCGACCGCCGGGCCGATGGCCGAGGCGTCCTGGGCGAGAATGATCAGGGCATCGGCGCCCTGCGCGATCAGCGCCTCGACGTCGGTGAGCTGCTTGGCGGCCGACGACTGGGCGTCGGCGGAGATGTACTTGTCGCCGGCGGCCTCGATGGCGGCCTTCATTGCCGCTTCATCGGTCTTCCAGCGCTCTTCCTGGAAGTTCGACCACGACACTCCGATCGTCTTGTCCTTGGCGAGCGCGCCGCCGGCAAACGACAGGCTGAACACGGCGCAGCTGAGCGCCAGAATTGTCTTTTTCATGCTATCCTCCCGGTGCATCGTTGCACATGCAAAACCGGCGCACGCCCCTGCACGAGGGGGCTGTCCGGCACTCAGCCTCTTTAATTCGAGGCTCGAAAAAAATAGTGACTCACCCGTCAAGCCGTGTCAACATGAATCTGGAGCGACCTAACTTATTGCAACGCAACATTTTTCTTGCTGCGTTGCGATCGTCCGGTACGCGAAGGAGGAACAGGCAGCGATGACGGCGATCACCAGATCGGACGATGTGCGCCGGCAGAACCGGCGCGTGGTGATCTCCGTGCTGAGGCGGCACGGACGCCTGTCTCGCACGGACATCTGCGCGACGACCGGGCTGTCGGCCTCCACCGTCTCGGCCATCACCGCCGACCTGATCGACGAGACCATACTGCGCGAGGTTCGTGACGGCGAGACGACGGGCGCGCGGCGCGGTCGTCCGCAGGTGGCGCTCGGCCTGAACCCGGAAGCGGCCACCGTGATTGCCCTGGTGCTGTCGATGAACTCCCTGTCGGCCGCCCTCATCAACTATGCCGGCGAGGTGATCGCGTCGGTGCAGCGCAAGCTGCCGACGCTGACGCTGCCGCGGGGCGAACTTCTGCATGCCGCCGTCGCCGTGACGGGCGACCTGATCGCCCAATCCGCCAAGACCGGGATGCGCGTGCGCCGCATCGTCTTCGGCGTGCAGGGCATCACGGATTCAGGCTCGCGCATGCTGTTGTGGTCGCCGATCACCCAACATACGAATGTCGGCTTCGCCGATGCGATCGAGGCGGCGTTCGGCATACCGGCCACCATCGAGAACGATTGCAACATGATCGCGCTCGCCCTTGGGGAACACCGCCCCGACCGCTACCACGACAATTTCCTCGCCGTCATGTTGTCGCACGGCATCGGCATGGGTCTTGTGCTGAAGGGGCAGTTGTTCCAGGGCACGACATCGTCGGGGGCGGAATTCGGCCACATGAACCACGTGCCGGAGGGTGCGCTCTGCCGCTGCGGCAAGCGCGGCTGCGTGGAAGCCTATGCCGGCAACTATGCCATCTGGCGGAACGCGAAGGGGTTGCCGGAAGAAGACGCACCCGCCGTGGACATCGGCGACGTGGAGATGCAGGCGCTGGCGGACACCGCACGCGACCACGACGGACCGGAACGCGAGGCCTACCGGCGCGCCGGCGAGGCGCTGGGCTATGGCCTCGGCTCGCTGTTTTCGCTGATCGATCCCGCGCCGGTGATCTTCATCGGCCAGGGCGCGCGCGCCTTCGACCTGATCGAGGGACCGATGCGCGAGGCGATGGCCAAGACCGCGGGCGGGCGACACCACCAGCTGCCCCCCTTCGAAACGGAGCCGGACGAAAGACCGCTGATCAGGGAAGGCTGCGCGAGCCTGGCGCTGAGTTTCGTCGACCGCGAGATCTTCGCCGCCGGCGCGGGTGGTTCGCAGGATCTCCAGCGCGAGACAGCCTGATCGGCGGCGAACCGCCTCAGCGCGGCGACCAGGCGACGGCTGTCCGTCCGCGCTCGATGACGAAGAAACCATCGGCGTCGAGGCGCTGCCAGTCCCCGGCCTCGCCATCCGGCCAAAGGACGCGGACATCGGCGGAGCTCGCCTCGCCCAGCCCGAAATGGCGCCATCCAGCCTGGCCGGACGCGTGCCCGCCCCCGACCGTGACTTCGCGGCGCTGGATCGTCTCGCCGGTTCGCACCTCGATCCACGCGCCGATGGCGTCACGGTTCGCGCCCGGCTGGCGCAGTTCGAGCTGCAGCCAGCGGCCGGACCCGGCGTCGACGTTGCGCCAGACCTGCGCGCTCGTCCAGCGGTTCACCACCAGCATGTCGAGGCCACCGTCGAGATTGAAATCGGCCAGCGCGCCGCCCCGGCCGATCGCCGTGCTGGAAACGCCGGCCGTGTCGCCGGCCTCGAGAAAGGTGCCGTCCCGTTTCTGCAGCAGGAGGTTATTGGGGTCTTCCGCCGCGAAGTCGGGCATCTCGGCGACGTTGCCCTTGACGATGAAGAGGTCCGCGCGGCCGTCATTGTTCACGTCGTCGAACTGGGCATGCCAGGCCGTTGACGGTTTCACCGTCTCGCCGATGTAGGGGCGGTGGGCGGTGACGCCGAGGGAGAAGGCAATGTCCTCGAATTCGGGCCGCGGGCCGCCGGCCGCGCCTGGATCGACCAGCGCCTGCAGCTTGTTGTCGGCCATGCTGGTGAGGAAATACTCCGGATAGCCGTCGAAATCGAGGTCGTGGCTGGCAATGCCCATGCCCCAGATCCTGAGCTGCTTCCACCCGTCGGATTGGCCGTAGAGCACCGGGGTCTCCATTGGCGCCAGACGCCAGAGCTGTTCCTGGCCGCCCTTGTAGTACTCGCGATCGTTGGAGACGCGCAGGTCCGGCGTGCCCGACCGGCTCCAGTCGGTGAACAGGATGGACAGCGCGCAGTAGCTGGGCGTGAGCGGGAGAGGCGGCGCGAAGGACCGGCTGTCGCCGCCGGCCGGGCGGTGCAACCAGTTGTCGGTGCAGGAGCCCCACGGAAACGCATCCTGCTCGCGGTCGATGTAGTTGCCGACGGCGAGCGTCGGCAAGGCCATGCCGCGCTCCCACATGGCGGCGAAGGCGGTCGACCAGGCATCGCCGCCGTCGAAACCCCAGGCTTCGTTGGCGCGCTCGAAGCGGCAGCCGCCGAGCCCGCGCATGGCGAGGTTCTCGCCGACGCGCAGGAGCACGACGTCCTGGATGCCGTCGCCATCGATGTCGAGCGGATAGGCACCGGCGACGCCGGAGACCTCGAGACCGCTTTGCTGTTTCTCGAAGCGCAGAGCCCCGCCGAGGGCACTTGCATTGCGATAGAAGGCGGCTGGCGCCTCGCCGCCGACGATCAGAAGATCGGCCTTCCGGTCGTCGTCGCAGTCGAACACGGCGGCGCCCCCGCCCACCATGAACTCCCATTCGCCGGCATAGACCGTATCGATGCCGGACGATGCGGTTTCCTCGACGAAGCGCGGGATGAAAACGGCCTCTTCGGCCGCTGCCGGTATCGTCGCGGAGAACAGCACGGCCGCCAGCAACGGCGGGATCGGAAGAGACAGGCGCACGCTACCTCCGGGTCTTCAGCGCGGTGACGAAGGCGCCGATGCAGCGCCCCTGCTCCAGCCCGCGATCGATGGCGGAGCGGAAATGGATTCCGCCGTAAAGGCGCGAAATCCCCGCCTCGTGCGCCGCCTCCCAGAAGCTCGCATAGGACCGCGCCGGCATCCCGTCGTCGACATGGGTCGCGTCCTCGAAGGCGCGGTCGTCTCCGAACAGACCGGTCAGGACGGTCGCGGCGGCGCCGGACTGGGTGCTGTGGCCGCTCGGATACTCCGGGAAAGGTGGCGTGATCAGGATTGGCTCCCAATCAGGATCGATGACGCGGCGAATATAGGTCACGGGCCGCACGAGGTCGAATTCGAACTTGGCGTGCCAGCAGCCGATGAAGGCATCGGCCATGCCGATGCCGAGCAGCGCCAGCGCCTCGGCGGTGCGGCCGGCATCGGCGCCCTCCTGCTCCAGGACACTCAGCGCGATGGAGATCCAGTGGCCGGGAGGCGTGGGCGACAGCATCGGGTCGTCGGCCCAGAAACGCGCGATCTCGTGCTGCTCGGGCGTGAGCTCGAGCACTTTCCGGTAAACCTCCGCTGCCTCGCGGTGGAACGCGCTGTCGGGATCCTCGCTGTAGGCGGGCGGCGGAGGAAGCCCGCAGGCGCTGCCATCGGGCATGGCGAAGGTTCGGTTCGAGCCCCAACCGGGAAGAAGCGGCGCCTGCTGCTGGGCGACGAGGCTGGTCGGCACCCAGGCATCCGGTGCTTCGCGCGGCTGGTAGGTCGTCGGAAAGCCCATGTTCTCGACGACCGCGCCGCCGTCGGTGCGAGACCAGGCGAGGATGTGTTCGGCGATCGCCCGCCCGTGCGCCTCGCTGCGGTCTAAAATGTCGGCCGCGATGCCGACCGCGGCCTCGCCGCGAAGCTTCTTTTCGAAGGCGGCGATGGCGCGCTGGCCGGTCGGGCCCGTGTTGGCGAAGAGGTCGCGGACCACAGCGGCCATGGCCGCCTGGACGACGACCGGATCGGCATGGTCCCCGCTTTCGCGCGAAGGCAGCGGCTCCAGCTCGTTGAGCTGGCCGGCCAGCGTGTTCAGCCGCGGATCGCCCGATGCGAGCGCCTCGAAGGCGGCAACGCCGAGATAGGCAAGGGCGCGGCTGGCGACCGGCGGCGAATAGGTGGGCGTGTGCCGCACCAGTTCCAGCGTGAGACGGTACCAGTTCCGGATCGGCTCGACGGCGGAGCGATCACTGGCCTGCGCGCCCGGCATATTCGCGAGCAGGGCGAGAACGACGGCGAAGAACGGCACGCCGATTCTGCCAAGCCAAGCCATCGATCATCCTCCCAAGCCGGCCGGAGCGACCGCGCGGCGAAGAAAGCACAGGCGGAAGGCAAAGGACAAGGGTGGGGCGGAGAGAGCGGCAAGCTCCTGCACAAGGCGGATGGCGATGATCAATCCCACGAAAGCTGGCTCTAAGGCAGGCGCCCGCTCGGATCGAAGACTTCGACACGGTGGGGACGGTCGCGTTTCCAAGTCCAGAGGATGAGATTCGCACCGCGATCATTGGCGCCCATCAGCCACATGCAACGCTCATCGACGTCCCCGTGTTCGGTCCATCCCCATGACGGGCATGTGCGAAGCGTGGAGAAACACGACATACTTCACGACGCTTGAGCGTGGTTTCGGCACCGATGAGGCATGTTCATGGTTGTCATCACAGGTCGTCGCTGAGAAACCCAAGTTTCAGAACGCCCAGTTCCTCTACCTTCGCACGCGTTGCAGCAAAGACCTGATGCCTCCGACAGAACCTTTGGAGAGTTGATCTTGCACGGTCGGCGAACCGAGCAGCGACTGCCCCGTGTGCGGAGCTACCCCGCCGCGCGGTCGATCACGTCCTCGGCCCACTGGTTGAGGCTCTTGCCGGAAAGCTCGGCCGCGAGGGCTGCCCTGCGGTGGACCTCCGGGCTGACGCGGAACATCATCTTGCCCGAATAAGGCTTCTGTGGCTCCTTTCCAACCTTCGCGCATGTCTCGAGATAATCATTCACGGCTTCGTGGAAGGCCGCGCGCAGATTCTCGACGTTGTCCGCGTGGAACCCTACGCCATCGCGGATGCCGGCGATCTGGCCAAACAGAATTCCGTCCTGGTCATCGTATTCGATGCGGGCCGAATAGCCCTTGTAGGTCATCACGTTGTTCATGGTTCGATTCCCAACCTGATCAGGAACGCCCGGGCAGCGCGGACCTGATAGCGCTTCGCTTCCTTGGCCGGATGAGGACGGTGAAAGCTCTCGACCTCGCCACCCTTCTCGAAACGGACGCGAAAGCCGCTGCCCTCGATGATCCTGCATCCGACCGCGACGAGCAGGCTTTCGACCGCTGCCCACTCCAGGGTGCCCGACACGGGATCGCTGAAGATGGCCGCAAGGGTCTTGCGCTGCTTGCCGTTCATGGCAGCAACATAGGGCTTGCTAGCATTTCATGCAAGCATTACCTCAAACCGCCCGCTCACGCCTCGCGGATGGCGTAGCCGGCGCCGCGGATGGTGCGGATGATGTCGGGCATGCGGCCGTTGTTGACCGCCTTGCGCAGGCGACCAACGTGAACGTCGACCGTGCGTTCGTCGATGTAGATCGTCTCGCCCCAGACATTGTCGAGCAGTTGTCCGCGCGAGAAGACGCGGCCGGGATGCTGCATCAGAAACTCGAGCAGGCGGAACTCGGTCGGGCCGAGCTTGATCTCGGCCTTGCGGCGGTAGACGCGGTGCGCCTCGCGGTCGAGAACGATGTCGCCGACCTTGAGCACCGAGGACAGGACCTCCGGCTTCGCCCGGCGCAGCAGCGCGCGGACGCGGGCGACGAATTCCGGCGTGGAGAACGGCTTGACCAGATAGTCGTCGGCCCCGGTGGAGAGGCCGCGCACGCGGTCGCTCTCTTCGCCGCGCGCCGTCAGCATGATGATCGGCAGCCGCTCGGTTTCGGGCCGCACACGCAGTCGACGGCACAGCTCGATACCGGAGATGCCGGGCACCATCCAGTCGAGAACGAGCAGATCGGGCACGCTCTCCTGCAGCCGGATCTCGGCCTCGTCGCCCCTGGTGATGACCTCGACCTGGTAGCCTTCGGCCTCGAGATTGTATTTCAGGAGGACGCAGAGCGGCTCCTCGTCCTCCACGACCATCACCTTGGCGGCGATCATGCCACGGGTTTCCTTCAGCCGGTCACGTCGGAGACGGCGGTCTCGTCGACGCGCGGGCGCGACATCGGCAGCTGCCGGCCCGTCATGACATAATAGGCGTTCTCGGCGATGTTGGTGACATGGTCGCCGATGCGCTCGAGATTCTTGGCACAGAACAGAAGATGGGTGCAGGCGGTGATGTTGCGCGGATCCTCCATCATGTAGGTGAGGAGTTCGCGGAAGATCGCCGTGTACTTGATGTCGATCTTCTCGTCGTCGGCTCGCAGCCCTGGAAGTTCCTCGGCGCGCCGTTCGGCGTAGAAGGCCACGACGTTCTTCACCTGGTCCTGCACCAGCGAGGCCATGGCGTCGAGGGAGTGAGCCAGCGGCTTGGGCGTTGCCGCCTGGCCGACCGCGCCGACACGCTTGGCGATGTTCTTGGCAAGGTCGCCGATCCGCTCGAGATCGGAGGCCATGCGGATGGCCGAGACGACGGCGCGCAGATCCTGCGCCATGGGCTGGCGTCGCGCGATCAGCAGAATCGCCTGCTCGTCGAGCTCGCGCTGCTTGGCATCCATGATGGCGTCGTCGGAAATGACGCGCTGCGCCAGCGGATTGTCGGAGGCCAAAAGCGCGCGGGTCGCGTCGGCCACCATCGTCGCCGACAAGGCGCCCATCTCGCGGATCAGCCGGTCGATGGAGTCAAGTTCCTCGTCGAAGGAGGCTACGGTATGCTCACCCATGATCTTTCCTCGTCTGTGCTTAGCCGGCGTCAGCCGAAGCGTCCGGTGATGTAGTCCTGGGTGCGCTTGTCGTCGGGATTGGTGAACATCTTGTCGGTCGGCCCGACTTCCACGATGTCCCCGAGGTGGAACATGGCCGTGCGCTGCGACACGCGGGCCGCCTGCTGCATCGAGTGCGTCACGATCACAATGGTGTAGTTCTGGCGCAACTCGTCGATCAGTTCCTCAACCTTGGCGGTGGCGATGGGATCGAGCGCCGAGCAGGGTTCGTCCATCAGGATGACTTCGGGCGACACCGCGATGGCGCGCGCGATGCACAGGCGCTGCTGCTGCCCGCCCGACAGGCCGGTGCCGGACTCGGTGAGCCGGTCCTTGACTTCGTCCCAGATGGCGGCCTTGCGCAGGCTCTTCTCGACCACCTCGTCCAGTTCGGCCTTCGACTTGGTCAGGCCGTGGATGCGGGGACCGTAGGCGACGTTGTCGTAGATCGACTTCGGGAACGGGTTCGGCTTCTGGAACACCATGCCGACGCGGGCGCGAAGCTGCACCACGTCCACAATGGGATCGTATATGTCTTCGTTGTCGAGCGTGATCTTGCCCTTCACCCTAGCGATCGCAATCGTGTCGTTCATGCGGTTGAGACAGCGCAGGAGGGTCGACTTGCCACAACCGGAAGGACCGATGAGCGCAGTGACCTGCTTGTCGTAGATGTCGAGATCGACGCCATGCAGCGCGCGCTTCTCACCATAATACAACTCGACTTTCTCGGCGCGCATTTTGGCGACCGGACTATCGATAGCGCCCGACGCAAGCTTCTCGACCTGGGACTCTGTCATCATGTTCATTTTCTCGTGGCTCCCGGGGTTGGGACAACGTTCATTCTCGCGCAGCAATAGCGCATATCACCAGCGCCGCTCGAACCGCCGACGCAGGATGATCGCCGTGACGTTCATGATGAGCAGGAACAGCAGCAGTACGATGATAGCACCCGAGGACCGTTCGATGAATGCAGGATCGGAACGCGACGCCCAGGAGTAGACCTGCACCGGAAGCGCGCTTGCAGGATCCAGGAAACCGCCTTCAAGCGGGCTGGCGGGATAGTTGGCCACGAACGCCACCATGCCGATCAGCAACAGCGGACCGGTTTCGCCGGCAGCGCTTGCCAGGGCCAGAATGGTGCCGGTCATGATTCCAGGCGCGGCCAGCGGAAGCACATGGTGGAACACGGTCTGCATCTTGGAAGCGCCCACGCCAAGCGCCGCCTCGCGGATCGACGGCGGCACGGCCCGGATCGCCGAGCGTGTAGCGATGATAATCGTCGGAAGCGCCATCAGGGTCAGGACCAGCGCCCCGACCATCGGTGAGGACGATGGAAGCCCGGCGAAGTTGATGAAAATCGCAAGGCCAAGGATACCGTAGACGATCGAAGGCACTGCTGCGAGGTTCGAGATGTTGACATCGATCAAATCGGTGAACCAGTTCTGCGGAGCGAACTCCTCGAGATAGATCGAGGCGGCGACGCCCAGCGGCAATGCCATAATCACCACCAGCAACATCATGTAGACCGTGCCCATGATGGCGATGCCCAGGCCCGCCGCCTCGGGGCGCAGGTCCGACGCATCCGGTGCGGTGATGAAGCTCCAGTTGAACTTTGTTTCGAGAATGCCCGCTTCGACGAGCTTGTCGGTCAGGTCCAGCTGCGCGGGGGTAACGTTGGAGTCACGCTCGGCAATCTCGCGCGTCACCCTGCCCTTCAGGTAGCCATCGACGCGGCTGGTTGCAAAGGCGTTGACGGTGATCGTCTGGCCCACCAGGGAAGGGTCGGACAGGACCCGGTCGCGCAGCCGCGCTGGAGCGTCCCTGGAGATCATGTCGGTGACTTCCTTCTCCGACATGCCCTCAACCGCGATGCCTTTTTCGGCCAGATGACTGACCAGCGATTGACCCAGGAGACGCCCGTAGCCGATCGTCGTCACCGAAGCCATCTCGGCCGGATTGCGCGAGCCGGACTTGTCCACGACAGCCGCATCGATCGTGACCGGAAATGCGATCGTCGCCTGAAAAAAAGCCGAAGAACCGTCACGGACAATGGTGAACAACATGATCGCCAGTGTCAGCAGAGCCACCACGATCGCGGCGACGCCATACATGCGGAAACGGGTCTCGGCGGCATTGCGACGCTTCATCAGCTGATTGTCACCCATCAGCGAGCTGTGAACGCGTCGAGGCTGGGGAATGGCCCCGGCGTTTGGGCTGACAATGTCGGTCATTCGTACTGCTCCCGGTATTTGCGCACGATCCAGAGCGCGAAGACGTTGAGCCCAAGTGTGATCACGAACAGCGTCAGGCCAAGGGCAAAGGCGACGAGCGTCTCGGCCGAATCGAAGGCAAGGTCGCCCGTCAGCTGACTGACGATCTTGACGGTGATCGTGGTCATCGCCTGGAATGGGTTCAGATCAAGCTTGGCAGCGGCCCCCGCGCCCATGACGACGATCATCGTTTCGCCAATCGCGCGGCTGGCGGCGAGCAGCACGGCGCCGACGATGCCCGGAAGGGCTGCGGGCAGCACGACCTTGCGGATCATCTCGGACCTGGTTGAGCCCAGGCCCAGGGCTCCGTCGCGGATCGACTGCGGCACGGCGTTGATGATGTCATCGGCCAGCGACGAGATAAACGGGATGTTGAGGACGCCTATCACGAGGCCGGCGGTGAGGACCGACGAGCCGGAATTGCCGAGCCCGGACGGTATGGCGAAGTAATCACGCAGGAACGGGCCGACGGTGACGAGGGCGAACAGGCCGAAGACGACGGTCGGGATGCCGGCGATCAGTTCGATCACGGGCTTGACCACCGACCGGACCCGCGGCGAGGCATATTCGGCCGTGTAGATGGCGGCGAAGATTCCGATCGGCACCGCTACACACATCGACACGAAACTGATGTAGAGAGTGCCCCAAAGAAGCGGGACCAGCCCGAGCTCGGACCCGCCGCGAAACTGCGGGTTCCAGACCAGCCCAAAGAAGAAATCAGTGACCGGATACAGACTGAAAAAGCGGATGCTCTCGGTCAGGAGCGACATCACGATGCCGATCGTGGTCAGGATCGCGACCCCGGCGGAGGCGATCAGCAGCCAGCGCACGAAGGTTTCCGACACGTTTCGGGCACGGAAATCGCGGTTGATCCGCGTGAAGGCGAAGATAAAGCCCGCCGCGACGACGGCCAGCACCGCGATCGTCATCAGCATCGTGCCGGTGCGTTGCATCACGCGGTAGGCCTTTGCGGCCTCGAAAATCTCGGGCTTGACCTCGGCGCCAAGCGCAACCCCGATTTCGGCCAGGCGACCGCGGAGATCGGATAGATCGGTGCGCATGTCGAGCAACTGGTCATCGGTGATCCCGGACCTCTGCTGCAGCACGTCGAGTGCGCCTGCGATACGTCGGATGTCTTCCACAGCCAGCGTCGCCGCCGTAGAGTCCTGCGTCAACTGCGGGCCAAGCAGCGGAAGCATCCGCGCGTCGATCAGCAAGGGCTGCATGATCAACCACACCGCCATCAACAAGAGTGCCGGCACCGCCGTGAACAGCGCGACAGTCTGCCCGTAATATCCCGGCAACGAATGCAGATTGCGCGGTTCACCATTTGCGCTCTGCAAGGCGCGACGACGGCCGATCAAAAAGCCGATCACGGCCATTCCGAGGATGATCAGAGACAGAGTGCCGACACTCATGGTGAATCCGCTCTTGGCAAGAGAAAGGAGGGCGCCGAATGGCGCCCTCCGAGTATCGGATGGATCACTTCACCGGCGCCATCGGCGTGCCGGCAGCAACCATTTCCTGGGTCGCCTTCAGCTCGGGATCCGAGACCAGGCCATAGGCGGCCAGCGGGCCGTCCGGGCCAGCCATGTCATCGGACACGAAGAAGTCGACGTATTCCTGCAGTCCGGGGATCACGCCGAGGTGAGCCTTCTTGACGTAGAAGTACAGCGGACGCGACACCGGATACTCACCAGCAGCAATCGCTTCTGTGGTCGGAATGACGCCTGCCATCGTTGCGACGCGCAGCTTGTCGGTGTTGTTCTGGTAGAACGACAGACCGAACACGCCGATGCCGTTCTTGTTGGTGTCGACGCGGGCCAGCGTCTCGGTGTAGTCGCCGTCGATGTCGATCGACAGGCCATCGGTGCGCAGCGCCATGCAAGCCTTGGAAGCTTCAGAGGCCTTGGCCCTGTCGTCGGCACCGGTCGAGGCAGCCAGGTGCAGGTCATACACGCCCGACTCCTTGCAACCGGCGATGATCACCTTTTCGTCGAAGACTTCGCGGGTGCCGTGCTTGGTGCCCGGAACGAAGACCATGATGTCCTGCGCCGGCAGCGCCGGGTTCACATCGGCCCAGGTCTTGGCGGTGTTGTCGACGAGTGCGCCGTCCTTGGCAACCTTGGCAGCCAACGCGCCGTGAATGTCAGCCTGGGTGAAGGCGAACTCCGGGCCGTTGATGTCGGAGGCGAAGACGATGCCGTCATAGCCGAAGCGGACTTCGATGATTTCGGTCACGCCGTTGGAGACGCACAGCTCATAGTCGCCCTTGGTGATGCGCGAGGACGAATTGGCGATGTCCGCGGTGTTGGCGCCAACGCCTTCGCACAGCTTCTTGCGGCCGGCGCCCGAGCCGCCGCCTTCGACAACGGGAGTGGGGAACTCAAAGTTCTCACCAAAGGCTTCGGCGACGATGGTGGAGTAAGGCAGAACAGTCGAGGAACCGGTGATCTGCACGTTGTCACGCGCGGCGGCGATGCCGGCCGGCGCGGTCAGGGCGATGGCCACGGCCGATGCCGAGACGAGAAATTTCTTCATTTGGTCTACTCCTCTTGGGAATTCCTGTGACGCGAAAGTCTGGCGTCGCGGCCCGATTAGACCCCGCATGTTACAGTTCGATGACACATTTGTGTCGCGTCGATTAAGGTTCGGAGTTGCTGCGCCGGACGATCCGCACGGCACGCCGCGCCGACGGCCGCGGCATCGGTGATTCCTCGCCTCGAATCAAAAGCTTGGCGCATCTGGCATAGGCACCGCAGGGCATTCCCTTTTCGAGCGGAAAAACTGCTGTCTCTGCGCACCGGCCGCCGGATGCTCAGCCGGTCGAGGACTGGGCCTGTCGGGAGAGCGCGAGCCAGCGGCCGACCTTCTCGCGAAGTGTTCGCGGGCTGATCGGCTTGGACAGATAATCGTCCATACCGGCCTCAATGCAGCGGTCGCGGTCGCCCTTGAGCGCATGTGCGGTGACGCCCACGATCGGGATGTGCTCGTCTTCGGCCTCCTCGGCGCGGATCGCCTGCGTAGCCGCCAGCCCGCTCATGAGCGGCATCGAAACGTCCATAAGGATCATCGAAGGACGCCTGGAGCGCCAGACGTCGAGGGCGAGCTCGCCATTGCCGACGATTTCGAACGTGAAGCCTGTTTCGCCGAGGATCTGCGCGAAGACCATCTGGTTCACCTCGTTGTCCTCGGCCACGAGGATGTCGAGATGGCTCGTCCAGCCGACGAAGCCGGCGTCGTCGTCGGTCTGCGACGCGCTATCCGCGCGCTCCATCGTCCGTCTGTCGGGGAGCCTGTGGACAACCGTTGCATCGCCATCCGTCGCAACGACAGCCGGCGGCGCCTCGACCAGGGGCTCCGAGACCGCGCCGCGCGCGATCCTACGCCGCTGGATCTCGGCCAGAAGCGACTCCTGCAGCAGGTTGGATCGAACCGGCTTGATGATCTGCATGGCTATCCCGAGATCGCGATGCTGCCGGCCGCTCAGCGGCTGGTCGACCGAGGTGAGCATGATCACCGGCGTGTCGTCGATCAGGGGCATGGCACGGATCCTGGCGGCGACGTCGGCGCCGTTCATGCCCGGCATCTGGTAGTCGAGCACGACGCAATCCACCACCAGCCCCAGACGCGCGGTCTCCGCGAGCACCGCCAGCGCCTCGCCGCCGCTGGACGCGGCGCAGGCGTCCAAACCCCAGGCCGCCATCTGCTCCATCAGGATCGACCGGTTCACCGCATTGTCGTCGACCACGAGGACGCGCGCGCCGGTGACGTCCATCTGGACGATCCGACGACTCTCGCAGGCCTCGCCGACCGGAAGGTCGATCTCGACCCAGAAGGAGGAGCCTTCGCCAAGCCGGCTCTCGACGCCGATGCGGCCGTTCATCAACGCCACCAGTCGCGACGTGATCGCCAGGCCGAGACCGGTGCCTTCGTGACGGCGAGTGGAACTCGAATCCACCTGGCTGAACTTTTCGAACACCTGCGCGATCATGTCCTCGGGGATGCCTATGCCGGTGTCCTCGACTTCGATCCGCAGCCTGGCCGTGTCCTCCGAGACGGTGCCGGAGACATCGACCAGGACATGGCCGGCATCGGTGAACTTCACCGCGTTGCCGACGAGGTTGGTGACGATCTGGCGCAGCCGCCCGACATCGCCGACGACCACCGGCGGCAGGGCCGGATCGACCCGGACGATGAGCTCGAGATCCTTCTCGTTGGCGCGCGTCGACATCAGCGTGGCGACGTCCTCGACCGCTTCGGTGAGATTGAACGGCAGCGGATCGAGCACCAACTGGCCGGCGTCGATCTTGGAGAAATCGAGAATGTCGTTGATGATCGTCAACAGCGCATTGCCGGACTTCACGATGATGTCGGTGAAGGTCTTCTGCTTCACGTCGAGCTGTGTCCGGGCAAGGAGCTCGGCCATCCCGAGCACCCCGTTCATGGGTGTGCGGATCTCGTGGCTCATGTTGGCCAGGAACTCGGACTTGGCGCGGTCGGCCAGCACGGCGCGCTGTTCGGCGCGGCGCAAGGCCTCCTCGCGCAGCTTCAGTTCGGTGATATCGACGCGCACGCCGACGAAGTAGCCATCGCTTGTGCGCTCGTCATAGACCTGGAGCCATGTTCCATCGGGATTCTGCCGTTCGCGCACGCCCTGTGGCTCGCGATAGAGGCGCAGGGCGGCCTCGACCCAGGCTTCCGGATCCTCCTCGTAGAGCCGATCCATCTCGGGCTCGTTGGGGTAGCAGAAATAGCCGACCGCGCGCCCTGCCTCGATGACCGAACGCAGGGAAACGCCCGGCACCAAGAGATGCGCGATCTTCGGCATTTTCGCCATCAGGCGTTCGTTGCACAGCACGTACCTGTCCTGCTCATCGAAGATGATGACGCCCGCGGGGAGCGTCTTGAGAACGTTCGCAAGCCGTCGCCGCGCCTCCTCGGCTTCCTGCTCCCGCCGACGGATATCGGTGATGTCGAAGAGGAAACCCGACAGGAAGCGCTTGCCGCCCTCGATGGTGACGAGCTGCTTGCGCAGGATCCGGAAACGCCCGTCCTTGTGGCGATCCGGGTCGTCCTCGATCTCAAACGGCTCGCCGGTTGCGAGGATCCGCAGTTCCTGCGCCTCCGACGGTCCAGCCCATCTGGGTTCGAAGAGTTCCTTGGATCGCTTGCCGACCAGCGCCTCGGCCTTGCTCCCGATCAGGCGCGCGAAAGCCTCGTTGACGAAGACGTAGCGCAGGTCGGTGTCCTTGACGAAGATCGGATCGCTGACCGCGTTCAGCGCGGCTTCGACAAGTCCGGCGCGCTCCAGGGCGCGCTCGAGCTCGGCCTCGCGCAGCTTCAGCGGCGTGATGTCGTAGTGAACGAGGAAGACCTTGCCGGCCGAGAGCGGGGTCATCGAATAGAGAAGGGTGGACCCGTCGGACCGCTGGATCTCGCCGGTGATGATGCGTCCGGCCTTCATGCCCTCGATGCGACCGTCGAAATAGGCGTCCTGCTCGGCGCGCGGTACCGTGTAGAGCTGGCGCACCGGATCGAGGCCGAAAACCTCGCGAAGTGGGGTGCCGACCGGCACGGACGCCTCCTCGATCCGCCAGAGTTCGCGAAAGGCGCGGTTCACCGTTTCGATCCTCATGTCGGAATCGAGCAGCATCACGCCGAGATTCACGGCGTCCAGCGCGGTCTTGAAGTCGGTGAGCACGCCTTGGAGCGTCGCGTTCGCGCGCGCGAGTTCGTCCTCGCGCCGCCGCGCCTCGGTGATGTCCTGACTGATGCCGATGCGGCCGCCGCCCGATGTCTGGTATTCTCGATGGAGGATCCAGCGTCCATCGGTCATCCGGAACGTCAATGGTTCCGGCGCATCGAGGGTCCGATTGCGCAGGAAGGCTTGCCCCCACTCCGACGGATCGGCACCGTCGAGGTCGAGAAGTCCCCTCTCCAGCCCGATCCGGATGATATCGGCGATGTAGATGCCGGGACGGATCACGTCATCGAGGCCGTTGAAGAGCGTCAGCAAAGCCTCGTTGTAGAGCACGATACGGTCGTCGGCGTCGTAGATCGCAACCGCGTCATGGATGACGTTCAGTGCCGAACGCAGCGTCACGGCATCCGCATCGCCCGGCCGGACCGTATGCCCGGTCGGGCCAGGCTCCTTGCCGAGCTTGTCGCGCAAGCGGTCCGACGCCGCCTCGATCAGCGCGGTGACATTGCGCGTCGCGCCGCGATAACCGCGGAAGCTCCCATCATCGTCGAAGACAGGGACGCCGGAAACGGAAACCCAGCGGCAGGCCGGATTCCTGGCCGGCAGTTCAAGCAGGAAATCGCGGAAAGGCTGGCGCTCCGCGATGAGCGCCAGGTGGGCAGCGACCCGCGGATCGTCGAGCGCCTTGCGGGAAAGCCCCTGCGTGGCCGATCGACCGATGATGTCGGAGCGCGGCAGGCCGGTGATCTCCACGCCCTGGTCGCTCACCCAGGACCAGCGATGGAACTCGTCCGTCTCCCACAGCCAGTCGGCCGAAAGCTCGACCAGGGTGGCGACTCCATGGGCGCCAAAGTGCGAATCGATCTCGCGCAGAACGCCGTCCGCACCGGCAGAACTCGCCGACGGGTTCCAGCCACAGCTCGCGGGCCGCGGCCATCCCGGCGATGAAGCCTTGCCAATTCCACCGTCCACCCGCAATCCCCCGACAACGCACGTCGGGCTAGTCATGCAGGAGAAGTTTTAAGGATAGGCTAACCATTCGCGGACTTTCGACCCGCAAATGGTTGGCAATGGGACGATCAGGCCGCGCTGATGTCGAACCGCAACGGCTTGGCCGAATCGATCTTCGGATTGGCGCGCAGTTCGGCCAGCACATCCCGCGGGAAAGGCTCGTCGAGATAGAGAAGCGCTATGGCGTCGCCGCCCGGCCGGTCGCGGCCGAGCTGGAAATTGGCGATGTTGACGCCGTTGCCGCCGCAGATCGAGCCGAGCAGGCCGATGATGCCCGGCGCGTCGGCATTGGTCGTATAGAGCATGTGCTCGCCGACCTCGGCATCGAGGTTGATACCCTTGATCTGGATGAAGCGCGGCTTGCCGTCGGAGAAGCAGGTGCCGGCGATCGAGCGGGTCATGTGCTCGGTCTTCACCGTGAGCTTGATGTAGCCGTCGAACACGCCCGACTTGTCGCGCCGCACCTCCGACAGGATGATGCCGCGTTCCTTCACCATGATCGGCGCCGAGACCATGTTGACGTCGGAAACCTGCGGCCGGATGAGACCGGCGAGCGCGGCACTCGTCAGCGCCTTGGTGTTCATCGACGCGGTGGCGCCGTCGAACAGAATCTCGACCTCCTTGATCGGATCGTCGGTGACCTGGCCGACGAAGGCGCCGAGCACTTCCGCCAGCTTGACGAGGGGCTTCAGGCGCGGCGCTTCCTCGGCGGTGATCGAGGGCATGTTGATGGCGTTGGAGACCGCGCCCTTGACGAGGTAGTCCGACATCTGCTCGGCCACCTGCAGCGCCACGTTCTCCTGCGCCTCGGA
Source organism: Mesorhizobium sp. (assembly GCA_051860465.1). Classification (GTDB taxonomy): domain Bacteria; phylum Pseudomonadota; class Alphaproteobacteria; order Rhizobiales; family Rhizobiaceae; genus Aquibium. The sequence goes on from JBHYDY010000001.1 coordinate 42,986, forward strand.
GGTGGAGGCGCCGAGATGCGGCGTGCAGACGACGTTGGGCATGTCGAACAGGGCGTTCTGCGTGGCCGGCTCGACCTCGAAGACGTCGATGCCGGCACCCGCGACCTTGCCCGACTTCAGCGCCTCGACGAGATCGGCCTCGACGATCAGTCCGCCGCGGGCGCAGTTGATGATGCGCACGCCGTCCTTCATCTTCGCGATGGCGGCCTTGTCGATGATGTTGCGCGTCTTGTCGGTCAGCGGCGTGTGCAGCGTGATGAAGTCGGCGCGGGCGAAGAGCTCGTCGAGCTCGACCTTATCGATGCCGAGCTCCGAGGCGCGGCTCTCCGACAGGAACGGGTCGAACCCGACGACGTGCATCTTCAGGCCGATGCCGCGGGTCGCGACGATCGAGCCGATGTTGCCGCAGCCGATGACGCCGAGCGTCTTGCCGGTGATCTCGACGCCCATGAACTTGTTCTTCTCCCACTTGCCGGCATGGGTCGACGCGTTGGCCTCGGGGATCTGGCGCGCCACGGCGAACATCAGCGCCACCGCATGCTCGGCGGTGGTGATGGAATTGCCGAAGGGCGTGTTCATCACGATGATGCCCTTGCGGGACGCGGCCGGGATGTCGACATTGTCGACGCCGATGCCGGCCCGGCCGATCACCTTGAGGTTCTCGGCCGCCGCGATCAGCTTCTCGGTGACCTTGGTGGCCGAGCGGATGGCGAGGCCGTCATACTGGCCGATGATTTCGGCGAGCTTGTCCTTGTCCTTGCCGATCTCCGGCAAATAGTCGACGTCGACGCCGCGATCCTTGAAGATCTGCACGGCGGTGGTGGAAAGGGCGTCGGAAACGAGAACGCGGGGCATGGGTTTTGTCCTTCGAGGATGTGTGCCCCTCCCGTTGCGGAGAGGGTGTCGGCGGAGCCGACGGATGGGGGTGGTGAAATCGAGCTGGCGGGTGCGGGAGGCTCTGAGACACTCAAGACCTGCGAGGTCCAGTACGTCGCGGCCACCCCCACCCGGCCCTTCGGGCCACCCTCCCCGCAAGGGGGAGGGAAAAGGCTCTCAGGCCGCGGCCTTGAGCGCGGCCTTCTGCGTGGCGAAGGCCCAGTCGAGCCAGGGCAGCAGCGCCTCGAGGTCGGTTGTCTCGACCGTCGCGCCGGCCCAGATGCGCAGGCCGGGAGGCGCGTCGCGATAGGCGCCGATGTCGTAGGCAGCGCCTTCCTTCTCGAGGATTGCCGCGAGGTTCTTGGCGAAGACCGCCTGCGCGTCGGCGTCGAGGGCGGCGATGTCGGGATCGACGATCGACAGGCAGACCGAGGTGTTCGACCGCGTCACGGGATCGACCGCGAGGTGGCCAAGCCAGGACGATGCGGAAACGAAGCGGTCGAGCACGGCGAAATTGGCGTCGGCGCGGGCGACGAGCCCGTCGAGCCCGCCGACCGACTTCGCCCATTCGAGCGCGTCGATGTAGTCCTCGACGCACAGCATCGAGGGCGTGTTGATGGTCTCGCCCTTGAAGATGCCCTCGATCAGCTTGCCGCCGGAGGTAAGGCGGAAGATCTTGGGCAGCGGCCAGGCCGGCTTGTAGGTCTCCAGCCGCTCGACGGCGCGCGGCGACAGGATCAGCATGCCGTGCGCGCCCTCGCCGCCCAGCACCTTCTGCCAGGAGAAAGTGACGACGTCGAGCCTGGAGAAATCGAGCCGTTGCGCGAAGGCCGCCGAGGTGGCGTCGCAGATCGTCAGGCCCTTGCGGTCGGTGGGGATGAAGTCGCCGTTCGGCACCCGCACGCCCGACGTCGTTCCGTTCCAGGTGAAGACCACGTCGCGATCGAAGTCGATGGTCGAAAGGTCTGGCAGTTCGCCATAAGGCGCCTCGATGGTGCGCGCGTCCTTGAGCTTCAGCTGCTTGACGACGTCGGTGACCCAGCCGGCGCCGAAGCTTTCCCAGGCGACCATGTCGACGCCGCGCTCGCCGAGCAGCGACCACATCGCCATCTCGACGGCGCCCGTGTCGGACGCGGGCACGATGCCGATGCGGTAATCGGCGGGAACGTTCAGGATTTCGCGGGTGAGATCGATGGCGCGCTCGAGGCGGGCCTTTCCGACCTTGGCGCGGTGCGAGCGGCCGAGCGGCGCGCCCTTGAGCGCCTCTGGCGACCAGCCGGGACGTTTGGCGCAGGGTCCGGAGGAAAAATGGGGGGATGCCGGACGGAGTCCGGGCTTGAAGATCGTCATCGTGGTCTATCCTTCCAGATAGCTAGCCCGCTCGTTGGGGAGGGGTGGCCCACGAACGGCGATATTCCCTTCGACCCCATGGCGTCAAGGGCAAAGTTTTCGTCGCGGGAAGGATGGCAGTGACGACACTGCAAAGCCGGCTAAACGAAAGCGACGGCGGACCGGGCCGCCGTCGTTTCGAGGTCCTGGGAGCGGCCGGGGGCTACCAGAGATCGTAGCGGAGACCGACCTTGATCTGGTGGATGTTCATGCCCTTGGCGATCTCGGGCTCGCCGTCCTGGATCGTGGAGTATTCGAGGGAAGGCGCGGCCAGGTAGCTGTAGCCGACGTCGACCGAGACGTTCTGCGTGAATTGATAGCTCGCGCCGGCATTCAGGCTGTAGGCCCAGGTGACCTGGTTCTTGTTGTCATGCTGGTCTATATCGGGCGTGAGAATGTCGTCATAGTCGACGGAGAACCTCTGCTTCCTCTCGGCATATGCGATGCCGAGACCGCCTCCGAGATAAGGCGTGATGCCCACATAGGTGCCGAGATCGACATAGGCATTGGCCATGCCTGTCCAGACCCTGTTCTCGACCGAGACGGTGGTCGAACTGACGCCCGCGTCCCCATAGGACAGATTCTGGTCGTTGCTGCTTAGGAAACCAGCGTTCAGATCGCCCCGAAAGTAATCCGAAAGATGGTAGCCGAAGCCGACGGAACCGGAAAAGGCGGTGTGGGACTCGTCATAGGCTTCGTCTACGACGGCCGGACCGCCCCAGTCGAGATTGCGAAACGTCTTGCCGAAATTGTAGCTGACGTCGCCGCGCAGGTACCAGCCGGAACCGATCTCGACAGGCACGTATTCCGGCGCCTCCTCGATGTAGAGGGGGGCATCGTAGTCGGCCGCGACGGCCTGCCCGAGCGGCCATGCCGCAAGGGCGGCGCTCGACAACAGGAGACGGGAAAGCAGTTTCATGGGCCTCACTCCGGTATGGCGCGACCGGCGGAGCGTGCGCTTCCCGGCCGGTTCATGAGGCATTGTTAACCATAGTGGTTAAATGCGGGTTAAGCATACCGGGGCGGCGGAAACAGCGTTTTCAATCACTTCGGTCGAGCAACGCGTAGCGACGCAACAAGAAGGGCCGCCCGGCTCGACGCCGGGCGGCCCCTCGAAAGACAGGGCCTCGTCGAAGGCGCTTATTTGTAGACCGGTTGGAAAACCGGCTCGGGCTGGAAGGCGACCTGCTCGGGTGCGCAGCTCGCATTGCCGCCGAAGTTCCAGCGCAGGCCGGCGCGAACCTCGTGCGCCTTGATCCCCTTGTCCGTACCGGGGCCGGTCACGACTGCCAGGCCGAACATCGGGCCGCCCTCGATATGGGTATAGCGGTAGCCGACGTCGAGGTTGAGGCTGTCGGTCAGGCAGTAGGAAGCGCCCGCCATGAGAGCATAGGCGAAGCGCCAGCTGGAACCGCCCTCGTGCACCGTCACCCCACCATCGGTGTTGCGCAAGTCGTCCCACTTCACGTGCGCGCCGCCGATGCCCGCGCCGATGTAGGGCGTAACGCCATAGTAGGTGCCGAGGTCAGCATAGGCATTGGCGAGCAGGAGGAAGGCCGAAAAGCTCGTCTCGTCATACGACGTGCCACAGGCCGTGGTGCAGCCCCGGCTGAAGCCGCGGAAATGCGACTTCGACCAATAGTCGCCGGTCAGGTCGGTGCGCAGATGGCGATCGATCTGATAGCCTACGCCGGCTCCGAGCGACCATGCGGCATCGAGTTCGCCGTAGAGCGTATTGTAGCCCGGATCGACCACGCCGCCGGCACCATAGGTGATGTACTCGGCCCGGTCGAACTTCGACCAGTGATAGTCGATGTCGCCACGGATGTACCACCCGCCGACCTCCTGGTAGATCGGCGCCGGCGGCTGGTACTCGACGACCGGCGGCTGGTACTCGACGACTGGCGGCTCGTAGATGTCTGCGGCGAGGACAGGTGAAACGCCGCCGAGCGCGAACGCTCCGATGATCAGCCTGACGGGCTTCAGCATGAGGGTTATCCTTGCAAGTCCCGGTTATGTCGTTCCGGGATATGGTTGAACTCGACAAGGATAATGAAACCGAAAGGTTAAATAGGATTTAACCCTGTTCGTTTACCGTGATTTCAGGCTGCTCGATACCGTTTGCTGCTCGGCCAGACGGCCGGGGGAGCCGATTTCGAAAACGAAGGATATCGCGCCAGGCACGGTCCAGTGGGTCAGCGATCGCGACGACGTCTCAGCCTCTGATCCAAAAGTCGCCATGCCGGGCTGCAAATCGCAATTTCTGCGCTTCCGGTGCTCACGTACCCGAATGGACGCTGCGCTCCGGTTCTCGAAATCGCAATCTTCGTCTCGGCCTTGCGCTTTTTGGTTCAGACACTCAGGCAGCGGTCCTGATGCTGCCGATGGCGCCGACGATGTCGTCCACGACGGTCTCGACAAGCGAGGGATCGTCGCCCTCGGCCATGACGCGGATCAGCGGCTCGGTGCCCGATGGACGGATCACGAGGCGCCCGGCGGAACCGAGGCGCTGTCGGGCTTCCTCGATCATCGCGCGCACCGGCTCGCTTTCGAGCGGGCGCCCGCCGTTGAACCGGACGTTCTTCAGCACTTGCGGCACCGGCTCGAACTTGCGGCACACTTCGCTTGCCGGGCGGTTGGAGCGCTTGATGCAGGCCAGCACCTGCAAGGCCGCGACCAGCCCGTCGCCGGTGGTCGCGAAGTCCGACAGGACGATGTGCCCGGACTGCTCGCCGCCGAGATTGAATCCGTGCGCGCGCATGTGTTCGACCACGTAGCGGTCGCCGACCTTGGTGCGCTGCAGGGTGAGGCCGAGCGTACCGAGATGGCGCTCGAGCCCGAGATTGGACATCACGGTGGCGACCACCCCGCCACCCGCGAGACGGCCGGCCTGGTGCCAGGATTCGGCGATGACGGCCATGACCTGGTCGCCGTCGACGATCTCCCCGTTCTGGTCGACGATGATCATGCGGTCGGCATCGCCATCAAGCGCGATGCCGATGTCGGCCCTGACTTCACGGACTTTCTCGCAGAGGCTCTGCGGCGCGGTGGAGCCGCAGCCGTCATTGATGTTGAAGCCGTTCGGCTCGTCGTGAATGGCGAAAACTTCGGCGCCGAGCTCCCACAGCGCGGCGGGCGCGACCTTGTAGGCGGCGCCGTTGGCGCAATCGATAACGATGCGCATGCCAGCGAGCGACATGGAGCGCGGCAGCGTGCGCTTGGCGAATTCGATGTAGCGGTCATGCACGCCGTCGATGCGCTTGGCGCGGCCGAGCCCCTCGGAATCGGCGAGCTGGCGCGCGAGATCCTTGTCGAGCATCCCCTCGATCCGCGTCTCTATCTCGTCGGACAGCTTGTAGCCGTCGGGCCCGAACAGCTTGATGCCGTTGTCGTAGTAGGGATTGTGCGAGGCCGAGATCATGACGCCGATGTCGGCGCGCAGCGACCGCGACAGCATGGCGACGGCCGGCGTCGGCACGGGTCCGAGCAGGAACACGTCCATGCCCGCCGCGCAGAAGCCCGCCACCATGGCGTTCTCGATCATGTAGCCGGACAGCCGCGTATCCTTGCCGATGACCACCCGGTGGCGGTGACTACCGCGCTGGAAGGACAGGCCCGCGGCCATGCCGACCTTCATCGCGACTTCGGCGGTCATCGGAAAGGAGTTGGCCCGTCCCCGGATCCCATCCGTTCCAAAATACTGTTTCGACGACATGCCTGTCGGTTTCCTCGCCGCTTCTGCCTGGTTCCCCTGTCAGGAGGGTGTGCCATAGCAAACATTCTTCCCGCAATCACAATATATGAGACTGTGTAACCAAACACTGCCGCCCAAGACGTCGGCCCCGAATGTTTGTTCGCAGTAAACGCGGTCAGTGAATCGGTTGGCAAGTGCCTGGATCTGGCCGGTGGCGCGTCAACGGACCTTGGACAGGAGGCGCTCGGCCTGGTCGAGATGCAGTCGCTCCACCATGCGTCCGTCGATCTGGATGACGCCCTTGCCCGTGTTGTCCGGCAACGCGAAGGCCGCGACGATGGCCTCCGCCTCGGCGACCTCCTCGGGCGAAGGGGAGAATGCGAGGTTGGCCGACTCGACCTGGGCCGGATGGATGAGCGTCTTGCCGTCGAAGCCCATGGCGCGGCCCTGGTCGCATTCCCGCGCGAAGGCTTCGAGGTCGCGGAAGTCGTTGGAGACGCCGTCGAGCGCGTCGAGACCGCCGGCTCGCGCCGAGAGCACGATCTGTTGCAGCCAGGGGACGAGCCAGCGCCGGTCGGGCGTCATGCGCACGCCGGTCTCCTTGGCGAGGTCGTTGGTGCCGGCCACGAGGCATGTGAGGCGGGCAGCGGCATCGCGCCCGAGTTCGGCGATGGGGCCAAGGTTTAGCATGCCCTTCGGCGTCTCGATCATCGCCCAGAGCTGGATGGCGGGATCGGCGTCGAGTGAATCAAGCAGATCGTCGGCGGCCAACACGTCCTTTGGCCCGTCCACCTTGGGCAGCAGGATGGCGTCCGGCGCGCAGGCCGCCGCCACAGCGAGGTCGTCGGCGCCCCAGGCGCTCGACAACGCGTTGACGCGGATGACGAGGTCCGGTCCGCCTGCGCGTCGACCGGCGAAGACCGAGGCGAGGCGAGCGCGGGCATCGGCCTTCGCGGATGGCGCGACCGCGTCTTCCAGGTCGATCACGACCACATCGCAGGCGAGCGTCGGCGCCTTGGCGAGCGCCTTTTCGTTGGAGGCGGGCACGTAGAGGACGGATCGGCGCGGGCGAAAGGACTTGCTCATGGACCAGTCATGGCAAGGCGAAAGGCCCCTTGCAAGAGTACGGACGTTCCGGCAGAGCCTGCGATGACCGCATCCGCCAAATGCCAGGAGACAACCGTGGCCGGCTACGACATCGTCATCATCGGCGGCGCCATCGTCGGCGCCTCGCTGGCCTGGCAACTGCGCGAGGAAGGCTTTTCCGGCTCGATCGCCCTGATCGAGCGCGATCCGCGCTTCGAATTCGCGGCGACGACACTCTCCTGCGCCTCGATCCGTCAGCAGTTCTCGATCCCGGAGAACATCCGCCTTTCTCGCTACACGCTCGACCTGTTCCGGCGGCTGAAGGAGGAATTCGGGTCGGACGCCGACATCGGCTTTCGCGAGAAGGGCTACCTGATCCTCGCCTCGGACGAAGGCCGGCCGGTGCTCGAGGCGAACCATCGCGTACAGGCGGCCGAGGGCGCCGACATCCTGCTGGAGGACGGCGCGGCGCTCGCAAGGCGCTTTTCATGGCTGTCGACCGAGGGCATCGCGGCGGGGGCCTTCGGGCGGAGCGGCGAAGGCTGGTTCGATGCGCACGCGCTGCTGATGCTGTTTCGCAAAGCGCTGAAGACGAGATCCATCGACATGATCGAGGCCTCGGTGACGGCGATGGCCCGCACGGGCAACCGCGTGACGGCCGTGACGCTCGACACCGGCATGACGCTTTCGGCGGGGATCGTCGTCAACGCCGCCGGCCCGAACGCCGGCAAGGTAGCCGCCATGGCCGGAATTGCGTTGCCGGTTGAACCCCGCAAGCGCTCGGTGTTCGTGTTCGAGGCGCGCGAGCACTTCGACGACATGCCGCTTCTGGTCGACCCGTCGGGCGTCTACGTGCGTCCGGAAGGCTCCGTCTACATCACCGGCGGCGCCGAACCCCACGACAACGATGCGGCGGCCGACCCGACCGATTTCGAGCCCGACTGGGCGCTGTTCGAGGAGACGGTCTGGCCAGCGCTGGCGAACCGCATCCCGGCTTTCGAGGCGATCAAGGCTACACGGGCATGGGCCGGGCACTATGACTACAACACGCTCGACCAGAACGCCGTGATCGGCCCGCATCCGGAGGTCAAGAACCTCCTATTCGCCAACGGCTTTTCCGGCCACGGCCTGCAGCAGGCGCCGGCCGTGGGCAAGGCGCTGGCCGAGCTGATCGTGCATGGCGGCTACCGGACGATCGACTGTTCGGTCTTCGGCTACGAGCGCGTGGCGGCCGGGCGACCGTATCGCGAGTTGAACGTGATCTGAGGCGAACGCAAGACGCCGCGCAGCGCCCCTTTGATTTGTGCGGACAAGCCGTATAAAGCGGTGCGCAGCCACATTAGCCGCACCAGATACGGGCCGAAAACGATGGACAAGTTCACCAAGCTCACCGGCGTCGCCGCTCCGCTGCCGATCATCAATGTCGACACCGACATGATCATCCCGAAGGACTATCTGAAGACGATCAAGCGCACCGGGCTCGGCACCGGCCTGTTCTCGGAAATGCGTTACAACGAGGACGGCACGGAGAATCCCGACTTCGTCCTGAACAAGCCGGCCTATCGCAACGCGCAGATCCTGGTCGCGGGCGACAATTTCGGCTGCGGCTCGTCGCGCGAGCACGCCCCCTGGGCGCTGCTGGATTTCGGGATCCGCTGCGTGATCTCGACGTCGTTCGCCGACATCTTCTACAACAACTGCTTCAAGAACGGCATCCTGCCGATCGCGGTCAGCCCCGAGGATCTCGACAAGCTGATGGACGACGCCTCGCGCGGCGCCAACGCCACGCTGACGGTCGACCTCGAGACCATGGAGATTCGCGGTCCCGACGGCGGCGTCATCAAGTTCGACCTCGACTCGTTCCGCCGCCACTGCATGCTCAACGGCCTGGACGATATCGGGCTGACCATGGAGAAGGCGCCGGCGATCGCCAGCTACGAGAAGAAGCTGTCCGAGAGCCGTCCCTGGGCTTGAGACGAGCGCCGATGAAACCCTTCTTGCCGCGGAGGCTCGAGCCCGTCGCCTTCGGCTTCCTGTTGTCGGGGATGATGTCCTGCATTGTCTCCGGCCTGTCGACGGCCATCGCCTCGGGCGTCCATAACGGGTTCTTCCTGCGCTGGATGTAGGCCTGGGTTCCGTCCTGGTCGATCGCCTTCCCGTCCATCCTCCTGATCGCGCCGATCGTGCGGCGCATCCTCAAGCGCATCGTCGTCGCCTGATCGTCGCTCTTACGGCCTTCGGGTTCGTGCTGGCGCAGCCATTAGCGCTTGCGCACGCGCATGGGCGGGGTTAGCAAAGCCCGCGATTTCCAAGCTCAACGGAGACTTCCACCCATGGCCACGCGCAAACTCCTTCTCCTGGCCGGCGACGGCATCGGCCCCGAGGCAATGGCGGAGGTGAAGAAGCTGATCGCCGCCATGAACGACAAAATGGGCGCCGGCTTCGAGACCGAGGAAGGCCTCGTCGGCGGCTGTGCCTACGACGCGCACGGCCAGGCGATTTCCGACGCGGACATGGCCAAGGCGATGGCCGCGGACGCGACGCTGTTCGGCGCCGTCGGCGGACCGAAGTGGGACAGCGTTCCCTACGAAGTGCGACCGGAGGCGGGCCTTCTGCGCCTGCGCAAGGACATGCAGCTGTTCGCCAACCTGCGCCCGGCGATCTGCTATCCGGCGCTGGCGCAGTCGTCGTCGCTGAAGCCCGAGGTGGTCGAAGGCCTCGACATCCTGATCATCCGCGAGCTGACCGGCGGCGTCTACTTCGGCGAGCCGAAGGAGATCATCGACCTCGGCAACGGCCAGAAGCGCGGCATCGATACGCAGGTCTACGACACGTTCGAGATCGAGCGCATCGCGGGCGTGGCCTTCGAACTGGCGCGCACGCGCAAGAACAAGGTCTGCTCGATGGAAAAGCGCAACGTCATGAAGTCGGGCGTGCTCTGGAACGAGGTGGTGACCGCCACCCACAAGGCGAAATACTCCGACGTCGAGCTCTCCCACATGCTGGCCGATGCCGGCGGCATGCAGCTGGTGCGCTGGCCCAAGCAGTTCGACGTGATCGTGACCGACAACCTGTTCGGCGACATGCTGTCGGACGTGGCCGCGATGCTGACCGGCTCTCTCGGCATGCTGCCGTCCGCCTCGCTGGGCGCGCCGGACGCCATGACCGGGAAGCGCAAGGCGCTCTACGAGCCCGTGCACGGCTCCGCGCCCGACATCTCCGGCCAGGGCATCGCCAACCCGATCGCCATGATCGCCTCCTTCGCCATGTGCCTGCGCTACTCCTTCAACATGGTGGCCGAGGCCGATCGTCTCGAAGCGGCGATCGCCGCCGTGCTCGACGACGGCCTGCGCACCGCCGACATCATGTCGGACGGCATGACCAGGGTCGGCACCGTGCAGATGGGCGATGCGATCGTGGAAAAGTTCATGGCGCTCTCGGCCTGAGGGCCTGCAAGGTCCATGACTGTAAAGTCCAGGGGCCGGCGCGGCGACGCGTCGGCCTTTCGCGTCGAGGCAAGCGATGCGCGATCCTGGTTCAGAGGGCGTCCGGCGGCGCCTCGCCCCATTTGTTCGATCGTTTCTGCGAGGGCATCAACGCGAAGACCAGGATGATCAGGCTGCCGATCGACGGGATCAGTCCAAGCAGCGCGAACCAGCCCGACAGGCCGATGTCGTGGATGCGGCGGACGGTTACCGCGATCGAGGGCAGGATCATCGCCAGGGTGTAGAGGCCGGCCAGACTGAACAGGAAGATGGGTTCATCGTCGTCGAGATTGCCGGTGACGCCATCCAGCGTCCCCCCGATGGTCACGAGAAGCATCATCGCGACCATGAAGAACAGCACGAAACCCCAGTATTCCTTTCGGCGCGCGCGGCCGCTGAACCGGATGTAGCCACCGGTGACGCAGTACAGAAAATGCCCGAAGAGCGAGCGCGCATCCGGCAATGCCTCGGCACCGCGCAGCGACGTCGGCGCGGACGCCAAGGCCCCCGCGGAGACGGTCGGGACGGCGCCGGTCGGCCGGGCCTCGCGCAGAGATGCGCTCGACGCGACAGGCGGCACGGCAACGAACCCGCCCTCGGGCTGGATGCGCCCTGCGCGGTTACCCGCCGGCGTGAAGGCGATGCGCATGCCCTTACGCGGCGCGTAGCCGCCCGGCAGGTCGCCGCGATCGAAGTGGTAGCGGTTTCCGTCGTCGCCATTGGCGAAGCCGATGCCGCGTTCGGCGTCGAAATAGAGAACGTCCCCCTGCACCGTCCGCCCTTTTGCCCACTGCCGTCTCGAGGCGCAGAATCCGGCGCGGGACCGCTCCTGTCAACCGACCTGCGGCCGGTGGCTCACAGGAAACCGATGAAGCGGCCAGCGACGAGCACGCCCGGCCAGAGGAGCAAAGATGCCGCTGCCGAAACACGCTCGGCGACCGAGAAGCCATCTTGCGAGGCAAATCCCCCGCGACGGGTGGCGCGCAGGAACAGCGCGAGATTGACCCCGGCGAGCACGATGAGCGCGAGCTTGGCCTGGAAGGCCGGATTGAAGGCGTATTCGCTGGCGCGGATGGAGAACAGCGCGAAGCCGGTCAGAACCGCGCTCGCGAAGGCGAAAATCGCAACCGGCCTCATCGTGGCGACGAAGACGCGTCCGTCGAGCCGCGAAAGCCGACCGAGCACCCGCAGGTCCATCAGGCCGACGGTAGCGACCATCATGCCGAGCGACAGGATGTGCAGTGCGTTGACCAGCGGATAGGCAAAGAAGGACGCGCGCAGCGCGACGGCAGGCGGCAAGCCTTCGATGGCTCGCAGCATGTCGAGGAGCGGCATCGCATCCAAGGCCTTCGTCCCGCCTCCCCCCGTCGCACTCAGGACGGAGCGCGGTAGGGATAGACGTCGTAGGTCTGGCCGTTGACGATGAGACGCACCGCCTTCATCCGGTTCTCGCCATCGTCCAGCGAGCGGTTGCCGATCGCGGTCACCTCGTCGCCGACGCTGGCGGTCTCGTCGGTGAAGCCGGCGGCAATGGTGCGCGAGGGCGGCGCGAGCTCGACGCGCCAGATGTCGCCCTCGACGTCGACGTCGATCGTGGCGTGCGGATTGCCGATGTAGATGTCGGCGATCACGCCCTCGAGCTGGAAGAAGCCGTCCTCTGTCCATGACCAGCCATGATGCGCGAGCGCGGCCACGGGCGCCAGCGCGGCGAGCACGACGCCGGCCGCCAGACTGCGAAGACGCCATGATGAAATGTCGATCATTGCCGTTCCTTCTCTACGAGGTGTCACTCCATCAACATGGATCGTGCAACCGCAGGGTCAAATCACGCCGCGTTGATGACGGCGCCGGCCGCACCCGCGCCGCGACGCGTTTGCATCTTCGATGGCTCATCGCTAGATCGAACGCGACCCGCGCGAAGGGTGGCACGGAGCTTTCGGAGATGAACTCTAGCGAAACGGTGACGGCGCAGGCGGAACGGCTTGGACGGTCTGCTGTCGCACAGGCCGAGCGGCTTGGACGATCGGCTGTCGTGCAAGCCAAGCGGCTGAAGCAGGCCGCCGCGCCACGGCTGACGCTTCTCGCCTTCAACGCCCCCTCGGCCTTCCGCTTCGCCCGACGCCGGCTGGCGGCACGGCCCGCGCTGCGCGGCCGGCACGAGCCCTGGCGCCGGTTTGCGGTGGTGACGATCGCCTTGATCGCCTTTGCCGCCGCCTATTTCGATCCCGTCTTCGCCGCCCTGCCGCGCGGCTGGAAGAGCCCCGTCCATGGCTTCGGCCAGACGATCACCGATTTCGGCCTGTCGGGACCCTACCTGATCCCGCTATCGCTGTTCCTGGTCTGGACCGCCATGGTCGATTGGTCCGCCTTCACGCGCCGATCGAGACTGCACCTGTTCAACGGCACGGCCGCGGCCTGGTATGCTCTCATCTCGATCGCCGGGTCCGGTCTGCTGGTGACGTTGCTGAAGCAGCTGTTCGGCCGCGCCCGGCCGAGGCTGGCCAACGAACTCGGCGCATTCCACTTCGATCCGTTCTCGCTCGATGCCGCGTATCTGAGCTTTCCGTCCGGCCATGCGACCACGGTCGGCGCCGTGTGTTTCTGCGTCGCGATCCTGTTTCCCCGCCTGCGGGTGGCCGCGACCGTCGCCGCGCTGTGGTTTGGCTTCTCGCGCATCGTGGTAGGCGCGCACCATCCAAGCGACGTCGTGGCCGGCCTCCTGATCGGCGGCTGGTTTGCCTACTGGGTGTCGATCCGCTTCGGCAAGGCGGGGCTCATCTTCCTGCTGCCGGAGGGTCGAATGCCGCAGCGGCGGCGCTCGTTCCACCTCCTGCCGCTGAAGGCGCACCGGGGGTTCAAGCGGCTCGTCCAGCGGACGGACATGCAGGCGCACCGCATCGCGGGGAAGCGATACGAGGCGCTCTGATTGACTTTGCGCCACGGTTGTGGCTATGAGCGGCACGTTTTGCGGAGCATGACATGCGCGGCCTGACCATGGCTTTCCTTTCCTTCAGCCCGACCGGCTTCTTCGCCGGCTTCGGCCGCATGCGCCCGCTCGTCACCACCGCCAAAACCCCGGCCAAAACGACGACCACCACGGTCTGACCACCTCGGCCTGCTCGCCCCTCTCCCGGGTCCGGCCCGGGGGGCAACCCGCTAAGGCCAGCGGGTTCACCAATCCAGGCGAGAGGTAGAGGGACAGGAGTTTCCAAGATGGGTTTCAAGATCGCAGTGGCCGGCGCGACCGGCAATGTCGGGCGCGAGATGCTCAACATTCTGGAGGAGCGCGGCTTTCCGGCGGACGAGGTCGTCGCGCTGGCATCGCGCCGCTCGATGGGCACGGAAGTGTCCTATGGCGACAGGACGCTGAAGGTGAAGGACCTCGCGACCTACGACTTCTCCGACACCGACATCTGCCTGATGTCGGCCGGCGGCAACGTCTCCAAGGAATACTCGCCGAAGATCGGCCGCCAGGGCTGCGTCGTGATCGATAACTCCAGCGCCTGGCGCTACGATCAGGACGTGCCGCTGATCGTGCCGGAGGTGAATCCGGACGCCATCACCGGCTTCACCAAGAAGAACATCATCGCCAATCCGAACTGCTCGACCGCGCAGCTGGTCGTGGCGCTGAAGCCGCTGCATGACGCAGCCAAGATCACGCGTGTCGTGGTTGCCACCTATCAGTCGGTGTCTGGCGCCGGCAAGGACGGCATGGACGAACTGTTCACGCAGACCCGTGCGGTCTATGTGGCCGATCCGGTCGAGAACAAGAAGTTCACCAAGCGCATCGCCTTCAACGTCATTCCTCACATCGACGTCTTCATGGAGGACGGCTACACCAAGGAAGAGTGGAAGATGATGGCCGAGACGAAGAAGATGCTCGACCCGAAGATCAAGCTGACGGCGACCTGCGTGCGCGTGCCGGTCTTCATCGGTCACTCGGAAGCCGTCAACATCGAGTTCGAGCGGCCGATCTCGGCCGGTGAGGCCCGCGAGATCCTGCGCGAGGCGCCGGGCTGCCAGGTGATCGACAAGCACGAGGACGGCGGCTACATCACGCCGCTCGAATCGGCCGGCGAGGACGCGACCTTCATCTCGCGCATCCGTGAGGACATCACGGTCGAGAACGGCCTCGCCATGTGGATCGTCTCCGACAACCTGCGCAAGGGCGCTGCCCTCAACGCCATCCAGATCGCCGAACTTCTGGTCGCGCGCGGCCTGATCCAGCCGAAGAAGAAGGCTGCCTGACCGGCCGCCCTCCGGATCGGATTTCGCCCTCGAAGCCGCTCCCCACGTCGTGGGGGGCGAACCGGCGCATGATCACTGGCAGAGACGGTAGCCGCCGCGTCGCTCGGCGAGGTCCAGGTGCAGGTGGTCGTCGTGGAAGGCGTCCGATCCCGGGCCAAGCACCGTGGTGAAGTGCAGGCATGCGCCCGCCTGCACCGTGCGCTGGAACGCCTCCTCGATATTGCCCTTGCCTGCGCGCGGGATGATCGGCAGCGGCTCGTGGCCGACGAACTCGAACCGGCTGATGTCGATCGCGCTGCCTCTCGCATGCTCCGATATCCGGGCACCCGCCTGGCCGTTGCGGCCTCGGCAGACATAGGTCGATGCATGCGTGATACCGATGAGCGCGACACCTTCGCCGAGCGCTCGCGCGGCTGGCTGCGCGACGTCCCGCACCCAGCGCGCCGTGGCGAGCGCGGCCGGGCAGGTCAGCCGCGTGTCGGGCTCCAGCGAGACGCCGGGTGCCGGTTCCGGCAGGTCGTAGGGCTGCGGCACCCCGCAGCCGCCCTCGGCCTCGATCGGATCCAGTCGCATGAAAACGGCGCCGAGGCGTGTCAGTTCGGCCTCGCAGGCGGCGATCACCACGTCGGACAGGGGTTCGGGCGGCGGCGCATCAGCGATCGGGTCGGGCTTCTTTCCGGACAGGACGGGAACGGCCTCGTCATCCTTTGCCTGATCGGGATCCTTCGTGTCGCCAGGATCGTTCGGGGCGTCCGCGTCCACTGACTTGGCGGGCGGCTGCGCATCGGCAGGCTTGCCAAGGGGCTTGACCGGCGTCCGAGCCTCGGCCGGACGCGGATCGTCGGTCGGCAAGGGAGCCTCATCCGGGAGATCCACGGCGGCCATCACGAGCAGGACGGCGGGAAGCAGGAAGAGACGTTTCGGAAATCCCATGATCGGCGCCCCCTCGATCGGCTGTCGACGACAACGCGCAGGCCGCCGGTAGGCTCCCGCAAACGACATGGCATCGCCGGTCGGTCGGCACGACACTGGATGGGGCGTCAGAAATCGAAGAACGTGCTGCCGATCCAGTAGGCCGCCAGCACCAGCAGAAGCGGCAGTGAAAGATCGAAAAGCCGACGCCCCAATCCCTTCAGCGGTTTGTCGGCGGGCGGAACCGGCCTGGCCGGTTCCCAGCCGATGTTCTTGGTCATGCGACGGCCTCCTCTGGCGGCTCCCCGTCATCCCCTTCGCAAATCCTACGGCATCCGGATTAACCCTTGCTTGCCGGGACCGCGCAAAGTTTGCGAATAGGGCAACGGGGGCGAATACCGGAGTTGGCGAACCAACGCGGACGATGGTCAGGCAATTCTCGGCGGTATATTTTCGCGGAAGATGACTTCCATCGCCAGCGGCGTCGGCTGGGCGGCCGCGCCCCGCATGCCCGGCGCACGCGCGAAATGCGACAAGGTCCGTGCGATGACCTGATCGGGATCGGAATTGATGACGGCATCCATCGTGCCCTCGATGAGCAGGCGCCGCGTGTCGGCGGTCATGCCGTGGCCGATGAAGACGACGTCGCCGGACTTGCCGTGTTCGCGCAACGCCCGCCCGATGCCGTCCGAGGAACCGCCGACATTGTAGATGCCGACGAGATCCGGGTTCTGGGAAAGGAGGGACAATGTGTGCCGGTAATTCTCGTTGCGGTCGTCATGGCCCTCGCGCATGCCGACCACCCGCAGGCCAGGATGGGCCTCCTCCAGCAGGCTGAGGAAACCGGTCTCGCGCTCGGCATGGGCGCGGTAGTTGCGGCTGCCCGCCACCAGCGCCACGCTGCCCTCCCGTGCGCGGCAGAACCGGCCGAGCAGATAGGCCGCCGTCCGGCCCGCCGCCTGGTTGTCGAGCCCGACATAGGCCTCGCGCGCCGGATGCGGCAGGTCGGAGACGATGGCGACGAGCCGGGTGCCGCCGGCGCTGACCTCGTCGGCCGCCTCGCGAACAAGTGGATGGTCGATGGCCATGAACGCGATGCCGTCGGCCCATCCGGCATGATGGCGAAGCGCCGCCGCGAGCGCCGCTGCGTCGAAGCTCTCGATGAAGAAGCAGCGCACCGGCACCTCGTCGCGCAGGCTGGTCTCGGCGATGGCGCGTACCTTGTCGCCGAGCAATCGCAGATAGGGATTGGCGCCCTTGGGCAGCAGGAATGCGACGTTGGGCGGGCGCGGCGCGGCGAGCTTCTCGCCCTCCTCCGCGCTCATGTAGCCAAGCGCCAGCGCCGCCTTCAGCACCCGGTCGACCGTACGGGGCTTGACGCCCTTGCGCCGATTGAGCACGCGATCGACCGTCGCCAGAGAAACCTGGGCCGCGAGCGCGACGTCCGACATGGACGGAGGGACACCCGTTTCTGAAAGCACCTCAAGAAACCTCAATAATGATTGTTTGACGTGAAGCATCACTGTTCGTAGCCTCCTGTCAAGAGGAGCGTTTCCGGCCGCGACAGCGTCGATCGGCCCTCGAAACACATCAAGGGAGGAAGATCATGACGAGACATCTCAGCACGATGACGCGCCGCGGAGCGATGGCTCTCGGCCTCGGAGCGGGCGCAATGGCGGTGACGCCGCGCTGGGCGGCGGCGCAGTCGCTGACCCTGCGCTATGGCCACAACAACGAGCCGGCCAGTGTCGCAGGCGCGCAGGCAGACTGGTTCGCCGAGGCCGTCGGCAAGCATTCGGGCGGCGACATCGCCGTGCAGGTCTTCCCGTCGTCGCAACTGGGCAAGCTGCAGGAACTGGCCGAGGCCGTGTCGCTCGGCACCATCGCCTTCTCGCACAACACGGCCGGTGGCATCGGTTCGTTGTACGAGCCCTTCGGCGCGCTCGACACGCCCTATCTCTATCGCGACGTCGACCACCTGATGAAGGTGATGGACATCAATTCGCCGGTGATGCAGGAACTGAACCAGGGCCTGATCGGGGCCGCAAACGTCCGCGTCATCTACGCGCATTATTTCGGCCGCCGCAACCTGACGGCCAACAAGGCGGTCTACAGTCCCGCCGACCTCGCCGGTGTGAAGATCCGCGCCGTGCCTTTCCCGATCTACCAGACCGCGGTCGCCGGAATGGGCGCAGCGCCCGTGCCGGTCGACTGGTCGGAGGTTCCGACCGCGCTCGCCACCGGCGTGGTGTCGGGCCAGGAGAACCCGGTCAACGTCATCCTCAACGTCAAGCTCTACGAGGTGCAGTCGCACCTGATGCTCACCGGCCACATGTCGAACGCGGAAGTGGTGGTCATGAACGAGGATGCCTGGCAGGGCCTCAGCGACGCACAGAAGGAAGCCGTGTCAACCGCCTCGCTGGAAATCCGCGAGCGGGCGACCAAGGCCATCCAGGACAACGAGGAGAAGGAGACCGAGGAGCTTCGCAGGCTCGGCATGACCGTCATCGGCCCCGATGAAGGCCTGAAGCTCGACGAGTTCCGCGAATCAGTCTCCAAGCTGGTCGACGAGCGCTTCGGCGAGAAGTACGGCGCGCTGTACGAGAAGATCCGGGCCATCTCCTGATCCCGGCCACGGAGAGGTTGCGGCCATGAGTGGCGGAACCGCACAAACGGCCGCGGCCGGCGCCCTGGAGGCGCTGGCCAAAGCGTGCCGCACGCTGGCGATGTTCCTGCTGGCGGCGCTGTGCATGCTCGTCGTCGGCCAGGTGGTCGGCCGCAACCTCTTCAACGCCGGCATGCCATGGGCGGACGAACTGGCGCGCTTCTGCGGCGTGGCGATCGTCTTCCTGTGCATTCCATTGCTGGCGCTCCGGGGCCAGCACGTGGCGGTCGACATGGTGCCGATGATGCTGCCGGAACGCGCCCGACGGTGGGCCTCGGCATTCTCGGAACTGCTCGTGCTCGCCTTTGCAGCCCTGACGCTCTGGGGACTCTATGCCTTCCTCGGTCGCGCCTGGAAGTTCGCGACGCCAACGCTGGGCATCCCGAACTGGGTTTTCTACGGGCCCGCCGTGATCGGCTTTGCTCTTCTCGCCGTCGTGACGATCGGCAGGTTGGCGATGATCCTGTCCGGCCCCGCCCCCGCAAGCCCGGACAAGCCGTTGCCATGAGCATTCTCCTGATCGTCGTCTTCATCGTCGCGCTGGTCGCCGGGGCTCCGATCGCCGTGGCGCTGGGGCTCGCCTCGGGCATCGCCATCTTCGCCTTCGACCTGCCGCTGCACGTCCTGGCGCAACGCGCCGTCAACGCACTCGATTCGACGCCGCTGCTGGCCGTGCCGCTGTTCATCCTGGCGGCTAGCCTGCTCAACGCGATGGGCGTGACCACGCACATCTTCGATCTCGTGCGGCTCGTGGTCGGCCGCGTCCGCGGCGCGGTCGCGCAGGTGTCGATCCTTGTCAGCCTGATCTTCTCGGGCGTGTCGGGTGCGGCTCTCGCCGATATCGGCGCACTGGGCAAGATCCAGATCGACCAGATGACCGGACAGGGCTATCGCAAGGAGTTCGCAGCCGGCATCACCATTGCGGCCGCCACGATCGGCCCGATCTTTCCGCCGTCGATCCCGCTGATCATCTACGCCAGCGTCACCAACGTCTCCGCGGTCCAGCTCCTGATCGCGGGCATCGTGCCGGCCCTGCTGATAACGGCCTTGCTGATGGCGCAGGTGGCGGTGATGGCGCGGCTCTACGACCTGCCGCGCGACACCATCAGCCCCTCGCTGCGTGCCGTGGCCCGCAAGGCCTTCGTCTCGCTACCGGCGCTGGCCGCCCCGATCCTGCTGATCGGCGGCCTGCTCAGCGGCTACTTCGGTCCGACCGAGGTGGCGGGCGTCACCGTGGCCTATGCGCTGCTCATCGGCTTCTTCGTCTACCGCACGCTCACCTTCAAGGCAGTGTGGGAAAGCCTGCGCGAGACCGCGGAAGCGACCGGCGGCATCCTCTTCATCGTCTCGACCGCCGCCGTCTTCGCCTGGGTGCTGACGCTGGACCGCGTGCCGGCGCTGGCGGGCGAGTATCTGCTGTCGATCTCCAGCAATCCGCTGGTGCTGCTGCTTCTCGTCAACCTGCTGCTGCTGATCGTCGGCATGTTCCTGGAATCCATCGCCGCGATCCTGATCATCGCACCGATCGTGGCGCCGGCCCTGCATGCGGCTGGCGTCGACCCGCTGCAACTCGGCATCGTCTTCGTGCTCAACCTGATGATCGGCCTTCTGACGCCGCCGATCGGCATGAGCCTCTATATGGTGTCGATCGTTGCCAAGATGCCCGTCCATTCGGTGGTGCGCGGTGTGCTGCCCTTCTTCATTCCGCTCATTCTCTCCCTGCTGGTCGTGTCGATGGTTCCCGCCGTCTCGACCTGGCTTCCGCAACTTCTTTCTCGATAGGACTTCCCATGAGCAGGTTTCTGGGCCCGATCCGTCAGCTGGGCTACGTCGTCGACGACATCGAGGCGGCAATGGCGCACTGGCACGAGGTGATGGGCGTCGGCCCCTGGTTCTACAACCCCAAGGTGCCGATCGAGGATTACCGCTATGATGGCGAGGCCTACAAGGTGCACAACTCGGTGGCGCTGGCCAACAGCGGCTATGTCCAGGTGGAACTCATCCAGTGCCGCAACGACGCGCCATCGATGTATCGCGATTTCCGCCTGGCGGGACATCGCGGTCTCCAGCATGTCGCCTACTGGACGCAGGACTACGACCGCGACCTCGCTACCATGGAAGCGCAAGGCTTTCGCCGGAAGATGAGCGGCAAGGTCGGCGAGGACGGCCGCTTCGTCTATTTCGATCGCGAGGCGCATCCCGGCACGGTGATCGAACTGTCCGAGGTGATGGGGCCGAAAGGTCGCATGTTCGACATGATCCGCGCCGCTTCCGAAGCCTGGGATGGCGGCAATCCGGTGCGGCCCTTCCCCGACCTGTCGGCGATCTGAGGCAGCCATGCGGCGCGAGACCGTGCAGGCAAGCTACCTGATCGAGACACCGCTCGATCCCGAGCGGATCGCGGCCATCATGGCCGGCGAGCAGTCGAGCGGCACCTTCGTGCGGGTTGCGGGGGAAACCGACGAACTGCGGGCCAGGGCGGCGGCCGAGGTGCTGTCGGTCGAGGAACTGGAGCCGACACGGATGCCGAGCCTTGCCAGCGCCTGGCTGGAGCGCAAGGGTACGCGAGGACCCTATCGCCGTGCCCGCGTCAAGATCGCCTTCCCGGTGGCGAACATGGGCGCCAACCTGCCGACGCTGGCGGCAACCGTGGCCGGCAATCTCTACGATCTCGGCGAAGTGACCGGCCTGCGCCTGGAAGACGTTTCGCTGACCCGGGCCTACCGAGACCGCTTCGACCGGCCGTCGGTCGGCATCGCGGGCACCCGCGCGAAAGTGGGCGTATCGACCCGGCCCCTGTTCGGCACCATCATCAAGCCGAATGTAGGCCTCGGCTCGGAACAGATCGCCGATCTCGTCGAACTTCTTTGCCAGGCGGGAGTGGATTTCATCAAGGACGACGAGGTCTGTGCCGACCCGGACCATGCACCCCTGGCGGAACGGGTGCCGGCGGTGATGGCCAGGGTGCGCGCCCACCGCGACCGCACCGGGCGCGACGTGATGGTGGCCTTCAACATCACGGACGAGACAGACGCCATGCGCCGACATGCGGACCTCGTCGAGCGCGAGGGCGGTGCCTGCGTCATGGCGAGCCTGAACTGGTGCGGCCTTTCGGCCATGCAGACGCTGCGCCGGTCGACGCCGCTCGCCATCCACGGCCATCGCAACGGCTACGGCGCGCTGTCACGTCATCCGCTGCTGGGCATCGGTTTCGACGCCTACCAGGCGCTCTATCGTCTCGCAGGGATCGACCACATGCATGTGCACGGCATCGGCGGAAAGTTCTGCGATGATCCGACCGAGGTGGCGACCGCGGCGCGACGCTGTCTTGCGCCGCTGGCCTTCGACGCGCCGGATGCATCGGATGCGGTGATGCCGGCCTTCTCGTCGGGCCAGTGGGCGGGCACCCTGCCCGAGACGGCACGCGCCACCGGATCGAGCGATTTCCTGTTCATGGCCGGCGGCGGCATCATCGCCCATCCGGATGGGCCCGCGGCCGGCGTCGCCAGCCTGCGGCAGGCCTGGGAAGCGATCGAGCACGACCAGACGCTCGACACCATGGCCGCAGACCGGCCCGAGCTTGCCGCGGCGCTTCGCTTCTTCGGTCATTGAGATGGCGCGGATCGTCTTTCTCGGCGACGACTTCACCGGAGCGTCCGACACGCTGGCGACCCTGGCGGAAGGCGGGGCCGCGGTGCAACTGTTTCTCGACGCTCCGGACGAAGGCGAGGCGGCCGGTCTGGACGCGGTGGGTTTCGCCACCGACCTTCGGTCGCGGCCGCCGGAGGAGATCGCGGCGCGGCTAAAGGCGTTGGCACCAGCCATCGCGCGCCTTTCGCCCCGCTTCGTCCACTACAAGGTCTGCTCCACCTTCGATTCGGCGCCGCATGTCGGCAGCATCGGCGCGGCCACGCTAGCGCTCGAAGAGAGTCTTTCGCCCGCCCACACCATCGTGCTCGGTGGTCAGCCGAGCCTCGGCCGCTTCTGCCTGTTCGGGACGCTGTTTGCGCGGGCGCCGGACGGCGTGGTTCATCGGATCGACCGCCACCCGATCATGAGCCGGCATCCGGTGACGCCCATGGGCGAGGCCGACCTGCGCCTTCATCTGGAAAGGCAAGGGCTGGTCGGCGTCGGACTGGTCGACCACACGTGTCTGCGAGCGGCGGAGGACGGCCTAGCCGAGCGCTTCGGTTCGCGCGGCCGGACCCTCGTCGACGCAGTGGACCAGGCGGATGTCGAGCGGCTTGGCGCGGCGCTGCGACAATGGCCCGAGGCCTTCGCGCCGATCCTCCTGATCGGCTCGAGCGGCGTGGCGGAAGCGCTCGGCGGATCGGTGTCGGCGGAACCTCATACCTTGCTGGCGCCGAAGGGGCATGAGGCCGTCCCTGTTCTCGCCATAGCGGGCAGCCGATCTTCGGCCACCGAGGCGCAGGTGGCCGCCGCGACCGGATACGAACGAATGGCTTTGACCGAGGCGGATCTCGGAGCGAGCCTGCCAGGCTTCGCGGACCATTGCGCGCGGCTGCTGGATCTCGACCGCCACGTGCTCGTCCATCTCCAATCCGAGCTGGACTACGGCCTGTCGTCCGCCGCGCTGTCCGAACGCCTTGCCGAACTCGCAGGCGCCATCGCCGACCGCCACCGCATCGGCCGGATCGCGATTGCCGGCGGCGACACATCGAGCGCGATCGTCCGGCGGCTTGGGTTCCGCAGCCTCTCCTTCGTCGAGCGCGCGGGGCCTGGGGTCGCGATCTGCCGCGGCCATGCGGCCGGACACCCGCTGGACGGGGCCCTTTTGCTGCTGAAGGGGGGCCAGGTGGGCGCCACGGACCTGTTCGAGAGATTCGCCGGCCACCGGCCGGACTGAGCGGCGCGGCGCTCGGACAGATGCTTCGCCTGTTGCGCTCAGGTGCCGATATCGTCGTCGGACTTGCGCTTGTGCGCGGCCAGCGCCATCAGCCTGCGATCACGCCAGACCTGGCGCTCCGAAAGGCGATCGGCCGGCAGCTTCGCGCGGCGGTCGGCCTCGACCGTCTCCAGCACCGGGCCGGCCCAGTCCACCCGGCGTTGCATCTGGTGGAACATGGTCTCGTAGATGCCCTGATAGCGCTCGACATAGTCGCGCACGCCGGCCGGCGCGTTGAGGTCGATCGTCTCGAATGGTCCCATGAACGACCAGCGCAGGGCAAGCCCATCGCGGATGCCGACATCGACGTCCTCGATGCTCGCATAGCCGTCGCCAACCAGCCGGAACGCCTCTTCGAGCAGCGCGCCCTGGAGCCGGTTCATGATGAAGCCGTCGAGTTCGCGCTTCATCACCAGAGGGGCGTGCCCGGCCGCCACGAGGAGCGCGCGCGTGCGCTCCACCGTCTCGGCCGAGGTCCAGGGCGATGGCACCACCTCGGCCGCGGGGATGAGATAGGGCGGGTTGAGCGGATGGACGACGAGGCAGCGATGGCGTCCGGAAAGATGCTCTGTGAAGCTCGACGGCAGCAGCGCCGACGTCGAACTCGCGATCACCGCGTCCGCGTCCGCCAGGCCGTCGATCAAGGAAAACACCTCGCGCTTGACGTCGCGCTTCTCGGGCGTGTTCTCCTGGACATGGTGCGCGCCCGACAGTGCCTGTTCGATGTCGCTCGTCACGGAAATCCGCGCCAGCACCGCATCGGGCGCCTGCCCGCGCAGAAGGTCGTTGGCCTCGAGGTCGCCAAGCACGCCCGAGATGAAGCCGCGCGCGCCCTCGGTCGCGGCGGCGACCTGATCCCACATCGCCACCTCGTTGCCCGCCCGCGCGAAACTGATCGCCCAGGCGCGGCCGATGAAGCCGCTGCCGATGATTGCAACCTTTGCCATGATGGTCCTCCCGTAAGCTTCACCGAGTTAGCGCGGCGACAGCCCATTTGTCGACCGGTTAGGGAGCGACCTTGGATTTGTTGGTCGCGTAGTCGAGGAAACCCTGCACGATCATGTGCTGGTCGCGCGTCGCGAGACATGGAGGGTGCTTTCCGGCGAGGCTGTCGAAGACGGTGATGTCGCGCCCGCTGGCGCGGATCGTGTCGATGACGGCGGGGTCGCGGAACCAGCTGTCGATGCCATAGAGCATGGCAACGGGGCAGTTCATGTCGAGGATGCTGTCGGTCAGATCGAACCGGACTCCGACATTGTCGCGAATCACCTCGGCGAACACCGGATCGATCTTGAAGCGGTAACGCGAGCCCGCCTGGCGAACGTAGTTGTCGCCGAAGAACTTGGCATCGATACTGCCGGGAAGCGGCCCGATCGACTTATCCATCAGGTCATGCCCCCAGCGCGCGGCCTCGGCGAGGCTGTCGAACTCGGCGCTGCACCCTTCGATGAGGTGGTCGCGGAACTCGACGTTCGCGCCGCCGCTGGTCGCGGGGATGTCGTTGAGGATCAAGCCCTGAAACTGTTCCTTGAAAGCCTTGATGTACAGTATCGCCATGATGCCGCCCCAGGACGTACCCATCACGAACCGCAGCCTGCCGGGGAACGCGCTGAACACGGCGTGCATCGCATACATCGTGTTGCGCGGCGAGTAGACTTCCTTGCGCCCGAAGTAGGTGCTGTCGCCGCGACCGATCAGATCGGGCACCACGACACGGTAGCCGTTTCGGGCGAGATGCTCGGCGATGAACCTGTAATCATTGCCGATCTGGCCCATGAAGCCCGGCAGGCAGAACAGGACCGGCGCGTCGTCGGAGGCAGACCAGACGCCGACCCGCATGGTCCCGACGAGTGACCCGAAGCGGATGGCGATGTCGTGCTGCGTCTTGCTGATCACGGGACGGACCTTACAACTTCCGACCGGCCATCCGGGCTCATGCGCTTCCAGTAGACCGGCAGGCCCTTCGACCGCGTCTTCGCCTTCCGGATCAAGGGCAGGATAAGGCTCGGCGTATGGACGGCGATGATGGTCACGACGATCGCTTCGGCCTCGACCGCCGGCCGCAGGATGCCTTCGGCCTTCTTCCAGTCCTCGACGATCCGGCGCGACGTCAGGATCCAGCCCATGTAGCCGGCCAGTCGCTCGCGCTCGATGGCGAAGAGGCAGGTGTTCTGGTCGATCTGGAATTGGACGCTGCGAACGATGCGCTCGAGTTCAAAGTCCTTAAACGGCGGCGTCGCGGCCAGCAGGTCCATGGTAGAGGTGAACAGGACCGGCCGTTCGAACGCCGTGTTGTCTACGATGTCGGCCAAACCGATCTCCAATCGTGGAAGGAACCCTGCTTCTTCAATGCAGCGGCCTGAACCTGATGTGCTCCCAGGTCGCTGGATTGAGCGTCAAGCCGTAGTCGAATGCAAGCCGTTCGGCCGGCTGCTCGATCTCGAAATGGTCCGTCAGGTGCAGCACCGCTTCGCGGATCTCGTCGGCGGCGAGTCGCGCCCCGGCGCAGGTGCGCGGGCCATGGCTGAAAGGGATGAAGGCACCGTGCCTGTAGGATTTCTCCAGGAACTCCCGACGACGGTAGTCGAACAGGAACGGATCTTCCCAATTGCGCGCATCGTGATGGATGCCGATGATAGAGATCATCACCGGCCGCCCCTTCGCAAAGCGCCGCCGGCCGATCGTCGTATCGGCGGCGGGCGTGCGGACGAGCAGTGGGACGGCCGGGAATCGCCGCATGATCTCGTTGATGAACACCCCGATGAGTTCTCGCCTCTCGGCAGGGTCCTGCTGGCGCAGGATGGCCTGGTACTCCGCCCCGCGCCCCAGCAACTCCATGCACCAAAGGATCGTCGAGGCCGTCGAGTCCACGCCGCCAAACAGCAGCATGGCAATCTCCTCGATCACCTTGCACTCATCGCCCAGGCGCTCGATTCCCGCCGACAACAGTGGGAAAGCGGCGGGAAGAATCGCACGCAGTTCCTCGAGAAGCGGCTCCTTGCGAGAGGCGACCGCGTCGCCGCACGGCAGACCAGTCAAAGTCCTGACCTGGAGATCCTGGACGAAGGTTCTGACCCGCTCCGTCCATTCCACGAAGCCGTCTGGAACGGCATCGCATCCAAACATCCGAAACAGGTTTCCGGCGGCATAGACAATGCAGTGGCGACGCAGGCCCTTCCCGCCCAATACGACCTCCGGATGAAAGGTATCCGCAGCAGCCTTGCCCATCTTGTCGCTGAAGGCGGCGGCCTTGACGCTGCCGAAGTATTTCTGCGAGAGGGCACGTCTTTTTGCCCATTCCTCGCCATCTGTGTTGAAACGACTGAGCGTGAAGTCACTGATCAGTCCGTAATCCTTGCGGAAACCCTCGCTGTTGCGAAGGATTTTGCCAGCAACCACATGATCCGCAACGATTTCCGGTTCTGGATCACCAGCGCGGTTCTGCCGCTCGGCTGTCGCGTATAGCCGGAGAATCAGTTGTTCGGTGATACGCATCCAGTCCCCGATCCACCGCGCGCCGACGCCGCAGAGAATGCGGAAGCCGGACATCCGCGCGTATCGATTAGCGCAGGAGACGAGGCCAATGCAACATGACGCCTTGAGCTTGTTGCGATGCTGTTGCCATTCAGCCACAAGAGAAAAATTTCTATCCCAAAATGGACGCCGGAATCTCGGAGGACTTGTTTGGATTTAGCGCGGAGCGCATCGTCGGCTATAACTCCGATGTGGGAAGAGAATAATGGAACGTCGCGAAGGCATGTCTGGACGAACGATCAAGCTGGTTGCGGCGGGAGCGGCGGCGGTGGCTGGCCCATCCGTTGCTTCTGCAGAGAGCAGCTACCCTTCCCTGGAGATCATGACCGAGGGCGGGTTGACCCTGTCCGACTATTCGAAGGCGATCGGCAAGGTCGGTGACGGCCCGGTGTCTTTCGACAACGATATCGGCGGTTATGGCTCTATCTCGGTTGGTCGCGCTTTCGATGCGACGTCGCCGTATGACTGGCGCATCACGGGTACCGTCACGCAGTTCCTCGACAACGACGTGAGTTATAGCGACTCCTTCGGCAACGGGTTCGGCACTTTTGGATTGAACACCGGTTTCGGCATGCAGACGCTGGATTTCGACATCGGGCGTCGGGTGAAGCAGGACAATTTCGAGGCGCGTTTCTTTGCCGGTGTTCGCGGCATGCATCTCGAGCTCGAACAGGGGGTCTCGTTCACGGCGTTCGACGCTGACAGTTCGGTCGCCACAAGCAAGGTCGGGACGACTGAGTTCCTCGGTGTCGGCCCGCGCGTGGGCGTCGATGCGCGCTATGGCGGCACCTGGGGCGTGGTCGGCGCGGTTTCCGGCTCGGCCATCTACGGGCGCCGCAAGACGAGCCTCAGCTTCGAGTACCAGGCGAGCTATGAGGATGAGCAGTACGGCCCGTATGAGTATGGCGAGAGCGAGAGCGAGAACGACTGGCTGGCGGAGATCACGGCTTCGGCCGGCGTTTCCTACAAGCCCAACGACGGAACCGAGGTGATTGTCGGATACCGTGCACAGCAGTTGTGGAACGTGACCTCCGAGAATTTCATTGAGGACGACGATATCCTCGTTCATGGCCCCTTTGTCGGCCTCAAGCTGAAATTCTAGCGGCCTTTCGCCGAGGATGGTTTCGTGACGTTGGACGTCCGGGAGTATCGTTTCCGGAACCGTGGCACGAGAGTATCGTACAGGACCATCGGCGACGGCGGTCCTGTTTTCGTTTTCCTGCATGGCTTCCCGGATTTCTGGGAAAGCCTGATGCCTCTCGCCCGGCGGATCAATCCGACAGGAACCAGCGTGTTTCTCGATCTGCGGGGATGTAACGAGGCCGGCCAGCCCGACGAGCCCAAGGCCTACGGCATCCTTGCCGTGGCTAGCGATGCGGCCGCACTAGCCCGTGCGCTGGGCCGTCGCCACATGATCTTCGTCGGCCATGACTGGGGCGGAGCCGTC
Source organism: Mesorhizobium sp. (assembly GCA_051860465.1). GTDB lineage: Bacteria > Pseudomonadota > Alphaproteobacteria > Rhizobiales > Rhizobiaceae > Aquibium. The sequence goes on from JBHYDY010000001.1 coordinate 71,228, forward strand.
GGCTGGTGGCTCTGGATGCAGGGAGCCGAAGGATACCGCGCCTTCGTGTCGATTAGTGCGCCACACCCGTCCGCCTTGCTGGCCGGCATGCAGGACGAGGAGCAATGGCAGGCATCGGCCTACGCGCGCGAGATCGCCACCGGCGACACGCGCGAAGGTTTCGACATGACGCGGTTGGCGGAGTGGAGCCATGATCCGTTGCACCGGGCACGGCTCGTCGCGACGCTGGAGCGGTCGTCCGCATTCGCCATGGCCAGCTATTATGCCCAGAACTATCCGCGCACGCGCGATGCACTGCTGGATGGCCTGCCGGCTGGACGAGCGCCATTCCTGCTGGTCTACGGCGCAACCGACCCCTACATGATGGCCGACACCTTCGAGCGGTCGAGGGACTATGGTGGAGACCGCGTCTCGGTCGCGGCCGTCGAAGGCGGCCACTTCGTTCATGTCGCCCAGACCGACGCGGTCTCGGATTCAATCAAGCGCTGGCTCGTTCATGTCCGACCCGACACCTGAAATCTCATTCATAACAACCTGCAAGGGTCGGCTCGATCACCTGAAGCAGACCCTTCCGCAACTGACGGCGTTTGCAGGCTGCGAGGTCGTGGTGGTCGATTTCGATTGTCCGGAGGGCACACGCCACCATGTCCGGGCGAATTTTCCCGGCGTCGAGGTCGTGGAGATCGACGACCGTCCGCTGTTCAACGCGTCGCAGGCGCGCAACGCGGGCGCCAGCCACGCGCGCGGCGGAAAGCTCGTCTTCGTCGATGCCGACATCGTGCTCGCGCCCGATTTCATCGACATGGTGGCGCAGATCCCCGCCGGTCGTTACGCGGAGTTCGACTTCCGCAACGACGTCCGCGGCACCTGCGTCATCGACCGGACCGCGTTCGACGAGGTGGCCGGCTACGACGAGGTGATGCAGGGCTATTGCGGGGAAGACGTCGACCTCTATCACCGGCTCCATCTCATGGGCTACCAGCGCCACATCCTGCCCAAGGCCGGCATCGCCCGCGTCATCGAGCACTCCAACGACGAGCGCGTCGTCAACTACGGAGTCGGGCGGAAGCTCTCCTTTGCCAAGGGCAAGCTCTACCGGGAAATCAAGAGCCTGCTCATGCGGTTCGAGATGAAGGCCGACATCGACATCCGCTTTCGCCGCGAATTGTGGAAACGCGTCGATGAGCTGTTCCGCTCGCAGGACGTCTTCAGCGACGGCGCTTTCATCGAGATCCCGTTGCCCAAGATCGAAGCACCCCCATTCATCGCCAACTGCTCCTTCGAGCGCTCGCTGCGCTTCACGGTGAAAGTCGACCTGAGTTGACGCGTCTCGACATACACCAGTTGGTCTCGCCCCATTTCGACGGGGAGGACGGACCGGCGGGAAAAGCCATCTACCTCTGCACCTCGCCTCGCACGGCCAGTTTCACGCTTTGTCGATACTTGGTGGGTCAAGGCTGGGGCATTCCCAACGAATACTACAGCCCGCATGTCGCCAAGATATTGGCCGCGCGCTGGGGTATAGTCGGCGATCTGCAAGCCGACGAAGCCGCGCGGGTCGCCTATGGTGAGCAACTCCTGCATCGTCGCGCCGCCGGGGGCTTCTTCGCCGCGAAGCTGATGGCCACCCAGACGCGGTTCTTCAACCAGGTTCATCCCTACGGCTTCGACGCAACGGTGGAGAACCATTTCATCCATCTCTATCGTGACGGCTTTGCCGCTCAGGTTGCCAGTCTGGTCGCGGCGGCGAGCACCAATCGGTGGTCATTCTCCGACGCGAAAACGAGTATCCGCATTCTCGACCTTCGCTTCGACCGCGAGTCCGTCGAACGAGCCTGCAGGTTGGTGATCAACAGCGAGCGGTTCTGGATGATGGCCTTCGCGGAGCAAGGCATAAAGCCGCTCGAGATTTCGACCGAGGCGCTCGTGACCGATCCGCGTTCGGTGGTGGAAGCGATCGCGCGGCGGATCGGGCGCCCCGTCGAAGAGAAGGTGCTCTCGAAGCTGATCGAGCAGGAACGGGAAAACGCCTATCCGGTCGACCGCGCGCTCAAGTTCGAAATCATCACGACCTATGGCGACGTGCTGGAGCGTTTCTCAGCGGAACGCCGGGTGGCCTATGCGCATGGGCCGATGCCCGGGAACCCCTAAAGCATCCGTGTAGGTCAAAGCAGGGATACTCCAGGCTATTTGCCGAACACAGCGGCATGCAGACTGGCCTTCTGCCGATCGACATGACGCTTGAGATATCCGGCGACGACCGCCTGATGATCCGCGTCCCCCACCGTTTCTAGGCATTGACGAGCCAGTTCCCTTGCGGCCTTGTCACTGGACGAGGTGAGATGGATGATCTCTTGGTGCACCAGGTTGCGGCGCGCGAAGTGCTGGCTCATCAGGATTTCCTTCTTCTTGTCGGCGAGCGTCGTGTCGGTCGCCGCCGTGCCGCGCGCAAAGCAGAGGACCGGGATGCCTTCGCGCATCGCCGTTACCGCGACATGGTAGATGTCGGTCACCACGAAAGCGGCGCTACGGATGTCGAGGAGCTTGTGGTCGATCTCAAGCGGCCGCGTCTGGCCAAGCCAGCCCAGGTCGAGTGTCCTTCGCTCGGCCATCCCGGCAAGGAGATCGGTGAACCCCTTGTAGAGAATCGTCGAGCCGGACCGGCCAAAGGCGAAGGCGACATGGCCCGACCGCGCGCCGTCGTCCGCGGCGGAACCATCGCGTCGCTTCAGGAAGAAGGCGCAGTCGCAGCCCAGATAGTCGCGACCATCGCCGACGAGCTGCGCGGCGAAGCCCGCGGACATGACGTCTCGCAGCCGCACCAGCCGCGCATTCGCATAAAGCGCCGAGAGCGCGGCCGTGTACCGGTCATCGGCGAGATCGGTCGCCGTGAGTGCGTAGACCGTGGAACCGAAGATGATCGACTTGCGCTGGAGATCGGCCCGCCCTTCGAGCATGATCAGCTTGTACCAGGCATCGACCACAGCCGAAGGCGAGTTCGCCGCGCCGCTTCTCGTCATTCGTGGCACGACATCGCGGAGGACGTAATTCTTCCAATGCAGGAAATCGCCCCAGAACAGGATGCGGTCGTAACCGTCGAGCCGGTCGGCGCGATCGAGGTGGTTGTAATCGATCGCGAGATAGCCGAGATCGAGTGTGAAGGCCTTCTCCAGACAGAAGAAGTCGATGTCGCATTCGATGCCGGCGTCCTGCAAGACGTCAACCACCGCCCGGTCGACCGTAATCATTCCGGGGTTAGACAGAAAGGGAAAGGCCGAGACGACGGCGATCCTCACGGAGTGTCTCCCGCGCAACCCTTGATCATGCCAGCCAGCCGCCGCGGCCGATCCGATATGAAAGCATCCCCCGCATCCACGATCTTCTGAATGAGGTTCGCTGTTTCCGCAGAGGCGACGGCTTCGCCGTGGGTTTCGCCCGATATGATCACCCTTCGGTTCGGCAGCAGACGGTTGATCGGGTAGTCCGGATCGTCGAACGGCGCCGATCGCGCGAGGCTGGAGATGAACGTGAACGGATAGTCGGACGGGCTCGGCGAGTAGGATCGATAGGCGAGCTTCAGCACCGCGGCCGTCACCGCCGCAGCCTCGCCGGCATAGAGGCCGCCAAACGGCGCGGCGTGGATTTCACTTGTTCCGTCATCGGGCAACGCCGCTAACGCCGCCGATTTCGAAGCGCCTCGCTTCTCGTTTCGACGCCGCATCCTGGAGATCAGGCGGCGCCGGATGGCCGGATCGTCGAATGCCGCCGGGTCGTCGTGGTCCTGGAACCTGCCAGTGTTGACGAACGACTTGATCCGACGCGCCAGAGCACTGCCGCCCTTGATGAGGCTCACGGCGGCATCCGGGAGCATGGGCAGCCGCAGCGTTCCGATCCGGGGCCGCTTCAGGCTGTAGTCCTTGCGCATGCCCAAGGGAAGATTTGTGTCGACGAGGATGACGCTTCGCGGCTGGAGCCCTTGGCGCTGCATTTGCTGGACGAGTTCGACAGCAATCCAACCCCCAGCGCAGTATGCGACCAGGTTCCACGGTGGCCCGGGCTGAATCTCGAGGATGGAGCGGAGATAGGCCGCGGCGATCTCCTCGACACGCGCCAGCGGTTCGGCCGCCCCGTCATAGCCCTGGGCCTGAAAGAGATAGACCGGCTGCTCGGGATCAAGGGCGGCGCGGAAACGCGGCTGCATGAACACGATACCCACCGCGCCATGGATCATGAACAATGGCGGGCGCGATCCGCCGGAATTGACCGCAATGACGTTGCTGGGAAGCATCGCTCGTCCCGCGGTGTCCGCAACGCCGAAACTCGCCAGGAGTTTGCGCGGCGTACAGAGTTCCGTCAGTTCGCTCTCGCGAAGCTTCACGCCGAAGGCGCCCTGCAAGGATGTCACCAGCGTTGCGGCCAACAGCGAGTCGCCGCCCAATTCGAAGAAATCATCATCGAGCCCAACACGGTCCATGTCGAAGACCTTGGTCCAATGATGTATCATCCGTGCTTCAGCGTCCGACGCCGCAGCCACATAGGGAGCCGACAACTCCATCGCATCCCGATTCATTCCAGGTCCTGCCCGCGTTTGCCGGGAGGCGGAAGGAACCGCCTGCACCAGATACAAGAAGAAGCGGCATCGCAAGCGGGCCCAAGTTTCACTTCCTTCAGCAGCATGAAGCTGAGAACCGCTTGTCTTCCTTCGAACTTGGCATGGAACGATAGCCACAGAAAATGCGCGCAACAACCCTGCGTTCGACGATTCCGCCGCCGAGCACCGCAAAACACACAGCTACAGAGCCCACGCCATCAAGATTCATCGCGCAAAACGACAGATTTGTATCCAGTTTACGTGTCACAGCGGCTGCGATCGTCAAATTAGCATTTTTAGGAATGATGCATCTAACGGATGTATCGGCTCCATCAAAACACTGCTGACTGGGCGGATTGCCTTGCCGAAGGCACGACGATATGGGTGTTCTTCTCGAATCTTGTCGACCATACTCATTCGTCGGGGTCTCATTTGCTAGGCGCAGTCGCGAAAGCAGTCGTCGGAACGTTGTCCGCCGAACTCGATCGGCCGGTCATTTCCGGCGAAGCGGATATAACAGCCGGCGAACTGCTGCAGCGATCGGCCGGCTTCGCGACAATGCTGAAGGCCCACGGCTGTGGACCGGACAGCCGCGTCGCGCTGTACCTGCAGTCCAATGTCGATCTGCTTGCCGGCATGATCGGCGGCTGGATGGTCGGCGCCTGTTTGCTGATGATGGACTTTAGAACGCCGGGCCCCCAGCGATCGGCAATCGCGAAGGCAATCGACGCGACGCTCTCGGTCGAAAGCCGGCGAATGCCGCGGTCGGTCGACGACTACCCCTGGGTCCTGTTCGACGATTCGTGGCGCAAGTCCGCGCCGTGGGCCGACTTCGCCAGCGCCACCGGACCGGTAGGCGCCTTCGCCCTTTGCGCGCTCTCGTCCGGAACGACGGGAGTGCCGAAGATCTACCTGCAAAGCCACGAAGTCACCATGGGGCGGCTGAGGCACGGCATCACTTCGCGACACGACAAGGACAATCTGCTCCTCGTGCCCATGAGCATCTCGATCTCCGCGACCCGCGCCCGCGTGTTGAACTATCTGATCGGCGGCGGCCGGATCCATGTGATGCCGCCACTGGCGTCGGCGGGCGAACTGATCGAGACGCTGACGTCGACGCGCGCGTCGGGGGTCGCGCTGCCACCGAGCATCATCGCTACGATGGTCCATGAGATCGGCGAACGCCCCCGACCCTATTTCCCGCATCTGCGGCAGCTTCGCAGCACCGGCGGCCCGGCGCTGCCCGAAGACAAGATCGGCGCCTATCGCTACCTTACGCCTGGCTACCGCATGGCGTACTCGTCCAACCTGACCGGAACCGCGACCATGCTGGCTGGAGAAGACGTCGTCAAACGCCCCGAGACCGTCGGACGCGCGGTCAGCGGCGTCACTGTCGAGATCATCGATGCGGTGACGGGCGCGCGACTGCCGAGCAACGAAGCCGGTCTGGTCAAGGCGATCACGCCCTATCTGAGCGAGGTGACGATCGAGCCCGAGGGCATCCGTCCGGAAGGCCGCGAACTGCGCGGCAAGGACTGGGGAATTGCCGGCGACATCGGGATCCTCGACGACGAAGGCTTCCTGACGATCATCGGGCGAGGCGCCGACATGATCATTCGGGGCGGAGTCAACGTCGCGCCGCAGGAAATCGAGGCGATTCTCGCGCAGCATCCCGCCGTCATTGACGTCGCCGTGGCCGGCATCGACCACCCGGTCTACGGCCAGGAGATCGTCGCCGCCATCATCTCGACCATCGCCGACGTAGACGAGTTCCGCGCCTATTGCATTCGCAACCTGGCGCCGGACAAGCGCCCCCGAATCATTCGCATCGTCGAAAGCCTGCCATACAACGCCGGAGGAAAACTGCAGCGCTCGAAGGTCGCCGAAATGCTGTCAGCCGAGGGCTGACAACGCCGTTTCCAGCAGGCTCCTCGGCCAAGGCGTGGAGATCAACCGGTCAAAGACCAGGTGGACGACAAGCGCGACGATGGCGCCGGCCGAAGCCGATCGCGCAAGGCCTTCGCCTCCCCAGCGCATCGTGGCGGCAACGAGCAGGCCGCTGGTGAGCAGCGGACCGAACGCGAACAGGCCAGCCAGGAAGACCGGTATACCAACGACGACCGCCGCATTGCCCCCGGTCAGCACCGGAGCGGTCCCCAAACCGCATCCCGCGGACGCGACGTCGTCATCCCGTGCGGCCACCAGAGCCCGCGTCAACATGGATGCGGCCAGGAGCAACAGGAAAACGGCGGTGATCGAAGGGAACAGAGCCGCTTGCGACGGCAGGCTCCGGGCGGTCAGCAGGACGAGGCTCGCGAACGCGATCACCACGACAGAACTCCAGACGCCTTTCGGATCCGAAGGCGCCAAGGTCCGGCCCCGCCTGCCCCGGCCAGACAGATGCCAGACAATCTGGAAGGCAAGAAGCAAGGCCACGAGAAGGAAGCTCGGCCTCAGGAAGGTGAACCATCCGAAAATCTGCCAGGACAGGAAGAAGTTTCGTTCCACGAGTTCGCCAAGGACGAAGCCGAGTGCGAGGGCCGGTCGCGGCCATTCACGGGCCTTCATGATCATGCCGACCAGGCCGAAACAGAGCAGCACCACCACGTCGTTCACACTTGCGGACGATTGAAACGCGCCGAGAATGATGAAGATGAGGGCAATCGGCGCGATGATGTGGGAACTGACGGTGGCGATCCGGGAGAGAGGATTGGAAAGGCTCAGGCAGATCCCCGCGCCGACGACGTTCGCCACCGCCAGACTGAGGATCATGGCGACGGTGACCGATGCATTGGCTTCGAGCATGTGCGGGCCAGGCACGACGCCATGGACGATTAGCGCCCCGAGCAGGAGCGCGGTGCCGGCTCCGCCCGGAATGCCCAGCGCGATGGTCGGAATGAGGGAGCCGCCCTCGTTGGCATTGTTGGCGCTCTCGGGGCCGATGACGCCCCGTATGTTGCCTTCACCGAACTCCGGACCGTCGCCCCGATGGCGCCTGGCGAACCCGTAGGCGATCCAGCTCACGACCGAGAGGCCGACGCCCGGGAGCGCTCCGAGAAGGGCGCCGATGCCACTGCACTGCAAGACCAGCCGCCACTCGCGAAGCGTGTTTCCTATCCCTTCGCGCACGCCGCTGGTCGCCACGGCGCCACGATCCGCGATCGCCTTCCGCGACAGGAGGGAGGCCACCTCCGGAACTCCAAAGAGACCGAGGAAGACCGCGCCCAGCGGCAAACCGTCCCAGAGGTAGATCTGGCCGAAGGTCCAGCGATGCGCGGCGGTCTGATCGTCGATGCCGACGAAGGAGAGGATCACCCCGGCGCAGGCGGCGGCGAAGCCCTTGAGGGGATCGCGACCGACCAGCATCGCGACAAGTGAAAGTCCCAGCAGCGTGATCGCCAGGAAGTCGGGCGTACGCAGCATGAGGACGAGGGGCCGCAGGAGCGGTAGACTGACCGCCAGAACGAAAGCGCCGAACAAGCCGCCAAGGAGGGAGGCCGTGTAGGCCGCGCCGAGCGCCCGCCCCGCCTGGTTGCGTTTGGCGAGCGCGTGACCGTCGACGACAGTCGCCATCGACCCCACCGTGCCGGGAACCCCTATCAGCACGGCCGGAATGGTATCCGAGGTCGTCGTCACCGCGGACATACCGATGAGCAGCGCGATCGCCGAATAGGGATCGAGGCCGAAGGACAGCGGGATCAGCAGTGCCATGCCGAACAAGCCGCCCAGTCCGGGAATCACGCCGATGACCAAGCCGGCGCAGACACCAACCATCAGCATCGCAAGCCGCAAGGGCTCAATCATCTCTGCCAGAGCCGCCAGAACCACGTCCATCGTGGCGCTTTCTCGCGAACCTGTCGGCTACCTGATCATTTCGCGGGCTCTAGCGATCGTTTCCGGCGGGCTGGCGTAGAACGTCTTGACGATCTCGTCGATGCGCGCCCCTCGGGTGGTCGAGATATCGGCCTTCGACTTTTCGGCGTCGGCCAGGAACTCCGGATCGACCACCATCTTGTCGAACGCCGCGCGATACGTTTCGACGATCTCGGGCGTGGCGGACAAGGGAAGCATCACCGGCTGGTGAAATCTCAGCGTCCCAGTTATGATGTCCGCAGCGTCTCGATCACGCTGAGAAGCGGCGAAATCGGACAGGATCGGTATGTTCGCCGCGTCGGTCGAGTCATCCGCGACGACCGCGAGGATGATGTTGATACTATCTATCAGCCCCAACGCCGGCAGCGACGAGTAAGATGCGCTGCAGCGACCCGTTATCTCACCGCGCTGGATCGCAGCGTCGATATCGCTTATGCCCTGAAAGCCTGTCACGATAGTGAAGTTGGCGCCGAGCAGGTTCTTGACGAGCGCCGCATGCAGGTAGGTGGTGCTCGCCTTACCGGAGGAACCGATCAGCACGTCCTTCCTGCGGAAATCGTCCACCGTCTCTACGCCGCTCTCCCCGCCGGTGAAGCATACCGAGGCCTCGTTCCTGAATCCCCCGAGCCAACGGATCTCGGAAGCCTTCAGATGCTGCAGGGTCGGATCCAGAAGTGGCGCCGTTGCCATGGTCGGGCTTATCATCCCAACGACGGAGCCGTCGCCGGGTTCGGATTCCTGCATCATCTCCGTCAGCTTGAGACTGCCGCCACCCGGCACATTCTGTACGACAATCGTCGGATTTCCTTCGATGAACCGACCAAAATGACGTGCGAAGAGCCGACCGGACAGGTCGAAGCCGCCGCCCGGCGGATAACCAATCTTCAGCGTGATCGATTCAGCCGCCGAAGCGGGCATGGAGAGCGATGCCGCCAGGCCCGCAACCAAGGCCAGAAGCAAGATTCTCCGCAGCATCTTCAGCATCCCCCGTATCCCAGATTTGATGCCCGCCACGCACCAGCGACCAGAAACTGGTCTCCAGGCTGGAGGCTGTCACCCTCACCCATATAGACTGATGCTCATTGCGGGAACCAAAAAACGCCAAATTGCGCAGCGCAGTTGCTTCCTCAAGTCCGCCATTGCGCACGCGCCCGGCTTCGTCGACATGCGCCGAGAGACGTGCGTGACCCCGCGAAGCACGGGTTACTAGCACATGCCATCATGTCCGGCGCGCGCTGCTGACGAGAGAAAAGGATGGTACGCCCAAGGGGAATCGAACCCCTGTTTGCGCCGTGAGAGGGCGCCGTCCTGACCGCTAGACGATGGGCGCGTCCAAGATGAAGGCGATATAGACGGCCCGGTGGGAAATTGCAACCGTGCCACGGGAATTTCGGGGCGGGATTCCGCACTCGCGAAATCGTGACTCCGGCCATGCGACCTGACGTGTCGTAATGGCGGTGGATCCCCCAACCGTAGGAGACCGCCATGCCCCTTCACCGCGCCGCAGCCTTCCTTGCCACCGCCCTGTCGGCGGCCGCGTTCCTCTGGCCGACGCCGGCCGCATGGGCGCAATCCGACCCCGTTCCCTCGAAATGCATGGCAATCGCCCAGACGCTGCCCTTCGTGACCTATGCCAGCTACACGCCAGCGCAGGCGACGCGTTCATCCGGCGAAGTGACCATCACCTATGCCGGACACTCCACCTATGTGATCGAATCACCCGGCGGCGTGCGGGTCGCCACGGATTACTCCGGCATCTACGGGCGCGACCCGCTGCCGCGGGTCGTCACCATGAACAAGGCGCACTCGACCCACTTCACCAACAATCCCGATCCGGCGATCGAGCACGTGTTGCCCGGCTGGAACCCGGATGGCGGCGAACCGGCGCGCCATGCCGTCGTGGTCGACGACGTCTATGTCCGTAACGTGACGACCGACATCAGACGTTTCGGCGCGATGGAGGAGAACGCCAACTCGATCTTCATCTTCGAGGTGGCGGACCTGTGCATCGGCCATCTCGGGCATCTGCACCACCCGCTGACCAACGAGCACTATGGCGCGATCGGCAGGCTCGACATCGTGATGGTGCCGGTCGACGGCGGCATGACCCAGTCGCTCGCCAACATGAGCGAGATCACCACGCGCCTCAATTCGTCGATCGTGCTGCCGATGCATCGCAACTCCACCCCGATGGGCGAGTTCCTCGCAATGATGGGCGACGGATACGCGGTTGACTTTCGTTCCGAGCCGAACTTCACCGTGTCGTTGCGCGACCTCCCGCGTCGGCCGACGATCCTGATCCTGCGGGGCGTCTGAACCGGCCTGGCCGGGGCGCATCACATCAATCGGCCGGACCTTGGCCGAGCGATCTGGCGGATCTCTCCTTCGCCCGCTTGCGCCGCGCCAGCATGTTGAGCGCCTCGACCAGCGCCGAGAAGCCCATCGCCGCATAGATGTAGCCCTTGGGCACATGGAAGCCCATGCCGTCGGCGATAAGGGTCATACCGATCATCAAGAGGAAACCCAGCGCCAGCATCACGATGGTGGGGTTCCTGGCGATGAAGCGCGACAACGGTTCGGCGGCGATCAGCATCACCATCACCGCGCTGATGACGGCGATGTACATGATGGCGATCTCGTTGGTCATGCCGACCGCCGTGATGATGGAATCGATCGAGAAGACGAGGTCGAGCAGCAGGATCTGGAAGATCGCCGCGCCAACCGACAGTGACACCGTGCCGACGATGTCTTCCTTCGGATCGTCCGGATCGACGGAGTGATGGATCTCCTTGGTCGCCTTCCAAACCAGGAAGAGCCCGCCCGCGATCAGGATCAGGTCGCGCCAGGAAAAGCCATGGTCGAAGAGCGTGAAGAGCGGCGTCGTCAGCGTCACGATGAAGGAGACGGTGGCCAAAAGGATGAGACGCAACACGAGCGCGCCGGAAATGCCGATGCGACGGGCTCGCTTCTGCTGGTGGGCCGGCAGCCTGTTGGTGAGAATCGAGATGAAGATCAGATTGTCGATGCCGAGCACGATCTCGAGCACGACGAGCGTGCCAAGCGCCACCCAGGCGGTGGGATCCGAAAACCAGTCCAGATGCGAGGCGAGGACATCGGCGAGAGGCATCAAGGGGATCTTTCCGCGGCGGCGGGTGCGGGCACCGCTACGGCGCTAAACGCGGACGATCAACGCTCGTTCCAGAAGGCCGGCACGGTCTCCTCCAGTCGCGGCCCGAGGCGCAGCGGCGCGACCTTCTCGGCAAGTCCCGTACGGTCGGAAATCTCCACGCCCAGCCCGCAGATGGTCGCCGGTCCGTTCGCCGCCTCGAAGCGGCCGCGCGGCACCTTGGACAGGAAGCGGTTGAGCGGCTCCTCCTTGTCCATGCCGAGCGAGGAGTCATAGTCGCCGCACATGCCGGCATCCGAGATGTAGGCGGTGCCGCCGTTGAGGATCTGGTGGTCGGCCGTCGGCTGGTGCGTGTGGGTGCCGACGACGAGGCTCGCGCGCCCGTCGACGAAATGGGCGAAGCACATCTTCTCGCTGGTGGCCTCGGCGTGGAAGTCGATCACCACGGCGTCGGCCTGTTCGCCCAAAGGACAGGCGGCAAGCTCCCGCTCGCCGGCCTGGAAGGGATCGTCGAGTTCGGGATGCATGAACACGCGCCCCATGATGTTGGAGACCATCACGCGCGCGCCGTTGCGGGCGATGTAGAGGCCGGACCCGCGGCCCGGCGTACCCTTTGGAAAATTGGCGGGGCGCAGGAAGCGCTCTTCCCGCGGGGCGAAGGTCAGCGCCTCGCGCTGGTCCCAGACGTGGTTGCCTGTGGTGACGACGTCGGCGCCGGCGTCGAGCGTGTTGCGGAAGATCTCCTCCGTGATGCCGAAGCCGCCAGCCGCGTTCTCTCCGTTGACGATGACGAAATCGAGCCTGAAATCCGCAATGAGGCCGGGGAGGCGTTGCCAGACCGCCGTGCGGCCGGCGCGGCCGACCATGTCGCCGAGGAAGAGGAGTCTCATGGACGTGCTTTAGCCCTACAGCGAGAAGCTTCGCAAGCCGCTATCCGTGAGGATCGCCGATAGCGGCACGTCGTGCGGTTCGTCGGGAACCTGCTCGACCTCCTGGCAGTCGAAGGCGATGCCAAAGAGTCGCGGAAAGAGCCCCCGGGCATGAAGCCTCGCGATGGCGCGGTCGTAGTGGCCGGCGCCGTAGCCGATGCGGTGACCGCGCGCGTCGAAGGCGGCGAGCGGCACGAGCATGACCGTCGGATCGAGCACGGCCGCATCCGCGCCGGGACCGACGGTGCCGAAGCCCGTGTCGACCATCGGCGCGCCCCGCACCAGTTCGCGGAACACGATGGTGGTCTTGTCGAGGATCGCCGGCACGCAGAGCCGCGCGCCCTTTTCCGCCAGTGCCGCCATCAGCGGCCGCGTGTCCATTTCGCTGCGGATCGGCAGGAAGCCGGAGACGATGTCGCCCGGCGTGATCTCGATCGCCGTCGCGCCGGCCTCGGCGATGACCAGCGCCGCATCGATGCGCACCTGAGGATCGAGCGCGTCGCGCCGGGCGAGCGCTGCCAGGCGCAGGGATTTCTTCAGGTCGCGGTGGGAGGGGGTCTGTTCTTCGCTCATCATCAAGCCTTGGACGATGGGCGGGACGGGTTCAATCCGGCAGGCGACGGATTAGTGACGATCCACGACAACCGGTGGAAAAGTTGATCCCGGGTGCCTACAACGTAGGTGGGCGCCGTATGAGAGGACCCACGGGTCCCCCCAGGGACAGCTCCCTTGGGATCAGTAAGGCCCCGGGGAATGTTATTCCTGCCGCGAAGCGCAGACCGCCAGTCCCAATATAGGCTCTTGCCTGATGGCGCGCCATCGGTTTCGGTCGATTTGCGTCAGCCGTTTCGCACGCCAGGAGACCGCGCGCTCCAGCATGGCCCTACGCCCTTGCGCCTGTCCTTCTCGTTCCCTACGGTTTGCGACAACTCTGAACAATCATCCGGGACAATCAAGCATGCGTTTTGAAGGCACGGAAGCCTATGTGGCCGACAAGGATCTGATGGTGGCGGTGAACGCCTCCATCGCGCTCGAGCGGCCGCTTCTGGTCAAGGGCGAGCCGGGCACGGGCAAGACGGAACTCGCCCGCCAGGTGGCGAGTGCTCTGGGGCTCGACCTCATCGAATGGCACGTGAAGTCGACGACGAAGGCGCAGCAGGGCCTCTACGAATACGACGCGGTGTCGCGGCTGCGCGACAGCCAGCTCGGCGACGAGCGCTTCAACGACATCCGCAACTACATCAAGCGCGGCAAGCTGTGGGAGGCTTTCGCGGCCGGGCGCAAGGTGGTGCTCCTGATCGACGAGATCGACAAGGCCGATATCGAGTTCCCAAACGACCTCTTGCAGGAACTCGATCGCATGGAGTTCTTCGTCTACGAGACCGGCGAGACCGTGAAGGCGATCCAGCGGCCGATCGTCATCATCACCTCCAACAACGAAAAGGAACTGCCGGACGCCTTCCTGCGCCGCTGCTTCTTCCATTACATCCGCTTTCCCGAGGCCGAGACGCTGCAGAAGATCGTCGAGGTGCACTATCCCGGCATCAAGCAGGCCCTCGTGCGCGCGGCCCTGACCCAGTTCTACGAAGTGCGCGAGGTTCCAGGATTGAAGAAGAAGCCCTCGACCTCGGAGGCGCTCGACTGGATCCGCCTGCTGGTGGTCGACGACATCGATCCGGCCGATCTGCGCGCCGATCCGAAGAACGCCCTGCCCAAGCTGCACGGCGCCCTGCTCAAGAACGAGCAGGACGTGCATCTCTTCGAGCGGCTGGCCTTCATGGCGAGGCGGCAGGGATGAGGAACGGCTTGCCGTCGGCAAGGACGACGCTTCAGGTCAAGCGTGACGAAACCCGCTGGCGGCCTCATGTGGAAACGGCAGGCATGATGTTCGGGAGGACATGACGATGACGGCCAAGCTCAATCTCTACTACGACCGAGCGGCCTGTTCGCTGGGCGTACGCATCGCACTGGAAGCGGCGAGCGTCGACTACGATGAGACCCGCGTCGCCATCCGCAAGGGGGAGGCGCAGGCGCCGGACTACCTGAAGGTCAATCCGGCCGGGCGCGTGCCGTCGCTGGCGATCCCCGGCGAGGCCGAGGCGCTGGGCGAGCTGGTCGCGATCTTTTCCTTCCTCGCCGAACGCTTCCCGCAGGCAGGCCTCGTGCCGCCCTCCGGCATGGCGCGGGCGCGCGCGCTGTCCTTCCTGTCGATGCTCGCCACCCACATCCATGCCTCGGGCTTCGGCCCCTTCTTCCGCCCGCAACGCTTTGCAAGGGAAGAAGAGGCGCAAAAGGACGTGCAGGCGCAGAGCCTCGCCACGGTGGCCGACGGCTATCGGCAGATCGAGGCGCGGCTTCGCGGCGAGGGTTTCGCCCTGGGCGACGACCCAGGCGCTGTCGACTACATGATCTATGTCTATGGACGCTGGGGGGCGGCGACACCGATCAAGGTGGCGGAGGATTATCCTCGCATGGCCGCGCTGATGGCCCGCGTCGAGTCTCTGCCGCAGACCAGGGCGGCGCTGGAAAAGGAAGGCCTGCCGACGGTGGCGGGCTGAGGGGACGTCGCCCGGCAGACACTTTCCGGGCAGAAGGCGCAGATGCGATCGCCGAGATACGGCTGGCCCTTGTACCACCGACCGACCGGCGCGAGAGTGCAGCACGACGGAGAACGCAGCCATGAAACCCGCACTCGCCATACGCCCGTTCGAACGCTCCGACCATGCCGCCTGGCGAAGGCTGTGGACCGATTACCTCGTCTTCTACGAGGCGAGCGTCCCGGAGACGGTGTACGAGACCACCTGGGAGCGCCTGTTCGACCCGGGGCCGTTCGAACCGAAGGGCTTTCTGGCTTTGGTCGAAGGCGAGCCGGCCGGGCTGGTGCACTACATCTTTCATCGCTCCTGCTGGTCGGTCGAAGGCAACTGCTATCTCCAGGACCTGTTCACGGAGAAGCTGGCACGCGGCGGCGGCGTGGGCGCCGCCCTGATCGAGGCGGTGCGCAAGGCGGCGGCCGCGCGCGGCGTCGCCGACGTCTACTGGATGACGCACGAGACCAATACGACCGCGCGCAAGCTCTACGACCGCGTGGCGCGGCGGACGGGCTTCATCGAGTATGATC
Source organism: Mesorhizobium sp. (assembly GCA_051860465.1). Lineage (GTDB taxonomy): Bacteria > Pseudomonadota > Alphaproteobacteria > Rhizobiales > Rhizobiaceae > Aquibium. The sequence goes on from JBHYDY010000001.1 coordinate 86,869, forward strand.
TGCGGTGAGCCGGGGGAAAGAAGGGGCGACCGATCGCGAGGCGGGATCTGCGGCTACATGAGCGTGTCGAGCGTGATCACCGGCAGCAGCGGTCGCGAATTGGCGGCAGCGATCTTTCTCGCGAACCGATTGTCCGCCGTCACCATGGGGATCCCTCTCGTGCGGCAGAGTTCCAGGTAGAAACAGTCGTATGCGGGGTGATCGAGTTCGATCGCCAACCGAAGCGCACCTGGACTGAGTGCCATGGACGGCACGAGCTCGATCCCGGCGTGACGCAGCGATGCGGCCGCGAGGACGGCTTCTTCCTCCCCGAACTCGCCCCGCCGAACCTTTTTCCACAGGATGTTGCTCCACTCTGCAACGATCAGGTCCGGCGCGACGAGGTGAAACCGTTTTCGGATCGACAGGGCCTGCTGAGACAGGTCTTCCGAATAGACCCATTTGATGGCGACGCTGGCATCGACGACGACCCACTCCATCAGCGCTCGTCGCGGCCTTCCCGTTGCAGGATTTCCGACGGCGTATGCGGTCGCCCCTTGGTCAACTCACGCAGGCGCGCGGCAAGGTCATCGAAGTCGGGCCTCGCCAGTCCGAGCATCTCCGACAGGATTGCGCGATGCTCAGCCTCGGCCGAGCGGCCGTTTCGCTCCGCACGCTCCTTGAGCCGGCGGACGATCTCGTCATCGACGTTCCTCACATGCAGGCTGGCCATCGCCGCTGCTCCCGTTCGTATCATCAAAATGATAGCATTCTGCTAGCACATCGTCCACGCTTGCATTTCCCGTCCGCCGGGGTCAAACCTGACCCATGTTCATTCCCTTCTTCCTCGAACTCAAGGCCGCCCGCGTTCCCGTCTCGCTACGCGAGTATCTGACGCTGCTGGAAGGCATGGACGCGCACCTCGTCGATTACGACGTCGAGGGCTTCTATTTTCTGGCCCGCGCCACGCTGGTGAAGGACGAGCGCCACATCGACCGCTTCGACCAGGTCTTCGGCCACGTCTTCAAGGGCGTCGAGGCGATTGGCGGCGAAGCGGCGATAGATGTCGCCAACCTGCCCGAGGAGTGGCTGCGACGGCTGGCCGAGAAGCACCTGACCGACGAGGAAAAGAAGCTGGTCGAGGCGCTGGGCGGCTTCGAGAAGCTGATGGAGACGCTGAAGCAGCGGCTCGAGGAACAGAAGGGCCGCCACCAGGGCGGATCGAAGTGGATCGGCACGGCCGGCACCTCGCCTTTCGGCGCCTATGGCTACAATCCCGAGGGCGTGCGGATCGGCCAGCACGAGAGCCGCCACCGCCGCGCGGTGAAGGTGTGGGACAAGCGCGAGTTCAGGAACTTCGACGATTCGGTGGAACTCGGCACGCGCAACATCAAGGTGGCGCTGAAGCGCCTGCGCCGCTGGATCCGCCAGGGCGCCGACGAGGAGCTCGACATCCCGGGCACCATCCACGCCACCGCCGAGCATGGCTATCTCGACGTGAAGACGCGGCCCGAGCGCCGCAACGCGGTGAAGCTGCTGATGTTCTTCGACGTCGGCGGCTCGATGGACGACCACATCAAGGTGGTGGAGGAACTGTTCTCGGCCGCGCGCGGCGAGTTCAAGCACATGGAGTATTTCTACTTCCACAACTGCCTCTACGAGGGCGTGTGGAAGGACAACCGCCGCCGCCATTCCGAGGTGATCCCGACCTTCGACGTGCTGCACAAGTACGGCCACGACTACAAGGTCATCTTCGTCGGCGACGCCTCCATGAGCCCCTACGAGATCGCCTATGCCGGCGGTTCCGTGGAGCACTGGAACGCCGAGCCCGGCATCGCCTGGCTCAAACGCGTGCTCGACCAATGGCCGAACGCGGTGTGGATCAACCCCGTGCCGCAGAAGCACTGGGGCTACACCCACTCCATCGGCATGATCCGCGAGATCTTCGCGGAGCGCATGTACCCGCTGACGCTGGCGGGGCTGGAAGGCGCGACGAAGGAACTGTCGCGCAAGCATTGACGCCAGCCAGGTCGACGCCATTCAGCGCCAAGAGCCAGCAAGGTACTTGCCCGAGCATCTGATTCGGCGGAAAATTGCTGTTCGTAAACGAAAATTCAACCTGTTCCACCGGGCGGCTTCCATCGCTTTCCAGGGAAGACGAAAGACGTTGCATATTTGCATCATCGCCGCATGAACCACATGCTTGGACGCCTCGAATGTCGGTGATCGAGTTGTGTGAAGCCGTCGCGAATGAGACTGTGCCGTCATCTTTGGAACGAGGAAGATAGACCATGAAGAAGCTTCTTGCCGGAATTTCGCTCATCGCATTGGCCAGCCCCGCCTTCGCGGCGGACGCGATCTACATGGATGCGCCCGTCGAGGTTCGCGATCCCTTCTCCGGCCACATCGAAGGATATGTCGGCGGCATCCGTTTCAGTGGAGATGGTGATAGCGAGGATGCGTGGATTTTTGGCGGCGCGGCACGGGCCAATTATGCCTTCACCAGCCACTGGAACATCCAGGGCGACCTGTTCGGCGAAAGCACGCGCTTCGACGATTTCAACTTCGACCACCTCGGCGCGGGCGCTCACCTCTTCTGGCGCGATCCGAACCGCTTCGCGCTCGGCGTCTTTGGTTCGGTAACGAGCATAGGAAGCTTCGAAGACATCAAGGAGTACCTCATCGGCCCCGAAGGTCAGGTGTATTTCGGCAATCTGACCGTTTACGGCCAAGCTTACTACGGGCAAATTGACGGATTTGGCGGCGACAGCGTCGATATCTGGGGCGGACGCGGTGTTGCGCGCTACTTCCTGCACGACAATTTCAAGCTGGAAGGCGAGGTCGGCTTTCGCAACTACAGCGAGGATGGATTCGATTTCGACAACTGGACCTTCGCTGCGCAGGCCGACTACCGGTTCGCCGACAGCCCGTTCTCCGTCTTCGGTCGCTACCAGTTCGACACCTACTCGTTCTCGGACGGCCCGGGCGATCTCGATAGCCACAAGTTCCTCGTTGGTTTCCGCGGAACCTTCGGCGCGAAGACGCTGATGGAGGAAGACCGCTACGGCGCGACGATGGACCTTCCTTCGAGCACCAGTATCCTGATCGGCGATTTCTGATCCACACAGGATAGGTGGGAGGCACTTTTTGACCTCACCCGAAAGCTGCCCGCCCATCGGCGGGCAGTTTTCGTTTTGGCGGACGTCACCGAATGGCAAGAACCGGCGATTGCCGTGCGTTCGACTCGTTAACTGGCGCCGATTGGGAGGAGACGGCGCGGACATGGCTGGCCTGAAACACAGACTTCCAATGCGGGGACCTGTGTCCACGGTCAGAGGTCCTTCGACAACCCGACACTGCCGCATTACATTGGCGAAAACACCGCATGGAGATCGCCATGGACATCCATACCTTTCCCGTCACCCGCACCGACGCCGAATGGCGCGAGCGGCTGACGCCCGAGCAGTACTATATCATGCGCCAGCACGGCACCGAGCGGCCGGGGAGCTGCGCGCTGCTGTACGAGAAGCGCGCCGGGACGTTTCGCTGCGTGGGATGCGATACGCCGCTGTTCGAATCAAAGCTGAAGTTCGAGAGCGGCACCGGCTGGCCGAGCTTCAACGATCCGGTGCCGGGCTCGGTGGCGACGACCGTCGACCGTAGCCACGGCATGGTACGCACCGAGTGCCATTGCGCCACCTGCGGCAGCCATCTCGGCCACGTCTTCCCGGACGGCCCGCCGCCGACCTTCCAACGCTACTGCATCAACGGCGTGGCGCTGGCCTTCGAGCCGGCCGGGTAGCCGCTCCTAACGACCGCCAGCACCGAGGCCCCCGCCCGAGCGGGGCGGCGCGCGTTCAGGCGGCCGGCTTGCGCGCCACAAGATCGATCAGCGCCGACATGCCGGCATGGCCGGGTCCTTCGTGGATCTCGCTGTCGTGCTCGTCGAGCCGCAGGATGTCGAAGCCGGCGAAGGCATCTTCGAGCAACGCGCGGCTGTAGAGGTTTTCGCGGGCGCGCGGGCCGCCGGTGGCGTATTCGATCTGCTCGGGCCGGTAACCCTGCATCAGGATCAGGCCGCCGGGCTTCAGCGTCCGGCGGACGCCATGGAAGATCTCAGTCCGGAGCGCGGGCTCTGCGAACTGGATGAAGATCGCGGCGACCACGTCGAATCGCTCGGGCGACCAGTCCCAATCCTCGATGGAGGCCTGGCGACAGTCGACCACGACGCCTTTTGCGGCTGCAAGCTTCTTTGCCTTCGCGATTCCGACGGCGGAAAAATCGAAGGCTGTGACGGCCAGCCCCTGCCCCGCGAGCCAGACGGAGTTCCGGCCTTCGCCGTCGGCCACGCAAAGCGCGCTCTGCCCCGGCGCGAGAAGCGGTGCGCAGGAGGCAAGGAAGGCGTTCGGCTCGGTGCCGAAGACATAGTCCTCGCGGCTGTAGCGTTCGTCCCACATGGCTTTCTCCCGTTACTCTCGACCCGGCGGCGACTTCAAAGCAGAACGGACAGCGCCAGCCAGACGCTGACCGTGCATCGTGCGGCCAGTGCGACGAAAGGGCCGCATCCCGCAGCCTGACTCCAGACACAGGCGAAGAGGAACAGGTTGTAGGGTACGGGCAGGGCATAGACCACGAAAACGACGACGCCCTGCACGCCGGCCGCAAGCAAGAGCAGCGAGGCGACGGCAAAGACGACGTTGATCATCGTGGCGACGAGGATTGTGTCACGCCAGAACAGTGTCGTCAGGTCGACCTCGCCATGCCAGCGGCGTGCCAGGAAACCCCGCCTTGGGCGGGCGACGTGTCTGACGGTGGGAAGCCTGGCCATGGCGCGGTGGGTCCGGGGAGCAGACCTACGCTTTAGGCCAAAGACAGGCGGGATGGTATCGCTCCGCCGACAGAATTTTCTTCGGCCCGGATATGCTTGTCTTATGTCTCTAGGCTCCGCCATCGGCATGCAGGACGTAGAGCTTTCGGGTCGTCTCGTGAATCGTCCATTCGCCGCGCCAGCCGCGCGGCAGGACGAGCATGTCGCCAGCCGCGAGGTCGCGGCTCTGCCCGTCAGCGCCGTGCAGCGTGATTCTGCCAGCAATCAGGTGGCAGGTCTCCGACGCGGCCTGCCGGTCGGCCGAAAAGCGGCCGGGCGTGCATTCCCAGACGCCGATCTTCATCAGCCCGTCCTTCGAGCGCCAGAGTTCGCGGGCGGCCTCCCACTGTTCGCAGTCGATCGAGGTAGGCTTGCGAGACGGCGCGCCGAGGTCGAGCGCGCCGAGGTTTTCGTTTGCGATAAAGTCGATCATCGGGTGTCCTGCGAGGTGATGAAAGCCGTAAGGCGTGTCTGATCCATGCGCCGTTACCGATCTGATCGCCCGAAGATCTGAGACACCAGCAAGAGCAGCGACGTCACCAGGATCATCACCGTCGAGATGGCGGCGATCGTCGGGTCGATCTGGTCGCGCAGGGCAAGGAACATGTTGCGCGTCAGAGTGGAGTTCTGGCCGCCGGAGACGAAAAGCGCAACGATGACCTCGTCGAAGGAGGTGAGGAACGCCAGCAGCGCGCCCGTGACGACCGAGAACCGGATCTGCGGCAACGTGACGAGCAGGAAGGCGCGCGGCCGCGAGGCGCCAAGGCTGCAGGCGGCGAGTTCCTGGTTCATGTCGTAGCTCTTCAACCCGGAGGCGACGACGAGCACGACCAGCGGCAACGCCAGCGTGGAGTGGGCGATGACGACGCCCGCCAGAGTGTTGAGCAGGCCGAGATGGACGTAGACGTTGAAGACGCCGATACCGATGAGGATCAGCGGCATCATGATGGGCATCGCCAGCACCAGCATCGCCAGGGCGCCCCACCGCGTGCGCGAGACATGAAGCCCGTAGGCCGCCAGCGTGCCGAGCGGCGTCGCCACCAGCATGGTCAGGGTTCCCGCCTTGAGCGATGTCCAGGTCGCCTGCATCCATTCCAGCGAGCCGAAGTAGTTCTCGTACCATCGCAGCGACCAGGCCTGCGGTGGAAAGCTGAGATACTGGGAGTCCGAGAAGGACATCGGAATGACGATCAGCGACGGGATCACGAGGAACAGCATGACAAGGCCACCGGCGGCATAGAGCCACAGGCGACGGCCATGCGTGATCTGCGTGTCGGAGGCTGGACGTGACAGCCAGCCGCTCATTTCGAACCGCCCATCACGCGCTGGAAACCGGCGAGCCGGGATGCCAGGTAGAGGAGCGCCACCGTCAGGAGAAGAAGCACGACGCCGAGCGCGCTGGCCGCCCCCCAGTTGAAGAACAGCTCGATGTCGGTGGCGATGCGCATCGACACCAGGATGACGCGACCGCCGCCAAGCAGCGCCGGCGTGATGTAAAAGCCGAGGCACAGGATGAAGACGATGGTGGCCCCGGCCACCAGCCCCGGAAGCGAAAGCGGCAGATAGACGAACCAGAAGGCCCGCGCCGGCGAGGCGCCCAGATTGGCGGCGGCCTTCACGTAGTCGCCGTTGATGGCGCGCATCGAGGCATAGAGTGGCAGGATGAGATAGGGCAGCATGATGTGGGTCATGCCGATCAGGGTACCAGACAGGTTGTGCACCAAGGGCAGCGGCTCCTGCCACAGGCCGAGCCCCATCCCCCATTCGTTGATGATCCCCTGGCGCTGCAGAAGCACCAGCCAGGCATAGGTGCGCACAAGGACCGACGTCCAGAACGGCAGCAGCACGGCGATCATGCACAGCGCGGCGATCCGCTGCGGCAGCTGCGCCAGGAGGTAGGCCAAGGGATAGCCGAGCAGGACGCAGAGCGCCGTGGTGATCAGGCTGACCTCGAAGGTGGTGCGGAAGATGCGCGCATAGGAGGCCTGGCTGGCCATGCGGCGATAGTGCTCCAGGCTGAATTCTCCGGCATCGGAGAGAAAAGACAACCAGAACAGCCAGCCGACCGGCACGATGAGCATGACGAGAACAAGCAGCAACGCGGGCAGGCTCAGGCTGAACAGGGTCCAGTGCTCGCGCACGCCATCGCGCCGCAGAAGGGCTGCATGAGGTTGCGCGGGCGACATCGCGATCCCGCTCACGTTGCCCGCTCCTCCGCGGGAACCAGAAACGTGTCGTTGCGGTCGAGACCAAGCCGCACCGGCTCGCCGGTCTTCGGCAGCGAGGCCATCGTCGCGCTCGACGTCATGCCCCGGACGCTGACCGTCGCGCCGGACGCGAGCTCGACGTCGAGCACGAAGCTCTCGCCCTGATAGATGAAACGGGCGATGCGGCCGGCCAGAACGTTCATGTCGTCTCCGAGGTCAAGGCGGCTCCCGGCGTGCGCCTCTACGGTCTGCCCGCCTGGAAGGATCCGCAGCTTTTCCGGCCGCACCATCAGGAACATGGCGCCGTCCTCCGCCTCGCCCCCTTCAACCAGCTTCAGCGGAACGCCGTCGAGCGTGGCGACGCCCCGCGAGACGTTCACAGGGAGGAAGGCGGACTCGCCGACGAACTCGGCGACGAAGCGGCATGACGGCCGCTCATAGATGCGGCGCGGCGTATCGAGCTGCATGATGCGCCCCTTGTCGATCACCGCGATGCGGTCGGACATCGTCAGCGCCTCGCGCTGGTCATGGGTGACGTAAACGGTGGTCATTCCGAGCTTCTCATGCAACTGCCGGAGCTCGACCTGCATGTGCTCGCGCAACTGCTTGTCGAGCGCCGACAGCGGCTCGTCCATCAACAGGATGCGCGGCTCGAAGACGATGGCGCGGGCAAGCGCGACGCGCTGGCGCTGGCCGCCGGAAAGCTGTTCGATCTTGCGCGAACCATAGCCGCCGAGCTTGACCGTCTCGAGCGCCTGCTCCACCCGTCGCGCCATCTCGCCCTTGGCAACGCCGCGCAGGCGCAGCGGAAAGCCGATGTTGCCGGCAACGTCCATATGCGGAAACAGCGCATAGCTCTGGAACACCATGCCGACGTCACGCTTGTGGGGCGCAAGCCGCACCACTTCGCGGTCGCCGAACAGGACGCTGCCGGAATCGGGACGGTTGAAGCCGGCGAGAACCATCAGAAGCGTCGTCTTGCCCGAGCCCGAAGGCCCGAGCAGGGTCAGGAACTCCCCGCTCTTGACCTCCAGATCGACGCTGTCGAGCGCGTGGAAGCGCCCATAGGTCTTGGTGACCCCGCTGACGCTGATCGGAAGTGCGCCGCCTCGGTTCATTCCCGATGTCCGCCCCGGTCATTCGCTGGAAATTGCGAAGGCGATGTCGCATGCGGCACCGCCTTCGGATTGTCATGGCGCAAGCCGACGGACCGCTACTCGGTCAGCATGTCCTGATAGGCGGCGGATGCCTCGGCCTCGTTCTTGATGTACCATTCAAGATTGATGGGCAACTGCTTGGCCGCGTTGTCGGGGTGCGAAGGCAGAAGCTTCGCATAGTCGGCGTCGATCAGGCCGAGTTCATAGGCCTTCAGGTTGGTCGGACCGTAGGTGATGTAGTTGGTGAAGTCGGCCTGGTACTCCGGCTTGGATATCTCGGCCAGGAACTTCATGGCCAGATCCTTGTTCGGGGCGCCCTTGGCGATGGCGTAGCAGTCATAGTCCAGGAGCGCCTGGTTGAAGGTGTACTTGACCGCCGCGCCGCTCTTGGCGGCGACGTCGAAGCGACCGTTCCAGCCCGTCACCATGTCCACCTCGCCGTCGACCATCAGCTGGGCGTGCTGCGCACCCGACGACCACCACACCGCGATGTGCGGCTTCAGTTCGCGGATCTTGTCCAGTGCGCGCTTGATGCCTTCCGGAGTCGACAGCACCTCGTAGACCTGATCGGCGGGAACGCCGTCGGCCATCAGCGCGGGCTCGAGCGCACCGGCGACCGAGTTGCGGTAGGCGCGCTTGCCCGGGAACTTCTCCACGTCCCAGAAATCGGCCCAGTTCTGCGGGCCATTGTCGCCAAAGGTCTTGGTGTTCCAGGCAAGGACGGTCGAGAACACGTCGCCGCCGACGCAGAAATCCTGATAGAGGCCTTCCTGGAAGGTCGACACGTCGATCATCGAATAGTCGAGCGGTTCAAGGATGCCCTCGGCGCCGGCGCGAGCGGCACTGCCCGATCCGCTGGCCACGACATCCCAGGTGACGGCGCCCGACTTGACCTGCAGGCGCAGGTCCGCGATGCCGCCATAGGTTTCCTCGCGAACGGTGATGCCCATGGCCTTGGCGGCCGGCTGGAACAACGCCTTGCTCTGCGCCTCCTGATAGGCGCCGCCAAAGGATACGGCCGTAATCTCGTCCGCCAGCGCCGGCAGCGCGAACACAGTCGCGGCGTGCAGGGCCGCAAGCGCCACGGTGCAGTTCAGCAGTTTCCGCTCAAGCATGTCACTCTCCCATTGTCGTTTCGGCCGCTTGCGGCTCTTGGGCTTCGCAGGACCGTAGCATCAGTCTGGTTTAATTTGGTCGCCATTCCAGTGCCATTATGAAATGACGGGCAGACCACTTGGCTCACCGTCATGCCGCCGCGCGCCAGCACATGGCCTGCGGCATCGCGCGGAAATGGACCTTTGCAGTCGCCAGACACATGCTAAGGCGTGTCGCGTCCCCAAACGAGAAACAGAATGAATCGGATTGGGCGCGACACGCTTTAGGTAAGAGCGGACCGGCGGTTTCAGGAGGACAATGGGCCATGGCAACCGCGTTGATCGTCGGAGCAGGCATCACAGGCGTCTGTGCCGCCGAATGGCTGCGAAGGGACGGCTGGACGGTCATCCTGATCGATCCGATCCAGCCCGGGGCACCCGAACAGACCTCGTACGGAAACGCAGGCCTTCTTTCCCGGACGTCGGTCCTGCCGATTGCGACCCCCTCGCTGCTGCGAAACATCCCCTCGATGCTCCTGGACCCCGATTCTCCCCTGTTCCTGCGGTGGTCCTATCTACCCCGTCTTCTGCCCTGGCTGCTGCCGTTTCTGCGCAGCGCCAAGGGGGAGCGGGTCGGGGAGATCTCGTTGGCCCTCGCCGCGCTGACATTCGACGCGAACGAACAGCATCTTTCGCTGGTGCGCGGCACCCCCGCGGAAGCCTTCATTCGCAGAGGCGACCTCGTCAGCCTGTATCGCAACCGGCAGGCCTATGATGGCGACGTGCTCACCCGGCAGACCCGGGAGCAATTCGGCCTGGTGCCCGGGTTGCTGGATCGCAAGGATATTCTGGCCCGAGACCCCAGCATCGGCCCCGCCTATCAGTTTGCCACCGTGTTCGACGACTTCTGCTGGCTCACGTCGCCGGGCGCGTACGTAGCGTCACTGTTTGAGCACGTCATGCGGAATGGGGGACATTTTCGCCGGTCTCGCGTGGTCTCGCTGGAGCCGGGAACCTCCCCCCGCCTGTTGCTCGATGACGGCCAGACGCTGACGGGCGACACCATCGTTCTGGCGTCGGGGGCGTGGTCGGGCAAGCTCGCTCGCACCGCAGGGGTTCGTGTCCGGCTGGAGGCGGAGCGCGGCTACCACGTTGCGCTGCATTCCAGCGACTACCGTGCGCCGCATCCCTATTTCGTCATGGATGCGAAGTTCGTCCTCACGCCCATGGAGGATGCCTTGCGCGCGGCCGGCGTCGCCGAGTTTGGCGGGCTCGATGCTCCGGCCTCGAGGCAACCGGTGAACCTGATCAAGGCAGGGGTCCGCAGGGTCTACCCCGATCTGGATTTCGAGATCGGGCAAAGCTGGATGGGCCACCGCCCCACGACGCCCGACAGCCTGCCGGTGATCGGCGAAACGGAGGGTGCGCCAAACATCCTGCATGCATATGGAGGCCAGCACATCGGCCTCACAATCGGGGCGAAGATCGGCCGCATCATCGCGGATCTGGCGGGAAGACGGCGATCGAACCTCGACCTCCGGCCTTACAGGCCAGACAGGTTCTGACCTCGCGGGCCCGAGCGGGTCAGCCCTGGTCCGACAGGATCAGCTCGGCACCCTTCCAGCCCGTCATCATCGCCGGACCGTTGATGTTGCCCGAAGGAAGCAGCGGAAAGATCGACGCGTCGACGACGCGCAGGCCACCGAGACCATGCAGCTTCAGCCGCGCGTCGACGACGTCGGTCGTCGGGTCGGGACCCATCCGGCACGTCCCGCTCGCATGGAACACCGAACCCGCGCGTTCACGCAGGTCGGCCTCCAAGTCGTCGCGGGTGTTGATGTTCCCGCCCGGCTTCAATTCGCGCTCGATGATGTCGGCAAGCGGCCCGGCGGCGGCGATCCTGCGCAGCATCGCCGAACCCTCAATGAGTTCGTCCACGTCCTCGCGGGCGCCAAGATAGTTGGGCTGGATCGTCGGTGCGGCGAACGGATCGGCGGAGCGCAGCCGTACATGGCCGCGGCTCTTCGGATGGCAGTTCGAAACGCCAAGCAGGAAGCCGGGTTCGGCGTCCGGCAGCATCAGCTGGCGCTTGCCTGGCGTGGCGCGGGTGTAGCTGAGCGGCGAGAAGTAGAGCTGCATGTTGGGCCGCGCACGCGACGGATCGGAACGAAAGAAGCCGCCAGCCTGGTTCAGGCTCATCGCAAGCGGACCCGTTCGCGTCAGGAGATAGCGCAGGCCGAGGGAGAGGCGGCCCCGCCAGGGTCTGAGCACCGTGTTCAACGTCGGCCTGTTGGCGCGGTAGATGTGGTCGATGCACAGATGGTCCTGAAGGTTCTCGCCCACGCCCGCCAGCGCCTGCACGACGGCGATGCCGCGGGCGCGGAGCAGTCCGCCCGGCCCGACGCCCGACAGCTGCAGGAGATGTGGCGAGTTGACCGCGCCGGCCGAGAGGATCACCTCGCGGCCCGCGCCGGCCATGTGGACGCGATCCCCGACGCGGTACTCCACCCCGACCGCAAGCCGACCCTCGAAGAGGATGCGCGTCACATGGGCATGCGTGACGACGCGCAGGTTCGACCGGCGCATCGCCGGCCGCAGGAACGCCGAGGCGGCCGAGGCACGCACACCCTTGCGGGTGGTGATCTGGTAGAGCCCCGCGCCCTCCTGCGTGGCGCCGTTGAAATCGGCACTGCGGGGAATGCCCGCCGCCTCGCAGGCGGCAATGAAGGCATGGCACGTCGGATGCGCGGACCTCGCGATGTCCGTCACCGTCAGCGGTCCGCCCGCGCCGCGATGATCGTCCTCGCCCGCCAGATTGTCCTCCATCCGCCAGAAGATGTCGCCAACGCCGCTCCACCCCCAGCCGGGATTTCCGAGCGCCTCCCAGGTATCGTAGTCTTCGCGCTGGCCGCGGATGAACACCATGGCGTTGATCGAACTGGACCCGCCGAGCACCTTGCCGCGCGGCCAGTAGGTCTCGCGGTCGCCGAGCCCCGGCACCGGCTCGCTCAGATAGCGCCAGTTCAGCTTCGGATGATGGAACGCCTTGCCGTAGCCGATCGGCATCTGGACCCAGAGATTGCGGTCGCTGCCGCCGGCTTCCAGCAGCAGCACGCGATGTCGCCCGCTTTCCGTGAGGCGGTTCGCGAGCACGCAGCCGGCCGAGCCGGCGCCGACGATAACGAAGTCGTAGCTGTCCATGACCCGAGTCTAGGTCGAGGAACGCCCGCCGCGCAGCGGCCATTCTGGAAACTCGGCCGGGCCATTCACGGCTTCAGCGATTCGATCGCCTCGGCGAGACGGTCGACGCCGGCGCGGATTTCCGACGGCGGCGACGTGCTGAAGCCGATGGCGAAACCCTTCGCCGCCACCGGGGCGATGCAGAAGCGCGACAGCGGCGCCACGATGACGTCGCGGGCCGCCGCCGCATCGGCCACCGAGCGTTCGTCATGGGCGGTCAAGAGGTGGCCGACGGTCTGGATGCCGCTCTCGGCGCGCTTGATCGCAACGGCGCCCGCCAGCCGGCGCGTCGCGGCGTCGATCAGCACCTCGTGCCGCTCGGTGTAGACCTTGCGCATGCGCCGGATGTGACTGGCGAAATGCCCTTCCTCGATGAAGCTCGCCACGACCGACTGAAGCATGGTCGAAGCGCCCTGAAACGCGGCGCCAGCGATGCGGGCGAAGACGTCGGACAGCGGCGCGCTGACCACCATGAAGGCGATGCGCAGCCCCGGAAACAGCGACTTCGAGAAGGTGCCGACATAGATGACGCGGCCGACCGTATCGACGCTCTTCAGCGTCGGAGGCGGATGGCCGGAATAGTAGAACTCGCCGTCATAATCGTCCTCGACGATCCAGGCATCGGCCCGGTCGGCCGCCTGGAGGAGCTCGAAGCGCCGCTGCAGGCTCATGACGGCGCCGAGCGGATGCTGGTGCGAAGGCGTGACGAAGGCGAGGCGGAAGTTCGGCTCGGCTTGCAAGCCGGCTGCGACATCGATGCCCTCGTCGTCGACGGGCACCGGCACCAGCCTCGCCCCGCAGGCCAGCAGGCTGTTGCGCGCGCCGATCGCGCCGGGATTCTCGAACCAGACGGCATCGCCCGGATCGAGCAGCGTGCTGCCGATGCGGTTGAAGGCTTCCTGCGCGCCGTTGACGATGAACACCTCCTCGGGGTCGCAGACAATGCCCCGATTGGCCCGCAGATGGGCGGCGATGGCCTGCCGCAGTTCCTTCAATCCGCCCGGTTCCGGGTAGCCCAGCATGTGGCCGCGCGCCGAGCGCCAGTGGCGTGCCGTCAGCTTGGCCCAAAGCGCCATCGGAAACATGTCGAGCGCGGGCAGTCCGGTCACGAAGGGCCGCGGCTTCGTCGGATGGGAAAGCCTCGGGAAGAACTGTTCGGACGCGCGGCTGGCCAGACGGGCCAGCCGCGTCGGTTGCTTGACGTCGCCCTCATGCACTGGCGCAACCGCCTCGGCCTTCGCCTTCAGCGCGTCGCTGATGTAGGAGCCGGAGCCGACGCGCGAGACGACCAGCCCCTCCGCCGTCAGCGATTCATAGACGCTGATGGCCGTGGTCCGCGAGATGCCCTGGTCATGGGCGAAGGTACGGCTGGACGGCAGCCTTTGCCCGGGCGCGAGTACGCCCGACAGGACGAGGTCGCGGATCGCGCTCACCAGTTGCATGGCGATCGGACGACCGGATTCGCGGTCCACGCGCAGGGTGGGCAAGAGTGCGCCACCGGCGTATTTCACGTTGTCACCATGTCTGGAAGCGGCGAAGGGTGGGTTGATGCAAATCCAAATGGACCTCCAGAATATTCAAAGTGGCTCTTATCGGGAGACCAATATGAACGGAATAGTCCACGACGCCAAGGTGGATGACGAAGCGGCACGGCTCGACATGACGCGACGCCGCCTGTTTCGGGCAGGATGAGACGCGCGGAATTTTCAGATGAAGATCAAAAGCATAGAGACGTTCTCCAGCCCCCATGTCGCCTTCGTCAGGGTGACGTCGGAGGACGACGCCACCGGCTGGGGACAGGTCGCGCCCTATCACGCGGACATCACGGCGCTCGTGCTGCACCGGCAGGTCGCGCCATGGGTCCTCGGCTGCGACGTTCATTGCGATCTCGACGACCTGATGGACCTGGTGGGCGAGCGCGAGCACAAGTTTCCCGGCTCGCATCTGCGCCGCGCCATGGGCGGATTCGACACCGCCCTGTGGGATCTGCGCGGCAAGCTTGCCGGCAAGCCGGTGGTCGAACTGCTCGGCGGCAGGCCGACGACGTTGCGCGCCTATGCCTCGTCGATGAAGCGCGACATCACGCCCGCCGACGAGGCCGAGCGGTTCAGCCGCCTGCGCGGCGAGCAAGGCTTCGATGCCTTCAAGTTCCGGGTCGGGGCCGAAGTCGGCCGCAATGCCGACGAGTGGCCCGGCCGCACCGAGGAGATCATCCCGACGATCCGCCGCGCGCTGGGCGACGGTGTCGACCTGCTCGCCGACGCAAACAGCTGCTTTACCCCGGCACGCGCCATCGAGGTGGGCCGGCTCATGGAAGCGCACGGCATGGTGCACTACGAGGAGCCATGCCCCTATTGGGAGCTGGAGCAGACGCGGGAGGTCACCGAGACGCTCGACATGGACGTGGCGGGAGGCGAACAGGACTGCGAGTTCTCGGTCTGGAAACAGATCATCCGCGATCGCACCGTCGACATCGTCCAGCCGGACGTGCTCTATCTCGGCGGCATCGCCCGGTCGATGCGGCTGGCATCGATGGCGGCGGCAGCGGGAATGCCGGTGACGCCGCACGCGGCCAACCGCAGCATGGTGACGATCTTCACGATGCACTACCTCGCCGCGATCCCAAATGCCGGCAAGTACCTGGAACTGTCGATCGAGGGCGAGGACTACTACCCCTGGGAGCAGGGCCTGTTCCTGACCGATCCCTACCGGGTCGAGGACGGCCATGTCCGGATTTCGGAAGAACCCGGCTGGGGGATCGACATCTCGCCGGAATGGCTGGAAAACGCCACCTATCAGGCAAGCAGGGTTGACACATGAAGCCGGAACTCGACGCACTCGTCGCGCGCTACCGTTCGAGCGGTGAGGTTGACGGACTGCCGACGATGCACTTCATCGCGGGCCAATGGACGCCCTCGTCTTCCGGCGGCACGATGGAAAGCCTCGACCCCGGCACGGGCAAGCCGTTTCACGCCTTCGCCGCCGGCGACGCCGAGGATGTGGACCGCGCCGTGCGCGGCGCCAATGCCGCGCTGAAGGGCGCCTGGAGCCGGGTGTCGCCCGCCGCGCGCGGCGCCGTTTTGGCCCGCGCCGCCATCCTGATCAGGGAAGCGGGACCGCGGCTCGCCTTCGCCGAGACCCTCGACAGCGGCAAGCCGCTGCAGGAAGCCGAAGGCGACGTCCAAGGCGCGGCGCGCTGCTTCGAATACTATGCCGGTCTTCCCGACAAGATGGAGGGCCGGACGCTGCCGCTCGGGCCGGACCATCTCGGCTACACGAGCTGGGAACCGATCGGCGTGACTGCCCACATCATTCCCTGGAACTATCCGCTGTCGACCTTCGCGCGCGGCATTGCACCCGCTCTCGCCGCCGGCTGCACGGTCGTCGCCAAGCCGGCTGAGCAGACGCCGCTGACGGCGCTGATGCTGGCCGAGATCCTCCTACGCGCCGGCCTGCCGGACGGCGTGCTGAACGTCGTGACCGGCACGGGCGCGCAGACCGGCGCGCCGCTGGTCGCGCACCCGCTCGTACGCCAAGTCACCTTCACCGGTTCTACCGCCACCGGCATCGAGGTCATGCGGGCCGCTGCGCGCAACGTCACCAGCGTGTTGCCCGAACTGGGCGGCAAATCGCCGGTTGTCGTGCTGCGCGACGCCGACATCGATGCCGCCGTGGACGGCGTGGTCGGTGCGATCTTCGAGAATGCCGGCCAGATCTGTTCGGCCGGCTCGCGCCTCGTGGTGGAACGCGCGGTTCACGCCGAACTGGTCGAACGGCTGGTGGCCCGCGCCCGAGCGATCACCCTCGGCCACGGCCTGCGCCGCCCCGACATGGGGCCGGTGAGTACAAAGGAGCAGCAGGCGAAGATCGCGGGTTTCGTCGACGGAGCCCGCGCGCGCGGGCTGGAGATCGCCACCGGCGGACGCGCCGCGACGGACCCGGAGACAGGGCTCGGCTGGTTCTACCAGCCGACCATCGTCGACCGCGTTCCCGTCGACGACCCGATCGCCCAGGAAGAGATCTTCGGCCCCGTGCTGGCGGTGCAGGTGGTGGAGGACGCAGAGGAAGCGGTCGAGGTCGCCAACTCGACCCGCTTCGCGCTGGTCGGGGGTGTCTACACACGCGATTTTTCGGCCGCGCATGACCTAGCGCGCCGGATCGACGCCGGACAGGTCTACATCAACGAGTACTTTGCCGGCGGGATCGCGCTTCCCTTTGGCGGCAACCGGATGTCGGGCTTCGGCCGCGAGAAGGGAACCGACGCCTTGCGCACCTACATGAAGCTGAAGAGCGTCGCCGCGCGCGTGACCCCTTCGAACCGATGACAGCGATGGCCGCCGACGTCTTCACCTCCGACTTCAAGACCGATCCCTACTGGTGGGAGGCCTCGCCGCGCCACGACCTGCCGGACGTGCCGCTGCCCCGAAGTGTCGACGTGCTGGTCGTCGGCTCCGGCTACACGGGCCTCAACGCCGCGCTGGTGACCGCGCGCGCAGGCCGCTCGACGCTGGTGCTGGAAAAGGACCGCGTCGGCGAGGGCTGCAGCACGCGCAATGGCGGGCAGATCAGCACCAGCGTGAAGCCCTCCTTTGCCGAACTGTCGAAGCGCCATGGGCCGGACACCGCCCGCGCCATCCTGATGGATGGCCGCGAGGCGCTGCGCTGGATCGGCGACTTCACGAAGGAGGAAGGCATCGACTGTGCCTTTTCCGTCTGCGGACGTTTCCATGCGGCGCATTCGCCAAAAGCCTTCGAGGTGATGGCACGCGACGCGAAGCAGCAGACACCGGGGCTGGAGGTGGACCTGGACGTGGTGCCGCGCGCCGAACAGCACGCGGAGATCGGCACCGACGCCTATCACGGCGGCATCGTCCTGAAGCGCCACGCGGTGCTGGACCCCGGCCGCTACCATGCCGGGCTGCTGGCGCGGGTCCGCGAGGCCGGCGCGACCGTGGTCGACCGCTGCGCGGCCACCGGGATCGAGCGCGCCGGAAAGGGCTTCGTCGTCACTACGCCGCGCGGGCAGGTGTCGGCGCGCGAGGTGGTGATCGCCACCAACGGCTACACCGGCGCCGTCACGCCCTGGCTGCGGCGCCGGGTGATCCCGATCGGCAGCTATGTGATCGCGACCGAGCCGATGCCGCGCGAGACCATGCAGTCCGTCATCCCGAAGGACCGCATCGTCTCCGACACGCGCAAGGTGGTCTATTACTACCGGCTGTCGCCCGACGGGACGCGGATGGTCTTCGGCGGCAGGGTCAGCCAGGCCGAGACCGACCCGCGCGTCAGCGGGCCGTTGCTGCGCGCCGAGATGGCGCGGCTCTTTCCCCAGATCGCCAAGGCCCGCATCAGCCATTCCTGGATGGGTTTCGTCGGCTACACCTTCGACACGCTGGCCCACACCGGCAGCCATGACGGCATGCACTATGCCATGGGCTATTGCGGCTCGGGCGTATCGATGGCGAGCTATCTGGGCATGCGGACCGGCCAGAAGGTGCTGGGGCTGAAGGAAGGCCGCACCGGCTTCGACGCCACCACCTTCCAGACCCGCCCGCTCTACACCGGCAATCCGTGGTTCCTCGCCGCGTCGGTGCGCTACTATCGCTGGCTCGACGCCCGGAGCTGAGGCACCGGCCAGACCCTACGCCGCGTTTTCCCGGACGAAATGGCCAGGCGCGGCTTCATGCAGCTGCGCGCCCGGCGGCGACGACGCGGCGGCCGGCAGCGGTTGAACGAAGGCTCGACGGTGCGAAGGGTCGGCGCGCGGCACCGAGGCGAGCAGCCGGCGGGTATAGGGGTGCCGTGGATCGCGCAGGACGGCCTGGGACGGCCCGGTCTCGACGATCTCGCCGCGATGCATGACGGCGATTCGGTGGCTGACCCGTTCGATGACGGCGATGTCGTGGCTGATGAAGAGGAAGGATATGCCCTCCCGCTCCTGCAGCTCCAGCATCAGGTCGGTGACCTGACGGGCAATCGACACGTCCAGTGCGGAAACGGGTTCGTCGGCGACGATCAGCTTCGGCTTCACCGAAAGGGCGCGCGCGATGCAGAGCCTCTGTCTCTGGCCGCCGGAGAACTGGTGCGGATAGCGGTCGACCACATCCTCTTCCAGCCCGACCGACCTGAGGAGTTCGGCCGCGAGGTCGCGCTGGTCGCGCGCCGTCACGACCCCGTGGATCCGGGCCGGCTCGGTAACGAGATCATGCACCGGAAGACGCGGGTTGAGGCTGGCATAGGGATCCTGGAACACCATCTGCGCGTGCCGGCGCAAGGCGCGCATCTCGACGCGGTTGGCCCGCATCACATCCTGGCCGTCAAGCAGAATGCCGCCGCTCGCCGGCTCGATCAGCCGCAGGATCGAACGCGCCAGCGTGGACTTGCCGCAACCGGACTCTCCCACGAGCCCGAGCGTCTCGGCCCGCCCGAGGCCGAGGGAAACGCCGCGAATCGCGTCGACGCTGCGGCGCCCTTCCAGAAAGCCTCCGCGAACAGTGAACCGCGTGGTCAGGTCGCGCACCTCAAGCAGCTTCGCGGTGTTGCGCGGCGCGTCCGGCGAGCCGGAGCCCAGCTTGGGCGTCGCCGCCATCAGCTGCTGGGAATAGGCATGCTTCGGCGCGCGGAAAACCTCGGCGACCGAACCTTCCTCGACCTTGCGTCCGTCGCGCAGCACCACGACGCGGTCGGCGATCTCTGCGACCACGCCCATGTCGTGCGTGATGAACAGAACGGCCATCCCGATCTCGACCTGCAGTTCGCGGATCAGGTTGAGGATTTCCGCCTGGGTCGTGACGTCGAGCGCCGTCGTCGGCTCGTCGGCAATCAGCAGGCGCGGACGGCAGGCAAGCGCCATGGCGATCATCACCCGCTGACGCAGGCCGCCGGAGAGTTCATGCGGATATTGCGACAGCCGACGCTGCGGGTCCGGCATCCGGACGCTGTCGAGCGCGTCGCGCGCCGCCGCGAGCGCCTGCCCGTTGTTCATCCCGCGATGGCGGATGAAGACCTCCGCCACCTGGTTTCCGACCGTCAGCACCGGGTTGAGCGATGTCATCGGCTCCTGGAAGATCATCGAGATGCGGTTGCCGCGTAGCGCCCGAAGCTGCCGCTCGTCGAGCGCGGTGATGTCGACGGGGCCGTGGTCCTCATGCAGCGTGATCGTGCCGCCGGCGATGCGCCCGCCCTCGCGCTCGATCAGCCGCAGGATCGACAGCGCCGTCGCCGACTTGCCAGAGCCGGATTCGCCCACGAGCGCGAGGGTGCCGCCCGACGGCACGTCGAAGGAAAGCTCGCGCACCGCTTCCGTGGCGCCGAAAGCGACCTTGAGAGTGCGGACGGACAGCAAGGGCATCACGAAGCAGCCTTTCTGATCCGCGCTCCGATCTCCGGATGTTCGGAAAAGACCGGCAGCGGCGGGGTCCAGCGACTTGCAGACGGCTTGAAGCCGAAGGCGATCGGGTCGCGCCCCGCGACCTGCCAATTCACGGTCTCGCCAAGCTCGATCAGCCCCATCGCACCAGCCGGCTCGCCCTGCGTGGTGAAGCTCTCGGTCAGCGACTGCTGGGTCAGGTGCGTGATGCCGTCGACCGTCGTCACGGTGTTCCAGTGAACGTGGCCGGCCAGGCAGACGACCGGAACGCGGGCCTGCGCCAGCGCGGCGCGCGCCCGCTCAGCCATGGGGTAGGTCGAGACGGACGGATTGCGCTCGAAATAATAGTTGCCGGTCTGGGCGTGGCCCGAGATCGGTACGTGACTGACGACGAGCAAGGGCCGGTCGGCGGCCTGTGCGGTGCGCGACAGCCAGAGCAGATCCTCTTCCCGCAACACGAAACCATGACGATCCGTGTCTCGCCGGATCTTGGCATCCGCCCGCCACAGCGCGACGCGCCAGTCGCCGAGATCGAGCGTCATGGATTTCATCGGCTGGCCGAGGATGGTCTCGTTGTCGGAGACCTCCAGGTGATCGCGGTCGTGATTGCCGTTGAAGTGTTGGATCGGCGCGTCGACCTGGCGAAACGCCTCGCCGACTTCCTTTTGAAGGATGAGGTCGGTCTCCCGGTTCTCGTCGGAGATCCGGTCCCCGAGGTCGAGCACGAAATCGGGACGGGCGTCATTGGCGAAGCGGGCGAACTCCTCCATCAGGGAGAGGGCTGTGTCTCCCCGCTTGGTGGCGGACGGCTTTCCGTGGTGGATGTCGGCAACGACGCAGATGCGGACGGACATGGGTTCGGTTCCCGTTTTCGGCTGGGCAAAAGGAAGGGACGCCGCCGGCGCGGGGCCGGCGGCGCGTTCAGACAGACGTCAGTTCGAGGCGAAGGAGATCGAACCGGCGCGGAAGTCGAGGACGTAGGGGATGTGGCCGGGCTTCGGGGCCCAGTTGACGTTCTTGTTCATCGCCCAGGATTCGAAGGGCCGGTAGAGCGGCAGCACCGGCGGATCCTGGCTGATGCGCTCCATGAGTTCGGCGTAAGCGGCCTTGCGCGCCTCGACGTCCTTGGAGAAGCGGAAACGCTCCCAGCTCTCGGCATAAGTCTCGTCGGTGTTGAATCGGCCTTCCGACTCCGACGGCCCCTTGGGCGCCCACATCACGCCGAACGACCCGAACGGATCGGCGAAGTACATCGGGTTCGACCAGTTGCGGGCCATCATGTCGGCATCGCCGCCAGTCCACTTGTCGACCACGTTGACCTTGCCGTTGATGCCGACCTCTTTCCACATCTCCACGATGGCCTGCGCGGCAAGCAGGCCGTTGGTGTAGTAGGTCGGGAAGCTCGTGTAGACGACCTCCTCGCCCTTGTAGCCGGCCTCCTGGAGCAGCTGCTTCGCCTTCTCCGGGTTGAACTCGAAGGTCTTCAGCTCCGGCATGTAGAGCTCGCCGAACTCCTCCATCGTATGGGTCGACGGCACGATCGCCTTGCCGAGCCACAGCGCTTCGTTGAGCGTGTCGCGGTCCACCGCGAGGCTCATGGCCTGACGGATGCGCGGATCCTTCAGCACAGGATGGTTGGCGTTCATGATCATGACGTGGAACAGCGCGGTCGCCGAGCCTGCCGCCTTGAGCGCCGGATCGGCCTCGATCAGCGACAGCTGGTCGGGGGCGATGTTGGTGACGAGGTCGGCCTCGCCGGTCTTCAGCGCCGTGATCCGCGAGGCGGTTTCCGGCATGTGCCGGACGGTCACCTTGCTCAGCGGCGCCTTCTCGCCCCAGAAATCGTCGAAGCGCTCCCAGACCAGCGTCTCGCCGGGCACGAACTCCGCGATCCTGTAGGGACCGGTCCCGACCGGCTTCAGCGAGAACGCCTCGAAGTCGTCGTTTTCCGCGATCTTGGGATCACCGGTCAGGCCCTTGGTGTAATCTTCGGGGATGATCATGACCTGCTGCAGGTTGAGCAGCGTCTCCCACAGCGGCTCCTCGCGCTTGGCATGGATGCGCACGGTGTAGTCGTCGACCTTCTCGGCCTTTTCGAAGTTGGCGAGCCGGTCGCGCGAGCGAACCTGGTAGGGCGGGAAGGTCGCCTGGTACATGCGGTTGAGCGAGAACACCACGTCGTCGGCGGTCATGTCCTCGCCATTGTGGAACTTCACGTCCTGGCGAAGCTTCAACTCCATTACCGTCGGCTCGACCAGCGTCCACTCGGTGGCGAGGCTGGGGCGGAACTCGCCCTGCAGCTTGTCGTAGTTCTTTTCGACGAGCGTATCGAAGGTGTTGTAATAGAACTGCGACCCGACGTTCGAATGATCGCGGCCCGGATCGACATAGCCGGTCACGTTGGCCGCGCCGACGGTCAGTTCGACGGCGAATGCGGAGCCCGCGAGTATGGTGGCGATCGCGGTCGTCGCAAGGAACCTAGTCATGTCATGCCTCCTGAAAGGGCGGTTGGGTTTGGGGTCGGCGGGCCTCTGGCGGCCTCTTCTTGTTGAATTCGAGATCGGTTTCATCTGTCCCTCAGCCGCACGTCGGCGCGGTCGCGCAGCCAGTCGCCGAGGATCTGCACGGCGAAGGTGACGAGCAGGATCATCACGGCGGGGACGATCACGATCCAGGGCGCCGTCGGCAGGTAGTCGCGACCGATGCCCACCATGGAGCCGAGCGTGGCGGTCGGCGGTTGCACCCCCATGCCGAGGAAGGACAGGGTCGATTCCAGCAGTACGATGTTGGAGATCGACAGGGTGAACTGGACGACGAGCGGCGAGACGGCGTTGGGCAGGACATGCCGGAAGGCGATCCGGCCGCCGGAGGCCCCGGCGGCGCGCGCCGCCTCGATGAAGGGCATCGCCATCAGCCGTCGGACCTCGCCGCGCACGATACGGGCATACTGCTCCCAGCCGTAGAGGCCGAGCACCAGCACCATGACTTCGATGGAGGAACCAAAGATCGCCAGCGTCAGGAGCGCGATGAGGGTAAAGGGGATGGCGATCTGGGCATCGACAGCGCCCATGATGACATCGTCGACGATGCCGCCGGCAATGCCGGAAACGAGCCCGAGCGTCCCGCCGAGCAGCAGGCCGATGGTGGCGCCGAGCGCGGCCAGGATCAGCGTCAGCTGCAGACCGTGGAGCGAGCGAGACAGCACGTCGCGGCCGAGCTCGTCCGTGCCGAGCAGGTAGCCCTCCTTGAAGCGCTCGAACCCGATCGGCGGACGCAGCCGCGAGATCAGGCTCTGCGCCGTCGGCTCGTGCGGCGCGATGAAGGGAGCGAGTATCGCCACGACCAGCAGGAGAAACGCGATGCAGATCGCCGCGCGCTGGACGCCGTTCGCGTCGCCCCAGATGCGCCCGGCATTGGCGAGAAGCGCGGGTCGCGTGGTTGCGTGCCCGAAAACGGCCTCGGCCATCATGCTCTCCCCAGACGGATGCGGGGATCGGCATAGGCATAGGCTATGTCGATCACCCCGTTGACGATGATCACCGCGAAGGCGACGGCGAGCACGGCGAATTGCAGAACCGGAAAGTCGCGCATGATCGCCGCGTTGACGAGCAGCGCGCCGATGCCGGGCCAGGCGAAGATCGCTTCCACCACGACGTTGCCGGCCGCGGCGAGGCCCGCGATCTGGAGCCCCAGAACCGACAGGATGGTGATCGAGGCATTGGAGAAGCCGTGCTTCAGGATGACGACGCCTTCCGACAGGCCCTTGGCGCGGGCGGTGCGCATGAAGTCCTGGCTCAGCACGTCGAGCATGGCATTGCGGGTGAAGCGGGTCAGCGCCGCGATCAAGGCGCCCGACAGCGTGATGGTCGGCATGATGAAGTGCCAGGGCGTCGAATTGCCCACCACCGGCAGCCAGTTCAGCGTGAAGGCAAAGACCAGCACCATGAACACGGCGAGCACGAAGTTGGGAACCGCGTAGCCGATGAAGGCGATCGCCATGACCGCGCTGCCGATCCAGGTCTTGCGGTGGATCGCGGCAAGGATGCCAAGCGGGATGGCGACTAGGATGGTGAGCGAAACGCCCGACAGCAGGAGTTGGAGCGACGGCCAGACGCGTTCGGCCACGATCTCGGCGACCGGGCGTCGCTCGACGAAGGAGAGGCCGAACTGGCCGTCGACGAAAGAGCCTAGGAACCGGATGTATTGCTCCCAGATCGACGCGTCGAGACCATAGTAGCGGGTCAGCAGTTCGCGGTCTTCCTGTGTGATCCCCTGACCCACGACGTAGTTGATCGGATCGCCGGAGAGCCGCGTCGCGAAGAACACCAGCGTCACGATCACGAAGAGCGTGACGATCATCTTGGCCAGCGTGCGTGCGATGTGGCGCAGCATCAGATCGATCCTCCGGCAGCGGCTGCATCCGGCATTGCGAGCGCGCCGGCGGCTGGCGGTCCGTTCGCGGTCATACGACGCAGGTGGACGAAGCGCACGCCGGCCGCCGCCGCCGCGACGCCGTCGGTGCCGGCATTGTCGCCGATGAAAACGCAGGCGGCGCGCGCGGCCCCGCTGAGACGCAGTCCAAGCTCCACCAGGTCAGGCGCCGGTTTGCCGATGCTCGTGAAGCGGATGGACGGATCGCAGGCGCAGATCGCCGCGACGATCGCGCCGGTTTCCGGAACCGGGCGGCCGCGATCGTCGGGATGGACGGTATCGATGTTGGTGACGACAAAGCTCGCGCCGTCATGAACCTCCTCGATCAACCGGCCGAGATCCCTCATCGAGAAGCCGGCGTCCCGCGCGAGGAGCACGATGTCGGGCTTACGGGTTTCCGTGCGCAGACCGAGCGACCGGGCGAGGTTGCGGATCGGCGTCTCGGCATAGAGCGACAGTGCAGCGCCGGGTCGCAAGGCCGCGATCCGATGGACCGCCTGCTCGCCGGCCAGCAGGATTCTCTGCGGGCTTACGGTGAGACCCACGGTCGCCATCCGGCTTGAAAGCGACTCGGCCGTGTCGGAGGAGTTGTTCGAGACGATCCAGAGCCGGTCGGCGTGACGGTCGACGAATTCGCGCACGTTGGGATAGACATGCCCGCCCGAGACCAGGCACCCGTCAAGGTCGCAGAAGATCGCCTCGCAGCCTTCAACCGGCGCATGGGCGATGTCGGCAATTCTGATCGTCTGGTTGACCAAGCGTCGGCTCCGCTGCCGACGGACATGACGAAGCCATCCGTCGGCGCATGCGCGCCGCGGCAGGTTCGTCCCGTCCGCCATGGATCTGTCTGGACAGCCGGCCTGTTGCCCGCTGCATCCGCAACTTGGGCCTTCTCTGTGACACAGGCTTTACAAACGACAGCTAGGCTTCGGCTCGATCAAAGCCCCGCTTTTGTCGAAGGAGATTTCCTTGATCGTTTCGCCGAACCGTATCCGCGCCGTGAATGCCGTCGCCACGTCGGGCTCCTTTGCCGCGGCTGCTCGTCTGCTCGGGGTTTCCCAGCCCGCAGTCTCCCAGCACGTGAAGGGGTTAGAAGAAGATTTCGGCGTGCGGCTGTTCCTGCGTCGCAACGGCGCGCTGCATCCGACCCCCCTGTGCCTCGAACTCTGCGACGTCGCGGAACGGATGACGGAGGCCGAAAGCGCGGCAACCCGCATCCTGACCCGGCGCAACGCGCTCGCCGATGGCCATCTGTCGGTCGGGCTCGGCAATTCGATGCCGGGCATGGCGCTGATCGCGCTTTTCAACAAACGCCACCCCACGGTGTCGATCTCGGTCCAGACCGGCTCCTTCGAAGAGATCACCACGGCCGTCATCACCCGCCGCGTCGATGTCGGCGTCCTGCCCAACCTGCCGGACGACGGCCGCTTCCGCCGCGAACTCCTCGTCCGCCAGCAGGTCGTCGCGATCGTCAATGCCGACAGCGCGCTGGCGGGAAAGCAGTGCCTCACCTGCGAGCAACTGATCACGGCGCCGCTCATCTTCCGCACGCGCGGATCCTCGACACAGCGTGTCGTGGACCGGGCGTTCCATGCCGCTGGGCTGAACCCGGTCCCGCTGCTCACCCTCGATACGCGCGATGGCGTCTACGAGGCCGTCGCAAACGGCATTGGCGTCGGCTTCATGTGGCGCGAGGGTACGGGCCGGACAGACACGATCCGGCGCATTCCCGTCCGTGAGATGGAGCGGGTCTACGACGAGGTCGTGTTCGCACCACGTGACGATGCCGGGCAGGTGGGCGAGGCTTTCTTTGCCGCCGCCAAGGTCTTTGGCAGCTCCGTTCTCGGGGTTTCAGCGGAAAGTGGCTCGTGAAACTGGCGGATTGCCAGCCGACGGCAGCTTGTCTGGCCAGCACAAGACGTCGATGATGGCAGCATGAAGCACGACACCCACCGCCCGGTCGTCAGGATCCGGATCGTCTTCGGCGACGACGAGATGATCGGCCCCGGCAAGGCCGAGCTTCTCGAACGCATCGAACGCACGGGCTCGATCTCGGCCGCGGGGCGCGAAATGAACATGAGCTACAAGCGCGCCTGGATGCTGGTCGAGACGTTGAACGCGATGTTCCGCGAGCCGTTGGTCAGCAGCACGCGCGGCGGCCCGCAGGGCGGTGGCGCCGTGCTCACCGACACCGGAAGGCGCGTTCTCCATCTCTATAGGCGGTTCGAGGCAGAGGCGGCGGCCTCAGGCGCGGAACGGCTGGCGGAAATGCAGTCGATGCTGAGCGATATTCCCGAGCGAAAATAACGCTTGACTTCGCCCCCCTCCCCTTGGGACATGTTCAATGAAACATCTCCTGGGGAGGACCACATGGCTCTCTCGCGACGCCTCCTGCTTTCCGCCGTACTCGTCCTCGGCATCGCATTCCAGCCTGTCGCGCTTCGAGCGCAGTCCGAGGCGCCCGTGGTGGCCGCCGCGTCCGATCTCCAGTTCGCGGTCGAGGAGATCGCGGCGGCCTTCAGGGCCGAGACCGGCATGCAGGTGCGCCTGTCGATGGGCTCGACCGGAAATTTCGCCCGGCAGATCCGCGAAGGCGCGCCGTACCAGATCTTCATGGCCGCCGACGAGACGTTCATCGCCGACCTTCACCGCGACGGCTTCACCCGCGACACGGGCGACCTCTATGCGGTCGGCCGCATCGTCATGATGGTGCCGCACGGCTCGACGCTGCAGGCCGACGGCCAGCTCGAGACGCTGGCGACGGCCCTGGAGGCAGGCCGGATCTACCGCTTTGCCATCGCCAATCCGGAGCACGCCCCCTACGGCATGCGCGCCAGGGAAGCGCTGGTCCGCAAGGGTCTGTGGGACAGGCTGCAGCCGCACCTGGTGCTCGGCGAGAATGTCAGCCAGGCAGCGCAGTTCGCGCTGTCGGGCAATGCCCAGGGCGGCATCATCGCCTATTCGCTCGCGCTCGCCCCCCATGTCGGCGCCAAGGGAAGCTTCGAACTGATCCCGGCGGAGTGGCACGAGCCCTTGCGCCAGCGCATGGCAATGCTGAAGAATGCCGGACCGGTGGCGGAGGCCTTCTACAACTACATGAAGGCTCCGGCCGCGCGCGAGATCATGGCACGCTACGGCTTCGCCGTGCCCGAAGGAGAGTGAATGGACTGGACGGCGCTCTGGCTGTCGCTGCGGCTCGCGGCCTGGACGGTCGTGATCCTGCTGCCGGTGGCCATCCTGATGGGCCGCCTGCTGGCTTACCGACGGTTTCGAGCCAAAGGACTGGTCGAGGCGCTGGTCATGCTGCCGCTGGTGCTGCCGCCGACCGTTTTCGGCTTCTACCTGCTGGTCGCGTTCGGCGCCAACAGCCCGGTCGGCCAGTTCTGGCGCGAGACCTTCGGCCACCAGCTCGTCTTCACCTTCGAGGGGCTGGTGGTCGCTTCGGTGATCTTCAACCTGCCCTTCGCCATCCAGCCCGCCCAGCGCGGCTTCGAGGCGATCCCGGTCGACGTGCGGGAGGCGGCGCGTTGCTGCGGCCTTTCCCCGGTGGAATCGCTCTGGAAGGTGGAACTGCCGCTGGCGTGGCCCGGCCTGATGACGGCGATGGTGCTGACATTCGCGCACACACTGGGCGAGTTCGGCATCGTGCTGATGGTCGGCGGCTCGATTCCCGGCGAGACCAAGACCATCGCCATCGCGATCTACGACCGGGTGCAGGCCTTCGATGACCGGGGGGCAGGCATCATGGCGGCGGTGCTTTTGACCATCTCCCTGTCCACGATCACCGTCACCTATTGGCTGTCGGCGCGCGTCGGTCGGAGACTGTCCTGATGGCGCTGGAGGTGATGGCGCGCGCAGCCGCGCCGATCCCGCTCGACATCGCCTTTCGGGTCGAGCCGGGAGAATTGCTGGCGCTGGTCGGGCATTCCGGCTCGGGCAAGTCGACGCTGCTGCGCACCATCGCCGGCCTGTGGACTCCCTCGGAGGCAAGGGTTGCTGTCAACGGCGAGACCTGGCTCGACACCGGGCGGCGGATCGACCTCGCGCCGCATCGCCGCCGTGTCGGCATCGTCTTCCAGTCCTACGCGCTGTTCCCGCACATGACCGCGCTCGGCAACGTCATCGCAGCCATGGGCCATCGCCCGGCACCGGAGCGGGACGCGGAAGCGCGCCGGCTGCTGGCGCTGGTCAACCTGTCGGGGCTGGAGGCCCGCAAGCCGGCGGAACTGTCGGGTGGCCAGCAGCAGCGCGTGGCGGTCGCGCGCGCGCTCGCCCGTGAGCCGACGGCATTGCTGCTGGACGAACCCTTTTCGGCCGTCGACCGCGCCACGCGCGAACGCCTCTACGAGGAGATCCGGCGGCTGCGCGCCCATCTCGCCATGCCCACCATCCTCGTCACCCACGACATGGAGGAGGCGCGCCTGCTCGCCGACCGCATGGTGGTGATCGAGCATGGCCGCGTCGTGCGCGCCGGGGCGACGGGCGACGTCCTGTTCGACCCCGCCGCGTTGCGCGCCATGGGCCTGCGCGAGATCGGATCGAGCCTTCGAGCGGTCATCGTCGCGCAGGAGGACGACGAACTCACCCGCCTGCAGTCGGCCGCCGGACCGGTTTGGCTGCCGCGTATCGACGGCGTGCCAGGCGCCCTGGTGCGGCTGCGGATCATGGCGCATGAGGTGATGATTTCGCGCGAGCGGCCAGGCGACATTTCGGCACTCAACGTACTGCCCGCGTCCGTCATCGCCGTGACCGACGGGGAAGGACCGGGCGTCATCGTGAGATTGGATGTTTCGGGCGACGAGATCCTCGCGCGCATCACACTCCGCTCGGCGCGCGCGCTCGCCCTTGCGCCCGGAGCCGCCTGCTTCGCCATCGTCAAGTCGATGGCCGTCGCTCGCGGCGACGTGGAGGCGACATCGACGTGAGGCGTGAGGCCGACGCCGGATGAGTCCCGACACAGGTGATCTTCGACACATGACATGATGGTTCCCGGCTGCCGCCAGCATCGTCGGAACCGGCTCGCGGGCATCTCCGTTCAGTCAGGGCTCCAAGGAGCCCCCGTCAAAGGAGATGATGCGTGATCAATCGATCGATCCTTGCCGCCGGCCTAGTTGCGCCGCTGTTTGCCGCCCCCGCGCTCGCCGATGAGCGGCCGCCGACTCCCGAGGAGCGGGCGCGGATCGATGGCGTCCTGGCCACGAAAGGATTTACCAGTTGGGACGAAATCGAATGGGACGACGACGGCCGCTGGAAAGTCGATGATGCGCTCGGGCCGGATGGGCGACAATATGACCTGATACTGGACGTCAGATTCGTCATCATCTCGCGCGATCCTGATTGAACACGC
This sequence comes from Mesorhizobium sp., assembly GCA_051860465.1. Classification (GTDB taxonomy): domain Bacteria; phylum Pseudomonadota; class Alphaproteobacteria; order Rhizobiales; family Rhizobiaceae; genus Aquibium. The sequence goes on from JBHYDY010000001.1 coordinate 116,560, forward strand.
GGCTCCCAATATCTACCTGAAAATGAGGTCACTGGAAATTCGGCCAGTGCTCACATTGGTGCTGGCCGATTACTTGTCCGCATACTCGATACAAGGAAGAACTACATGCTCCATGTCGACATTCCGACCCGCTCGGAAATCATTGCGCTCAACAAGGTTCGCGCCACGGCGTGCGTCTCGATCTACCTCAAGACGACCCCCATCACGCAACACGCGGACGCATCCCGCATCGAGTTGGGCAATCTGGCGAAGCAGGCACGCGAACAGCTTGAAGCCGTCGGGCTCGACAAGCGGGAGTTGGCCGCGCTGATGGAGCATCTGGACGAACTCCAGCAGGATGAGGAGTTCTGGACCGTACAGGCCAACAGCCTTGCGATCCTGGCGACGCCAACCACGCTGCGCACTTACCGGCTCGCCAACGATCTGACGGCGATGGTGGAAGTGTCCGACCGGTTCCACCTGAAGCCGCTGCTTCGCGCGATCACCTTCCCGCATTCCGCCCTGATCCTGGCGCTGTCGGAAAACGCCGTGCGTCTGGTCGAAGTTCACGCCGATATTCCGGCGAAGACCGTGAAGGTGGACGGACTGCCGAAGGACGCGGCCAGCGCCGTGGGCAAGTCGACGTTGAACGACCGGACGGCGAGCACCCGGATTCAAGCCTCGGAAGGCCAGAATGTCCGCTTCCGCCAGTACGCCCGCAAGGTCGACGCGGCGCTGCGACCGGTCCTCGCGGGGTTGGACACCCCACTGATCCTCGCGGCGACCGGACGGCTCGTCTCGGTCTTCCGGTCGGTCAACAGCTATCCGAACCTGCTGCCCGGCGGAATCGATGAGAGCCCCGACCGGATAACGGATGCCGAACTTGCGGCGGCCGCCCGCCCGGTGCTTGACGAAGCCTATGCCGCGGAGATCGAGTCGGCGAAGGCCCTGTTCGAGACGCGCGCCAGCGAGGGTCGGGCGACCACCGACCTGTCGGATGCCGCGCGTGCGGCAACCTTCGGCGCGATCGATACGCTCCTGGTCAACATCGATACCGTGGTCCACGGCTCGATCGACGAAACGACAGGCGAATTGCGGCTCACCGGCGAGGCCGACGCGACCAGCTACGGCGTCGTCGACGAGATTGCAGGCCGGGCGCTCGCGCATGGCGCCCGGGTCATGGGGGTGCGGAAAGCCGACCTCCCGGGCGAAGGCGAGCTAGCCGCCATTCTCCGCTATACGCTTTAGGCCGGCGAGCACCAGGACGAGGCGGAGGCGATGTCCACGCACGGGCGACTGTCGCGCTGCATCAATCGCAGCGCGACAGTCGGCGCGTGCTGTCGAACGCGCCTGCAGCTTCGGTCCGGCTCTGGAACAACGTCGGTGCTGAAATGCTGTAAGCGGCGGATGTTGCGCCCTGCGTGCTGGACCATGCCATGACCCACGACATCGAGCACATCGTCGTGGCAAAGGGAAACCCGCCCTTTCATCGGCCGCCCGCTGATCGGATCCGTATCGGAAGCGATCGTTTCCGACGCACACCGCCCGGCGACCGTCGCACGGCGATGCTACCTGACCGGGAGTTTGATTCCCGATCGATGGTGTTCAATTCCCTAAGATATCGCGCCAGCCGGACAGTGACCGACAAGGGCGCCCTAAGCCATGCCGAGCGCGGCCAGGTAGAGATCAAGGATCGCCTCTTCCTCCTGCCGCTCGTTGGCATCCTTCTTGCGCAGGCGGATGATGGTGCGCACGGCCTTGGCGTCGAAGCCCGTGCCCTTGAGCTCGGCATAGACGTCCTTGATGTCGTCGGCGATCGTCTGCTTCTCCTCCTCGAGGCGCTCGATGCGCTCGATGAAGGCGCGCAGCTGGCCCGCGGCGATCGTCTGTGAGGATTCTTCGGTGATCTCGTCGGCCATGTCGCTACTCCGTATGGATGCGGCGCCGCGATTCTATCCACGCGGCACCTGAAATCGAGGCGTCTCGTTGCATCAGGAGCCCGGAGCGGTCAAGCCGCAGAGCGATCAAATCCCCGCCCTTCAGGCTGAGCAAATGGGATCGAAAGCGGCGTCACCCGCCCGTTGCATCCTTCATCGAAAGCCGGACGGAGAGCGTTTCCATGCGCTCGGCGAGCGCCGATAGCGCGCCGACGACGGCGCTGTCGGTCTGATCGGCCTTGGAAAGGGCCTCGTCGCGCGTCTTGCGGAGGATGGTCACCTCGGTCTCCAGGCCCTTCACGCGTCGCTGCAACTCCGACAGCTCGTCCATCACCATGATGCCGGCCATGACGGCGAGGCGGTGATCGCCGATCTCGCCGAACGATTCCTTCAGGTGCCCGACATAGCGGTCGAACTTCTGGGCGAGGTCCAGAAGATGTTCCTCCTGCCCCTCGTCGCAGGCCATTCTGTACGACTTGCCGTCGATGCTGACGGTGACTTGCGCCATCTGGCTCTACCTATCGAGAACGGCTCGGATGGTCTCCATGGCGGTGACCAGCCGGCGCGACACTTCCTTGTTGGCGTCCTGCAATCGATCCGCGCGCGCTTCGGATGCGTCGAGTTCCTGCGCCAGCCGCGCGCGATCAGCGTTCATGCGCTGCACCTCGGCCTCCGCCTCGGCATAGTCCAAGCCCTGCTCGACCCGCGCCATCGCCGCGTTTTCGAGCACGTCCATGGCCTTGCCCAGCCGACCGATCGCCTCTTTCAGTGTCGTTTCCACGGCCATTCCTACGCGGAGAAACCGAATCGTCCGCATTGCTAGCGCGTTATCGGTGAAAGATTAGACGCCGCATGAAAGGGGCGTCAACAAACTCCGCGCCCGGTCCCCAGCAAAGACGTGAGCCAGAGAACGACGAGCTGACCCGAAGTCAACGATCGCGCGCAGCCGCATGCCTGGGATTTGTTGACTCGCAAACGGCACCTGCTATGTGTCCCTCGCCTTTTCGGGGCATTTCGCGGGCCCTTGGGTGGTCCGATCCAGCCGTTCCGCAACGAGAGAGCCACCATGCCCGTTTCCGACAATCATGCCCGCATGGCCAATGCGATCCGCTTCCTGTCGGCGGATGCAGTCGAAAAAGCCAATTCGGGGCATCCCGGCCTGCCGATGGGCGCGGCCGACATCGCGACCGTTCTCTACACCCGCTTCCTGAAGCACGACCCGCACCATCCGCATTGGCCCGACCGCGACCGCTTCGTGCTGTCGGCCGGCCATGGCTCGATGCTGCTCTACGCGCTGCTCTACCTCACCGGCTACGAAGACATCACGATCGGCGAGATCGAGAAGTTCCGCCAGCTCGGCTCCAAGACCGCCGGCCACCCCGAATACGGCCATGCCGCGGGCATCGAGACGACGACCGGGCCGCTCGGCCAGGGCCTGGCCAACGCCGTCGGCATGGCGATGGCCGAACGCATCATGAATGCGCGGTTCGGCGACGAACTCGTCGGCCACCACACCTACGTGCTGGCGGGCGACGGCTGCCTGATGGAAGGCATCAGCCAGGAAGCGATCGCGCTTGCCGGGCATCTGAAGCTGTCGCGGCTGATCGTGCTGTTCGACGACAACGGAATCTCGATCGACGGGCCGATCTCGCTGTCGGATTCGACCGACCAGTGCGCCCGCTTCGAGGCGTCAGGCTGGCACGTCCAGCGCTGCGACGGCCACGACGCCGACGCCATCGCCCGCGCCATCGAGGCCGCGCAGGCTTCCGACAAGCCATCGATGATCGCCTGCAAGACCACCATCGGCTTCGGCGCGCCCACCCGCGCCGGCTCTTCGAAGGCGCATGGCTCGCCGCTCGGGGCCGAGGAGATCGCCGGCGCCCGCAAGGCGCTGGGCTGGGACGCCAAGCCCTTCGTGGTGCCCTCCGACATCCTCGACATGTGGCGGCTTGCCGGCCTTCGTTCGGCCAAGGAGCGCAAGGAATGGGAAGCCCGCCTGGCGGCGGCCAGCGGCGAAATTCGCACGGAGTTCGAGCGTCGCATGCGCGGCGAACTGCCCGGCGGCTTCGAGAGCGCCATCGCCGACTACAAGAAGAAGCTTGCCGCGGAGAAGCCGAAGCTCGCGACCCGCAAGTCGTCGGAGAACGCACTCGAGGTGATCAACGCTGCCGTTCCCGAAACCATCGGCGGCTCGGCCGACCTGACCGGTTCCAACAACACCAAGACCAGCCAGACGACGCCTTTCTCGGCCGATGACTATTCCGGCCGCTACGTCTATTACGGCATTCGCGAGCACGGCATGGCCGCCGCCATGAACGGCATGGCGCTGCACGGCGGCATCATCCCCTACGGCGGCACCTTCCTGGTCTTCACCGATTATTGTCGTCCGTCCATCCGCCTGTCGGCGCTGATGGGGCTGCGGGTGATCTACGTCATGACACACGACTCCATCGGGCTCGGCGAGGACGGTCCCACGCACCAGCCGGTCGAGCACCTGGCGGCGCTGCGCACCATCCCGAACCTGCGCGTCTACCGCCCCGCCGACGCCGTCGAGACGGCCGAATGCTGGCAGCTGGCGCTCGAGGACACGACAGGGCCGTCGGTGCTGGCGCTCACGCGGCAGAACCTTCCCGCCGTGCGCACCGAGCATATAGAGGAGAACCTCTGCGGATTCGGCGCCTACGAACTGGAGACGGCCTCGGACGACGCCGTGGTGACGATCTTCGCCACTGGCTCGGAAGTCGAGATCGCGCTCGCCGCGCGCAAGAAGCTCGAGGCGCACGGCCACCCGACGCGCGTGGTTTCGGTGCCATCGATGGAACGCTTCGCCATGCAGACGAGGCAGTACCGGACCGCCATGATAGGCAACGCGCCGATCCGCGTGGCGATCGAGGCCGGCGTCCGCCAGCCCTGGGACGCGCTGATCGGGCCGGACGGCATCTTCGTCGGCATGAGCGGCTTCGGCGCCAGCGGCAAGTACGAGGAACTCTATGTCCATTTCGGCATCACCGCCGATGCCGTGCTGAAGGCGGTCGAGGAGCGACTGCACGAAGCCGCCTGATTGCGATGGCCAGCCGGCCGGCCGCGGATGCGCGGCCGGGTCTTTGCGCCGCTGCGAACATTATCGATTGAAACGCTCTGGCCGAACCGAATTGCGGCCGGCGCAGCGTCCATCCGACTGGATTCTTGGTCGCCGCGTCGGTAAGAAGCGGCAACCATCAAGCGAGGGGCTCGACCGCGCCCGCAGTTTCCGTCCAAGGAGGTTTTCCGCATGTCGATCAAGATCGCCATCAACGGCTTCGGCCGCATCGGCCGCAACATCGTTCGCGCCATCTACGAGTCCGGCCGCTCGGACATCGACATCGTCGCGATCAACGATCTCGGCCCGGTCGAGACCAATGCTCACCTGCTGCGCTACGACAGCGTGCACGGCCGCTTCCCGTCGCAGGTCACCGTGAACGGCAACGAGATCCGGGTCGGCAAGGATTCCTTCAAGGCCTTCGCCGAACGCGATCCGTCGAAGCTGCCCTGGGGCGAACTCGGCATCGACATCGTCATGGAGTGCACCGGCATCTTCACCTCGAAGGAGAAGGCCTCCGCGCACCTGGCCGCCGGCGCCAAGCGCGTGATCGTCTCGGCTCCGGCCGACGGCGCCGACCTGACGGTGGTCTATGGCGTCAACCACGACAAGCTGACGGGCGAGCACATCATCATCTCGAACGCCTCCTGCACGACGAACTGCCTGGCCCCGGTGGCAATGGTGCTGAACGACGCCTTCGGCATCGAGAAGGGGTTCATGACGACGATCCACTCCTACACCGGCGACCAGCCGACGCTGGACACCATGCACAAGGACCTCTACCGCGCCCGCGCCGCGGCGATGTCGATGATCCCCACCTCGACCGGCGCCGCCAAGGCCGTCGGCCTCGTCCTGCCCGAACTCAAGGGCAAGCTCGACGGCGTCTCCATCCGCGTGCCGACCCCGAATGTCTCGGTCATCGACTTCAAGTTCGTGCCCAAGCGCAACGTCACGGTGGAAGAGGTGAATGCCGCGTTCGTTGCCGCCGCCGACGGCAAGCTCAAGGGCATCCTCGCATACACCCACGAGCCGCTGGTCTCGATCGACATGAACCACGACGCGGCGTCCTCGACGGTCGCCCTCGACCAGACCAAGGTCATCGAGGGCAACCTCGTGCGCGTCATGTCCTGGTACGACAACGAGTGGGGCTTCTCCAACCGCATGTCCGACACGGCCGTAGCCTTGGCCAGGACGATTTCCTGAACCCTCGATGGCCATGGACGGCAATGATTCGTTCTGGCTGTTCGTCGGCGTGGTCGCCATCATGGCGGCCTTCGCCCTTGTCAGGAAGGTGCGTGGCCGCGCCTCACGGCCTGGCGCCCCGCGCTGGGGCCGCGAAAGCGTAGATCTTCCCGTCAAGCCGGCCCGCACGAGCCGGACGGACCGCTGGGAGAATGATTCCAGCCGCGGCCCCGGCAGCACCGACGGCGGCGCCAGCGATGGCGGCGGCGCGGACGGCGGCAGGGCCTGAAGCGCAGGCCGGCGCGCCTGCCTCGAAACGGACCTTTCCCGCGTCCGCGGCCAATGCGACCCGCTTTGCGAAAGGCGACGCAAGCGATGCGTGCGACCGCATTCCACGCGTGCGACACTTGCCCCCGCCATGCCTTCGCCGCACTGTGCGTCGAGAGCACGCAAGGAGGGTACGGGACATCGGCATGGACAGCATCTACCTGGCGATCATGATCGGGACGGCGCTGGTGCTGGCCGCAGCCTTCTCGAGCCTGATCGCCTTCCGTTTCGGCGCACCGCTGTTGCTGGTCTTTCTCGGCATCGGCCTGCTGGCCGGGGTCGACGGCCTGGGTCTCGACTTCAACAACGCGCCGGTCGCCTATTTCGTCGGTTCGCTGGCGCTGGCCATCATCCTGTTCGATTCGGGCTTCGGGACGCAGCTCTCGGTCTTCCGCCAGGCGGCGATGCCGGCGCTGTCCCTTTCGACGTTCGGGGTGGCGATCACCGCAAGCGTCGTCGGCGTCGCGGCCTACTACGTCACACCCCTGTCCTGGCTCGAAGCCTTCCTGCTCGGCGCCACCATCGCGTCGACCGACGCGGCAGCCGTGTTCTTCCTGCTGCGGGCCGGCAACCTCAACCTGCGCGACAAGGTGCGTGCCACGCTGGAGGTCGAATCCGGCTCGAACGATCCGATTGCCATCTTCCTAACCATCACGCTGGTCTCCGTCATATCGACCGGCGCATCCGCCGAAGCGGACTGGCTCCTCATGGACATCCTGCGGGGCTTCGCCATGCAGATGGGCCTGGGCCTGGCGGCCGGCGTGACCGGCGGTTTCCTGATGGCGCGTCTGATCGAGCGGCTGGACCTCGACATCGGGCTCCTGCCGATCTTCGTGATCACGCTGGCGCTGCTGCTGTTCGGCGTCGCCGGCGCGATCGGCGGCTCCGGATTCCTCGCTGTCTACGTCGCCGGACTGATCACCGGGAACTCGCAGATCCGCTCGGCGGCGCGACTGAAGCGCTTCCAGGACGGCATTTCCTGGCTGGCGCAGATCATCATGTTTCTCGTGCTCGGCCTCTTTGCGACGCCCTCGCAATTCGGCGCCATCGCCTTGCCGGCGATCGGGCTCGGCCTCTTCCTGATTTTCGTCGCCCGGCCGCTGGCCGTCTGGTTCTGCCTCATCCCGTTCCGGTTCACGCGCGCGGAAACCGCCTTCGTTTCCTGGGTCGGCCTGCGCGGCGCGGTCTCGATCCTGCTCGCCCTGACCCCGGTTCTCGACGCCCTGCCCAATGGCGGCTACATCTTCAACAGCGCCTTCATCATCGTTCTCGTCTCGCTCGTCGTCCAGGGCTGGACCATCGGCCCGCTGGCAAGGCGCCTGGGGCTCGTGGTGCCGCCGCGCATCGGGCCGCTCGACAAGGTCGAACTGGAACTGCCCGGCGCGGCGAGGCATGAACTTCTCGCCTACCGGGTCGCCGCCGGCAGCCCGGTGGCGCGCGGCGTGCGCATCCCGCGCTGGGCACGTCCCTCCCTCGTCGTGCGCGAGGGACGTTCGATGGCCTATCAATACGCGGGACGGCTGATGGTCGACGACCATGTCTACATCTTCGTGCCAGACAGCTATCCGCCGCTGCTAGACCGGCTGTTCGCGAGCCGGGCCGACCTCGACGAAGACGATGCGGATTTCTTCGGCGAGTTCGCGATCGATGCGACACGGCCCGCCTCCGACCTCGACGCTGCCTACGGGATCGGCCTTCCGGAAGAAGATGCCAAACGGACAATCGCCGAACTCGTCATCGCGCGTCTGGGCGGGCGCGCCGAATATGCGGACCGGGTCACGATCGGCCCGATCGAATTGATCGTCCGCGACGTCGGCGATGACGGCATGCTCGCCTCCGTCGGCCTGTCCACCGAGCCCCATCATGCTGTACCGCAGGTTCCGGTCTTCCTCAGCGCCGGCGAAATGCGCGACCGCGCGGTCGAGGCCGTGCATCGCTGGCGGGCGCGCCGGCGCGAAGCCAGGCTGCGCCGGCTGGAGATCGAAGCGGCGCGGCAGGCCGATTCGGGCCGCGGGCCGGACGTGATCCTGCCGCGCGATCCCGACTGACGCTCCCTTGCGCCCGGCGAGGCAAAATGTATGGTCCGCCCGATTGCATTTGGGAGATGGCGATGCCCGACTTCAGAACCCTCGACGACATCGGTGACGTGACGGACAAACGCGTCCTGCTGCGTGTCGATCTGAACGTCCCGATGAAGGACGGCGCCGTGACCGACGCCACCCGCATCGAGCGCGTGGCCCCCACCATCGCGGAACTGTCGGACAAGGGCGCGAAGGTGATCCTGCTGGCCCATTTCGGCCGCCCGAAGGACGGTCCCGACCCGACCATGTCGCTCGCCCCGATCGCGGCGGCTACCGAAGCGGTGCTGGACCGCCGCGTCCACTTCGCGGCCGACTGCATCGGCAAGGTCGCGACGGACGCGGTCGCGGCGATGGCCGGCGGCGACATCCTGCTGCTGGAGAACACCCGTTTCCACAAGGGAGAGGAGAAGAACGAGCCCGACTTCGCCAAGGCGCTGGCTGCAAATGGCGACCTCTTCGTCAACGATGCATTCTCGGCCGCGCATCGCGCGCACGCCTCCACCGAGGGGCTGGCGCACCTGATGCCTGCCTATGCAGGGCGCACCATGCAGGCCGAACTGGAAGCGCTGGAAAAGGGCCTCGGCAACCCGAGACGCCCGGTCGTGGCGATCGTCGGCGGCGCCAAGGTGTCGTCCAAGATCGACCTCCTGATGAACCTGGTGAAGAAGGTCGACGCGCTGGTGATAGGCGGCGGCATGGCCAACACATTCCTTGCAGCGCGCGGAACGGATGTCGGCAAGTCGTTGTGCGAGCACGACCTGGCGGCCACCGCCAAGCAGATCATGATCGAGGCGGCGATGGCCGGTTGCGCCGTGATCCTGCCGGTGGACGGCGTGGTGGCGCGGGAGTTCAAGGCGGGCGCGGCAAGCGAGACGGTCGCCATCGACGCCGTCCCCGCCGACGCCATGATCCTCGATGTCGGACCGAAGACGGTGGAAACCGTCAACGCCTGGATCGACCGCGCAGCGACGGTGGTCTGGAACGGCCCGCTCGGCGCCTTCGAGATCGCGCCCTTCGATGCAGCGACCGTGGCGGCGGCGAAATTCGCGGCGGCCCAGACGCGCGAGGGCAGGCTGGTTTCGGTGGCGGGTGGCGGCGACACGGTGGCTGCCTTGCACCATGCCGGGGTCGCGGACGACTTTACCTATGTCTCGACCGCGGGCGGCGCCTTCCTCGAATGGATGGAAGGTAAGCCGCTGCCGGGCGTGGACGTGCTCAAGCGATAGCCGGGCATTCCCGGGCCGGCCGGGGACGCAACCTCGCTCGCCTCATTCGGCGTGGTTCGGCGTCATGCACAGCATGGCGATGCCGACCAGCACGATCGCTGCCCCGGCCATCTCGCGCGGGGTGTATTTCTCGCCAAGGAACCAGATGGCCACGACGAAGGTCATCAGGAATTCGATCGCTAGGATCAGGATGATCACATGGCCGAGCCGTGTGGTGCGCAAAACCTCGATCTCGAACCACGCGGCGGTCGACAGCGTCAGAATGACGGCCGGTATCAGGACGAGGTAGGTCGAACCGCCCCAGGCCTTCATGATCCAGCTCGCCGACATGTAGAAAAAAGCCGCGCCCGAGGCGAGCAGGACCGTCATCAGCGGTGACATGTGACACTCCGAGGCAGGAGGGGCTTCCGTCCAGGCAGTGGCATGGGTCGTTCCCGTTTGAAAAGGCGAGCCCCCCGCCTGTGTCCGATGTCTGCAAAGTAGAAGCTGCGACGGGTTGCTTCTGTTAAGGCCTTAACACAGACAGAAGAATTATCTATATTTTACAGAGACATGAGCCTGATAGACAGAAGGCTTCGCCGCCCCGGTTGTCTGCCGGGGCGGACCGAACGAACGCGCGGTGCTATTCTGCGCGCCCGGCGCGGGTTCCAAGCAGGGCGAGGCCTGCGAAGGCGACGATCGCGCCCACGATTTCGCGCGAGGGATAGATGTCGGTGACCGAGAGAATGGCGGCAACGACCGCCATCGAGACTTCGAGGGCGATGACCAGCGTGAGGATCGGGCCAAAGCGGGGTCGGTGCTGCGCGGACGATTCGATCCAGGCGCTTGCAAGCATCGTGGCGGCAGCGAGCGGGATCAGGATCAGGTAGGGCGAGCCGCCGAGCGGCTTCAGGACCCAATTCGCGACGATATAGAGAGCGGCCGCGCCGGATCCGAACAGGGCAGTGGTGATCGGTGACATCAGAAAGGCTCCCAAACCGGGGCGAACCCCGTTGGCTTGTGTTCCTGGGCCCACTCGTCGGTGGTGGGACCAAAAGGCTTGTGCGATGACACCAAGCTACGCGTCCCCGCGCCAGCGAACCGTTAAGTGCTTAACACTCTCGAAATATTCCAGGGATGTCTAAACCGATTGAACTTTTTCAATCGGTTCAAGCACTTGCGGCGCAGTTCCGTTTGGTTGCCGCTTCTGTTAGAGCCCGCAGAACCATTCTTCAGGAGGCAGATCAGATGAGCGACCCGCGAAACGACACGACGGCATCGATGCACGCGGACATGACCGCACAGGTCGCCGGCAAGGACGGCTTCATCGCCGCGCTTGACCAGTCTGGCGGGTCGACGCCCAAGGCGCTGAAGCTCTACGGCGTCGATGAAGCCGCATGGTCGAGCGAGGAGGAGATGTACGATCTCATCCACCAGATGCGCTCGCGTATCATCACTTCCCCTGCCTTCACCGGCGACAAGGTCATGGGCGCGATCCTGTTCGAGCAGACCATGGATCGTGCGGTCGAAGGCGTGCCGACGGCGCAGTACCTGTGGGAGAAGCGCGGCGTCGTGCCGTTCCTCAAGGTCGACAAAGGCCTCGCCGACGGCAAGGACGGCGTGAAGCTGATGAAGCCGATCGCGGGTCTCGACGACCTGCTCGAGCGGGCGGTCGCGAAGGGCGTCTTCGGCACGAAGATGCGCTCGGTCATCGATGCCGCCAACCCGGCGGGCATCAAGGCGATCGTCGACCAGCAGTTCGAAGTGGGCAAGCAGATCCTGTCGCATGGTCTCGTGCCCATCATCGAGCCGGAGGTGACGATCTCGATCGCCGACAAGGCCGAGGCCGAAGACATGCTGCTGGCCGAGATCCGGAAGCACCTCGACGACCTGCCTTCCGGCCAGAAGATCATGCTGAAGGTGAGCATCCCGACGAAGCCGAACCACTACAAGCCGCTGATCGACGACCCGCGCGTCATGCGCGTCGTCGCCCTGTCGGGCGGCTACTCGCGCGACGAAGCCAACGCGAAGCTGGTGGAGAACGACGGCCTGATCGCCAGCTTCTCGCGCGCGCTGACCGAAGGGCTCTCGGCCGACCAGAGCGACGCGGACTTCAATGCCACGCTGGCCGCCACGATCGACAGCATCTTCCAGGCATCGCGGGCGGCCAAGACCGGCGCTTGAGTGACCATCGGCGGCAGCATCCAGCCCCCCGGAAACGGCTCCGTGTCCAGCGGGGCCTTTTCCGTTCCGTGCGATCGGTTGTAGGGAAGTGGGTCCGAACACGCCATAGCCCGAGTCCCCATGAACAGCCTGCTCCCGCTTCTGTCCTGGCTCGCCTTCCCGGTCTATGCCTGGCAAGGCATCGGCGTCCGGCTGCGGACCCGGCGGCTGTTGCCGGCCGAAGGCCCGGTGACGCACACGCTCCCCGGGTCGGGTGCGCCGCTGCGGCTGCTGGTGCTCGGCGATTCGTCGGCGGCATCGGTCGGCATCGAGCGGACGGACGGCGGCATCGCGGCGATCCTGGCGGGCATGATCGCGCGCGACACCGGGCGTGCGGTCACCTGGCGCGCCGCCGGCTTCAATTCGGCGACGGCCGCGCAGCTTCGTGACTTCGTCGTACCCCATCTCGCGCATGACGACTGGACCCATGTGGTGCTGTCGGTCGGCACCAACGACGCCAAGAACTTCCACACCGTCTCGCGCTTCAAGCGGGATTTCGGCGGGCTGATCTATGCGCTGAAGGCCAGGTTTCCGGCTGCGCGCATCGTCTGGTCGCCGGTGATCGACATGACGACGGTGCCCGCCCTGCCACCGCTCCTGGCGCGCATCCTCGAGATCCGCGCCCAGGCGATCAACGCCATGGGGACGCGGCTTTGCCATGAACGCGGCGCGGTGCCCGCCAGCCGCCTGCCGGTCGAGGATCCGACGCTCGGCTTTTCCACCGACGGCTTTCACGCGTCGGAGGCCGGCTACCGTGCCTGGGCCGAGCACCTGCTGCCGTTGATCGAGCTGCCGGAGACCGAAGCGCTCGCCTCAGCCTCCGTGGCTGAGGATGACAGTCAGTGAGATCAGCCCGAGCGCAACGAGCGCCAGCTTCCAGAAATCGCTTCGCTTGCGAAGTCCCGGCAGGCCGAGCGGCTTGATGATCTGAACGATCATGATCAGGATGATGACGATCGAAAGCGCTTTGGTCATGCCGGGGGCCGGCTCCTCGCTTGGGCGACCAACGCCGCCTGTCGCACCCATTGACCAGCCTGCTTGACGGAAGTCAAAGCCCCTTCCCCCGCACGGGCATATCGGAACATAGTCAAATGGACGCGTCGCGGCCCAAAAGGTTAGAACAGGCGCAACGACGGCCGGGGAGGAATGCCATGGAATCGCGCTATCACGAGGTCTACGAGGGCTGGAAACGCGACCCCGAAGGCTTCTGGGCCGCAGCCGCGACGGCGATCGACTGGGTCTCGCCGCCGAAGGCGATCTTCGACGCTTCGGCCGGCGTCTACGGCCGCTGGTTTCCGGACGCGACCTGCAACACCTGCCACAACGCCGTCGATCGCCATGTCGAGGGCGGACGGGCCGACCAGCCGGCTCTGATCCATGACAGCCCCATCACCGGGACAATGCGAACCTACACCTATGCGCAGCTGAAGGCGGAAGTCGAGGCGCTCGCCGCCGTCCTGGTCGACCAGGGCGTGGGCAAGGGCGACCGGGTCATCCTCTACATGCCGATGGTCCCCGAAGCCGTCTTCGCCATGCTCGCCTGCGCGCGGATCGGCGCGATCCACTCCGTCGTCTTCGGCGGTTTCGCCGCGCGCGAACTCGCCACCCGCATCGACGATTCGACGCCGAAGCTGATCGTCTCGGCCTCCTGCGGCCTCGAGCCGGGCCGCGTCGTGGCCTACAAGCCGCTGCTCGATGGCGCGATCGACATCGCCCGGCACAAGCCCGACGCCTGCATCATCGTCCAGCGCGACGAACAGCGCTGCGATCTCGTCGCCGGCCGCGACGTCGACTATGCCGACGCCGTCGGCGCGGCCAGGGCCGCGGGGCGCGAGGTGCCCTGCGTGACCGTCGCCGCCACCGACCCGCTCTATGTGCTCTACACGTCCGGGACCACCGGACAGCCCAAGGGCGTCGTGCGCGACAATGGCGGCCACATGGTCATGCTCGCCTGGAGCATGTGGAACGAATTCGGCGTCAGGCCGGGCGAGGTCTTCTGGGCGGCGTCCGACGTCGGTTGGGTCGTCGGCCATTCCTACATCGTCTATGCGCCGCTTCTGCATGGCGCGACGACGATCCTCTTCGAGGGCAAGCCGATCGGGACGCCCGATGCCGGCACCTTCTGGCGTGTGATCGCCGAGCATGGCGTGGTCGCGCTCTTCACCGCGCCGACCGCCTTCCGCGCCATCAAGGGACAGGACCCGAAGGGCGAGTTCGTCGGCAAGTACGACCTGTCGAAGTTCCGCACGCTGTTTCTGGCGGGCGAGCGCGCCGATCCCGAGACGATCAAATGGGCGGAGAACCAGCTGAAAGTGCCGGTGATCGACCACTGGTGGCAGACCGAGACCGGCGCGCCGATCAGCCAGAACCCGATCGGGCTGGGACAACTGCCGGTGAAATACGGCTCCCCGGCCGTGCCGATGCCCGGATACGAGATGCACGTCGTCGACGATTCGGGCCACGAGGTGCCGCGCGGCACGCTGGGCAACGTGGTCGTGAAGCTGCCGCTGCCGCCCGGCGCCCTGCCGACCCTCTGGCACGCCGACGAGCGCTTCCGCGAAGCCTACCTCGCCGAGTTTCCCGGCTACTACAAGACCGCCGATGCCGGCTACATCGACGACGACGGCTATCTCTTCATCATGGCCCGCACCGACGACATCATCAACGTCGCCGGCCATCGCCTGTCCACCGGCGGCATGGAGGAGGTGCTGGCCGAGCACCCCGACGTCGCCGAGTGCGCCGTCATCGGCATCGCCGACGCGATGAAGGGCCAGGTGCCCTGCGGCTTCGTGGTGCTCAATGCCGGCGTCACCCGCGATGCCGCCGAGCTGGAGCGGGAAGTGGTGGCGCTGGTGCGCGACCGGATCGGCCCGGTCGCGGCGTTCAAGACGGTCGTGGCGGTCAAGCGCCTGCCCAAGACCCGGTCTGGCAAGATCCTGCGCGGCACGATGCAGAAGATCGCCGACCACGAGGCGTGGAAGATGCCGGCGACCATCGACGACCCGGCGATCCTCGACGAGATCGCCGAAGCCCTGAAGGCGAAGGGGCTGGGCTGAACCGGGCGGCAAGCTGGTTGGCCGGCCGCGCCTCTGGCCCGCCACGCCGCCGGGGTCTATAACGGCGCACGATCAGCTTCAGGAGCGTGCCATGCCACTCGACGGGAAAGTCGCCATCGTCACCGGGGGCGCGGGCGGCATCGGCTATGCCATCGCCGAGCGCTTCCTGCGCGAGAAGGCCAAGGTGGTGATCGCCGACGTCGATACGGAGAAAGGTGCGCGCGCCGAACGGGATCTTGCCCGTCTCGGCGACGTGCAATTCGTGAAAGCCGATGTCGGCCGGCGTCTCGACGTACACAATCTCGTCGCCGCGACCATCGATTCCTTCGGAGAGATCGACATTCTGGTCAACAATGCCGGCATCGCGCATGGCGCGGATTTCCTCGATGTGACGGAGGAGGACTTCGACCGCGTGCTCGCGGTCAACCTGAAGGGCAGCTTCCTCACCGGCCAGGCGGTCGCCCGCCAGATGGTCGACCGCGTCAAGGCCGGCGGGCCGGCCGGCTCAATCGTCAACATGTCGTCGATCAACGCCGTGCTGGCGATCGCCAGCCAGCTGCCCTATTCGGTGTCGAAGGGCGGCGTCAAACAGCTCACGAAAGCCATGGCGCTGTCGCTCGCCCCTTTCGGAATCCGCGTCAACGCCATCGGTCCCGGATCGATCAGGACCGACATGCTCGCCAGCGTCAATGCCGACCCCGCCGCCCGCGAGCGCATCCTGTCGCGCACGCCGCTCGGCCGCATCGGCGAGACGGCGGAGATTGCCGCGATCGCCGTCTTCCTCGCCTCCGACGAGGCAAGCTACATCACCGGCCAGACGATCTACGCCG
This sequence comes from Mesorhizobium sp., assembly GCA_051860465.1. Lineage (GTDB taxonomy): Bacteria > Pseudomonadota > Alphaproteobacteria > Rhizobiales > Rhizobiaceae > Aquibium. The sequence continues at coordinate 132,459 of JBHYDY010000001.1, forward strand.
ATGGCGGCCGCCTGCCCTTGAACTACACGGTGCCGGTTCCCGAGGAATGATCAACCCGCCTGCGGGCTCCTGACGGCAGGTCGTCAGGAGGGGCATGGCACAGTGGCTCCATCGAGAACGACCCGATGGAGCACAGCATGAACCCGTTCCCCAACACTCTCCTTGGCCGCTGGGCCGAACGATGGCGTGCCGCCCGCGAGAGGGTCCGCGCCGAAAGGGCGATCGCGCGGCTGTCGCCCGCGCTACGGCGCGACATCGGCTGGCCGGACGCCGGCTCGAACGCGCGCGGGTGGCACGGCCACCTGGTCGACGGCAGGTGAAGCCGGGGCCGGGTCGATTGCCCCGCACGCGAGCCGGCCCCGCCCCTGTTTCCCGCCACGAATGGTGACCGCGCCGCCGCGGCCGTCCGCGAACTGACATCTCCTGACAGTATGTTGTCAGGAGGACCCTGCCATTGTCTAATCAGCTCAAGGAGAAGCTTCGATGTCTTTCGTCCCTCGGAATGCCGTCGTCTGGGTCGAGATCCCGGTCGCCGACATGGATCGCGCCAAGGCCTTCTATGGCGCCGTGCTGCAGAACGAACTCGCCGACGAAGAGGGAGGGCCGAATCCGATGGCCCGGTTCCGCGCGGCAAGCGAGGAGGCAACATCCGGCCATCTCTATCCCGGCAAGCCGGCAGCGCCGGGCACCGGCAGCACCATCCATCTCGCGGTCGCTGCCCCTCTGGAAGAAGCGATGGAGCGCGTGACCGCCAATGGCGGCCAGGTCGTGTCGCCGCCGATCCAGATCCCCGCGGGCCGCTTCGCCTATTGCCTGGATCCCGACGGCAACTCGATCGGCCTGTTTGCCGCCTGAGCGGTTCGACGAAAGGACATTTCGCATGCGACGCGCCGACCGCCTCTTCCAGATCGTCCAGCATCTGCGGGGTGGCCGGCTCGTCACCGCACGCATGCTCGGCGAATGGCTGGAAGTCTCCGAGCGTACGATCTACCGCGACATTGCCGATCTGCAGTCGACGGGCGTACCGATCGATGGGGAAGCCGGTGTCGGCTACCTCATGCGCTCCGGCTACGATCTGCCGCCGCTGATGTTCACGCGCGACGAAATCGTGGCCCTGGTCGCCGGAGCCCGCATGGTGCGGGCTTTCGGCGGCGCGGCCATGGCGCGCTCCGCCGAGGAGGCGCTGGTGAAGATCGCGGCCGTCCTGCCCGACAGCGAGAAGGACCGCATCGCCCGCACCGAGATCCACGCGCCGCTCTACGTCGTCAGCCAGCCGGACCGCGAGAAGATCGACTCCATCGAGAGAGCGATCGAAAGCCGCACCGTGCTGACGCTGGATTACCAGGACGAGGCCGACAAGGGCTCCAGCCGCGACGTGCGCCCGCTTGGCCTGTGGTTCTGGGGCAAGGTCTGGACGCTCGTCGCCTGGTGCGAACTGCGCGAGGATTTCCGCGCTTTCCGGATCGACCGAATTGCCTGCCTGACCGCGGCGGAGCGATCCTTCAGGCACGAACGCGGCAAGCAGCTGGCGGACTTCTATCGCCAGATGGAGGAGCGATCCCCGCACGCGACGGCCGTCTCGGAGCGGGGACGCGCGCGCGAAGGCTGACCGAAGCGTCAGTCGACGTCGAGCACGATCTTGCCGATGTGGTCGCCTTCCTCCATGCGCTCATGCGCCCGCCAAGCGTCGCGCAGCGGATAGATCATGTCCATGACCGGCGCCACCTTGCGCTCGCCGAGCAGCGGCCAGACCAGCCGTTCGAGCTCGGCGGCGACGGCTCCCTTGAACTCGACCGTACGGGGCCGCAGCGTCGAGCCGGTGTGGACCAGCCGTTTCACCATCAGCTTGGCGAAGTTCACTTCGGCCTTCACACCGCCGAGGAAGGCGATCTGGACGATGCGCCCTTCCACCGCCGCCGCTTCGTAGTTTCGGTCGATGTAGCTGCCGCCCACCATGTCGAGGATCAGGTTCACGCCCTTGCCGCCGGTGGCCTCCTTCGCCACCGCGACGAAATCCTCCTCGCGATAGTTGATGGCACGGGCGGCGCCGAGCTTCACGCAGGCTTCGCACTTGTCCGCCGACCCGGCCGTCGCCAGCACGGTGGCGCCGAAGGCCGTTGCAAGCTGGATCGCCGTCGTGCCGATGCCGGACGAACCGCCATGGACCAGAAAGGTCTCGCCCGCCTTCAGGCCGCCGCGCTGGAAGACGTTGTGCCAGACGGTGAAGCAGGTTTCGGGGAGAGCCGCAGCTTCCGTCAGCGTGAAGCCGTGCGGCACGGGAAGCGCGTTGCTCTCGTGGGTCAGGCAGTACTCGGCATATCCGCCGCCGGGCGTCAGCGCGCAGACCGCATCGCCGACACGCCAACGGCGGACATCCGGACCAACAGCCGCCACGACGCCCGCCACTTCGAGCCCCGGAAGATCGGACGCGCCGGGCGGCGGCGGATAGGCGCCGGTCCGTTGCGCGACATCCGGGCGGTTCACACCGGCGGCCCGAACCCGGATCAGGATGTCTCCGCCTTGCGGTTTCGGCACCGGCCGCGTTTCCGGCCTGAGAACCCTCGGCCCGCCCGGTTCGGCAATGGCGATGGCGGTCATCATCTCGGGAAGGGGCTCGGCCATGATGTCTCCTGTCGGCTCTCTGTCGGGTGGGACGGATTTGATTTCAACGACCCGCGGACTGTATCCTGCCTGCCGGTCACGGCAACCGGAGGAGAATGGAACATGGGTATTCTCGAAGAAGAACCGGCGCGCAAGTCCAGGCCGCACGAGATCGGGCAGGATCTGTCCCTGCTCTCGGTGGCCGAGCTGGAGGAGCGGATCGTCCTGCTTCGGTCAGAGATTGTCCGGATCGAGACCGAACTGGGAGCCAAGGGGTCGACCAAGCAGGCAGCCGAGGCGCTATTCCGCCGCATTTGACGGGTTGACCTCGCCACGCGGTCGCCGAAGCTGCCATTCATCCGTTTCGAGCCGCCACGCGATTCGTTCGACCACATCCGGAAGGTTCCCATGCTCGCGAGCTACCGACCGATCCTGTCCCTGCTGCGCGGCACGGCGTTCCTCCTGGCGGCGTCGGGCCTGCACAGCCTGTTGCTGCCGCTGCGCGGACAGGCGGAGGGGTTTTCGACGACGTCGCTCGGCCTGCTCGGAACGGCCTGGGCGGCGGGCTTCGTCGCCGGCTGCCTGATGGCACCAAGGCTCGTCCGCCGCGTCGGCCATGTTCGGGCCTTCGGCGCCTTCGCCGCATCGGCCGCGATCATCGCCCTGCTGACGGGCCTGATCATCGACCAGTATGTCTGGATCTTCCTGCGCGTCTTCACCGGCTTCTGCATGGCCGGCGCCTTCATGGTGATCGAGAGCTGGCTGAACGAAAGCGCCACCAACGAGAACCGGGGCACGGTCTTCGGCATCTACATGATGGTCACGAACGCTTCCCTCATGGGCGGACAATTGATCGTCGCGGCCGGCGACGTCACGACGGCATCGCTGTTCATGGTCACCGGCATCTTGTTCTGCCTCGCGCTGATCCCCACAACCGTGTCGACGCAGGCAACGCCCAAGCCGCTGGTCGGCGTTTCGCTCGACCTGAAGGCGCTCTACGCCAACTCGCCCGTGGCCTCGGCCGGATGCCTTCTGATCGGCGTCGCCAATGGCGCCTGGGGCACGCTCGGCGCCGTGTTCGGCGCCGAGATCGGCATCTCCACCGGACAGATCGCGCTGATGATGAGCCTGGCGGTCGTCGCCGGAGCGGTTGTCCAGCTGCCGGCCGGGCGTCTTTCCGACCGCACCGACCGGCGCTACGTGCTCGCCGGGGCGGCCTTCGCCGCCGCCGCGATCGGGCTGCTGATCTTCGTCGTCGGCGCGCGCAACGGCACGACGGTGATCGCCCTGACCGCGGCCTACGGCGCCATGGCCTACGTGCTCTATTCCCTGGCTGTCGCGCATGCCAACGACCATGCGAAGTCGGAGGACTTCGTGAAGGTGTCGGGCGGCCTTTTGCTGCTCTACGGCTTCGGCACCATGATCGGTCCGCTCGTCGGCGGCGCGCTCATGGACCGGATGCGGCCAGAAAGCCTGTTCCTGACCACGGCCCTCGCGCACCTGCTGATCGCCGGCTACACGCTGCTTCGCATCTCCCGCCGTGCTCCGGTTCCGGTGGAGGATCGCGAATCCTTCAGCTCCATGCCGCCCGAGCGTGCCGTTACGCCGGAGGTCCTGCGCCTCGATCCACGTGGCGACGGAGATCTCGGCGATGACCCCGGAACCAAGGACGCGGCCTGATACCGCGGGCCGGGCCAGCCTCGCGTCAAAGACTTCGCGGGAAACCCTCGGGAAAGACGGTTCGGCTTTGTGTTTGGCCCGCAAGTGGATAACGTGGACCGATGAACACCATCGACGCGTTCATGGCGATATCGGACGGAAACCGGCGGCACCTTCTCGAGGAACTGCGCCGCGGGCCGAAGACCGTCAATGAGCTTGCATCGGGGTTGCCGGTCTCTCGACCGGCCGTGTCGCAGCACCTCAAAGTGCTGCTGGACGCGGGGCTCGTCGTGGCAAGCCCCGACGGCACGAAACGCATCTACGCCATCAACCCTGGCGGGTTCACGCGCATCAATATCTGGATCGATCAGTTCTGGACCGAGTGACCGTCGCCCGGATGGACGACCGGCGGTGGAGGCTCCGCCGGTCACTGGTCTGGTGATGGATACCCCGTCAGTGCGTCGTGTGATGCGTCCCGAGCTTCTCGATGGCATCCTTGAGGGCGAGTTTGCGCCGCTTGAGCCTGTTGACCTCGATGTCGTCGGTGGAGGGTCGCGCAATCGCTTCGGCGATTTCGCGGTCAAGTTCGGTGTGCTTGCGCTTCAGTTCCTCGATGTGCGACGTCAGAGACATGCGTATTGCTCCCTTTCCTCGTTCGTAGGCCAGGAACCGCGTCCCACCGCAGGCCGCGATTCATGACAACGCGATGACAGTGTGGCACCACTCGCTCGGTCTGTCGAATGCCGCGTGGTAGCATTTTCTGTCAGTTCGAAATGTGGTATGGGCCTCCGGCCCGGGAAAGACCCGGTTCTGCCATTTGGGCGCGACATCCTGCGCCGGGGAAGCATGCATGTCGGACCAGGAACAAGCGGAAATTCGTCTCGAGTTTGCGCGCTTGAAGCAGGAACACGCCGATTTCGACGCGGCGATCAATGCGATGATCGCAACCGGATGCGACCCGCTCCAGGTCCAGCGGATGAAAAAGAAGAAGCTCGCGATCAAGGATCGCCTGATGCACCTCGAGGACCGCGTGATTCCCGACATCATCGCCTGATGGCGATGCCGTTTTTCTTGCGGCATGGTTCGTATTCGGTTAAGGCGCGGCTTTGGCGGGAAAGATAACCATCTTGGATAGCGCACACCCGGACGTCGCCATCATCATGGGCAGCCAGTCTGACTGGGCGACCATGCGCCACGCGGCCGAAACCCTGGCCGAACTCGGGATCGCCCACGAATCGCTGATCGTGTCGGCCCATCGCACGCCCGAACGGCTCTACGATTTCGCAAGGGGCGCAAAGGCCGCCGGCTACAAGGTCATTGTCGCGGGCGCGGGCGGCGCGGCCCATCTGCCGGGCATGACCGCCTCGCTGACGCCGCTGCCGGTCTTCGGCGTGCCCGTGGAATCGAAGGCTTTGTCGGGCCAGGATTCCCTCCTCTCGATCGTGCAGATGCCGGCCGGCATCCCGGTCGGCACGCTCGCCATCGGCCGGGCCGGCGCGGTCAACGCTGCGCTTCTCGCCGCCGCCGTGCTCGCGCTCTCCGACGAGGACCTTGCCGCAAGGCTCGACCGCTTCCGCGCCGCCCAGACCGCCAAGGTCGCCTTCCGGCCCGCCGACGACGCATGATCCGTCCCCTCGTTCCCGGCGACATGATCGGCATCATCGGCGGCGGCCAGCTTGGCCGCATGCTGGCGATGGCGGCCGCCCGGCTCGGCTTCCGCACCACCATCCTGGAACCGCAGCCGGATTGTCCGGCCGCGCAGGCGGCGAACAGCCAGATCCTCGCCGACTATGACGACCGGGCGGCGTTGACTTCGCTGGCGGCCCGCTCGGCCGTCGTCACCTACGAATTCGAGAATGTCCCGGTCGGTGCGGCCAGGCATCTTTGCGACCACGTGCCGGTGTTCCCGCCACCGCTGGCGCTGGAGACGGCGCAGGACCGACTGGGCGAGAAGAGTTTCCTGAACCGGCAGGACATATCCACAGCCCGATTCCTGCCTGTGGATGACGACGCCGATCTTCGTGCCGCGCTGGAGAAATTCGGCGGCAGCGGCGTGTTGAAAACCCGCCGGCTCGGCTACGACGGCAAAGGCCAGCGTGTCTTACGCAATGCGGAAGAAAAGGCGTGCGAAGGCGCGGTCGAGGCGATGGGCGGCGTGCCCCTGATCCTCGAGGAACTCGTCGCCTTCGACTTCGAGTTCTCCATCATCGCGGCGCGCGGCCTGGACGGCTCGATGATGGCCTACGACGCGGCCCGCAACGAGCACGCGGACGGTATCCTGCGCCGCACGACCGTCCCCGCCGGGCTCGACCCGGCGATGGAGAAGACCGCTCGCAAGGCGACCTTCGCCCTGATGGAGGCGCTGGGCTATGTCGGCGTGATCGGGGTGGAGTTCTTCGCGCTGGCCGACGGCACGGTGCTTGCCAACGAGTTCGCGCCGCGCGTCCACAACTCCGGCCACTGGACCGAGGCCGCCTGTGTCGTCTCACAGTTCGAGCAGCACATCCGCGCGGTGGCCGGACTGCCGCTTGCCGAACCCCGGCGCCATGCCGCATGCGTCATGGAAAACCTGATCGGCGACGAGGTCGAGCGCATCCCCGATCTGCTGGGTGAGCCCGGCGTGGTGCTCAATCTCTACGGCAAGACCGAGACCCGCCCCGGCCGCAAGATGGGGCATTTCACCCGGCTGGGGTGACACCTTCCGCTCGACGCGACCGGGCCCCGCGGTTGACACCAGTCGGGCTTTGCGTCTATGACCGCGCGACCTTTCCGGCGCGCCTTCTGGCGCGTCTTTCAATTCTGGCCCGCGCGGGCCGTACACCATGGGCTGAGACAATGAAGATCAAGAATTCGCTCAAGTCGCTCAAGGGCCGTCATCGCGACAACCGCATGGTTCGCCGCAAGGGCCGCATCTACATCATCAACAAGTCGGCTCCGCGCTACAAGGCGCGCCAGGGCTGATCCGAGGGAGCGTCCACGCTCCCCCGATGGCGATCACGGCATTTTCAGTTTGACGTTCCGCGCCGAAGGATTACGTTCTGCGGTATGCGGAACCTTTTTCATGTCGTGACAACGGCGCTCGTCGCCACCTTCCTCTCCCTGCCGCCTGCCCTGGCGTCCGAAGACGCGGGACCGGCAAGCGAGGCGTCTCGGCTCGACAAGCTGTTCTCCGACCTGAAGCGGGAGCGCAACGAGAAAGCCGCCGAGCGCATCGCCAACCAGATCTGGGCCGAATGGCGCAAGTCGGGAAGCGCGTCCATCGACCTGATGCTGCAATGGTCGAACGAGGCCGCCGACAAGAAGAAGTTCGACGTCGCGTTGGATTTCCTCGACCAGGTGGTCACGCTGCAGCCCGATTTCGCCGAAGGCTGGAACCGTCGGGCCACCGTGCACTTCATGATGGACAACTACGCGAAGTCGATGGCCGACATCGAGTACACACTGCGGTTGGAGCCCCGCCATTTCGGCGCTCTCTCCGGTCTGGCATCGATCCTCAAGGAGACAGGCCGCAAGGAACTGGCGCTGGATGCCTATGAGCGCACGCTGGCGATCTATCCGATGATGCGCAGCGCCCAGTCGGAGGTTGCGACCCTTTCGGACGAGCTTGCCGGCGAAGGTATCTGACCCCCGGCATGGTTCGCGCCGTTACGGCGCCGCAGAACCAATGTCTTCCCCCTTCTCCGACCGCATCGTGAAGACATGAATCTCGTCTATGCCGCCCTCGCCTTCCTGCTTGCGCTCCTGTTGATCCTGGCCGGTGCGACACGCGTCGGCGCGTGGCTGATCGAGCGGCGCCATCCGCCGGTGGGCAGCTTCACAACCGCAAACGGCACGCGCATCCACCATGTGTACGTGCCCGCGGGCCCCGGCGCAGACCTGCCGCCGCTGGTTTTCGTCCATGGCGCGAGCGGCAACCTGCTCGACCAGATGCTGCCCTTCCGCCCCTTGCTCGAAGGCCGGGCCGAGATGCTGTTCGTCGATCGACCCGGCCATGGCTGGTCCGACCGAGGCCCTGCCGACAACGACACGCCGGCCGGTCAGGCGGACACGATCGCCGCGCTGATGGACGCCCATGGCATGCAGAAGGCGATCGTCGTCGGCCACTCCTTCGCAGGCGCCGTGCTGACCGCCTTCGGAGTGCTTCGCCCCGAACGCCTGGAGGGCCTGGTTTTCCTCGCCCCGGCGTCGCATCCGTGGCCGGGCGGCGCCACGTCCTGGTATTACGACTTGTCCGAGACGCCGGTGGTGGGCTGGATCTTCACCGAAACGCTGGCCTGGGCGGGAGGCGTCATGCGGCTCGTCGCCGCGACAAACTGCGTCTTCGCGCCCAATGCCGTGCCGGAAAACTATGCGCGCGATGCGGCCATCCGGCTGGTGCTGCGCCCGAAGGCGTTTCGCGCCAATGCCCGCGACGTGGCAGGGCTCTTCTCGTTTGTCGAGAAACTCGCCCCACGCTACGGCGAAATCGCAGCGCCGACGGTGGTGATCTCAGGCAACCGCGACACGGTCGTCTACGAGGAAATCCACTCGCTGGGGCTGGCCCTCGACATCCCGAATGCCGAGCTTCTCTGGGTCCAGAACCTCGGTCACAAGCCGGACTGGATCGCCACGGGCCTTGCCGTCGCGGCGATCGAGAAACTGTCGGGGCATCAGCGCGACCTGCAGATGCTGGCGCGACAGTTCGAGGCGCGGATCGCAAACGATGCCCATGGCCCCATCGAGGCCTGCGCAGACGGCCCACCGGCACCCGCTCCGACCCCAGCCGGTTAAAGCCAGGCGCAAGGTCCGATCAGATGCCGCCGAAGCCATCCGCGCCGATATAGGCGATGCGCAGCATGTTGGTTGCGCCCGGCGTGCGAAGCGGCACGCCCGCCGTGACGATGACCCGGTCCCCAGCCCGTGCGAAACCTTCGGCAAATGTGATGCGGCAGGCCCGGTCGACCATGTCGTCGAGATCGGTGGCGTCCGGCGTGACGACGCAATGCAGGCCCCAAACGAGCGACAGCCGCCGCGCCGTCTCCACCACGGGCGACAGCGCGATGATCGGCACCTGAGGGCGCTCGCGCGCGGCGCGCAGTCCGGTCGTGCCGGAGGCCGTGTATGTCACGATAGCCGAGAGCTTCAGCGTCTCCGCGATCTGGCGCGCCGCCAGCGAAATCGCGTCGGCGCCGGTCGCCTCCGGGTCGCTGCGCTGAGCATTGATGATGCTCGGGTAGTTCGGATCCTTTTCCACCTGCACGGCGATGGCGTTCATCATCGCCACCGCCTCGACCGGATAGTCTCCCGCCGCCGATTCGGCCGACAGCATGATGGCATCCGCGCCTTCGAAGACGGCGATCGAGACGTCCGACACCTCGGCCCTGGTCGGAACCGGCGCGGTGATCATCGATTCAAGCATCTGGGTGGCGATGACCACCGGCTTGCCCGCCTTGCGGCAGGCGCGGGTGATCTGCTTCTGGATTCCAGGCACCGCCTCCAGCGGCATCTCGACGCCCAGATCGCCGCGCGCCACCATGATCGCGTCGGAAACCTCGATGATTTCAGCCAGGCGCGCCACGGCCTGCGGCTTTTCGATCTTGGACAGAAGGGCCGCGCGGCCGCGCGATATCTTGCGCACTTCGGCGAGGTCCTCGGGCCGCTGGACGAAGGACAGCGCGATCCAGTCCACTTCGGCCTGAAGCACCGCGTCGAGGTCGCGCCGGTCCTTCTCCGTCAGGGCGCCGAGCGGCAAGTCCGTATCGGGCAGGCTCACGCCCTTCTTGTCGGATATCTTGGTGCCGGCCACGACGACCGTCACGATGGCCTTGCCGTCATTGCTGACCGCCTTGAGCTGAAGCTTGCCATCGTCGATGAGCAGGCGGTCGCCGGGCTTCACCGACTGCAGGATCTCGGGATGCGGCAGGTGCACGCGCGTGGCATCGCCCGGCGTGGTGTCATCGTCGAGGACGAAGGTGTCACCGGCCTTGAGTGCCACGGTGCCCGTGGCGAACTTGCCGACGCGCAGCTTCGGCCCCTGCAGGTCCGCCAGGATACCGATCGGGCGGCCCACCTGGCGTTCGACATTGCGGATCATCGTCACCAGCTTGCGCATCAGGTCGTGATCGGCATGGCTCATGTTGATGCGGAAGGTGTCGGCCCCCGCCTCGTGCAGCTTGCGGATCATCTCCTCGCTGGAGGACGAGGGTCCGAGCGTCGCGAGGATGCGGACCTTGCGCTGGCGCCTCACTGTTGCGCCCCCGTCACCGCTGCGGTTCCGTCCGCCGCGGGTTGGTCCGTCAGTTGCACCATCCAGCTTGCCTGTTCCCCGGTGTCGTATTCCTGGAACCCGGCGCGTTGGAAGCCGCGCCTGATACAGTCGCTTACACCCACGATCTTGAACTCTCTTTCGGCGATGCACATGTTGATTGGCCCATCCCAGCGACCGCCGCGCTCGGCATCTTCTGCATAGAGATAGTAATAGCGTGATGACAGGGGGCCTTCGATCAGCGTCTTGCAGGTCGAGCCTTCCACGTGCCACCAGCCTTCGGTGATCCAGCCCGCGGGCGCGCGGTATCCGATTGCCACGCCGATGAGCGCCTGCGTTGCATTGCACACGCGAAAGTCGGCGCGTGCTGCTCCCGTCGACGCCACGATGCCAAGAAGGGCAAAAACGACGATGGAACAGGCCGCCGCGAGGCGTGACGCCCCCCCGACACCCGGCAGAACCATACTCGTGCCCCTTGCCCTTGGACGAAACATTGCTTCGATGCTCCTTTTCGGAAATGCGCGCGCGCATGTCAACGCGCCGTGGCGATATGATCAAATCGGTTAATCGCGCAACAACGCTGGCATCTGTCACAAGATTGTCGAAAGGACGGCATTGCGGCGGGGCGGTCATCATGGAAGGAAGGATCGCGCCGGCGCCACCGTCGCTCGCCCACCATCCGCGGAGCCGGCCGGGAACCCGATGACAAGAACAGCCGTCTTTTCTCCCTATGAAATCGTCGATGGCGACCGCGGCCGCGGTCTGCTGCTGCTTGCCGACCACGCCCGCAACACGCTTCCCGAAGAGTATGGGAGCCTCGGCTTGCCCGCCGCCGAGTTCGAGCGTCACATCGCCTACGACATCGGCGTCGAGACGGTCACGCGCGAGCTTGCCCGGAAGCTCGATGCGCCGGCTCTCCTGTGTGGCTATTCGCGGCTTCTGGTCGATCCGAATCGCGGCGAGGACGACCCCACGCTGATCCGCCAGCTCTATGACGGCACGGTGATTGCCGGGAACTACCCGATGGCGCCTGAGGAACGCGAGAAGCGGCTGGAGCTCTTCTACCGGCCCTGGCACGACGCCGTCGGTGCGATGACCGCCTCCGTTCACGCCGCGAGCGGGGCGCCGCCGCTGATCATCTCGATCCACTCCTTCACGCCCTGCATGCAGGGCATCGAGCGGCCCTGGCATGTCGGTGTCCTGTGGGATCTCGACGACCGGGCCGTCGCGCCGCTGTTGTCGGCGCTGCGGGAGGATCCCGATCTCGTCGTCGGCGACAACGAACCCTATGATGGTGCACTTTTTGGCGACACGATGTACCAGCACGCCATCACGCGCGGCTATGCACACACCCTGATCGAGATCCGGCAGGACCTGATCGCGAGCGAAGCCGGCGCGGTGGCATGGGCAGATCGACTGGCGCCGATCCTTGACGACATCAACCGCCGGACCGATATCCATCAGGTGCGGTTCTTCGGATCGCGCACCGGGCCGGTGCAGACCCCATAGGAACCGGTTTCTTGAACAAGATGCGAGGAGACCGACATGGCTGATCTTACGCCGGAACAGCAGCGCGATTTCGAGGCCGCAGCGTTCCGTCGCCTGACCGAGCATCTGCGCACGCGCACCGACGTGCAGAACATCGACCTGATGAACCTCGCCGGTTTCTGCCGCAACTGCCTGTCGAACTGGTATCGCGACGCCGCGACGGCCGAGGGCGTCGATCTGTCAAAGGACGAAAGCCGCGAGATCGTCTACGGCATGCCCTATGCCGAATGGCAGGCGAAGCACCAGACGGATGCCTCGCCGGAAAAGCAGGCGGCCTTCGAGCAGAACCGGCCGAAGGATCATTGAGGCTCAGCCGCCCTCGATCTCCTCGCGCAGCATCTCGAGCTCCAGCCATTCCTCTTCCATCGCCGACAGCGCGGCGCGCTCCTTGTCGAGCGTTTCCGCGGTCTTGGCGAAGCCTTTCGGGTCGCGGGCGAAGAGCTGCGGGTCGGCGAGCGTCGCCTCCAGCCTGACGATGGCGGCCGTGGCTTCCTCCATCTTCTTCGGCAGGCTCTCCAGGGCGAATTTCTGCTTGTAGGAGAATTTCCTTGCCGACGCCCTGGGGGCCTGCGCCTCGCCGCCGGAAACCGAATCGCGTGAAACCTTCTCGGCGACCGGCCTCGTTTCTCCGGCACGCTTGACGAAGCGGGCGCTGCCGCGCTGGGCGAGCAGGTCGGTGTAGCCGCCGGCATATTCCACCCACTTGCCGTCGCCATCGGGCGCGATCGTGCTCGTCACCGTGCGGTCGAGGAAATCGCGGTCGTGGCTGACGAGGATGACCGTGCCGGCGAAGCCCGACACGAGTTCCTGCAGGAGGTCGAGCGTCTCCATGTCGAGATCGTTGGTCGGCTCGTCAAGCACCAGCAGGTTCGACGGGCGGGCCAGCACGCGGGCGAGGATCAGCCGCGCCTTCTCGCCGCCCGAAAGCTCGCGCACCGGCGTGCGCGCCTGCTCGGGCTTGAACAGGAAGTCCTTCATGTAGGAGACGACGTGACGCTCCTCGCCATTGACGACGACGGTCTCGCCGCGTCCGTCGGTGAGGAAATGCGCCAGCGTTTCGTCCGGGTCGAGCGCGGCCCGGCGCTGGTCGAGCGTGGCGATCTCGAGATTGACGCCGAGCCGAACGGTGCCGCTGTCCGGGGCGAGTTCGCCCGTCAGCATCCGGAGCAGCGTCGTCTTGCCCGCGCCATTGGGACCCACCAGGCCGATGCGGTCACCCCGTTGAATACGCGTCGAAAACTCTTTCACGATCACCGCGTCGCCATAGGTCTTGGAGATCGACTTCGCCTCGACGACGAGCTTGCCGGACTCGGCCGCCTCGCTCGCCTCGAGCTTTGCCGAGCCTTCCGCGCCGCGATGGCCGCGGAATTTCGACCGCATCGACTGGAGCTCGCCGAGCCTGCGCATGTTGCGCTTGCGCCGCGCGGTGACGCCGTAGCGCAGCCAGTGCTCCTCGCGCACGATCTGGCGCCCGAGCTTGTGCTGGTCGCGTTCTTCCTCCTCGAGCACCTGGTCGCGCCACTCCTCGAAATGGGCAAAGCCCCGGTCGAGCCGGCGCGTCATGCCGCGGTCGAGCCACACGGTCGCGCGCGTCACGCGTTCGAGGAAGCGGCGGTCATGCGAGATCACCACGAAGGCCGACGAGGTGCGGGCGAGTTCTTCTTCGAGCCATTCGATGACGGAGAGATCGAGGTGGTTGGTGGGCTCGTCGAGGAGCAGGATGTCGGGCTGCGGCGCGAGCACGCGGGCGAGCGCGGCCCGACGCGCCTCGCCGCCCGACAGCGTGTCGGGCGCCTCTTCCCCCGAAAGGCCGAGATTTTCGAGGATGTAGGTGGCGCGATAGGGATCGTCGGCGGGTCCGAGCCCGGCCTCGACATAGGCGCGCACAGTCGCAAAGCCCTCGGTGTCGGGCGCCTGTTGCAGGTAGCGCACGGTCGCCGACGGCTGGCGGAAGATCTCGCCGTCCTGCGGCTCGATGAAGCCGGCGGCGATCTTGAGCAGCGTCGACTTGCCCGATCCGTTGCGGCCGACGAGCGCGATGCGGTCGCCGGGCTGGACGGAAATCGACGCGCCCTGCAGCAGCGGCGTGCCACCGAAGGTGAGGCCGATGTCGTCGAGACGGAGGATGGGAGGCGCCATGCGGTGTCAGCCCTTCGAGGCGGGAGATGTTTCGGGGCGGGCAAGCAGCAGGGCGCGGCCCTGGCGCAGCGAGACGCGCAGGTCGCCGCGCACCTCGTTCGAGAGCGTCAGCGACGATCCGAAGGCGAGATCGACATCGGCCAGCGGCCATTTCGCGCCGGAGACGGTGAGTCCCGCCAGGGGCGAAAAGGCGAGGATCGAAAACAGCGTGCCATCGGGAAAATCGAAGCCGTGTTCGCCCGGCAACAGCGGCGCGCCTTCCTCGAAGCCGCTCGACAGGAGCACCGGGAGGCCGCGTTCGGCCAGCCGGATTGCGGCCGTCATGTGCAGGAAGGCATGGTCGGCGCGCTCGCCCCCGAAGGCCCCGACCATGATCAGGTTGGTGGCGCCTCGCGCAACCGCGGCTTCCGCCGCCAGTTCGCCGTCGGTGCTGTCCTTTTCGGGCGGATGCATGTCGCGCTCGATGCCGACATGGCTGGCGATCTCGGCCGCCGTGACGGAATCGAAGTCGCCGATCCACAGTTCAGGCGTCAGGCCGAGCGGGGCGGCATGGCGGATGCCGGAGTCGGCGGCGATCACGCGCGCCTGCCCCAGGGCAGCGTCGAGGCGGGGCGTGCGAACGAGATCGCCGCCGAGCAGGATCGCGAATGTGCTCATGGGGGTCGCCTCTATCACGCGGCGGGCGCAAAGCGAAAGGGCAACAGTGCACCCGGCCCGGCGGGGTCTCGAGGCATTGGGCGCACGAAAGCCCTTGCCGCCCGGCGCAGGCCATCCTAGATGTTTCAGTGCTCTAACGGGGTGCCGGCGGTCGCTTGACCGGCCGGCTGAGAGGCCAAGGGGACACCCCGGCCAACCCGCTGAACCTGATCCGGTTTGTACCGGCGGAGGGATTAGACGCTCTTCCAACAGCGCCTCAATTCCCTTTCATTCGAACAGAGGAGGCGCTGCATGCGCATGACATCGACTGGCACCATCGCGGCTCTGGCCGCATCTCTTTCCGTCTTCCCGGCGCTCGCGCAGGAAAACGGGACGCTGACCGTCTACACCTATGAGAGCTTCACCGCCGAATGGGGTCCCGGGCCGCAGATCGAAAAGGCCTTCGAGGCCGAATGCGGCTGCGACGTCGCCTTCGTCTCGGTCGCCGACGGCGTTGCGCTTCTCAACCGCCTCAGGCTGGAGGGCGGCGATGCCAAGGCCGACATCGTGCTCGGCCTCGACACCAACCTGATCGTCGACGCGAAGGCGACCGGCCTGTTCTCGCCACACGGCATCGATGGCTCGACGGTCGAGGTGCCCGGCGGCTGGACCGACGAGGTGTTCCTTCCCTACGACTACGGCTATTTCGCCGTGGTCTACGACACGCAGGCGCTGGACACGCCTCCCGCGAGCCTGAAGGAACTGGTCGAGGGCGATGCCAGCCAGAAGATCGTCATCCAGGATCCGCGCACCTCGACGCCGGGGCTTGGCCTGCTCTTGTGGGTGAAGGCCGTCTATGGAGACGATTCCGCGGCAGCCTGGGCCAAGCTGAAGGACCGCGTCCTGACCGTCACGCCGGGCTGGAGCGAGGCCTACGGCCTGTTCACCGCCGGCGAGACGCCGATGGTGCTGTCCTACACCACGTCCCCCGCCTATCACATGATCGCCGAGGATACCGAGCGATACCAGGCGGCGAGCTTCGAGGAAGGCCACTACATGCAGGTCGAAGTGGCCGGCATCACCACGAAAGGTGCCGGAAACCCGCTCTCGGCCCGTTTCATGGCCTTCATGACCGGCCCCGGCTTCCAGGATGCCATTCCGGAGGCGAACTGGATGTACCCGGCCGGCCCGGTGTCGGAGCCTTTGAACCCGGCCTTCGACAAGCTGGTCCAGCCGACGAAGGCGCTGAGCCTGTCGCCCGAAACGGTTGCCCAGAACCGCAAGGCCTGGGTGGACGAGTGGCTGTCGGCCATGAGCCAGTAGAAAGCCGGCCGCCGCGATGCGCCAGCCCCCATCCCCGACGATCATGTGGGGCATCGCGGCTCTCGGCTTCGTGGCGGCGCTTGCGGCCGGCGCCTTCGCCGGCCTGCTCCTGGAAGGCGCGCATGACCTGCCCGCCGCGCTAGCCGGTTTCGATTCCTACCTGCTGCGGGTGGCGCGGTTCACGCTGTGGCAGGCGCTGCTGTCGACGGTGATCTCGGTCGGGCCGGCGATCCTGGTGGCGCGCGCGCTCGCCAGCCATCCGTCCTTCTTCGGGCGCCGCGCCCTCCTGATGCTGTTTGCCGTACCGCTCGCGCTCCCGGCGCTGGTGGCCGCGCTCGGCGTGCTGGCGCTTTTCGGGCGCGCGGGACTCGTCGCCGACGCCGTTCGCTGGTTCGGCGGCGGCCAGTGGCCCGGCATATACGGGCTCTCGGGCATTCTGGTCGCCCATGCCTTCTTCAACCTGCCGCTGGCCACGCGGCTATGCCTGAATGCGCTCGACGCCATCCCGGCCGACCAGTGGCGGCTGGCGAGCCAGCTCGGCATGGGTACCGCCGCGCGCTGGCGACTGATCGAATGGCCAGCCCTTCGATCGGCCTTGCCGGGCATCGCCGCGCTCGTCTTCATGCTCTGCCTGGGCTCCTTCACGATCGTGCTGACGCTTGGCGGCGGACCGGCCGCGACGACGCTGGAGGTTGCGATCTACCAGTCGCTTCGCTTCGATTTCGATCCCGCCCGCGCCCTGGCCCTGACGGCGCTGCAACTCGGGCTGACGGCGCTCGTCCTGGCGCTGCTGTTCCGGCTCGGCGCCGATCTCGCCGGCACCGCCAACCTCTCCGTCTCGGCGCGACGCCACGCACGGCCCGGCCGGCTCGAATCCGCCTTCAACACGGCCGTCATCCTGCTTGCCACAGCGTTGGTCGCCGCCCCCCTGGGCGCGGTCGTCGCGGCCGGGCTCCGGTCGGACCTGGCGCGCCTGGCCACGGAGAACACCGTGCGCGACGCCGTCGCGACGAGCCTCGTGCTGGCAACGCTCTCGGCTGGCCTGTGCGTCGTGTTGACCCTGTCCATGGTCGGCGCGCGCCATCGGCTCGCGGGCGCACGGCGCAGCTCGGGATCCGGTTTTCTCGAGCGTGCTCTCGACGGCGGCGCGAGCCTGATCCTCGTCGTCCCGCCCATCGTGATCGGCGCGGGCTGGTTCATCCTGTTGCGACGCTCAGCCGACGTCTTCGCGCTCGCCCCCGTCATGGTGGTGACCGTCAATGCCGCGATGGCGATCCCCTTCGTCGTGCGCGCCATCCGGCCGGCCCACGACGACGCCGCGACCAGGCACGACCGGCTCTGCGCCCAACTCGGCATTCGCGGGCTGGACCGCTGGCGGCTGATCGACTGGCCGGCCCTCAAGCGGCCGCTCGCCACCGGCTTCGCCTTTGCGATGGCGCTTTCGCTCGGCGATCTGGGCGTGATCGCGCTGTTTGGCAGCGATGCGGTCCAGACCTTGCCGTATCTGCTGCTTCAGCGCATGGGCAGTTATCGCACGGCCGATGCGGCGGGCCTCGCGCTGATCCTGGCGCTGCTCTGCCTGGCGTTGATGCTGATCGCGGAGCGCTTGGGTGGGAGAAGGCAATGACGCGCGCAACGGGGACCGGGGGAGCGGAGGTCGTGCTCGATGGCGTCGAGTTTGCCTGGCCGGGCGGACCGCCGATGCGCTTCGACCTGTCGGTTCCCGCGGGTGAGATCCTCGCGCTCATGGGGCACAGCGGATCGGGCAAGTCGACGCTTCTGTCCCTGATCGCCGGCTTCGAAACGCCGTTGGCCGGGGAGATACGGATCGCAGGCAAGGACGTCTCCTCGCTTGCGCCAGCCCTGCGCCCGGTCTCCATGATCTTCCAGGAAAACAACCTCTTCGCCCATCTGGACGTCGTGGCCAATGTCGGGCTCGGGCGATCGCCCTCGCTGCGCCTGTCCGCCGAGGACCGGGCCGAGATCGGACAGGCGCTGGCGCGCGTCGGTCTTGCCGGCAAGGAAGGGCGGCTGCCGCGCGAGCTGTCCGGCGGCGAGCGGCAACGCGTCGCGCTCGCCCGCGCTCTGGTGCGCGATCGGCCGGTCTTGCTGCTCGACGAGGCCTTCGCCTCGCTCGGGCCTGCCCTTCGCGACGACATGCTCGACCTCGTCGACGATCTTCATGCGTCGAAGGGGATGACCGTGATCATGGTCACCCACGATCCGCGCGATGCGCGGCGGATCGCGTCGCGGACCGCCATCCTCGAGAATGGCACGATCGCCGAGGTCGCGGCGACCGAGGACCTGTTCACGGGTGAACGTTCGGAGGCTCTTGCCCGTTATCTGGGACACGAGGCTTCGCGATAACAAAGAATTGCCCGGATCGGGACATATTTGTTCCGCAGCACTCGGGCAATGGCGTAGAAGCTTTGGTAACCGGCGTCTTCGACTATGGCGGCCCATGGTCGGATTTCGGCAGAATCCTGGTGATTCGGCCTAGGGACGGCCCGAAAAGGATCAGTTCTGAGACAGGTGAAGGCTGAGGCCATGCCAAGTGCGGGCGCTTTTCTACCCGCTGGACGCACGCTGCGGCTGATGCTCGCCAGCGCGGGTATGATGTTGCTTGCCGGTTGCCAGGGGTTGAACCCCGGCATCAGCGAGCAGGGCTTCGTCCCCTCGTCGAACCCGGTCACCGTCGACAGCGTCACCCGCAACGACCGCATGGTGGCGCTGGCGCGCGCCCAGCATCCGCGCATCCTGGCGACCTATGGCGGCGAATACTCCGATCCGAAGCTGGAGCGCATGGTCGCCAAGGTGGTGGGCAGCCTCACGGTCGCTTCGGGCAATCCCGACCAGACCTACCAGATCACGCTGCTCGATTCGCCGAACGTCAACGCTTTCGCCCTCCCCGGCGGCTTCCTCTACGTGACGCGCGGACTTCTGGCGCTCGCCAATGATTCGGCCGAACTGGCCGCCGTGATCGCGCACGAGATGGGTCACGTGACCGCCAACCACGGCATCCAGCGCCAGCAGAAGGAAGCCGAGGAGCAACTCGCCTCGCAGGTGGTCGACGACGTTCTGTCGGACAACCAGGTGGCGCGCGCGGCGGTGGTGCGCGGCAAGCTGAGGCTCGCCCAATTCTCGCGCAACCAGGAGCTGGAGGCCGACAGCATCGGCATCAAGACCATCGGCAGCGCCGGCTACGACCCTTATTCCGCGGCCCGCTTCCTCCAGTCCATGGCCTCCTATTCCGATTTCCGAAGCATCAGCGGCGCCACCGATGCGAGCCTCGATTTCCTTGCCTCGCACCCCAACGCGCCGCAGCGTATCGATCTGGCGCTGCGCCATGCCCGCCAGTTCGGCGCACCGGGGGCCGGACGCCGCGACCGTGATTCCTATCTCGCCGGCATCGACGGGATGCTGTTCGGCGACACGCCGGAAGAAGGCTACGTTCGCGGCCGCACCTTCGTGCATCCGACGCTTGGCGTGACCTTCAGCGTGCCGGAGGGGTTCGTCATCGACAATTCGGCAGCCGCCGTCACGGCGGCTGGACCGGGCGACGTGGCGGTTCGCTTCGACGGCGTGGCGCTCAACCGCAACAAGAAGCTGGACGACTATCTGCGCAGCGGCTGGGTGGCGGGCCTGGACCCGGCGAGCGTCCGCACGCTCTCCATCAACGGCAACGAGGCGGCCGTCGCCTACGCCCAGGCCGACAAGTGGACCTTCCACATCGCCGTCATGCGCGCCGGCGGCCAAGTCTATCGCCTGCTGACCGCCGCCCCGCGCGGGAGCCAAAGCCTGGAGACGACCGCTTCGACGGTGACCGGCAGCTTCCGGCTTCTGGGCGAGAGCGAGCGCAAGGAAATCAAGCCGCTGCGCATCCGTGTCGTGACCGTCCAGCCGGGCGAGACCGCCGGAAGCATCGCCGCGCGCATGAATGGCGTCGGCCGCGCGCTCGACATGTTCAGGCTTCTCAACGCATTGCCGCCCGGCGGCAGCGTCTCGCCGGGCGACAAGGTCAAGATCATCACCGACCAGTAGGCGGGAGGGTTCCCGCCAGCGGTCAGATCATGGCCGGGGCCATTTCGGGATTGATCTTCAAAAGCGCGGTCCGCAGCTTCTGCATCGCTCGGTTCTCGATCTGGCGCACCCGCTCCTTGGAAATGCCGAGCTTTTCGCCGAGCGATTCGAGCGTAGCCCCCTCGTCGCGCAACCGGCGCTCGCGGATGATGCGCAACTCGCGCTCGTTGAGAACGCCGAGCGCACGGTTGAGCCACAAGACGCGGCGCTCGTCATCGACGGAGGCGGCGACGACTTCGTCCGGCGTCGGTGCATCCGACACGAGAAAGTCCATGCGTTCCGATCCGGCTTCGCCATCGTCGGAAAGCGGCGCGTTGAGCGAGGAGTCCGGGCCTGACAGGCGCGAATCCATCAGCGCGACGTCGGACACCGACACGCCGATGGCGTCCGCGATCTCCTTGTACATGGCCGCGCCACTCAATGGCTCTGACCCTTGCGCCAGACGCGCGCGCAGACGGCGCAGATTGAAGAACAACGCCTTTTGCGCCGAACTCGTCCCGCCGCGCACGATCGACCAGTTGCGCAGGATGTAGTCCTGCATCGAGGCACGTATCCACCAGGTGGCGTAGGTCGAGAACCGGACCTCCCGGTCGGGCTCGAAACGGGCAGCCGCCTCGAGCAGACCGACATGGCCCTCCTGGATCAGATCGCTGATGGGAAGGCCGAAGTAGCGAAACTTGGTCGCCATCGAGATGACAAGGCGCATGTGCGCCATGGTGATTCGGTGCAGCGCTTCCTGGTCGCGATTCTCTTTCCAGCGAACGGCGAGTTCGTGTTCTTCGACCCGGTCGAGATACGGCGCCTTGCGGGCGGCGCGGATCATGGAAGTCCCGGCTGGTTCGGCATTCATGGACCGCTCCTGAACTTGCGATGGCTATCGCTGCGCTTTACGCTCGTACCGTCCCTCTGGATCAGCAACGACGCGGAGGAGCCGATTGCGGCGACCCGCCGGAGCCGGGGCGCGCGGTTGCGACTGATACGGAACTCCACCCATCGGAGAACGTTCCATGATTTCGATCGACCGGGCCGACCTGGCCTTCCAGCTGCACGACGTGCTCGGGCTTGCACGGCTGAGTGCGGTCTCGCGCTTTTCCGACTACGACCGCGAGGCGATGGACGGCGTGCTCGACACCGCCGAGCGGATCGCCATGGAGCACTTCCTGCCGCATGCCGCACGCCTGGACGAGCACGAGCCGACCTTCGTCGACGGCAGGGTCGAGATGGACGCCGCAGTAGCCGACGCGCTCGCCATCTACAGGGACGCCGGGTTTTTCGGCGGCGCCTTCGACGCGCAGTGGGGCGGCTCGCAGATGCCGGAGACGCTGCGCGTCGCCGCCGCCTTCATCTTCTCGATGACCAACATCGCCACCTCGGCCTACCCCTTCCTGACGGTTGGCGCGGCGCGGCTGATCGAATCCTTCGGCACGACCGAGCAGAAGGAGCGCTACCTGCGCGCGATGGTCGCGGGCCGGTTCTTCGGAACCATGTGCCTGTCCGAGCCGCAGGCGGGCTCCTCGCTGGCCGACATCACGACGCGCGCCGAACCGCAGGAGGACGGTACCTACCAGATCACCGGCCGCAAGATGTGGATCTCGGGCGGCGACCAGGAAATCTCGGACAACATCGTCCACCTGGTGCTCGCCCGCATCCCGGGCGGACCGGCGGGCGTGAAGGGCATTTCGCTGTTCATCGTGCCCAAGCGGCTCGTCGGCGAGGATGGAACGCCCGGCGCTCGCAACGGCGTCTCGCTGGCCGGCCTGAACCACAAGATGGGCTATCGCGGCACCACCAACACGCTGCTCAATTTCGGTGAGGACGGTCCGTGCCGTGGCGAGCTGCTCGGCGAGGCGCATCATGGTCTTGCCTACATGTTCCAGATGATGAACGAGGCCCGCATCGGCGTCGGCATGGGCGCCACGGCGCTTGCCGCCGCAGGTTACCGCGCCTCGCTCGCCTATGCCCGCGAGCGGCCACAGGGCCGGCCGGCCGGCGCCAAGGATCCCGCCGCGCCGCAGGTGCCGATCATCGACCATGCCGACATCCGCCGCCTGCTGCTGGCGCAGAAGGCGGCCGTGGAAGGCGCGCTGGCGCTCTGCCTCTATTGCGCCGATCTCGTCGACCGCGCCCATGGCGAGCGCGAGGAGGCGGTCGCGAAGGAAGAAGCGCTGCTGCTCGATCTCCTGACCCCGATCGCCAAGTCCTGGCCATCGGAATTCTGCCTCGAGGCCAACAAGCACGCCATCCAGATCCTCGGCGGCTACGGCTACACGCGCGACTATCCGGTGGAGCGCCTCTACCGCGACAACCGGCTGAACCCGATCCACGAGGGCACGCACGGCATCCAGGGCCTGGACCTGCTCGGCCGCAAGGTGGGCATGGGCGGTGGGGCAAGCGTCAAGGCGCTCGCCGGGCGGATCATGGCCGATGTATCGGCCGCCCATCAGCTCGCCTCGCTCGAGGCCCTCGCCGAGATGCTGGCGACCGAACTCGCCGAGACCGTCGCCACGACACGCAGGCTCGCCATCGCCACCGCCGAGGACCCCAGGCTGGCGCTGGCCAACGCGACCATCTACCTCGACATGTTCGGCCATGTCGTGATCGCCTGGATGTGGCTGCGCCAGGCGGCCGTCGCCGCCCGAAAGCTTGCAGAGAGATCCGGTGACGAGAACTTCTTGAATGGCAAGCTTTCGGCGTGCCGCTACTTCTTCACATACGAACTGCCGAAAGCCCGGACGCAGCGCGCGCTGCTGGAATCGCTGGACGACACCACGCTCGCCATGAAGCAGGAGTGGTTCTGAGGCTCGTCCCGTTCGGGCCTATCTGTCGGCGGGGCGCGACCGCGCGAAGGCCCCGGTGACGGCAACCGCGAGCCAGCCGACGATCATCAGCGTGCCACCCGTGGGGGCCGCCATCGGAAACAGGCGCATGCCTGCGAAGTCGCGCATTAGGAGGTCGCCGGCAAAGAGCGCCAGGCCCGCGAGCACGACCAGTGCAGCAAGGCGCATCGGCCTGCTCGACGGGGCGAGGCCGACCGCCAGAAAGGCTCCGGCATGCATGAGCAGGAAGGACGCTGCGGTGCCCGTGTTGCCACCGCCCGCATGCGCGGACGCAGCCGAAAGCACCACCCCGGCCGCACCGCACAGCCCGCCGGCCACCATCAGAATCCTTGCCGTCATCATCATCCGTCCCCGTGCAAATGGCGCTTTCCGAAACCGCTGTACGAAAGCGCCGCGTTTACGCTGCTGTCGAGCCATGGCATAAGCGACGCATTGCCGCCCTACCCTTTCCGACTTTGAAGAGCCTCGGCGATGAGCGACGCCGCCACCACGCCGCGAACCATCACCGAGCCGAAGACCGCAAGACCGCGCCTGCACAAGGTGATCCTGTTCAACGACGATTTCACGCCGCGCGACTTCGTGGTCATGGTGTTGAAGGCCGAGTTCCGGCTGAACGCCGACCAGGCCCGACGCGTGATGATCACCGCGCATCAACGCGGCGCCTGCGTCGTCGCGGTGTTCCCCAAGGACGTTGCCGAGACCAAGGCCACGCGCGCGACGGAGGCAGGCCGCAAGATGGGCTATCCGCTGCTGTTCGGCACCGAACCGGAAGAGTGACGCTCCCTGGAGCGACCCGCGAGACGCGGTTTCCGGTTCGTCCCCGCATGGATGACCGTTGCCGTGGCCTGCGGTCTAAAGCGAAAAGACCCGGCCAGTTACCCGGCCGGGCCTCGAATGGATGGAAAACGCAGAGAAAGGCGTTACGCGGCGACTTCCTGCTCGGTGTCGTCGCCCTCGTTGTCGGCCTTGACGCCGCGACGCGGACCCTTGTTGAGGTTGGTCTCGATCAGGCGCACCGCCTCGGTGTCGGACATGCGGTTGACCGCCGCGATCTCGCGAGCCATGCGGTCGAGCGCGGCTTCGTAGAGCTGCCGCTCGGAATAGGACTGCTCCGGCTGGTTGTCGGCGCGGTAGAGGTCGCGAACGACTTCCGCGATCGAGATCAGGTCGCCCGAATTGATCTTGGCGTCATACTCCTGCGCGCGACGCGACCACATGGTGCGCTTCACCCGGGCGCGACCCTGCACGACCTTCAGCGCGCGATCGACATAATCCGTCTCGGACAGTTTGCGCATGCCGATGGTCGCCGCCTTGGCAACCGGAACCTTCAGTCGCATCTTGTCCTTCTGGAAGTCGATGACGAACAGCTCCAGCTTGTGGCCGGCGACTTCCTGCTCCTCGATCGCCACGATCTGGCCGACGCCATGCGCCGGATAGACAATGAACTCCGTGGTCTTGAAGCCGTTGCGCGCTGCTGTCTTTTTCTGCTGGGTTGCCATACGCCCTGAACTCCTTAGCTTCGGCAGCGGCTCTTTACGGCCGCGATCATGCTGCGGCCGAATGCCGCCCGGATCCGGCTGCGCACGCAAACACACAATCTCCGGCGAGGAAGCTGACAATATCGGCGCAAGCTTTCCAGCCTGAGCCAAGTCACCTTGGACCGGAAACTGATCGCACCTTTCGAGAATTAGGGCGTTTGCGCCACAAACGGAGGTTGTCTCACCTGCATGACGTCCATATGTAACATAAATATGCGAAAGAATCAACAACTTGCTGCACAAGCGAACGGCATCGCCGCCCGCTTGTGCGATCCGCCGATCCCTATGGATTCTGACGCTGCGTCAGTTCGGCCGCTCAGTCGCCTTCGCCAGGCTCCGGCGAAAAGAACGTCTCGAACTTGCCCTCGATGCCGTCAAAGTCCTTGGCATTGGCCGGCGGCTCTTTCCGGGCGGTGATGTTGGGCCACTTGTCCGCATACTCGGCGTTGACCTTCAACCACTTGTCGAGACCCGGCTCGGTATCCGGGCGGATCGCGTCGGCCGGGCATTCCGGCTCGCAGACGCCGCAATCTATGCATTCGTCGGGGTGGATGACGAGCATGTTCTCGCCTTCATAGAAGCAGTCGACGGGACAGACCTCGATGCAATCCATGTACTTGCACTTGATGCAGTTGTCCGTGACGACATAGGTCATGCAAGGGGCTCCGGCGGCGTCTTCCAGCTTCGAACGGGGTTGAGGTAGCCCCGATGCGGCACAGGCGCAAGAGGCGGCTTGGCGCATGCGAGCCGCTTGGGAGAAAGAATTACCCGGGCTTCGTGTCTATTCGCCACGCCAGCGGTCGATCAGCCGCCGTTCCTTCTTGGTCGGCCGCCCGGCGCCCCGGTCGCGTTCGGCCGCGGGCGCGGGCTCGGTCAACGCGGCGGCGGGATCCGGCTTCGGCGTCAGGTCCTCGTAGAGGCCGCGGGCCTCTTCTGCAGGTCCGCGCCTCGTACCGGTGTCAAGCACGCGCCAGATGAGGATGCGCCGGTCAAGCGTGATCGTCAGGCCGTCCCCCGGCTTCACCGGATGGGACGGCTGGCCGACCTTCTCGCGATTGACCCGCACGGCGCCCGCCTGCACCAGCCTGGCCGCCAGCGATCGGGATTTGACCACGCGCGCGAAGAACAGCCATTTGTCGAGGCGCTGGCGATCCGGACCCGCCATGCGGCCTACTTCTTGAGCTGGTCCCGCAAGGCGGCGAGCTTGGCGAAGGGCGAATCCGGATCGAACTTCACCGGCCGTTCCTCGCGTGGCGTCTGCTGGAAGGCGGGACGGCGATCACCGCGATCCCCCTTGGGGCCCCGGTCGCGCTCCGGCTTGCCGCCAGGCCCACTCCGGTCCGGCCGATCGCCGCGTGGCCGATCGCCCTTGTCCTTGAAGCGGTTCTCGAACCGGCCCTTGCCGCCCTCGGCCGAACGAGCAGGGGGGCGCTCGCCCTGACCTTCACGCGGCGGGCCCGAACGCGGCTGCCTCTCGCGGGCGGCCTGCCCTTCGCGCGCCTGACCCTCGCCGGCCTGACCTTCGCGCGGCTGGCCGCGCCGGCCACGGTTGCGATTGTCCTGGCGCTGCCGGTCGCCGAAGCGGCCCGGCCGCCACAGCATGATCGGCTTTTCTTCCTCGACCGGTTCGGCCGGAACCTCGGGCGCGGCCGGCGCGACAGTCTCGTCGGCGCCGGTCTCGGCAAGGGCCGGGCTTGCCGTCGCCGGCTCGGCAACGGCCTCGACGGCCGCCTCGCCCAGGGATTGGGGCTGATCCACGCCATCTCCGAGCGCGGCCGCAGCCGCCTGCGCGAGCGGCTCGACGGCGACGACCGGTTGTTCGACCTCGGCGGCAGCGGGCGACGGCTCCGACGCGTCATCGCTTGCGTCGACGCTTTCCGCGGCATTGGCGTCCGGCGTCGGCGCAACGGCCTCGACGGCAGGCGAAGCATGGTCCATGGCGATGTCGGCCGCGACGTCGCCGAGCGATTGCGGCTCGCCTCCGGAATCATCGCCCAGCGCGGCGGTTGCCCCTTCCGATGCCGGAGCGGAGGCAACCTCGGCCGCCGCCTTCCGGCGTGCAAGCTCGGCTTCCGCGGCTGCGCGCGCGGCCTGATCCAGGCTTTCAAGCTTGGTCTTGACCTCAGCTGCGGGCCTGGCCTCGCCACGATAGCCGAGCCCGCGGAGGATCTCCTCCATGTCGTCGGCGGTCGCGCCCAGGATAGACATCATCGCGGGCGTGACCACGAAGGCGGCGCCGTCATAGCCGCCATCCGGTCGTGAGCCGGTGCCGGGACGCCAGGCGAGCGCGGGACGGATCAGGTCGGCGAGACGCTCCAGGATGTCGACGCGCACGGCACGGCGGCCGAGCAGCCGGTATCCGGCGAGGCGATAGAACTCCGTCGCGAAGGTCGGATCGACCACAAGCGATGTGCGTCCGGTCGAAAGGGCGTTGACCACATCTCCGAACCCCGGCTTGTCCTTGCCGTCATTGGCAAGCGCCCAGAGCAGCGTCAGCAACCCGGCCGGGCCCGGCTTCAAAAGCGCGGGCAGGAAGACGTGATAGGCCCCGAAGCGTACGCCAAGCCGGCGCAGCGCGGCGCGGGCTTCCTGGTCGAGCGACTTCACGTCTTCGGCGACGTCGCGGCGGTTGAGGATGCCGAGATTTTCGAGCAGCCGGAACGCCACGCCGCGCGCGATGCCGGACAGCTGTTCGGCGTTCTTCAGGTCTGCGAGCGGCTTGAGCAGCGTTTCCACCTGATAGGCGACATAGCGGTCGATGCGAGCGGCGACGCGGTCGCGCGCCGGACCCGTCAGCTGCTCGTCGGCCAGTAGGACGGCACGCGGCTTCAGCGTGTCTTCCCCGGACACCAGCGTGGCCACAGGCGCGCCGATCCATCGCAGGACACCATCGGAGCCGAGCGCGAGATCGCCATTGGCGCAAGCGGCGAACCGTTCGGCGCGCGTCTCGAACTCTGTCGCAAGCGCCTTTTGCGCGGCGGCGCGCACCGCCTTCGCGTCTTCTCCGCCGGCAGACTGGTCTGCCGTAAAGCGAAAGCCTTGCAGCTCGCCGACGTGATGGCCTTCGACGAGCACCTCGCCGGCGGGGTTTATTTCTGCCTCAAGCATCGTATTTTCTCTCAGGCGCCTCATGAGCACGGATGTCCTGCGGTCAATGAAGCGTTTCGTCAACCGTTCATGCAGTGCATCGGAAAGTCTGTCCTCTATCTCGCGCGTTTTTTCCTGCCAGTGTGCCGGATCGGCCAGCCAGCCAGGCCTGTGCGAGACGAAAGTCCAGGTTCGGATCTGTGCGATGCGCTGCGACAGCGCATCGATGTCGCCCTCGGCGGAGTCGGCGCGGCGCACCTGTTCAGCCATGTAGGCCTCATCGACATGGCCGCGCTCGGCCAGATCGGTGAAGATCGAGGCGATCAGGTCGGCGTGCTGCGCCGGCGCGATGCGTCGATAGTCAGGCAACGCGCAGGCGTCCCACAACAATGCCACTCGCTGCGGCCGATCGGCGAGCTTGCGGATGTCCTCGTCGCGACAGACGTGATCGAGCGCCTGGGCATCGACGGCGGGCAGCGCCCGCGTCAGGCCCTCCACGGGAGCCGGCGTTTCGATCGACCGCTTCAGCGCGTCGAGGCTCGCATAATCGAACTGCGCGGTGCGCCATTGCAGCACGCGCACCGGCTCGAAATCGTGTCCCTCGATCTTCTCGACCAGTTCCTCGTCGAGCGGATCGACCTGGCCGGTGACGCCGAAGGTGCCGTCGCGCAGGTGGCGGCCGGCGCGGCCGGCGATCTGACCGAGTTCGGCCGCCGTCAGGTCGCGATACTGGAAGCCGTCGAACTTGCGGTTCTGGGCGAAGGCGACGTGATCGACGTCGAGATTCAGGCCCATGCCGATGGCGTCCGTCGCCACCAGGAAGTCGACATCGCCCGACTGGTAGATCTCGACCTGCGCATTGCGCGTGCGCGGCGACAGCGCGCCGAGAACGACCGCGGCCCCGCCGCGCTGGCGGCGGATCAGTTCGGCGATGCCGTAGACCTCGTCGGCCGAGAAGGCGACGATGGCCGAACGGCGCGGCAGGCGCGTGATCTTCTTGGAGCCCGCATAGGCAAGGTGCGACATGCGCGGGCGGGTGACGACGGAGATGCCCCTCAGGAGCTTTTCGAGGATGCCCCGCATCGAGGCCGCGCCGAGCAGCAGGGTCTCGTTGCGCCCGCGCAGATGCAGGATCCGGTCGGTGAAGATGTGGCCGCGCTCGAGATCATTGGCGATCTGGACTTCGTCGATGGCAACGAAGGAGGCGTTGGTCTCGCGCGGCATCGCCTCCACGGTGCAGACGGAGTATCGCGCGCCGGGCGGCTGGATCTTCTCCTCGCCGGTGATCAGCGCGACGTTGGCGACGCCGACCTTATCGGCGACGCGGCCGTAGACCTCACGAGCCAAGAGCCGGAGCGGCAGGCCGATGATGCCGGAATCATGTGCGACCATGCGCTCGATCGCCAGATGCGTCTTTCCGGTGTTGGTGGGACCGAGAACGGCGGTCACGTCCCGTCCGGACAGGATCAACGGCGATGACTTGGTGGGGTGCACGTTCATGAACTGGAGTTGCGGCCTTTCGTGCCTAAGCCCCTACACTGCGCCCCGCAGGAGTCCGGTCCGGCACGACCGGAACCACACGCCGCCGAGACATAGGTGCTCCGCCCCGGGATGACAATCGCAAATGTAAGGCGCCTGCCGAGATTCGCTGCAACTGGAACGAGTCTGGAACGAAACGGCTACGAATCGCTGACTTGGGTGATTCATGCTTTGTTCGACGCATCATCTGGTCGTTGTCCGACCAGGGGACTACCAGATGCTGAATCTTTTGAAACACTTGTCTCCGCCGCGTCCTTTCGGGGGGAGTCAGCGCCCGAATCCGTTTCAAGCGAAAAGAAAGGCGGCCGGTCGCTCGCGCGCACCGGCCGCCTTTTGGTTCGGGACAACCCAGATGAAGGACCGGTCAGATGAAGTACTGGCCGCCGTTGGCGCTGATGGTCGAACCGGTGATGAAGCCGGCATCGTCTGAGACCAGGAAGACGACGCAGCGCGCGATCTCGGCGGCCTCGCCGAGGCGCCCGACCGGAATCTGCGCTATGATGGCGTCACGCACCTTCTCGGGCACCGCCATCACCATGTCCGTCCCGATATAGCCGGGGCAGATCGCGTTGACCGTGATGCCGACGCGCGCGCCTTCCTGCGCCAGCGCCTTGGTGAAGCCGAGGTCGCCGGCCTTGGCGGCCGAATAGTTCGCCTGCGCGAACTGTCCCTTCTGCCCGTTGATCGACGAGATGGTGACGATGCGGCCGAACTTGCGCTCGCGCATGCCGTTCCACAGCGGGTGCGTCATGTTGAAGACGCCGTCCAGGTTGGTCCGCATGACGTCGTTCCACTGTTCGCGCGTCATGCGATGGAACGGCGCGTCGCGGGTGATGCCGGCATTGTTGATCAGGACATCGACGGGGCCGAGATCGGCCTCGACCTGGGCGATGCCCGCCGCGCAGGCGTCATAGTCGGCGACCGACCATTTGTAGGTCTTGATGCCTGTCTCGGCGGAAAACTTCGCCGCCGCCTCGTCATTGCCGGCATAGTTGGCCGCAACCGTGTAGCCGGCTTCCTTGAGCGCCACGGAAATGGCCGCGCCGATGCCGCGCGACCCCCCGGTGACGAGTGCTGTTCTTGGCATTCCGTTCTCCTCCCTGTGGTCGGAGAGGGAATAGGGAGTAGCGAACAGGGATTCCGAGGATATGCCCCGCCCGTCTTCGCTTTTTTCTTCCCTGCTCCCTACTCCCTATTGGCGTTTCAGTTCATCGATTCCACGCACATCGCCACACCCATGCCGCCGCCGATGCACAGCGTGGCAAGGCCCTTCTTGGCGCCGCGACGCTTCATCTCGTGGACGAGCGTGTTGAAGATGCGCGTGCCCGACGCGCCGATCGGATGACCGATGGCGATGGCGCCGCCGTTGACATTGACGATGTCGGGGTTCCAGCCCATGCCCTTGTTGACGGCGCAGGCCTGAGCGGCGAAGGCCTCGTTGGCCTCGACCAGGTCGAGATCGGCGGCCGTCCAGCCAGCCTTTTCCAGCGCCTTGCGCGATGCCGGGATCGGGCCCGTGCCCATGATCGCCGGATCGACGCCAGCCGTCGCCCAGGAGACGATGCGGGCGAGCGGGACGATGCCGCGGCGCGCGGCCTCGGCCTCGCTCATGAGGAGCACGGCGGCCGCGCCGTCATTGATGCCGGACGCATTGGCTGCCGTCACCGTGCCGTCCTTGTCGAAGGCCGGCTTCAGCTTCTGCATCGCATCGATCGTGGCGCCGATACGGATGTACTCGTCCTGATCGACGATGGTGTCGCCCTTGCGGCCCTTGATCGTCACCGGCACGATCTCGTCCTTGAAGCGGCCGGCCTTTTGTGCCGCCTCAGCCTTGTTCTGGGACGCGACGGCGAAGGCGTCCTGCACGTCGCGGGTGATCTGGAACTGCTTGGCGACGTTCTCGGCGGTGGTGCCCATGTGGTAGCCGTTGAAGGCATCCCAGAGGCCGTCCTTGATCATGGTGTCGATCATCTTGTAGTCGCCCATCTTCACGCCGGCCCTCAGATGGGCGCAGTGTGGCGACAGCGACATGGATTCCTGGCCGCCCGCGACGATGATGCCGGCATCGCCGGTCGCGATCTGCTGCATGCCGATTGCGATGGTGCGGAGGCCCGAGCCGCAGACCTGGTTGAGGCCCCAGGCGGTGGTCTCCTTCGGCAGTCCGGCGGCGATGGCGGCCTGGCGGGCGGGGTTCTGGCCCTGGCCAGCGGTGAGAACCTGACCGAGGATCACCTCGTCCACTTCAGCAGCTTCGACGCCCGCACGCAGCAGGACTTCCTTGATGACGATCGCGCCAAGGTCGTGCGCGGTGGTGTTGGCGAAAGCCCCGTTGAAGGAACCGACAGCGGTGCGCGCCGCGCTGGCGACGACGATCGACGTTGAAGCGGACATGGAATACTCCCTGAGTGCATGACCTGACGGCCGCTCGAACCTCGGCCCGACCAGCGCGTACCTTTCCGACTTTTCTTGCCCGTTCGTTGATCCGAGTCAAACCGGAAATCGAGCCGGCCGCGATTGCGCCTCGGTCTTTCGTCGAATGCTCCCCTGGCGGGTGACCTATGTCGCGCATGGCCGTGCCCCCGGGCTCCTGCACTGCACAATTCGCTTTCATTTGGCCGGCTTTTGCGCATATCCTGACCACCGAGCAGGGTGCGGCTGGCTTCAAGCCGTTGGATTACGACAAAGCTGGGAGAGTCGCGTGGCAGCCAAGGACGATCCGGTGGTCATCAAGAAATATGCCAACCGACGCCTCTACAACACAGGCACATCGACCTACGTGACGCTCGAGGATCTCGCCGAGATGGTCAAGAAGGGCGAGAACTTCAACGTTCAGGATGCAAAGTCCGGCGAAGACATCACCCATCCGGTCCTGACGCAGATCATATTCGAACTGGAAAACAAGGATGGGCAGAACATGCTGCCCGTGTCCTTCCTTCGCCAGCTCATTTCCTTCTACGGCGACCAGATGCAGATGGTCGTGCCGAGCTTTCTCGAACAATCGATGATCGCCTTCGCGAAGGAACAGGAACGCTTCCGCGAACAGATGAAATCGGCGCTTCCCCGGACGCCGATGGAAATGATGAACGTCGCGACGCCGATCAAGGCGCTGGAAGAGCAGGCCAGGCGGAACGTGGAGCTGTTCCAGAACGCGATGCGGATGTTCACGCCCTTTCCGCCGCAGAACGGTGGCGGCGCGCCGGCCGACGACGAGCCCCAGAAGGCGCCGGCGGGCCAAAGCACCGACGAGTTGCGCGAACTGAAGGAACAGATCGCCGCCATGCAGCGAAAGATCGACAAGCTGGGCTGACCCCCTCGTCGATGCTGGACGTCGGCACCAGGCCGGCGGGACGACTACCAGCCCAGGGCGCAACCGTCCTTTCGCGGATCGGAACCGCCGATCAGAAATCCGCTCGTGTGGTCGATGGCGATGATCTGGCTGCCGCCGAGCGGCGCCTGTGCACCGACGACCTTGTGCCCCCTCGCCTCGAGGCTCGAGCGCACCGCCTGCGAAATCCCCGTTTCCACTTCCAGCACCTGCCTGTCGTCGCCCCAGAAGAGCCTCGGCCAGTCGATCGCCATCTGCGGGTCCATGCCGTGGTCGAGCATGTTCGACAGCACGAGCGCATGGCCCATCGGCTGGTAGGCTCCTCCCATCACGCCGAAGGATATGGACGGCCGCCCGTCCTTCATCGCCATCCCCGGAATGATGGTGTGCATGGGGCGCTTCGACGGGCCGATCTCGTTTGGATGGCCCTCCACGAGGGAGAAGCAGGCGCCCCGGTTCTGCAGGGCGATGCCGGATTCGGGCGTCACCACCCGTGCGCCGAAGCCGGAGTAGAGCGAATTGATGAAGGACACGGCGCGACGATCGCGATCGACCACCGTCAGGTAGACGGTATCGGCATTCGGCAGCGGCGGCAGGGACAGCGCCTCGTTGCGCCTGTCAGGATCGAAGCCGCCGGCGAGTGTCGCCGTGAAGGCCGGAGACAGGAACTGACCGACCGTGCCGGCCATGAAGGACGGATCCCCCAAATCGCGGTCACGCGCCGCATAGGCAAGCCTGCCGGCCTCGATCATCAGGTGATGGCGCTCCGCGCTGCCGGGCGCCAGCCGGTCGGCCCCGAGCGCGGTCATCAGGTTCAGGATGATCAGCGCGGTGACACCCTGTCCGCTCGGCGGGATCTCGTGGATGGTGTGGCCGCGATAATCCGTCGTGATCGTGCCGACCCAGTCGGCCGTCATAGCGGCGAGGTCGGCTTCGTCGAGAAATCCGCCCTTGGCCTTGACCGTGCGGGCGATCTCGGCGGCGATGTCGCCCTCGTAGAAGGCCCGCGACCCTTCGCTTGCGATCCTCCGCAAGGTCCGGCTCAATGCGGGAAGCTTCAGCCGCGAGAACATTGCGGGCGCCTGCCCGCCGACCAGATAGTGCCTGCGCCCGCCTTCGTCCGCGGCAAGATCGTCGACATGGCGCGGCCAGTCCCAGGCGACGCGCGGGTGGATGGCGAAGCCCTCCTCGGCGTAGCGGATGGCGTCGGCGAAAAGCGTGTCGAAACCACGCGTGCCGAAGCGGTGCGCGAGCGCCTCCCAGGCCTTGATCGCGCCCGGCACGGTGATCGAATGCGGGCCGTGGCTGGGAACCTTCGAGAAGCCCTGTTCGCGATACCAGCCCGATTGCGCGCCCGCGGCCGACCGGCCGGACCCGTTCAGCCCGTGCACGGAGCCGTCGGGCTCGGCCAGGATGACGAAGCAGTCGCCGCCGATGCCGGTCATGTGCGGCTCGACGACCGCAAGGACCGCGCTTGCAGCGATCGCCGCATCCACCGCGTTGCCGCCGTCGCGCAGGACCGACAGCGCGGTTGCCGTGGCGAGCGGATGCGATGTCGCGGCGAGCCCGTTCTCGGCAATCGCCGGCGAACGGCCGGGCAGGTCGAGATTGCGCATGAAAAGCCCCGATCGGTGTTCGCAGCCGCGATCAGTTGAAGCTGACGTCGCGGCCCGCCGCCCGGATGGAGACGGAGAACCCCGCGATCAGGTCGATGAAGGCGATGACCATGAGGATGAAGAACACGGAATGCGCCGCCTGCTCGACGAGCAGGAACTCGACGATGTAGGCCACGAACACGAAGGTCGACAGCAGGTGGTCGACAACGGAGGCGTTCGAGGTGCGCGTCGACTTCATGATTTCGATGAAGAGCAGGAATAGCGCCACGACGATCAGCAGGTCGCCGAGCGTCAGCGCGAAGGATCCGCCCGACATCATCGGAATGGCGAAGAGCACCTGCTCCCATGGGCCCGCAGGCCCCCCGCCCAGGACGCCGGTCAGGCCCAGGTTGAACAGGATGAAGGGAATGATCAGCAGCGGGACGATCGCCATGGCGCGCTTCCGGTTGATGCGGTCGCGCACCGTATCGCGCAGCCGCGCGACGTCAAGCCGGATCAGCCGGATGGATCGCGGTGAGGTCATTCCCGACACCGCTCATTCGCGACATTGTCGCGAGAACGATGTGCGCACAACGCAAAAAGACCGGCGCGAGCCGGTCTTCACAGATGCTTCCGAAGGGAAGGCTGCTCAGCCTTCCTTGGGCTCCAGGACCTGGCGGCCGCGATACATGCCCGTCTTCAGGTCGATGTGGTGCGGGCGGCGCAGTTCGCCGGAGTTCTTGTCCTCGACATAGGTCGGGGCCTTGAGCGCGTCGGCGGAGCGACGCATGCCGCGCTTCGACGGCGAGGTTTTCCTTTTCGGGACAGCCATTGTACCTGCTCCATCATCGGTCAAAAGCCCGTCGCGTCCTCGGTGAAGGGCCGCAGCGACAGGCCGTCTTGTTAAAGTCGCGTGCCTATACACGCTCGCACGCCGCTTGGCCAGTCGCGCGGGCCAACTTTTTAGCCGCGCGCCCGGCCAGTCGCGTCACCGAACACAGTTGACGTGGCTGCCTGCCTGCCGCGCCCGCCTCTCGATGATGTCGGCGAGGCGATTGAGACCGGCGGTCGGCTTCGCCGGATTGCGCACGTGCGGATTGGGAAGGGTCACCGCCAGCAGCGCCGCCTGGCGCCGGGAGAGTTCGGCGGCCGACCGGCCGAAATGGTGTCGCGCCGCGGCCTCCGCGCCATAGACGCCGGGCGCCCATTCGACGATGTTCAGATAGATCTCGATGGTCCGTCGTTTCGGAACCACGAAGTCGAACCCGATGGCCAGCGGCACTTCGAGCGCCTTTCGCA
Source organism: Mesorhizobium sp. (assembly GCA_051860465.1). Classification (GTDB taxonomy): domain Bacteria; phylum Pseudomonadota; class Alphaproteobacteria; order Rhizobiales; family Rhizobiaceae; genus Aquibium. Next base: position 167,909 of record JBHYDY010000001.1, read on the forward strand.
CGAAAGACCGTCCCTGCCAGAGATAGAGGTTCTTGACCGTCTGCATCGTGATGGTGGACGCGCCGCGCGACGGCTCGCCCGACAGCGCAACGTCGATGACCGACGAGAGGGCGCCCCAGTCGATGCCGCCATGCGAACAGTAAAGTCCATCCTCCGACATGATGACCGAGTGGACGAGCACCGGCTGGATGTCTTCGAGGTCGACCCATTGCCGCTCATATCCGCGCAGCATCACGAGATCGCGCAGCATCAGCGTCGACACGGGATGGACGAAGGGCAGCAGGCTCAGGAAGGTCAGCACCACCGGTAAAAGCGCGAGAGCGAGAAGCGCAAGCCCGCCGCGCCGCAGGTAAAGTGAAGCACGCCTGCGGGTGGTCCTGGCCTTCCGGCGCACGGTGCGGCCCTTCGCGGCCTTGGAACTGTTGTCTTGTGTGTTCAAATCCAGCCTGACCGGGTCGTTCCAAGGCTGAATAGAGCCTGCCTGCCGGTCATGCAACGTCGCAGGTATCCGCGCGCGCGGAGTGCGCTTGACCGTGGAGGAATTTGCAGCCATCGCTCGCCGCATGCAAGCCGATGTCCTCGCCCTGTTCGAAGCCGCCCGTGTGAGCCATGCCGATGCCGTGGAACGGCGTCTGCGCCAACTGCTCGATGGCCGGCCCCGCGATGGTGAGGTGGCGCGGCCGGAGAGGCTGATGCAGGCGATGCGGCACGGCGTGCTGAACGGCGGCAAGCGGCTGCGGCCTTTCCTCCTGATGGAAAGCGCCGCGCTGTTCGGGATCGAGGGCGAGGCCCCGCTTCGCGTCGCCGCCGCGCTCGAATGCGTGCATTGCTACTCCCTGATCCACGACGACCTGCCGGCGATGGACGACGACGACCTGCGCCGAGGGCAGCCGACCGTCCACAAGGCCTACGACGAGGCGACAGCGATCCTCGCCGGCGACAGCCTGCTCACCTACGCCTTCGACATCGTGGCAGGCGAGGAGACCGAATTGCCGGCGACCGCCCGCGTTGCGCTGGTCCAGGCACTCGCGCGGGCGGCGGGGCTTGGCGGCATGGCCGGTGGCCAGGCGCTCGATCTCCAGGCCGAACGCGAGAGACCCGACGAGGCCGGCATCCTGATGCTGCAGGCCATGAAGACCGGCGCGCTGATCCGCTTCGCCTGCGAGGCCGGCGCGATCGTCGGCGGCGCAAGCGTGGATGAACGCGCGCGGCTGGCGGAGTTCGGGTCGGCGGTCGGCCTGGCCTTCCAGCTTGCCGACGACCTGCTCGACATGACGTCCGACGCGGCGACCATGGGCAAGGCCACCGGCAAGGACGCGGCGGCGGGCAAGGCCACGCTGCCCGGCCTCCATGGCGTCGACTGGACGCGCCGGCAGCTCGACGGCCTGGTCGCCCAGGCGGAGGACCTGCTTGCGCCCTTCGGCGAGACGGCCTCGATGCTGCGCGCCGCCGCCCAGTTCATCGCCCGGCGCGACTATTGATCATCGCCGTCCAGACCACCTAGCGATTGCGCAGCACGATACATGAACCACCCGCCGCCCGGAGCTGCTGGCAGATGATGTCGGCGTTCGCGCGGTCGTCGACGCCGATCCGTACCGCGTGGATGCCCCGCCGGCCGATGGGAGAGCGAACGCGGCTCACCACCGGCTCGTAACGCGATAGCAAGGGCGGAAAACGACCCTTCACCCTCTGGTACTGGCGGATCGCCACCTCGCGCCGGAAATGGCCGGCGAGCTGCACGCCCCAGGGCTTGATCTGGACGCTCGACATCGGCACCGTTGCCGTCCGCGTCACCGGCAACGCCTCGCAGGCCTCCTCGAACGACTGGCCTTCGCGCAGAGGCGGGATGACACCCGCACCCGACTGGCCAATGAAGCTGTCCGCCGGCGCGCCGAGGATGTCGAGCACATAGTTTTCGGTTTCGAGCGGCAGGAAGCCGCCTTCCGAAAGCCAGCGCGCGATCCGGCCTTCGCCCGCATTGTAGGCGGCCGCCGCGAGTCCGACATTGCCGAGGCCGGCGGCGAGTTCCGCGAGGTAGACGGCGGACGCGGGTATCGCCTTGTCGATGTCGAAGCTGTCGTCCAATCCACGCATCCTCGCCGTGCCCGGCATGAACTGCGCGATGCCCTCCGCGCCCGCCGGGCTGACAGCGTTCGGATCGAAGCGGCTCTCCTTCCAGATCAACCGGGCGAAGAAGTCCCGCGACAGGCCGTTGCGATCCGCATGACGGGAGATCAGGTCGCAGACGCGGGAGATCGTGACCGGTCCTGCCTTCAGCTGGGGCGGCGGCACGGCATGCGCAGCTGTCGCAAGGCCAAGCAGGCAGGCGGCCAGGAGCCGATACAGGCGTCCCCGGCCAGCCACATCTAGTCCGCCGCCGCTTTGCCGCCGACGCCGAAGCGCTGCTCGATATAGTCGGCGACCATCTTCTGGAAGTCCTCGGCGATGGCGGATCCCCGCAGCGTCGCCGCCTTCTTGCCATCGATGAAGACCGGCGCGGTCGGCGTTTCCCCCGTGCCGGGCAGCGAAATGCCGATGTCGGCGTGCTTGGATTCGCCGGGTCCGTTGACGATGCAGCCCATCACCGCGACCTTCAGCATCTCGACGCCAGGGTATTTCGTCTTCCACACTGGCATGTTCCGTCGAAGGTCGGCCTGGATGTTCTCGGCGAGTTCCTGGAACACCGTCGATGTCGTGCGCCCGCAACCAGGGCAGGCGGCGACGATCGGCACGAACTGGCGAAACCCCATCGTCTGCAGCAATTCCTGCGCGACCTGCACTTCGCGCGTTCGATCGCCGCCCGGCTCCGGTGTCAGCGAGATGCGGATCGTGTCGCCGATACCCTGCTGGAGCAGGATACCCATGGCGGCCGACGAGGCCACGATGCCCTTGGTGCCCATGCCCGCCTCGGTGAGGCCAAGATGCAGCGCGTGGTTGGAACGGCGGGCGAGATCGGCATAGACGGCGATCAGATCCTGCACCTGGCTGACCTTGGCCGACAGGATGATCTTCTCGCGCGGCAGGCCGATCTCCTCGGCAAGCTCGGCCGACAGGAGCGCCGACTGGACGATCGCCTCGCGCATCACCGCGTCGGCCGTCAGCGGGAAACCATTCGCCTGGTTCTCGTCCATCAGGCGGGTCAGCAGCTCCTGGTCGAGGGAGCCCCAGTTGACGCCGATGCGCACCGGCTTGTCGTAGCGGATCGCGGTCTCGATGATTGCGGCGAACTGACGATCCTTCTTCGCCTTGAACCCGACATTGCCCGGATTGATGCGGTACTTCGCCAGCGCTTCGGCGCAGGCAGGATGATCGGCAAGGAGCTTGTGCCCTATGTAGTGAAAGTCGCCGATCAGCGGCACGAAGATGCCGAGGCGCTCGAGCCGCTCACGGATGCGTGGCACGGCGGCGGCGGACTCGTCGCGATCGACCGTGATACGAACGAGTTCCGAACCCGCGCGATGCAGCGCCGCGACCTGGGCGACCGTCGAGTCGATGTCGGCCGTGTCGGTGTTGGTCATCGACTGGACGACGATCGACGCACCGCCGCCGACCGTCACTCCACCGACATTCACGCCGATGGCGGCGCGGCGTAGCGCCGGGCCAGCCGCAGGGGTTGCCGGGAGCGGGCCGGCTGTGGTGAACGGGGCGACGATGGTCATGTGCGGTCTCCTCGACCAGAAGGGACAGCCTTCAGGTGGCGGACGCCCTCCGCCATGTCAAGCACGCAGCCGATGCGCCTTGACCCTCCTCAGCCGCGCCGACCGGAGGTTATGGCCTGCATGCGCTCGAACAGGATATCCCGCTCCCGCGGGCTCAGGAGCGCGGAGTCGAACAGCTTCATGCACTGCAACCCCTCCATCGCCATGAAAGCGACCAGGATGTCGCCGAGATCGCCGCCCTCCGCGCGGAGCCGCTCGAGCAGTCGACGGCGGAACTGATTGATCGGCTCCAGGAATTCCGGGTCCTCCGCGACCGCCGAGAAAATCCATGAAGCCGGCGCCTGGTCTTCCTCGGAACTGCACTTGATGACGCGCAGATAGGATGACAGGAGTGGCTCGCCACGCGCCGAGCCTTCGTCGATGGCCTGCTCGATTTCCGCGATGTACTTCGCGACAAGCCCGTTCAGAAGCTTCGCCTTGGTGGGGAAATTGTAGAGAAGGCCTCCCTTCGAAACACCCGCACGCTGCGCTATCGCATCGAGGGAGAGGTGCCCCGGACCCGCGTTGCGCGCAACTTCCGCGGCGGCTTCCAGGATCCGTTCACGCGAATTTGTTTTCTGAATACTCAAACCAGACCTCCCGATACACCTGCCGATTGACATTACCGTCCAGACGGTACAGTTAGCAGGAACTGCAAAATTGCAGGATACGGCCCGACAAGCAATACCCTCGACGGCCGACAGTCGCGGAGCCTCTCGTGATCAAGCGTTTTCTCATAGCCTTCGTGCTCCTTGCCATCGTTGTGGGAGGGATAGTCGGCTTCAACCTCTTCCGCGACAACGCGATCAACCAGTTCTTCGCCACCCGAAAGGCCCCCCCCTCCCCGGTCAGCACGGTGACCGTCGAGCCCGCGGTCTGGACGCCCGGCATCCAGGCGATCGGCACCGTAGGGGCCTCGCGCGGCGTCGACCTATCGGTGGAAACAACCGGCATCGTTCAGGAAATCCTGTTCCAGTCCAACCAGCGCGTCGAGCAGGGCGACCTCCTGGTCAGGCTCGACGACACGGAGCAGCGGGCCGATCTCGCAGCCCAGAAGGCGCAGGCGGCTCTCGACGAGCAGAACCTCGTGCGCGCCCAGGAACTGCAGAAGCGTGGCGTTGGTTCCGAGACGACGGTGGAGCAGGCGCAGGCGGCGGCATCGGCATCGGCCGCGCAGGTCGACAGGCAGGAAGCGGTCCTCGAGCAGAAGCGTCTCGTGGCACCCTTCGCCGGCACCCTCGGCATCCCGCGGATCGACGTCGGCCAGTACATCGCTCCGGGCACCACGATCGCAACCCTCCAGAACCTCGATGTGCTGCGCGCCGATTTCTCCATCACAGAGCAGAACCTCGGCCTCGTGAAGATGGGTCAGCCGGTCAGTTTCGGAGTGACCGAGGACGAAATGCCGTTCACCGGCAGGATCGTCGGCATCGAGCCGAAGGTCGACGCCGCGACCCGCCTCGTCCTCATCCGCGCCGAGATCTCCGATCCGGACGGGAGGCTTGCTCCTGGCCAATTCGTCCAGGTTCGCGTCAAGCTGCCAGAGGAAGACGGCGTGATCGCCGTGCCGCAGACGGCGGTGGTCGTCAGCCTCTATGGCGACTACGTCTACACCGTCCGCAAGGCGTCCGAGACCGGCGGCGACGGTGACGGACTCGTCGTCCGCCAGGTCTTCGTGAAGACCGGTCGGCGCACGGACGGTCGTGTCGAGATCATCGAGGGCCTCAGCCCCGGCGACGTCGTCGTGAGCACTGGCCAGAACCGCCTCAGCAACGGCGCCCCGGTGACCATCGATACCTCGGCGCAGCCGGTCGCTCTCAGCGAGAAGGCAGCTTCGGAATGAGCTTCTCCGACACATTCATCCGCCGGCCCGTTCTTTCCACCGTCCTGGCGTTCCTGATCCTTCTCCTCGGCGCGCAGGGCATCTTCGGATTGTCGGTGCGCCAGTATCCCAAGGTCGAAGAAACGGTGATCACCGTCACCACGACCTATGCCGGCGCGAGCGCCGATCTCATCCAGGGCTTCATCACTTCGCCGGTCGCGGCATCGGTCTCAACCACCGAGAACGTCGACTACGTGACGTCGCAGAGCCGGCCGTCCGCCTCGATCGTCACCGTCCACATGCGCCTCGGATCCAATCCCGACGCGGCGCTGACGGAGGTCATCGCCAAGGTCAACGAGGTGCGCGGCAACCTGCCCTCTGACGCCGAAGACCCGGTCATCGTCAAGGGGACGGGCCAGCAGTTCGCCATCATGTACCTCGCGATGCGAAACCCCAACATGTCGGCCGAGCAGATCACCGAGTACATCGACCGCGTGATCAGGCCCCGCATGTCGACCATCGAGGGTGTCGCCGACGTCCAGGTGCTCGGCGCCAAGGAATACTCGATGCGGGTCTGGATCGACCCGGTGAAACTCGCCTCGCGCGGCATAACCGCTTCTGACGTCCTGACCGCGATCCGCGCCTCGAACTTCCTCTCGGCGCCCGGCAACACCCGAAACGAGTTCGTCGCGAACTCCATCACGCTGCGGTCCACGCTGCAGAACCCCGAGGCCTTCGGCAATCTGCCGCTGAAGTCGGATCCCGACGGCGTCGTCCGGTTGGCCGATGTCGCCTCGGTCGAACTCGGCGCCAAGAGCGACGACGAGATCGTCCGCTTCAACGGCGAGGAAGGCACGTTCATCGGCATCTACCCGACGCCATCGGCGAACCCGCTGGACACCTCGGCGGCCGTGATCGCGGAACTGCCGGAGATTCAGGCTTCGCTGCCCAATGGCATGAACATCGAAATGGTCTACAACTCGACCGAGACGATCAGCGCCTCGATCGAGGAGGTGTTCATCACCATCGCCGAGGCCGTGGCCATCGTCATCGTCGTGATCCTGCTCTTCCTCGGCTCTTTCCGGTCCGTGCTCATGCCGGTGGTCACGATCCCGCTGTCGCTGGTCGGCGTCTGCTTCTTCCTGCTGATGATGGGCTACTCGATCAACCTCCTGTCGCTGCTCGCCATGGTTCTGGCGATCGGTCTCGTCGTCGACGACGCGATCGTGGTCGTGGAGAACATCCATCGCCACATCGAGGAAGGCATGTCGCCCATGCAGGCCTCCTACAAGGGCATGGCCGAGATCACGATGTCGATCGTGGCGATGACGATCACACTCGCCGCCGTGTTCGCGCCGCTGATGTTCATCGGCGGCCTGACCGGCTCGCTGTTCAGCGAGTTCGCCTTCACGCTCGCCGGCTCGGTGATCCTGTCCGGCATCATCGCGCTCACCATCACGCCGATGATGTCGGCGCGCATCCTGAAGGCCGGCAATCACAGCCGCTTCCAGAAGACAGTCGATCACTTCTTCGAGCGTTTCGCCAACGGCTACGAACGTCTGGTCACCGGCTCGCTGAACTATCGTCCGGTCACCATGCTCGTCGTCATCTCGCTGGTCGGCGTGACCGGTTTCATGCTCTACAAGACCACGTCCGAACTGGCGCCGGAGGAAGACTCGGGCGCGCTTTTCGCGGTGGTCACCGCGCCGCGCTACGCCACGAGCGATTACACCCAGTTCTACGTCGACGAGATGCGGGAACGGACGAAGGACGTCGAGGGAATCGAGGCGTACTTCTCGATCACCGGTTCTGGCGGGCAGACGAACTCGGCATTCGCGGTCTGGGCGCTGAAGGACTGGGCCGAGCGAGACAAGTCGCAAAAGGAGATCCAGACGGAGATCCAGGGGCGCATATCGACAGTGCCCGGGGTGCAATCCTTCGTCTTCTCGCCGCCCTCGCTGCCGGGCACAGGCGGCGGGTTGCCGATTTCGGTCGTCATTCGCTCGACCGGCGATGCCGCGCGCGTCTACGAACTGGCGGAAAAGATCCGTCTGGAGGCGCAGCAATCCGGCCGTTTCATCGTCGTTCAGAACTCGCTCGCCTTCGATGCTCCACAGGTTACGGTGACCATCGACCGTGACCGCGCGGCAGCGCTCAACCTGCCGATCAGCGACATCGGCAACACGCTCGCCCTGCTCGTCGGCGGCGGACCGATCGCTCAGTTCGACCGCGACTCCAACAGCTACGACATCATCATGCAGGTGCCGCGGCAGTTCCGCGACAACCCCGAAAAGCTGGGCGAGTTCTTCATCCGCTCGGTGACCGGCGACATGGTGCCGCTGTCGGCGGTCGTGAACATCTCCACCAACGCGTCGCCGGCCTCGATCGAGCAGTTCAACCAACTCAACGCGGCGACGATCTCCGCCCTGCCGCTGCCGACGGTTTCGACCGGCGAGGGTCTGGACACCATCGTCGAAATCGCTCGGCCGCTCCTGCCGGATGGCTTCTTCATCGATTACTCCGGCCAGTCGCGCCTCGAGGTCGGGCAAGGCAACACCATCGCCATCGCCTTCGCGCTCGCCATCGTGGTCATCTATCTCGTTCTTGCGGCTCAGTTCGAGAGCTTCCGCGATCCGCTCATCATTCTGATGTCGGTGCCACTGTCGATCTTCGGCGCGATCCTGCCGCTGAACCTGGGTCTGGGAACGATGAACATCTACACCCAGGTCGGCCTCATCACCCTGGTCGGCCTCATCACCAAGCACGGCATCCTGCTCGTGGAGTTCGCCAACCAGCAGCGCCACGCCCACGGCCTGGACAGGCGCCAGGCGATCATCGCCTCCGCCAAGACGCGCCTGCGCCCGATCCTGATGACGACCGCGGCGATGGCCCTCGGCGTCGTGCCGCTGATCATGGCGAGCGGCGCCGGCGCGGCGGCGCGTTCGGCCATGGGCACCGTCATCTTCTCGGGCCTCATGATCGGCACGGTGTTCACGCTCTTCGTGGTGCCGATGTTCTACACATACATCGCCAAGAAGGAGCTGGATCCGGAACCTGAGATGCCGAACGCCCTGTCGCAGGCCGCGCCCGCGGAATAGTTGATCCACCACTTGGACCGCCCCTCGGGGCGGTCTATCTTTGTTGCAGTGCAACAAGAACAATGGAGGGCAGCCATGCCCAGGATCGCCGTCGTCACCGGGTCCACGTCCGGGATCGGTCTCGCCATTGCCGATGCATTCGCCGCGTCCGGCTGCAATGTCGTGATCAACTCCTACTCAGACAGCCTCGACGATCACGATGTCGCCAGGACCATCGCCGAAAGGAATGGCGTCGAGGCTCTCTATGTTCAGGCCGACATGTCGAAGGGCGAGGACTGCCGAAGGCTCGTGGCCAAGGCTGCCACGCATTTCGGTTCCGTCGACATCCTCGTCAACAACGCGGGCATCCAGCATGTCGCGCCCGTAGAGGATTTCCCAGCCGCGAAGTGGGACGCGATCCTGGCAATCAATCTCTCCTCCTCGTTCCACACCATCGCAGCCGCCATTCCGCTGATGAAGGAGGCGGGATGGGGCAGGATCGTCAACATCGCGTCCGCGCACGGGCTGGTGGCTTCGCCCTACAAGGCCGCCTACGTCGCCGCCAAGCACGGCGTCCTTGGCCTAACCAAGACCGTCGCGCTCGAAGTGGCGACGGCCGGCATCACCTGCAACGCGATCTGCCCCGGATATGTGCTGACGCCGCTCGTCGAGGCACAGATCCCCGACCAGATGAAGACGCATGGCATGGACCGCGAGACGGTGATCCGCGAGGTCATGCTCGAGCGGCAACCGACGGGTCAGTTCGCCACGGTCGAGCAGATCGGCGCGACGGCGCTCTGGCTTTGCTCCGACGCGGCCAGCCAGGTCAACGGCACGCACATATCGGTCGATGGCGGCTGGACGGCGCAGTAGGCAACCGCGCCCGTCACGGCAGGGCAGCAAAAAGGCCGGGAAGCATGTCCCGGCCTGGTTGCAATCGTGAGCGCGGTGCGTCACCCTTGCGGCTGCGGCTCCATCGGCGCGTCGGGCTCTTCGCCCCCCTTCGGCTTGCCGCGCGTCGCGCCGGCTTTCGGCACGGCCGAACCGCGCGAGGTCGGCGCATCGTCGCCCGTGTCGCGGGTCGGCTTGTTGCCGACGAGCAGCTGGCGAATTTCCTCGCCCGACAGCGTCTCGTACTCGAGCAGCCCTTCGGCGATGGCGATCCACTCCTTGTTGTATTCCGTCAGGATGCGCTTTGCCTCGACATAGGCCTCGTCGATCAGTCGCCGCACCTCGGCGTCGATGATCTGCGCGGTTTCCTCGGATACGTTCTGCGTGCGCGCCACAGAATGACCGAGGAAGACCTCCTCCTGGTTGTCGCCATAGGCGACATGGCCGAGCTTGTCGGAGAAGCCCCAGCGCGTGACCATGGCGCGGGCGAGCTTGGTTGCCTGATCGATGTCGGACGACGCGCCGGACGTGATGTTCTCCTTGCCGAACTTCATTTCTTCGGCGACGCGGCCACCCATCATGATGATCAGGCGGGAGGTCATCCACTTGTAGCTCATCGAATAGCGATCACCCTCGGGAAGCTGCATGACCATGCCCAACGCCCGGCCACGAGGAATGATCGTTGCCTTGTGCAGCGGATCGGCCGACTGGACCTTCAACGCCGTGATGGCGTGGCCGGCCTCGTGATAGGCGGTCAGCTCCTTCTCGGCGAGCGTCATGGCGGTCGATCGACGCTCGGCACCCATCATGATCTTGTCCTTGGCGTCCTCGAATTCGGCCATCGTGACCAGCCGCTTGTTGCGGCGCGCGGCCATCAGCGCCGCCTCGTTGACGAGGTTGGCGAGATCGGCGCCCGAGAAGCCAGGCGTACCGCGCGCCAGGACCTTAAGGTCGACGTTCGGCGCCAGCGGCACGTTGCGCGAATGCACCTTGAGGATCTTCTCGCGGCCGGTGATATCGGGGTTGGGCACCACGACTTGACGGTCGAAACGGCCCGGACGCAGCAGCGCGGGATCGAGAACGTCGGGACGGTTGGTGGCGGCGATAAGGATGATGCCCTCGTTCGCCTCGAAGCCGTCCATCTCGACGAGCAGCTGGTTCAGCGTCTGCTCGCGCTCGTCATTGCCGCCGCCGAGGCCCGCGCCACGATGGCGGCCGACCGCGTCGATTTCGTCGATGAAAATGATGCACGGTGCATTCTTCTTGGCCTGCTCGAACATGTCGCGCACGCGGCTGGCACCGACGCCGACGAACATCTCGACGAAGTCCGAACCGGAGATGGTAAAGAACGGGACGTTAGCCTCACCCGCCACCGAGCGGGCAAGCAGCGTCTTGCCGGTGCCGGGAGGGCCGACGAGCAGCACGCCGCGGGGAATCTTGCCGCCAAGGCGCTGGAACTTCTGCGGATCGCGCAGGAACTCGACGATTTCCTCCAGGTCTTCCTTGGCTTCGTCGACGCCGGCCACGTCCTGGAACGTCACGCGGCCATGCGCTTCCGTCAGGAGCTTGGCCTTTGACTTGCCGAAGCCCATGGCGCGGCCCGATCCGGACTGCATCTGCCGCATGAAGAAGATCCAGACGCCGAGGATCAAGATCATCGGCAGCCAGGAGATCAGGTAGCCGAGGATCGAGTTCGAGCCATCGGTTTCCGGCCGGGCATTGATCGTCACGCCGCGCTCCTCGAGCCGCGAGACGAGCGTCGGATCGCCCGGCGAATAGGTCTGGAAGCCCGTGCCATTGTCGACATAGGTTCCGGTGATGCGGTCGCCCGCGATCGTTACCGACCGCACCCGTCCCGCCGAGACATTCTGGATGAACTCGGAATAGGCGACTTCCTGCGCGCTGCCACGCTGCTGCGGCGTCTGGAAGAGGTTGAAGAGCGCGATCAGGAGAACGGCTATGATCGCCCACAGCGCGAGATTGCGGTAGTTCGGATTCATCTTTGGGTCCCATACGCGCCTTCTGGAGGCACGCGTCCATCGTGGAGAACTCTGTCTAACATAGGGTTGGCGCGGGACCTTGCCAAGCAGAAGCCCGCCTTTCGGTTAAGCAGCTTATGCGTCATTGTGACTGTCCCAAGGCGAAGGCGGAAAATCGTCCCCGCCGAGCAGTGTTCGAAGAGCCTCGGCCGGTGCCAGATCGAAGCTCGGCAGGAAGCGGGCATAGGGCGCCGGCACGCGCCGAAGCAGGGCCTCGGAGGAAGCCGGGCTGACCGTGGCGACGCTGCCGTCCAGATGTCGAAAGCTGACGACAGGCTCGGCCGCGAGCGCCGCGCGCACGAGCGCGGGAGGAACCGCGATGCCCTCGAACGCGCCAGCCCTGACCGCGGCCAGTGCCTGACCGGCCGCTCCGACACTTGCATTGGTCGGCAGCTCCCGCGCGACGATCTTGAACCGGCCGTCCCACACGGCGCCTGCGACGGCCGCCTGCTTGCCGGTCCAACCCGCGCGGATTTCCCGATGCAGATAGACAGCGTCCCTGCGGCGGTCGGCAACGGCGCCCCCGAGCGATCCTCGTCCAGGCGCCATGGCAAGACGCTGGAACAACTCCCGTGCGCGTTCGGCTTCGGGCAAGTGTTCATGCCCGCCGGCCGTCGCCAGGAGCAAACGGAAGGAAAGCAAAGCTGCCGCATCATCCTCGTCCGACAGCAGTCCGGCCTCGAGCCGCACGAGCCCCGGCGTCGGCAGGCTGGCATGACGATCGATCAGCCGAGCGGCGCGGCGGCCGACCTCGATCCGCTCCGACGATGCAAGCCGTCCCTGCACCGCCAGTGTCTCGATCATGGCGTCTCCGTCGGTGCCAACCAGCGCCTGACGCACACGCGCCCGCTCATAGGCGACCTGCTCATTGCTCGGGTCGTCGATCCAGGAGAGCCCTTCGCCGACCAGCAGCGCGCGCAACGCGTCGCGCGACTGGGATAAAAGTGGCCGGACGAACCACACAACGCCATCATAGAGCGTGGCCGGCGCGATGCCCGCTAGGCCCCGCCCGTCGCCGCGGTGGCGGCGCATGATGATCGTTTCCGTCTGGTCGTTGACCGTATGGCCCGTCAACACCATGGTGGCGTCCAGCGCAATGGCGGCGTCGGCGAGCAGTCGATGGCGGGCTTCGCGAGCTGCGGCCGGCTTGCCGGTGAGGGGCTTCGGCCCATGCCACGACAACGTGCGATGTGGAATGTCGCGGGTCGCGCAGAAGGCGGCGACGCGCCCGGCCTCGCCCGCCGATTCCGGCCGCAGGCCATGGTCGATCGTAACCGCAACGAGACCATCGACGCGCCCGCGGCTTCGGAAACAAGAATCGAGGAGGACAAGCAGCGCCATGGAGTCGCTGCCACCGGAAACAGCGGCGACGGTGGGTTTTCCCGGCGGAAAGGACAGGCCGGCGAAGATACGCTGTGGATCGATGTCGTGGATGGGACGCTCCTCGGGCAGGCTGGAGAGCAGGCCTCGACGGCCATGCGGAGCATCTCGTCGTTTCGTCGGGGAATTCGACCGGGTACAGGCCGCGTCGCCGACCGGTTTCGTCTCAGCAGCCGGCGAGCGCCTGCTCGGCCCGAACACGCTCCTTGAGTGCCGACGAGACGTCCTTGTAGCGCTTGCCGATCTCGGCATAGGTGGCGCAGGCGACGTCGCGTTGCTGCAGGGCCGCGAGCGAGACGCCAAGCTTGAGCAGCATGTCCGGAGCCTTGGGGGCGTCCGGAAACTCGCGATTGGCCGCAAGGAACATCTCGGCCGCGCTTCGATACTGCTCCATGCCCAGAAGCGCCTCGCCGAGCCAATAGCGCGCGTCGGCGGTCTTCGGATCGCTCGGAAACCGTTCGATATGCTCGCGGAAGCCGGCCTCCGCCGTCGGATAATCGCCAGACAGGATGAAATTGTAGGCGTTCCGGTAAAGCTCTTCCGGATCATCGGTGGAAGGCAGCGCGGCGACCTGGGTGTCGTCGGTATCCAAGCCGCCATCGTCCATCATCGGAGCGGCCGATCCGGGCGTCTGTCCATTCGTGTCGAGGGTGCCGCCGGTCGGGTTGCCATTGGCGTCGAAGGTCACGGTTCCGAGAGTGCGTGGCGGCTCGCCGCGCACGGGTCCCTCTTGCGGCGCCGATGGCGCGGCCGGAGCCGGTGGCTCCGCCGCCGTGACGCGGGTGCCCGTGGCAGCCCCGGCGTCGCCGCGCTTTTCTTCGAGCTGCTGCAGGCGGAACTCGTTGTCTTCCTGCATCTTGCGCATCGTATCTTCCATCTGCAGCAGAAGGAAGTTCAGCTCCTCGACACGGCCGGTCAGGTCACGAACCTGCTCTTCCAGCGTCGGGATGCGCGGATCGCCCGCCTGGGCAAGCTGGACGGTTGCGGTCTCGCCCGACCGGCCCAGCCAGTTGGGAGGAAGCAGGCCGCCGATTCCGCCGTTCTGGGCGGAAGGCGCATTCTGACCAAACGGGAAAGCGTTCGCAGTCCCGCCAAGAAGCAGTGGCACGGCGACCGCCGCACAAAGAAATGTTCTCAGTTTCATCAAGGGTCTCGCTTCGGGAAACGCGAAAGGACGGAACGCGAGCGCGATCCGGATTCGAACCCTATCAAGACTCGCGACTTCGGCCAAATTTTGTTTGGTTCGCAAAGCCGAGTAAAGCCGGCGCCGCACGTGGCGCCGGCTCGTAAGACGGATCAGCTTCCAGCGCCGCCGAGCAACGTCACCGCGCGGCGATTCTGAGACCAGCAGGAGATGTCGTCACAGACGGCCACCGGGCGTTCCTTGCCGTAGGAGATGGTCCTCAGGCGGTTGCCGGCAACGCCGCGCGACACCAGGAAGTCGCGCGCGGCGGCAGCGCGGCGAGCGCCCAGCGCGAGGTTGTACTCGCGGGTGCCTCGCTCGTCAGCATGGCCCTCGACCGTGATCGTGTAGGACGGATACTGGTTCAGCCATTGAGCCTGACGGGCCAGGATCTGCTGGGCATCGGCGCGAACGACGGACGAGTCCGTGTCGAAGAAAATGCGATCACCGACATTGACGGTGAAGTCCTGTTGCGTGCCCGGCCGAGCCACGCCACCCGCGCCGCCCGCTCCAAGGCCAAGATCGGCGGCGTTGTTGGGGATTTTCTTGGATGCGCAGCCCGTGACGGCCAGCGCCATCACGAGCGCCAGGACTGCGGGATTGCGGGTCAGTGCAGCGATACGGCGCATGCGCCACTCCTTCGCATTTTCGTGGTTCGTTTGACTTTCCAGTAACCACGTCGGGGTTAACCGGCGCACAAGAAACAAGGTTAACGAACGGTTATCGCACTCTTTGGCACCGCGATTCTCGGTACGGATGCGCCTCCCGGGCACACTAGGAGAAAATGCGGCGGAAACGGGACGCATCGTGATCCGGACGACCGATTGCCACGATTGCTGGCGCCCGCCCAGTGAATCACAGACGAAGGGCACGACAGCGGATGAACCGCCGCTGCGGTCAAAACCATGTCAGTCGAGCAGGGGCGACCAGGCCGGATCGGACGCGAAATTGGGACTTGCTATCGCCTGCTCGTTCCGTCCCGTCAGATCGATCGAGTGAAGCCGCGGACCCGGTGCGCCCGCCGCCTGGCGGAAGAACATCAGCACTCGACCGTTCGGAGCCCAGGTCGGCCCTTCCTGGCTGAAGCCCGACGAGAGGATCCGCTCGCCCGATCCGTCGGTGCGCATGACGCCGATCTGGAACTCGCCGCCCGTCTGCTTCGTGAAGGCGATGAGGTCGCCGCGCGGCGACCAGACCGGGGTCGAATAGGTGCCGTCGCCAAACGAGATCCGACGCTGGTTGGAGCCGTCCGAATTCATGACATAGATCTGGGTTCGGCCGCCGCGATCAGAGGTAAAAACCACCTGCGATCCGTCCGGAGAATAGGAGGGCGACGTGTCGATGGCGTTGGAGTTCGTCAGGCGCGTCGTAGCGCGGCTGCGCAGGTCGAGCACGTAGATGTTCGAGTTTCCGTCGTCGCGCAACAGGCTCATGATCACCTTCTGACCGTCCGGCGAAAAGCGCGGCGCAAAGGTCATGCCCGGAAAGTTGCCGACGAGTTCGCGTTGACCCGTCTCGAGCTGCAGCAGGTAGACCTGCGGCTGGCCGCCCTCGTAGGACATGTAGGTGATTTCCTGCCGGCTCGGAGAAAAGCGCGGCGTCAGCGCGATGGAGCGCCCATCGGACAGGAACCGCGCATTGGCGCCGTCCTGATCCATGATGGCGAGGCGCTTCATGCGCTGGTTCCTGGGGCCGGATTCATCGATGAACACGATGCGGGTGTCGAAATAGCCGCGCTCGCCTGTCAGGCGTTCGTAGATCGCGTCCGAGATGATGTGAGCGACCCGGCGAACGTTCGACTGCGAGGCAAAAAACTGTTCGCCCGAGAGCTGCTGCCCTGCAAAGGTGTCCCACAGACGGTACTCGGCGCGGACTCGGCCATCAGCCTCCCGCGTGACCCGGCCCGTGACCAGCGCCTGGGCGTTGATGACCTTCCAGTCGTCGAAGCGGGGCGCGGCGTCGGGGTTGGAAATCTTCTCGATGAAGGCGGCCTTTTCGATCGGCGCGAAGAGGCCGGATCGCCTGAGGTTGGCCGATATGATGCCAGAAATCTCGGTGCCCAGCCCGTCGGCGGAGATGAAATCCGTCAGCGCGATCGGCAGCGGCTCGACCACGCCTTTGTTGACGTCGATTTCGAGCACGGCGCGGGCCGGCACGGTCACCGCCGCCGAGAAGGACGCCGCGACCGCGGCTGCGATCAGGAGAGCTTTGAACGTGGACTTCATGGGATGACCTTATTCGTGACTTGCGGGGCGGACTAGTGGTCCGATTCCGACATTCGCATCCCGCTGGGATAAGCGCCCGCGCAAATGCCGGAATCAACGGACCACTATCAAGTTCATGTTTCCAGTGGAGCTTTGACTCTGACATTTGATCTGTCGCTCGCCGTGAAAGGGACTCTCATGTCAAAAATCGCTCTACTAGCCGCGGATCGTGCTCAGAACATGTCGCTCGGATCGAAGTTGACGATCACTTCGGCCCAGGTTTCGTATTTGTCGGCAGGCAGGTTGAACGGCTCACATTTCTGAACCGCGCGGACCGCGGATTCGGCCGCGATACGGCCCGCACCCGAACTGGCCCCGCCCTTGACCACTTCCGGGCGTCCTTCGAGATTTCCCGACCGGTCGAGCCGGAAGCGCACCGACACCCTGAGGGCGTCGCCGCCCTCGGCGCCCGCTGGAATGCTCCAGCAGGAGCCGAGCCGCTGGCGCAGCGCGTCCATCTCGCTCTGCGAGAGCCGCTCGCCCGTGGTCCTGCGTTCGCCGCCCAGCGCCGCCTGCTCGGTGGAGCGCCTCGCTCCGCCGCCGGACGCCTTCTCCTTGTTGAGGAGCGCGGCGACGTCGTCCAGCACGTTTTCCTTGTTTTGCTCGGCGGGCCGCTGGGCCTGGCGGGTGGCCGGCCGTTCCGGCTCCCGACGCTCCGGTATGCTGGCGGTCTGGGTCTGCTGCTGGCGCGGACGTGATTCCGGACGAGGGGCGCTGTTGGGCAGGGCCGCGTCGACCGACGGGGCTGTCTCCACCGGAGCCGGCTTGGGCTCGACCACGGGCTCGGCCTTCGGGGCCGGCTCGGGCGCGGCCTCGGCGGCAGGGGCGGGAGCGGGCGCTGGCTGCACGGGCGCCGGCTCGGGACGTACCACCGGCTCGGGGCGCGGCGCGGGTTCCGGCGAAGCCTGAGGCAGCGCCGCGGTCTGGACCTCGCGCGGCTTCGGGTCGGGAGTAGGCGGCGCTTGCGTGTCCTGCGAATTGTCGCCGAACCGCTGCGCGTCGGGCACCACGGCGGGACGCGTCGTCGGCCGCGGCGCGGGCGTTTCGGCCAGCGGCGCCTGCTTGTCGCCCTCGAGCACCCGCGTGATTTCCTCGATCGGAACGATGTCGATAGGCAGCGATTCGACGTCGAGCACGTCAAACGGCTTTGGTGACGACAACGACACCGCCCCCGCTCCCAGAACGAGGACATGGAGAACAGTGGAAGTGACGAAACCGAAACGCATCTGCGTCAGCTGTCCTGCTCCTGCAAGGTCACCAGGCCGAGATTGCGGAAACCGGCGGCCGAGATCCTGGCCATGACGCGCATCACCGTTCCGTAGTCGGCATTGCGGTCGCCGCGAACGTAGATGCGCTCCTCGTAACCCGTCTGGGCGATGGCCTCGAGCTTCGCCACGACCTCTTCGATCGGGATCTCGGTTTCCTGCAGGAAGATGCGGCCTTCTTCGTTGATCGAGACGGTGATCGGCTGCGTCTCGGCATTCAGCGCCCGGGCCTGCGTTTCGGGCAGGTCGATCGGAACGCCGACGGTGAGCAGGGGCGCGGCCACCATGAAGATGATGAGCAGCACCAGCATCACGTCGACGAAGGGCGTGACGTTGATTTCCGATATCAGGGCGTGTTTGCGGCCGCGGCGCCTGTGCCCGCGTCCGCCGCCGCCGCTCGTTCCAACCGACATGCCCATGGCGTCTACTCCGTCAGGCGCGTTGCGCGACCTTTTCATCGATCTGCCGCGACAATATGGCGGAGAACTCGTCCGCGAAGCCTTCCATCCGGGCGCCAAGTCTGCCCGCGTCGGATGACAGCTTGTTGTAGGCGATGACCGCCGGAATGGCGGCCAGGAGGCCGATCGCTGTGGCAAGAAGGGCTTCCGCGATGCCGGGCGCCACGACCGCGAGGCTGGTGGACTTCGATCCGGCGATGGCCTGGAACGACGTCATGATGCCGACGACGGTGCCGAAGAGGCCGATGAAGGGCGCGGCCGAGCCGATCGTGGCCAGAAAGCCGAGCCGGCCTTCGAGTTTCTCCATCTCGCGGGTGAGCGCGAGATCCATCGCCTTGTCGATACGCGTCTGCAGCCCCATCGGAGCGCGCGCGCCCTTCTCGAAGCTTTTCTTCCACTCGCGCATGGCGGCCACGAAGACGGAGGCCATGCCAGTCGTGCTCCGGTCCGAAAGCGTGCGGTAGAGTTCTTCCAGCGATTGTCCCGACCAGAAGGTCTTCTCGAATCGGTTGAGCGCGACCTTCATGCGGCCGAAGGCGATGACCTTGTCGATGATGATGGCCCACGTCCAGACCGATGCGACGAGCAGCCCGATCATGACGAGCTTGACGATGAGCCCGGCCTGCCAGAAGAGGGCCCAGAGCGAAACGTTGGCGTGCGCCTCCGCGAGAGCAAGAGTTTCCATCGACATCCCGTCCTATGGTGTATTCGGCGGCCGGATCAGCAAGCCCGCCAATCCAGAAGGCCTTCCCCGTGACGTGCCAGCGATCGCCAACTGCGCCATCCGGGGTTTATCCGGTGAATCTTGGTCAAACGAAGGCGCTGGCAGCCACGCGCATTTTCCTGAAGGAATTCATGAATGATTATGGTTAATCATTCGTTAGGAACGACTGGCGCGGCGGTCAATTCCGCGCCGGCAGGAAACGTCCGATCCAGTCCTTCGGGAATCGCCGCGGCCTTCCGCTCGAGGAAATGATCGCCGCCTCCACCTTCGCCTCGATCAGGAGGGCGGCACCCCGGCGGATGCGCTGCGCCATGACGATGCGGGCACCCGAAATCTCCGCCGTTCTGGTCTCGATCGTCAACACGTCGTCCATCCGGGCGGGGCCGCGGAAGTCGATCTCCATGCGCCGGACCACCCAGACGATGCGCTCGCCCGGCGCGCCCTCGGCCAGTTCGGTGTGGTGGACGCCGCACAACCGCAGATAATCCGAGCGGCCCCGCTCCAGGAACTCAAGGTAGCGGGCGTGGTAGACCAGGCCGGAAAAATCCGTGTCGGCATAATAGACCCGCGCCGAGAGGCGGTGCCCGTCCGGCGTCAGCTCGCCCGACAGCCCGGTCTCGCGTTCACCATGATCGGCCATCGTGCTTTCCTTCGCCGGTCGGCTCTGCCATTCGTCTCGCCATGTGGCGCTTCCCGACCTCGATGGCATTTCGGCCGGCCTCGATCAAGGCGCGGCTCGCCCGCGTCCTCCTGCTGGCGGTGATGGCGCTGGCAGCCGCCCTGCCCGTTCATGCGGCGACGTTCGAGGCGCGGCGCGGCCTCAACCTCGACATCTGGACGACCTGGCCAGACGAAAGCCGCTGGGGCGAGGAAGCGGCCCTGCTGCCCTTCCCCGAATGGCGCCGCACGCTGGACGAGACGGGCCTCGCCCGTCTGAAGGCGGACGGCTTCGACTTCCTGCGCATGCCCGTCGACCCTTCGCCCTTCCTGTCGCAGGCCTCCGCGCGCTTCCATGACCGGCTCTACGACGAGGTGCTGGAAGCGGCCCGCATGGTCAACCGCGCCGGGCTGAAGGTGATCGTCGACCTGCACCTCTTTCCCGCCGGCTCGAACCGTTCGATCGGCATGGGCCAGGTGATGGACGATCCGGCGCTGTTCGACCGCTATCTCGAATTCGTGCGTCGCATGGCCGCGACGCTGAGGCGCGAGGACCCGGCGATGCTGGCGCTGGAACTCATGAACGAGCCGGTGATCGACTGCGAACCGGGCGAAGCCGCCTGGCCGGAGCGACTGCGGCGACTGCACGCCGCCTTCCGCGCCGCCGCCACGCGGCTGACGCTGGTGCTGACGGGCGGCTGCTGGGGCTCGGCCGAGGGGTTGGCGCGGCTCGACCCGCGCGGCGTGCCGGACGACAATGTTTTGTGGAGCTTCCACTCCTACGCGCCGTTCCTGCTCACCCACCAGGGCGCGACATGGGCCGGCGACTTCATCCCCCATGTCACCGGCCTGCCCTTTCCGCTGCACGAGGCAAGCAAGGCCGAACGGGACGCCGCGCTGGAGAAGATCCGCTCCACGATCCGAAGCAAAGCGCCGCTCCTCCGCCGGGCCGGCCTGCTCGCCTATCTCGACGAACAGGTCGCCACCGTCGACACCGCACAGAAGCTGGACGCCGTCATGGGCGAACCCTTCCGCATCGCCGCCGAATGGGCGCAAAGACATGGCATCGACCCGCGCAACGTGCTGCTCGGCGAGTTCGGCATGATCCGCCAGGAATGGAACAACGCCTTCGTCATACCGGCGAAATCCCGCGCCGCATACTACCGTGCGATGATCCAGTTGGCCGAAAGCCACGGCTTTTCCTGGTCGATGTGGGGCTATGGCGGCGCGTTCGGCGTGGTGGAGGAGTTTGAGGGGCGCAAGGCGGAGGGCGACGTGCTGGAGGTGGTACGGGGGTTGTCCAAACCGTGACATCCGGCCAGGGGCACACCGGCAATATCGCCTACTCCTCGTCGAACAACCGCCCCTGCACCACCGCCATGTTGCGCGGCGGTTCCAGACCCATGTGCTTCCAGGCGTTGGCGGTGAGAACGCGGCCGCGCGGGGTGCGCTGGATGAAGCCCTGCTGGATCAGGTAGGGCTCGATGATGTCCTCGATGGCGTCGCGCGGTTCCGACAGGCCTGCCGCGATGGTCTCGATCCCCACCGGCCCGCCGCCGAAATTGCCGGCGATCATGGTGAGGTACCGCCGGTCGAGATTGTCGAGACCGAGCGCGTCGACCTCGAGCCTGAGCAGCGCCTCGTCGGCGATGGTGCGCGTCACCGTCTCGGCGCCGGCCACCGTGGCGAAGTCGCGCACGCGGCGCAGCAGCCGGCCGGCGATGCGCGGCGTGCCCCGCGCCCGCCTGGCGATCTCGGTCGCGCCGTCATCGCTGAGCGGCAGGCCGAAGATGCGCGCGCCGCGCCGCACGATCAGTTCCAGTTCCTCGACGGTGTAGAAGTTCAGCCGCACCGGAATGCCGAAGCGGTCGCGCAGCGGGTTGGTGATGAGGCCGAGCCGCGTGGTGGCGGCCACCAGCGTGAAGCGGGCGAGGTCGATCTTGACCGAGCGCGCCGCCGGCCCTTCGCCGATGATCAGGTCGAGCTGGAAATCCTCCATCGCTGGATAGAGGATCTCCTCCACGGCGGGCGAGAGCCGGTGGATCTCGTCGATGAACAGCACGTCGCGGTCTTCGAGATTGGTGAGAAGCGCGGCGAGATCGCCCGCCTTGACGATGACCGGGCCGGAGGTGGAGCGGAAATTGACGCCCATCTCCTTGGCCATGATCTGGGCGAGCGTCGTCTTGCCGAGACCGGGCGGGCCGACGAAGAGCACGTGGTCGAGCGCCTCGCCGCGGCCCCGCGCGGCCTCCACGAACACCTTCAGGTTGGCGCGCGCCGCCGCCTGCCCCACGAACTCGTCAAGCGTCTGCGGCCGCAGGTTGGTGTCGACGTCTTCGCCGCGCTTTTCCGACGAGATGAGGCGGGGGGATGTGGTCATGAAATCAGCTCGACGACGGGTATTTTCTCCGCCGCCTGCCGGTCGAGCGACACGACATGGTCGCAGCCAGCGTCAAGACAGAGTTGAGCGATCAGCACGTCGGCAAAATCCCCGCCCGCGTTTTCCACGGCGATCAGCGTGCGCTCGATCGCGTCGAGCGCCTGAACCTCTACCCCCCTGATTCTGCAAATTCGACGTATGGCATCCACGCTCTGCTGCTTGGTGTAGCGATAGTGCTTTCGCAACGCCCAATCCAGTTCCACGAGGCTGATCACAGTCACGTAGCCCGTGCAGTTCCGGCCGAGGCCTTCGCCAAAGGCCAGTACGGCCTTCCGCTGCGCTGGGTTATCGTCGATGAGCAGACGGAGAAGGACGTTGGTATCGATCCCGATCTTCGTCACGCCGCTTTGCCTCTTGCGGTTGCTGACGGGGGTAGAGCCGCATTTCCCATTGCATCGGCAATCGTCTCGTCGATCTCCTCAAGGGTAGCCGGTCCGTTCGGAGGCTCGCCGAGATATCCTGCCAAGTCATTGAAGTTTATACATTTGGGGACGAGGATGAGAACTCCGTCCCGCACTTCCACCAAGACCGAGTCTCCCGCCGCCAGCCCCAATTCGTCTCGGACCTCCTTCGGGATTGTGATCTGACCCTTGGACGTCATTGTCGTGTAAGCGCCCATGACTTACTCTCCGATGGAATTCTTACGAGACGAAGATAGTAAGGAAAGCGTCAAACGGCAACACATCACCGCGCCAGCTCCTTCAGCCCCGCGCGGATCAGCTTCGCCGAGTCCACGTCGTCGCCCGCCGTCTTCAGCGCCGCGGCGACGGCAGTGGCGGCGACGTCGCGCGAATAGCCGAGATTGACCAGCGCCGAGACCGCGTCGGCCACCGGCGCGGGCGCAACGCCTTCGCCGAGCTCCTGCTTCAGCCCCATGGCGGCGGCGGATTCACCGGTGTAGGCCGGCGCCTTGTCGCGCAGTTCGGTGACGATGCGCTCGGCCACCTTCTTGCCGACGCCGGGCGCGCGGGAAACCATCGCGATGTCGCGCAGCGCCACCGCGTTGGCGAGTTCGGAGGCCGTCAGCGTCGACAGGATCGCCAGCGCCACCTTGGCGCCGACGCCGGGAACGTTGTTCTGCAACAGCCGGAACCACTCGCGCTCCAGCGCCGAGCCGAAGCCGTAGAGCCTGATCATGTCCTCGCGGACATAGGTCTCGATGTGCAGGACGACAGCCTCGCCGATTCCGGGCAGTTTCGACAGCGTGCGTGCCGGACAGTAGGCGACGTAGCCGACGCCATGGACGTCGATCACGCAATGGTCCTCGGCGATCTCGTCGAGCGTTCCCTTGAGCTTCCCGATCATCGAATCGATCCCGCGCGGTGGAGGAGTGGAAGCATCGCTGTACCACCGGGACGACGCGGAGGGCAAAGCGCGCGCCAACGGCGCGGCTGCCTTCCCCGGAGATGGTCAGCCGGGCAGGCGTGCAACGGAAGGCGGTTCGGGCAACAGCCGCCAGATCAGCCATGACAGGATGGCGATGAAGCCCATCGCCGGGATCACCGTCGCGGCGGCCGTCACCGGTTCGCCGATCATCGCCGCGGCCGTGCCGCCGACAAGCCCGCCGCCCATCTGCATGAAGCCGGAGATCGACGCGGCCGCACCAGCGATGTGCGGAAACGGCGCGATCGACGCCACCATCATGGCCGGCATGAGAAAGGCGATGCCGAAGGCAAGGAGGCCGATGGGCGCCATGATGGACAGGAAGCTCGGCGGCGCGATGCGCAGAAGGACGGCGAGCGCCACGCAGGCGACGCCGACGCAGGCAAGGCCGAAGGGCACGAGCTTCGGCGCGGGCATGACCTGCAGGCACCGCCGCACGATGAGCGAACCGGTGAAGAAGCTGCCCGACTGCAGCAGCATGCCGAGCCCGAACTCGGTCGGCGACAGGCCCACCCGATCCATCAGGAGAAAGGGCAGCACAGTCGCCAGCGTGTAGAGCGAACCGACCGTGCCGGTGATGACAAGGCTGGACAGGACGAAATAGGGGCTGCCGAACAGGGTCGCGTAGGACTTCGCCAGCGCAGCGGGCCGGATCCGCGACGTGTCCCGCTCAACCGTCTCGCTGAGACCGAACTGGACCACCAGAACCACGGCGATGCCGAGCGCCACCATGGCGAGGAAGATGGCGTGCCAGCCGGCCGCGATCATGATGAGGCCGCCGATGGTCGGCGAAAAGGCGGGACCGACCGCGAGCACGATGGCCTGCAGGTTCATGATGCGGGCGGCCCGGTCGTCGTGGAACAGGTCGCGGATGAGCGCCCGCGAGATCGCCACGCCGACCGCCGACCCCACGCCCTGGAAGAAACGGGCAGTGATCAGGATCTCGATCGTGGGCGCCACCAGAGCAACGAGGCTGGCGAGCAGATAGATCGCCATGAAGCCCTGCACGACCGGCTTGCGACCAAAGCCATCCGACAGCGGCCCGCAGACGAGCTGCGACAGCGCGAAACCGGCGAAGTAGAGCGAGAGGCTGAGCTTGACCGCCGCCTCGGTGGTGCCGAAGGCATGGACGATCTCCGGCATGGCGGGCGTGTAGAGCGCCATCGACACCGGGCCGACGGCGACCATCAGCGCGCCGATGAGCCCGACGCGGCGTTCGCTCATCACGGTGGGCGGAACGGGAACCGGCGCGTTCATGACGGCTCTCCCGATCGCGGCGCGTCGCCCTTCATCGTCGAGAGTTCCTCGCGCAACACCTTCAGCGCACCGATGAGTTCATTCAAGCGTTCGACGCCCATCTTTCCGGTCAGGTCTTCCCGCATCGCCGCGCCGATGGCGCGAACTTCCGACAGCACGTCCTCGGCCTGCGGAGTCAGTTGCACCAGCTTCGCGCGTCGATCGATCGGGTCGGCCGTCCGCGTGACCAACCCCCGGCTCTCCAGGCGATCGAGATAGCCCGACAGCGTCATCGCCTCCACGCCCATGCGCTCGGCGAGCACATTCTGCCGCACGGTTCCGCAACGGGCGACATTGGCCAGCGCGCGACCTTCACCCGGGGTCACGGCCACGCCCGCGGCGGCGATGCGCCGTTCGACCTCGGCGCGAAAGAGCCGCGCGACGTCGGAAATGAGGAACCCCAGCGTGTCGGAATCGAAAGGCTGTGACATGGTCGAACCATAACCGATAATGATAAGTAATACTTATAATAAGGGATGCGTACAAAACGCGTCAGCAGCCGTCAAGCCCGTTGCACAGCGAGCGCCGCGGCCCTACATCGTTGGCCTGCCTCAAGGAACCCCGCATGATCGACATGAGTGCCTCCGCCCCTTCTCCGCTTGTGGATTGGAACGGCCCGATGGGCCTACCGGACTTCGACAAAATCTCGGACGACGCCTTCGAGGCGGGTTTCGAGGCCGGTTTCGTCGCACATGACGCGGAGATCGAGGCGATTGCCGCCAATCCGGAGGCGCCGACGATCGAGAACACGCTGGCGGCGCTCGAACTTGCCGGCAAGCCGCTCGGACGCGTGTCGGCGATCTTCTGGTGCAAGGCCGGCGCCGACACCAACGATACGATCCAGGCAATGGAGCGGGCGATTTCGCCGCGCATGGCAAGACACTACTCGGCGATCGGCATGAACGAGAGGCTGTTCGCCCGCATCGACGATCTCTACGCCCGCCGCTCCGAACTCGACCTCGACGCCGAAACCGCTCGCGTGCTGGAACTGACCTGGAAAGGCTTCGTGCGCTCCGGCGCGAAGCTCGGTGACGCCGACAAGAAGCGCCTCGCCGCCATCAACGAGGAACTGGCCTCGCTCGGCGCCCGCTTCGGGCAGAACGTGCTGGCCGACGAGCGGTCCTTCGCGTTGTTCCTCGACGAGACCGATCTGGCGGGTTTGCCGAACTCGCTCCGCAGTTCGATGGCGGAAGCAGCCTCGTCGCGCGGCCATGACGGCAAGTTCGCCGTCACCCTGTCGCGGTCCATCATGGAGCCGTTCCTGACCTTCTCCGACCGCCGCGACCTGCGGGAAGCGGCTTTTCGGGCTTTCGCCGCTCGTGGTGAGAATGAAGGCGACAGCGACAACCGCGGCGTGGTGGCCAGCATGCTTCGCCTGCGAAGCGAAAAGGCGAAGCTGCTGGGATATCCATCCTACGCCGCACTCAAGCTCGACAACACCATGGCCAAGACCCCGGATGCCGTCGCCCGGCTTCTCGATCCGGTCTGGGAAAAGGCGCTGGAGAAGGTTGCAGAAGACCAGGCCGAACTGACGCGGATTGCCTCGGCCGGCGGCCTGAACGAGGCGCTGGCGCCTTGGGACTGGCGTTACTACCAGGAAAAGCTGCGGTCGGAACGCTATGCCTTCGACGAGCAGCAGCTGAAGCCCTATTTCAAGCTCGAGAACGTGATCGCCGCCTGCTTCGACGTCGCCACCCAGCTGTTTGGCCTGACCTTCGATGAGAAGAAGGGCATCGCCGCCTGGCACCCGGACGTGCGCGTGTTCGAAGTGAAGAACGCGGATGGCTCGCATCGCGCCGTCTTCCTCGCCGACTACTTCAACCGCCCCTCCAAGCGTTCGGGCGCCTGGATGAGCTCGCTGCGCGGCGGCTGGTCGCTCGGCGACGGATCGACCCCGATCATCTACAACGTGATGAATTTCGCCAAGGCGCCGAAGGACGAGGCAGCGCTGCTTTCGATCGACGAGGCGCATACCCTTTTCCATGAGTTCGGCCATGCGCTGCACGGCATGCTGAGCGACGTGACCTGGCCATCGGTGTCCGGCACCGGCGTCTCGCGCGACTTCGTGGAACTTCCCTCCCAGCTCTACGAGCACTGGTTGACCGTGCCGCACGTGCTGGAGAAGCATGCGCGCCATGCCGATACGGGCGAGCCGATGCCACGTGAACTCATGGAGCGCATGACGGCGACGAGAACCTTCGGAACCGGTTTTGCAACGGTGGAATTCGCCGCCTCCGCGTTGATCGACATGGCCTACCATGCCGCCGAGGACACCCCCGAGGACCCGCCCGCCTTCGAGCAGGCGATGCTCGCCCGCCTCCGGATGCCGGACGCCATCGCCATGCGCCACCGCACGCCGCACTTCGCCCATGTGTTTTCGGGCGACGGCTACTCGGCCGGATACTACTCCTACATGTGGTCGGAGGTGCTCGACGCCGATGCGTTCGCGGCCTTTGAGGAAACGGGCGACCCGTTCGACAGGGACACCGCCGAGCGCCTGCGCAAGCATATTTACGCGGCAGGCGGATCGCGCGATCCCGAGGAGCTCTACATTGCTTTCCGCGGCAAGATGCCGTCACCCGACGCGATGATGAGGAAGCGCGGGCTGGCTTGACCTCGTCAGGCAGGGCTCTTCCAGCGTGGCTGGAAGGCTCGCGGCCTGAACGAGGAAGCGGTCGATGACGGCGATGTCCTCCGGCGAAAACCCTTCCTCGAGCGCCGCATTCAACCCGGCGATCATGGCATATACTTCGTCGCGCGCATCCCGCCCCGCCTCGGTCAGGCGGACGCGCTGGAAGCGGGCGTCCTTCTCGTCGGTCCGCCGCTCGACCAGTCCATGGGCCTCCATGCGCCGGACGAGCGTCGTCGTGGCGGCCTGACCGGTTCCGGTTGCCGCCGCCAGTTGCGACAGCGTGCGCCCGTCGCGATTGCCGAGCGCGACCAGCGCCAGCGACTGCGCGCCGGGGCGACCCGACCGGCGCTTGGCGATAACGTCCGCTGTTTCGGCGACGTGGTGGCTGGCGGCTTTCATGGCGAGGAAGATGCTGCGCATGCGGACCGTCTTAGCGCGGCATGGTTAATTTTTGAGAAAACCGGCGCAGGCGTGGCGGGCATGAAGCATGCACTTGCGCCGGGGCACGTGCCTGTTATGTCGCTTCAGGCAGATCTGACGAAAGAGGATAGCAAATGCAGCAGCGTCAACTCGGTAGCAACGGACCGATGGTCGGGGCCGTCGGCCTGGGGTGCATGAGCTTTGCCGGAGCCTATGGCCCGGCGAACAGGGCGGAGAGCCATGCCGTGCTGAAGCGCGCGCTCGAGCTTGGCGTGACACACCTCGATACGGCGATCATCTACGGCAGCGGCCTGTCGGAAGAGATCATCGGCGCGTTCATCAAGGATCACCCCGGACGATTCACCATCGCGACCAAGGCCGGCATCCGCACCCAGCCGACGCGGCACTTCGACAACAAGCCGGGCTACCTGCGCGAGGCGCTGGAAGGCTCTCTGAAACGCCTCGGCGTCGATCACGTCGAGCTCTTCTACCTGCATCGCCGCGACCAGGACGTGCCGATCGAGGACGCGATGGAAACACTGGTGCGCTTCAAGGAAGAGGGCAAGATCGGCGGCATCGGCCTGTCCGAAATCGCGCCGTCGACGCTTGAACGGGCCTGCGCCGTGCATCCCGTCATGGCGGTGCAGAACGAGTATTCGCTCTGGACCCGGCTTCCGGAACTCGGACTGATCCAGGCCTGCAAGCGGCTGGGTGTCGCCTTCGTCCCCTTCTCGCCCGTCGGTCGCGGCATCTTCTCGGACGATCCGGTCGATCCCTCGACCTTTGGCCAGTCCGATTTCCGCAAGGCCAATCCGCGCTTCATGGAGCGCAACTTCGCCGCCAACGCCGCCCATATCGGCAAGTTTCGCTCCTTCGCGCAGGTGCGCGGCTGGTCGGTGCCGGCGCTGGCCATCGCCTGGACGCTGCACCGCGGCGACCATCTGATCCCCATCCCGGGCACCCGCACGGTCGCGCACCTGGAGCAGGACGCGGCCGCCGCCGACATTCGCCTGACGGCCGATGACATGGCGGAGATCGAGCGCATCCTGCCCGTCGGCTTCGCGCATGGCGCGCGATATTCGGAGGCGCAGGCAAACGGGCCGGAAAGCTATTGCTGAGGCTTTCAACCGCGCCACCTCGTCAGGCGATCGTTGAAGGCATAGGTTGGAACGGACAATGGGTCTCCACCGATAATCAAGGAGTTGCACCGCGATGAAATGGTCTTTTCCCATAGGGCGCATCGCCGGCAGCGAACTCAGGATCCACGTGACGTTCTTCCTGCTGCTCCTCTGGATCGGGATCGCCGCCTACCAGAGCGGCGGCAGCGGGGCCGCCGCCGAGGGCGTCGCCTTCATCATCGCGGTGTTTGCCTGCGTGGTGCTGCACGAATTCGGCCATGCGGTCGCGGCCAAGCGCTACGGGATCCGCACGCCGCGCATCACGCTCCTTCCGATCGGCGGGGTGGCCGAACTCGAGCGCATGCCGGAAAAGCCGTCGGAGGAGATCATCGTGGCGCTGGCCGGCCCCGCGGTGAATGTCGTCATCGCCGGGATCCTGGTGGTGATCCTCGGCGCGCAGGTCTCGGGAGAGGCGGTCGCCTCGCTGGAAAACCCGGCGGCCGGTTTTCTCGCCCGATTGGCATCGATCAACGTCGTGCTGGTGCTCTTCAACCTCATTCCCGCCTTCCCGATGGACGGGGGTCGCGTCCTGCGCGCCTTGCTGGCCACGCGCTACTCGCGCGTGCGCGCAACCGAGATCGCCGGCACGGTCGGACAGATTGCCGCCTTCGCCTTCGGCTTCCTCGGTCTCGTCGGCGGCAATCCGCTGCTGATCTTCGTGGGGATTTTCGTCTATCTGGCCGCGACGGCCGAGACGCAGGCGATCGGCCTTCAGGACGCCGCCCGGTCCGTCACCATCCGCGAGGCGATGATCACGAGTTTCGAGACGCTGGGGCCCGACTCAACGCTTCAGGATGCCGGCGACGCGCTTCTGCGAACCACCCAGCACGAATTCCCCGTGATCGACGGCGCCGGCCGTCTTCGCGGCGTGCTGACCCGCTCCGCGCTGGTCCAGGGCCTTGCGCAGGGTGGCCCGGGCACGCCCGTCCTCGAATACATGACGAGCGACATTCCGCAATTGCGCGATGTCGGCAGCCTGACCGAGGCACTGGAGGCGTTGCAAAAGAGCGGATCGCCAGCTGTCGCCATCGTCGATGGGGAGAAGCGGTTGATCGGCTATGTGACGTTCGAAAACATCAGCGAACTGATGATGTTGCGTTCGGCAGCCATGGCGCAGTGAGGTAAAGAGCGACCGCAAACCGGTGTTACCGTCGCCCCGGGAAGCAAACGTGGGGGATGTTCGGCCAGGTGGCCGTATCGCAGCCAGCCTGCTCGCGCAGGCGCCTGTAGGCCGGCGACACCGGCCCGGTGATGATCGGATCGACCCACGCCATCTCTTCCAGCGTCTCGGCCTCAGTCGCGGGCGCCTCCACCACCGGCTCGTCGGCAGCCTGTCTGGCGATCCCGCCGATCGGCGAGAAAGCCACGAGTGCTCCAGCGAGGAGTGCCAGGACGGCGAAGCGCATTGTGAACGGATTTTGGGTCATCACGCGTATTAACCGCCAGCGAAGGTTAATGTTCCGTCTCGTCGATGGAAAAATCGGCGGCCATCGGAAGTGCCTTTGTGCCTGCCCCTTTCGCAAATGCGAAAAAGCTTGTATGAGCCGGCCCAACACGAACTGCGGAGCGCCGCTGCCGCGCCCGCCATGCACCCCCGAGTGATATCATGAACCTCCGCAATATCGCGATCATCGCGCACGTCGACCATGGCAAGACCACGCTGGTCGACAATCTTCTGAAGCAGTCGGGCTCGTTCCGCGAGAACCAGCGCGTGGCCGAGCGCGCGATGGACTCCAACGACCTCGAGAAGGAGCGCGGCATCACCATCCTGGCCAAGGCCACCTCGGTGGAGTGGAAGGACTGGCGCATCAACATCGTCGACACCCCCGGCCACGCCGATTTTGGCGGCGAGGTGGAGCGTATCCTCTCGATGGTGGATTCGGCGATCGTTCTGGTCGATGCCGCGGAAGGCCCCATGCCGCAGACCAAGTTTGTGGTGGGGAAGGCGCTCAAGGTCGGCCTGCGTCCGATCGTCGTGATCAACAAGATCGACCGTCCGGATGCCCGCCATGTCGAAGTGGTCAACGAGGTGTTCGATCTCTTCGCCGCGCTCGACGCCACCGACGAGCAGCTCGATTTTCCCATTCTCTACGGTTCGGGCCGCGATGGCTGGGTTGCTGAAAATCCCGAAGGGCCGAAGGATCAGGGGCTGGCGCCGCTGTTCGACCTGATCGTCAAGCATGTGCCGGCGCCGACCGTCCATCCCGGGCCGTTCCGCATGATCGGCACGCTTCTGGAGGCGAACCCCTTCCTCGGCCGCATCATCACCGGTCGCATCGAATCCGGCTCCCTCAAGTCGAACCAGCAGGTCAAGGTGCTGGCCAATGACGGATCGCTGGTCGAAACCGGCCGAATCTCGAAGATCCTCGCCTTCCGGGGCCTGGAGCGTCAGCCGGTCGACGAGGCGCAGGCGGGCGACATCGTCGCCATTGCAGGCCTGTCGAAGGGCACCGTCGCCGACACATTCTGCGACACCGCGGTCACCGAGCCGCTGCACGCGCAGCCGATCGACCCGCCAACCGTCACCATGTCCTTCATCGTCAACGACAGCCCGCTGGCCGGCACCGAAGGTGACAAGGTTACCAGCCGCGTCATTCGCGACCGCCTGCTGCGCGAAGCCGAGGGCAATGTCGCTCTGAAGATCGAGGAATCGACCGAGAAGGATTCGTTCTTCGTATCCGGACGCGGCGAGCTGCAGCTCGCGGTGCTGATCGAGACCATGCGGCGCGAAGGATTCGAACTTGCCGTCTCGCGTCCCCGCGTCGTGATGCAGAAGGACGATGACGGGCAGTTGCTCGAGCCGATCGAGGAAGTCGTCATCGACGTTGACGAGGAGCATGCCGGCGTCGTCGTTCAGAAGATGAGCGAGCGCAAGGCCGACATGGTCGAGCTGCGCCCGTCCGGCGGCAATCGCCAGCGCCTGGTCTTCCACGCCCCGACCCGTGGCCTGATCGGCTACCAATCGGAACTCCTGACCGACACGCGTGGCACGGCGGTGATGAACCGGCTGTTCCATTCCTACCAGCCCTACAAGGGCGAGCTGCCAGGCCGCACCAACGGCGTGCTGATCTCCAACGAGCAGGGCGAGTCCGTGGCCTTCGCCATGTGGAACCTCGAGGATCGCGGCCCGATGGTCATCGATCCCGGCGTGAAGGTGTACCAAGGCATGATCATCGGTATCCACAGCCGTGACAACGACCTGGAAGTGAACGTTCTGAAGGGCAAGAAGCTGACCAACATCCGCGCAGCCGGCAAGGACGAGGCCGTGCGCCTCACCCCGCCGATCCGCATGACGCTGGAACGCGCGCTCGCATGGATCCAGGACGACGAACTGGTCGAGGTGACGCCGAAATCGATCCGGCTGCGCAAGCTCTATCTCGATCCCAACGAGCGCAAGCGTTTCGAGAAGCAGCGGTCGGCCGGCGCGGCATAAGCCGCACCATGGTACGCGTCAGTCGCGGCATCGGCCGCGCTGATGCGCGCCCGAAACGGCGGCGCAGGTCTCCCAAAGGCAGGCGCTCTCAGTCATAGAACACCTGGCGGCTGCCGCGCTGATCGTACCAGCGATCGAAATCGGCCAGTGGCAATGGCTTGCTCATGAAGTAGCCCTGTCCGGCATCGCAGTCCCATCCGCACAGCATCCGGAACGCATCTCGGCTCTCGATGCCCTCTGCCACGACCTCGTAGTCGAGATCATGCGCCAGCTGGATGATCGAGCGGACCAGCACCTGCTTGCGCCGGTCCGGCCCAAGCCCATGCAGCAACGACTTGTCGATCTTGAGGGTCTTCGCCGGCAAGACGCCGAGCATGCCCATGTTGGAGTAACCGCTGCCGAAATCGTCGATCGCGATCGAAAAACCTAGCCGCCTCAGCCTGGACAACTGATCCAGCATCAGCTCCGTGTTCGATGCCAGTGTGCCCTCGGTGAACTCCAGCTCCAGCATGGCCGGATCGACATCGAAACGATTGACTTCGGCTGCCAGGAAGTCGAGGAAATGCGGCTCTTCGAGATTTCGAGGCGACACGTTGATGGAGAGCCGCAGGTCTCGCCCGCCTTCCTGCCAGCGTGACGCGACCTTGAGTGCGCGCGTCACCACCCATCGCGTCAGCGACCCGATGAGAGCCGTGGATTCCGCCAGAGGCACGAATTCACAGGGCGGGACGGCACCAAACTCCGGGTGCGTCCAGCGGATCAGAGCCTCGGCGCCGATGCACACGCCTTCTTGCATGGCGATGCGAGGCTGAAAATGCAGTTCGATCTGTCCGTCGCAGCGCAAGGCCCCAGGCAGATCGGACAACAGGCGGAAGGCCCGCAACTGCGCTTCATCCGATCCGCGGTCATAGATCGCCCATCCTGCAAAACCCTTCCGGCTGTCCTGAGCGGCGGCAAGCGTGGCCCGCAGGAGCTCTCCGGGCGAGGCGCCTGGTGTCAGCGCCGCCACGCCGATGCCGGCACGCGTATCGACGGGAATGTTGTTGCAGATGATCGACGGGCGGAACGCCCGCGCGATTTCCCCCACCAGTTCGATCGGTGTGGCGACATGAACTGTCTCCCTGCAAAACACCGCGAAGGTCAGCAGGCTGACATGGTAAAACGTCGTGTCGGGTTGCAGCAGCGCCTGAAGTCGATCCGCGCCTGCGCGGATGAAGTCTTCCGAATAGGAATGGCCGAGCGCGCGCTGCAATTCGTTGAAGTGCCGCCCGTCGGCGAGGGTCACGAGTACGAGCGACCGGCTTCCATCGTCGATGGCCCCGGCGAAGTCGGCCATGAAGCGCGCCCGTGTCGGCAGGCCCGTGATGGGGTCGAGCCGCTCTAGCTGTGTGGCCGCGCGTTCGTGGGCCAAGGCGAGGCGTGCGAGGTTGTCGCGAAGGCGTGTTTCGTCGCTCTCCGGATGTTGCGGATCGGCAACCCGCCGTCCAGCAGGATCGAACCTGTACATGGCATAGTCCCCAGTCACGATCGATCCTGCGCGGTTTCGCTGAATTTTGCCTTAATGCCGCAACGGCAGGCGTTTCAGGCGAATTGTCCGCGCGCTTTCTCGACTTCGCCGCTGATGAAGGACGCCACCGCCTGTACCCGTCTCAGCGGCCGCACGGTCTCGTGGTAGACCAGCCAATAGGCGCGACGGATCGGCCCCGCGCAGAGCACGGGCACCAGTTCCGGATGCATGCGCGCGATGAACGTGTGCAGGATGCCGATCCCGGCGCCGGCGCGCACGGCTTCGGTCTGGCCAAGCGCGGAGGAGATCTGGAAACGCGCAGCCCAACCCGGGTCGAACTCGGCGGCGTAGTCGAGGCTCGGGCTGATCGTCAGGTCGCCGACATAGCCGACGAGCCGGTGCCGGGCCAGTTCGGATGGTTCTGCAGGCAAGCCGTGCTCCTCGGCATAGGCCCGTGATGCGTAGAGTCCCAGCGAATAGTCGACGAGCTTTGACGCCACCAGCCGACCCTCCGTCGGCCGCTCGACGGTGATGGCGATGTCGGCTTCGCGGCGCGACAGCGAGAAGGAGCGCGGCACCGGCACAAGCTGGATGGACAGGTCGCGATGCCGCGCGGCGAGGCGGCCGAGCCGCTGCGCCAGGAAGACCGTCCCGAATCCGTCCGGAGCCCCTATCCGCACGATGCCCGACACCGCATCGTCCTCGTCCGCCAGGTCGGCGCGCGCGGCGATCATGTCCGCTTCCATGCGCTCGGCCACCGAAAGGAAGCGCTCGCCGGCCTGCGTGAGTTCACTGCCGGTCGTCAGCCGCCGGAAGAGCTTGGTCCTGAGGCTCTCTTCCAGCGCGGCGACCCGGCGTGACACCGTCGCGTGGTTGAGCTCCAGCCGCCGCGCCGCGCCAAGGATCTGCCCGGCCCGAGCAACCGCGAGAAAGATGCGCACATCATCCCAGTTCATGGCGTTCAACCTCCCGACGAAGAAGCAGAGCATTTGCGCCGATTAAAGTCCATTGCCCCTGGTATGTTGTTTTCCGCACAACAGGTGCTTTGCCCTTCGCATTGCTTTCGCGTGCGCGACGCGGGACAATGGCAATCAGAAAACCCCATAAATCCGCATTTCCAGGGAGTGAAAACATGCAGGTCGTAGGGCACTATATCGGCGGCAAGCACGTTGCCAGCACCAGCGGGCGCGAGCAGGACATCATGCAGCCCATGGACGGCACCGTGCGCGGGCGCGTCGCGCTCGGCTCGAAGGCCGAGTTGCGACAGGCGGTCGAGAACGCAAAGGCGGCGCAACCTGCCTGGGGCGCCATGAACCCGCAGCGCCGCGTGCGCGTGCTGATGAAGTTCCTCGAACTCGTCCAGAACGAATATGACTCGCTGGCAGAACTGCTCGCCCGCGAGCACGGCAAGACCATCGCCGACGCCAAGGGCGACATCCAGCGCGGCCTGGAAGTCATCGAGGTCTGCATCGGCGCCCCGCACATGATGAAGGGCGAGTTCACCGACGCCGCCGGCCCCGGCATCGACGTCTACTCGATGCGCCAGCCGCTCGGCGTCGTCGCCGGCATCACCCCGTTCAACTTCCCGGCCATGATTCCGCTGTGGAAGATCGGCCCGGCCATCGCCTGCGGCAACGCCTTCATCCTCAAGCCGTCGGAGCGCGATCCGGGCGTGCCGATGCGGATCGCCGAACTCTTCCTCGAAGCGGGCCTGCCGGCCGGCATCCTCAACGTCGTCAACGGCGACAAGGAGGTGGTCGACGCCATCCTCGACGATCCCGACATCAAGGCCGTCGGCTTCGTCGGCTCGACGCCGATCGCGCAGTACATCTATTCGCGCGCGGCGGCGACCGGCAAGCGCGCCCAGTGCTTCGGCGGCGCCAAGAACCACATGATCATCATGCCCGACGCCGACATGGACCAGACGGTCGACGCCCTCATCGGCGCAGGCTACGGCTCGGCCGGCGAGCGCTGCATGGCGATCTCGGTCGCCGTGCCCGTCGGCAAGGAGACCGCCGACCGCCTGATCGAGCGACTGATCCCGCGCGTCGAGAGCCTGAAGGTCGGCCCGTCGACCGACAGTTCGGCCGATTTCGGCCCGCTCGTCACGCAGCAGGCGCTCGACCGCGTCAAGGGCTACGTCGATCTCGGCATCGAGGAAGGCGCCAAGCTCGTCGTCGACGGCCGCGGCTTCAAGATGCAGGGCTACGAGAACGGCTACTACATGGGCGGCTGCCTCTTCGACGACGTGAAGCCGGAGATGCGCATCTACAAGGAGGAGATCTTCGGCCCCGTGCTGTCGGTGGTCCGCGCCGCAACCTACGAGGACGCGCTGAAGCTGCCGAACGAGCACGAATACGGCAACGGCGTCGCGATCTTCACCCGCGATGGCGACGCCGCGCGCGACTTCGCCTCCCGCGTCCAGGTCGGCATGGTCGGCATCAACGTGCCGATCCCGGTGCCCATCGCCTACTACACCTTCGGCGGCTGGAAGGGCTCGGCCTTCGGCGACCTGAACCAGCACGGCCCCGACGCCTTCCGCTTCTACACCAAGACCAAGACCATCACCTCGCGCTGGCCCTCCGGCGTCAAGGACGGCGCGGAGTTCGTCATCCCGACGATGAATTGAGGTAGCGGTCGCTCATCCCGCGATACCGCCCCCGTGGCCCTCCGGCTTCGGGGGCGGTCTGCTTTCTGGGTCAGGTGATTTGCCCGCGCAGCCGCACCCGCACGGTTGCCCTCGTATGGCCCCTTGCATACTGTTGCCCTTCGATCGGGGAGGATGACGGCGCCGTGGCTGGGACCGGGAAATTCGGAGCTGGTGCAGCAGCCGCATGGTTCTGTCTGTGCACGCTCCTATCCATTGGTCAGGCCCTGGCAGCCGAGGACGAGAGCGAACAGCTTTGCCCGATCTCCATGGCGGAAGCGATCACCCTCGAACGAAACCAGATCGAGCACCTCTTCAACGCCCGGGGGCTACCCTATCTGGCGCCGAAGCTGGCGGAAGACCTGCAGCTGAGTGTCGAAACGTACCTCTCGTACCGCCAGGCCCCTGACGATCCGCGCGATCGCGCCCTCCTCTTCTTCATCGGCAACTCCGAAGCCTTGTGCGCGATGTACTGGCGCATGGGGGACGGCACCGGCGACGGCATTTTCATCATCGAGCAACTCGCCGTCGCACCTGCCGACATCGTGCCGCTCATCGATGACCTCGTCGTGGAGATGCAAAGCGGCTCCGTGGGCGTCCTGCGCCAGGCCGAGCCGAAACGCAGCGAAGGCCTCTCACGGGGCGCAACCAGCCTGAAGGCCCGCCGTGGGCGTGCTGCGGAACACATCCTGGCCGAACTGTCGCGGATCCTTTTTCCCGGCGAGATCGGCTCGCACGTCGAGGGGCTGGCAAGCCTCACGATCATACCGTGCCTCAACATCGGCATCGTACCCTTCGCCGCCATGGATCCCGATGGGGACGGTGTTCCGCTGGTGGAGACCACCGTCGTCAACGTCGAGGCCGAACTGCGCCACGTCTACGAGAATCGCGCTTTCGGTTGGAACGGCGTCATCGCCTCGGCCGCGGTTTTTGGAAACCCGGATGCCGGTTCCGACCCGGAATGGGCCTTCCCACGTCTTCCGGGAGCGGAACGCGAAGCGATTGCCGTAGCGGACAGGCTCGGCGTGGCGGCCATCCTGGGAGAGGCAGCGACCCCCGGACGCATGATCGAGAACATCCGGGAAGCCGACTACATCCACATTGCCGCACATGGCCTGAGCAGCGTGGACCACCCGCTCGACAGGAGCTTCCTGGCCTTGACGGGCGGCAGACTGACGGCCCGCTCCATCCAGGCTCTCGACCTTCACAAGTCGTCGCCGCTGGTCGTCCTCAGCGCGTGCCAGACGGGACTGGGCGGTCCGCTGGATGCGGGTATCGTCGGCTTGGCACGCGGCTTCATCATTGCCGGCGCGCTTGGCACAGTCGCCACCCTGTGGAACGTCGACGATGATGTGACCGCCGTGTTGATGATGGATTTCGTCGACAACCTGCGGACAATGAACCCTCTCGATGCGCTGCGAACGGCACAGCAGCGGGTCAGGTCTTCCCATGAACATCCCCGGTACTGGTCGGGCTTCATGTTTTTTGGCTCGCGCACGATCACTTTCCCAGGCTGACGATCAGCCTCCCGACCGATCAGGGCGAGCACCAGGCGACGTCCTGCGGAAGTCATGGAGCGGGTGTTCCACCTCTCCGCGTCATGATTTCGTGATGGAACGGCTTTGCGGGCGGCGAATTGTTCATTGCAAGTCGCCAGCCTGGCGAATGGATCAGACCAATCGCAACCGCGCCGGAAGGCGCCGCGACGCCGCGCGTAAGCGCAGCGAAAGGAGACCTGTACCATGAAGCAACTTACAGCAGCTGCCGCGTTCACCACCATCATTGCCGTCAGCGCAGCCGCCATCGCCGCGCAGGATCACGTGCGCCCCGGCGCGGAACCCTCCCCCGAGCGCTTCGCCTATTCCGAACCCGCCTCGGTGTCCGCTCCCTCGACCACCAGCCTCAATCTGTGCGGCCAACGCGAGCAGATGGTGCGCGATCTCGACCGCGAGTTCCGCGAGCAGCCGCTGGCTTCGGGCCTCGTGGACCAGAACGCGGTGATGGAGATCTTCGTTTCGCCCGGCGGCACCTGGACGATACTGGCAACGGGGACCGACGGCCTGTCCTGCGTAATGGCGGTCGGCGAAGGCTTCGATACGGCCGCCCCCCGCATCACAGGCGTCGGCGCCTGAGCGCGGTCTACCGGCGCCCGGCCGCCTCGGCGTGGCTAATGAGCAGCGCCATCAGGCGCGCGGCCTGAGCCGCGGCGGCATCGGCGTCGCCACCAAGCACCGCCCGGATGATCGCGACGTGGTGTTCGGCCGCGACCGCCAGACCGGTTTCGGCCTTGTAGCGGAACCAGAAACGGCGGCTGTGCGTCTGGAGCGGCGCAGCGAGACGGGCCGCAAACGGATTGTCGGCCGCCAGCGCCATCGCCTCGTCCAGCCCCTTGTCCGCTTCCATGAAGGCGATGACATTGCCGCTGACGACCGCGCGCTGCATGGCGCTTGCCGCCTGCGCGAACTGCCCCGCTGCTTCCTGGGTCGCATGTTTCGCAGCCGCCCGGGCCATGGCGATCTCCACCCCTTGCCGCGCTTCCACCACACGCAGCCAGTCGCCGGGACGGAGCGGCGTGATCGCGATGCCGGCGCGCGGACGCACCTCCAGAAGCCCTTCCCAGGCCAGCCGCTGGATCGCTTCGCGCACCGGGGTGCGGCCCAGTTGCAGCCGTTCTATCAGCGCCCCTTCTGTCGTCGTCGATCCCGGGGCGAGGTCGAGGATGACGATCATGCGTTCCAGCGCGCGATAGGCGCGGGCCGCAGCCGGTTGCTGGGCAAGATCGCCGCCTTGGTGCATGCCCCTCCAGTCCTTCCTCATCCCTCCCGGCCGGCTCGCCACGGTGTTTGACGCCGTCGCAGCAGGCAGA
Organism: Mesorhizobium sp.; assembly: GCA_051860465.1. Lineage (GTDB taxonomy): Bacteria > Pseudomonadota > Alphaproteobacteria > Rhizobiales > Rhizobiaceae > Aquibium. Next base: position 207,169 of record JBHYDY010000001.1, read on the forward strand.
TATATCAGTGATATATCAAGCCGCGATCGAGTGCAAAACACATGGACGAGAATGGTCCTGACGGAAGCCCGCTAGGCACGCTGATCGTCGGAGCCGGCATCATCGGCATCTGCGCCGCGATCCGCCTGGCCGAACAGGGCGCAACCGTCACCGTCGTCGATCGAACCGGCACGTGCGAGGAGACGAGTTCCGGCAACGCCGCCGCCTTTGCCTTCTCCGACGTCCTGCCATTGGCCCAGAAGGGCATGATCCGCAGCCTGCCGAAATGGCTGGCCGATCCGCTGGGACCCCTGTCGATCCCTCCCGCCTACATGCCGCGCCTGGCTCCCTGGCTGTTCCGCTTCTGGCGCGCAGGCCGGGCGTCGGTCTACGAGCCGGCGCTGGCGGCGCAGGCCGGCCTGATGAAGCTGGCGGAAGCCGAGTGGATGGCGCTGATGGACGCAAGCGGCACCCGCGCGATGCTACGCGAGGATGGTTCGCTGGAGCTCTATGAAAGTGACGCAGAATTCGCCGCGAGTCTGCCGGGCTGGGCGGCACGAAAGCGCTTCGGCATCGACTTCCGCCACGTCGATGCGGCGCAACTGGCCTCGCTCCAGCCAGGCCTGTCACCGCAGTTCGTCAAGGGCACCTTCGTCCCGGGCTGGAAGACGGTGGCCGACCCGAAGCTGCTCGGCAAGGCTTTGTGGGCGTATGCCGAGCGCCTCGGTATTCGCTTCCGGCAGGACAGCGTGACCACCGTCGAGGCCGGCCCGGCCGGCGCGCGCGCGACGATGGCCGACGGAACGACCATGGCTGCGTCGAAGCTGGTGATCGCGGCCGGCGCCTGGTCGCACCGCCTCGCCCGGCAGCTTGGTGATCGCATCCCGCTCGAGACCGAACGTGGCTACAACACCACCCTGCCGCCTGGCGCCTTTGACGTCCGGCGCCAGCTGATCTTCTCGGGCCACGGCTTCGTGGTCACGCCGCTCGAGACCGGCTTGCGCATCGGCGGCGCTGTGGAGCTGGCCGGCCTCGACGCGCCGCCGAACTACGCCCGCTCGAAGGCCATGCTGGAAAAGGCCAAACGCTTCCTCCCCGGATTGCAGGCCGACGGAGGGCGCGAATGGATGGGTTACCGCCCCTCGCTGCCCGATTCGCTGCCGGTCATCGGCCACGCGTCGCGCAGCGCAAGCGTCATCTACGCCTTCGGCCATGGCCACCTCGGCCTGACCCAGGCCGCGGCCACCGCGCGCTTGATCGCCGACCTGGTTTCGGGCAAGCCGTCGGCGATCGACCTCTCTCCGTTCAGCCCGACACGGTTCTGAGCCGAGCCCGCAACTGCACCCATTCGCGAGTCCCATCATGGCGCGCCATTCCTTCCACTGCATCGACGGCCACACCTGCGGCAACCCGGTCCGCCTCGTCGCGGGCGGCGGCCCCCTTCTCGACGGGTCGACGATGATGGAGCGGCGGGCACATTTTCTCGCCGAGTTCGACTGGATCCGCACAGGCCTGATGTTCGAACCGCGCGGCCACGACATGATGTCGGGGTCGATCCTCTACCCGCCGACGCGCGAGGACTGCGATGTCGGCATCCTGTTCATCGAGACGTCGGGCTGCCTGCCGATGTGCGGCCACGGCACGATCGGTACGGTGACGATGGCGGTCGAGCACGGCCTCGTGCGGCCGAAGACGCCGGGCGTTCTGCGCCTCGACACACCGGCGGGCCTCGTCGTGGCCGAGTACCGGCAGGTTGGCGAGTACGTGGAGGAAGTCCGCATCACCAACGTCCCGTCCTTCCTGCATTCTCAGGGCCTGACGGTCGAGTGCCCCGACCTCGGCCCCCTGACCGTGGATGTCGCCTATGGCGGTAATTTTTACGCCATAGTGGAGTTGCAGGAGAACTTCCGCGACATCGCCGACCACACCGCCGGCCAGCTGATCGGCTGGAGCCCGGTGCTGCGCAAGCGCCTCAACGAGGCCTACGGCTTCGAGCATCCGGAAAACCCGTCGATCCGCGGTCTGTCGCACATTCTCTGGACGGGAAAGCCGACCGTCGACGGCGCCCATGCCCGCAACGCCGTCTTCTACGGCGAAAAGGCGATCGACCGATCGCCCTGCGGGACGGGCACGTCCGCCCGCATGGCGCAACTCCATGCCAAGGGGCGCCTGGAGGCCGGCGACGATTTCGTCCATGAATCGATCATCGGTTCGTTGTTCAAGGGTCGGGTGGAGAGGGAACTCGACCTGGCAGGCCGCAAGGCCATCATCCCCTCCGTCGGCGGATGGGCCCGGATGACCGGGTACAACACGATCTTCATCGACGACCGCGACCCCTTCGCCCATGGATTCGTCGTAGCGTAAGTTCAACAGCCGCTTGTCTTACGGGCGCCACATTCCGGCAACGCGACGCAACGTTCTTCGGCCTTTCATTCAAATGTTCGAAGATTCTTCTTAGGTTGAGATCCTCGAAGGCGCTTTAGGCAAGGACATTGCGATGGGCCAGTGATAGGTTCCGCGATGGTCCAGCCTGGCGGATGGCAATCGCGGACGGGTCACTTTACCGTTGCAATCGCGTTTCGACGGGCTAGGACTAGGGGAACATCAACAAGGCGCGGGCCACGCAGCTCAGCGCCAGGGGAGCCAGAGAGACGATGGAGTACTTCGTCCAGCAGCTAATCAACGGGCTGACGCTGGGGTCGATCTATGGCCTGATCGCGATCGGGTACACGATGGTGTACGGCATCATCGGCATGATCAATTTCGCCCATGGCGATATCTTCATGATCGGCTCGTTCATCGCACTGGCGACCTTCCTGGTCCTCACCACCGTCTTCGGCTTCGTGTTCCTTCCGGTCGTGCTGCTGATCGTGCTCATCGTCGCGATGCTTTTCACCTCGGCCTGGGGGTGGACGGTCGAGCGGCTGGCATACAGGCCGTTGCGCGGCTCCTTCCGGCTCGCGCCGCTCATCACCGCCATCGGCATGTCCATCGTGCTGCAGAACTTCGTCCAGGTGACGCAGGGCGCACGCAACAAGCCCATTCCGCCGCAGATCCAGGGCGGCATCACCATCATGGACGGCGTTACAGAGAACGGCCCGATCGTCGTCCAGCTTTCCTACATGCAGATGATCATCATCGCGACGACCGTGCTCCTGATGATCGGCTTCACGCTCCTGATCACGAAGACGCCGCTGGGCCGCGCCCAGCGCGCTTGCGAACAGGACCGCAAGATGGCCGCGCTGCTGGGCGTCAACGTCGACCGGACCATCTCGCTGACCTTCGTGATGGGGGCGGCGCTCGCTTCTGTGGCCGGCCTGATGTTCCTGCTGCTCTACGGCGTCATCGACTTCTACATCGGCTTCCTCGCCGGCGTTAAGGCCTTCACGGCGGCGGTCCTGGGCGGCATCGGATCGCTTCCGGGCGCGATGCTGGGCGGACTGCTGATCGGATTGATCGAAGTCTTCTGGTCGGGCTACTTCACCATCGAGTACAAGGATGTCGCGGCCTTCTCGATCCTCGCCATCGTCCTGATCTTCATGCCCTCCGGGCTGCTCGGCAAGCCCGAAGTGGAGAAGGTCTGATGGCCGCTGGAACACCCACCGCGCCGACATCGTCGATCCGCCCGCAAGGCGCGCAGCGCGCCCTGGAGGAGCGAGGCGACATGCCGCCGGCCGCCAATGACCGCACCTCGATGGCCGGCTCGCTGCGCGACGCCGCCACGGCCGCGATACTCGTCTTCGTGCTCGGCTTCTTCTTCCTCGGCGTCCGCTCCGACATCGCGCCGGGCGGCCTGACGCTGACATTCCGCTGGGGCCTGCTGGCGATCGCGGTGGCGATCGTCTTCGGCGTCCGGCTGCTCCTCAACATCTTCGTCTTCCGAACGGCCAGCCCACTGACGCAGAGGATGGGCAGCGCCATTTCCACCCAGGGACGCGCTTTCCCGAACCTGGGCAAATGGCTCGGCCGCGCGCTGTTTGCCTTCGCGATCGTGCTGCCCTTCTTCTTCACCTTCTTTTTCCCTGACAGGGAGCGCCAGTACATCGACCTCGCCATCCTGATCATGACCTACATCATGCTCGGATGGGGCCTGAACATCGTGGTCGGCCTCGCGGGCCTTCTCGATCTCGGATACGTCGCCTTCTATGCGGTCGGCGCCTATTCATTCGCGCTGATGGCACAGTATTTCGGTTTCGGCTTCTGGATGGCCCTGCCTCTCGCCGGATTGCTGGCGGCGTTCTGGGGCATCATTCTCGGATTTCCCGTGCTGCGGCTGCGCGGCGACTATCTCGCCATCGTCACCCTCGCCTTCGGCGAGATCATCCGCGTGGTCCTTCTGAACTGGTATGAGTTCACCGGCGGTCCCGACGGCATCTCCGGCATCCCAAAGCCGACCTTCTTCGGGTTGGAGTTCGTGCGGGGCGAAGGCGGCTTCGCCGACTTTTTCGGCATCCCCTTCGACAACATCCATCGCTTCATCTTTCTCTATTACATCATCTTCGTCCTTGCGATCATCACCAACCTGGTGACGTTGCGCCTGCGCAAGATGCCGGTCGGCCGTGCATGGGAAGCGTTGCGCGAGGACGAGATCGCCTGCCGTTCGCTCGGCATCAACACCACCAACACAAAGCTCACCGCCTTCGCCATCGGCGCCATGTTCGGCGGCTTCGCGGGTTCCTTCTTCGCCACCCGGCAGGGCTTCATATCGCCGGAGAGCTTCACCTTCCTGGAATCGGCGATCATCCTGGCGATCGTCGTGCTGGGCGGCCTGGGATCCCAGATCGGCGTCGTGATATCCTCGATCGTGATGATCGGCGGCATCGAAATGCTGCGAAACCTCGGCTTCCTCAGCGAAATCTTCGGGCCGAACTTCGAGCCGACGCAGTATCGCATGCTCATCTTCGGCGTCGCCATGGTCCTGATCATGGTGTGGAAGCCGCGAGGTCTTGTGTCGACGCGCGAACCGACCGCGGTCCTGAAGGAAAAGAAGCGCATCGGCGCCGACATGGTCGCACAGGGTGAAGGTCACTGATGGTCTCCGAAAGCCACAGCGCTGCAACGGCAGCCGCGCCCATGCCGGGCGCACCGAGAAACTGGGACGCCAACCCGGTCCTGACCGTCGAGCACCTGACCATGCGGTTCGGTGGCCTTGTCGCGGTCAACGACCTGTCGTTCAACGTCGGCCGCGGCGACATCACCGCGCTGATCGGCCCCAACGGCGCCGGCAAGACCACGGTCTTCAACTGCGTCACCGGCTTCTACAAGCCGACCGAGGGCCGCACCGTCATGCGCCACGGCGAAGGCCTGCCGCAGGAGTTGGTGGACGAGGTCACGGCGGGAGGCCTGCGCTCCATGCGCGATGGCGACAAGGCCGTCTTCCTGCTCGAGCGCATGCCGGACTTCGAGATCTCGCATTACGCCAAGGTGGCGCGCACCTTCCAGAACATCCGTCTCTTCGGCGGCATGACGGTTCTCGAGAACCTGATGGTCGCGCAGCACAACACGCTGATGACCGCATCGATCTATACCATCGGCGGCCTCATCGGACTGCCCGGCTACCGGGTGGCGGAGAAGGCGGCCAAGGAGAAAGCCGTCTACTGGATGGAGAGGACCAAGCTCATCGGGCGCGCGGACGACCCCGCGGCCGATCTGCCCTATGGCGACCAGCGACGCCTGGAGATTGCACGGGCCATGTGCACCGAGCCGCACCTGTTGTGCCTCGACGAGCCGGCGGCGGGTCTCAACCCGCGCGAATCGGCCGAACTCAATGAACTCCTGCAGTTCATCCGCGCGGAACACGGCACGTCCATCCTTCTGATCGAGCACGACATGGGCGTCGTCATGGAAATCTCCGATCATGTCGTCGTGCTCGACTATGGCGTGAAGATTGCCGATGGAGACGCGATCCAGGTGAAGAACGACCCGAAGGTCATTGCCGCCTATCTCGGCGTCGACGACGAGGCCGAGATCGACATTCCGGAAGTCCGCAAGGATCTCGAGGAGATAGAGCAGGCCTCAACGGACAAGGGGAGCGCATCATGAACGAGCGCCAGCCACTCCTCAGTGTCCGCAGGGTCGAGACCTACTACGGCAAGATCGTCGCGCTGCGCGGCGTCGACGTCGACGTCTACCCAGGCGAGATCGTGACACTGATCGGCGCCAATGGCGCCGGAAAGTCGACCCTGATGATGACAATCTGCGGCAGCCCGCAGGCACGCACGGGCCGGATCATGTATGACGGCCAGGACATCACCGCGACGCCAACGCACGAGATCATGCGCCGCGGCATCGCGCAATCACCGGAGGGTCGGCGCATCTTCCCGCGGATGACCGTCATGGAAAACCTCCAGATGGGCGCCTCGCTCGTTCCCGCCGAGCATTTCGACGAAGACCTCAAGCGTATCTTCGATCTGTTCCCGCGATTGAAGGAGCGCGCCAGTCAGCGCGGCGGCACGCTTTCTGGCGGCGAGCAGCAGATGCTGGCCATAGCCCGCGCCCTGATGAGCCGTCCCAAGCTGCTTCTCCTCGACGAGCCTTCGCTCGGGCTCGCTCCGCTGATCGTCAAGCAGATCTTCGAGGTCATCAAGGAACTCAACCGCACCGACGGCCTGACGGTCTTCCTGGTCGAGCAGAACGCCTTCCACGCGCTGAAGCTCGCCCATCGCGGCTATGTCATGGTCAACGGCAACATCACCATGAGCGGCACCGGCGCCGAGCTTCTCAAGCGAGAGGAAGTGCGCGCGGCCTATCTGGAAGGCGGGAGGCACTGACCATGGAAAACGAACTGGCCCTTCTCTGGGAAGTCAGCGCGACCGAATTCGTTTTCGTCACCCTCATCCTGGCCGGCGGCGCAGCCTTCATGACCGGGCGCGCGGCCGCCCGGGGCTGGATGCCGAAATGGCAGTTGGTTGTCTATATGGTGCTGCTGGCGGCCGCCACGCGCTTCATCCATTTCGCGTTGTTTTCGGGCTCGCTGCTGTCGCTGTACTACTACGCCATCGACCTGATCGCCCTGCTCGCCATCGGCTTCGTCGGCATGCGCATCACGCGGGCGAAACAGATGGCGACGCAGTACCGCTTTGCCTACGAGCGCAGCGGCCCCTTCAACTGGAAGCGCCGCTGAGCCAACAATTGATAGGTGGTCTTGCGACCATTTACGAAGTTCGACTGAAAGCCTTTATTTCGCAATGAAGATGGGCTTTTATGTCGTCAAGCGGGTCAGGGAACGCCCGCACAAGCCGGACCGGGGAGCCAGAACACCATCGCCGCCGGCTGCTGCATTATCAGGTGTTAAAGGGAGTTATCATGAAGAAGGCACTCTTGGCTGGGGTCGCGATGACCTTCGCTATGTCGACGGCCGCCTACGCTGACATCCTCATCGCGACCGCTGGTCCGATGACGGGTCAGTACGCGTCCTTCGGCGCTCAGATGAAGGCCGGCGCCGAGCAGGCCGTCGAGGACATCAACGCCGCCGGCGGCGTCAACGGCGAAATGCTCAAGCTCGTGATCGGCGACGATGCCTGCGATCCCAAGCAGGCCGTGGCGGTTGCCAACCAGATGGCTGGCGACGGCGTCGTGTTCATGGCCGGTCACTTCTGCTCCGGCTCGTCGATCCCGGCATCCCAGGTCTATGCCGAGGAAGGCATCATCCAGATCTCGCCGGCCTCGACCAACCCGAAGTTCACCGACGAGCGCCCCGGCCCGGGCATCATGCGCGTCTGCGGTCGCGACGACCAGCAGGGCGACGTGGCGGGCAGGTTCCTCGTCGAAAACTACGGCGACAAGAAGGTGGCCTTCGTCCACGACAAGACCGCCTATGGCAAGGGTCTCGCGGACGCGACCATGGCGGCCTACGAGGCGGCTGGCGGCAAGCCGGCGATGTATGAAGCCTATACCGCGGGCGAAAAGGACTACACGGCGCTCGTCTCCAAGCTGAAGTCCGAGGGCGTGGGCGTGCTGTACGTCGGCGGTTACCACACCGAGGCCGGCCTGATGGCGCGCCAGATGAAGGAGCAGGGCATGGACGCCGTGCTGGTCTCCGGCGACGCGCTCGTCACCGATGAGTTCTGGGCCATCACCGGCGACGCCGGCGAAGGCACTCTGATGACCTTCTCCCCGGATCCGCGCAAGAACCCGGATGCCGCGCCGCTGGTCGAGAAGTTCCGCGCCAAGGGCGTCGAGCCGGAAGGCTACGTGCTCTACACCTACGCGGCGATCCAGGCCTGGGCTCAGGCCGCCACGACGGCTGGCTCGGTCGAGTTCGATGCGGTGGTCAAGGCGCTCGACGAAGGCACCTTCAACACCGTGCTCGGCTCGCTCGACTTCGACGACAAGGGCGACGTCACCCTGCCGGGCTACGTCTTCTACGAGTGGAAGGACGGCAAGTACGACTATCTCGTCCAGTAATGGATGACTGACATCGAGAGTACAGGCCCTGGCGCGGCGACGCGCCAGGGCTTTTTTTTCACCCGCGACAGGCGTCGCAATCGGCCGCCGAAATTGTTTGCACTGCAGCATTTTCAAGCTAATCATACGACCCGCCTCCTCTTCCCTCCCGCTACCGGAGCCGGTCCTTGCCGATATCCAAGATCCTCGTCGCCAATCGTTCCGAAATTGCGATCCGCATCTTCCGGGCCGCCAACGAACTCGGCATCCGGACCGTCGCGATCTGGGCCGAAGAGGACAAATACTCGCTGCACCGCTTCAAGGCCGACGAGTCCTACCCGATCGGCCGCGGCCCTCATCTGGCGAAGGATCTGGGACCGATCGAGAGCTACCTGTCGATCGAGGAAGTTATCCGCGTCGCGAAGCTGTCGGGTGCGGACGCGATCCATCCCGGTTACGGCCTGTTGTCGGAAAGCCCCGAATTCGCCGAAGCCTGCGCGGCGGCCGGCATCGTCTTCATCGGCCCGACGCCCGACACCATGCGGCGCCTGGGCAACAAGGTCGCCGCGCGCAACCTCGCCATCGAGGTCGGCGTGCCGGTGGTGCCGGCCACGGAACCACTGCCCGACGATATGGAGACGGTGCGCCGCATGGCCGCCGAAATCGGTTATCCGGTGATGCTGAAGGCCTCCTGGGGCGGCGGCGGGCGCGGCATGCGCGCCATTCGCGCCGAGGCCGACCTCGCCCGCGAGGTCGTCGAGGCCAAGCGCGAGGCCAAGGCCGCGTTCGGCAAGGACGAGGTCTATCTCGAAAAGCTCGTGGAACGCGCCCGCCACGTCGAAGTGCAGGTTCTCGGCGACACGCATGGCAATGTCGTTCATCTCTTCGAGCGCGACTGCTCGATCCAGCGCCGCAACCAGAAGGTCGTGGAGCGCGCGCCCGCGCCCTACCTGGACGATGCGCGCCGCGAGGAACTCTGCGCCTACGCGCTGAAGATCGCCCGCGCCACCGACTATGTCGGCGCCGGAACGGTCGAATTCCTGATGGATGCCGACACCGACAAGTTCTACTTCATCGAGGTGAACCCCCGCATCCAGGTCGAGCACACCGTCACCGAGCAGGTGACCGGCATCGACATCGTCAAGGCGCAGATCCACATCCTCGACGGCCACGCGATCGGCACACCGGAATCCGGCGTGCCGCCGCAGGCGAGGATCTGGCTGAACGGCCACGCCCTGCAGTGCCGCATCACGACCGAGGACCCCGAGCAGAACTTCATCCCCGACTACGGCCGCATCACCGCCTATCGCGGCGCGACCGGCTTCGGCATCCGTCTCGATGGCGGGACGGCGTACTCCGGCGCCGTCATCACCCGTTTCTATGATCCGCTGCTGGAAAAGGTCACCGCCTGGGCGCCGTCCCCGCAGGAGGCGATCGCGCGAATGGACCGTGCGCTGCGCGAGTTTCGCATCCGCGGGGTGGCGACCAACCTGACCTTCCTCGAAGCGATCATCGGTCACCCGAAATTCCGCGACAACAGCTACACGACCCGCTTCATCGACACGACGCCGGAGCTCTTCACCCAGGTGAAGCGGCGCGATCGCGCCACCAAGCTCCTGAACTACCTGGCCGACGTGACCGTCAACGGTCACCCGGAGACGCGCGGGCGGCCAAGGCCGAAGACGGACGCAGCCGCGCCCGTGGTCCCCTTCGTCGGCGGTGACGCGCCGGACGGGACGAAGCAGCGCCTCGACGCGCTCGGGCCGGTGAAGTTCGCCGCATGGATGCGCGAGCAGCCGCAGGTTCTGGTGACGGACACGACCATGCGCGACGGCCACCAGTCGTTGCTCGCCACCCGCATGCGCACGCACGACATCGCCGGCGTGGCGGGCGCCTATGCCCGCGCCCTGCCGCAGCTCCTGTCGCTCGAATGCTGGGGCGGCGCGACATTCGACGTCGCCATGCGCTTCCTGACCGAGGACCCGTGGGAACGGCTGGCGCTGGTGCGCAAGGGCGCGCCGAACCTGCTGCTGCAGATGCTGCTGCGCGGCGCGAACGGCGTCGGCTACACCAACTACCCCGACAACGTGGTGAAGCACTTTGTCCGGCAGGCGGCGGCAGGCGGCATCGACCTCTTCCGTGTCTTCGACTGCCTGAACTGGGTGGAGAACATGCGGGTCTCGATGGATGCGGTGATCGAGGAAGGCAAGCTGTGCGAGGCGGCGATCTGCTACACCGGCGACATCCTCGACCCGGCGCGTGACAAATATGACCTGAAGTACTACGTCGCCCTGGCCCGGGAACTCGAGGCCGCCGGCGCGCACATCATCGCGGTCAAGGACATGGCCGGCCTTCTGAAACCAGCCGCTGCCCGCGTGCTGTTCAAGGCGTTGCGCGAGGAGACGTCGCTTCCGATCCATTTTCACACGCACGACACGTCCGGGATCGCCGCAGCCACCGTTCTGGCGGCCGTCGAGAGTGGCGTCGACGCCATCGATGCGGCGATGGACGCGTTGTCGGGCAACACGTCGCAGCCCTGCCTCGGCTCGATCGTGGAGGCGCTGAAGGGCACCGACCGCGACCCTGGCCTCGATCCCGCATGGATCCGCAGGATTTCCTTCTACTGGGAGGCGGTTCGCAACCAGTATGCCGCCTTCGAAAGCGACCTGAAGGGTCCCGCCTCGGAGGTTTATCTCCACGAGATGCCGGGCGGGCAGTTCACCAATCTGAAGGAGCAGGCCCGCTCGCTCGGGCTCGAGACGCGCTGGCACGAGGTGGCGCAGGCCTATCACGACGTGAACCTGATGTTCGGCGACATCGTCAAGGTGACTCCCTCGTCAAAGGTCGTGGGCGACATGGCGTTGATGATGGTGAGCCAGGATCTCGGCGTGGCAGAAGTCGAGAACCCGAGCCGCGACATCGCCTTTCCGGACTCCGTCGTCTCCATGCTGCGGGGCGACCTCGGCCAGCCGCCGGCGGGTTGGCCCGAAGCGCTGCAAGCGAAGGCGCTGAAAGGCGAGGCGGCGATCACCGTGCGGCCAGGGTCGTTGCTCGCGCCCGCCGACCTTCCCGCAATCCGCAAGGACGTGGAGGCGAGGATCGGCCGCGAGATCGACGAATTCGAGTTCGCTTCTTCGCTGATGTACCCGAAGGTCTTCGCGGACTTCGCCGCCGCGCAGGAGGCCTACGGGCCCGTCAGCGTGCTGCCGACCCCGACCTACTTCTACGGCATGGCGCCCGAGGATGAAATCTTCATCGACATCGAGCGCGGCAAGACGCTGGTGGTCCGTTGCCTGGCCGTCGGCGAGCCAGACGATCAGGGCATGGTCACGGTCTTCTTCGAGCTCAACGGCCAGCCGCGACGCATCAAGGTGCCAGACCGCGCGCACGGCGCGGGCGGCGGCAAGGTTCGCCGCAAAGCCGAACCGGGCAACGACGCCCATGTCGGCGCGCCGATGCCGGGCGTGGTGTCGACGCTGGCGGTCGCGGCGGGCCAGGAGGTCATGGCCGGCGACGTGCTCCTCTCGATCGAGGCCATGAAGATGGAGACAGCCCTGCACGCCGAGCGAGACGGCACCATCGCCGAGGTGCTGGTGCATGCGGGCGACCAGATCGACGCCAAGGACCTGCTGATCGTCTACGCCGGCTGAACGAAAAAAGGGCCGCGCCATGCGCGACCCCTTTGCAAACCCGGCTGTTCCGGCCTCGGCTCAGCTGTCGATCTGCTTGGCCATGATGGCGATCGCCTGCTGATAGACCGTCGCCGCGTTCCAGCCCTGGATCGCGACATAGTTCGGCTGGCCCGGCTGGTAGCCGGCGCCCGGCCTCCAGCCATGGGCGCGCAGGAAATTGGCCGTGGACGCGAGCGCATCGGCACGCGAGCGAACGAGGTCGATCTTGCCGTCGCCATCGCCATCGACGCCATACCGCAGCACGCTGCCGGGCAGGAACTGCGTCTGTCCGAGTTCGCCGTGCTTGGCGCCGACGGAATTGGCCGAGACGACACCGCGATCGACGAGCTGCAAGGCGGCGATCAGGTGGCCGGTGAAGAACTCCGAGCGGCGGCAATCGTAAGCGAGCGTCGCGGTCGCCGAAATCAGGTTCGTGTCACCCATGAAGCCGCCAAAAGCCGTTTCCATGCCCCAGATCGCCAGCAGCGGGCCGGCCGGCACGCCGTAGCGCGCTTCGAGATTGCGGAAGAGTTGAGCATTCTGCGCCTTCAGCTTCTTGCCTCGGGCAACGATCGTGGGAGCGCCGCGCACCTGCATGAACTTCTCGAGCGAAAGCCTGAAGCTCTTCTGATTGCGGTCGGCCGCGATCGTGCCGGTGTTGTAGCTCGTCGCCTGCAGCGCCGCCAATCCTCGCTGGCCGACACCGGCGCGCGATGCTTCCTGGGCCATCGCCTGTTTCCAGGCATTGAAGCCGGACGCGTTGTTTCCACACTGCGCCGCATGAGCGCTACCGGTCCCGAGCACCACCGCCAGCAGCGCCGACGCGATCAGTTTGCCATTCGGCATCAGTTCAATCTCCTTCTCGACAACGATCTTCGCGAGCTTGCGCAGCATCTGTCACCCGCGGCTCAGCCCGGAATGACCCAACAGGCCGGATTTTGCCAATTGGTTTCCAGATTAGAAACAAGTCTATTCTTTGGCAGGTTAACGGCCGGTAGGAAAATTCACGATGTTGACGTAGTTGTGATCGACACGGTGCGCAGCGCTGGGCCGCGCGTCCGCTCCCAAGCGACCAGAGGAGGACTGTTTCCGTGACAGCCGGAACCTTGTCGGACCTCTGGCGTTGCAGGCCGTTCTCCCGCCCATCGGTGTTCCCATGAAGCTTTTTGCCTGCCCGGCCTGCGGCAACCGCCTCTATTTCGAGAATGACCGCTGCCTGGCCTGCGGCACGGTCGTTGCCTTCACACCGGAGGAGTCGCGGTTCGTCGCGGTCGGCTCGGATGCCCAGGCCTGCGCCAACACGACTGAATGCGGCTGCAACTGGGTCGCCTCGCCAGAGCATGACGGCTATTGCCGCGCCTGCGCGCTGAACAGAACGATCCCGGATCTGGACGTCAACGGCAACCGTGATCGATGGGCCAGGATCGAGCAGGCCAAGCGGCGGCTGGTCTATGCCTTGCTGGAGTTCGGTCTGGACGTGAACCCGAAATCCGGACTGGACGACACGGAAGGCCTCGCCTTCGAGTTCCTCGCCGACCTGCCCGGCGAGCGGGTCCTGACCGGGCATGATGGCGGGCTGATCACACTCAACGTGATCGAAGCGGACCCCGCCGAACGCGAGCGCATGCGGCTGGCCATGGGCGAGCGCTACCGCACGCTGCTCGGCCACTTCCGCCATGAGGTCGGCCACTACTACTGGGAGCGGCTGATCCGCGACGATCCCGCCGAACTGGACGCGTTCCGCCTTCTGTTCGGGGACGAGCGCGCCGACTATGCCGAAGCGCTGAAGCGGCACTACGAGGCAGGTCCCTCGGCCGGCTGGCAGGACCGGCACGTGACGCCCTACGCGGCGAGTCACCCCTGGGAGGACTGGGCCGAGACCTGGGCGCACTACCTTCACATGAGCGATACGCTGGAGATGGCGAACGCCTTCGCCATACCGATCGAAAACATTGATGCGACGGCAAACACCCATGTGATGCTGGCCACGGGCGAGATCGATGCGATTCTGAGGCGTTGGCTTGCGTTGACGGAAGTCGTCAACGGCATCAACCGCTGCATGGGCGCGCCCGATCTCTACCCTTTCGTGATCGCGCCGGCCGTTGCGCGGAAGCTGGACTTCGTGCACCGGCTGCTGAGAAGACTAGGCTGATGCTCTGACCGACCCGGTCGATTGCGACGCCAGTGATGCAGGCAGGTCATTGCGCTGGATACGAAGGCTTGAAAGGCTCTTCGGATGATCCATCCTTGGGCGAGGCCCATGAACGGACTGCTTGCGCGGACGCTTCCAGTGCTGTCGACCCTCCTGGCCGCGCTGTCGCCGCCGAGCGCACTGGCACGGGACGATATTGCCACCCCCGTGGTCGTGGCGGCCCTGCCCACGGCGCCGGAACAGGGCGGAGCAGGGCCGTCACCGTCGCTCGCCAAGTCGGCCGAATTTGCCATCGAGATCGTGCGGCCAGAAAAACCGGACGGGCACACCATGGTTCTGCTGCATGGCTCGGGCGGGAACGAGACGAGCCTCGTCCAGCTCGCGGCGCGCATCGCCCCCCACGCCACGCTGCTCGGGTTCCGCGGGCGCGTGACGCAGGATGGCCGCACCCGCTGGTACAAGCGCCTCAGCGCCGTCACCTTCGACCAGGACGATGTGCGCACAGATTCGCAGGCCTTCGCGAACTTCCTTGGCCGAACGGCGCTCGAACTCGACATCGACCTGAGCCGCACGGTCTTCCTGGGCTATTCGAACGGCGCCAATCTGCTTGCCGCTACGGCGCTCCTGCATCCGGGGCTCGTGCGCAAGGCGGCGCTGCTACGTCCGATGTCGGTTCTCGACCAGCCGCCAACGCCCGAGCTGGCCGGCGCCAGCCTGCTGATGATCGCCGCAGAGACCGACCGCATTTACGCGCCCTTCGCGCCGGCGCTGGAGAAACTGCTCGAAAGCCGCGGCGCGACGGTGGAAGCGCGGGTCATTCCTTCGGATCACATGATCGGCGAGGAGGACGCCCGCATCGTGCGGAGTGGCTCGCGGCGCCCGCGGGCGAGTGACCCGACGCGAAACCGCTTCGACCTTGACTCCCGCGCCCTTTTCCTGTCTAGAGCCACGCAAATCCGCGACGAGTTGATGACTCCGAGCAGCCGACCGGGACCCAAAGTGGTGTAAATCGATCCCGGAGGCCAACACCCGGCAGCGCCATGCGCCCCCGGGTGCCTTTTGGCTTTGACTGCCGGTTCCATCTGCGACGCGGACGCATTACCTCTCTGGCATCACGCCGATGCAAGAGACGAAGGAAACCGGATGTTCGAATCGCTTCAGGAGCGCGCAAGAGGCGTGGAGGGCCACAGGCCCGACAGGGAAGCCAAGGGAACCAAGGCGCTGAATCGCCGGGGGTCGGCCCATGTTTGAATCGCTTCAGGAGCGCCTTGGCTCCATCCTCAACGGCCTGACAGGCCGCGGTGCGCTGTCCGAGGCCGACGTGACGGCAGCGCTGCGCGAGGTTCGCCGCGCGCTGATCGAGGCAGACGTGGCGCTCGAGGTCGTGCGCTCCTTCGTCGAGAAGGTGCGCGAGAAGGCCGTCGGCGCCGCGGTCGTGAAGTCGATCAAGCCGGGCCAGATGGTCGTCAAGATCGTCCATGACGAGCTCGTCGCCATGCTCGGCGACGAAGGCAAGGCGATCGACCTCAACGCGCCTGCCCCCGTCGTGATCATGATGGTCGGCCTCCAGGGCTCGGGCAAGACGACGACCACGGGCAAGATCGCCAAGCGGTTGACCGAGCGCCAGGGCAAGAAGGTCCTGATGGCCTCGCTCGACACGCGCCGCCCGGCCGCGCAGGAACAGCTTCGCCAGCTGGGCGAGCAGGTGAACGTGGCCACGCTGCCGATCATCGCCGGCCAGTCGCCGGTCGACATCGCCAGGCGCGCCGTCCAGGCCGGCAAGCTCGGCGGCCACGACGTCGTCATCCTCGACACCGCCGGCCGCACCCACATCGACGAACCGCTGATGGTCGAGATGGCCGACATCCGCAAGGTGTCGTCGCCGCACGAGATCCTGCTGGTGGCCGACGCGCTGACCGGCCAGGACGCCGTCAACCTCGCCCGCAATTTCGACGAACGCGTCGGCATCACCGGCCTGGTGCTGACCCGCATGGACGGCGACGGCCGCGGCGGCGCGGCACTGTCCATGCGCGCCGTCACCGGCAAGCCGGTCAAGCTGATCGGCGTCGGCGAGAAGATGGATGCGCTGGAGGAGTTTCACCCCAAGCGCATCGCCGACCGTATCCTGGGCATGGGCGACATCGTCTCGCTCGTCGAGAAGGCCGCCGAAAACATCGACGCCGAAAAAGCGGCGGCGATGGCCAAGAAGATGCAGTCGGGCAAGTTCGACCTGAACGACCTGGCCGATCAGCTGCGCCAGATGCAGAACATGGGCGGGATGGGCGGCATCATGGGCATGATGCCCGGCATGGGCAAGATGAAGGACCAGATGGCCTCGGCTGGCCTCGACGACAAGATGTTCGGGCGCCAGATCGCCATCATCTCCTCGATGACCAAGGCCGAGCGCGCCAACCCCGACATCCTCAAGCACTCGCGCAAGAAACGTATCGCGGCGGGCTCTGGCACCGATGCCGCCGAGATCAACAAGCTCCTGAAAATGCACCGCCAGATGGCGGACATGATGAAAGCCATGGGTGGCAAGGGCAAGGGCGGCGGCATGATGCGCGGCCTGATGGGCGGCATGGCGCAAAAGATGGGCCTGGGCGGCATGATGGGCGGCGGCATGCCGGACCTGTCGAAGATGGACCCCAAGCAGCTCGAGCAGCTGAAGAAGCAGGCCGAAGCCGCCGGTCTTGGCGGGGGCATGCCGAAAGGGCTGCCCGGTCTTGGCGGCGGCGGGCTTCCAGGCCTTCCTGGCGGGCCACGCCTGCCGGGCCTCGGCGGCGGTGGCTTCCCCGGCCTGCCGAAGAAGAAGTAGCGGGAGGAACGCTTGACCGACGCACATGACACGACCGCCCGCGCCCGCGAGATCCTCTCCGGTTACCGCGCCTCGATCGACAACATCGACGCGGCGCTGATCCACATGCTGGCCGAGCGCTTCCGCTGCACCAAGGCTGTCGGCGTGCTGAAGGCCGAGCATGGCCTGCCTCCGGCCGATCCCGCGCGCGAGCAGTCGCAGATCGAGCGCCTGCGCAGGCTGGCGAAGGACGCCCAGCTCGACCCCGATTTCGCGGAAAAATTCCTCGCTTTCATCGTCAAGGAAGTGATCCGCCACCACGAGATGATCGCCGCGGCAAGCGCCGCGAACGACCAGGAAAGCGCCCCGGCGGGCGCGTGAACATCGGGCCGGAAGGCCCTCCAACCCAAGCAAGACATCAGGAGAACAATCAATGTCGCTGAAGATCAGACTGGCCCGCGCGGGCTCCAAGAAGCGCCCCTACTACCACGTCGTCGTTGCCGACGCCCGCTCGCCGCGCGACGGCCGCTTCATCGAGGCGATCGGCGCCTGGAACCCGATGGTGCCGAAGGACGGCGAGCGCGTGAAGATCGACGCCGAGCGCGTCCAGCATTGGCTCTCGCATGGCGCCCAGCCGACCGACCGCGTTCTGCGCTTCCTCGACGAGGCCGGCATCGTCAAGCGCCCGGCCCGCTCGAACCCGAAGAAGGCCGAGCCGGGCAAGAAGGCCCAGGAGCGCACCGCCATGCTGAAGAAGGCCGAGGACGAACTCGCCGCGAAGCTGGCCGCCGAACGCGCCGCTTCCGAGGAAGCCGCCTCCTGATTTCGGACGGCGCTCAACGTCCGACACCTGGACGGCGGGCCTTGGCCCGCCGTTTTGGTTTCCGGTCGCATGGGGTTGGAGAAGCCGCATCGCCCCATGTCGCCCGGCCGACGGGGCAGCCGGTCTCGCGGTGCTGGCAATGCCTGCCGCTCTCCTCTATGCCAAATTGAAACCACGATCCGGCTTCATAGCCTCGTTCGAGATGGACAAGATGACCGACACATCCCCCAACCGCTGCCGCCTCGTGCTGATCGCTCCAGACGTCGCCGATCCCTCGGCGCTCGAAAACATGATCGAGACGGCGCTGTCCGGCGGAGACGTCGCATCGGTCATCCTGCCCCAGTTCGGCCTCGACGACGCCGCGTTCCAGAAGTTGGCCGAGACCCTCGTGCCACGGATCCAGGCGAAGGGTGCTGCCGCGATGATTGCCGGCGACACCCGCGTGGCCGCCAGGGTCAAGGCGGACGGCGTGCATGTCGAGGGGAAACCGCCCGTGCTGGCCGACGCCATCGATCGGCTCCAGGACAAGATGATGGTCGGGGCGGGTGGCGCCAAGACGCGCGACGATGCGCTCGACCTCGGCGAACTGCGGCCGGACTACATTTTTTTTGGGCGCTTCGGCTACGACAACACGCCTGCCCCGCACCATCGCAATCTCACGCTTGGGACGTGGTGGGCCGAGATGATCGAGGTTCCCTGCATCGTCATGGCCGGCAACGAACTCGCCTCCGTCGCCGAGGTCGCATCGACGGGCGTGGAGTTCGTCGCCGTTTCCGCGGCGGTTTTTGGCGCCGAAGACCCGGCCGCCGCGGTCGCCGAAGCGAACCGCCTGCTCGACGAGACCATCCCCGTCGTCGAGGAAGATGCATGACGACAGGACGGCTGGCCTTCGCAGCGCTTTTTCTGGCCGTGGCCTTCGGCCCGGTCGCGGCTGGCGCGGCCGAAAGCCCGTCTGAGCCGGCCGCTGTCCAGCTCGAACCGCCGAATCTCAGCCAGGACGCAGGTCCAGCCGTGGAAACCCCGGCATTGCCCGACGCCGCTGCGGGGCTGCTGCCTGCGGCGCCCGCGCTCCCATCGCGCTTCGGGACAAAAACGCCCGATAACGCCTTCGGGGCGTTTCAGCGTGGTCTGTACATAACCGCCTACAACCTGGCGCTGCCCCGCGCACAGGCCGGTGATGCCGCCGCGCAGACGCTCGTGGCCGAGATCCTTTCGCGAGGGCTCGGCATGGCGCGCAAGCCCGCTGAAGCAGCGGAGTGGTATCGAAAGGCCGCTGTAGCAGGCATCCCGGAAGCAAAGTTCCAGTATGCGCTGATGATGATCGACGGGAAACACGCCGCCCAGGACATCGAGCGCGCCTTCGAGATGATGAAGGAGGCAGCCGACTCGGGCAACCGGCTTGCTGCCTTCAACTATGCGCAGATGCTGGTCGACCGGGAGCCGGGGCCGAAGGGAATGAACAAGGCGGTTCCCTACTATGAGATGGCGGCGCGTGCCGGCCTTGCCGATGCGCAATACGCCATGGCGCAAATTCACACGGCAGGCGTGCTCGGTCCGCCCGACGATCTCAAGGCCCGCAACTTCCTGGCATTGGCCGCGATGCAGAATTTCGATTCGGCGCAGCTGGACCTTGCCACCTGGCTGGTCGAGGGGCGGGGTGGCCGGACCGATTATGAAGCCGGCTTCGGCTGGATGAAACGGGCGGCGGAAGCCGGCAACGTGGCCGCGCAGAACCGCCTCGCCAAGCTCTACGTCTATGCGCTCGGCACCGACCCAGATCCAATCATGGCGGCGGCCTGGTATATCAAGGCAAGACGCGCCGGGCTGCGTGATCTCGAGATGGAAGATTTCCTCCAGGGACTCACGTCGGAGGAACAGAAGCAGGCCATCGAGCGGGCGAACCGGCTCCGCTGACCTGTCCGCCGAGGCTTGTGGCCGCAATCCCTTGCCTCCCGGTGCGAATTATGGTCTTGGAAGCGCCGAAACGGCCTTCCGGGGCCAAGCTCTTTCGAAAGATCCGAGAATGGCCAAGATCAACGGCAACGAAATCCGTCCCGGCAATGTCATCGAACACAATGGTGGCTTGTGGGTCGCGGTCAGGACCAATGCGGTGAAACCCGGCAAGGGCGGCGCCTACAATCAGGTGGAACTGAAGAACCTCATTGACGGGACCAAGCTCAACGAGCGTTTCCGGTCCGCCGAGACGGTCGAGAAGGTTCGGCTCGAGCAGAAAGACTTCTCGTTTCTGTACGAACAGGGCGAAGCCCTGGTGTTCATGGATTCCGAGAGCTACGAGCAACTCGAGTTGCAGAAGGACTTCGTCGGCGACCGCGCGGCATTCCTGCAGGACGGCATGACCGTCACCGTCGAACTGTACGAGGAAAAGCCGATCGGCATTTCGCTCCCCGACCAGGTTGTGCTCACCATCACCGAGGCGGACCCCGTCGTGAAGGGGCAGACGGCCGCGTCATCCTACAAGCCGGCGGTGCTGGAGAACGGTATCCGCGTGCTGGTGCCGCCGTTCATTTCGTCGGGCGAGCGTATTCTCGTCGACACCAACGAACTGACCTACATCCGCCGCGCCGACTGACGCGCCGATAAGCCGAACGGGACCGATTGAATGGCGTATTCCGCGCTCATGAGGGTAATGGTCGAGGCTGCCCGAAAGGCAGGCCGCTCGCTGTCGCGCGATTTTGGCGAGGTACAGAACCTCCAGGTCTCGATGAAGGGCCCTGGAGACTATGTGAGCCAGGCCGACCGAAAGGCCGAGGAGATCATCTTCACCGAACTGTCGCGTGCTCGGCCCGGCTATTCTTTCCTGATGGAAGAACGCGGCGTGGTCGAGGGCGAGGATGCGCAACACCGCTGGATCGTCGACCCACTCGACGGCACGACCAACTTTCTGCATGGCATCCCCATCTTCGCGATTTCCATCGCGTTGGAGCGCCAGGGGCAGCTTCAGGCCGCCCTGGTCTATAACCCGGCCATGGACGAACTCTACACGGCGGAACGCGGCGGTGGCGCCTTCATGAACGACCGCCGTTTGCGCGTCGCGGGACGAACCAAACTCACCGACAGTGTCATCGGGACCGGCATCCCGCATCTGGGCTGCGGCCACCACGGCAATGCGCTGATCGAGCTTCGCAACGTGATGGGCGAGGTTTCCGGCATCCGCCGCATGGGCGCCGCCGCGCTCGACCTTGCCTATGTCGCCGCCGGTCGCCTCGATGGCTTCTGGGAGAGCGGGCTGTCGCCATGGGACATGGCCGCCGGCCTGTTGCTCATTCGGGAAGCGGGCGGATTTGCCAGCGATCGCGAAGGCGGCCAGGAAATGTTCGACACCCGCACCGTCGTTGCCGGCAACGAAACGATCCACCGCGTCCTGCTCAGGCAGCTCAGAAAGCCGCTCGCCCCGCGCCCGGCCTGACGATCGCAACAAAAAAGCGGAACCGGCTCGGCGAATGCGGCGTTGACGCGCATTCATGGCCGCGACGATAATTCGGTCATATCGGCTCGCTATGGTTCCGACATGACGCAGACCCGCCGCCACCCCTATCTCCATCTTCACGCCGACTGGCGGCGAATCACGCGCGCCGAACTTCTGGCCGACGGTATCGTGCATGCCATCGGCATCGTGTTCGCGATCACCGCCGGAGCGGTGCTGCTCTGGCTGGCGGCAGGCCGCACGGCCGTGGCGGAGTACATCGCGACGATCTTCTATGTCGTTTCGCTGCTGACCGTGCTCTCGGTTTCCTGCGCCTACAATCTCTGGCCCGCCTCGCGCGCCAAATGGATCCTGAGACGCTTCGACCATTCGGCGATCTACCTGCTGATCGCGGGAACCTACACGCCGCTCCTGGCGCAACTCGAAGGGACGACCGCCGGCCTCATGCTCGCCCTCGTCTGGGGTGCAGCGATCGCCGGAATCGTTCTGAAGCTCCGGTTTCCCGGCCGTTTCGACCGCGCTGCGATCGGTTTCTACCTCGGGATCGGGTGGAGCGGCATCGTCGTCGCGGGTGATCTCGCCCAGATCGTCCCGCAAAGTACGATCTGGTACATCACAGCCGGCGGCATCTGCTATTCCGCTGGCGTGATCTTTTTCGTCTGGCGCAATCTGCGCTTTCAATCAGCGGTCTGGCACGGCTTCGTGGTATCCGGCGCGGGACTGCACCTCGCGGCGATGATGGATCTGCTGGTGGTGAACCGCCTTTGATGGCAAAACGGGCCGCTTCGCTTTTGATGACCCCCGGTACTGTCCTTTCATTTTCGTCACAATTCCGGATAAAGTCGCCATCGGTGCGGGACAGAGACTGAGGCTTGGCATGGCATGGTTCGGATCAACGGCGGAGGACGCGCTCTCGGGCGGCCAGTACGACCCGCAGAAACTCTCCAGTCCGCAGGTCTTTCTTCTGTCGATGCTGATCTTCCTGGCTATCGCCGGCTTCGTCGCCGCGATCCTGTACCGCCAGATCTCCTCCGCCTTCACCACCAATCCCGGGCTTAACGGGCTGATCGTCGGCGTGCTCGCGGTCGGCGTGCTGCTCGCCTTCAACCAGGTGGTGCGGCTGTTTCGGGAAGTGCGCTGGGTGAACTCCTTTCGCGCCGGATCGGAAGCGCGCGACCCCGTCCTGCTCGCGCCGATGAAGGTGCTGCTGGGTCGGTCCTCGGCGACGGCCCTCTCGACGGTCTCGCTGCGGACGATCCTCGACTCCATCGCGACCCGCCTCGACGAAAGCCGCGACATCTCGCGCTACCTGATCGGCCTTCTCGTTTTTCTGGGCCTGCTCGGCACATTCTGGGGCCTATTGCAGACCATCGGCTCGATCGGCGAAACGATCCAGACGCTCGATCCCGGTTCAGGCGATACCAATGACGTGCTGAACGCGCTCAAGTCCGGCCTGGCGGCGCCGCTTGCCGGCATGGGCACCGCGTTCTCGTCATCGCTCTTCGGACTCGCGGGCTCCCTGGTTCTGGGTTTCCTCGACCTTCAGGCCGGGCGCGCGCAGACCCGCTTCTACACCGAACTCGAGAACTGGCTCTCCTCGGTCACCGATCTCGATTCCGATACACCGGTCCTCGATACGGGCCGCAGCGCCACGTCGGAAGAAATGCGACGCATGGCCGAACAGCTTCGTTCGATCAGCGAGACCGGTGGCTCCAGCCAGCGTGTCGCGACCTCGATGGCAAACCTCGCCGAGGGTATCTCCGGCCTGGTCAAGAACATGCGCAGCGAACAGCAGCTGATGCGCGACTGGGTCGAGGCGCAGGCCGAGGAACAGCGGGCGACCCGCGAAGTGCTGGAGAGCATCGCAGACTCGCTCAAGAAGCGGGGAGACACCTGACATGGCGCTGGCACGCGGGCGGCGGCGCGAGCGCAGCGTCGATTACTGGCCGGGCTTCGTCGATGCCCTCTCGACGCTGCTGCTCGCGATCATGTTTCTCCTGTCGGTCTTCGTTCTGGCGCAGTTCCTGCTGTCGCGCGAGATTTCCGGCAAGGACGAGGTCTTGAACCGCCTGAACTCGCAGATCAACGAACTGACGCAACTGCTCGCGCTCGAGCGATCGAACACCCAGGACGCCGAAGACCAGCTCGCCAGTCTCCAGGCGTCGCTCTCATTTGCCGAAAACGAGCGCTCCCGGCTCGAAAACCTGCTTGCCGCCGGATCCGGGGCCGACTCCGCGGCGCGCGAGCAGATCGGCGCGCTGAGCGGCGAACTGGCCGACGAGCGGCAGATTTCGCAGCGTGCCCTGTCGCAGGTCGAACTGCTCAACCAGCAGATTTCGGCGCTGCGCCGCCAGATCGCCGCGCTCGAAGATGCGCTCGACGTATCGGAGTCGCGTGATCGTGAATCCAACGCCAAGATTGCCGATCTCGGCCGCCGCCTCAACGTGGCGCTGGCGCAGCGCGTGCAGGAACTGAACCGCTACCGCTCCGACTTCTTCGGACGCCTGCGCGAGATCCTGTCCGATCGGGAGAACATCCGCATCGTCGGCGACCGCTTCGTGTTCCAGTCAGAGGTGCTTTTCCCGTCCGGCTCGGACGTGATCAACGAGGCCGGGCGCGACGAAATGGCCAAGCTTGCGGCTGCCATCATCGACTTGCGGCGCGAAATTCCGCCGGAGATCAACTGGGTGCTGCGCGTCGACGGCCACACCGACAACGTTCCGTTGTCGGGCACCGGCCGCTATCGCGACAATTGGGAACTCTCTTCGGCGCGCGCCGTATCGGTGGTGAAGTACCTGATCGCTCAGGGCGTGCCCGCCGTGCACCTCGTGGCCGCCGGCTTCGGCGAGTTCCAGCCGCTGGTCGAAGGCGATACGCCCGACGCGCGCAACCGCAATCGCCGCATCGAGCTCAAGCTGACGGAGCGGTGACGGCTCAGCTGGCGATCAGCAGCGCCGCCAAAGCCAGCGCCGCCGGGACGGCCTGCACGTAGAGAATCCTGCGCGACACCGTGGCAGCACCAAACAGGCCCGCCACGATGACACAGCCGAGGAAGAACACCTTGATCGCGAAACCGTCCGCGCCGAGCCAGAGGCCCCACACGAGCCCGGCGACGAGGAAGCCATTGTAGAGCCCCTGGTTCATCGCCAGCGCCTTCGAGCGCGCGGCGAATTCGGGCTCGAGCCGGAAGGCCTTGTGCCCGGCCGGCGTGTCCCAGGCGATCATCTCCAGATACATGAAACAGACGTGCAGCGCCGCCACCAGCGCGATCAGGATCGTCGAGATCATTCCGCTCCCCCCTTGTCGGTGAGGTGACATGACGCCGGCGTCATGCGCGCGTCAAGGCCGCCCGGGGCCGCTGGTTGGGCTTGCCTCGACCGCGCTCTCCACGCAGGCGGGACCGTGCATCGGGAACTTGTCTGCGCTTGATCGGTCTTGCGCCGCATGCGTAACTCGACCCGGTGACATGGGGAGGAACGGCCATGGATTGCGACGCCATCATCGTGGGCGGCGGGCTTGCAGGGCTCGTGGCCGCGGCAGAGCTCGCCGACTGCGGCAGGCGCGTGCTCGTCCTGGAACAGGAGGGCGAGAACTCGCTTGGCGGGCAGGCTTTCTGGTCGCTCGGCGGCCTGTTCTTCGTCGACAGTCCCGAGCAGCGCCGCCTGCGCATCCGCGACAGCCGCGACCTCGCGCTGCAGGACTGGATTGGCTCGGCGCAGTTCGACCGGCCGGAGGATTTCTGGCCGCGCAAGGTCGCAGAGGCCTTCATCGACTTCGCCGCCGGCGAGATGCGGCCATGGCTGCACGCGATGGGAATGCGCTGGTTTCCAGTCGTGGGCTGGGCCGAGCGCGGCGGGGGGCACGCGCACGGCCATGGCAATTCGGTACCACGCTTCCACATCACCTGGGGCACCGGGCCGGGCGTCGTCGAGCCGTTCGAGCAGCGCGTGCGGGCGCATGCGCACGCCGGCCTGATCACGCTGAAGTTCCGCCACCGTGTCTCGAGGCTCATCCGGACCAACGGCGCGGTAACGGGCGTCGCGGGCGAAATCCTCGAACCCTCGACGGTGGCGCGCGGGCAAAGATCCGTGCGGACCGTCGTCGGCGACTTCGAACTGACGGCCGGCACGGTGCTGGTGGCGTCAGGCGGCATTGGCGGCGACCTGGAACTCGTGCGCAAGGCCTGGCCGGTCGATCGCCTGGGGCCAGCGCCGCAGACCATGGTCGCGGGCGTGCCGCACCATGTCGACGGGCGCATGGTCGCGATCAGCCAGGCCGCAGGCGCGGCCGTCATCAACGGCGACCGCATGTGGCACTACACCGAAGGCGTTCGGAACTGGGATCCGATCTGGCCGAACCACGGCATTCGCATCCTGCCCGGGCCGTCGTCCATGTGGTTCGACGCACGCGGCGATCGGCTGCCCGCGCCTTGCATGCCGGGTTTCGACACGCTTTCGACGCTGAAGCACATCCTGGCCACCGGCCATGACTGGTCTTGGTTCGTGTTGACGCAGAAGATCATCAAGAAGGAATTCGCGCTGTCGGGCTCGGAGCAGAACCCGGACTTCACAGCGAAGGACTGGCGGGCGGTGCTGAAGAACCGTCGCGGCGCATCGGCACCGCCGCCGGTCGAGGCTTTCAAGCAAAAGGGCGCGGACTTCATCGTGCGCGACGATCTCGATGCGCTGGTCGAAGCCATGAATTCCATGACCGGCGAAGCGATGATCGATGCCGGGCGGCTGCGGATGCAGATCGAGGCGCGCGACCGGGAAATCGACAACCCCTTCTCCAAGGATGCTCAGGTGACGGCGATCCGCGGGGCGCGCGCCTATCTTGGCGACAAGCTGATCCGTACGGCCAAGCCGCACAAGATCCTCGATCCCGCGAACGGGCCGTTGATCGCCGTCAGGCTCAACATCCTGACGCGCAAGACACTGGGCGGGCTGCACACCAATCTCGACGGACAGGTGCTCGATGCATCGGGCGAACCGATCCCCGGCCTCTATGCGGCCGGCGAGGTTGCGGGCTTCGGCG
Source organism: Mesorhizobium sp. (assembly GCA_051860465.1). Lineage (GTDB taxonomy): Bacteria > Pseudomonadota > Alphaproteobacteria > Rhizobiales > Rhizobiaceae > Aquibium. The sequence goes on from JBHYDY010000001.1 coordinate 233,455, forward strand.
GCGGCGGCTACCACGGCTACAACGCGCTGGAGGGAACCTTCCTCGGCGGCTGCATCTTCTCGGGCAGGAATGCGGGCCGCCACGCGGCGCGATGAGGAGACCGGAATGGACCTGATGCAGCACGACTTCACCAATGCCGACATCGCCGAACTGACGGCGTGGCGACGCAAGCTCCATGAAAACCCCGAAATCTCCGGCGAGGAGGAGCGGACGGCGCGCGAGGTGGTGGCCTTCCTGGCCGACACGAACCCGGATCGGGTACTGACCGCGATGGGTGGACACGGCGTGGCCGTGGTTTTCGACAGCGGCGCGCCGGGGCCGACGCTGCTCTTCCGTTCCGAACTCGACGCACTGCCGATCGAGGAGATATCCCATGCACCGCATCGCTCGCGAGTGCCGGGAAAGTCGCACATGTGCGGTCATGACGGGCATACCGCGATTCTCGCCGCGATGGCGCGCCAGCTCGCCCGTCGACGGCCAAGGACCGGTCGCGTGGTGCTGATGTTCCAGCCCGCGGAGGAAACCGGCGAAGGGGCGGCCGGCGTGATCGCCGATCCGCGCTTTGGCGAGATCGCGCCGGACTTCGCGTTTTCGCTGCACAACCTGCCCGGCACGCCGCTCGGTCATGTCCGGCTGAAATCCGGGGTGGTGAACTGCGCCTCGCGCGGCATGCGCATCGTGCTGTCGGGAAAGACCGCGCATTCCTCCATGCCCGAGACCGGCGTGTCGCCGATGATGGCTGTGAGCCGCCTGTTGCCGGCACTGACGGGGTTGTCGGCCGCGCATTTCAGCCGCGACGACTTTGCGCTCGTGACGGTCTGCCATGTCTCGATGGGCGAGGCGGTGTTCGGCATCGCACCCGGCCGCGCGGAAATCTTCTGCACGCTGCGAACCCGGCTGGACGAGCGGATGGCCGACCTCGTCGCCGCGGCCGAAGCGCTCGTGCACCAGGAGGAGATCGCGGGTCTCACCGCCTCGGTCGACTATCACGAGATCTTCCTGGCAAGCCTGAACGACCCGGACGCGACCGCGCACCTGCGGGCCGCGCTCGATGCGGAAGGCGTCGGCCATGACGAGGCCGAACTGCCGATGCGGGCCTCGGAGGATTTCGGCCGCTTCGGCAAGGGTGCGAAGTCCGCGATGCTGTTCCTCGGCTCGGGCGAAAAGCACCCGCAACTGCACAATCCCGACTACGACTTCCCCGACGACCTCATCCCGATCGGCGCGCGCATCTTCCTGCGCGTCGTGCGGACGATGCTGGGGTAGGAGCGGATGGGCGGAACGAGCTTGTCGAGCGCTACTCGGCCGCCTTCCTGAAGGCATCCGCGCCGGTTTCGAACTGCAGCTTGGCGAGCCTCGCATAGACACCGTCCTGCGTAACCAGGCTCTGGTGCGTGCCCTCCTCGACGACGCGGCCCTCGTCCAGCACGAGAATGCGGTCCGCCTTGAGCACGGTGGCGAGGCGGTGCGCGATGACGAGCGTCGTGCGGCCTTCCATCAGGCGTTCGAGCGCTGCCTGCACCAGGGTCTCGCTCTGGGCGTCCAACGCCGACGTCGCCTCGTCGAGGAGCAGAATCGGCGCATCGCGCAGGATGGCGCGGGCGATTGCGACGCGCTGGCGCTGGCCGCCGGACAGCGTCACGCCGCGCTCGCCCACCGGGGTGTCGTAGCCCTTGTCGAGGGCGCGGATGAACTCGTCGGCCAGCGCGTCCTTCGCCGCCGCCTCAATCTCGGCGTCGGTCGCGCCGGGGCGGCCAAAGGCGATGTTCTCGCGCACGGTGGCGGCGAAGATGGTGAGGTCCTGCGGCACCAGCGCGATGCGCGAGCGTGCCTCGATCGGATCCGCCCTGGCGAGATCGACCCCGTCGATGAGGATCGATCCGCCCTGCGGGTCGTAGAAGCGCAGCAGCAGCGAGAAGATCGTCGTCTTGCCCGCGCCGGACGGCCCGACGATGGCGATGGTCTCGCCGGGCCTGGCCTCGAAGGAAAAACCGCGCAGGGCCGACCGTTCCGGCGCGGTTGGATAGGCGAAATGAACGTCGCGAAACGCCACCGAGCCGATCGGCGTCGAAGGCAGGGGCGTCGGATGGGCGGGCGCGGCGATGGTCGGCTCCTCGGCGAGAAGCTCGGTCAGCCGCTCGGCAGCGCCAGCCGCCTGGCTGAGTTCGCCCCACACCTCAGACAAGGCGCCGAGCGCACCGGCGGCAAAAACCGAGTACAGCAGGAACTGGCCCAGCGTTCCAGCGCTCATGTTCCCATTCAGGACGTCGCGTGACCCGAACCAGAGCACCGCCACGACCGAGGAAAAGATCATGAAGATGGCGAAGAAGGTCAGGAAGGAACGCGCGAAAACCGAGGACTGTGCGGCCCGGAATGCCGTCTCGACAGCGCCGGAGAACTTCGTCGAGACGAGCTTCTCGTTGGTAAAGGCCTGCAGCGTGCGGATTGAGCCGATCTGCTCGCTGGCATAGGCGGAGGCGGCCGCCAGCGTGTCCTGCGCAAGCCGCGACTTGCGGCGTACCGAGCGGCCGAAGGCGACCAGCGGAAGCACCACGATCGGTATGGCGCCGATGACCAGCATCGAGAGCTTGGGGCTGGTCACCACCATCATGCCGAGCGCCCCGATTCCCAGAATGGTGTTGCGCAAGGCCATCGACGCGGTAGCGCCGACCGCGGATTTGATCTGCGTCGTGTCGGCGGTGAGCCGCGACACGATCTCGCCGGACTGGACCGTGTCGAAAAAGCCCGGTGACAGGGTGGTGACATGCCGGAACACGTCGCGGCGGACGTCGGAGACGATACGCTCGCCGAGGGTGATCACGAAGTAGTAGCGGCAGGCCGAAGCGAGTGCCAGCACAAGCGCAATCACGATCAACATCGAAAAGTAGTTCGCGATGAAGGTGGAATCGGAGGCAGAGAAGCCATGGTCGACCATGCGTCGCACGGCGATCGGCAGCGTCAGCGTGGTTCCAGCGGCCAGCGCCAGAAAGATCAGCGCGCCGGCCACGAGGGCCTTGTAGTGCAGCAGATAGGGAAACAGCTTGCGAAGCGGTTTTAGGGAGCGTCGGCGTCTTTCCGCCTCGCCCGATAGATCCGCCATCCCGACCTCGCTTCCTTGTCCCGCCGGTCGCGCGCAGGAGCGCCCGGTCTTGTGCTTCCGTTTCGGCTGATGTATAGGCTCGCCGAGGTTTTTGGAAGCCGTAGCCCTCGCTGGCCGCGGCTTCAACCATTTCACACAGGCAAGATTGCCGCAGGCGCGCAGGCCGCGCGGAAGCCGCAAGCATCAGGACGAGATCGATGAAAGAGAAGATCCACCCCGACTACCACACCATCAAGGTGGTGATGACCAACGGTACCGAGTACTTTACGAAGTCGACCTGGGGCAAGGAAGGCGACACGATGAACCTCGACATCGATCCCTCCACGCATCCGGCCTGGACCGGTGGCCAGCAGACGCTGCTCGATCGCGGCGGCCGCCTGACCAAGTTCAAGAGCAAGTTCGCTGGTCTCGGCCTCTGAGCCGTACACAACCGGTCGGATTTCAGAAACCCCGCTTCGGCGGGGTTTTTTGTTGCAGGCAAGACAGGACGATGAACGATGCGCCGCTCAGGCGGTGGCGGGTTTGGAATCGGAATGCCCGAGATCCCTATCGGGCCAGACGTGATCCCGCACGCGCTGCTTGAGCACCTTGGCTTCCGGAAACCCGCCGTCGCGCTTGCGCTCCCAGATCGTTACGCCGTCGCAGGCGATCTCGAAGACGCCACCCGTGCCCGGCACCAGCGCCACCTCGCCCAAGTCCGCCCCGAAGGTCGAGAGAAGCTCCTGCGCCATCCACGCGGCGCGCAGGAGCCATTGGCACTGAGTGCAGTACGCGATGGCGATGCGCGGCCGTCCGCTCATGCGGCGGAGAGCTTCGCCATCGTCTCCTCGTCGACCTCGAAATTGGCGTAGACGTTCTGGACGTCGTCGTCATCCTCGAGCACGGCGATCAGCTTCATCAGCGACTGCGCGCGTTCCTCGTCGACCGGGATCGTGTTCTGCGGCTTCCAGATCGTCTTGACCGTCTCGGCCTCGCCAAGCGCGGCTTCCAGCGCCTTCGACACCTCGCCGATGTCGGCAAAGGCGCAATAGATCGTATGGCCTTCCTCGTCGGACTGCACGTCCTCGGCACCTGCCTCGATCGCGGCTTCCATAATCTTGTCTGCGTCTCCGGCGGAGGCGGGGTAATAGATCTCGCCGGCCCGGTCCCACATGAAGGAGACGGAGCCGGTTTCGCCGAGCGCGCCGCCGGCCTTCGTGAAGGCCGCGCGCACGTTGGAGGCGGAGCGGTTGCGATTGTCGGTCAACGCTTCGACGATGACGGCGACGCCGCCGGGACCATAGCCCTCGTAGCGCACTTCCTCGTAGTTCTCGGTGTCGCCGCCGGCCGCCTTGTTGATGGCGCGCTGGATGTTGTCCTTCGGCATCGACTGCGCCTTGGCCGCCTGGATGGCGAGGCGGAGGCGCGGGTTCATGTCGGGATCGGGCATCCCCATCTTGGCGGCGACCGTGATCTCGCGTGCGAACTTGGAAAACATCTTCGATCGCACGGCGTCCTGGCGCCCCTTGCGATGCATGATGTTCTTGAACTGTGAATGGCCAGCCATGGCACCCCTGTCGTGTCTTTTCAGGATTTGGCGGGCTTATAGTTAGTTTGCAGGCGAAGGTCCAGAAGAACAGGCTTCAGGCGCCGTGCTTCGGCTCGATCAGGTCCCAGCGATTGCCGTGAAGATCCTCGAAGACGGCGACAGTGCCGTAGGGTTCGCGACGCGGCTTTTCCAGGAAGGCGACACCCTTGGCCAGCATCGCGGCATGGTCGCGGCCGAAATCGTCGGTTTCGAGGAACAGGAAGACGCGGCCGCCAGTCTGGTCGCCGATGCGCGCCCGTTGCGCTTCTCCGTCGGCTTTCGCCAGAAGCACGCGGGCGCCGCCATCGGGGGTGCCCATGACCACCCAGCGCTTGCCGTCGCCCAGGTCGACGTCTTCCAGGAGGTCGAGACGCAGGCAGTCGCGATACCAGTCGATGGCGGAGCCGTAGTCGGCAACGAGCAGCGCAATGGTGGCGATGCGCCGCGAAGGTCGGGCAGTCATTCGGCGATGACGTAGCGGCCGAGCATCCGGCGCTGGGCAAGGTCGTAGTGATAGATCGCTGTGGTGCCGCCCGGCAGCTCGGCATGGAGCGTCAGCCGGTCGCCGGACAGCGCCTGCGAGACGACGCGTGCGCCGGCCGGCAGGGCGATGACGCCTTCCACGAAAGGCATGTCGGCCGAGGAGGGAACGGCGGCGCTGGACGTCACTGGCACGCTCGTCAAAGAGAAGACACCGGACTTGTAGACAACGGCGCCCAGCACGGCCATAACGGCGGCCAGCAGAATGCCGATGTTGATGACGATGAAGCGCATGAGTTTGCGCTGAACCCGCTCGGCAGCCGGATCGAGCGGCTTTTCGTCGAGTTCATGATCGAGGGTCGGTTTCTGCATTTTTTCCGGAGCCAGGTCCCTGTCGCGAGCCCCTGATATCGAAACCGAACCCGTTTTGGAAGGCGAAAGCGTCTTCGTTGCTGATTCCGCCGCAGCCGGCGAGCGGCTCGACCAATGGCTGACGGCGAGGCTCGGTGGCGAATTCTCGCGCAGCCGCGTCCAGTCGCTGATCCGCGACGGAGCCGTGCGCGTCGGGCAGGCCGTGGTGACCGAGCCCAAGCGCAAGGTCTTGGATGGCGACCGCATCACGCTGGCGGTACCCGAAGCCGAACCGGCCGAGCCCGAGGGCGAGGACATTCCGCTGATCGTCCTGTTCGAGGATGAGCACCTGATCGTGATCGACAAGCCGGCCGGGCTCGTCGTCCATCCCGGATCGGGTAACTGGACCGGAACGCTGGTCAACGCGCTGATCCATCATTGCGGGACCACGCTGTCGGGCATCGGCGGCGTAAAGCGCCCGGGCATCGTTCACCGGCTCGACAAGGACACCAGCGGCGTGATGGTGGCCGCCAAGACCGACGCGGCACACCGCGCCCTGTCGGACGCCTTCGCCGACCACGGACGCAGCGGCGATCTGGAACGCGCCTATGCCGCACTGGTCTGGGGCGTGCCGCCGCGCAACTCAGGCACGATCGACGCCGCGCTCGGCCGATCCGGAAAAGATCGCACCAAGCGGGCGGTCGTCAACGAAACCCGAGAAGACGCGCGCCATGCGGTGACGCATTTCAAGGTGGACAAGCGCTTTGCAATTGCCGGCAAGGAAGAAGTGGCTTCGCTCGTCGAATGCCGACTGGAGACCGGACGCACTCATCAGATACGCGTTCACATGGCCCATATCGGCCACCCCCTGATCGGCGATCCGGAATACGGCGGCGCCTTCCGCACCAAGGCGAACCGCCTGCCCGAACCGCTGCGGAGCCTTGCAAACGGCTTCCCGCGCCAGGCCCTCCATGCCCGCCTGCTGGCGTTCCGTCATCCCGCCACTGGCGAAGCGATGACGTTCGAAACGGACCTGCCGCCCGACATGGCGGAACTCGTGGCGGGGTTCGAGGGTTTGTCTCCCAAGCGCCGGGTCTGAACGTCTCCGGCCAAGACAACAAACGCGGTTCGTTCACGTGTGGGTGACACAGCGTGTCATCCTGACATTCACCGTGAAATCGCCAGAATTCGTCCCTATATCGAACAAAGGTCGTGGTGCGTCGCAAGCACGGCCGCGACCGCAGGCTCGCCGGAAATCGGGAGCCGACACGCAGAGAGGAAGGGTGCTTCATGGCCCAGTCACTACCCAGTATCGTTTCCGGTGAAGGCGGGCTTGCCCGCTACCTGGAAGAAATCCGTCGCTTTCCGATGCTACAGCCGCAGGAAGAGTACATGCTCGCCAAGCGGTTCAACGAGCATGCGGATACCGCGGCGGCGCACAAACTCGTCACCAGCCATCTCCGTCTCGTTGCGAAGATCGCGATGGGATATCGCGGCTATGGCCTGCCGATCGGCGAAGTGGTCTCGGAAGGCAATGTTGGCCTGATGCAGGCCGTCAAGAAGTTCGAGCCCGATCGGGGCTTCCGTCTCGCGACCTATGCGATGTGGTGGATCAAGGCCTCCATCCAGGAATACATCCTGCGTTCCTGGAGCCTGGTGAAGATGGGCACGACCGCAAATCAGAAGCGGCTGTTCTTCAACCTGCGCAAGGTCAAGGGCAAGATTCAGGCGCTGGAGGAAGGCGATCTGAAGCCCGAGCAGATCACGGAGATCGCAACCCGCCTCAACGTTTCCGAGGCAGAGGTGATCTCGATGAACCGCCGCCTGTCGGGCGACGCCTCGTTGAACGCGCCGATCCGCGCAACAGAGGGCGAGTCCGGCGAATGGCAGGACTGGCTCGTCGATGACAGCCTGTCACAGGAGGACATGCTGGTCGAGCAGGACGAACTCGAGAACCGCCGCGGCATGCTGTCCGGCGCACTCGAGGTGCTCAACGAACGCGAGCGACGCATTTTCGAGGCGCGGCGGCTTTCTGAAGATCCGCTGACGCTCGAGGAACTGTCGTCCGAGTTCGACATCAGCCGCGAACGGGTCCGCCAGATCGAGGTCCGCGCCTTCGAGAAGGTGCAGGATGCGGTCAAGGCAGCCGCCCGACGCCAGGCGCAGGCGTTGCGTACCATCGACGCGGGCGCCGAAGCCTGACGCGTCCGGCGGGCTCCGCCGACTGTTATTTGATCTCCTCGAGGCGCCGCCGGACAAGCCATCCGGCGGCGCCTTCGTTCGTGAGCCAGTGATTACTCGCTCGATCGTTGCTCGCCGGCAAAGCATCGCGTGACGCTAACCAGGATTTCAGGATTCCGAGCGAAGAATTTGCCGAGCGGCGGACCGTTTACCGGCGCCACGAATCAGAGGATTGCCACGCCAATGAAGTCCCACCACCATGCTGCCTGTGCGGGATGCTGCGATGGTGAATCACTTCGCTTCGGGATCGCCATGGCCTTTCAGCCGATTGTTGCGGCCGTCGACGGCTCCATCTTTGCCTACGAAGCGCTGGCGCGTGGCGAGATTGGCGAGGGTGCCGGCGAGATCCTGTCGCGGGTGACCGAGGAAAACCGCTACGCCTTCGACCAGGCCTGCCGCCGCAAAGCGATCAGGAGCGCGGCAGAACTCGGCCTCGCAGAACTCGGCGCGCGGCTGTCGATCAACTTCATGCCGAATGCGGTCTACAAGGCCGAGGCCTGCATCCGGGTCACACTGGAAACGGCTCGGGAAACCGGCTTCCCGCTGTCGAGCATCATCTTCGAGTTCACGGAGAACGAGTTGATCCGCGACACCGGCCACGTGAAGGAGATCGTGCGCGCCTACAAGTCGTTCGGCTTCATGACAGCGCTCGACGATTTTGGTGCAGGCTACGCGGGGCTTGGCCTGCTCGCCAACTTCCAGACCGACATCGTCAAGCTGGACATGGACCTCATCCGCAACATCGACGCCGATCGGGCGCGCCGCGCCATCGTGCGGGGTATCGTGGTGATGGCGAAGGATCTCGGCATCACGCTGATCGCGGAAGGCATCGAGACGACGGGAGAATACGAAGCGCTGCGCGATCTGGGGATCGATCATCTGCAAGGCTATGTCATCGCGCGGCCGGGCTTCATGAGCCTGCCGGCGCCAAAGCCGGTCAGGCTGGCCGCCTGACCATTCAACGGGGCGAGTTCGCCCGCTTCCGCGTCAGCCGCTGTCGGCTTCCTGCCAGGCCCGCAGCGCCTGCTCGAACACTTGCTCGCCGGGAATACCCTTCTCCATCGTCATGAGAGCGCGGCGGCCCGACTTGTAGACGATCGGCACGTCGATCCAGTTCTGGCGGCTCAGAAGCGCATTGTTGGCGTCCCGCGCCTGCTTTTCGTCATTGAGAGCGAGAAGGAAGAAGCCGTCGGCGATCTTGGCCGTCATGCCGGCGAGCGGACTGCCGGCGGACTCCTCCGTTTCCTTCATCGTCATGCGCAGCACGTTGTCGATGGCGCCGCCGGCAAAATTCTCGGGCGTGATGAAGATGAGTTCGACGATGTGGCTGGCGGGAAGGGATTTGTCGGCGTTCCGTCGGATCGTCATCCGAAGCTGGATGTCCCGACCAGGCACGCTCGCCTCGGCACGAATCGCCGGTTCGGGCGGCAGGTCATTGCCCGGCGACTCCTGGATCAGCGACCAGACCGTGGCGCCAGGTTCGGCGGAGCCTTGCGCGACGCTCGTACGCTCCTCATAGAAGATTGCGCGCTGACCAACCGGCACCGCTGCCTCGCCTGCGGGCGCCGCGGTTCCCGGATCTGGAGCCTGGGTCGCGGCCGCCACCGACGTGCCCTCGCCGATGATCGGCCTTCCATTGGCGGGACCAACGTCGATCTCGCTGCCGTCTGGGTTCAGGCGCTGCGTGAACTTCGGAGCCGTTTCCGCGTCGGTGGCGTTGTTGCTGCTCTCGTCGGACGCATCCGCTTCCGGGGCCAGCGCTGCGATCTCCTCTTCTTGCTCTTCGACGGCGACCGGCTCGGCCAGCACCGGTACGGCCTCGGGCGCCCGGTTCACGGTCGAGGCGTCATCACCACCAAACAGCGATCCGATCCGATCCTGGTTCGCCCACAGGCCATAGCCCAGACCCCCGAACACGACCAGAGCGGCGGCGGTTCCCGCAGCGATCTTGACGAGGCTCGAGCGGGCGCGGGCGGGCGCCTGGGGCGCGGATCCGGACGCGCCATATCGCCGCTCGTCCACTGAAATGGCGCCGCTGAGCGGATCGTCACGGCGCGGCCGTGCGGCAGGATCGTCATAGTCGTCATAGGCGTCCGCGCGCTCGAAGGAAGGCTCTTCGTACTCCGGCTCGTAGTCCGGCTCCTCCTCGTGCTCGGGCTCGGGGACGTTCGCGGGGGGAGAAAAGCCGCGCGCGGACGGAGCGGGACGCGGCTGGACTGGCTTGAAACCGTCCATCGGGCGCGCGGCCGCGGGTGCAGCGATGGGGACCGCGACGGCGATGGGCGCCGTACTCGCGTTCGCGGCCGTGCGTGAAGCAGGAGGTGCCGCAGGCGTGGGTGGAGCCGGGCGGGGCGCTGGGGAGGCCGGGGGCGGCGCGGAAGCCTTCGGCGCCGGTTTCGACAGGCTGGAGAAAAGCGCGTCCAGTTCGTCGAGCGGATCCTCCTCCTCATCGAAATCGATGGAAATGTCGAGGGCGGCATATTCCGCCTCGACCTTGAGGATCGCTTCCTCCAGCGCCTTGCGCTGACGGTCGACGACCACCGGAGGAGCCGGCGGGTTGAGAGCCGCGAGCTTCGCGCCGATGGTTATGCGCGCCTTCTGATAAACCTTCTCGCGCACGTCGGGCGTGGTCTCGCCGAGGCCTTCGATGGTCTTCTTCAGGACCGCTACGAAATCCGCCATGTGTCTTTTCGACCTATACTTTTTCCTCCCGGACAGATGCGGCCATTTCCGCCCCCCGCGGGAGTTTCAAACTAGTCTTGAAACGGGTCCGTCACAAGTATCGTGTCATCACGCTCGGGGCTGGTCGACAGCAGCGCCACCGGCGCGCCGATCAGCTCCTCCACGTAGCGTACATACTTCACCGCCTGCGCGGGAAGATCGTTCCAGCTGCGCGCACCACGCGTCGTGCCTTTCCAGCCTTCGAGGCTCTTGTAGATCGGCTCCACACGCGCCTGCGCGCCCTGGCTGGCAGGAAGATAGTCGATCTCCTCGCCGTCGAGGCGATAACCGATACACACCTTGATCTCGTCAAGGCCGTCGAGAACGTCGAGCTTGGTCAGCGCGATGCCGTCGATGCCGTTGACCGCCACCGCCTGTCGCACCAGCACCGCGTCGAACCAGCCGCAGCGGCGCTTGCGCCCGGTCACCGTTCCGAACTCGTGACCGCGCTCACCGAGGAAACTGCCGACCTCGTTGTCCTGCTCCGTCGGGAACGGCCCTTCGCCAACGCGGGTGGTGTAGGCCTTTGTGATGCCGAGCACATAGCCGATCGTCCCTGGCCCGACTCCCGAACCGGTGGCCGCCTGGCCCGACACCGTGTTGGAGGAGGTCACAAATGGATAGGTGCCGTGATCGATGTCGAGCAACGTCCCCTGTGCGCCTTCAAACAGGATGCGGTCGCCCGCGCGGCGTGCATCATCGAGGATCTTCCAGACACGATCCATGTAGGGCAGTATCTTGTCGGCGACAGAGCGGAGTTCCTCCATCGCCGTCGCATGATAGACTTCCGCATGGCCCAGACCCCGCCGCAACGCATTGTGATGCGTCAGCAGACGATCGACCTTGCCCGGAAGGGTTTCCATGTCCGCCAGATCCATGACCCGTATTGCCCTGCGACCGACCTTGTCTTCATAGGCCGGCCCAATACCCCTGCGGGTGGTTCCGATCCTGGTTCCGGAATTCGAGGCCGCGTCTTCGCGAAACCCGTCAAGCTCCCTGTGCAGGGACAGTATCAACGCGGTGTTTTCGGCTATTTTCAGGCGGTCCGGATTTACGTCGACGCCCTGCGCCTTCAGTCGTTCCACCTCGGCGACGAAAGCATGCGGGTCGAAAACCACGCCATTGCCGATGATGGACAGCTTGCCGGGGCGAACGACGCCGGAGGGAAGCAGCGACAGCTTGTAGACTTTCCCGTCGACGACGAGCGTATGGCCCGCATTGTGTCCGCCCTGAAAACGGACCACAAGATCGGCACGCTCGGACAACCAGTCGACGATCTTTCCCTTGCCCTCGTCGCCCCACTGGGACCCGACGACCACGACGTTGGCCATTGATACTTCCTTCCCGATGTCGGCGCTGGAAGCGCCGCTAAAAATGACAGGCCTCTATAGCGGGCGCGGCAGGCCCGCGCGACCCCCTTTTCGCGGCCTTCCAGGGTACAGGCCCAACCAAAAACGCGCGGCTGTGCATTTACTTGGCGGCGATCAGTCCCTAACCGATCCCATCGCGGCTGAAAGAACCTCCATGCATCGAACGGCCTATGTCCTGCTCCTGCTCACCACGCTGTTCTGGGGCGGCAATGCGGTGGCCGGCAAACTCGCCGTCGGCCATGTCTCGCCCATGCTCCTGGTGGCGCTGCGCTGGGGGCTGGCCTTCGTACTGCTCTACGCCCTCGGCCATCGTCAGCTCAAGGCGGACTGGCATGCGGTCCGTCCGCGCCTCCTCTACCTGACGACCATGGGCTTCTTCGGCTTCGCCGCCTTCAACCTGGCGCTCTATGGCGCCCTCCTCTACACCTCCGCGGTCAACGTCAGCATCGAGCATGCCGGCATCCCGATGGTGATCTTCGCGCTCAACTTCCTGATCTTCCGGCAGCGCGTCTTCGCCGGGCAGGCCGTGGGTTTCGTGCTCACCATCGCTGGCGTGGTGCTGACCGCCGCACATGGCGACCTCGCCGGCCTGCTGCGGCTCGAACTCAATCGCGGCGACGCGCTGGTGCTCGTGGCTGTCCTGGTCTATGCGGGCTATTCGGTGGCGCTGCGCTACCGCCCGGCGATCCACTGGCAGAGCTACATGATCGTGCTGTCGGCGGCGGCCTGCCTCACCTCGCTGCCCTTCGCAGCCGCCGAGTACTCCGCCGGCGCGTCGATCTGGCCGGACGCCACGGGATGGGCCTGCGTCGTGTACACCGCGGTCTTCCCCTCGCTCCTGTCGCAGGTGTTCTACATGCGCGGCGTGGAGTTCATCGGGTCGAACCGCGCGGGCCTCTTCATCAATCTCGTGCCGATCTTCGGCACGCTGCTTTCGATCGCCGTGCTCGGCGAGTCGCTCTATGGCTACCACCTAGTGGCGATCGCGCTGGCTTTCTCCGGAATCTGGCTGGCGGAATGGAGCGGGCGACGCGGCGAGGCCGGGCCGGCAAAGTAGCGCTTCAACGCTCCGACAGCGCGAGCCGCAGGCCAAACCCCGCGAAAGCCAGCGCCACCGTGCGGCGCATCCAGGTCATCACCGTCTCGCTCTTCAGAATGCGCTCGCCGACCAGCGCGGCGAAGAAGCCGTAGACGAGGAAGACGGCGAAGGTCATCGCCATGAACACCGCGCCGAGACCCAGCAACTGCGGGACGGGCGAGGCAGCCGACGGATCGATGAACTGCGGAAGGAAGGCGAAAAAGAAGACCGAGAGCTTCGGATTGAGGATGTTGATGAGGAAGCCGGTGCGGATCGTCCGCCAGGGCGAAACGCGCCGCCGTTCGCCGGACGCGTCGACGGTCATGGCGCCACTATCACGCAACGTCTGGCAGGCGAGATAGAGCAGGTAGGCTGCGCCCACATACTTCAGCACCTGGAAGAGCAGCGCGCTCGTGTGCAGCAACGCCGCCAGTCCGGCCACCGAAGCGGCGATCGCCGGCACGATGCCGAACGTGCAGCCGATCGCGGCGGCGACACTCGCCGCGCGCCCGGCCGACAGGCCGGTCATCACGGTATAGACGACGCCCGTGCCGGGGATCAGCACGACGATGAGGGAGGTGAGGAGGAATTCGATCGACATCATGTCCTCCATCGAAACCTAGCTTGCTCGCGCGAGAATGGCCGCTTGCTCGTCGGCCATCTGGCGCAGGCGGTCGCAGCCGAAGTCGACGTCCTCGTCTTCGGCGTCGCCCCAATAGATTGAATGTCCATGCGGCTGGACCTTGACGGCTCGAAACGTGTCGGGCTTCCGGAGCGGCTCGAAGAGCGTGCCGTCCCGGATGAGGCCGCGGAAGTCGACGATCCCCTGGTAACCGTCGTCCCAGACGATCTTGAGGACTCCCGGTATCACCGCTTCGGCGGAGAGAATTCGCAGGGTTCCCGTCATTCGATGCGCTCCGGTCGCCGCTTGGCCTGCAGTGCATCCCAGGCGGCGAGAAGGGCCGCCCGTCTTGGCCTGGCCCAGGATAGCACAGCAGAAAGCTTCGCCGGCGGCAAGTCGCCGTTCAGCACGCGAAGCGGGTCGATCGCGATTTGTGCGCGATACCCTGCGTAGATGGCATGGAAGTGCGGCGGCGGGTGCTCGGCGGCGTAGAACTGTACTTTGACGCCATCGAATACCGCCACCGTGGGCATGGCGGATCAGAGATCCAGCACCAGACGCTCGGGATCCTCCAAGCTCTCCTTGACGCGCACAAGGAAGGTCACGGCTTCCTTGCCGTCGACGATGCGGTGGTCATAGGACAGCGCGAGATACATCATCGGGCGTATGACGATATGGCCGCCGACGACCATCGGCCGCTCCTGGATCTTGTGCATGCCAAGAATGCCCGACTGCGGCGCGTTGAGGATCGGCGTCGACATCAGCGAGCCGTAGACGCCGCCGTTGGAGATGGTGAAGGTGCCGCCCTGCATGTCGGCCATGGAGAGCTTGCCGTCGCGGGCGGCGATGCCCAGCCGGCCGATCTCCTTCTCGATCTCGGCGATCGACATCTGGTCGGCGTCGCGCACGACCGGGACCACGAGGCCCTTGTCGGTGCCGACGGCCACGCCGATGTGGCAGTAGTTCTTGTAGATGATGTCGGTGCCGTCGATCTCGGCATTGACCGCCGGGATCTCCTTCAGCGCATGCGTCACCGCCTTGGAGAAGAAGCCCATGAAGCCGAGCTTCACGCCGTGCTTCTTTTCGAACACGTCCTTGTACTTGGTGCGCAGGTCCATCACTGCCTTCATGTCGACCTCGTTGAAGGTGGTCAGCATGGCGGCGGAGTTCTGGGCGTCCTTCAGCCGGCGCGCGATGGTCTGGCGCAGGCGGGTCATCTTGACGCGTTCCTCGCGGCCCTCGTCGCCCGCGGGCGTGGCGGCGCGGGGAACCTTCGGTGCTTCAGCCGGCTGGGCCGGAGCGCCGCGCGATATCGCATCGAGCACATCGCCCTTCAGGATCTGGCCGCGCTTGCCCGAGCCTTCCACCTGATCGGCGGAGAGATTCTTCTCGGCCATCAGCTTGGCGGCCGACGGGGCGGCGGGCATGTCGCGCTTCGTCACCTCGCCGCCGACGAGTTCGGCGGTCTTGGCCTGCGCGTCCTTGACCGTAGAGGAGCCGCTCGCGCCGGAGGCCTGGGCGACCGAGGCGCTGTCGTCCTTCTTCGGTGCGGGCGCCGCGCCCGAGCCTCCGCCGATCATGCCGAGCAGCGCGCCGACGCCGACGGTCTCGCCTTCCTTGGCGGTGATCTCGGCCAGCTTGCCGCCGGCGGGCGCCGGCACCTCGAGCGTCACCTTGTCGGTTTCGAGCTCGAGCAGCGGTTCGTCCTGGACGACGGCATCGCCCGGCTGCTTGAACCACTTGCCGATGGTGGCTTCGCTGACGGATTCACCCAGCGTGGGGACGCGGATTTCAGTGGCCATGTTTCTTGTTCCGTGCCTTCGAAGGGGTTTCGGATCGATGTTGAGTTATTCGCCGAGCGCATCTTCGAGGAAAGCCTCGAGCTGCGCCAGATGCTTGGACATGAGACCGGTTGCGGGCGACGCCGAGGCGGGGCGCCCGGTGTAGCGCACGCGCTGGTGCTTGGCGTCGATGTGAGCGAGCACCCATTCCAGGTAAGGGTCGATGAACGACCAAGAACCCATGTTCTTGGGCTCCTCCTGGCACCAGACCATCTCGGCATTGCGGAAGCGCGAGAGCTCCGTGATCAGCGCCTTGGCCGGGAAGGGATAGAGCTGTTCGATGCGCAGCAGGTAGACGTCGTCGATGCCGCGCTTCTCGCGCTCCTCGTAGAGGTCGAAATAGACCTTGCCCGAGCACATGACGACGCGGCGGATCTTCGAGTCCTTCACCAGCTTGATCGGCTGGTCAGCCAGGAGCTGGGCGTCGTCCCACAAGAGGCGGTGGAACGAACTCTCGCCCGACATCTCGGCCAGCGTCGAGACCGCGCGCTTGTGGCGCAGCAGCGACTTCGGCGTCATGAGGATCAGCGGCTTGCGGAAATCGCGCTTCAACTGCCGGCGCAGCGCATGGAAGTAGTTGGCCGGCGTGGTGAGGTTGGCGACCTGCATGTTGTCTTCGGCGCACATCTGCAGCCAGCGCTCGAGACGGGCCGACGAGTGCTCCGGCCCCTGCCCCTCGTATCCGTGCGGCAGCAGGCAGACGAGGCCCGACATGCGCAGCCACTTGCGTTCGCCCGACGAGATGAACTGGTCGAACACCACCTGGGCGCCGTTGGCGAAATCGCCGAACTGCGCTTCCCAGAGCGTCAGCGCGCGCGGCTCGGCCAGCGAGTAGCCATATTCGAAGCCGAGGACGGCCTCTTCCGAGAGCATCGAGTTGATGACCTCGTAATTGGCCTGCTGGGGACCGAGGTTGTTGAGCGGGATGTAGCGGTTCTCGTCGCGCTGGTCGTAGAGCACCGAATGACGCTGCGAGAAGGTTCCACGCTCGGAATCCTGGCCGGACAGTCGCACCGGATTGCCCTCGAGCAGGATCGAGCCGAAGGCGAGCGACTCGGCGGTGGCCCAGTCGATACCCTCGCCCGACTCGATCGCCTGACGGCGGTTCTCGATGAAGCGATTGATGGTGCGATGAACCTCGAAATCCTTCGGGATGTCGGTCAGCTTGCGCCCGATCTCCTTCAGCGACTTCATCGGAACGCCGGTCTTGCCGCGGCGCTGTTCGTCCTGGTTGTCGGCACTGCGAAGCCCCGACCACGCGCCATCCAGCCAGTCGGCCTTGTTCGGCTTGTAAGCCTGTCCGGACTCGAACTCGACTTCGAGATGGGCGCGCCATTCGGCCTTCATCTGGTCGACCTCTTCGCGGGTCACCAGATTCTCGTCGATCAGCTTCTGCGAATAGATCTGAACGGTCGACGGGTGCGACCGGATCTTCTTGTACATCAGCGGCTGCGTGAAGGCCGGCTCGTCGCCCTCGTTGTGACCGAAGCGGCGGTAGCAGAACATGTCGATCACGACAGGCTTCTGGAAGGTCATCCGGAACTCGGTCGCCACCTTGGCGGCGTAGACCACTGCTTCCGGATCGTCGCCGTTGACGTGGAAGATCGGCGCCTCGATCATCTTGGCGACGTCGGAAGGGTACGGCGACGAGCGCGAGAAGCGCGGGTTCGTCGTGAAGCCGATCTGGTTGTTGATGATGAAATGCAGCGTGCCGCCGACCCTGTGGCCACGCAGGCCCGACAGCCCAAGACACTCCGCCACCACGCCCTGTCCCGCGAAGGCGGCATCGCCATGCAGCAGCAGAGGCAGAACCTTGGAACGTTCCTCCTGCGGCACGATCTCCTCGCGCTTGCGCCCGAAGATCTGGTCCTGCTTGGCGCGCGCCTTGCCCATGACGACGGGGTTGACGATTTCCAGGTGAGAGGGGTTCGCCGTCAGCGACAGATGCACCTTGTTGCCGTCGAACTCGCGGTCGGACGACGCGCCCAGATGATACTTCACGTCGCCGGAGCCCTCGACGTCGTCGGGCGCGAACGAACCGCCCTTGAACTCGTGGAACACGGCGCGATGCGGCTTGCCCATGACCTGGGTGAGCACATTGAGACGTCCGCGATGGGCCATGCCGAGCACGATTTCCTTCATGCCCATGTTGCCGCCGCGCTTGATGATCTGCTCCAGCGCGGGGATCAGCGCCTCGCCGCCGTCCAGGCCGAAGCGCTTGGTGCCCTTGTACTTGACGTCGATGAACTGTTCGAAGCCCTCGGCCTCGATCAGCTTCTGCAGGATCGCCTTCTTGCCATTCGCCGTGAATTCGATGCCCTTGTCTGGCCCCTCGATGCGTTCCTGGATCCAGGCCTTCTCCTCGGGATTGGAGATATGCATGAACTCCACGCCGAGCGTCGAGGAATAGGTCCTTTGCAGGATGTCGAGCATCTGCCGGATCGTGGCGAACTCGAGCCCGAGCACGTTGTCGATGAAGATCGGCCGGTCGAAATCGGCTTCGGTGAAGCCGTAGTTCTCGGGCGACAGTTCGTTGTAATCCTCTTGGCGGCTGGCGACACCCAGTGGATCGAGATTGGCGTGCAGATGGCCGCGCATGCGGAAGGCGCGGATCATCATGATGGCACGCACGGAATCGCGGGTCGCGCGGTGCACGTCAGCCTCCGACAACGCGGCGCCGGTCGTCGCCGCCTTCTCGCGCGTGCGCTTGTCGAAATGCTTCTCGACTGTGCCCCAGTCGCCGTCGAGCGCCGACACCAGTTCGCCATTGGCCTTCAACGGCCAGTTGGCCCGCTCCCAGGACGCGCCGCGGGCGTTCTTGCGAACGTCGTCGGCATCGTCCTTCAGGGCGCCGAAGAACTCCCGCCATTCGGGATCGACCGTGTTCGGATCATCCTGCCAGGAGGCGTAGAGTTCTTCGATGTAGTTGGCGTTGCCGCCATAGAGGAAAGAGGTGAGGGAAAACTGGTCGTTGGCCTGATCCTGCCGTGCCATGGTCGGTCCTTGTCGGAGCTTGCAGCCCCGTCTCCTTCTTGGTGCGGCGTATCGGCCGCTGTTTCCTTGGCGGTCGCCCGCCTGTTTCTGCCCCTCGATAGGAGCGGCCGCTGGTGCGGCCGGTCCCGATGCTGCTCGTCAGCCCTTGAGGGCCTCAAGCAACGTCTGCCCGAGCCGCGCCGGCGACGGCGAAACACGAATGCCCGCCGATTCCATGGCCGCGATCTTGTCTTCCGCGCCACCCTTGCCGCCGGAAATCACCGCGCCCGCATGGCCCATGGTGCGTCCCGCCGGGGCGGTACGGCCCGCAATGAAGCCGGCCATAGGCTTGCTGCGGCCCTTCTTCGCCTCGTCCTTGAGGAACTGAGCGGCGTCTTCTTCGGCCGAACCACCGATCTCGCCGATCATGATGATCGACTGGGTCTCGTCGTCAGCCAGGAACATCTCGAGCATGTCGATGAACTCCGTGCCCTTGACCGGATCGCCACCGATGCCCACGGCCGTCGACTGACCAAGACCGGCGTTGGAGGTCTGGAACACGGCTTCATAGGTAAGCGTTCCGGAGCGCGAGACAACGCCCACCGAACCCTTGCGGAAGATATTGCCCGGCATGATGCCGATCTTGCACTCGTTGGGAGTCACGATGCCCGGGCAGTTCGGCCCGATCAGCCGCGAGGCCGACCGGTCGAGCCTCGCCTTGACCTTGACCATGTCCATGACCGGGATGCCCTCGGTGATGCAGACGATCAGCGGGATCTCGGCCTCGATCGCCTCGATGATGGCTTCGGCGGCGCCTGCCGGCGGCACGTAGACCACCGACGCCGTCGCGCCGGTGCGCTCCTTGCCCTCGGCAACGGAGGAGAAGATCGGCAGGCTCTCGCCCTTCGACCCAGCCCAGGTCTCGCCGCCTTTCTTGGGATGGATGCCGCCGACCATCTGCGTGCCATGATAGGCGAGCGCCTGCTCGGTGTGGAAGGTGCCGGTCTTGCCGGTCAGGCCCTGGACGAGGACCGTGGTGTCTTTGTTGACGAGAATCGACATGGACGCTGCGCTCTTTGCTGCTTCAGGATGCTAGGAATGGGTTCAGGACCTTGACGGACCCGTAGGTCTGACCGTGGCTCAGATCTTCGGAATAGACGGTCTTTGCGCCGAGTTTCTCGGCTGCCGCAATGATCGCGCCGTCCCAGTAGTTAATTCCATACCGCATGGATATCTCGATTCCGGCGCGGACGATCCGGGCATCGACGGGCAGGCACGGCTTCTTCGCGATGACCCGTACCCACTCGGCCGCCTTTCCGGCCGAGAGAGGAATTTTGCCCTTCTTGCAGGCATTGACGAAGAACTCGGCCAGGACCTGCGACGACGTGCAGTAGTTTGCCTCCACGACGATGCGGCGCGCGATCATTTTCTTCTCCGGCGCGTCGGGTACCCGTTGCGCGGCGTAGATGAAGACGTTCGTGTCGAGGAAGACATCCGTTGCATCAATCAAAGCGGCGATGCCCGGAATAGGTCTGGTCGCGAGATGGACGGTGATCGCCCAGATCGCCCTCGGATTCGTCGATCAGGCGCAGCAGTTCCTCCCTCGCCTCGTCGTGTTCCTTTTCCTGATCAACAAGTCGCTGCAGATAGGAGCGCACCATCTCGTTCACTGTGGTCCGCTTCATGGCGGCGAGAACCCGCGCCTTGTCGAGCAGGTCGTCGTCGATGGCGAGGGTGAGGTTCTTGGTCACTCGTTCACGGCTTACACAGGTTATGTGGAGCACATAATATGCGTGCTGCGGATTGGCAAGCGAAAGCAGCAGACGCGACCATCGACATTGGACGCTGGTCGCGCACGATGCTCAGCAATAGGTTTCCGGCACCACCTCGCCCGCATCCGGCTCCGAGGTCTCGAACTTCAAGAGGAGGCCGGAGAAGCCGGTCGTGAAGGCGTGGGGACTGCCTTCGGGGATGAAGGTCAGGTAGGTGTCGCCGGTGCGCGGCATCGGACAAGGCGGTCCCCAGACGTAGCTCGTCAGGGTGTCGTCCGAATGGCGGTTGGAAACCGGCTTCTGGAGCAGGGCGCTCAACTGGCCGGGACCGATCGGAGCCGTCGCATCGAAGTTGTAGAGATAGCAGCCGATATAGGCCCAGGGATTGAGCGGGTCGTTCTCGTCACCGATGATGAAGGATGCCCGGCTGACGACGAGATAGTGGTCCTGCTCCTGCACGGGCTTCGTCAGGATCGTGTACTCGAACGTCCCCTTCAGCTCGGGATCGTTCGCCTGTTCCTCGGACTTGCCCATCATGATGTCGAGCTCGGGATTGGCATCCCGTCCCGCGTCGCGCCACCCGGCCCCGCGCGCAGTCTCCACCGTGCCAGGATAGCTCATGCGCTGCGGCACGCAGGCGTCGGCGAAGGCCTTCACGAAGGCGACGTCGTAGTCTTCGGCGAACGCGGGCATGGAAATGCCGGCCAGCGTGGCGATCAGAGCCGCGAAAGCGGGGCCAAGTAACGACTTCGGGCGCCTGCGAGCCATCCTGCCCTCCTCCCCAACCAATCAAAGGCTGACATTCGTTCAGCCGAACGCCTCGAACGCGGCGTTACCCTCACTCCCGCACTCGTCTGTAACCCGACCGGGCCGAGGGGCATGCCACGATAACCGGCACGACCCCGCGGACCCGATGGGAACTCCGTCGTCAGCCCTGAACGGCGGCGACGATCTTCTTGGCCGCATCGTCGAGATCGTCGGCCGAGATCACGTTGAGGCCGCTCTCGTTGATGATCTTCTTGCCGAGCTCGACGTTGGTGCCTTCCAGGCGCACCACCAGCGGAACCCTCAGCCCGACCTCCTTCACCGCGGCGATGACGCCCTCGGCGATGACGTCGCACTTCATGATGCCGCCGAAGATGTTGACCAGGATGCCCTTCACGGCCGGATCGGCGGTGATGATCTTGAAGGCGGCCGCCACCTTCTCCTTGCCCGCGCCGCCGCCGACGTCGCAGAAGTTGGCCGGCTCGGCGCCATAGAGCTTGATGATGTCCATCGTGGCCATGGCGAGGCCGGCGCCGTTGACCATGCAGCCGATGTTGCCGTCGAGCGCGACATAGGCGAGGTCCCACTTCGAGGCCTCGATTTCCTTGGAATCCTCCTCGGACTCGTCGCGCAGCGCCTTGATGTCGTCGTGGCGGAACAGCGCGTTCCCGTCGAACGACACCTTGGCGTCCAGAACGCGCAGCCGGCCGTCCTTCATGACGATCAGCGGATTGACCTCGAGCAGCGCCATGTCCTTCTCGACGAAGGCCTTGTAGAGGATCGGGAACAGGCGCTCGCCGTCCTTGGCCGCTTCGCCCGACAGCACCAGCGCCTCGTTCAGCTTGGCCACATCGGCCGCGGTGACACCCTTCTCGGGCGCGATCGCGACGGTGATGATCTTCTCGGGCGTGTCGTGGGCGACCTGCTCGATGTCCATGCCGCCCTCGGTGGAGACGACGAAGGCGACCTGCCCGACGGTGCGATCGACGAGGATCGACAGGTAGAGCTCGCGGTCGATGTCGGCGCCGTCCTCGATATAGAGACGGTTGACCTGCTTGCCCTCGGGCCCGGTCTGCTTGGTGACCAGCGTGTTGCCGAGCATGTCGGTCGCGTGCGCGACGACCTCGTCAATCGACTTCGCCAGCCGCACGCCGCCCTTGGCATCGGGCGCGAGTTCCTTGAACTTGCCCTTGCCTCGGCCACCTGCATGGATCTGGCTCTTCACGACATAGAGTGGGCCAGGCAGCGACTTCGCGGCCGCTTCGGCCTCGCCAACCGACATGATCGCGACGCCCTCGGCGACGGGCGCGCCGTAGCCCTTCAGAACCTGCTTGGCCTGGTATTCATGGATGTTCATCGGGCTATGGTTCCGTTACTTCAGGTTCGGGGCGATGCCGACGCAGGCTTCGCAGAGCGACTGCACGGCGGCGACGGACTTCTCGAACATCTTCTGCTCGGTCTTGTTGAAGTCGATCTCGATGATGCGCTCGACGCCCGCAGCGCCGATGACGACGGGGACGCCGACATACATGTCCTTCAGGCCATACTGGCCGTCGAGATGGGCGGCGCAGGGCAGCACGCGCTTCTTGTCCTTGAGATAGGACTCGGCCATGGCGATGGCCGACGCAGCCGGCGCGTAATAGGCGGAGCCGGTCTTCAAAAGCGCGACGATCTCGCCGCCGCCCTTGCGGGTGCGCTCGACGATGGCGTCCAGCTTTTCCTTGGTGGTCCAGCCCATCTTGATGAGATCGGGCAGCGGGATGCCGGCGACAGTGGAATAGCGCACCATCGGAACCATGTCGTCGCCGTGACCGCCGAGCGTCATCGCCGACACGTCCTCGACCGAAACCTTGAACTCCTCGGCCAGGAAGTAGCGGAAGCGCGCCGAGTCGAGCACGCCGGCCATGCCCACGACGTGGGTCTTCGGCAGGCCCGAAAACTTCTGCAGCGCCCAGACCATGGCATCGAGCGGGTTGGTGATGCAGATGACGAAGGCGTTCGGCGCGTATTTCTTGATGCCTGCACCCACCTGCTCCATGACCTTGAGGTTGATGCCGAGCAAGTCGTCGCGGCTCATGCCGGGCTTGCGCGGTACGCCGGCGGTCACGATGCAGACGTCGGCTCCCTTGATGGCGGAATAGTCATTGGCGCCGAGAAAATGTGCGTCGAAGCCATCGACAGGCGAGGACTCGGCGATGTCGAGGCCCTTGCCCTGCGGAACGCCCTCGGCAATGTCGAACAGAACGACGTCACCGAGTTCCTTGAGCCCGATCAGGTGGGCCAGCGTTCCGCCGATCATGCCGGAACCTATGAGCGCGATCTTGCTACGTGCCATTTTGGTGGATTTCCCTCGCGACTGCTTGGGCCTACCCGGCCCGGATGACAGGATTGCGTCTGTTTCTGCCGGTCTGTCGGTCGCCTTCGTCCGGCGGAAAATTGACCGACGCCATAGCGTCAAGGCAAGAAAAACTCAATGAAAAATTTAGGCCCCAAGGATTTCAATCGTTTAATGCATTAAGGACTTACGTAAACGTCAAAATTCGAGTCGGTCCCGGAACATCAACCACGCGCCTCCTGCTCGCTCCCTGTCCCGGAAGTGTCGGAAGTTTGCCCCGCTGCGCCGGCTTCCCAGGCATCGCGCCATTCCTCGCTCTGCATCTCGATGAGGCGCGAGGCGGTGCGGTCGAACTCAAAGGCTTCGGCACCGGTGCGGCCTCGGTAAAGCTCGGTGGGCGCAGCCTGCGCGGTGGCGACGAGACGCACCTTGCGGTCGTAGAGCGTGTCGATTAGCAGAATAAAGCGTTTGGCCTCGTTCCGGCGGCTGTCGTCCATGACCGGAATGCCGCCGAGAAAGATCGTGCGGTAGCGATCCGCGATGGCGAGATAGTCGCGAGCCGCCAGCGGCTTCTCGCAGAGGTCGGCGAAGGCGAAGCGGGCCGCGTCGCGAACTGCACGGGGGATCGGCACATGCCGGCCCTTCACGAGGACCTCGTCAGCCTTTTCGACCGAGCCATTGACCAACGAGCGCCAGGCCTCGTCGAAGCGCTGCTCGTTGGCCGCGTCGGCCGGGACCATGTAGACCGGGACACCGTTCAGCTTTTCCAGCCGGTAATCAGTGTCCGCATCGAGGTGAAGAACCTGCGCGTGGCGCTTGAGAATGGCGATGAAGGGCGTGAAGAGCGGCCTGTTCAGTCCATCGCGGTAGAGGTCGTCGGGCGCGACGTTCGAGGTCGCCACGAGCACGACGCCTTCATCGAACAAGGCCGAGAACAGCCGCGACAGGATCATCGCATCGGCGATGTCGGTGACCGCGAATTCGTCGAAGCAGAGCACCCAGGCCTGCTCGGCGAGGTCCTTGGCCACCGGCGGAATGGGATCGTCGCCCTTTGCGGTTCCAGCCTTGACGGCTGCGCGGTGGCGGCCGATGCGATCGTGGACATCGGCCATGAAATCATTGAAATGAACCCGCCGCTTGCGCCGGACCGGCACGAGGTCGAAGAACATATCCATCAGCATTGTCTTGCCGCGCCCGACACCGCCGTGGATGTAGAGGCCCTTGACGGGCTGCCTGCTCTGGCGCTTTCGCCCGAACAGCCAGCCTAGCGAACTCGACTTTGCCGCCAGGCGCTTGGCCGAGACATCCTCGATCAGCTGATCGAAGGCGGCCACCAACAGTTCCTGGGCCGGATCGCGGGTGATCTCACCCCGCTCCACCTTGTCCCCATAGGCCTGACGAAGCGTGCGGAAGGGCTGGAGTCCGTCGCGCGTCTTCATCAGGGCCGTGTCCCGGTGTTCCGGTCTAGGTTGTGTCAGCGGCTGAGGGATATCGGCTGGCCGGATGTCATCTGGCCATCGAAGCGCTCGGGGCTCGACGAATAGAGCCGCGCCAGCAGGTCGCCATTGCCGTCATAGAGCGACAACTGCTTGCCCGCGACGTTCCACGACTTCACGCCGTCCAGCGGCACCGGGCAGCGAAGCGGGCCTGCGCGGAAGCCTTGTCCGAACTTGGTTTGCGGCGTCGCAACACGGCACCCTTGACCGGCCACCGTGGCATTCCAGACGCCGGCGACGCCACCGGCGGTAAGATCCGGCGCACCCGCAGGTGCACTGGCGTTGGGATCCAGTGCCGCGACCTGCTCGCTTTCACCTGTCATTCCGGGCGCAGGGGGGAAAGCACTTGCATCACTCGGCCCCGAGGGCGGCGGCAGCTGGCTCGCGACGACCGCCCCGGACGGCGCCGGCTGAAGCGGTTCCGGTCGCGTGTTCAAAGAGCCTACGCGGCTGCTCTGACAACCGGACACGATGGCGAGCGCAACCATGGCGGCGGTGGCGAGGCCGGTTTTCGTCAATCCGGCAGTCGAATGCATCATGAGTAATCCTCCATGAGGACAGTGTGGTGAACGAGCCGTCCCGCGTCGCGAGTCGGCCAGAAACATGGCATTGTTTGGTCGATACCACGAAGAGGGGCGTGATTTCACGCCCTTGTTGGAAAATTGTCCGCATAGGAAAAGCACCGGCGCATTCACGCCCTCCAGCGATGTGACCGGCGCGATCAAGCACACCAACTGCTTGAAGGATGAATTCAGCGACATAAGATGAGGGTATGAACAGACGCACCTTGATCAAATGGACGGGACTGACCGGTCTGACGGCGATCGCTGGAGGCGGAGCGTTGGCGGCGAAGGACAACGGGGATAATCCCTATTACGTCGGCCCGGCAAGCGATCACAACGATGGGCGCATCTTCTTCAATCCGGACGGCGTACCGCCCGCGGCATTCTCCGATCTGCTTCGCTGGCAGTTTGGCGGCGGAAAGAAAAAGTGGCCCAAATCCTGGCCGAGCCCCTTTCCACAGGCGACACCTGAGAAGAACTTGAGTGGGAACGCACTCCGGGTGACCATGGTGGGCCATGCCACGATGCTGATCCAGGCCGGCGGACTGACCTACCTGACCGACCCGGTCTGGTCGGACCGGGTTTCCCCCGTTTCCTTTGCGGGACCGCGCCGGGTCAACGCGCCGGGCGTGGCCTTTGGCGACCTGCCAAAGATCGACGTGGTGCTGCTCTCGCACAATCACTACGACCACTTCGACATCGCGACGCTGAAGCGGCTGAAGGAGGTGCATGACCCCCTGGTGGTGACGCCTCTCGGCAACGACACCATTCTGCATCGGGCAGTCCCCACGATGCGGATCGCAACCGGAGACTGGGGGCACCATCACAATGTCGTGCTGCCACATGGCCAGGCCCGCATCCACATCGAGCCCGCGCATCATTGGTCGGCGCGCGGAACGAACGACCGTCGCATGGCGCTCTGGGCAGCCTTTGCGGTGGAGACCTCGGCCGGCAAGATCTACTATGCCGGCGACACCGGCTTCCATCGCGGCATCAACTACCGCGAAGCGGCCAGCAAGCACG
The DNA here is from genome assembly GCA_051860465.1 of Mesorhizobium sp. GTDB lineage: Bacteria > Pseudomonadota > Alphaproteobacteria > Rhizobiales > Rhizobiaceae > Aquibium. The sequence continues at coordinate 259,753 of JBHYDY010000001.1, forward strand.
GCGGCTTCCGCTTCGCGCTGCTGCCGATCGGGGCCTATGAGCCACGTTGGTTCATGGAAGGCCAGCACCAGAACCCACAGGAAGCCGTCGAAGGCATGCTCCTGGCCAGGGCGCAGTTCGTCGCCGGTTGCCATTGGGGCACGTTTCAGCTCACCAACGAGGCCGTGGAGGAGCCCCGCGACCATCTGCACGCGGCGCTGGACGCGCGCGGGGTTGCACGCGATCGTTTCAAGCCCATGCTGCCTGGCGAGGTCTGGGACATCCCGTCGTCGATCGGGTGACCGGAGTCAGATACGGAACAAAATCCACATTCGCGACATTCCCCGACAATCAACCGAGGGAAAGTTCATGCTTGATTGGATTCTCATCCTGCTCGTCGTCGGCGCCGTAGCGGCGCTCCTGGGCTTCAACACCATCTCGGGCGCGGCGCTGACCGGCGCGAAGATCCTGATCGGTCTCGTCCTGATCCTGTTCCTGCTGGTGCTGTTCGGCGTCATTGCGCTTGCCTAGGCTCGCTATCGAAGCCGCGGCGACCGGTCCTATCCCGATACTGGTAATCCGGGGCGGGTTCCGCCATATAGCGGGCTGAACAGATCAAGTTCGGTCCCTTGCCATGACGATCCGCGCCCCCTTTGCGAAGATGAACGGGCTCGGCAACGACATCATCGTTGCCGACATGCGGGGACGTTCGGACCGGGTCACCCCCACGGCGGCGCTGGCCCTCGCTTCAGACAAGCCAACGCATTTCGACCAGATCATGGCCATCCATGACCCCCGCACCCCCGGGACAGGCTGGTTTGTGGACATCCTGAACTCGGACGGTTCGTCGGCGCAGGCCTGCGGCAACGGCATGCGCTGCGTCGTGCAGGCGCTCGCGGCCGAAACGGGACAGACGCTGTTCACCTTCGAGACGGTGGCGGGCATCCTCAATGCCGAATTGCACCATGATGGAGTTATCTCGGTCGACATGGGAACGCCGAAGTTCGGCTGGCGCGACATTCCGCTGGCCGAGGAGTTCCGCGACACCCGCGCCATCGAGCTCCAGGCCGGACCGATCGACGCGCCGGTGCTGCATTCGCCGTCGGTCGTCTCGATGGGCAACCCGCACGCGATCTTCTGGGTCGACGCCGACGTCTGGTCCTACGAGCTCGACCGGATCGGCCCGCTGCTCGAGAACCATCCGATCTTCCCCGAACGCGCCAACATCACCATCGCGCAGGTCACGTCGCGCAATTCGATGACGATCCGCACCTGGGAGCGCGGCGCCGGTCTGACGAAGGCCTGCGGTTCGGCGGCCTGCGCGGCGGCCGTCGCGGGCGCGCGAACCGGACGCACGGCGCGCAGCGTGGAACTGACGGCGCCCGGCGGATTGCTGCGCGTGACATGGCGCGACGACGACCATGTCGTGCTGACCGGCCCCGCCGAATGGGAGTTTTCAGGCGAGTTCGATCCGGACACGGGCGCCTGGACGCGCGAGACGGAGGATGCCCGGTGATGGCGGGCAATCGCACCGGCATCGATGTCGTCACCTTCGGCTGCCGTCTCAACACCTACGAATCGGAAGTGATGAAGCGCGAGGCCGAAACAGCCGGCCTCGGTGCCCTCTCGGGCGGCGCGGTGATCTTCAACACCTGCGCGGTAACGGCCGAAGCCGTGCGCCAGGCACGGCAGGCGATCCGCAAGGTGCGCCGCGACAACCCGTCGGCGCGCATCATCGTGACCGGGTGCGCCGCGCAGACCGATCCAGCCAGCTTCGCCGAGATGGACGAGGTCGACCTCGTGCTCGGCAACGAGGAGAAGCTCACGGCGCACAACTACCGCGCGCTGCCGGATTTCGGCGTCAACGAAACGGAGAAGGCGCGGGTCAACGACATCATGTCGGTGACGGAAACCGCCTCGCACATGGTCGATGCGATCGAAGGCCGCGCGCGCGCCTTCGTTCAGGTACAGAACGGCTGCGACCATCGCTGCACCTTCTGCATCATCCCCTACGGGCGCGGCAATTCACGCTCGGTGCCGATGGGGGCCGTGGTGGAGCAGGTCAAGCGGCTGGCCGGCAATGGCTATCGCGAGGTGGTGTTGTCCGGTGTCGACATGACGAGCTATGGCGCCGACCTGCCGGGCGCGCCGCGTCTCGGCAAGCTGGTTCGCACAATCCTGCGCCAGGTACCCGATGTCGAGCGACTGCGACTGTCGTCGATCGACTCCATCGAGGCCGACGAAGACCTGATGGAGGCGATCGCCACCGAGAAGCGATTGATGCCGCATCTGCACCTGTCCTTGCAGGCAGGCGACGACATGGTGCTCAAGCGCATGAAGCGGCGGCATCTGCGCGACGACTCCATCCGTTTTTGCGAGGACGTCCGCAGGCTGCGACCCGACATCGTCTTCGGCGCCGACATCATTGCAGGCTTCCCGACCGAGAGCGAAGCGATGTTCGAGAATTCGCTCCGGATCGTGGACGAATGCGGTTTGACGCATCTGCACGTGTTTCCCTTTTCGCCGCGGGAGGGCACGCCCGCCGCGCGCATGCCGCAGGTTCCTCGTCGCACCGTCAAGGACCGTGCCGCAAGGCTGCGCTACGCCGGCGAAGGGGCCTATCGCCGCCACATGGATTCGCTCGTGGGCACGCAGCAGCGCGTGCTGGTCGAGCGCGAGGGACTAGGCCGCACGGAAGGCTTCACCCTGGTCGGCCTCGACGACGGCGCGCCAGGCGAAATCGTGACGGTACGGATCGCCGGGAACGACGGCGCCAAGCTCGTGGCCTCGTCTCGTCACGCGGCCGCGGCCTGAGGATCGACGAATGGCATTCGGTTTCATCAAGAAGGTCTTCTCCTTCGGCAAGGACAAGATCGAGGAGACGCCGCCGGCACCGGCCGAGGCCCAAGAGCGCATCGACCCGACCGTCGCCGAGGCTCCGGCGCCACAGACGCCCGAGGCGCCAGCGGCACCGTCCGCCATCGACCAGGACCGGGCGGACCTCGCGCAGCCGGCGCCCTTGCCCGAGATCGCGCCGCCGCTGCGCGACCCCGTCGACGAAGTTCATTCCGAACCCGCGCCACCTTCACCGAAGCCCCCTTCTCCTGAACCATCTTCGCCTGCGCCAACCGGCCGGATCACCGTGGGCAAGGCTGTCGAGCGCAAGGCCGAGGACGCTGGTTCCGCCGCGCCCCCGCCCGTCGCCCGGCAGACCTGGTTCCAGAAACTGCGCGACGGCCTGTCGCGCTCCTCGCGCGAGCTGTCGGGCTCGATCGCCGGCGTCTTCACCAAGCGCAAGCTCGACGAAGACACGCTGCAGGATCTCGAGGACGTTCTGATCCGCGCCGATCTCGGCATGGAGACGGCGATGCGCGTCACCGACGCGCTCGCCTCCGGACGCTATGGCAAGGACGTATCCGATCTCGAGGTCCGGACAATCATGGCGCAGGAGGTCGAAAAGGTGCTGAAGCCGGTGGCGCTGCCGCTGGAACTGGACCTTTCGGTGAAGCCGCACGTGATCCTGGTCGTGGGGGTCAATGGCACCGGCAAGACGACGACGATCGGCAAGCTCGCCGCCAAGCTGACGGCCGGCGGGCTCAGCGTGATGCTGGCGGCCGGCGACACGTTCCGCGCCGCCGCCATCGAGCAGCTCAAGATCTGGGGCGAGCGGACCGGCTCGCCGGTGGTCGCGACCAAGCTCGGCGCCGACGCGGCGGGCCTTGCCTGGGATGCCTTCGAAAAGGCGAAGGCAGCCGGCTCCGACGTCCTGATCATCGACACGGCCGGCCGGCTTCAGAACAAGACCGAGCTGATGGCCGAACTGGAAAAGATCGTGCGCGTTCTGAACAAGCTAGACCCGGACGCGCCGCACACCGTGTTGCAGACGGTCGACGCCACCACTGGCCAGAACGCGCTCAACCAGGTCGAAATCTTCCGCAACATCGCGGGCGTGAACGGGCTAGTGATGACCAAGCTCGACGGCACGGCACGCGGCGGCATCCTCGTCGCCATCGCGGCGAAGCACAAGCTGCCGGTCTATTTCATCGGCGTCGGCGAACAGGTCGACGACCTCGAACCTTTTTCGGCGAGCGATTTCGCCAAGGCGATCGCGGGCGTCGGCTGACCTCCCGGCCGCAGAGCCACCGAGCCGCCGAATCGACCGCAAGGACAGGAAAAACATGACGGACCCGATCCTCGAACGCGATCCCGCAGACCCCAAGCGGAAGCACATGAACCCGCTGCTGAAGCTCGCGCTGGAGCTCGGGCCGCTGATGGTGTTCTTCTTCGCCAATTCCCGCGGCGAATGGCTGGCCGAGACCTTTCCGGCGCTGGGCGAGTTCGGCGGACCACTGTTCGTGGCCACCGGCCTGTTCATGATCGCCACCGCGATCTCGCTGAGCGTGTCCTGGCTGATGGTGCGCTCGCTGCCGATCATGCCGCTGGTATCGGGCGTCGTCGTCTTCGTCTTCGGCGCGCTGACGCTCTATCTCCAGGACGAGATCTTCATCAAGATGAAGCCGACGATCGTCAACACGCTGTTCGGCGCCGTGCTCCTCGGCGGGCTGTTCTTCGGCAAGTCGTTGCTCGGCTATGTGTTCGACGAGGCGTTCAAGCTCGATGCCGAGGGATGGCGCAAGCTGACATTGCGCTGGGGCCTGTTCTTTCTTTTCCTGGCCCTTGTCAACGAGGTCGTCTGGCGGTTGTTCTCGACCGACGCCTGGGTGGCCTTCAAGGTGTGGGGCATCATGCCCATCACCCTGATCTTCACCTTCAGCCAGATGCCCCTGATCATGCGGCATTCGACGGACGACACGTTCAAGAAGGGGAGTTGATGAAGTTCCTGACCAGCCGCGAGGAGTTGCGCGGCCTCTACAAGGCGACGCACGAGCGCGCGATACAGAAGGAGCTGCCCGTCCTCGACCAGCACGCCCGAGCCTTCATCCAGAAGAGCCCGTTCCTGCTGATCGGCTCATCGGACGGGAAGGGCAACGCCGACGTGACGCCGCGCGGCGACAGGCCGGGCTTCGTTGCCGTGCTCGACGACCATACGATCGCAATCCCCGACCGGCCGGGCAACAACCGGCTCGACACGCTGGAAAACATCGTCGCCGAACCCTCGGTCGGGCTCCTGTTCCTGATCCCCAACATGAACGAGACGCTGCGTCTCAACGGTAATGCGCGCATCACGGCGGACGAGGGCCTGCGGGCGCGCCTCGCCGTCGATGAGAAGCCGCCGACGACGGTGGTCGTGGTCCAGGTCCGCTCGGTCTACATGCACTGCGCCAAGGCCTTCCTGCGTTCCAGCCTTTGGGCGCCCGAGACCTGGCCGGCCCGCTCCGGGATGCCGACGTTGGGCGAGATCCTCAAGGACCAGATCGCCTTCGCGGCGACGGCGGCCGAAACCGACGAGGCGCTTGCGGAGGCCTACGCCAAAACGATGTGGTGAGTGGCGCGGCGCGCCGGATCCCTCATCTCGGACGCACGTCGCCGTCCTCTCCCGGCGGGTTGCCGAAGGGCGCGATGCCCTTGCCCTCCTGCACCATATGCTCGTGGCGCAGCATCCAGTGCACCGTCGGGAAGGCCAGGTCCTCCCACGGGATTTCGTCCCATGAAAACAGCGCGACCTCCAGGCTCTCCTCCCCGGCCGAGAAAGACGGCTCGGACAACGTCGCGCGATAGATCAGCTGCACCTGGCTGAGCCGCGGAACCGAATAGATGGCGAGAAGGCCGTCGAGCTTGAGCGCGGCGTTTGCTTCCTCGAAAGCCTCGCGGCGGGCGCCATCTTCCGGCGATTCATGCAGTTCCATGAAGCCCGCCGGTACGGTCCAGTAACCGTGGCGCGGCTCGATCGCCCGGCGGCAGAGCAGGATCTTCCCCTCGTGGCGCACCACCGAGCCGACCACGATCTTCGGGTTCTCGTAGTTGACGAAGCCGCAGTTCTCGCAGACGGCACGCTCATGCGTGTCGCCATCGGGGACGGTACGGGCAAAGACGGGCGGAAGCGGATAGACCATGGCGGCGGAAGATAGGGCGAAGCCGAGCGCTTGCCAATCGGGCGCGGCCCAGCTTTGGGCCTGCCGGCCCGCGCGGTTCTCCCCGCAAGAAGGGAAAGCCGGTTATCCCGCCAGCGCCTTCTCGATCTGCGGCATCAGGTCGTCGGCAAAGCTCCGGGGCGTAAAAGGGCCGACATGCTTCCAAAGGATCGTGCCATCCCTGCCGACGAGGAACGTCTCCGGCACGCCGTAGACGCCCCAGTTGATGGCGGTGCGGCCGACGTCGTCGACGCCGATGGCGTCGTAGGGATTGCCAAGTTCGCCGAGGAACCGGCGGGCGTTCTCGGGCTTGTCCTTGTAGTTGAGGCCAACGATGCGCACGCGTTCGTCGCGGGCAAGCTGCATCAGGAGCGGATGCTCCTGCCGGCACGGCGCGCACCAGGATGCCCAGACATTGAACAGCGTCACCTGTCCCTCGAAGGCGGCATTGGTAACGCCGGGCAGGTTGACGCCTTCGAGCGGCGGCAGGTCTGTCGCTGGCGCTTGCTGGCCGATCAGGGCGGACGGAATGGTCGAGATGTCGCGGCCGGACAGCAGCTGCGCCAGGAACAGCCCTGACAGCGCAAGAAACAGAGCGAGCGGCACGAAGACCAGCCAGCGTCGCGGACGCGTCGGGAGGGTGTCCTCGACGTTCATCGGTTCCCCGTCTCGGCGCGGTCGGAGCGGCGGCGCACGCCCCGCGCCTCGAGGTCGGCGAGTTCGGCCTTGCGCGCGCGCTGATCAATCAGGTTCCAGGCAACGAGGCCGAGAATACCGAGCGCGGAAATGCCGTAGGCGGCTGCGACGAAGAGTTCGTGCGACATGGCGTCAGGTCGCCCCGGCATCGGCGCGGCGCGCCGAGATGCGGCGCATGGCGTTCACGCGGCGGCGCCAGATTTCGGTGCGGATCGCCATCAGATGCAGCGTGAAGAACAGCAGAGAGAAGCCCAGCGCGCAGATCAGCAGCGGCCAGAGCATGGAGGGATGAATGGTCGGACCGTCGAGGCGGATCACCGATGCCGGCTGGTGCAACGTATTCCACCAGTCGACCGAGAACTTGATGATGGGGATGTTGATGAAACCGACCAGCGTGACGATGGCGGCCGCGCGCGCCGAGCGGCTCGGGTCGTCCAACGCCCGGGTGAGCGCGATCAGTCCGAGATACATCAGGAACAGCACGAAGACGGAGGTCAGGCGCGCGTCCCAGACCCACCATGTGCCCCACATGGGTTTGCCCCAGATCGAGCCGGTAATCAGGCACAGCGCGGTGAACATCGCACCGATGGGGGCAGCGGCCTTGAGCGCCACGTCGGCAAGCGGATGGCGCCAGACCAGCGTGCCGAGCGCCGAAATCGACATGACCGTGTAGCACATCATGGCCAGCCAGGCGAATGGCACGTGGATGTACATGATGCGCACGGTGATGCCCTGCTGGTAGTCCTCCGGGGCGGCGAAGGCCATCCAGATGCCCAGCGCCAGCACCGCTGCGGTCAACGCGGCGAACCACGGCACGACCGCGTTGGCGAAGCCGACGAATCGCGACGGATTCGCCATGTCGCTCCAACGTCCGATGGCTGGAATGGTCTGGCTCATGGTTTCTCAATAGATGGAGTTGGCGCCTGTCGCAATCGATGGCGATCAAAGGGGCGTGATTTGGGCGGAATCGGCCCTGCGACGGAATGGCTCACACGCCCGTCGCCATCGCGTCCAGGATCGCCATCGCGTCGTCCGCGCGGCCTTCCGGCACGAACAGATGGTCGTGGTGGAAGGCAGAGACCGGGTTGACGCCGATGCCGGCGGCGGCCAGCCGGGGCAGGATCGCGGCGAGGAAGCCGACCGCTTCCAGCGACGAGTGGATTTCGAGCACGATGCGCCTGCAGGGAAAGATGAAGCCGAGGCCGGCGCGCGAGGCCTCGGCGCGCGGCAAGACGAGGGTCGTGCCCTCGGCTTCGGCGAAACGCATCAGCGGAGCGAGCCCCGCCGGCTCCGGGCTTTCGGCACGCAGCGTGGCGAAGACATAGACGGCGTCATCCAGCCGCGGGTTCATGCCCGCCAGCAGTCGCGCGAGATCGGTCTCGCCCTGCATCAATCCGCCGACCATCTGAGCGCCGCGGCCGCCGCCACAGGGCCGAGCACGGCGAAGAACAGCGTCATCGCCACCATCAGGAGGAAGGGCGGCAGGAAGGGGTCGGGCTCGGTGACGGCGCCGTAGCTCGCCGAGACGCCGAAGATCAGGACCGGGATGACCAGCGGCAGCACCAGCACCGAGACCAGCAATCCGCCGCGCGGCAGCGAAACCGCCACCGCGGCCCCGGCCGCGCCGATGAAGGCGATGGCCGGCGTGCCGAAGAGCAGCGTCAGCGTGGCGGCACCGATGCCGATGGGCTCCATGTTCATGAACAGGCCGAGCATGGGCGCGGCGATTACAAGCGGCAGGACGCTCGCGGTCCAGTGGGCCAGGCATTTCACGAAGACCGCCAGCGCCAGCATGCGGCGCTCGCCGGCCATGATCAGGATGTCGAGCGAGCCGTCGTCGCGATCGGCCTGGAACAGCCGGTCGAGGCCGAGCAGGCTGGCGAGCAGCGCGCCGATCCACAGGATCGCCGGGCCGATTCGGGCGAGCAGGTTCAGGTCCGGCCCGACGCCGAAGGGAATGACGGCCACGACCGCGAGGAAAAACAGGACGCCGACCAGCGCCCCGCCACCGGAGCGGATGCCGAGGCGCACGTCGCGGATGTAGAGGGCTAGCATCTAGGCGCCCATCCGCAACTCGTGCGTCCACTCCAGCCCGAGCGGCAGGTGGGTGGCGGCGATGATCATGCCGCCATCCTCCAGATGCGCGGCCATCAGCGCGGCGAACTGCGTCTCGGACGCCCGGTCGAGCCCCGCAGTCGGCTCGTCGAGCAGCCAGACCGGGCGGTAGCTGACCAGCAGCCGGGCGATCGCGATGCGCCTTTTCTGACCCGTCGAGAGATAGCCCAGCGGCAGGTGGCCGATCTCGTCCAGCCCGACCATCTCCAGCGCCTCGGCTATGGGCACGTGCGGCTCGCCGAGATAGTCGCGCCAGGCGGCGAGGTTCTCGGTCACGCTCAGCGCCGGCTTCAGCGCGTTCTGGTGACCGAGATAGTGGCAGGCGGCCATGACGTCGGGCCAGTCGGGCTCGCCGCCCTCCAGCGTCACCGTCCCGCCCGCCGCCGGCAGCAGTCCGGCGACGATGCGCAGCAGTGTCGATTTGCCCGATCCGTTGGCGCCGGTGACGAGCAGGCCCTCGCCATCGGCCAGCGCGAAGGACACGCCCGAGAAGATCGTCTCGCCGCCCCGTTCGCCATCCAGTTCGTTCGCCACGAGGCGCATTGGCGGGCCCACCTTCCCATCGGCTGAAAGTCGTATTTGCGCCGCACCATAATTCCCGTGCGCGACACTGGAACTCTCTTTAGAAATTCTCTAAGAGGTCAGCAACCGTGCCAGCGGTCGGCACGGACACCAATCGAGCCGGACCGGCGCATCCCCGCTTTCGCAACGGCGGACGCGCTTGGGAGCGGACAGCGGAAATGACCGTACCCGCACCTTTGCGCGTGATGCACTGGCGTCCGTTTCCACCCCGGCAACGAACAGTTAGGGATCGTACGTGTCAAACTCTCTCGACAGCTTCAACTGCCGCCGCACCCTGAAGGTCGGCGATAAGGACTACACTTATTTCAGCCTCGTGGAGGCCGAGAAGAACGGGCTCGACGGAATCGCCAAGCTTCCCTTCTCGATGAAGGTGCTGCTGGAGAACCTGCTGCGCAACGAGGACGGCCGCTCGGTCACCAAGGCCGACATCGTTGCGATACGGGACTGGATTGCCGACAGGGGCACCGCGGGCCACGAGATTGCCTATCGCCCGGCGCGCGTCCTGATGCAGGACTTCACCGGCGTTCCGGCCGTCGTCGACCTGGCCGCCATGCGCGACGGCATCAAGGCCCTCGGGGGCGACCCACAGAAGATCAACCCGCTGGTTCCCGTCGACCTCGTCATCGATCACTCGGTCATCGTCGACGAGTTCGGCACGCCGATGGCGTTCAAGCGCAACGTCGACCTCGAGTATGAACGCAACGGCGAGCGCTACCGCTTCCTGAAGTGGGGCCAGCAGGCGTTCAAGAATTTCCGCGTCGTGCCGCCCGGCACGGGTATCTGCCATCAGGTCAACCTAGAATATCTCGGCCAGACGGTGTGGACCAAGGACGAGGATGGCGAGACCGTCGCCTATCCGGACACCTGCGTGGGCACCGATTCGCACACGACGATGATCAACGGCCTGGGCGTTCTCGGCTGGGGCGTTGGCGGCATCGAGGCCGAGGCCGCCATGCTCGGACAGCCTGTTTCCATGCTCCTGCCGGAGGTGATCGGCTTCAAGATCACCGGCAAGCTCAAGGAAGGCGTCACCGCGACCGATCTCGTGCTCACCGTCGTGCAGATGCTGCGCAAGAAGAGCGTGGTGGGCAAGTTCGTCGAGTTCTACGGCGAGGGCCTCGCCAACATGACGCTCGCCGACCGCGCCACGATCGGCAACATGGGGCCGGAGTACGGCGCGACCTGCGGCTTCTTCCCGGTCGACAAGGAAACGCTGAACTACCTGACGGTGTCGGGTCGCGCGTCCGACCGCATCGCCCTGGTCGAGGCGTACAGCCGTGCCCAGGAGATGTTCTGGATGCCGGGCGCGGCCGAGCCCGTCTTCACCGATACGCTGGAACTCGACCTCGGCGAGGTCGTGCCGTCCATGGCCGGGCCGAAGCGTCCCGAAGGCCGCATCCCGCTCGAGGGCATCGCCGCCGGCTTCGAACAGTCGCTGGTCAAGGAGTACAAGAAGGACGCGTCGGAGGCCGACAAGCGCTGGAAGGTCGAGGGCGAGGATTACGACCTTGGCCATGGCGACGTGGCGATCGCGGCGATCACGTCCTGCACCAACACGTCGAACCCGTCGGTGCTGATCGGCGCGGGCCTGCTCGCCCGCAACGCCAACCGGCTTGGCCTGAAGCAAAAGCCCTGGGTGAAGACCTCCCTCGCCCCCGGCAGCCAGGTGGTGGCCGAGTATCTGGAGAAGTCCGGCCTGCAGAAGGAGCTTGACCAGATCGGCTTCAACCTCGTCGGCTTCGGCTGCACCACCTGCATCGGCAACTCCGGTCCGCTGCCGGCCCCGGTGTCCAAGACCATCAACGACAAGGGCCTGATCGCCGCCGGCGTGCTGTCTGGCAACCGCAACTTCGAGGGCCGCATCTCGCCGGACGTGCAGGCGAACTACCTCGCCTCGCCGCCGCTGGTCGTGGCCTACGCGCTCGCCGGAACGGTCACCAGGGACCTGACCAGTGAGCCGATCGGCCAGGACCGGGAGGGCAACGACGTCTTCCTCCGGGACATCTGGCCGACCAACCAGGAGATCCAGGAGTTCATCCACAAGCACGTCACGCGCGATCTGTTCGTTCAGAAATACGCCGAAGTGTTCAAGGGCGACGAGAACTGGCAGGCCGTGCAGGTTCCGGCCGGCGAGACCTATGCGTGGGATGACGATTCGACCTACGTGCAGAACCCGCCCTATTTCGTCGGCATGGGCCAGAAGGCAGTGGACGTCGGCGACATCAAGGGTGCCCGCATCCTTGGCCTGTTCGGCGACAAGATCACCACCGACCACATCTCGCCCGCCGGTTCGATCAAGGCCGCTTCGCCGGCCGGCAAGTATCTTACCGACAACGGCGTCGGCGTCGCCGACTTCAACCAGTACGGCACGCGGCGCGGCAACCATGAAGTGATGATGCGCGGCACCTTCGCCAACATCCGCATCCGCAACTTCATGCTGGGCGAAAACGGTCGCGAGGGTGGCTACACGATCCACTATCCCTCGAAGGAGGAGATGTCGATCTACGACGCAGCCATGCAGTACAAGCAGGAAGGCGTGCCGCTGGTCGTCTTCGCCGGCGTGGAATACGGCAACGGCTCCTCGCGTGACTGGGCAGCCAAGGGCACCAACCTGCTCGGCGTCAAGGCGGTCGTGGCGCAGTCGTTCGAGCGCATCCATCGCTCGAACCTGGTCGGCATGGGCGTCATCCCCTTCGTCTTCGAGGAGGGCACGTCCTGGGCGTCGCTCGGCCTGAAGGGCGACGAGACAGTGACGATCGACGGGCTGGAGACGATCAAGCCGCGCCAGACGATGGTGGCCAAGGTCACCTACGCGGATGGCGCGACGCGGGAGGTTCCGATCATCTGCCGCATCGATACGCTTGACGAACTCGACTACTACAGGAACGGCGGCATCCTGCAGTACGTGCTGCGCGATTTGGCCGCGTAGGCGACACGCGTGGTCTGAGAGATACACGGCCGCCGGGATTGCTCCTGGCGGCCTTTCTCATGTCCTGCGCGTTCCTGGGTTGGGTACCCTGCCCGCCTGGTATCCGGGACGCCCATACCAGGCGACAGAGGCGAGAAGCACGCCAAGCATGAGGCCGTTCAGCGTGTGCCAGAGAAAGTGCGTGCCGAGCGGCAGGGCCTCGCAAACCTCGGCATCGATCGATCGGAAGGTCGCCGAGACGAGCAGGACCGCGGCGGCGGCAAGATTGTAGCGCCCGGCCGGATGGCCGCGAAGCACGAGCAGCACGCCGAAGACGGCGAGCGCCAGAAACGCCGGCAGGTAGCCGGACGTGCTGTTGGTGGCGACCCGCACCCAGTCCGGCAAGGCCGCAGTTGCCGCCCCGGCAACGGCGAAGAAGGCGACGAGAGCCAGCACGCTCGGCACCCAGCCAAGGCCGATGAAGCGTTTCAGGTTGAACAGCGTCAGTGCCAGTGTGAACACCGCGATCGGGATGACGTCCATCCAGACTGTCAGCACGTTGGCGAAGGTGTGGAACAGAGCCGATCCGACGCCAATCGCAACGACCCACCAGGCGAGGATCTGCGCGAAGACCCCCGCGCCGTGGCGGCGGACCTCGCGCAAGCCCCAGAACCCGGCGACGAAGAAGGCGAGATTGGAGATCGCGTTGACCGGCTCGGACCAGATTTCGGGTCCGGTTCGCTCGCAGTAGGCGTCGATGCTGGCGAAAAGCACGTCCATTTCGGTCTCCGATCCTTCGGATCGCACTATGCCCCACCGTTCTCTCACCGCAACGTGACTTCCTGTTGAACTTCTCCGCCGACTATTGTCTGAGTTATCAGAAGCGGACAACGATCGTCCGGACAGCACCGAGATCGGATATGAACATCCGCCGACACCCGCGGCTGGCGCTTGCCGCCTTTATGATCGCACTCCCGATGCCGGCCATGGCGGAGCCCTCCAGCCTTCAGCCCGGCGTGGTGGAGCTGTTCACCAGCCAGGCGTGCAGTTCGTGTCCGCCGGCCGATGCCAATCTGGCCGAATTCGCGCAGCGAGACGATATCATCGCTCTTGCCTACCACGTCGACTATTGGGACTATCTTGGCTGGCGCGATACGATGGCAAGTCCGGAAAACACGCAACGCCAGCAAGACTACGCGGCGGCCCTTGGCCAAAGATCGGTCTACACACCGCAAGCGGTGATCAACGGCCTGGCGCATCGCAATGGAGCCGACAAAGCGGCCATCGAACGGGTGTTGGCCGAAACGACGAAGCAATCGATCCGGGCAAACGTCTCGATCCGGAAAAGCGCCGACAGCATCGTCATAGAGGCGACACGCAACGAACAGGGCGATGAACCGGCAAAGGCGAGCCTGCTGCTCGTCTTTTTCGACGCCAAGACAGTGGTGAAAATTTCAAGAGGCGAGAACGCAGGCAAGCATGTCGCCTACTGGAATGCGGTGACCGGCATCCAGACCGCCGGCATCTGGCACGGCGAAAATCTGCGCCTCGAGATCCCCATGAGCGAGTTTCTGCGTAAAGGTACCGGTGGTTGCGCGGCGCTCCTTCAGTCCCTGGGCGACGACGGCGCGCCTGGAGCCATCATCGGCGCCGCGGTCCTGAAGCACCCGGCCGAATAGCCTCCTGCCCGAGGGAGGAGGCGGCCGGTTCGCCGCGCTTGGCGGATACGACAGCCGGCAGCGGACAGGCCGCTTGAATGAGTTGTTGCCGAGTTGGTTCGGCCCAGCGAAGACACCGTGGGCGGGGGGCTTGGGGTTACGGAGCCAACGCCGAACCGAACCATCTCAGGCAACGATCAGATCGTCGTCTTTCTTTGGGGCTGGAAGCGGGACAATTCGCGGCGGCATTGTGGCCGCCAATCACCAATTTGATCGCTGTGTTCTGCAAAGTGACCACAGCGATGGCGCGGGTTGCCTTGCGGTTAACACGACTTAAACGCGAATCGGTGATGGCGGACGACTGGCGATCGTCCGCGCAGGCATTGCCAAACCGGTTCGGGGGTTGAAATCGGAACCCGAAAGCGCAAACTTCGCCTTGTCGCAGAATTGTCATGGAAAGGCTGTCGCATGGTTGATCGCGCGAACGGAGCGGAGGGTGGGGACGGGTCCGCGATATTGATCCCGCTACAGGATATCCGGCGCGACAGGGAGACCATTGCAATCACCTTCGACCGGCGCGAACTCGACCAGATCCTTCGAGTCTACGGGCGAATGGTCGCGGCAAACGAATGGCGGGACTATGCGATCGATCACCTGCAGGACCGCGCGGTCTTTTCCGTCTTTCGCCGCACCAGCGAGGTGCCGCTTTTCCAGATCGTCAAGAACCCGAAGCTTGCGCGCAAGCAGGGTGCGTATTCCGTCGTGGCGGCCAGCGGCAACATCCTGAAGCGCGGACACGAACTTGCGCGGGTGTTGAACGTATTCGATCCGACACTGCGTCTGGTGGGAGCCTGAGCAGCTACCTGCCCTCGACGAAGTTGCGTTCCGGCAGGGAGCCCGGGTTCGGCGGCGAGGCGGTTCCGCCGTTGAGCGACAATTGCATGAACACCGTGTCGAGCCATCGAGCGTGCTTGTAGCCTGATCCCTCGAGCAGCCCGGCGTGACGGAAACCGAGGGATTCATGTAGACGCACCGAGGCCTGGTTGTGCTTGCCGTCGCCGATGACGGCGACCATCTGGCGAAAGCCGAGCCGGGTGCAAGCCTCGACCAGGGCGGTCAGGAGCCGGCGACCGGTGCCGCGGCCCTGCGCCACCGGGTCCAGATAGATCGAATCCTCGACCATGAAGCGATAGGCGCGGCGCGGCCGGAACGGGCCAGCATAGGCATAGCCGAGAACCGCGTCGGAGGACACGGCGACAACGTAGGGATAAGATCCGGCGTTGAGTGCATCGAAGCGGGAGGCCATCTCCGCCTCCGACGGCGGCTCGAGTTCGTAGCTCGCGGTACCCGTCCTGACGGCGTGACCATAGATGGCGGCAATGGCGGGAATGTCGTCGCGCGACGCGGGGCGGATTGCGATGGAACTCATTGTCGCTCGGGCGTGTTTCCAGGACCGTCCGAACTTGCTCGGGAAGAGGCCCCAATGAAAAGGGGCGACCCGAAGGCCGCCCCCGTCATTTGGTTGGTCCAGACCGTGCTATTCGCGGTTCCCCAGGAACTGCAGCAGGAACATGAACAGGTTGATGAAGTCGAGGTAGAGACGCAGCGCGCCCATGATCGCCTTGCGACCGGCAACGACGTCGTCGTCACCCTCGAAATACATCTCCTTGATGTTCTGCGTGTCGTAGGCGGTCAAGCCCGCGAAGACCAGAACGCCGATGCCCGAGATCGCGAACTGCATCGCGGTCGACTGCAGGAAGATATTGACGATCATCGCGATGATGAGGCCGAACAGGCCCATCACCATGAACGAGCCCATACCAGACAGATCGCGCTTGGTCGTGTAGCCGTAGAGCGACAGCGAGCCGAAGGCGGTGGCTGTGATGAAGAACGTCTGGACGATGCTGCCGCTGGTGAAGACCAGGAACACCGACGACAGGGAGATGCCCACCATCGCGGCATAGAGCCAGAACGTCGTCTGCGCGGCGGATACGCTCATCTTGTGAACGCGGAACGACAGGAAGAAGACCATCGCAAGCGGAGCCAGCATGATGACCCAGCGCAGCGGCGAACCGTAGACGGTCGCGCCCAGGGCGGTCAGCATCTTTCCATTGCCCAGCGTGGCCACCGCCAGCGCCGGATCGTTTGTCGTGGTCAGCGCAACCATTCCAAACGCGGCGACGCCGGTGATGGCGAGGCCAAGCGCCATGAGATTGTAGACCTTGAGCATGTATGCGCGAAGGCCTTCGTCGATACCGGCGTCGGCTCGGGAACCCGCCCCGGCGACGCGCGCATTGTAGTTGCGGATGTCAGCCATGATTTCCTCTTACAGCTTCTTGCCCCGTCGGGTGTCGGGCGCCCCGGCTTTCGCGCACGGCCCCAGGCGCCGCTGGCGGGACTCCAGCATGCCTGAACCCCAATATGAGGGTTGAAGCGCGCCGCGACAAGACCTGTTTCGAAGCGCAACCATTCGTGATCGACCAAGGCGGGGCTTTCGCCTGCCGCCAGCGGCACTCTTTGGGATGTTGCTAAAGATTGCGCAGCACCGGTGCGGCCTTGTGTCCCAGAACGCGCCATGTGCCGAGCAGTCCGAAGCCGACCGTCAGCACCAGGGCAACCACCACCGTGGTTGCCGCAACCTCGGGAAGGAAACTCGCAGGCAGGTTCATGATGCGCGCCACGACGAACCAGGCCGCCACCCCGCCGGCCGCCAGCGCGAAGGTCGCGGTCGCGAGCCCGATCAGCAGGTACTCGATCGTGAAGGCGCCGATGAGCGTGGTGCGAGTGGCGCCCAGCATCTTGAGCACGACGGCATCATGTACGCGGGCACGATTCCCGGCGGCGAGCGCACCAGAAAGCACGAGGATCGATGCGATCAGGGCCACCGCGGCGGCGGCGCGGATGGCGGTGGCGAGCTGGCCGACGATCTGGTTCACGATGTCGAGGGCATCCTTCACCCTCACCGTCGTCACCGCCGGGAACGCCCTCGTCACCTCGTTGAGGACGCGCGCCTCCTGTTCGGCCGACGAGCCCTGGTCGAGCAGCGTGGCGAGCCAGGCATGCGGGGCGCCCGCGAACGTGTTGGGCGAGAACACCATCACGAAGTTGATGCCCATCGATTCCCACTCCACGTTGCGGAAGTTGGCGATGCGGGCGGTGATGTTGCGGCCGAGCACGTTGACGGTAATCGTGTCGCCGAGCTTCAGGCCGATTTCGCCGCCCTCCTCGGCCGCGAAGGAGACGAGCGGCTCTCCCTCGTAGTCGGCAGGCCACCACGCGCCTTCCGAAAGCGTCGAGTTCTCGGGGATGTTCCTAGCATAGGTGATGCCGCGATCTCCACGCAACACCCAGCGCCCTTCGGGCGGCACTTCGATCTTCTGGACGTCGATTTCGTTCAGCGCCATCACGCGGCCGCGCAGCATCGGCACCTCGACCAGTTTTCCCTCGGGCGCGAGACCCTCGACCAGGCGCGAGAAATCCTCGATCTCGCTGTTCTGGATGTCGACGAAGAAGAAGTTCGGGGCGCGCTCGGCAAGGCTGCCGCCAATCTGATTGCGCAGGTTTCCGTCCACCAGCGCCAAGGTGACGAGAAGCGTAAGGCCGAGGCCCAGCGACAGCACCACCGATGGCGTCAGCGCGCCGGGCCGATGGATGTTGCCGATCGCAAGCCTGAGCGCGGTCGAGCGCACCCGCGGGCTACGGCGGGCCAGCGTCTGGACGAGCGAAGCCACGACCCGCAGCACGAGGAAGGCCACAGCCGTCGCGACGATGAAGATCGTTGCGATGCGACGGTCGGTCGAGAACCAGATGGCGAGACCGGCAAGCGCGAGAGCGATCAGGATCGCGGCGGCAACGTAGACCAGGCGGGGCATTCCGCTGGCCTCGAAGCCCATCTCGCGAAACAGCGCCGTGGCCGGAACGTCCCGTGCGCGGCCGAGCGGCAGGATGGCGAAGGCCAGCGTGACGAGCACCCCGAACAGCGCGCCCATGCCGAGCGCGTCCCAGTAGATCGAGGCCTCGGCAGGCACCGGCAATACTCCCGCCAGGGCGGCGCTGGCCGCGAAAGGCATCAGCGCGGCAAGGACGAGACCGATGACGATACCGACCGCCGCGATCATCAGGATCTGGACCAGGTAGACGATGAAGACGAAGGCGCCAGACGCGCCAAGGCTCTTGAACGTGGCAATGACGCCGCGCTTGCCTTCCAGGTAGGCGCGCACCGCGTTGGCGACGCCAACGCCGCCAACGACCAGCGATGTCAGGCCCACGAGCGTCAGGAACTGCGAAAACCGCTCGATGTTGGCCGAAAGCGCCGGCGCCGCGTTGGTGCGCGAGCGGATGCTCCAGCCAGACTCGGGAAATTCGGCGGCGGCGCGGTCTCGAATGCGCTGGATGGCGCTTTCGCCGGAGCCGTCGGGCAGCCTGATCTTGTAGGCATACTCGACCAGGCTGCCAGGCTGGACGAGACCCGAGGCTGTCAGGCCATCGAGGGACACCATCAGCCGCGGGGCGAAGCCGAAGCCGTCGGAAACAAGGTCTGGCTCGGCGTCGATCACCGCCCGCAGTTCGAAGACTTCACCGCCGAGCCTCACCCGGGTGCCGAGCTCGACGGCCAGGCGATCGAAGAGGAGTTGGGGCGCCGCCGCTCCCCATGCACCGTCGCGCTGTCCGAAAAGGCCTTCCAGATCGAGGGAGGGCGTGGTTTGCAGGCCGCCATAGAGCGGGTAGTACCCGTCGACGGCCTTCACTTCGACCAGCGTCTGGTCGGAACCGTCCTCGAGACGCGCCATCGAGCGCATGTTGGCGCTCTGCGCCAACTGTCCGAAGCTGTCGAGAAAGGCGAGTTCCGGTTCCGTCGCCAGCCGATGGACGATCTGAAAGCGGATATCGCCTCCGAGCAGCGTCTGGCCCTCGTTGGCCACGCCGGTGGTGATGGAGCGCGCGACGGAGTTGACGCCGCCGATGGCTGCGACGCCGAGCGCTATGCAGGTGAGGAAAATCAGGAAACCCGAGAGGCCGCCGCGCATCTCGCGCAGAGAGAAACGCCAGGCGAGGTCGAGAGTACGCGAAAAGGTCATAATAGGCGCCTCAAGCCGACACGGCGAGGATCTGGCCGCTCTCGATACGGCCCGAGCGCATGGAGATCTGGCGCGAGCATCGATTGGCGAGAACCGGGTCGTGCGTCACGAGAACGAGCGTCATGCCGCGCTCGGATGCCTTCGAAAAGAGCAAGTCCGCCACCTGTCGGCCCGTAGCCTGATCGAGGTTGCCGGTCGGTTCGTCGGCGATGAGGATCTTCGGATCGGGCGCCAAGGCCCTAGCGATCGCAACGCGCTGCTGTTCACCACCGGACAATTCGCCGGGATAATGCGTGACACGGTCTTTCAGGCCGACAGACTCCAATTCGTGCGCGGCGACTTCGAAGGCATCACGCCGTCCAGCCAGTTCGAGCGGAACGGCGACATTTTCCAGCGCCGTCATGTTCGGAATCAGGTGAAAGGACTGAAAGACGATGCCGACATTAAGCCCACGGAACGCGGCGACGGCATCCTCGCTCCGGCCCGTCAGCTGTTCCCCCGCAATCGTCACAGTACCCGAATCCGTGCCCTCCAGGCCCGCGATCACCATCAGCAGAGTGGACTTTCCCGACCCCGATGGCCCGACGATGCCGGTCGTCTCGCCAGCGCCCACCTGCAGACTGACGTCCTTCAGCACGTGGACCCTCGAAGCGCCCTGGCCGAGCGTGAGTGAAACACTCTTCAGGTCAATCACTGCTTTTGTCACCGGTTGCGGGCCCTATATGATTGGAGGAACGGAAGGCCGAGCGGCTGCGATATCGGCGTTTGGCCTGGACAGATATGGGTGTTCGACAATGGGTTTCAAACAGTTGCTACGCGCATTCGCGGCGGCCGGATTGGTTTGGGCGAGCGTTATCCTGCCCGCCGCCGCAGAGCCGGTCGAGATCGTCGGCTTTGGCGACAGCCTGATGGCCGGCTATCAGCTCGATGCCGGCCAGTCCTTCCCCGAAAAACTGGAGGCCGCGCTGCGCGAAAAGGGCCACGAGGTGAGGGTCACGAATGCCGGCGTCTCGGGCGATACGACGAGTGGCGGACTGTCTCGGCTCGACTGGTCCGTACCAGACGGGACCGACCTCGTGATCCTGGAACTCGGCGCCAACGACATGCTGCGCGGGATCTCTCCCGAGATCACCGAGCGCAATCTCGACGCCATGATCACTCGCCTGAAGGAGCGCGAGATCGCCGTCCTGCTCGCGGGAATGATGGCAGCGCCCAATCTCGGCGACGACTACGCCGCTGCCTTCAACGGCATGTTTCCCCGACTGGCCGAGAAACACGACGTGATGCTCTATCCGTTCTTTCTCGACGGCGTGGCGACGAATTCCGCCCTGCTTCTGGATGATGGCATGCACCCGAACGCGCAGGGCATCGAAAGGATGGTGGAGAACGCGTTGCCCATGGTGGAGCAGGCGCTGGCGGCGCTCGACTGACGGTACGGGCTCGCAGAATTCGTGCTGCGGCGCACAATGAAAGTGGGGCGTTGGCCGTTATCGGACTTGCCGCGAGGCCGAATCGGTGGTTCGCTGCCCTAGACGGAGCGATTCGAGGAGGCAGCCATGCCGCGACTTTTCACCGCCCTCGAGATACCGCGCGATGCGGCGCTCTCTCTGTCGCTGCTCCGTGGGGGCCTCCCCGGCGCCCGATGGATGGATGTCGAAAACTACCACATAACGCTGCGTTTCATTGGCGACGTCGAAGGGCCAACGGCCGACGACATCGTCCACGGACTGGATCGGATCAGCCGGTCCGCCTTCGAGATCAAGCTTTCAGGCGTAGGCGCCTTCGGCAACAAGAAGCCGCACGCGCTGTGGGCCGGCGTGGCGCCATCGGCGGAACTCGCTGCGCTTCAGGCCGAGATCGACCGGATCTGCCTGCGCAATGGCGCCCCCGCCGATGCCCGCAAGTTCACGCCACATGTGACGATCGCGCGGCTCCGCAACACGAGCCCGCAAGAATTGGCGCCTTATCTGTCGGCCCATGGCGGCTTTTCGACGACGCCGTTCAAGATCGGGCGCTTTGTCCTGCTGTCGTCGCGCGATTCGGTCGGCGGTGGCCCCTATGTCGTCGAGGAGGCATGGCCTCTCGCAGGGTCACGCCCGGGTGCCGGCGGCGGGCTCGCTACGGCGGAAGCATTTCCGATGTGGCGCTGAGATGGCGCGCGCAAGGCTCGACGACGCGGACGTCGCCAAGGCCCTGGCCGAGCTCCATGGCTGGAGCCTCGTCGAAGGTCGATCGGCGATCACCAGAACCTTCGCGTTCCGCAACTTCAATGAGGCCTTCGGTTTCATGACGCGGTCGGCGCTGGAAGCCGAGAAAATGGATCACCATCCCGAATGGTCCAACGTCTACAAGACCGTGCAGGTGACGCTTTCCACCCATGACGCGGACGGCGTCACCGAACTGGACCTGACGCTCGCACGGAAAATGAACCGTTTCGCCGGGGACTGACCGTGCGGCGCGATCTTGCACGCCGGATTTCGCGTCACCACATCTCGCCAATGACCGAGACCCTAGACGACGATCGCATCGCAGGCATTCTTGCGCCCGTCGCGCCGGCGGAAGAGCGCAGGCGTGAACGGCGCGTGCGCGAGGGGCTCTGGCGCACGGTTCGCCGGGCCGCCAGCCAGATTCCATTCATGGAAGAGGTCGTGGCCGGGTATTTCTGCGCCCTCGACAGCAGGACACCCACCCGGGTGCGCGGCACCCTGTTCGCCGCGCTCGCCTACTTCGTGATGCCTCTCGACGTCGTGCCGGATTTCATTCTCGGTCTCGGCTTCACAGACGACTTGTCGGTTCTGCTGGCCGTACTCGGGACCATCCGCACACACATGACCTCGGCGCATCGAACCGCTGCCCGCGATTTTCTCGACGAACTCGAATAGAAGTTCGACTGAGAAGGCGCGACGTCGCTCAGGCGTCGACGTCGATCCTGGGGTCGGCCTCGATCGCCTTGCGCAGGCGCCCGAAGGCGAGCCTTATCCGCGACTTCACCGTTCCCAGCGGCAGGCCGGTCTGGTCGGCGATCTCGCTATGGGACAGACCGACGAAGAACGCGAGCCGTATCAACTCGACCTGCTCGGAAGGCAGGCTTTGGAGCGCGACGCGAACGCGTTCGTCGCGCTGGCCGGCGTCCAGCGCGACATCGGGCGCTTCCTCGCCTTCCGGCTGCAGGATCGGATCCTCGGGGTCGATCAGGTAGGAACGGTCGCGGCGCAGTCCGTCGATCCGCCGGTTGCGAGCGATGCGGAAAAGCCAGGTGGCGAGCGACGATTTCGTTGCATCGAACAGGTGCGCCTTGTGCCACAGCACCGACATCACCTCCTGGGCGACGTCCTCGGCCGAGCCGCCGTCCATCCCGAGCCGTTGCAGATAGCCATTGATGCGCGGAGCGAAATGGTCGAACAGCGTGGCGAACGCCTCGCGGTCCCGCCGTTCCGCAACCAAGGTCGCAAGGCGTGCATACTCTTCTCGCGGCCCAGTCGTCATTGTCCTCGGACTCTTCGCCCGCTTCCCGGGCCGTTGTTCTCACTTGAACCTACGTAGCTCTACGTCGCGGCGCAATATGGCTTCGAAACCGCGCTCTTTGACAAGGCGGGCCGGTCATCCCAAGCCGACGACAAACTGTTGCCGCTTTCATCCGTTTCACAATTCGTGAAGTCGTGAAGGCATGCGCATGATGCGTCGGCCAGACACCGGCGGTCGCAATATCGAGACGGTTGGACAGGAGTTCACCATTTGGTAACCGCGATTAATTCAATATGAAGCGAACCGGTCCTTCGCGGATCGTCTCGGATTCGCTCGATCAGGACACACCAGGACAACGGCAGGACAACATGCGTGCACTGATTTCGATCACAGCTGGCATCGTGGCGATGGCCGTCGCGACGCCAGCCCTCACACAGTCGGCAACCAAGGTCGGACAGTACAACGACTGGGGCACCTATTCCTATCAGGCGGACGCGGGCAAGGTTTGCTACGTTCTCTCTGTTCCGAAGGAAAAGCAGCCGACGAGCCTCGACCATGGCGACATCTTCTTTTTCGTGAGCCAGAAGCCCGGGCAGAACGTGGCTTTCGAACCGCAATTCATCGCATCCTACGCCTTCAGGGAGAATTCCAAGGTCACTGTGAAGGTCGGCGACAAGACCTTTTCGCTGTTCACCAAGGGCAAGTCGGCCTGGCTGGAAAACGCAGCCGAAGAACCCCAGCTCGTGGCAGCGATGAAGTCTGGCTCGGCCATGCAGGTCAGTGCGACATCCGGGCGCGGAAACCCGACCAACTATTCGTTCTCGCTACGGGGCATCACCGCCGCGCTCGATTCGATCTCGGCTTGCCGATAGGGTCAAGTCCAAGGTCGGCGAAACACAACGTCACCGGGGCGTGACCCCGGGCACGCTCTCTGTTAGAAGGCGGGCTTGATTGGCATTCGGCTGCGGCCGACCTTACCTTATCCCGACCATGGCCCTATCCTTCGACATCACATCCGCCGAGACGCGGAACGCCCTTCGCCCAGCGGCGAAGGAAAAGCCACCGCTGATCGGCCTCTCCCGGGTCGAACTCGGCCAGGCTCTGGTTGAGTCGGGCATCGTTCCCGAACGGCAGGCGAAAATGCGCGCCAGCCAGCTCTGGCATTGGCTATACGTTCGCGGCGTGTCCGATTTCTCCGAAATGTTCAACATCTCGAAGGATCTGCGCAGCGAACTCGCCCGTCATTTCTCGATTGCCAGGCCCGAGATCGTCGAAGAGCAGATCTCGTCGGACGGTACGCGCAAATGGCTGTTCCGCTTTCCGCCGCGCGGCGCGGGCCGTCCGGTCGAGATCGAGACGGTCTACATCCCGGAGGAAGGTCGCGGGACGCTCTGCATCTCCAGCCAGGTCGGCTGCACGCTGACCTGCTCCTTCTGCCACACCGGCACGCAGAAGCTGGTGCGCAACCTGACGGCCGAGGAGATCCTGGCGCAGCTGATGACGGCGCGCGACCGGCTGGGCGACTTCCCCGACCGCGACACGCCGGCCGGCGCGATCGTTCCGGCCGAGGGCCGCCGTATCACCAACATCGTCATGATGGGCATGGGCGAGCCACTCTACAATTTCGAGGAGGTGAAGAAGGCGTTGCTGATCGCCTCCGACGGCGACGGGCTGTCGCTGTCCAAGCGGCGGATCACATTGTCCACTTCGGGCGTGGTGCCGGAAATCTTCCGCACTGGCGAGGAAATAGGCGTCATGCTGGCGATTTCGCTGCACGCGGTGCGCGACGACCTGCGCGACATGCTGGTGCCGATCAACAAGAAATACCCGCTGAAGGACCTGATGGAGGCCTGTCGCGCCTATCCTGGCCTGTCCAATGCGCGGCGCATCACCTTCGAGTACGTGATGCTGAAGGACGTCAATGACAGTCTTGCCGACGCCCGCGAACTGGTGCGGCTGCTCAGAGGCATACCGGCCAAGATCAACCTGATCCCCTTCAACCCCTGGCCCGGCACCAACTACCAGTGCTCGGACTGGGAGACGATCGAGAAATTCGCCGATGCCGTCAACGCCGCCGGCTACGCCTCTCCGATACGCACGCCCCGCGGGCGCGACATCCTGGCGGCTTGCGGCCAGCTCAAGTCGGAATCGGAACGAATGAAGAAAAGCGACCGGCTGGCGCTTGAGGCCATGATGATCGCGGGGCATGGCGAGGCTTGAGCCGCGTTGCGCTCATCCTCGTCCGGTTTGCCGTCATCATTGCCGGCTACGTCTGTGCCGCACTTGCAGCCAGCGCCGTCCTGCATCTGGCCCTGATCGGCGCGGCCAGGCTCGAGCCTGAACAGGCACCCTGGCTGCTTGTCGGCAGCATGGCCTTTTCGATCCCCTTCGTGGCGTTGTTCACAGGCTATTATGCCTTCCTGCCCGCCTTGGTGGCGATCGGAATCACCGAGTTTGCAAGGTGGCAGGACTGGTTGACCTACGCGCTCGCGGGTGGCGCCATAGCAATCGTGGTGATGTCGATGTTCTGGGGCAGGCGCCCAGGCGACCTGGCACTCGACGTCGAGGGCATGCCGCCGATGAGGGCGGAGCGCCTGGACGACCCGCAGGTGATTGCGGCACTGCTTGCCGCCGGTCTCGTCGGAGGCATTGCCTACTGGGTCGTGGCAGGCCGGGGAGCAGGCCGGTGGCGCCGCGCGCCGCGAGCGAGAATTCCGCCCCTGCCTTGACCCGGCCCAAGCGCGGGAGGCATACCATGGGCATGCCCAAGATGCCTCAGCCGCCCCGCAAGCCGCCGCTCGTCACCCCGCTCGCGGCGATGAAACTCAAGCCGGTTTTCGTCGACAGGATTGGCAAGCTCGTCAGGCTTCGCACGCTCGTGCCCGGCGAGGTTACGCCGGAGATCGCCGACGGGCTCACCGATCCCGCCATCATGGAAGGCCTCAATGCCCCGCGTCAGGCGATGGGACTGGACGCCTTCCGCGCATACGTAGGCAGCTTCGACAACCTGCGCCGCAACCTGATGGCCATCCGCGATTCCGTCCATGACACGCCCCTCGGCCTGCTTTTTCTGGATGTCGACCTGCGCCACAAGCTCGGCTCGGCCCACATCGTCATCGGCAAGGGCGAGCATCGGCGGATGGACGTAATCTATGACGCGACGCGCGTGCTGATGTGGCACTTCTTCACCGAGCGAAAGCTGGAGAAGCTCACCTTCGCGCCCCTGTCGCGAAACCGCGCAGCCGTCGCTGCCTGCCGTGTCGGCATGCTCCGTCTGGAGGGCGAGTTAAAGTCGCACCGCATCGACGGGCGCACCGGGGAACGGGTAGACCAGATGCTTTTCGCAATGACACTGGATGAATTCCGCCAGCGGATGAAGGCGCTGGTGGAACCGCCGGCCTTTTCTGGCGCGGGCGTGGCTTCAACGCACGTCGTAGATCAACTGATCGCCGCCGGATGGATGCCGCCGGCACCAGACTGAAATCGTCGTATCAGGACCTGTAGGCGAGACCGAACTTGACCGCTTCGAATTTCGGTTTGAACGATGTGTTGGGGACGCCTTCGCCGCCGAAGTTGATCGATTCAAACCTGTAGTTGAGGTACTCCGCCTTCAGCGACCAGTCGTTCGGCAGGGCGAAATCCACGCCGGCGCCGAAGACACCACCCCACTTAACGCCGGAATAACTGGCGCTCGCCGGAGTTCCCTGGATCGGAGAATCGTAGCTCGTTGCTTCGAAGTGCCCGGCCGCGATGCCGCCGGTGCCGTAGACGAGCAAACGATCGGTCGGCGTGTACCCGAGCCGTGCGCGGGCGGTGGAAACCCAGTCGACATCATAGGTGTAGGCCTCGCCCTTGCCGCCGGTCAGCGCCGCTTCGTCGCCGAAGGCGAGATCGGCCGAATGGACGAAATCGATATCGGCCAGGAGACCGTAGACGACAGGGCCGAATTGCCAGTCGTATCCGGCGAAAACGCCGCCGACCATGACGTCTTCCTTGTATCCGCCGGCGAAATCGGTCGAGGACGCCTCGAAGTTGGTGGATGAGAAGCCGCCGCCGAACTCCGCGCCGAGGTAGGGGCCGCTCCAGTCGAACGTCGGCTGCTGCGCCTGAGCCGCCGAAACCATGACCAACACCGCGGTCGTCGCAACCAGAAATCGCTTCATGTCACCCTCGATTTCAACCCTCGCCGATGGGGAATCTCACTAACAATATTCGCCGAATCCGACAAGTGCAGTGCAGCAACACTAGCCAAGAAGTTGCATTCTACCGCGCCTGCGCCGTGAGGATCTTCACCGCAAACGCCGAGAAGACGCCGGCGAACAGCCAGTCGATCGCACGCGTCACTTTCGGGCTGCGCGACAACAGGCCGGCGAAGCCATCCGCCGCAAGCACCATGGGAACGGTCACGGGCAGCGAGAGCGGGATGAAAAGAAGCCCCAGGAACAGAAGCTTGCCTGCCGCATGCGGATCGCTCGCGGAGACGAATTGCGGCAGGAAGGTCATGAAGAAAAGGATGATCTTCGGATTGAGCAGATTGATGCCGATGCCCGTTGCCCAGTTCTTCCAGAAGGGCCGGGCCCGCCGCTGTCTCGTATCCGGCGAGAAGGCCGAGCCCTTCCTGATTGCCTGCCAGGCAAGCCAGATCAGGTAGCCCGCCCCGACGATCTTCAGCGCGAGGAAGGCCTGCGGAGACGCCACGATCAGCGCCGAAAGCCCCAGCGCGACGAGTGTCGTGTGGATGGCGCAACCCGTCATCGCGCCGGCCATGCAGGCGAGGCCCGCCGCTTTCCCTTCCGAAAGCGCCCGGCCGACGAAAAGGGTCATGTCAGGTCCCGGCGTGATGGCGATGATGAAGGTCGCGACCGCGAACTGAACAAAGACGGCGGCGTCCGGAAGAAAAGGCATGAAGGCAGCTCTCGACCGCTTGGGACTGCACCTCTCATATTCTTCTCTCGCTCGTTACGCCATGGTCATCCGTCGTCCCGAACGCCGCGACGGCACCGAAGCTGTCGTCGGGGCGTTGAAGTCGAGCTCGTATGGAAGGGGCCATCATCCGCCCGTCATCGAAACGCCCGATACTGCGCCTGAATGGGCTTGGAGGGGGTGCTTGTTGTTGGATGAACAGGTTGTCGCGACGTTGAGGTCGCCTTCGGACCAGCATTCCCATTCAGGGGATGAGCGGCGGTTCCGGTCCCGCTGCCTTGGCTCGAAGGCCGCGCGGATCAACCACCGCTTGCAGCGAGAGCCGGTGCGTTTTCTCGCATATTGCCTGGTCGCGACGAGCTTTGCCTTCATGGTCATGCCATGGCTCGACCTGACCGTGTCGGGCATGTTTGCAACGCCGGAGGGGAACTTCCCGCTTGCGCGTCACCCCATCCTGATCGCCATCCGCGACGTCAACCGAATGGTGCCCCACCTGCTGCTCCCGGCCATGGGAGCCATCCTCCTCGTTCACGCCCTCAGTCCGGGAATCAACTGGCTCCCCCACCCGCATCGCGCGCTCTTTGTTCTCGGCGTCTATGCCATCGGCTCGGGTTTGGTGGTCAGCCTTCTCAAGGAGGTCGTCGAACGGGCCCGCCCGGTCGACACGACCGAGTTCGGTGGAACCGCCCCCTATACCATCCCGTGGCAATTCGCCGATGCCTGCGCTCGAAACTGCTCGTTTTCCAGTGGCGAAGCGGGGTCCGCCGCTGCCTTGATGTCGGTTGTCGTGCTCGCGCCTGCGCCGTTTCGTCGATTGTTGTTCTTGACTCTGTTGCCGGCCGCAATCACCTTCTCGCTCCTCCGCGTCGCCTTTGGCAGACACTTTCTTTCCGATGTCTTCGTGTCCTGGTTGCTTATCGCCATCGTGGCGGTCTTGCTTTGGCGCTGGTTCGCGGCGCATGGCGACAGGATCGACCGAGCAATCGTTGGCAGCGGGTTGCCGATCATCCGGTCCGTTGAGCGGCTCTTCCCAGCGTCCATTGCAAGCCGAATTGCCCTGCGAGCACGCGGCGTTTGTCTGTCGGCATTGTCGATCGCGATATATCGGGCCCTATCCTGGCCGCGCCGACGCTGAACGCGCCTCATCTTGCCCGGCCGCGCTTTCCTGCTATTAGTTCCGGCGATTTCAACGGGCGCCAGACTGTGCCCTTTTCTCGAGCGACCGGCAGACCCATGACCAAGTGGAAAGACGTCAAGAAGGTCGTGCTCGCCTATTCGGGCGGGCTCGATACATCCATCATCCTGAAATGGCTACAGACCGAACTCGGCGCCGAGGTGGTGACCTTCACGGCTGATCTCGGCCAGGGCGAGGAACTGGAGCCCGCGCGTCGCAAGGCGGAGATGCTTGGGATCAAGGAGATCTTCATCGAGGACGTGCGCGAGGAATTCGTGCGCGACTTCGTATTCCCGATGTTCCGCGCCAACGCGGTCTATGAAGGCGTCTATCTGCTCGGCACGTCCATCGCCCGGCCGCTGATCTCAAAGCACCTCGTCGAGATCGCCGAGAAGACGGGCGCCGACGCCATCGCGCATGGCGCGACCGGCAAAGGCAACGACCAGGTCCGCTTCGAACTGTCGGCCTACGCGCTGAACCCCGACATCAAGATCATCGCGCCCTGGCGCGACTGGACCTTCAAGAGCCGTACCGACCTGCTCGATTTCGCCGAGAAGCACCAGATCCCGGTGGCCAAGGACAAGAAGGGCGAGGCGCCATTCTCGGTCGATGCCAACCTTCTGCATTCCTCCTCGGAAGGCAAGGTGCTCGAGGATCCAGCGGTCGAGGCGCCTGAGTACGTGCATATGCGCACCATTTCGCCGGAGGCTGCGCCGGACCAGGCCACGGTCATCAAGGTGGGTTTCGAGCAAGGCGACGCGGTGTCGATCAACGGTGAGCGCATGAGCCCGGCCACACTGCTGGCCAAGCTCAACGACTACGGCCGCGACAACGGCATCGGCCGCCTCGACCTCGTCGAGAACCGCTTCGTCGGCATGAAGAGCCGCGGCGTCTACGAGACGCCTGGCGGCACGATCCTGCTCGTCGCGCATCGTGCGATTGAATCGATCACCCTCGACCGGGGCGCCGCGCATCTGAAGGACGAACTGATGCCGCGCTACGCCGAGCTCATCTACTACGGCTTCTGGTTCTCGCCGGAGCGCCAGATGCTGCAGGCCGCCATCGACCTCAGCCAGAAGGACGTCGAGGGCGAGGTGACACTGAAGCTCTACAAGGGCAACGTCATGGTCATCGGCCGCGAGAGCGCCAAGTCGCTCTACTCCGACAAGCTGGTCACATTCGAGGATGACCAGGGCGCCTACGACCAGAAGGATGCGGCCGGCTTCATCAAGCTGAACGCGTTGCGGCTGAGAACGCTGGCGGCACGCACCCGCCGCGGCTGATCCGTTTTGCGGTAGGGCGGCTGGACCAACCGGTCCGGCCGCCTTTCTCTTGGATTGAATATTTAATCGATTTAAAGAGTCTCCCGCTTGGAGAGAACGCCAATGGATGACGATCGGATGCAGCGCGCTATTCGCGGCAGGTGGGCCGTTGCGGCCGTTTTTCTCGTCAACGGCTTCCTCATCGGAAGCTGGGCGCCGCAGATTCCGGTCACCCGCGACCGGCTTGAAATCAGCGAGTTTTCGCTGGGGCTGCTTCTCCTCGGCTTCGGGCTCGGCGCACTCTTCGCCATGCCCGCCTGTGGCTATCTCATCGGCCGCATCGGGTCGCGCACAACGGTACGCATGTTTGGCCTCGCCAGCACATTCGGCCTGCTGGTCGTTGCACTGGCGCCGGGAATCTGGACCGCAGCGGCCGCGCTCGTTCTGCTCGGTGCGCTGATCGGCGGAACGGACGTCGCCATGAACGCAAATGCGGTCGAGGTGGAAAAGCAGCTGCGACGCGCCATCATGTCGTCTTCCCACGGCTTCTGGAGCGTCGGCGGCTTCATCGGCGGCGGTGCTGGCGGCGCGGTCATCCAGGCGACCGACTACAGGATCCACGCCGCCATCGTCACGGCCATCGCGCTTGCGGCCATGCTCCTGGCCGTTCGGTACATGGTGACGGAACCTCGACCGGAGTCCCACGTGCCCCATCGCTTCGCGCTGCCGCGCAACCCCGTCGTCTACCTGATCGGTCTGATCGCGTTGTTCTCCATGATACCGGAAGGGGCGGTCCTAGACTGGGCAGCCATCTACCTCCGCGAGGAGCGCGGAACGGATCTCGCAACCGCCGGGCTCGGCTTCGCGGCGTTCTCCGGCACGATGGCCTTGATGCGCTTTACCGGCGACAAGGTGCGCAATCGTTTTGGCGCGGTCCGTACATTGCGTGTTTCAAGCCTCATTGCGGCTTTGGGCATGCTCGTGGCCGGTTTCTCGCAGGAGCCGTGGATGGCCATAGCAGCCTTCGGCTTCGCCGGCCTCGGCATCGCCAACATGGTGCCGATCGCTTTTTCCGCCGCCGGCAACCAGCCGGGCAGCTCATCCGGCGCCTCGCTCAGCACGGTCACGCTGATGGGCTACTCGGGCATCCTCGTTGCGCCTTCGGCCATCGGGTTCGTGGGCGAACGATTCGGTTTCGCGCCTGTCTACGTGGCCGTTTCCGTGCTTCTCGTCGTGGTCTTCCTGATGGCCGGTTTGGCCAAGGCTGCCGAATTCGATCCCGGCTTCGAAAGCGGTCGGCCTTCGCAGTAGCGCTTCAGGCTCTCCTGGAGATAATCGGCAACCCTGCGGATGCGCACGCTCGATCGCAGATCCCGGTGCATGGCGATCCAGCATGGCAGGAGCGGTATCCGCAGTTCGGGCAGGACGACCTCCACCAGCGGATCGCGGTCCACGATGGGTTTCTGCTGGAAACTGATGCCGACGCCGGCTTTGGTCGCTTCCCAGATGACCGCATGGTGATCACAACGGACATGGAAGGCGTGGCGATCGATCCCGATGCCAGCGTTTCGAAAGCCGTTGAGCATCTCCATGCCGCGATCGAACCCGATGACGACGTGATCGAGCAGTTGTGAGACGTCGCTCGGTCGACCGTGCCGCGCGATGTAGTTCGTCGCGGCGCAGGCGACGATCGGAATGTCGGCAATCTTGCGGGCGACCAGATCGAGCTGCGATGGCTCTACCATCCGGATGGCGATATCCGCGTCGCGACCGAGCAGGTTCTCGACAAGGTTCGACGCGACGATCTCGATCTCGATACCGGGTTCCTCTTCCGTCAGAAGGGCAAGGATCGGCGGCAGAACGTAGATCGAGACCATTTCGCTCGCCGCGATGCGCACCGTGCCCGCGACCTCCTCGGTCGCGCCGAGCGCCAGGCGGGAGAAGGCCTCCGCCTGTTCCCGCATCGCCTGCGCCCGGCCGAGCAGATCAACGCCATGACTGGTCAGCTTGTAACCCGCCCTGCCGCGACGAAAGAGCGTCACGTCCAGCACCTGTTCGAGTTCGGCAATGTGGCGGCCAAGGGTAGGCTGGCTGGCCCGCAACGTTCGGGCGGCGGCCGACAGGCTCCCCGTCTCGGCAACGGCAGCGAAGCTGCGAATCAAGTTCCAATCGATGTCTGTCATGACCCATTCATCAACGAATAACCGGAATGCAATTATAGCTCATTATCATTCAAATGCGAATGTAATAAGAATCCTAGGAGGTTGCCACTTCGGGAAATGGCCATGAAGACGATCGTGATTCTCGGCGCCGCCGGCCGTCTTGGAGATGCCGCCAGCAGGGCTTTCGTCTCGGCGGGATGGCGGGTCAAAGGAGTGGCGCGCGGGCGCAAGGGGGCCGAACTTCCCATTGACGTCGAGTGGCTCAAGGTGGACGCAACCGACCGGCGCTCGCTGGTCGACGCCTGCTCCGGCGCGGATGTGGTGCTCAATGCGCTCAATCCCGGATACACCGAATGGGGCCAGAAGGTGCTTCCGATGGCCGAGAACGTCATCGCCGCCTGCGAAGCCACGGGCGCGACCCAGCTCCTACCCGGAAATGTCTACAATTTCGGCCATGGCGTCAGGCTCGACATGGCCGAGGACATGGCCGAAGTGCCCTCGACGCCGAAGGCGCTTGTCCGCATCGCCATGGAAGGACTTTTCCGCCAGCGAGCCCGAGAGGCCGGCGTCCAGACGCTCGTGCTGCGAGCAGGAGACTTCTACGGCGGCAAAAGGCCAGGAAGCTGGCTCGACCTCTTGATCCTGTCCAAGCTGAAAAAGGAGATTTTCACCTGGCCAGGGCCAATGGATACGCCGCACGCCTTTGCCTACCTGCCCGATCTCGCGCGCGGATTCGTGGCGCTGGCCGAGGGTCGTGCTCGCCTCCCCGACTTCGACCGGTTCCATTTCGCCGGCCACACGCTGAGCGGATCGGAGATGCTGGCCGCCACGGAGCAGGCGCTAGGCCACGGGCTTCAGCGTCGGGGCGTGCCGTGGGCGCTCTTTCGGGCGGGAGGGTTGTTCATGCCCATGCTGCGTGAAATCGCGATGATGTCCTATCTCTGGCGTACCCCTCACTCCCTGGATGGAAACAAGTTCGCAGCCTGTGTCGGGTCCGTGTCATCGACACCTCCCGCGCAAGCAATGCGGCAGGCCATTTCCGACCTGTCGCTCGACCGCCCGCCGGTCTCAAGCGCGGCCTGACGACGGCAGTTCAGAGCCTAGCGAAGCCCACCGCCGTGTCGGCGGTGGGCTTCCAACCAAAACGTCCGATGCGTGATCAGATGCGTCCCATCAGAAGCAGGATGAGCAGCACGACGACGACGACGCCGAGAAGGCCGGAGGGACCATACCCCCAGCCGCGCGAATGAGGCCACGCGGGAATCGCTCCGAGCAGGAGCAGGATCAGGATGATGATGAGAATGGTACCGAGCGTCATGGCTCAAGCCCTCCGGGGTCAGCAGTGAAGATGCTGCCCCGAAATGCACAGGCGCCCAATAGGTTCCATTCGTGCTGTACTCGGGCGGGCGGGCTACTCTGCGGCTTTCGGGAAACTGGTCCGCGCATCGATGCCCGCCTCTTCCGCTGCGTCTCCGTCGAGGGTGTCGGCTTTGGCCCCGCGCCGCCAGGGAAAGAACCGAGCAAGCGTCGCCGACAGTCGGGAATCATTGCTCCGGGTGACGATCATCAGCAGCGAGGGCGTCACGACCAGGGTGAGCACGGTCGAGAAGGCGAGGCCGTAGACGATCGCACTGGACAGCGCGATCCACCACTGGGTCGAAGGCGCGCCATAGGTCGTCTCGTGGTTCATCAGCTCGAGATTGAGACCAAAGGCGATCGGCAGCACGCCGAGGATAGCGGTGACCGCGGTCAGGACGACCGGGCGGGCGCGTTCGCGGCAGGTCTGCAGAACCGCCTCCAGCTTGTCCATGCCTCCCTGGCGCAGCACGTCATAGGTTTCGATCAGGACGATGTTGTTGTTCACCACGACACCGGCTAGCGCGATGATGCCGATGCCGGTCATGACCACGCCGAAGGGCTGGCCCATGATCATGAGGCCGAGGAACACGCCGATCGTCGACATGACCACCGCCGACAGCACCAGCGCCACCGAAATGAAGCTGTTGAGGAGCGCCAAGAGCACGACGAAGATCAGGAAGATCGCGGCGCCGAAGGCTTTCGACAGGAATTCGCCGGCCGCTCTCTGCTCCTCGTCCTCGCCGGCCAGCCGCCAGAGGATGCCTTGCTCGGCGAGGTTCATGGCGTCCATGTTCGAGATGACCTGCTGGCGCACCAGGTCGGCCTGAACGCCCTCGCGGATGCCGGCCGCGACGACGATTGTCCGGGTTCCATCGATGCGGGTCAGCGTACCGGTGCGCAAGGCGGGCTTGCGTTCGACGAAGTTGGAGATCGGGACCGCTCCGAGAGCGGTCTGAACGCGGAGTTGGTCGAGTTCCGAAAGCGTGCGGCGGTCTTCGGGAAGACGCAGCCGGATGTCGACGGCATCGTCGGAGCCGGCCGGCCTGTATTCGGTGAGCTTAAGTCCCGTCGTGACGAGTTGCACGACGGTGCCGACCGAGCCGGGCCCGATACCGTACTGCGCCGCTCGGGTCCGGTCGACCTGGAGCTCCCAGTCGATGCCGGGCGGTGGCAGTCCATCCGATATGTCGATGACGTCCGGCACGCCCTGAAGCATCGACGCGGTCCGCCGCGCCACCTCGTCGAGGCCCGACGGGTCGACCGCCGACAGCCTCAGCTGGATGGCCTTGCCGGTCGGCGGGCCGCTCTCGGGAACGGAGACGGCGATATCGGCGCCGGGAATGCCGGTCATGGCAACCCTCAGGTCATCGAGGATAGCGTTGGCCGACTTGCGCTCGCGCCAGTCGACGAATTCGTACTGGATCACGCCGACAACGTCTTCATCGAGCTGCACGCCGCCGCCCTGCACCTGGCCCACGCGGGTGTAGACCGTTTCGATGCCGGGCCAGCCGAGAATCCGGTCCTCGGCCTGGCGCACGATCGCGTCCTGTTCGGCAAGCGAGAGGTTGCCGCGGGCATGGACATAGAGCAAGCCGTATTCCGGCTCGACACTTGGGAAGAACTCCACGCCCTTGCCATACTGGACATAGGCGAAGGGAACAGCGATCAGGGTTGCCAGCGTCGCGAAGGTAACGATGAAGGGGTGACGCACCGCGCGGCGCACGAAGCGCATGTACCACCCGTCCTTGTACTCTTGCTCCATGGTCGGCTTGGCGATCAGCGCCCCGATGGCTGGCGTGAAGATCAGTGCATAGATCATCGACGATGACAGCGTCACGATCAGCGTGATCGGCATGTACTTCATGAATTCGCCCACGATGCCTGGCCAGAAGAGCAGCGGGGAAAAAGCAGCGACGCGCGTGGCGGTTGACGCGATCACCGGCCCGGCCATGCGGCGGGCCGCGAGCGCGAAGGCGTCCCGCTTGTCCATGCCCTCCGACATGCGCCGCTCGGCGAACTCGGTGACGATGATGGCGTCGTCGACCAGCATCCCCACAGCCAGGATCAAAGCAAAAAGCACGACGATATTGACGGTGAATCCAGCCAGCGACAGCCACAGGATGCCCATCAGGAAGGACGCGGGTATCGCCATGCCGATCAGCAAGGAGGCACGGCCGGACAGCGAATAGAGGATGACGACGAAGACCAGGATCACCGCGGTGAGCACGCTGTTCTCCAGGTCTCCGAGTAGCTGGCGGATGACGGTGGACTTGTCCTGGCTGAAGGAGACGATCGCCCCCTCCGGCAACAGCCTCTGGAACTCCGTCGCCGCCACCTTCACGGCATCGACCGTCTCGACCAGATTGGCGCCGGTGCGCTTGGAGACCTCGATGGCGATCGCAGGCTTTCCGTCCAGACGCGTGATCGTGACGGGATCCTTGAAGGTCGACCGGATGGTGGCGAGATCGCGAGCCCGCACGACGGCGTCGCCGCTCGCGACGATGGGCAGGTTGGCGACGTCCTCGACCGTCTCGATCAGGGCGGGCACCTTGACGGCATAACGGCCCTCTTCGCCCTGCATCTGTCCGGCGGCGACCAGCGAATTGCTGGCGCCCACGGCCCCGACCAGCTGGTCGAGTCGAAGATCGTAGGAGGAGAGCTTGACCGGGTCGATGATCACTTCGACGAGGTCGTCGCGCGCGCCCCGAAGGGCGGCGTCAAGCACGCCGGGCACTTCCTCGATGCGATCGCGCAGCGCGCGCGCAGCGGTCGTCAGGGCGCGTTCCGGCACGTCGCCGGCGAGCGTCACCACCAGAACCGGAAACTCGGAGATGTTGACTTCGTTGACGCTCGGCTCGTCGACGCCTTGCGGCAGATCCTGCTTGGCGTCCGAAACCTTGTTTCGAACGTCTTCGAGCGCCTTGTCGAGGTCGGCGCCTGCCTGGAATTCAACGACCAGGTTGCCGCCGCCCTGATAGGCGGTGGAGCGCATCTCCTTGACCCCGGTGATCGACTTCAGACGCGTTTCGACCGGTCGCAGCAACAGGCGTTCGGAGTCTTCGGGCGAAATTCCCTGATAAGACAGGCTCACATAGATGATCGGTATCTGGACGTCCGGCTCGGCTTCCTTGGGAATGCTGAGATAGGAAAGCGTCCCGGCGATCAGGAAGAACACGAGGATCGAGATCGTCAGACGTGCATGGCGTATGGAGTACTCGACAAGACCCATGGTCAGTGCGTGTCCGTCAGTTTGTCGTTCCGGTTGCTTCGCCGATCAGCCGGCGAACCGTCGCGGCATCGGCTTCCACCGGGTTGACCGTGTCGCCCTCGGCGACCAGATCCTGTCCGGCCACTATGATGCGGGCATCCTTCGGCACGCCGCCGAGCACCAGGCCCGTCGGCATGTCGTCGATCAGGTCGATGGGAACGAAGCCGACCTTGTTGTCGGGACCGACGATCCGAATCCCGAGATCGCCTGCTCCCGACAGCGTCACCACCGAGCGAGGAAGGAAAACCGCGTCGACAGGGTCGGAGCGCAAGGTAATTTCGGCGGTCATGCCGGCCGGGATCGAACGATCGGGATTGGGAACCGAGACCTCGATGCCGTAGGTCCGAGTCTGGGTGGAGGCGTCGCGGCTGACATAACGCAGCGTTCCCTGCACGGTGGCGCCGTTGACAAGACGGACTTCAGAGGCCTCGCCGATCCTAAGGCTGTCGAGGTCGCGTTCGTTGACCTGGCCGACAGCCAGGACCGGATCGAGGTCGATCACGGTCGCCACCTGCGCGCTTTGGGCAATCGCGCTTCCTTCCTCGACCGAGACCCGGTCCACCAATCCGTCGAAGGGCGCGCGCAAGACATAACGGTCGAGCTCGGCATTCGCCGAATCGAGCTGTGCCTGGGCGGTCGCGAGCGCGGCGCGCGCGCTATCCAGTTGCAGCTTGGCCACGTTACCGGTCGAGGCGAGCCTCTCGACGGCGTTCAGCTCGGCCTGGCGTTGGGCCAGGACAGCCGTGGCCATCTCTACGGCCGACCGCTTGTCCTCGCTGTCGAGCTGCATGACGATATCGCCGGCCGATACCATCGAGCCCTGCCTGACGGGCAGTTCGGCAACGATCCCTGCCGTGCGCGCGGCAAGCGCCGAGCGCCGGTTCGCCTCGGTGGTGCCGGAGATGCGGATTGCGCGGGCATGCGTGCGGCGCGGCGGCGTCACGACGCCAACGGTGCGGATCACCCGCTGGTCGGTCACCGACGCATCTTCCAGTGCCGCCACGGAGGGCTGATTCTCCGACTGGGCGCTACCCACCGACGAGAACTCGCCGGTCAGGATCCAAGCGGTCGATGCACCGAGTACGACGAGCGCCGCCAGCTTGTGAAAACGCATTCTCGGCATGTCCTGTTCCTGCGCGGCTCGCGCTTGCGGCGTCCCATCGAAACTTGCGCCGCATTTATGTGGGGCGGTCGCTGGTCGCGTTCAATCCACAACCGTAGTCTTCATCTACGTCGCGGTGTGTACTCCAAAGGTGCAGCGCAAAACAGTCAGTTTTCTTAATCGATATACTCAATCGACCGGACAAGGTGCTCCTGCCGCGCTCCAACGTTGGATGGCGGCGAAGGTTTGCTCGGTCGAGCCGGGCGCCGCTTCCCTGCCTGGACCCGGAGCCCAGCCCCAGTCGACGAGCGCATCGTCTCGCACGTGTTCGACAACTTCCGCCAACGTCCGCCATTACGCTCGGGATCCTTGATCCGCGTGCAAAGGGCGGCCGACATCTTGCCGAACCAAGCCATTTCGACCGGCGTCAGATGCCACGGCGGAGCACCGGGCGGGTCCTGCAGAACATTGGAATTGCTCCCGAAATGACATGTCATGCCCCGCACTCCCGGGTTTCCGAACACGGATCCATCCGAACCTCGTTGCACGTTGAAGGCATGGATGCGCGTTGCGCCTTAGTGCGGCCCTGACCCGCGCGGGCTATCGTCCTCGCCATGGCAGTTCGCACAGCGCGGATGGGTAAAGACCTCATGGATCGTTTGCCAAACGGCGAGACCGGCGGTCTGGTCGACGACCAGCGCTTCAACCTTCGGGATCGCTTCTGGCACCACTTCCCGCGCCAACGCCGCGAAGGCGAAAAGCGTGGCAGTGAGTGTCAGCATGATCACACGCCTCAGGCGAAGGAGACCTCCCGCGACAAGGGCAGCGAGCGGATGCGTTTGCCTGTCAGGGCAAAGATCGCGTTCGCTAGAGCCGGCATGGCAGGCGGCGTGCCGATTTCGCCGACCCCGCCCATCTTGTGGTAATTTTCCAGGATGGCGACCTCGAAATCGGGGCATTGATGGATGCGGATGGCGTCGTGGTCATGGAAGTTCGACTGTTCGACCATGCCGTCGGCGAAGGTCACCTCCTGGCTGATGGCCGCAGAGAGACCGTAGACGGCGCCCGAAACGAGCTGCGACTCGATGATGCCAGGATCAAGCGCCGTGCCGACATCGGCGGCGATCCATACCTTGTCGATCCTAAGGCCCGCATCGGTCTGAGAGACCTGCACGACCTCCGCTACCCAGGACCCGAACGACAGGGTGAAGGCAAAGCCCTTGGCCGTTCCCTCGGCCGACGGCTCGCTCCAGTTGGACATCTCGGCCACTTTCTCGACCACAGCCAGCGCGGCGGGGTAATCCTTCATCAGGCGACGGCGCAGCTCGACCGGATCAAGTCCGCCCGCAGCGGCGATTTCATCCATGAAGCATTCGTGGAAGAAGCCGTTGAAGGAGTTTCCGACGGCGCGCCAGAAGCCCACCGGAACGCCCAGGTCCGCTTCGATCCCGGTGACCCGGTAGTCTGGTATCGTGTAGGGCTGGTTGCAGGCGCCGTCGACGATCGACTTGTCGGGGCCCATCGGCGAGATGGACGGAAAGGTACGGCGCAGGATGCCGGCGATCACCGAGGGCGAAGCGATGCGCATCTCGACCGCCTCGGGCAGGCCATCGGCGCCAAGACGGGCGCGGAAACGCCCCCCCGCCGCCGGCCGGTAGGTGTCGTGACGGGTGTCCTCCTCCCGGGTCCAGGTCACCTTGACCGGACGGCCGTCGGTTTCTCGGGCGAGTGCCGCCGCATACATCGAGTAGTCCATCTCACCGCGCCGGCCGAAACCCCCACCCATCGAGGTGGTATGAACGAAAACCTTGTCGGTCTCGACGCCGGCGACTTCGGCGCAAAGCTGGCGCGTCATCGTCGGGAACTGATTCGGGGACCAGACGTCCAGCACCCCGTCCTTCAGGCGGGCCGTGGCGTTCATCGGCTCCATGCACATGTGGGCGAGGAATGGCACCTCGTAGGCGGCCTCGACCAGCCGCTCGCCCGGCGCGTCGGCGAAGGCCGTGTCGACGTTGCCGTCGTCGCGCGCGGAATTGCCGCCAGGTCGCGCAAGCGCCGCCTCCAGGCGCGCGCTCATCCCGGCACTGTCGGTCGGATAATCGGCGGCGCCCCATTCGACATCAATCGCCTCTGCGGCCTTGAAGGCCGCCCAGGTGTTCTGCGCGATGACGCCGAAGCCGCTGCCATAGGTCGTGTCGATCGGCACGATCTTGACCACGCCCGGCATCGCCTTCGCCTTCGAGAGATCTACGCGCGTCGGCTTCTGCCAGAAGCGCGGGCTCATCCTGACCGTGCCGAAGAGCATGTCCGGCTGCACGACGTCGACCCCGAAGATCGGGGCGCCGGTGACCTTATCCAGCATGTCGACGCGTTTTTGCGATTTGCCGAGGATCGTCCAGTCGGCGGGCTGCTTCAGCACCACCTGAGACGGTGGGTCGAGATCCACGGCCGCGCGGGCGACCTCGCCATAGCTGACGGACCGGCCGGAGGCGGTATGGGTGATACGGCCATCGCCGGTGGTCAGGTCGCGTCCTGAAACGTCGAGGGACTTCGCCGCAGCGGAAACAAGCATCTGGCGCGCGGCCGCGCCAGCCTGCCGCATCCTGTCGAAGCCGTCCCGCGTGGAGGACGAACCGCCCGTGCCCTGAAGGCCGAGCACCTTGCCGACGCCGCCCATGGCGCCGCGCATGATCTCGGCCATGATGCTCTCGTCATAGAAGGGAAACGGACCCCCTTCCGCCAACATGTCGGAATTGTAGTATGCGTAGGAGGCAGGTCCATGCTCGACGGTCACGGCTTCCAGCGGGACGTCCAGTTCCTCCGCCACCAGCGCGGCGAGCGTCGTCGAGATGCCCTGGCCCATCTCCGCGCGCGGCGCGATCACGGTGATGGTGCCGTCTTCCGCGATCTTCACATAGGGATTGAAGGTTACCTCGCCCTCGGCGAGATCGTCTTCCAGCGGGTTCGGGTAGGGACGGCGATAGAAATAGTAGCCGACTGCGATGCCGCCTGTGACAGCAGCGGCGCCGATGAGGAAAACGCGGCGGGTGATCTTGCCGATGCTCGCCATGGTCAGGCCCTCGCCAGCTTGAGGGCGGCTGCGCGCTTGATGGCCGCGCGAATCTTCGGATAGGTGCCGCAGCGGCACAGATTGCCGGCCATAGCGTTGTCGATATCCACGTCGGTCGGGTCGTCGATCTCGTCGAGCAGGGCCGTCGCGCTCATGATCTGCCCCGCCTGGCAGTATCCGCATTGCGCTACCTGCTCATCGAGCCATGCCTGCTGGACGACGGACAAAACGCCGTCCCGCGCCAGGCCTTCGATGGTGACGATGTCGCCTTCCACGCCGCCGACCGGCAGCACGCAGGACCTCACGGGAGAACCGTCGATCAGCACCGTGCAGGCGCCGCAGGCCGCTATGCCGCAGCCGAACTTCGGACCGAGGATGCCAGCCAGGTCGCGCAACGCCCAGAGGAGCGGCATTTCCGGATCCGCGTCGATATCGATCTGTTTGCCGTCGACGGTCAGTCGCATGAGGGATACCCTTCGTTGTCATCTCTCGCGATGGTGCTCCTTCCCGGAGCAGTTGACACGACATCTTGACAAAATTCGTCATTTTGTCAATCAATATGGTGAAGCTTCAGGAAATCGTGATGGACAGCCGTGCAGACCCGCTCGAACCAGACAGCCGTGATGCCGAGAAGCGCACCCGCATTCTCGATGGCGCGGTGAAGGCGTTCCTCGCTTGCGGCTACCAGCGCACGACCATGGACGACATCGCGCGCGCCGCCGAGATGTCGCGCCCCTCGCTCTATCTCCAGTTCCGCAACAAGGGCGACATTTTCCGCGCGATCGCGATGGACCTGGTCGACTGGTCGGCGGGAACGGTGCAACAGGTGATGGCAGGTCGGGAGCCTCTGGCCGATCGGCTTCGCGATGCCCTGGAGAGCGGCGTCTTTGCCTTGCACGATCGCTTCGGCGGATCGCCGCATGCCGCGGCCATGATGGACATGAAAAGCAGCCTCGCGGGCGACGTGATCACCGAATGGAAGAAGCGGCTCTGCCGCTCCTTCACCGCAGCCATTGCCGCCGAGGTGGAGGACAAAAACATCAACCTTGGCGCCCGCGACCTGTCGCCGGAAATCCTCGCCTCGCTGCTGCTCGACGGGATCGAAGGCATCAAGATGCGCATCGCCGATCCACAGGAGCAGCGCCGCGCCGCGCGCGGGCTGGTCCGCGTGGTGGCGCTGGCGGTCGAACGGTAGCCGGCGTCAGACTCGAACGCGCCGACGGCGGCTCTCTGTTTGCAATCAGCCTTGGGAGCCGGATTGTCGAACGTCCGTCTTGCGTCACACAATGCGCGGCGAACGCCAAAATAGGTTCACAGTGATGGATACGGCTCGCATTCGCCTGCCGAAGCGTCTATCGCAGCACCTCCTCCCACGTGATCCGCGCCATGGATGCCCTGCCCACCGATCCGCTATTCTATGCCGCCGCGATACCGGCTGTAATCCTCGTCGGGCTTGCCAAGGGTGGGCTCGGCGGCGCGATGGGCTTTCTCGGCGTGCCGGTCATGGCGCTCGCCATCTCGCCGATCCAGGCGGCGGCGATCCTGCTGCCGATCCTCATCGTGATGGATGTGGTTTCCCTCTGGTCCTGGCGCGGCCACTACCACGTGCCGACGCTAGCCGTGCTCCTGCCAGGCGCGCTCGTGGGGATTGGCCTCGGCTGGCTGACAGCGGCCGTCGTAACGCCCGACATGGTTCGCTTGATCCTCGGCATCGTCACCACGCTCTTCGTCCTGCGCTGGCTCTGGCAGAAATACGCCAGTTCCGAGATTGCCGCTCCGCAAAGGCCGCTACTGGGCATATTCTGGGGGACCATCAGCGGTTTCACGAGCTTCGTGGCGCATGCCGGCGGTCCGCCTTTCCAGGTCTACGTCCTGCCGCAGAAGCTCGCTCCGGCGCTCTATGTCGGCACCAGCGTCATCTATTTCGCCGTGGTCAACGCGGTGAAGCTCGTGCCCTATTTCGCGCTCGGACAGTTCGACACCGCGAACCTCACAGCATCGGCGATCCTTCTGCCCCTTGCGCCCTTCGCCACCCTGGCTGGCGCCTTCATCGTGCGCCGCCTGAACGCCGAAATGTTCTACGGGCTGACCTACGCCACGGTCATGATCGTGGCGTTGAAGCTCCTGTGGGACGGTTTCATGGCCATGACCGGCTGACGGTCCCGGAGTTGCCGCGCGCGCGTAACGAACTGTGATTCGACGCGACGGAACTTCCGCCCGAATCACGCCCTTTCTCCACGCCATGTCCCTGATGCCCTCCCCACAGCGCGACACGCGCCTCGCCGTCTGACTGCTGGGCCAGCTCGAGAAGCGCGTGGCCGCGCGACCCCACGCGTCGGCAAAGCCAGCTATCGGCCGCAGCCGTGAACCGGTGGAACCCCGGGATTGGTCATCGAGCCTCTGCAGGTTCGTTGACGCCGCCTTTTCGCCGAAACAGCCAGCGCCGCCGACAACAGAACGCGTGCAATTCGCACCGTACATGAACTAGACTCCCGCGAAATGAATTCCGGGAGGACGCATGATGGGAATCTACGACGAGGGGCTGGGCCGCAACGCTGCCAACCACCAGCCGCTAACGCCGCTCACCTATCTGGAGCGCGCCGCGCGGACCTTCCCAGACCAGGTGGCGGTCATTCATGGCGGTGCCAGACTCACCTACGCGCGCTTCTACGAGCGCACACGCATGCTGGCCTCGGCGCTCGCCGACAGGGGCATCGGCAAGGGCGACACGGTGACGGTGATGTTGTCCAATACGCCCGCGATGCTGGAGGCGCATTTCGGCGTGCCGATGGTGAAGGCCGTCCTGCATTCGCTCAACACCCGCCTCGACGCGGCCGTCATCGCCTTCCAGCTCGACCATGCCGAGACGAAGGTGCTGATCGTCGACCGCG
Source organism: Mesorhizobium sp. (assembly GCA_051860465.1). Taxonomy (GTDB): domain Bacteria; phylum Pseudomonadota; class Alphaproteobacteria; order Rhizobiales; family Rhizobiaceae; genus Aquibium. Next base: position 303,477 of record JBHYDY010000001.1, read on the forward strand.
AGTTTTCCGGTGTCATGAAGGAGGCGCTTGCGCTGGCGAAGGTTCGCCCGCTGGTCATAGACTATGACGATCCCGAATACCCCGCCGACGCGCCCTACCCGAAGGGCGACCGCATCGGCACGCTCGACTTCGAGGAATTCGTTCAAACGGGGGATGCCGGCTTCGAATGGTCGATGCCCGACGACGAATGGGACGCGATCTCGCTCAACTACACATCCGGCACGACCGGCAATCCGAAGGGCGTCGTCTATCACCACCGCGGCGCGGCCTTGATGGCCTATTCGAACACCATTCACGCCGGCATGGGGCGGCATCCGGTCTATCTCTGGACCCTGCCGATGTTTCACTGCAACGGCTGGTGCTTTCCCTGGACGCTCGCCGTGCAGGCCGGCACCCATGTATGCCTGCGCTGGGTGCGCGCCGGCGCGATGTACGAGGCGATCGCGGACCATGGCGTGACGCATCTGTGCGGAGCGCCGATCGTCATGTCGACGCTCATCAACGCCCCAGATGCCGACAAACGCGAGTTTTCGCAAACGGTCTGCTTCAACACGGCTGCCGCCCCGCCCCCCGAAGCCGTGCTGGCCGGCATGGCCGACGCAGGCTTCCTGGTCACCCATCTTTATGGCCTGACGGAGACCTACGGACCCGCCGTGGTGAACGAATGGAAGAGCGAATGGGATGCGCTCGAGAAGGATTCGCGCATGGCGAAGAAGGCGCGCCAGGGCGTGCGCTATGCCGCCCTTGACGGGCTGACCGTGATGGACCCCAACACGATGACGCGCACACCCGCCGACGGCGAGACCATCGGAGAGGTCATGTTCCGTGGCAACATCGTCATGAAGGGCTACCTGAAGAACCCCGCCGCCACGCAGGAGGCGCTGGCTGGCGGCTGGTTCCATTCAGGCGATCTCGGCGTCATGCACCCGGACGGCTACATCCAGCTGAAGGACCGGTCGAAGGACATCATCATTTCCGGCGGCGAAAACATCTCCTCCATCGAGGTAGAGGACGCACTCTTCAAGCATCCGGCCGTCGCCTCCTGCGGGGTGGTGGCGCGACCGGACGAGAAATGGGGCGAAACACCCGTCGCCTATGTCGAGCTGAAGCCGGGCAGGAAGGCAACGGAAGACGAGATCATCGCGCACTGCCGCGCGCTGCTCGCCCGCTTCAAGGTTCCCAAGCAGGTGATCTTCGCCGAGATCCCGAAGACCAGCACCGGCAAGATCCAGAAGTTCCGGCTGCGCGACCTGGCACGGGATCTCTGTGTCTGCTCCAAAAAGAAGTGAGTGATTTCAGCGGGTTGTGATTCAGTCGGATTGCTGAGATTCGACGGAGATCAC
>JBHYDY010000002.1:0-273527 GCA_051860465.1 Mesorhizobium sp.
AGGGTTTCCAGCGCGCGCGCATGGGCCTGCGCCTTCGGCGTGCCGCGTATCGCCGGGCCATAAGCCACATTGTCGAGTGTCGACGCCGGAGTAAAATCAGGCCACAGGGCGGCGCAAAACCAGGCCACTTCAGGTTTGGCGCGACCGGCGCGACGAGCCGGCGGCCAGTCAGCCGCGCTTCCCAAATTGCTGGCGGCTGGCTGGCCGTCTTGGTCCTTGAGGGCCAAGTCAGCGAGGGTCGGGGTTGCCGTCGGAACGGGCGGCGGCGGCGCTGCTGCGTCGGCACAGCCGATACGCGGCACCGAACCGGAGCGTGCCGGCCGCATGCCGTCACCAAAAAGGCTGCCAAGCACCCCGGTCGGGCGGGGTGCCTCGGACGCTTGTGCTTCCAATAACTGGGTGCGGGCCTAGGCGGCCTCCAGCGCCTGTTCCTGCACGACGATGGTCTGCGCGATATGGTAGGGCGCGCCCGGCTGCCATGCGATTCGCTCCCGGATGAACGCCTAGGATTCGGCGTCCCGAGGCAATGCCTGGCGCTCGACTTCGGCAAGCTTCCCGAAAAGACCTTCGATGGCTTGCTGGTCGTTCCTGTCCAATGACGGATGCTTCTTGGCGTTCGCGGGGGCTGGTTCCGGCTATTCCCGCTCACCGGTGAAGTGGAGCAGCAACTGGAAGATGTTGATAAAGTTCAGGTAAAGCGAAAACGCTCCCCAGACCGCCATCTTCTGCCGCGACTCGTGGTCTATGTTCTCCGCATATCGCTCCTTGATCGACTGCGTGTCCCAAGCTGTGAGCCCGAGGAAGACGAAGATGCCGATTACCGAGATCGCAAACTGCAGGGCGGAGGAGCCGAGAAAGATGTTCACGATGCTTGCGACCACGACACCGATCAGGCCCATGATCAGAAAGGACGAGAACTTCGTAAGGTCCGACCTGGTCGTATAACCGTAAAGGCTGGTCGCGCCGAACATGGTGGCGGCGATGAAGAAGGTGCGCGCAATCGACGTTCCGGTGAAGACGAGGAATACCGAGGCGAGCGAGAGGCCCATGACCGCGCAGAAGGCCCAGAACATGCCCTGCGCACCGGCGGCCGACATCGTTTGGATGCGGAACGAGAAGAGGAAGACGAAGGCGAGTGGTGCGAGCATCACCACCCATTTCAGCGGAGTGGAAAAGATCGGCACGTAGAGCGCCGGCACGGATGAGACCGTGAAGGCGACGAGGCCAGTAACGACGAGGCCGAGCGCCATGTAGTTGTAGACGCTGAGCATATGCTGGCGAAGGCCCTCATCGAAAAGGGCGGCGCTGTGCTGGCCGAAGCCGGCGCCGTAACCGGTATTGGGCGTATTCATCCCGAGTTCTCCTGGTTGAAGCAGTTGGTCATGAGGTATCAATAGAGAGTGGCGGCGAGCCGCGCGGCCGCGCGATCGAGCTTCCCGACGTCGCCGCCCCCAACCAGCGCGTAGGCGACCTCGCCGATTTGAAAGTAGGCGGACACGATGTCGCCGGCAGGCGCGAGTGTAGGATGCACGACGTCGAAACTCCCAGGACGCACGGCGAAAAGCGACAGGAGCCCGAGTTCGCCGGTATCGATGGCCATTTCGACGCTCGGGCCGAAGCGCGAGGGATAGATCTGGACATCACGGACATCCCAGTCGTGGGGCAGCGTCGGCATTACGATCGCGGTCGCCGAACGGATTTCCTCCACGTCGTAGTCGCGCACCTCGGGTTGCGAGGCCATCGACGCACGAAGCACCGACGTGCCATGCGCGCGCATGGCGTCTTCGACATAAGCCGGCGGCGGCGTGGACGCGACAACCTCCGAAACCGAGAAAGGTCCGACAGCCTCGTTCGCTAGCCAGCCCGCGGACACGAACACCGCTACGGCCGCGGCCCGCTGGAGGTATCCAAACATTCGGCCACGAACGAGGCCCCTCTCGAGCTTCCGGGCGGCATCTGCCGTCGCTGGTCTCGGCGCGCCGGGCGTGCCCGCCAGCGCCAGCCGCAGCTCATCCCGATTGCGGAGATCGGCCATGACCCTTGCGGCCGTATCGGGTCGCGCCGAGAGATAGGACTCGACCTCTATGCGGCGGGCAACGTCGAGCTGGTCATCCACATAGGCGTCGAGGTCGGCATCGGTGACGGGATCGACGATTGCGGTCATTGCGGACCTCCGACGATCTTCAGGTGCTTGCCCCTGGACGGGACACCCTCTTCCATCGCACGGAGCGAAGCGCGCGCACGCCCGATGCGTGACATCAAGGAGCCAAGCGGAATCGCGAGCGTATCAGCGGCCTCCTGGTAGGACAGGCCTTCGATGGCGACGAGGTGCAGCGCCGCACGCTGTTCTTCGGGCAAGTCCATGAAGGCGCCACGGACCTGCAACAGACGAACCGTATGCTCCTGAGGCGCGGTGATTGCGGTTTCGCTCATCCGTGCACTCTCCGCGACCCGCGCAGCCTCAGACCTGCGGCTACGCACGCCGTCGATGAAGGCATTGTGGAGAATCGACAGGAGCCAAGCCCGCATGTTGCCGCCGGGCCGAAAGCTCGTCCGACGCTCGTAGGCGCGCACAAGAGCGTCATGCACCAAGTCTTCCGCGTCATTGACATCGCGGGTGAGCGAACGCGCATAGCGTCGTAGAGCGCCGATCTGGCCTAGCACGTCGAAGCGCGTTTTTTGCGGGTTCATGTCGCATATACGGAACCGCAGCGGCGTTTCATCCCGGCTGCACTCACATTTTTTTCGAGAGCCCCTGCCTTGCTATCGATATGTCTGGCGCAGCAATCCTCAAAGTGCGCCGTCGCTGCGACTCCAACGCCGGCCGCCATCCTGATGTTTCAGTCCGCAACGATGCGGGATTTCGATCGACGGGGTGCGCACTCCTAGCTTCAGCTCCATTGCGCATGCTCCGTCACCACGGTCGAGCAGCGTCTGGGCAACAACCACCGCAAGATGGCCGACAGGCAGGATAACCATCTTCTTCCATCGGCTCTCGCGCGATGGCTGTCGCCCCTGCCCCGACGCCTTGTTCGTCGACTAATGGGCACGTGCCTGGAAGAATGAAGAATGACCTGCTTCTGGTAAGGTCATGTGCTAATGAGCGCTGCTAACGCGATCTGAAATATTTTTTGTTTTCAATGATATGGGAGCTTGGCTGGGGAACCTGGATTCGAACCAGGACTAACGGAGTCAGAGTCCGTGGGTCTACCGTTAACCTATTCCCCAACAAACAGCGGTCGTCATATTGACCACGCCACGAAGCCGCGAGGAATCCCGCGCGCCGCGCAGACGCTGATGGGGCGCTACTTAACACATTGCCTGGCACGATCAAGTCCCGCTGGTCGGGAAAACGATCGGCGTCGAGGTCAACCCGTCTCGAACCATCGAGCGTGGTCCTGGTGCGTTGCGTCGCGGCGAGGCCCGCTCGGCAGGCGCCTGTGGCTGTATCGCCGGGCAGGAGCCCATCTTGTTGCCCCTCTCGCGCGAAGGCGGTTCGTCCGAAATGCTCGGATTCTCCCGCCCGTCAGTGCCAATGGCGCGCGATGGCGGCGGACCGATCCTCGAACATCGGCGCGCGTCGCCGCACTCCGGCGGAGACCGTCGGGCCTTGCCGGCTGCGATGACCGGCATCCGGTCGAAAGGTCTGGCCTCGCGCGGCAGCCGGCGACCTCCCCCCACGCCGTTGCGTTGCTGGGCCTTCTTGCTTAAAGCGCTCGCTGGGATACCGAGGGGGACACATGCCCGAACCTGTCGTATTGATTGCCGGCGGCGGCATCGGGGGTCTGGCCGCCGCTTTGACCCTGCATCAGATAGGCCTACGCTGCGTCGTCTTCGAAGGCGTCAGATCCCTGATGCCACTGGGCGTCGGCATCAACATCCAGCCGAATGCGGTGCGCGAACTCTACGACCTCGGCATCGGCGCGGACGAACTCGACCGGGTCGGCCTTGCCGCACGCGAATGGGCGCTCGTGGGGTTGAACGGCAACGACGTCTATTCCGAACCTCGAGGACTCGACGCCGGCTACGCCTGGCCGCAATACGCTGTTCATCGCGGCCAATTGCAGATGCTGCTGTTCGAGAGGGCTGTCGAGCGCCTGGGCGCAGATGCCGTGCGGCTCGACAGCCGCGTGACGGGTTATCGCAACGAGGCCGACGGCACCGTCACCGCCTTCATCCGGCATTCGAACGGCACGACGAGCGAGGAGACCGGCACGCTGCTGATCGGCGCGGACGGGATCCACTCCGCGATCCGCGCGCAGATGCATCCCGCCCAGCCGCCGATCCACTGGGGCGGCGCGGTGATGTGGCGCGGCACCAGCCTCGGCAAGCCGATCCGCACCGGCGCTTCCTTCGTCGGCCTCGGCACACACCGGCAACGTGTCGTCTTCTACCCCATCTCGCACCCCGATCCAGACACCGGCCTATCCGTCATCAACTGGATCGCCGAGGTAACCTGGGACGCCTCGAAAGGCTGGCAGGGTGGCGACTGGAACAAGCGCGTGGCGCTGCAAGACTTCGTCCATCACTTCGACGGCTGGACCTTCGACTGGCTCGACGTGCCGGCGCTGCTCTCGGGCACGACGGACGTCTTCGAGTACCCCATGATCGACCGCGACCCGGTCCCGACCTGGCGGGACGGCTCCGTCACGCTGATGGGCGACGCCGCCCATGCGATGTACCCGACCGGATCCAACGGGGCGAGCCAGGCGATCGTTGATGCCCGCGTGCTCGGCGCCTGCATGATCGAGCACGGCGTGACGCGAGAGGCACTCGCCGCCTATGACGGGAAACTCTGCGGCCCGATCTCGGCGGTCATCCTGCGCAACAGAGGCGCCGGGCCCTTCGGGTTGCTGAACCTCGTCGACGAGCGCTGCGGTGGCGAATTCGACGACATCGACGACGTGATCCCGCCGGTCGAACGCGCAGCGTTCATGGCCGGCTACAAGGCTGCCGCCGGTTTCGCCATCGAACACCTAAACGCGGCACCGCCGACGATCGCGCCGGGAGCAAGGGTGAAGCCGTGATTCGTCCCTGTTGGCATTTCGCTGGATGCGACTTTCGTCTCCAACCCTGCCATCGAGGAGCTGTCGAGTGCCGCTTGCGATCCTGAGGTCGTCCGAAACAGACCGCGTTGTGTCCTCGCAGCCCCGCGGACGGGCAAAACCATTCCCGCTCGATCGTCAACAGTCCCCACAGGACATCGAAAAAGCGACCCTATTGCCACCCTGTGGTGGCCAATCGGCGACTGCGTGGCCGTCACACCAGTTCCTGGCTGCCAAACAAGGAAGTGTGTGGATCACATTCACCGCGCGCTTGACCGAGACACGGGCATAGCAGCGGCCGAGGGGCCTCCGTCTGCCGGATGGATGTCTGCATCCAGGGCGAGGGAAGAAAGCCGCGCGATCAATTCGTTACTGTCGCGGCAGTTGAGTTTGCGCCTGATGTTGTCGCGGTGGACGGCTACGGTCTTCTTGCTGATGCCAATCATCTTGCCTATTTGCGCGACAGCAACGCCTTGTCCAAGCAAGCGGGCGACAAGCCTTTCGCGATGTGTCAGGTGTACATTACCGATTACGCTCGCGGCCGGTGACGCGACACCTCTGGGCTCCGCACCGTCCCGCACGGGCCGTGTGTCTCCCTGATCTGGGTCACGGTGCCGGGCGACGATCGCGCGGATGGTCGAAACAAGAATCCCGAGGCTGGTGTCCTTGCTGACGAACTCATCGGCTCCGGCCGCGGTGACGACAGGTCTATACTGACGGCTCGGGAGCGAGGAGTAGACGACAATTATGCTTCCAGGCGCATGCTTACGGATTCTGCGAATGGCATCGATGTTCACCGTACCAAGGTAGACGAGATCGAGGACGAAGACATCGGCGGTCTTGTGCAGATCGTCAACCGAAAGGCTGTCGGGGTTCGAGCAACTGCCAGCGAGATGCAGATCCGGATGGCATTTGAGGATAAGGCTCAAACCAGCTTCGACGATGGGATGATCGTCGATTAGGAAAAGCTTCGTCCGGTTTTGCGGCCCGCCGCGCTGCTCCGAAATCGCGGCATTGGTGTTCATGGTCGACTGCCCCGCCTATCGCGAGGGATTTACTCGAATTGTCGCTATAGAATCAAGCTTCGAGAGCTTTCATGAAAAGCAATCGACACGAGGATTTATTGTCGGCGTTCCTTTAGGCAAAACCGTGGTTAAAACGAATGCATTCGCCTGCTTTTTATCAGAAGAGGCGCGCGATATCACCGGTCGAGCTTTCTTCTCGGGCGGATGGCGTATCGCCTTGGCCACCGTTCGTGCAGGTGCTCGTGGATATTCCTGGATTACGTCCGTGCGATCCTTCACGAGCATCGGCCTTCAAGCTTGAACGAGAGCAACATCCGTCTCTGCATTCCCATTCTCCAGGATCGATGAACCCCTCTCGGCCGCCCGCGAAACCGGCGGCAGGTCTGGCTTCCATAAACGCCTCGATGCTTGACCCGCCCACGGTTTGGGCGCCAGCGAGTAGGGTGCGTCCGAACATGCGCTCTCGCTCGACGGCGACCAATGCCGCCAGCTACACCACGTCGTGGAACCCGATCCGCCCACCGCATGAGCGACGGCGCCAGCCGGCGTTTTGCCAACGATCAGGCCGGTCATGGAGCCTTCGTGACCTGGCTCGGCCAGCGCGAGGGCGCGCCCGGCACCCGCATCGTCTACGAGCCAACCGGTCCCTATCACCGGGCCTTCGAGCGGAAACTGGCGGATGCGGGCTCCCGGCTGGTCAAGGTCAATCCGCGCCAGGCCCGGCGTTTTGCCGAGGCGACCGGCAGGCTCGCCAAGACCGACCAACTCGACGCCGCCATGCTGGCGCGCATGGGCGCACTCCTCGACCTTGAGGCGCGGCCGGTGCGCAGTCCGATCCTCAAGGATCTCAACGACCTGCACATGGTCCGCGAGGCGCTGGTGAAGAACCGCACGGCGGCGAAGAACAGGGCAAAGACCCTGATCTTGCCCATCCTCGAGCGCCACAATGCCGAGCAGCTCAGGCAGATCGAGCGCCAGATCACCGCGATCGAAAAGGAGATCGTGGCGCTCATCACGGCAGACCAGGAGCTGGCGCGCCGCTTCGACATCCTCGTCTCGATCCCGGGCGTCTCGGCCATCACCGCCTTCGCGCTGATTATCGACATGCCTGAACTCGGAACTCTCGGAAACGGTCAGGCAGCCTCCCTCGCAGGGCTAGCTCCCATCACCCGCCAATACGGGCAGTGGACCGGCCGCGCCTTCATCCGCGGCGGCTGGGCCAACATCCGACAGGCCCTCTACATGCCGGCTCTCGTCGCCATGCGATTCAATACCGACCTCAAAGCAAAATACGACCAACTCATCACAGCCGGCAAACCCGCCAAGAAAGCCATCGCCGCCATCATGCGAAAGCTCGTCGTGCTCGCAAACGCCCTGCTCAGGGACGGCCGCAAATGGGCTCAATCCCTTCCGTGACCAACACGGATACTCTAGGCTTCGACCCGGTCGATCAATTGCCTGGCCATGTCTCTGACTGGAACCGACGCGACTGCGGCAAGATTCTCGAGCAGATCCTGTGCTTCTGCCTCATCGCCCATGTCGCGCAGCGCGATGGCCAGGAAGAAGTAGATGGCGTCGCTCGGCTCCGCTGCGTTGAGGATGCCTATCGCGCCGCGCGTATCACCCTTTGCCATTCGCACCAGCGCTCGACCCAAGGGGCCTATCTCCGCTCCCGGACGCGCACGCGAAAGAGCGGCGAAGATATCATCCGCCGCTTCGAGCTCGCCGCGCGAGAGCCCCAGCATTCCAATCGACGCAAGCAGACGCGTCTCGTCGCTCGACAGCAGTTCCGCCACCAGCCTGATCCAGGTTCGATACACCGCCGAATGCGGCCAGATCCGATGAGCGGTATCCTAGCGTCCCTTCTCGGTATGATGGTGTCAAAGGATACATCCTTTGCGATGCGCGGGAGGGCAGAAAGAGGCGCGCCGCGCGGCCAGGCGTCTGGAGGCTATGGATCGTGCTGACAAAACTCCTGCGGAACATCTCGCAACGCAACGACATCATCCTCGCCTTCCTGCTGATCTGCATCGTCTTCATGATGATCCTGCCGCTGCCCACCGTTCTGGTGGACATCCTGATCGGCATCAACCTGACCATGTCCGCCATCCTGCTGATGGTGGCGATCTATCTTGCCGACGTCGTCGCCTTTTCCGCCTTTCCAGCGATCCTGCTGCTGACGACACTGTTTCGCCTCGCGCTGTCGATCACGACCACGCGCCTCATCCTGCTCGACGCGGATGCCGGCCAGATCGTCGAAACATTCGGCAAGTTCGTCGTCTCGGGCAACCTCATCGTCGGCGGCGTGATCTTTCTCATCCTGACGATCGTCAACTTCATGGTGATCACGAAGGGCGCCGAGCGGGTCGCGGAAGTAGCCGCGCGCTTCTCGTTGGACGCGATGCCCGGCAAACAGATGTCGATCGATTCCGACATGCGCGCGGGTCAGATCGACATGAACGACGCCAAGGCTCGACGCGGCAAGCTGGAGAAGGAATCGCAGCTCTACGGCGCGATGGACGGCGCCATGAAGTTCGTGAACCCGCCGCTAGAGCAACATCAGACCAGAATGTTTCAATCCGGTCGGACGTTGCTCCAGGGTGCCACCCAGATGCCGCCGCTCCCCGACGTCCGGAATGTTCCGACGCGCTCGCGATGCTTGAACCACAATAGTCAAGGGAGCGAACCGGCGTCCTGCTCGAAAAGAAAAAAAGGCGTCGCCCAGGGCCAGAGCCACAATCGCCATCCGATGATCGTGCCGTCAGACATGCCTCCCATCGGTTCTTCTTCCTTTCGCCCAAGCATGACAGCCTGGCTCAAGGAACCCCCATGGAGAGATAGCAAATGGTCGATTCGACCGCTGTGCCGGATATCACGGTCAAAGCCGGCCGTATGTGATTGAGACCAAGCGAGCGCGGGCGCTGAGAGCGGTCTTTTTTTCGAATCTTGCCGCAAGCCAGATTGACCGCAGCAAAAAAAGACCAAATCCTGCTTCCCAGGGATGACGCAATGAACGGAGCGGGAGCAGGATATTGGTCAAAGGCGAAATGACAGTTGTGACGCAGCCAATTCGAACCATCCCTCTGGAACGCACGCGCGGCCGGTGGCGCATCGGTTTGCCATCCTCGACAAAGCATCTTTCCGCTGGAGGTTGCCGGCCTTGAACGAAGGAGCGGGCAGGATCAGGATTTTCGGCTACGCTCTCGTGTACGTGCTGCTGGCCGCATTGTCGCTGTCAACCGCTTCGGTGCAGTGGAACACGGCCGCGGTTTGGTTGCCCTCCGGGTTTGCAACCGGTCTAATCCTGGCGAAAGGCCGCGCCTTTTGGCCAAGCGTAACCTTCGGCTCGTTTGCGGTAAACCTGGCAGTCAACATCGGGGTCGACCTGTCTTGGGATGTATCGAAGCCTTGAGTGCCTCCATCAAGCGGCGGTGGAACTCGGGGGATAGCGCGAGGTAGGACGCCGCCGACGTCTGGCGGACGGCGCCGCGAACCTCGTCTTCGACTTCCTTGCCGAGTAGATAGGCCGGGATGACGTTCTGGCCGCCCGAATACTTGTAGGTGATGTAGCGTGAGAGCGCGCCCCGGACATGCTCGGACAGGAGTATCGGATCCTTCTCGCGTTGGCCCCACTCCACCAGCGCTTCGAGGATGGTGCGCATGTCGCGGATCGAGATGCCTTCTCCGACGAGCCGCTTGAGAACATCGGTGATGGTGATAATGGGAAGCGCGCGCGTCGCCTCGCGGACGAGTTCCGCGAAATTTTTTTCCATCTGGTTCATGAGGAACATCGCCTCCTGCACGCCCAGGAACTGCCCCGCGTGGTCCTTGAGCACGTGGGCAAGGTGGTAGGTCAGCATGCTGGGCAGCGTCATCCGCTGAATTCCCGACTGATCGACCAGTCCCAGGTGTCGGGTGTGGACCCAAAGGCTCGGCGTGTTGGGCAAGAAGTCGTCGCCCCGTTCATAGGGAATGTCGAACATCTTCAGGTTCGCTTCGCTCTCCTTCGAGGTCGCCACGACAATCAACTCGCGCTTCAGGCCGTCGAGGAGTTCGTCGTACTTCTCCCGATCGATTTGCGCCTCGCGATAGGCCTCTGCCGTCTCCAGCGTCTTTTTGCGCAGGGCGAGCAGCGCATGCTCCGCGCGCGCCTTGCGATCGGCGATCTTCTGGTGGTCGGCTTCCATCTCCTTGGCGCGATGCTTGTCGAACGTCACACACGGCGCGTATCGCCCGGCACCCCGGGCAGGCCGGTTGCGGGCGACAGTCTCGTCACATCCATCGAAAGGAGCATCGCCATGGTCGGTGAAGTATCGCGAAACAGCATCATCATAGAGACCGGGAACACGGGCGGCACCGAGGCCACGAAAAAGGGCGACATGACGAACCCGCCCAAGGACGTCTCTCCCCTGAAGTCGGGCCTAGAGTTCTTCAAGGAGACGATGAGCGGGCTGAAGGGCAAAAGCTTCTCGGAGAAGATCGAGTTCATCGGCGAGCGCATCGCGCTGCGCAAGGAGCAGAAGGCCGAGCACAAGGAGCAGAAGGCCGAGTTCAAGGAGAAGATGGCCGACTACAATCTCTCCCTCGAGAAGAAGGCCTACATGGAATCGCTCGACCGGCGCGACGCCGAGATCGCAGGCGTCAAGGACACGAAGGACATGACGGGGGTGCCCAATCTGAGCAATTCCACAGTATGCTCCTGGCTGGTCAAGGAAGCTAAAACGCAGGGGTTCGGCGAGAGGGTCAGCACGCTCATGGGCTCACTCCTCCGGGATGCGGAAAGGATCATCAAGGAAGAGACGACCGGCAAGAACGAGGGAAAGACGTTCACGCGCGAACAAGCATTCGGCAGGATCGCCGACAAGCTGATGTACGACAGCACCGCGGCCCAATTCGACGGAATCGACCTGAAGGCCTTGAACTACATCGCCAAGGGACTTTTGGGAGAAGGCCGCACCGACAAGGCGGAACTGCTCAAGGCCATCGTCGACAAGTTCGCGGACGCGAGGAAGCCAGAGAATGCCATCAAGCTGTTCAAGAACATGGCACTGGAACATGCAAGGACTGCGCCCGATCAGTCGTTCCTGCGAAAGGCGGGAGGAAATGATGGCATTACGCAGAAGTTCCTCAACTATGGCGGAAAGGCGAACGAGCTCCTGGACTCGACATTGGCCGTCTGGGACAAGACGAAGGGAAAGGAGGCTTACAAGACACTCGAAACTGATGTCCGGTCGATCATCCAGAAAGCCGTCAACAAGGGATCGATAGAAAGCTTCAATCTGGCCTCCATATACCCCATGCTCTCGGAAGAAGGAAAGAAGGCCGTTGCCTTGTTGGTCAAGGAGTTTGTCGCGGACGTGAAGAGCAATGGTTTGCCGGACACCCTCAAGGGCGCCGTGCTTGAGCTTCAGTCGAAAGTCATTGAAGGTGACATCGAAGTCGGCTCCAAGGTATCCAACCTTTTCGTGTCGTCATTGCTCAAGAATGCCACGCCGAGCATCACCGACAATCCTGGGCTCCACGAAGGATCCGACACCAAGAAGACGCAGACCGGCAAGACGAAGCAGCTGCCACCGGAACAAAGAATCAAGGAAGTGATCGTCAACGACAAGGTCTCGACCACTCTGGCCACGCTGATCTCGGGGGTGTTCACCGGCGCGATGAACGGCGGACTAGCCGATGGGAAGATCAACACGATAGCTCTCGCGAACCTCCAGAAGGACGTTTTGATCCCGCTCGGTCGCGAGATTTCGGGGATGCTCACGAATGTCGGCATGAGCGAGGAAGGGCTGAAATTCCGAACGGACCTGATCGACAGGCACGCCAAGTACCTCGACGAGGGGAAGCACCTGAAGACGATCGCCAGTTACTCGCCCCCTCCTCCGGAAAAGGGCGACGTGAAGGACAAGTAGGCGAGCGAAGCAAGGACAGGCGCCCGACACATGAGCAACGCACATCACCTTTTCTCCATCCTGGCCGAGGCGGCCGGCGACAGATCGCTGTCGCTCGGGCGGGACGGCCAGGCCTCGATCCCGGTCGGCCGCGAGCTGACCATCCACGTCACGCAGGTCGACGACCGGGCGCTCGAACTCAGCTTCCGGATCCCGCAGCTCGACCGGCCGGACCGCGCCGTCATGCTCGAAATGCTGGAAGCCAACGCCGCCGCCGCATTCGGGGAGGCCGGGTCGCTGGCGCTCGACGGCACCGATGCGATCCATCGCGAACGCTGGCTCGCCGCCGAGGCGCGTCCGGACGTCGCGAAGAGCCGCTTCGAGGCGCTCGTCGCCCTCGCCCGCCGGTGGCGCGGCGGCGCTGCCGCGGCCTTGCTCGAACGGGCCCGCCTGCGCCGCGAGGCGGACGCCCGTCCGCCCGCGTGGAGCGAGGAGCCCCCGCTCGACGAGGACGGTGAGATGGCGGCCGCCGAACCGGTGATGATCCGCATCTGACACGAGCGCGGCGCGCAGGCCGCGACGGACGGACGGGCCCGGAAAGACCCGCCGCAACAGAAGGACGAAGACACATGACGCAGCTCGACACGCTCATTTCGGCGATCGGCGGACTGCTCGACCAGCCGGGGCTGGCGCTGGGCGAAGACGGCAAGGCGAGGCTGACGCAGCTCGGCGAACGGGTCGTGGAGGCGAGACGCATCGATGGGGAGACCCTGGAGCTTGCGGTCGCCCTGCCGGACCTCGACTATCCGAGCGAGGCGATGATGACCGAAATCCTCCAGGCCAATTCGCTTGGCGCCGCCACCGGCTGCGGATATCTGGCGCTGGAGGACGGCCGCGTCTCGCTGCGCGAGCGCTGGCACCCCGCCACGGTCACGGCCGAGAGCGCGCCCGGACGCTTCGAGGGCTTCGTGGAATGTGCCGGCTACTGGCTCGCCGTCGGCTGCGACCAGCTGCTGGAACGGGCCGCCGACGCCACGCCGCGCGAAGACTACTCCGGCGACGAATTGCAGCGGTTGCGCGACGACATGGTCCTGATGCGCGTCTGAGCGGGCGATTCCAGCCTGGCCATGGCGCGCGGACGCGACCAGGGCCGGCCGGAACCGCCATATCACCGCTTCGTCTGTTGCGGAGGCTTCCATGCCGGCGACCTCAGCTGCATTCGCCTTAGTTTGCAGCCAGGCTTTGGCGCAACGCCCAGCGGTCTACGCCTGACCTGACGTCCGGCATGCAGCCGTCCCCAATAGGTGGCACCCACCAAGCGCATGGTGATCGGTGCGTCACCTTCAGCGCTTCGCGAGAAAGCGATGCTATGGATCGGCCCGCTCCCGACGCACGGCAATCCGCCACTGCCCGAACGCAAATAGCAATTCAGCGGCAAATGGATCGTTCAGCGCCCTTTTCGCGGGGCAAGCACCAATGCTCAGTTTTCCTTTCGCAGTTCAGAGGCCACGATCTCATAACCACTGGCCATAAAGGATGAACGGGCGGGGCAATCAGCCGCCGACGAAAACCATTGCCGAAACCACGCTATTGCCGCCGTATGTGTCCGCCACTCCCACCCGATAATTTAAATTCGCCATAAGCATTTGAAACGTCGATTATATCGGCTCCATTCGATGGTCTACCGCCGACTGCAGGGCCGTCAAAGTTCTATGCTTTTGAATTTTATGGGAAAACACCGGGGAAAATACTTTGAGGCCTTGGCATGAATCGATGTCAATCGGATTTGACGCGCAATTATTGGCCGTTCAGATTAGATACGAAGGCCTCCTCGAAAGAAAATTCACCTGAATTCAGGATATTTCATACTTATTACCGAAATGTTGGCGGAATCGCCCAACAATACTGCTTAACCGGAAAATTCTTCGATATGTGACCTTCACGAAGGGAACCACATGATGGCATAATGCGAAACTGTAGAACTAAAGCGTGTCGCGATCTTTCAGATTCGCTCCGCACGCTTCAGGTCTTTGTTTTCGCGTATGTCTTTCACCCGAAAACGTGCCCACTTTCGGGAGACACGCTCTAGGCAGCAACTGCCGCCACCAACGCATCCATACTGGTGTGTTCAAGGCCTCTCGACAGATGCGCAATCAGATCCTCTATCGTGACGACGACGAGCCCGTGCTCCGCGGAGAACCGTTCCAGATCCGGCAGCCGGGCCATGGAGCCGTCGTCCTTGGCCACCTCGCAGATCACGCCCGACGGGTACTTTCCGGCGAGCCGGCACAGGTCGATCGCGGCCTCGGTATGGCCCGGCCGGCCGAGCACGCCGCGCGGATGTGCGCGAAGCGGAAAGACATGGCCGGGGCGCGCAAGTTCCTCTGGCCGCGTGGCCGGATCGATCAGGGCCCTGATGGTGGCGGCGCGGTCGGCGGCTGAGATGCCGGTCGTCGTTCCCGGCAGGTAATCGATCGAGACGGTGAATGCGGTCTTGAGCATTTCGGTGTTGTTGGGCACCATCAGTGGCAGGTCGAGTTCGTCGAGGCGCGAACCTTCGACGGACACGCAGATAAGGCCTCTGGCCTTGTTCATCATGAAGGCGATTTTCTCGGTGGAAACATCCTGCGAGGCGAAGACGATGTCGCCTTCGTTCTCGCGGCCTTCGTCGTCCACTACGATCACCATTTCCCCGCGGGCGATGGCGGCGATCGCATTTTCGATTGTTGAGATCGTCATATGTCGTCTTTCAAGGGTTGGCCGGAGACCCGACTTCGTTGCACCGTCACCGCGATCGCGGATCAGACAAACGTCCCTTGGGCGAACAAAAAATGAACACCGCGCCTGCGCGCGGTCTCCAAGACTTGTCCTCTTCCATCCGGACTATACCGTCGGCTCCGGCATCTCACCGGATCTGCTGACCTTCCGGTTGCCCGGAAGCGCTCGCGGGCTCCGGGATCACGCCCGATACCGCCGGTGGGGAATTGCACCCCGCCCTGAGAACAAGAACAGACTAGTGCGAAAGTCGACAGAATTGCAAGGGAGCTCAGCCCATTCATTTCTCCGGGAATCGTCGTCTCGACGCATCGCGGCAAGGCCTCGCGACCCGGATTTTCAGGTCGTCGCGCCTTGGGGGCCGTCGCACGTCAGCCTGGTCAAATCCTCATCACCGCGTCCGCTACCAGCGGTTCATGGCGCCGCGAGGCTCCTGGCCATCTCCTCGATGAGGATCGCCGCGGATGCGGCGCCGGGATCGACATGACCCCGCGCCCGTTCGCCCAACCGCGAGGAACGTCCTTTCGTGGCGACCATGTCGGCTGTCCGCCGTGCGCCTTCGGCTGCAGCGCGGACGGCCGCCGCCAGAGCGGAGGACAGATCAGCGCCGGAGGCGCGGGCCTGCGCAAGGGCATCCATTGCGGGGCGCCAGGCATCCACCATCGTCTTTTCCCCGACAGTCGCCTTGCCGCGATCCTCGATTCCCCTGGCCATGGCCTGGAGCGCGTTCGAGACGTCGTCGTCGCTGGCGATCTGCCTGACTTTGAGCGCCGCGCCGGCGCGCATGAAGGCCGTCGCGTAGAGCGGTCCGGACGATGCACCAACGGCGTTGAGGAATGCCTTCGCCGCCGCATTGAAAACGTCGCAGGGCGCTGCATCGGCATCCCGCAGCGCGGCAACCGCGGCCCGGACCGCATTGAAGCCCTGCGACATGGCAATGCCGTGGTCGGCATCGCCGATATGCCCGTCCAATGCGCAGAGGTGGTCCCGTTCCCGTTCGAGCCGGTCGGCAATGGTCTCGAACATCGCGATGAAGCGCTTGCTGTCGAACTCGGTCATCGCCGCCTTCACGCCGAAAACATTGCGCAATGGCAAGGATGATCGATCATGCGGGTCAACTCGTCGTCGAGCCGCATCAGGGTGATCGAGGCGCCGGCCATCTCCAGCGAGGTGCAGTAGTTCCCCACCAAGGTCTTGTGCGCCGCGATGCCTGCCGTCGCGAGCCGTTGATGGACACGCCTGTTGATGATGTAGAGCTCCATCAGCGGCGTGGATCCGAGCGAATTGACCAGCACCGCCATGCGATCGCCCGGCGACGGCGCCATTTCCCCCAGGATGGAGTCCATGATGCGGTCCGTGATCTCGTCGGCGGACAGGAGCGTTTCGCGTCTCATGCCGGGTTCGCCATGGATGCCCATGCCGATCTCCATGTCGCTCTCGCCCATCTCGAAATTCCAGCGCCGGGTCTGCGGCAGCGAACAGGGGGAGAGCGCAACGCCGATCGTGTAGGTAGCCGCGTTCGCCTTGCGCGCGACACGCTCGCATTCGTCGAGCGGAAGCATCATGTCGCAGGCCGCGCCCGCCGCCTTGAAGATGAAGACGTTGCCCGCCACCCCGCGGCGCTTCTCCCGCTCGGCGGCCGGAGCCGATGCGATGTCGTCGGTGGTCAGGACCGTTCGCACCTCGATGTCGTCCATCGCCGCCATTTCGGCCGCCATGTCGAAGTTCATGACGTCGCCGGCATAGTTGCCATACATGTAGAGGACGCCGGCGCCGCCATCGACCGCCTTGGTGCAGGCCCGGATCGGATCGGGCGGCGGCGAGGCGAAGACGTTGCCGATGGCGGCCGCATCCGCGAGCCCCTTGCCGACGTAGCCGAGGAAGGTGGGCTCGTGGCCGGAGCCGCCGCCGATCACCAGGCCGACTTTGCCCTTGCGCGGTCCTTGCCGCGCCACGATCGAACGCCGGCTGTCGGGAAGCTGCACCAGTACGTCGGCATGAGCCGCGAGCACGCCGTCCAGCATCTCGTCGACCGCATCGTCGCCATCGTTGATGATCTTCTTGGTCGCCATTCGTCTTCCCTCCCTCGACGATGCAGTGCTTCTGTCGCTCGGCAGCGCTGTGCAGAGCGTCGGCCGTTTGCGTGCATTGTCAAGCCATCCGGATGCTTCTCTGGCGGACGGCAGGGCTGCGGAGCCGCCGCAAGGCGCGCGGCGGATCGGCATCGATCTCCCGCTCGCAACCGCTCTGGCCGGCACCCATCCTGCGCCGGAACCCGGTCCTAGGCTCCGGTGCCCCGCGCGGCATATTTGCGGCCGATCGCTTCGATGGCCCTCACATTGCCTGCCGAGCGGCCCTGCGGATCGAAATTGTTCGTCTGCGCCAGCCAGGCTTCGGCAATCGACTTGGCGAGTTCCTGCCCGATCACCCGCGCGCCCATCGTAATGATCTGGGCGTCGTTCGACAACGCCGCGCGCTCGGCCGAGTAGGTGTCGTGGCACAGCGCCGCACGGATGCCCGTGACCTTGTTGGCGGCGATGCTCACGCCGATTCCCGTGCCGCAGATCAGGATCGCACGGTCGTAGGTGCCTGCAAGCACGGCGCTCGCAACCCGGTCCGACAGGTTGGCATAGAAATCGTCGGGACCTGCCTCCGTGCGGCTGACCTCGAACACCTCGTGCTTGTCCTTCAGGTGCTCGGCCAGGATCTTCGCAAGACCCTCGCCCGCACTGTCTCCTGCGATCGCCAGTTTCATGTCGCCCTTCCTCTACAGTTTGCCGGCGCACCGCGCGAGGATGTCGAGATAGCCCTCGACGGTCCAGGCCGATCGCCCGATGAACAGCCCGTTTACATGCGGGCAGGAAATCAGTTCCGCGCAGTTCTGCGGATTGACGGAGCCGCCATAGAGGCACGGAACCCGCCGTCCCAGCACCGCCTCGGTAACGGCCAGGATGTCGGCCTGGCGCGCATCCGCATAGGCGGGACTGGCCGGCACGCCGCCCTCCCCGATCGCCCAGACCGGCTCATAGGCCAGCAGGATGGGCGCCTTGGCCTGAGCCGGAGTAAGGCGGCGGAGCGCGCCGCGCACCTGGCCTTCAAGCACCTCTCGGGCGCGGCCCGCGTCTTTCTGGTCGCGCGTCTCGCCGATGCAGATCAGCGGGACGAGCCCGTGCCGCACCGCCGCCTCGACCTTCAGCCCGACCGTCTCGTCCGTCTCGCCGAAATGCTCGCGTCGCTCGCTGTGCCCCAGTTCGACCATGTCCAGGCCGCAGTCCCTGAGCATGACCGGGCTGATCTCACCGGTCCAGGCGCCCTGATCGGCCCAGTGCATGTTCTGCGCGCCGACCTTGACCGAAATGCCGGCGAGCAGGGCCTTGACCTCGCGCACGGCGGTGAACGGCGGAATGACGAAACGCTGGACGCGCGGGTCGCGTGCCGCGTCGGCATCGCGAAGCCCCTCCGCGAAGAGGCGCGCCTCGGCCAGCGTCTTGTTCATCTTCCAGCTCGTGCCGATCCAGATCGCCGGTTCGCTCATCTGTCATTCCCAAGCTGGTTCACAGGTTGAGGTCGCTCGCGCCTGTATTGATGTGCGGGGCCCAGAACGCGACGCTTTCCGCGATCTGCGGGATGACCTCGCGATCGTTCGGTTCGCGCTCCTTGAACGAGAGCTCGAGACAGATGTCGTTGTCCTCGCCGCCGCCGGCGCGGAGAGCCGCAAGGAGCGGCTCGGGCTGGATGCGCCCGACCGCGTTGAAGGCGGCGGAGAACGGCCGGTGACCGCCCTTGTCCATCAGGCTCTGCTTGATGTGGATGATCGGTGACACCTTCGGCACTGCCCGGGCCCAGGCATAAGGGTCATAGTCGTCCGGATTCGGGCTGGTGACGTCGCCATGGTCGATGTCGGCCATCATCCACATCGGCAACGCCATGCCGGCGGCGTTCAGCCTCTGCTGGAGCGACAGGCTGGCGGCGATGGTCTCGCCGAACTCGCGCCCTATGCTCATCGGTTCCCAGAAGACGTAGTTCAGGCCAGCGCCCTTGGCGTGTTCGGCCAGTTCGGCCCACGCCTCTATGGCGATCCCGATCATCTCATCGCGACGCGTCGGATCGTCATAGTCGCGATAGGTGAAGATCGCGAACTGCGTTCCGACCGATTGCCCTCCGAGATCGGCCGTGATGTCGGCAAAGGTCTTGAACCAGTCGATGTAGTAGCGCCGCACCTCGGCATCCGGATGGCCGAAATGGTTGAGCCGCCCATAGGGTCCGGTCATCCCGCTAGTCACCCTCACGCCCGTGCGCCGCATCGCCGCCGTCATCTGGCGGGTCAGGCGCCGGATCGTGTGTGCTGGCCAGCTCGGATTGATGAATTCGTGGGTGAGCTGGAGGTCGCGTACCTTGAGCTTGTGCGCGACCGTATCGATCAGATCGTCGGGATCGGCGAAACGGTTGACCAGCGGGTTCGAGTTCAAGGACAGTGTGAAGGGCATTCAGGACTCCGGCCAGTCGAAGCGTTCGATCACATGGTCCGGCTGGGCGCCCGCCGCGTCGCAGATGGCTGCCAGTTCGATATCGTCGGCATCGGCATGCAGGCCGGAGCGGACGAAGGCTGTCGCATGACCCGCAGCACGGCCGCCGACGATGTCATGGGCGGGGCTGTCGCCGATGCACAGCACGCGATCCGCTGCGAGACCGGGCAGGAGCCGCGCCGCTTCCGCATAGATCAGCGGATGCGGCTTGCCGATCCATTCCACCGACCCACCCAGGTCCTCGTAGAGCGACGCGATCCGCCCGGCTCCGGGACGCTTGCCCAAGGGGGTCAGCATCTCGACGTCCGGATTGGTGCAGATCATCGGCACGCCCCTGGCCGCGGCCGGTTCCAGCATGGCGCGATAGTCGTCGAGACCGATCACGTCGGCGCAGCTTCCGGCCAGCACCAGCAGGGCGGCCTCCTCGGGCGCCGCTGCCATGGCGAAGGACAGGCCTTCCACGGCGCTGGCGTCGCCGTCGCGCGCATGCAGCCAGACCCGCGTGCCCGGGGCAAGACCGCGACCGGCCAACAACCGGTAGGCCGCCTCGCCCGACGACAGCACGAGCCGGAACGACCCGCGCTGAAATCCGAGCCGCTCGAGCCGCGCGGCATTCGGGGCGGAACGCTTGCCGGAATTGGAAAGCAGCAGGATGGGCTTGCCAGTCATGGAAAGGCGCGACAATGCGGCGGGCGCCCAGGGATAGGCATGCTGGCCGTCGAGCAGGACCCCGAACTGGTCGATGAGGAAGGCATCGTAGCGCGGTGCGAGGTCGGCGAGCGTCGCAGGCGTCATGTCGCGGCTCCGCGACGCGCGAGGAGCGCGGCCCCGAAGCCCGCCTCGCCGGAGAGCGGCTTCGCCATCGGCACGCCGAGGCGGCGCGAGCGGATGCGCGAGAAGACCGGATTGGAGGCCGCCCCGCCGACGCTGCGCACCGTCGTCAGCGCTGGCGCGCCCAGTTCGGCGAGCCTCCGATAGGCCAAGGCCTCCACGCCCGCGACCCCTTCGAACAAGGCCTTGAGGAACTCGGCATCGATCTTGGGACGCGGCGAATGGCGCGACTCCATGGCCGGATCGGCCACCGGAAAGCGCTCGCCGCGCCCCGGCAACGGATAGAAGTCGAGGCCGGTGTCGGTCTCGGGATCGATTTCGGGCGAAAGGCGGGCCATGTCGTCGCTGGAGAAATGCGCCAGCAGCGCCGCGCCGCCGGAATTGGACGCCCCGCCGGCAAGCCACCGGCCGAGCAGGCGATGGCTGTAGATGCCGTATTCCGGCGCAAAGATCGGCTGGTCCGAGAGCAGCTTGACCGTCAGCGTCGTGCCGAGCGCCGAAACGCCCTCCCCCGGCTCGCTCGCCCCCGTGGCGAGGAACGAGGCGCAGCCATCGGTCGTGCCGGCCACGACGACGCAGTCCGGCGACAGCCCCAAGGTCTCGGCCGCCGCCGCCGTCACGCGGCCGACCGGCTGCCCGGGCTCCAGCACCGGCGGCAGGAGTTCGCGCCGCACCCCGGCTTCGTCCATCCAGGCCGGCCACTCGCCGGCCACCGGGTCGTAGCCCGTCTTCAGCGCATTGTTGGCGTCGCTCGCCATGCGGCCGGACAGGAGGAAGGCGATCCAGTCCGCCTGGTGCAGCAGCATCGCCGGCGACAGGCGCCCGAGCATCACCGCGCGCGCGGCGCCCGACGTCGGGCCATGGGCGGCCGAGGCCGCGGGCGCGCGGCGGGCGATCGCATCGAGGATCGCGGCGTCGCCGCAGGGATCGTTATACATGAGACCCGCCGAGAGAGGCCGGCCGGCATCGTCGACGGCGAGCATGGTGCCCGAGGTTCCATCCACGCAGAGCGACCGCACCGCGCGCCGGTCGACGCCGGCAAGGGCGCCGCCAAGCGCAGCCATGGCCGCGGCGCGCCAGATGGCGGGGTCGCGCAGGTCCGAACCGTGCTCGGCCATCGCGGATTTCGCCGACGCCACCTCGTTGGCGGCGGCGTCGATCACGACTGCGCGCGCACCCGACGTGCCGACGTCCAGGCCCAGATGGAGCGCGTCAGCCGGCATGGGCGAACCGCCATGTCATGCCGACTGCGCCATGTCGGACGCCTCGAACCATTCCCCGAAGGCCGCCTGCTCGGCCGGGCTCATGTGAAGCCGATGCTTGGTCCGCCGCCACAGCACGTCTTCCGCCGTTTCGGCCCATTCGCGCGCGACGAGATGGCGGACCTCGGCCTCGTAGAGCAGCGGTCCGAAGCAACGCCCCATCTCCGCGAGCGACTGCCGGCGTCCGATCAGGTCGAGCGTGCGCGACCCGTAGAGACGTGTGTAGTGCCGCGCGAGCTCCCGCGGCAGCCAGGGATGGTCGCGCGCCAGCATGTTGATGAAGGCCGCCACGTTTCCGTCCGGCAGATCGCCGCCGGGCAGGACGCTCTTGGCCGTCCAGTCGCCGGCCATGTCGGGAAAGAACGGCGCCAGCCGATGCAGCGCATGTTCGGCCAGCTTTCGGAACGTGGTGATCTTGCCGCCGAAGATGTTGAGCAGGGGCGCGCCGCCGCGCGTGTCCAGGTCGAAGACGTAATCGCGGGTCACCGCCGACGGATTGCCCGCGCCATCGTCATAGAGCGGCCGCACGCCCGAAAAACTCTCCAGCACGTCTTCGCGCCGCAGCGTCTGGACGAAGTACCGGTTCACGGCCGCAATCAGGTAGGCGATCTCGTCTTCGTCGGCCGCCACTTTCTCGGCGGCGCCGTCATATGGAATGTCGGTCGTCCCGATCAGCGCCTTGTCGCCCTCGTAGGGATTGATGAAGATGACGCGCCGGTCGTCGTTCTGCACGAGGTAGGCCTGCTGCCCGTCCCAGAACTTCGGAACGATGATGTGGCTGCCCTTCACCAGGCGCACATTGCGGGTCGAATTGGTGCCCGTCACGCGGCCGATGATGTCGTTGACCCAGGGTCCGCCGGCGTTCACCAGCGCCCGCGCCATGACCGTGCGTCGGGCACCGCTTCGCATGTCGGTCCGCTCCACGCGCCACATATTGCCCTCGCGGCGAGCGCTCGTGCAGGCGGTGCGGGTGAAGACCTTCGCGCCCCTTTCGGCGGCGTCGAGGGCGTTCAGGACCACCAGCCTGGCATCGTCGACCCAGCAGTCCGAATATTCGAACCCCTTGGTGTACTGTCGCTTCAGCGGAGCGCCTTCAGGGTCGCGGCGCAGGTCGAGCGTGCGCGTGCCGGGCAGATGCTTGCGGCCGCCCAGATGGTCGTAGAGAAACAATCCCAGGCGGATCAGCCAGGCCGGCCGGTCGTCGGCCGAGTGCGGCAGGACGAAGCGCATCGGCCAGATAATGTGCGGCGCGCTCTCCAGCAGCACCTCGCGCTCGATCAGCGCCTCGCGCACCAGCCGGAACTCGTAGTATTCGAGATAGCGCAGCCCGCCATGCACCAGCTTGCCGGAACGCGACGAGGTCCCCTCGGCCAGATCGTCCTTCTCGCACAGGATCACGGAGAGTCCGCGGCCCGCCGCGTCACGCGCGATGCCCGCCCCGTTGATGCCGCCGCCGATGATGAACAGATCGACCGTTTCGGTCATCGAGCCTCTCCCCTGGCGCTTCTGCCATAGGTCTCAAAGCCCCTCGCCGTATCGGCGATCTCCGCATCCGGGAGAATCGCCGCGCCACCGATGAGCAGCGTGTGGAAGTGCTGGTGCGCGAGCGCCTCGATCTCCTGCGCCAGCCACATGGCGCGGGCCAGCGTGTCGCCCCCCACCACCATGCCATGGTTGGCAATCAGGCAACCCGACCGTCCCTCCATGGCGCGCAGGATGTTGGCCGAAAGCTGCGGCGTGCCGTAGGTGGCGTAGTCGGCCAGCGGGATGTCCGCGCCACCGAAAGCCGCGATCATGTAGTGAATCGCAGGGATCGGCTTGCGCGCGCAGGCCAGCACCGTGCACCAGGGTGCATGAGCATGCACCACGGCGCCCATTTCGGGTCTCGCGCGCAGGATGTCGCGGTGAAAGCGCCACTCGACCGACGGCTTGAGGAGGCCGTCGAATTCGCCATCGCCCGAAAGCGGCATCGAAGCGATCATGTCGGGCGCAATCTCGTGAGGCGGCACGCCGGACGGCGCTATCAGCATGCGATCGCCTTCCCGCACAGAAATGTTGCCGGACGCGCCCCGGTTCAGCCCCGTCTCGACCAGCGTGACCATCGCGTCGCAGATAGCGTGACGAATATCCATCAGCAAGGGTTCCTGGGCGGTTCGCCGGCGAGGTAGCGCCGCACTTCCTCGGCCGCCTGCTCGGCAGCGAAGGTGACGGTACGGCGGGACGCGCCCGCGATATGGGGCGTCAGCGTCACGTTCGGCAACTGCAGCAATCGCCAGTCGGGCGGAACAGGCTCGACGGCGAATGTCTCCAGCATCGCGCCGCCGAGGTGGCCTTCGGTGAGCGCCGCCAAAAGCGCGTCATAGTCGCAGAGTGGTCCACGCGCCGTGTTGACGAACAGCGATCCGGGCTTCATGCGCGCAAAGGCTTCCGCATTCATCATGCGGGTCGTCTCTTCCGTCACGCGGGCATGCATGGTGACCACGTCGCCTTCCGCCAGCAGGCGCTCGAAGGGGACGAGTTCCACGCCCGCGTCACGATCGTCGGGCGCCAGTTGGACATAGGGATCGTGGACGAGAACCCTCGAGCCGAAAGCGCGCAGCAGCTTGACGACCTTGGTCCCGATGTTGCCGTAGCCGATCACGCCGACCGTCATTTCGTTGAGTTCCCGGCCGGTCACGTCCGCCCGGTAGAGATCACCCCGCCAGGTGCCGGCGCGCAGCGCTTCGTGGCCGACGCGGATCTTGCGGGTCTCGGCGAGAATGGCGCCGATGGCGAACTCGGCCACGGCGGTCGCGTTGCGGCCCGGCGTGTTCACGACGCGCACGCGATGGTCGCGTGCGGCCTTCATGTCGATGTTCACCGGGCCGCCGCGCGAAACCGCGATCATCTTCAGACCGGGCAGACGCTCGAGCATGCCGCGCGACATCGGCGCGAGTTGGGTGACGAGGATCTCGGCTTTCCCCACGAAGTCGACGACGTCGTCCGCAGACCCGAAATACTCCTTCAGCCCGTCCATCCCGTCGACGGCGTATCCGTGCTCCATCGGCTCGTCGGGCCAGTTTTCCTTGCGCGTGCGGATGAGCAGGCTGTCGCCACAGGCTTCTTCCAGCTTCTCGGCGAAGACTTCGGGCAGCATGAAATGATCGCCGATGATGGCGACGGATCTACGCATGGTTGCAGTCCCGGTTTCCAGATAGTTGATCCCAGACGGGCTCGAGCGCCACCCGCGCGCTGCGGTAGGCAAGATAGCGTCCAGCGTAGAGCGCGGTCAGATCGGCGTCGTTGGGCTCCGCGGGACCGAGAGCGGGCGTCACCCATTCGTCGATGCAGGCTCTCATGTCGGGGTACACGCCGGCGGCCACCGCCGCGATCATGGCGGCGCCGGCCGCGCCGGCCTCCTCGCGTGACGAGATCCGGGTCGGCGCGCCGACCGCGGCAGAGAGCACGCCGCGCAGTGCCGCGGACCGCGCCGCTCCGCCGGTCAGCCTGAGTTCCAAGGGCATGGGACCCATGGCCGCATAGCAGTCGCGCGCAGCCATCCCGAGGCCCTCGATCACGGCCCGGATAAGGTCGGGAAAGCGGTGCGACTGGTTGAGACCGATCAGGCTCGCCCTCGCCGCCGCGTTGACGAAGGGGCCGCGTTCGCCGGCATCGGAGATGTAGGGATGGTAGACCAGCCCGCCCGCCGTGCTCTCGACCATCCACCGGTCGATGCGGGCGATCAGGTCGGATTTGCTCGTCGGCGCGCCGAAGCCCGCAAGCAGGTCCCCGGCCAGGGCCAGGGCCCAGTCGATGTTGAGCGTGGCGGCCATGTTCGACTGCATCATCGCGATCATGCCGGGCAGCGGCAGGCACATGACATAGCCCGTCCGCTCCTCGTTCAGCACCGCGGATGACGCCTCCATGGCCCGCATGTGCATCCCCGTCGAGCCGATGATCGTGCATGCGGCCGGCTCGTCGGTGACGATCCCGGCGCCAAGCGCGGTGCAGACGACGTCGACATAGCCGAGCGATACCGGCGTGCCTTCGAGCAGTCCGGTCGCAGCGGCGGCCTGATTCGACAGCGGATGCGCCTGCAGGCTGCCGTCGAGGATCGGGGGCAGCAGGCGCTTGTGTCCGGCGAGGCCGAGCGACTCGATCGCGGCATCGGCATAGGCGCGAACCCGGAAGTCGCCGAAGGTGAAGCAGGCCTCCGACGGGTCCGTCGCGCGCACGCCGGTCAGCTTCAGGTACAGCCAGTCCTTCGGATGCAGCGCGGTCTCGGCGGCCGCGACGAGTTCCGGCGTGGTCGCGAGCATGTGGACGAGCTGGCTGCCCTGCTGGCAGACGTTCAGGCCCGAGCCCGTGTGGTGGAAGCGGACGGCGTCCGCCTCGGTGCCCCGCAGCCGCTTCACCGTCGCAACGGAGCGCGCGTCGAGCCAGATCCAGCCGTCCGTCACCGGAACGTCGCCCGGGCCGACCAGCCAGGTGCCGTCGCCCTGGGCGGTGACGGCGACTGCCGCGACCCGTCGGGCTAGACCCGGCACCTTCTCGCCGAGCGCGCGCAGGGTTGCGGCGCAGTCGTCCCAGGTCCGCCCCATCGACTGGAAGGCCGCGCCGTCGGCGGCGCGCGTCGTGTACTGGTTCGGCGTCGCCGCGACGGCGATCTGGCGGCCGGCGAGATCGAAGGCGACGGCCTTGATCACGGAGGTTCCCGCATCGATACCGACGAGGAGATCGGGGCCGGCCATGGCTAGGCCGCCCGAGCATTGCCGTGACTGAGCGCCCTGCCCGTCACGGGATCGAAGATGTGGAGATCCGTCGCGCGGATGGAAACGCCGATCTCTTCGCCCGCCGCCAGCCTGGTACGATCGTGCTCGACCAGCACGATCGTCTTTCCGGCAAAGCTCGCCGCGATATGCGTCTGGTCGCCGAGCCACTGGTTGACGGTCACGCGCGCCGGCGAACCCGCTTGCGTGCGATGCACGGCGTAGGGCCGCACGCCGATCACCACGTCGCCGCAGGCCAGGACCATCTCCCTGATCTCCGGCGCGAACTCGCTTTCGGGATAGGCCAGGGCCTTTCCGCCCTCGAGAACGAACCGCACCTCGCCCTCGTTGGTGGAGACGGAGGCGGAGAAGACGTTCATGGGCGGCTCGCCGACGAAGGTTCCGGTGAAGAGGTTCGCCGGCCGCTCCTTGATCTCCCACGGGGTGCCGTATTGCTGCAGGATGCCGCCCTCCATCACGGCGGTGCGATCGGCGAGCGCATTGGCCTCTGTCTGGTCGTGGGTGACGAGGATGGCCGTGAGGCCGCGATGCTTGATGTAGTGCTTGATCCGCCCGCGCAGCAGCGTGCGCAGCTGCGGCTCGAGCTGGCCCATGGGCTCGTCGAGGAGATGCAGGTCCGCGTCGCGAACGAGCGCCCGCGCCAGGCTCGCACGCTGCTGCTGCCCGCCCGATATCGAACTGGGGTAGCGTTCCAGGATGTCGGTGATCTCCAGCATCTCGGCGACCTGCTTCACGCGGCTTTCCTGTTCGGCCGACGGCAGGCGGGACGTCTTGAGCGCGAAGGCGATGTTCTCGCGAACCGTCACAGTCGGATAGAGCGAATAGCCCTCGAAAGCCATCGCCACGTTGCGCCTGGCCGGCGCCAGCATGTGGATTTCCCGGCCGGCGAGCTCGACCGTGCCGCGCGAGACGGCTTCGAACCCGGCGATCATGCGCAGCGTCGATGTCTTGCCGCAGCCGGACGAGCCAAGCAGCGCGATGATCTCGCCCTTGCCGACGTCGATGTTGAAGTCGCGTACGGCATGCACGCCGCCGCGGACCGGACCATAGTACTTGTCGACGCCACGTAGGCGAAGCTGGGCGGCAGCGCTCATCAGGCAACTTCCTGGACGTGGGCGTTCAGGCGGGCCGGTGCGATGCGTGCACCGGTGGCGCGGTCGAAGAGCATGACCGAGCGGGGCTCGAAGGCAACCGCCACGCGGCCCTCGGACGGCCCCGGGGTGCCGGCTGGACGCGAGATCATGATCTCGCGCCTGCGCTGCGTCAGCACCAGCGTCACGGTCTTCTCGTTGAGCGGCGTCTCGGCTTCGACCTCGACCGGAATGGCACCGGGGGTGCCGATGGGGACGAAACGCAGGCTTTCCGGGCGCAGCCCCAGGACGCAGTCGCGGTCGACGTGGCCGGCATAGTCGACATCGAGGTCCACCGGCATGTCTGAGACCATGGCGACCACGCGGTCGTCGCGCAATGTCGGGCGCACATCGAGCAGGTTGATCACCGGATCGCCGAACAGCCGGGCGATCGCCGTGTTCGCCGGCCTGAGGTAGATTTCCTCGGGCGTACCGACCTGCTGGATGCCCCTGTCGTTCATCACCGCGATGCGATCGCCCAGCGCCATGGCCTCCTTGTAGTCCTGGGTCACATAGATGACCGTCGCATTGCGACCCTTCAGGAGTCGGGGCAGTTCCAGCCGCATCTCGAAGCGCAGCTTGGCGTCCACGTTGCGGAGCGGATCGTCCAGCAAGAGCACCGAGGGTTCGGCCGACAGGGCGCGCGCCAGCGCGGTGCGCTGCTTCTGGCCGTTCGACAGTTCCTTCGGCTTGTGGTGCAGGACGTGGTCGATCTTCAGGAGCCTGGCGACGCGCTCCACGGTCTCCTTCATCAAGGCCTTCGTCTGCCGCCGGGCCTCGAGCGGGGCGGCGATGTTGGCGAAGGCGTCCATGTGGGGAAACAGCGCGAAGTTCTGGAAGGCCATGCCGATGCCGCGGTCCTCCGGCTCGACGTCGGCCATATCGCGACCGTCGATGGCGATCGTGCCGGCGTCGGGATCGATCACGCCTGCGATTAGGCGCAAGAGGACGGTCTTGCCGGCGCCGGACGGACCGAAGAGCACGAGCGTCTCGCCCTTGGCGACCTCGAATGACACGTTTTCGAGGACCTTGTTCGTCTTGAAGGACTTGGAGACGGTACTGAGCCGTATCGACATGGCCTATCCCTTCACCGCGCCGAGGGACAGGCCTTCGACGAGATAGCGTTGAGCGTAGATGGCAAGCGCGAAGGTCGGAACGATCGACAGCACGATGCCGGCCGCCACTTGCCCGTATTGGATGCCCGACGCGGTGACGAAGGCCAGTGCGCCGACCGTCACCGGCTGCTTGTCGGCGCTGGCAAGGACAAGCGCGAAGATGAAGTTGTTCCAGGCGAAGATGAAAGACAGGAGCCCCGCCGCGGCGATGCCGGGACCGGCCAGCGGCAGCGCCACGCGGCGGAACGTGGCCCAGAAATCATGCCCCGCGATGCGATAGGCATATTCGATGTCGGCCGGAATGTCCTCGAAATAACCCCGCACGATCCACAGGATGAGCGGCAGAACGATCAGCTGGTAGACCCAGATCAGTCCTCCATAGGTGTTGGCCAGGCCGATCTGCTGGAAGTAGATCGTCAGAGGCAGGAGCACCAGGAGCGGGGGGGCGAAGCGGAAGGACAGCAGCGTGAAGGCGATGTCCTCCGAGCCGCGGAACTTCATCCGGGCGAAGGCGTAGGCTGCGGGAACGCCGAGCAGCAGGCCGACCGCCACCGAGGACGTGGAGAGGAAGAGCGAGTTCCAGAGGTTGCGCATGAAGCGGATCTCGAGCGTGCCCGCCGCCGTCTCCAGCTTGCCGGTGATCAGCGCAGTGTAGTTCTCGAGCGTCGGCGCGAAGACGACCGACGGCGGTACGCGCAGGATCGTCTCGTTGGTCTGGAAGCTCATCAGCACGATCCAGAAGATCGGGAACATGAAGAAGAGGCAGACGAGCGTGATCGCGATCCCGCGCAGCAACCTCTCGATGGGCGTCGTGGTCTCCATCGTTCTATCTCCTCACGCGTGTCCGCGGCTCTTCTCGCGCAGCCGCAGCCAGTTCTTCACGAAAAGGTTCGACAGCACGTAGGTGATCAACCAGAGGATCATCAGAAGGGCGGCGGAGCGTCCGACATTGGTGGACTGGAAGAAGTTCAGGTAGGCCTCGACCTGGAAGACGGTCAACCGGTCGCCCGGTCCGCCCTGCGTCATGGCGTAGATGATGTCGAACTGCTGGATCGATTCGATCACCCGGAACAGCGTCGCGGTCAAAAGGAAGGGCGTCAGCATCGGCAGCGTGATTCTCCAGAAGACATAGATCCGCGGCACTCCATCGAGCGCGGCCGCCTCGAACGGTTGCTGCGGCAGCGATCTCAGCCCCGCGAGCAGCAGGATCATGATGAAGGGCGTATAGACCCAGACGTCGACGATCACGACCGTCAGCATGGCGGTTCGCGGATCGGAGGCCCAGTTGAAGTTCTGGATGCCGAGAAGCGTCGCGAAATAGGACAGGATGCCGAAGCCGGGATTGGTCATCAGCTTCCACATCAGGGCGGCGAGCGCTGGCGCCGTCATCAGCGGCATCAAGAGCATGATGGAGATGAAGTTGTTGATCCGCGTCCTCTTCTGCAGGAGGAGCGCGATGCCCAGGCCTAGCAGGAGTTCGATGGTCACCGTCAGGAAGGCATAGGTCATCGAGACCTTCAGCGTGTTCCAGAAGGACGGATCGGTGAGGAGGTTTACATAGTTCTCCCCCCAATTGTACTGCCGCGCCCATGGCTGCGACAGGCGATAGCGCTGCAGCGAGTAGAGCACTGCGGTGATGAACGGAATCAGGATGCCGATGCAGACGAGCAGCGCCGGCAGCGACAGGAGATAGGGCAGAACCTTGCGGTGTACCCGAAAGCGCCGCGGCGGCAGCCCGGTCATGACCTGGCTCATGTCGAGGTCCTTTCATCCGCTTTCAACGACCCAGTGCAGGCGAGGCGGAGCGTAAGCGATCACTGTCGTTCGGAAAATTCCCCCGCGCGACGAGCGCGCGGGGGAAGCGCCTGGGAGGCTGCGTATCAGCCGAGGCCGGAGTCCTTCAGCTGCCGGTCGACGCTGGAGGCCAGCATGTCGAGGCCCTCGTCCACCGGGACTTCCTTGGCCACCATCTTCTGCAACGTCGCCGCCCATTCGGTGGTGAGGTCGAAGAAGAGCGGCTGGGCGGTGAACTTGATCGAAGCGCCCGGCGCCGAGACGTCGTGCATGTCGACATAGCCCGGATAGCTTCCGGACAGGCGGTCACGGAAGGACTGGTCGGCCCACACGCTCTTGCGGACGGGGTTGACGAAGTCCATCTTGGTGGCGCCGAACAGCCCATGCTCGGGGCCGGACGCCCACTGCAAGAAGTACCAGGTCGCGTCCTTGTCCTTCGAGAAGGTGGACATGGCGAGCGACCAGATCCAGATGTTCGGCGTGGGCGCGGAGGCCTGCGGGTTGGCGGCAAACGGCGCGTATGCCAGCTTGCCGGCCATGGCGTTGCCGGCGCCGTTCATGAAGTAGCCCAGGATGTCGGCGTCGAAGATCATGGCTGACTTGCCGGCGCCGAGATCGGTGCCGACCTGGTACCAGGTGTGGGTCGACCAGTCCGGCGCGCCCGATTCCTGGATCATCTGCACCCACTTGCGGTGGAACTCGCGCGAGACGTCCGTGTTCATGGCCGCCGAGAGCTTGCCGTCGGCCGACACGTTTAGGTCCTTCTGGCCGAAGTTCGCATAGGCCGACAGGAAGCCCGGATGGATCGTCGCCCAGGACCGGCTGCCGCGCACGCCAATGCCGTAGGGACCGCCGAGCTTGTCCTTGGCCATCTTGGCCGTGCCGACGAGTTCGTCCAGGTTGCGCGGGACCGACAGGCCGGCCTTCTCGAACATCTCTGTGTTGTACGCGAGGTTGTTCTGCTCGTATCCCCAGGGGATGCACCACTGCTTGGCGTCGGCCGAGCCGAGCTCTCCGCCCGGCACGCCGTTCCAGGCGCAGGAATTGCGCACGCCTTCCAGCATGTCATCCCAGTTGTACTGCGGATACGTCTTCGCGGGGTCCTTGATCCACTGGTTCAGATCCTCGATCCAGCCGGCAGGTCCATAGGTCCAGGTCATGTAGGCGCCGGTCATGAAGGCGTCGTACTCGCTGGAAGAGGACGAGAGAGCGGCTGTCACCTTGTCGAAATAGACGTCCTCCGGGAACACATCGTACGAGACGTCGATGCCCGTCAGGATCTTGAACGCCTCGAGGTTGGCGATCATGGCGTCGGTGTAGGGGTGCTTGTTCAAGAGAAGCTTCAGGGACTTGCCGGTGTGCTTCTTCCAGTCGAAGTCTGCGGCGAGCGCCTTCGTCTGTGCCAGGTTCAACAGCACGCCAGCCGTGGCCGTCGTCACACCGAGCGCGCCGAGACCCTTGATCAGGCCTCGACGGCTCAGGGACCCGCTCACGAAGGCGTCGATGAGGCCGTTTTCCTTCTCGTACATTAAGTCATCCTCCCAATATGCCGGAACTCAGGCCGGCAGGCCGGTTGAAAGCGCATGAGCCGTGCGCTCGTCGGTGATGAGGCCGCCAAGAAGGCCGCTCATCAGTACAGACCTGATCGCGCAGGTCTTCTCGGCGCCGCCAGCAATGGCGACGATGTTGCTTCCTCGTAGCTCGTCGAGCCCGAGGGAAAGGGTCCGCTGCGTCAGCGAGGTCTCGATCGGGTGGCCCTGCGCATCGAAGAAGTGGCCGAGCACCTCCCCCAGGCCTCCGCGCGCCTTGACCTCGGCGATCTCGGCCGTTTCGACCATCCGCGAGGAGACGAGCTGGGCGTGCGGTTCGGTCGTGCCGATACCGACGACCATCAGGTCCGCGGTCGCGGCGAGCTTGAAGACGTCCGACACGCCGCGCTGCGACAGCAGGACAGTGCGGTCCTCGACCGAATTCGCGAAGAAGGGAACCGGCATCACATAGGCCTGCGCACCCGTCTTCTCGGCGAGGCGGTGGATCACGTCGTGCGGATTGGCCGCATAATTGCGCGTCAGCCCGCCCAGAAGCGACACGAAACGCACGCCGGCGGCATCGATATGCGGCAGTTCCCGCACCGCGGCTGCGAGCGTGCGCCCGTGTCCGACGCCGATCACGCCGGTGTCCCTGCTTTCGATCGCCCGCTGAATGTAAGCTGCGCCAGCGAGACCAAGCGCGCGCACCGGCAGCCCTTCCTCGTGCAGATCCGGAGCGATCTCGCAGAACGACAAGCCGAAGGCGCGCGAGAGCCGGTCTTCCAGCTCGACGCATTCGGCGACGTCGCCGTCGATCCGGACCTTAACGAGGCCCGCCTCGTTGGCGCGCATGATCAGCCGATGCGCCTTCACGCCGGCCACGCCGAGCCGCTTGGCCACCTCGGCCTGGGTCATGCCGCCGGCATAGTGCAACCAGGCTGCCCGTATGGCGAGGCTCTCCTCGGCCTCACGGATCTTTGCGCTGCGCGCCATGTTTCTTCCCTGGACATCATGTGCGGCCGACTCTCTGGTGACCGTCATTTTTTTCAGTCGATGTAATTTTTTGCAGTTGGGTGACGCTAAGTCAAGCGCCCTTTCGAGCTTCTCGAGCCAGGCGGCCGGCCACGCGATGGAGCCGGACGGCTCGATCCGGTCCGGACGAGGAACGCCGGCTCAGCCTTGCTGAAACAACGGCAACGACAGGCTCGCCGCCCGCCGGGAAGGCTGGCTATGGGCGCGGCGAGACCTATGACGTTCGTCTGTGGAGGAGGCTCGACCCGCAGCGCGGCCCGTGGCGGCAGCGCTGCGGGTCGGCCGGAGTGCGGGCGAAGCCCCTGGTCGGCGATCATCGTCTATCGGCAGCCCCCCCGCCGACGACGAGTGCAGCGGCGCGCAGGCGTTTCCCTAACGGGTGAAGCTCTGCGCGTTGCCCCCGTCGACATTGATGATGTTGCCGGTCGACTTGGCAGACATGTCGGACGCTAGGAAGTAGACCGCCTCGGCGATGTCCTCGGGGAAGACGGAGCGCTTGAGCAGGGAACGCTTGCGATAATGCTCCTCGAGCTGGTCCGGCTGCATCGCATAGGCGACGGCGCGCTGCTCGCGCCACTCGCCCGTCCAGATTTTGGAGCCACGTAGCACGGCATCGGGATTGACCGTGTTGACCCGGATCTGGTGTTCGGCCCCTTCGAGCGCCAGACAGCGCGCCAGGTGGATTTCAGACGCCTTTGCCGTGCAGTAGGCCGATGCGTTGGGGGATGCTGCAAGCCCGTTCTTGGAGGCGATGAAGACGATGTTGCCGCCAGCCTCCTGGCGCTTGAAGACCCGGAACGCCTCGCGGGACACGAGGAAGTATCCCTTGGCCAGGATATCCATGTTGCGGTTCCACATCGACAGCTCGGTGTCCTCGACCGGAGCGGAGGAGGATATGCCGGCGTTGGAAACGAGGATGTCGAGGCCGCCATATTCGACCACCGCTTGCGCGAAGGCGCGGGCAACGGCAGCCTCGTCGGTCACGTCGAGCAGGACCGGGCGGACGAAGTCCGCGCCAAATGCCACCGCGACTTCCCTGTGCGCCGAATCGAGCGCAGTCGCGTCGATGTCCGCCAGGACCACGCAGGCGCCTTCCCTGGCCAGCCGGATGGCCGTTGCCTTGCCGATGCCGCCGGCGCCGCCCGTGACGAGGGCGATCTGGCCGGCGAGCGAACGAGGCTTGGGCATCCGCTGCAGCTTGGCTTCCTCAAGCTGCCAGTACTCGATATCGAATGCTTCCTGCTCGGACAGGCCGACATAGGTGGAGACGGAGGAAGCGCCGCGCATGACGTTGATGGCGTTGACATAGAACTCCGCCGAGATGCGCGCCGTCGCCTTGTCTGCGGCGAAGGTGAACATGCCGATGCCGGGCACCAGATACACCACGGCGTTGGGATCGCGCATGGCCGGCGAATCCGCGCGACGGCATCGCTCGTAATAGCGCTGGTAGTCGCTTCGGTAGCCGTCGATGGCGGCCGGAAGCGCGGCGAGCACCGCCTCGATATCGGGACGGGCGGGGTCGAACGCGATGACCAGCGGTCTGATCTTGGTGCGCAGGAAGTGGTCGGGGCACGAGGTGCCGAGCGCTGCCAGGCCGCGCAGGTCCTTCGAGTTGACGAATTCCAGCACGGTCGGCTGGTCGTCGAAATGCCCGACCTTGCGCGCGCCACCACTGGAGATCATCCCGCGGATGACCGGCATCAGCCGGGCAGCGACGGCACGCCGCTCCGCTTCCGGCAGAGCCTCGACGGTCGGGCCGCCGAAGGCGGGATCGCCTGCCGTCCTGGCTTCGAACCACTCGATCGCGCGATTGATGGTGTCGATCGTCGTCGTATAGCACGCCTTCGGCGTATCGGCCCAGGTGAACAGGCCATGGCTTTCGAGCACCACGCCGACCGCCTCGGGGTTCTCCGCGCAGAACCGTTCGATCCAGAGGCCCAGCTCGAAGCCAGGGCGCTTCCACGGCAGCCAGCCGATCCTGCCGTCGAAGATCTCCTGCGTCAGCGCCTGCGAATCCTTGGCGGCGGCAATCGCGATGATCGCATCGGGATGCATGTGGTCGACGAAGCGGCGCGGCACGAAAGCATGCAGCGGCGTATCGATCGACGCCGCGCGGGGATTGAGGCCGAAGGTGCAGTGAGGCAGGTAGCCCACCATCTCGTCCTCGTGTTCGAGGCCCCGGTAGAGTCGTTTCAGGCTTTCCAGCCGGTCCATGTAGAGGGTCGCGAATCCGTCGAGCTTGATGGACGCGCTGTCGCCGCCCGAGCCCTTCACCCAGAGAACATCGACCTCTTCGCCGCTAAGAGGATCCGCCTGCCTGATCTTGGAGGAGGTGTTGCCTCCTCCGTAGTTCGTCACACGCTTGTCGGAACCAAGCAGGTTGGAGCGATAGACCAGCCTTTCCGGCTCGCTCATCGCTGCCGCTGCGGCATCGTCCCAAAGGTTCTCCAACCGCGTGGAGCGCTTCTCGATCATCTTTGCCATCCTCCGGGGGTGCTTCGTCAACCGCTTTGCGCGGGTACTTCAGAGCAAAGCCATGCGTTTTGTCAATCAAGAAAGAGCGAACTTGCTCATATTGCAACGCACAACGAACTGCATGCGACGCAACATGATTGAGAATTATCATTTGGGCTTGCATCAGTTATCAATGTGCGTAACTTGCCTCATGACACTGCACAACAGGACGTCGTGGGAGGGACACGTGAGCGACCAGGCTCGGCAACGGCAGATCATCGAGATCCTGCGCGACCGGCCCTTCGCATCGGTTCGCGACCTGCAGGAGCGCCTCGGCGTCTCGGCGGCCACCGTGCGGCGCGACATCGACAAGATCGACGGCTCGGGCACGGCCCGGAAAGTCTATGGCGGCGTGGCCGCGCTCGACGGCGCGGCCCTGGCGCCAGTCTTCGCGCGCCCCTACGACGAGAACCGGGACCTCGCCGTCGATGCCAAGCGCAGGATCGCCGAGCATGCGGCGACGATGGTGGCCGACGGCGACACCGTGATCGTCAACGGCGGATCGAGCTGCTTCCAGCTCGGCGTCAGGCTGGCCGACCGGAACATAAGGCTGTTCACCAACTCGATGCCTCTCGCGGCCTATCTCGGTGAGCATGGCCGCTGCGCCTTGACGATCGCCGGCGGCGAACTCCATCGCGAGCCGCGTGTCTTCTACTCGTCGACGCAGCCGGCCGGCTTCTATGCCTCGAAGTTCTTCGTCGGCGCGCAAGGGATCAGCTCCGAAGGGCTTCTCGAATCGCATCCGCTGATGGTGCGCTCGATGCAGGAACTGGCCGAACACGTCGACCAGATCGTCGTGCTGGCCGACAGCCGCAAGTTCTTCATCCACGCACGCAACGTCGCGCTTCCGCTCGCACGGGTGGGAACGCTGATCACCGACGACGGCGTTTCCGACCAGCATGCCAAGATGCTGGAGAATGCCGGCGTGACGCTGCACGTCGTTTCCGGCGGAGGCGAGGCATGAGCGGGGCGCTGGTGGTCTTCGACTTCGGCAAGACGAACAGCAAGCTCTTCGTCTTCGACGCCGATGGGACGCTGCTCGACGAGCGGCGCACGAAGCCGGCCTGGAAGGACCATCGCGGCCGCCGCGTCCTCGACGACGAGGCGCTGCTGTCCTGGATGCGGGATGAGCTCGCGGAAGTCGTCGCTGCGCAAGGCGCGACCGGCGTCATGGTCTCGGCCCATGGCTGCGCCTTCGCACTGGTGCGGCAGGACGAGCTTCTGCACCCCATCCTCGATTACGAGCAGGAAATCCCGGATGCGGTCGCCTCGCGTATCGATCCGAAGCTGCCCCCCTTCTCCGAAACCTTCACACCCTGGCTGCCCCTCGGCTTTTCGATCGCGCGCCACATCTACTGGCTGCAGTCCGAGGAGCCCGACACGTTCGCGGCTTCGGAAGCGATCCTGTGCTTCCCGCAATACTGGATCTGGCGCCTGACGGGACGTCTGCTCGCGGAGTGGTCCTATCTCGGCGCGCATAGCCAGCTCTGGGCGCCGTTGCGCCGCGATTTCAGTTCGCTGGTGGACGAGCTCGGATGGCGCGGCCGGTTCCCGGAGATCGTGGAGGCCGGCGCCATCGTAGGGACCACCGAGGTTACTCTCGCCAACGGCGCCACACGGACGCTCGCGGTCCACAACGGCGTTCACGACTCCAATGCCGCCCTCGCCTACTACAGGATGACGGGGCTCACCGGGTTCACGCTAGTCTCTACCGGAACCTGGGTCATCATCATCAATCTCGACTGCCCGCTGGACGCGCTCGACGGCGAACGCGACATGATCGCCAACGTCACGGTCAGGGGCGAGCCGGCCCCCTCGCTGCGCTTCATGGGCGGACGCGAATACGACCTGATCAGCAATGGCTGGAACCGGCCGATCTCGCAAGCCGCCGTGAAGCGGGTGATCGAGGACGGGATCTTCGTGATGCCCTCCTGGGCCGCAGGCGGCCCGTTTCCCGAAACCAGCGGACGGGTTGTCGGGGGAGAACCGGACGGCGAAACCAGAGCCGCGGCCGCGGCACTCTACGTCGTCATGATGACGGATCTGTCGCTCGACCTGATCAGGTCGGAGAACCGCATCGTCATCGACGGCGGGCTGGCGAAGATCGAACTGTTCACTGCCATGCTGGCGCAGCTTCGCCCCGCCCAGACCGTCATGCGCTCGACGATGACGGAAGGCTCGGCCACCGGTGCAGCCGCGCTGGCCTTCGCGGCGCTCGGGCTCTCGCCGTTCCGGGACGAGACGACGGCAGTGGCCGCAAGCGTGATCGCCGGCCTGGAGCGCTACCGCGACCGCTGGCGTAGCATGGCGCAGGAAGCCCGCGCCGAGGCACAGCGCACTGCCTTCTCCGGCCAGGACGGTGCGGCATGAACGCGACCCGGCCTTTCGTCAGCCTGACCGGAATGTCCAAGTCCTTCGTCGGGGTGAAGGTGCTGAAGGACGTGAGCTTCGACGTCCGACAGGGCGAAGTCCATGCCTTGCTCGGCGAAAACGGAGCCGGGAAGTCGACGTTGATCAAGATGATGGCAGGGCTCTACAAGCCCGACGCAGGCACAATCACGGTCGACGGCCAGCAGGTGAAGTTCTCCGCCACCGCCGATGCGTCTGCCATGGGCATCGCCACCGTCTACCAGGAACTGCTTCTCTTCCCGGACCTCACGGTCGCCGAGAACGTCTTCCTCGGCCACTATCCGCGCACCCGCGGCGGCTGGATCGACTGGAGCGAGGTCCGCCGCCGCACCAGTGACCTGCTCGAACAGCTCGACACGCACGACCTCGACGTCGATGCCAAGGTGCAGACACTTTCCGTCGCCCAGCGCCAGCGGGTCGAGATCGCGAAAGCCCTTTCGAAGAACGCCCGCATCCTGATCATGGACGAACCCACAGCATCGCTCGTCGAGTCCGACGTGCAGCGCCTGATGGCGGTTGTGCGGCAGCTTCGCGATCGCGGCGTCGGCATCGTCTATGTCAGCCATCGCATGTCGGAGATCTTCGCGCTGGCCGACAGGGTGACCGTGCTGCGGGACGGCGCGCATGTGGGAACGCACGACATCGGCGAAGTAGACGAACGGAAACTGGTCTCGATGATGGTCGGCCGGTCGATCGACAGCCTGTTCCCGAAGGCAGATGCCAAGATCGGCGAGACCGTGCTGGAGGTCCGGAACCTCAATCACGGCCGCCACGTCCAGGACATCTCCTTCTCGCTCAGGCGCGGAGAGATTCTGGGCATCGCGGGCCTCGTCGGGAGCGGGCGCACGGAACTCGCCCTGACCCTGTTCGGCATGACCCCGGCGACGTCGGGCGAGATCATCCTCGACGGCGCGCCCGTCAGGATCGCATCGTCGCGGCAGGGGCGCGATCTCGGCATCGCCTACGTGCCGGAGGACCGCGGCCTGCAGGGCCTGGTGCGGCCGATGGCGATCCGCAAGAACGTCTCGATGGCGACCATCGAGAAGGTTTCGGCCGGGATCTTCATCCGGGCGAAGCAGGAGGCCGCCCGCGCCCGCGCCGCCGTCGACCAGTTCGGCATCCGCTGCCGCAACGTCGACCAGCCCGTCGGGGAGCTCTCGGGCGGCAACCAGCAGAAGGTGGTCATCGCCAAATGGCTCGAGACCAACCCGAAGGTCCTGATCCTCGACGAGCCGACGCGCGGCGTCGACGTCGGCGCCAAGGCTGAAATCCATATGGTCATGGGCGAACTCGTGAAGCGCGGCTTGGCGATCCTCATGATCTCGAGCGAGCTTCCGGAGGTGCTGGGCATGAGCGATCGCGTGCTGGTGATGAGCGGCGGCCGGATCACCGCTGAAATCGACCGCGCCGATGCCACGCCCGAACGGGTCGGCGCGGCCATGACCGCTCACCGCAGCGCGGAGGCCGCATGATGGTCGCCGGAACCGGCCCCGCACTGCGCACCGGGCAGAAGGCCCCGCCTCGGCAGGGGCTGCTGCGACGTCTGTTCGCCGAATATGGCCAGGAATGCGTGGTGCTGGCCGCGATCGTCGCCCTGTTCGTCGTCGTCACGATGGTCAACCCGCGTTTCGTCAACCCGAACAATCTCGTCACCATCTTCTCGGGCAACGCCTACATCGCGGTGGCGGCCATCGGCATGGCGATGGTCATCATGACCGGCAACATCGACGTCTCCGTGGGCGCTTTGATCGGCGTGCTGGCGACGGTGGCCGGAACGCTCGCCGTCTCGGGCTACCCGGTCTGGTTCGCACTGACCGCGCCGATCGCAGTCGGCATGGCAATCAATGCTATCATCGGCGTGCTGGTGGCTTATGCGCGGATCCCGTCCATCGTGGTCACCCTCGGCGCCCTGTCCATCCTTCGCGGCGGGCTCATCATCGTGACCGGGGGCACCTGGATCACCGACCTCCCGCCGGACTTCCTGATCGCGCAGAAGCGCATCTTCGACCTGCCCGTGCCATTCCTGTCCATGCTGGTCCTGACGGCCTGCGCCTTTCTCTGGATGCGCTACTCGTCGTTCGGACGATCCATCTATGCAATCGGCGGAAACCGGGAGGCCGCGGTCGCCACCGGCATTCCGGTCGAGCGCCGGCTGGTGGCCGTCTTCACCATTCACGGCGCCTTCGCAGGACTGGCGGCGATCCTGTTTGCGACGCAGTTGCAGGTCATCCAGTCCACCGTGCCGCCCAACCTCGAGCTGACGGTCATCACCGCAACCGTGATCGGCGGCGTCTCGATCCTCGGCGGCTCGGGCACGGTGATAGGTTCGACTCTGGCGACTATCCTCTTTGCGACCATCGGGTCGGCGCTGATCTTCGTCAACGTGTCCGCCTACTGGCTGCGCGCCGTGATCGGGCTGCTGATCCTGGCAACCGTGCTCGCCGACATGTGGCGACGCCACGGCGGCGGGAGGTCGGTCTGATGTCGCTTCGCTCCCTCGTTCGTCACGAGACGTTCCTGGCCGGGCTGCTGATCCTCGCCCTCATCGTCCTCGGCTACCAGTCGGATCGCTTCTTCACCGTCCCTAACCTCCTGAACCAGGGCCGCCTGATGGCGGAGATCGGGCTGATCGCCATCGCCATGACCTTCGTCATCGCCACCGGCGGCATCGACCTCTCGGTCGGATCGATTCTCGGCCTGGTGGCGATCCTGCTCGGCGTGTTTTGGCAGAATCTCGGGATGCCCCTGCCCGTCGCGATGGTCGCGGCGGTTGCGGCTGGAACCTTTGCGGGCTTCCTCAACGGCTTCATCATCACCCGGTTCAAGGTCCCGCCGCTGATCGCGACGCTGGCCACGCTGGCGCTCTATCGCGGTCTGGCCGAAGGCATCAGCCAGGCGCGTTCGGTGCGCGGCTATCCCGAATGGTTCTATGTGCTCGGCCAGGGCGAGGTGCTCGGCGTTCCGACGCAGCTCTGGATTCTGCTCGTGGCGGCCGTCATCGCCTCCATCGTGCTGGCCTTCACCGGCTTCGGCCGGACGGTCTACGCCATCGGGGCCAACGAAGTCGCCAGCCGTTTCTCGGGCCTCGCGGTGGAGAAGACCAAGATCGTGCTCTACACGGCCTCGGGCTTCGCCGCCTCGCTCGCGGCGGTGATCTTCGTCTCCCGCGTCTCGACCACCCGCTCAGACATGGGCACGGGAATCGAGCTGGACGCCATCACGGCGGTCGTCCTCGGCGGCACCTCCATCTTCGGCGGACGCGGCACGATCATCGGCACAATCATAGGTCTTTGCCTGATCCAGGCACTCAAGAACGGCCTCTCCCTGGCCGGCGTCAAGGGAGACGGCACCATCATGCTTATCGGCGCGGTCCTGATCCTCGCGATCCTGATCAGCAACATCTTCGAGAAGAGCGGCTCTCGGTAACAAGGAATGGCCCTCGGACGTTGCCGCTCGCCAGCGTCCAGATGCCAAGTGGAGGAAAGAAATGGGTAGGATAGTCCTTTCATCGATACTCGCCCTGTCGTTCTCGACGAGTCTGGTCCATGCACAGTCGACCTGGACCGGCGGCGACGACCTGCCGACCAACCCGCTCGCCTGCGACGGCACGCCGGCGGCCGCGGCCGCGGTGCCCTATGACGGCGGCCAGCCGACCAATGCGCCCGATCGCAAGGGCAAGCCGATGACCGTGGTCGACGTGCCGAAGCTCGTCGGCATCGGCTACTTTAACGCGACGTCCAAGGGCATTGCCGACGCCGCGGCCGAAATGGGCAACATGAGCGCCAAGACGGACGGCCCGAGCCGCGCCAACATCGACGACCAGATCACGCTGATCGACAACTACATCACCTCCGGCGTCGACGGCATCCTGTTCGCCGCAAACGATCCCGTCGCGATCTCGCCGGTTCTGAAGAAGGCGCTCGCGGCCGGCATCAACGTCGTCGGCTACGACGCCAATTCCCAGCCCGACGCCCGGCAGTGGTTCGTCAATCAGGCCGAGTTCAACGGCATCGCGAAGACGATGGTCGACTCCATGGCGGCGGAGATCGGCGCGGACGGATCCTTCGCGATCGTCACCTCCACCTTCACCACGCCCAACCAGGCGCGCTGGATCTCCGAGATGGCGGCGTACCAGGCCAAGTGCTTCCCGAACATGAAGTGGCTTGAGACGGTTGAAGCGCAGGAGGACAACATCCTGTCCTTCAACCAGGCGAACACGCTGATCAACAAGTATGGCGACGAGCTCAAGGGAATCTTCGGCATGACCAGCGTTGCCACGCCGGCCGCCGCCGACGCGGTCACCCAGGGCGGACAGTGCGGCAAGATCGCCGTCGTCGGACTGGCAACGCCGAATGCGATGAAGCCCTATGTCGCATCGGACTGCGTGAAGTCGGTGGTTCTCTGGAACCCGGTCGACCTCGGCTATGCGGCCGCCTACGTGCTGCGCGCGGCAGCCGACGGCGACCTCACGTCGGATTCGAAGACGGTGAAGGCGGGCAAGCTCGGGGAACTCCAGATCATCAACGGTTCGGAGATCCTGCTCGGCGCGCCCTACGTGTTCACCAAGGACAACATCAACAACTTTGACTTCTAGAGCATGTCTCCCGAAAGGGGGTACCGGTTTCGGGTGAAAGACATGCGCAAAAAGCAAAGACCTGAAGCGTGCGGAGCGAATCTGAAAGATCGCGACACGCTTTAGGAACCCACGACCGGGAGGCGAGGCCCTCGCCTCCCGGTCCCCCTCAGTGCATTCTAGCGGTGCGGCGCGCCGCTCGACGAGAGGACACGCATCATGGCGCAGGAAGCCTTGCAGCCCCAAGACCTCGACGCCCTGCGGACGGTGTCTGCCCGAATTGGCGCCGACCCCGCCCTCACCCAGGGCGCCGGCGGCAACACCTCGCTCAAGGATGCCGGCACGCTCTGGATCAAGGCATCCGGCACATGGCTGGCGCATGCGCTCGACAGCGAGATCTTCGTGCCTGTCGAGATCGCCCCGCTGCTCGATGCCGTGCGCATGGTGGACCCGGCGGCGGAACGCGCCGAGCAGTTCGTCAGGCAAGGCCAAGGCCTGTCCGGCCTGCGCCCCTCCATCGAAACCACGGTCCATGCCCTGATGCCGCATCGCGTGGTGCTGCATGTCCACTGCGTCAACACGATCGCCCATGCCG
This sequence comes from Mesorhizobium sp., assembly GCA_051860465.1. Lineage (GTDB taxonomy): Bacteria > Pseudomonadota > Alphaproteobacteria > Rhizobiales > Rhizobiaceae > Aquibium. The sequence continues at coordinate 42,816 of JBHYDY010000002.1, forward strand.
TCCGGACCGATCCGCGCGCGACGCTGGAGCCGCTCCTTCACGGCCTCGACTGGGCTCTCATCCCCTATGCGCGGCCGGGGCTGCCGCTGGCGCTCGCGATCGCCGAGCACGCGGCGCGGCGGCCCGACGTGCTGATCCTCGCCAATCACGGCCTGGTGGTCGCCGCCGAAACGGTGCCGGACGCCGAGGCCCTCCTGCTGGAGGTGTCCCGCAGGCTTCACACCCCTCCACGTCCATCCCGGCCGGGCGATGTCGTCCAGCTGCAGGCGCTCGCGGCGTCGTCCGCGGCCGCCTCCTACCGGTTGCCCGCTTCCGAGGCCTCGCATGGGGTGGCGACGGACCCGGTGAGCCTGTCGGTCGCCCGTTGCGGCAGCCTCTATCCCGACCATGTGATCTTCCTCGGCGAAGGTTCGACGATCGCCGGACCCGGCGAGGAGGTCGCCGCGGTCGTCGCGCGGCGCGGCCAGGCGCCGGTAAGCATCGTCTTTCCCGGTGTCGGCGTCCTCATGCGATCGGATGCGACGAGCGGCAGCGACGCCATGGCGCGGTGTCTGGCCGACGTGGCGGCGCGCATCCCGGCCGGCGCTCAGCTGCGGGCTCTCACGCCCGAGGAACACCGGCAGCTGACGAACTGGGATGCCGAGAAATACCGGCAGGAGCTCGCCCGCAAGGCGTCCAGGACGCGGCAGGAAGCGTGAGGCAGTTCTCGACGGGGCCGAAATGAAGACGCAGGCGAGGAGATCGCGATGGAAACGATGATTGCGGCCGATCTGGTGGCGCAGGACAACGCCGCCCGCGAAGCCGCGCTGAAGGCGGACTACGACGCGCTCGGCGAGCAGCTCGAGCGGCGCGGCATCGCGATCGGCGACGTGCTGGCGAAGGTCGCGGCGTTCTCGGTGGCGGTTCCCTCCTGGGGCGTCGGCACCGGCGGCACCCGCTTCGCCCGCTTTCCGGGCGGCGGCGAGCCGCGAAACGTCTTCGACAAGATCGAGGACTGCGCCGTCATCCAGCAGCTCACGCGCGTCACGCCGACCGTCTCGCTGCACATCCCGTGGGACAAGGCCGATCCACGCCGCCTGAAGCAGCACGCCGCGCGTTTCGGTCTCGGTTTTGACGCGATGAACTCGAACACCTTTTCCGACGCGGCGGGGCAGGCCCATTCCTACAAGTACGGCTCCCTCAGCCACACCGACCCGGCGGTGCGCAGGCAGGCGGTCGAGCACAATGTCGAGTGTATCGAGATCGGCCGCGTGCTGGGCTCCGCGGCGCTGACCGTCTGGATCGGCGACGGCTCGAATTTTCCCGGGCAGGTCAATTTCGCCCGCGCCTTCGCCCGCTATCTCGACTCCATGGCCGAGGTCTATGCCGCGCTGCCCGACGGATGGCGGCTGTTCACCGAACACAAGATGTACGAGCCCGCCTTCTACTCGACGGTCGTCCAGGACTGGGGCACGAACTACATGATCGCCGAGCGGCTCGGCCCGAAGGCCTTCTGCCTCGTTGATCTCGGTCACCACGCGCCCAACGTCAACATCGAGATGATCGTGTCGCGCCTGATCCAGTTCGGCAAGCTCGGCGGCTTCCACTTCAACGATTCCAAGTATGGCGACGACGATCTCGATGCCGGATCGATCGATCCCTATCGGCTGTTCCTCGTCTTCAACGAGCTGGTCGATGCCGAATCCTCCGGCGCGGAGGGCTTCCACCCGGCCCACATGCTCGACCAGAGCCACAACGTCACCGACCCGATCGAGAGCCTGATGCTGTCGGCGGTCGAGGTTCAGCGCGCCTATGCCCAGGCGCTGCTCGTCGACCGCCGCACGCTGGCGGCCTTCCAGGACGACAACGACGCGCTGATGGCCACCCAGACGCTGAAGACCGCCTACCGGACCGACGTCTCCCCGATCCTGGCGATGGCCAGGCTGAAGGCCGAAGGCGCGATCGACCCGATCGCCGCCTACCGCGCCGCCGGTTACCGCAAGCGGGTCTCGCTCGAACGCCCGGTGGTCGCCTCGGCCGGCGGCGGGATTGTTTGAGGAGCCGCACGATGCCCGAGCGGATCGCCTTTCGCATGGTGCTGAACGAGGGACAGGCCGCCGAGTACCGTCGGCGCCACGACGAAATATGGCCGGACCTTGTGGCTGCGCTTCGCGACGCCGGGATCTCCGACTACACGATCTGGCTCGATCCCGAGACACACCATCTGTTCGCGACGCTCCTGCGCGCCGACGACAACACGATGGATGCGCTGCCGGCCACCGAGATCAACCGGCGCTGGTGGGACTTCATGGCCGACATCATGCAATACGACGAACGCGACGAGCCGCTGGTCATCCCGCTCGAACGCGTTTTCCGGATGGATTGAACAGCGGCGCAGACGGACAATACAAGGGACGAAAACGATGGATATCAGAATGTTGCGCGAGGACATGGTGTCGACCTGTCGACAGATGAACGCCAGCGGAATCAACCAGGGCACGGCCGGCAACCTGTCGGTCCGTGCCGAAACGGGCTTCCTCATCACGCCGTCGGGCATGCCCTATGACGACATGACGCCGGACGACATCGTCGAGATGGACTTCGACGGGTCCTATGTCGGGCGCCGTCCCTCGTCGGAATGGCGCTTTCATCGCGACATCCTGCGCGCGCGCACCGATGTCAGCGTGGTGCTGCATTGCCACTCGGTCTACGCCACCACGCTCGCCTGCCACCACAAGACTATTCCCGCATTCCACTACATGACGGGCATCGCCGGCGGGACAACGATACGCTGCGCCCGCTACGCAACCTTCGGCACGCAGGCCCTTTCCGATGCAGCTCTGGAGGCGCTGGAGGGACGGCTGGCCTGCCTGCTCGGCCAGCACGGCCAGATCTCGCTCGGCAAGAGCCTCGATGCCGCACTGTGGCTCGCCATCGAGGTCGAGACGCTCTCGCGCATGTATGTCCAGGCGCTGACGCTCGGCGAACCGCCGGTGCTGCCCGACGACGAGATGGAGCGGGTCATCGCCCAGATGAAGCGGATGAGCTACGGCTTCGGTCCGGAAGCCGAAGGATCGAACGACGTGGCAAGGCAGCGCGGGCAGGGATAGCAGCGGACCCGTAAGATCGAAATCCGGACGGGTTGCATCGATTCCTGCGGCGACGAGGAAGCTGTGACAACGATGTGATTCCACCCGTTCGGAGCAGGCGGGATTCAATCACGCTTGCAACTCGGTCGGGCTCGTGGCCGAAATTGGGAGCGGGAGGTTTAGTCCTTGAAGGGGCATATTGCGCCAATGTTCCGGCAGGGCGGATCGGAGCAGACTGTCGGCTCCCGCCCGCACTGCACGACAGCGAGTTCTTGGCGTGAACGCGTGCTACCGCAGCCGATATCCCTCATTCCCACTCGATCGTCCCCGGCGGCTTCGACGTCACGTCGTAGACGACGCGATTGACGCCCTTGACCTCGTTGATGATGCGGGTGGCGGCGCGGCCGAGGAAGGTCATGTCGAAGGGAAAGAAATCGGCCGTCATGCCGTCGACCGACGTCACCGCACGCAAAGCCAACACCCGGTCGTAGGTGCGGCCATCGCCCATGACGCCCACTGTCTGCACCGGCAGGAGCACGGAAAAAGCCTGCCAGATCTTGTCGTAGAGGCCGGCCTTGCGGATCTCGTCGATATAGATCGCGTCGGCCTTGCGCAGGATGTCGAGTTTTTCGCGCGTGACGCCGCCGGGCAGGCGGATGGCGAGGCCCGGGCCCGGGAACGGGTGCCGGCCGATGAAGCTCTCGGGGATGCCGAGTTCGCGGCCGAGCGCCCGCACCTCGTCCTTGAACAGTTCGCGTAGCGGCTCCACCAGCTTCATGTTCATTCGCTCGGGCAGGCCGCCGACATTGTGGTGGCTCTTGATGGTGACCGAGGGTCCGCCCGAGAAGGAGACGCTCTCGATCACGTCGGGATAGAGCGTGCCCTGGGCCAGGAAGCTCGGCGCACCCTTGCCGTCCTCGGCGATCTTCCGCGCCTGCTCCTCGAACACCTCGATGAACAGCCGGCCGATGGTCTTGCGCTTGGTTTCGGGATCCGCCTCGCCTTCAAGCTGGCCGATGAACAGATCCGACGCGTCGACATGGACGAGCGGGATGTTGAAATGGTCGCGGAACATGCCGACCACCTGCTCGGTTTCGCCAAGCCGCATCAGGCCGTGGTCGACGTAGACGCAGGTGAGCTGGTCGCCGATCGCCTCGTGGATCAAAACCGCCGCCACCGAGGAGTCGACGCCGCCGGACAGCGCGCAGAGCACCCGCTCCGTGCCAACCTGGGAGCGGATCTTTTCCACCATCTCCGCGCGATAGGCAGACATGGTCCAGTCGGATTTCAGCCCGACGATCCGATGCACGAAGTTGGCGAGAAGCCGGCCGCCGTCGGGCGTGTGAACCACTTCGGGATGGAACATGGTTGTATAGTAGCGCCTCGCCTCGTCGACGCAGACCGCGAAGGGCGCGTTCTCGGAGGTGCCGATGATCTCGAAGCCTTCGGGCGCACGGGTGACGCGGTCGCCATGGCTCATCCAGACGGGATAGCGCTTGCCGACCTCCCAGATGCCTTCGAACAGCGGCGAGGCCTTGAGGACCTGGACGTCGGCGCGACCGAACTCGGCCGCGTGCCCGCCCTCGACCGAGCCGCCAAGCTGCACGGCCATGGTCTGCTGGCCATAGCAGATGGCCAGGATCGGCACCCCGGACGCAAACACCGCCTCAGGCGCTCGGGGCGATCCCTCGCGCGTCACCGAGTCTGGGCCGCCGGAAAAGATCACGCCCTTCGGACGCAGCTTTTCGAAACCGTCATCGGCCTTCTGATAGGGCCATATCTCGCAGTAGACGCCGGTTTCGCGCACGCGCCGCGCGATCAGCTGCGTGACCTGGCTGCCGAAATCGATGATGAGGATGCTGTCAGGATGGGGGGGCGTGTTCATGGCGAGCCAGTAGACGAGTCGAGCCGTTCCAGCAATCCCGCATGTTGCGTCGCCGCAAATTTCGGCTGTGGGTTCTGGAAAAGGCCGCCGTCCCCGATCGCTGCTTCGAGGCGATCCACCACCGATGCCAGCTTCTCGTCGATGACGTGGAGATACTCGGTCCAGTCGCCGACATGGCGAAGGTCGGCCTTCCCGTCCGAGATGCCGCGAAGCGCGATCACCGGCAAGGCGTAACGGTTGCAGGCACGCAGCACGGCGAAGGTCTCCATGTCGACCATGTCTGCGTCAATATCGTCGTAGGCGGCACCCGATACGATGTTCGCGCCGGTCGACAGTGTCGCCTCCCTGATGCCGGGGATGCGCAGGGGAAGCGGCACGACGGCGGGCAGGTCGAGGAATGGCGTCGCACCCTTCTCGAATCCGAGCGGAGAGGCGTCCATGTCGCGGTAGGTGACGGACACGGCCTGGTGGACCTCGGTCTGCTCGAGCACGCGGCTGCCGGCCGAGCCGAGCGACACGACGAGATCCGGGCTTCGACCGCTCTGCGCGAGCAGCGCAAGCGCATGGGTGAGCTCGACGGCAGCCTCGACGGGGCCGACCCCGGTCAGCAAGGGTTCGAATCGCGCCCTGAGATGCGGGCCGTACTCGGCGGCCGCGGCCATGACATAAAGAACGCTGCGACCGGCGACGGCCTTGATGGGAGGTGGCGCGGCCTTCGCCGTCATCCGGCAATGCCTTCCCGACCCTGCACCACCATCATGGTGCCCGTCATGGTCGCGATCAGCTTCGCCTCGCCGCTGGCGCTGAAGGCATAGGCCTGGCCATCGGCGACGATGATGGTTCGCCCCGGCTTCGTGACCGACCCGCGAAACAGGAAGCGTTCGCCCTTTCCCGGAGCAAGCAGGTTGACCTTGAATTCGATGGTGAGCACGGCCGCATCGGCTGGCATGAGCGAGAAGGCCGCGTAGCCACAGGCCGAATCCAGCGCTGCGGAAATAATGCCGGCATGCAGAAAGCCGTGCTGCTGGGTGAGCGGCTCGGAAAATGGCATCTCGATCTCGACCATTCCAGGCGTGACCTGCGTCAGCTCGGCGCCAATGGTCATCATCGCCGCCTGGCGATCGAAGCTCGACCTGACCCGCAGCTCGTAGTCGGTGGCTTCGTCATGGAGCTCAGGCATGCAGCGGTCCTTTCATACAAACGGTTTATCGCAAAGCGCCCCGGCACAGGCAATCTGCGCGGGTGCTCTGCAACAAAGATCAGTTGAGCCAGAGTATGGAAGCGTTCAGAGCGGCCGCGAAGCACACCCAGGCAAGATAGGGAACGAAGAGCAGGGCCGACAGCCGGTCCGAACGCCATGTGAGGGCGATGAAGGCGGTGACCGTCCCTGCCATGGCGAGAACGATGACCAGCGCACCGCCGATCGAATGAAGCGAGAAGAAGACGGGCGACCAGAGGAAATTGACAAAGAGCTGCGCCCACCAGGCGGTCATGGCGCCACCGCGTCGCGCGCGAAGCCATGTGCGGGCGCCGACTAAGGCGATCACGACATAAAGTACCGTCCAGACCGGTCCGAAGAGCCAGTTGGGCGGATTGAAGGATGGCTTGGAAAGGTCTGCGTACCATCCATCCGGAACGTTGGAGCTTCCGATGAGAAGTCCTCCTCCAACGACGAGGGCGAGGAAGACGAGATAGGTCGGGAGATCGCGACGGCTCATGCGGTGTTTCCTCCGATCGACGGGCCCACCGTCACTCGACCAGATCATGTACCGCCGCTCAGACGGTGGCGTGCCTGGTTTCATTCATGCGGTCGAGCTTGCCGACGAGATTGCGATTGAAGCTGAGTTCCAACGCTTGACGGATTGGCGGGTTGCGTTGCAGGAGCGCGCGCAATTCGGCCGGATCGTAGACACAGCAGCGAATCTCGTTCGAAACCCGGACAGTGGCCGAAGCGGGATTGCCCGAAAGAAAGCTCATCTCGCCAAGGAAATCGCCAGGCCCGCAAACGCCGATCAGCTTCTCGCCCTTTTCCACGCTCGCCGCGCCTCGGGCGATGAAGACGAGTTGCGGCGCCGCCTGCCCCTCCTCGATCAGGACTTCGCCTGGCTCCCTGGTCTCCCATCGGGCGATTTTCAGCATACGCGCGCGCAGGTTGCCCTCCAGGGTCGGCATCACAGCCTCGATGAAGAGCCTCTCGTCTTCGTTCAGACGGCGCATCCGACTGGCAAGCAGGATCAACGTCAGCTGCACCGCGTTTACCCCGGTGAAGATGAACTCCCAGGTGGCGCTGATCAGGTCGGAAATCAAGAAGCCGTAATAGATGACCCCAGTCAAGCCAGACGCTATGGCGAATATGCGCAGCCAGCGCATGCTGCTCATCGACACGGAAAGAATGACGAGGATATAGTTTACGTGGCCTAGAAACTTGCTTGGATCGGAGAATTGCTCGAGGAACTCGTCCATTGTGGCGCCCTGGGAGAAAGCATCATTCTTGGCGTTTGGTCACGCCGACATAGAATCCATCTGTACCGCTGCGTGCCGGGGTAAGTGAAATGCCGTTCAAGCGATCGATGCGCGCTGCCGCCGCTCGGCCAGGAAAGCAGGCTTCGAACAGCGCGGCATGATCGACGGGTGCGAAGTCGGGGCGTCCGCCAAGGAAAGTCCGAAGGCGCTCGGCATTCTCCTGCTCGAAGAGCGAACATGTGACGTAGACGAGACAACCGCCCGGACGGACATAGCGGGCGGCAGCCGAGAGGATTGCTTCCTGCTCGGCCATCCGCACCTCGAGCTGGCGCTCCGTCAACCGCCATTTGGCATCCGGACGCCGACGCCAGGTGCCCGAACCTGTGCAGGGAGCATCCACCAGAACCAGGTCCATGCGCCCTTCCAGCGGCGCCAGTTCGTCGGCCCGCGCAACGACCTGCACGTTGCGCGTCTCGGAACGGCGCAGCCGGTCGAAGATCGGCGCCAGTCGCTGCTTTTCGGAATCATGCGCGAACAACTGGCCGCGATTGTCCATATCGGCCGAAAGCGCCAGGGTCTTGCCGCCGGCCCCGGCGCAGTAGTCCAGAACCTGCATGCCCGGCTCGGCGCCCGCGAGTCGCGCCGCGATCTGGGATCCCTCATCCTGGACCTCCATCCATCCTTTGGCGAAGACCGGCTCAGCCTGGACGTTCGGATGGCGTCCACTGCCCTCGATCGGCGGAATGCGAATGCCATGCGGCGCCAATGTCGTTGGCGCTGCTTTCATACCGGAAAGGTCCCGCAGGACCCGGTCGCGGTCTGCCCTCAGCGTGTTGACGCGCAGGTCGAGCGGAGGACGAGCCGATAGCGCCCTGCCCTCTTCCACCCAGGCTTCGCCGAAAGCGCGTTCGAACATCGGCGCGCACCAGTCCGGCACGTCGGCCCGCACCGCATCGGGGGCGGTCTCGAGCGGATTGGCCGAAATGGCTGCGATCTCGACCTCGTCGAGTCCGGGAGGCGCGAAACGGTCCCCCTCCAGCGCGGCGTTCAGGCTCTCCGGCGTCTCGCCCCACTCCAGGAGAAGCGCTCCGAAGGCGAGCGAACGTGGTGTGTCCGAACCCAGCAGATGGGCCGCCGAACGGCGCCGGCGAAGCGCGTCGTAGACGATGTTGCCGATCGCGCCGCGGTCGCCCGCGCCGGCGAAACGATGCGACAATCCCCAGTCCTTGAGCGCGTCGGCCGCGGGCCTGTATCGTGTCTGGATATCAGAGAGCACTTCGATGGCCGCAGCCAGTCGTCCGCCTGTTCGCATGTCCGGTCTTCCCCGTTGTCGGCTACCCGATCGACCGACTGGTAGACCGTCCCGTCAAGCTGGGCAAGCGGGTACGAAGCGGTCGGATCGCGATCAATGCCGGTGAAGGTGCTCTCCGTGATCGCCGTTCATCCGGCGGATCGACGCCCAATCATGCCGAGGCGACCCTGTTTGCGATCGTCCATTCATAAGCCCTGTTTTACTCACTCGCACTCCATGATAACCGTCTCTTATGATCCGGCTTTCCGTTCGACAGATGGAGTATTTCAACGCGCTCGCCGAAACCCTGCATTTCGGACGCGCCGCCGAGCTTGTCGGCGTTTCTCAACCGGCGCTTTCATCGCAGATCGCAGAGATGGAGGAGAAGCTGGACTGCCGGTTGTTCGAACGCAGCCGCGGCGGAATCCGGATCACCGAGGAGGCCCGCCAGCTTCGTCCGCGCATCGAGCGAATCCTCGCCGACATTCGCGACGTCGAGGCGATCGCCCGTCGTGGCCGGCGCCCGATGGAGGGGCGGTTCCGGTTGGGCATGATCCCCACGGTCGCGCCTTATCTTCTTCCGACACTCCTGCCGTTCGCCAAGCGCGGCTTTCCCGACCTTCAGCTGGAACTGCGCGAGGCGGTAACCGGCGCGCTGGTGGAGGAAACCCTGTCCGGCCGGCTCGACGCCTTCGTCGCCGCGCTGCCGATCGATGAGCCGGGCCTCGTCGCTGAGGCGTTGTTCGAGGATCGCTTCTACCTCGCGGTACCTCGCGACGATCCCGAGTTCCTGTCGCCGCCTGTCCCACCCGAGAGCCCCTCGCTTGAAAGGCTCATGCTCCTTGAGGAAGGCCACTGCCTGCGCGACCAGGCGCTGGCCTTCTGTCGCTCGGTCAAGCCGCTGGCGCTATCGAGCTACGGGGCGACGAGCCTGACGACCCTGCTGCAGATGGTGTCGCACGGCCTCGGACTGACGCTGATCCCCGCGATGGCGCTGGAGACCGTCAGTGCCATGCGGGACATGAAAATCGTACCTTTCGCGGACCCGCAGCCGTCGCGCCGCATATGCCTCGCCTGGCGCCGCAACGGTCCTCGACCGGATGAATGTCGCACGATCGGCCGGCTGATCACCGACGCCCGCAGCGTCCCGGCCACTCCGGCACAGATGCCATAATGGTTCAACCTCACGCAGGCGTGAACGGAAACCCGCATCCTGGCGTCCTATCTGCCCGGAGTAGACGCACGAACAAGGAGGCCTTCATGCGCATACCCCTCGCGATAACCGCTCTGCTCGTTCCCGCTTCGGCGCTTGCCCAGAGCTTCGAGGTCACGGCGGACGAAGGTTTTGCCATCGAGGCGACACCGGTCGCAGAGTTCAACGAGCCCTGGGCAATGACCTTCCTGCCGGATGGAGACCTACTGGTCACGGAGAAGCCGGGCAACATTTTGGTCGTGACCCAGGAAGGGGCCAAGACGCAGGTTTCAGGCGTCCCCGCGGTCGCCTATGGCGGACAGGGCGGCCTCGGCGACGTCGTGCTCAGCCCTGATTTCGCCGGCACCGGTCATGTCTACATTTCCTACGCCGAAAGGGACAATGATGGCCTGCAGGGCGCGGCCGTCGCCCGGGCAACCCTTTCGCGCAACGATGGTGAAGCAAGGCTGGAGAACCTCGAGGTGATCTGGCGCCAGGAACCGAAGGTCAGCGGCAACGGCCATTACTCCCATCGGATGGCCTTCTCGCCCGATGGCGCCTTCCTGTTCATAACCTCCGGCGATCGCCAGAAGCAGACCCCGGCGCAGGACATGGAAAGCGCGCTTGGCAAGATCATCCGGCTCAATCCGGATGGATCCGTGCCGGACGGCAATCCCTACCAGGATCAGGGCGAACTGGCGAAGAGCTTCTGGAGCGTCGGGCACCGCAACATGCTGGGCATCGCCTTTGACGACGACGGACGTTTGTGGGCGCATGAAATGGGTCCGCGCGGCGGCGACGAGATCAATCTGGTCGAACCGGGCAAGAACTATGGATGGCCGGTCGTGTCCTGGGGCCGCAACTATTCAGGCGGCGACATACCCGACCATCCGACCAGGCCTGAGTTCGAAGCACCGGAAGCCTACTGGAACCCTGTGATCTCGCCCGCCGGCCTGGTCATCTATTCGGGCAACTTGTTCCGCGAATGGCAGGGCGACGCCATTGTCGGCGGCCTGTCTAGCCAGGCGCTTGTACACATCGATCTCGGCGAGCAGGCCGACGGCACGATGGCTTCCGAGGAGCGGCGGTTCGACATGGACGCGCGCATCCGGGAGGTCGAGCAGGGCCCGGACGGGGCGATCTGGGCGCTCGAGGATGGCGATGGCGGACGCCTGCTCCGGATCGTTCCGGCTGGCCGAAGCTAACCCTCCAAATTCGGCCTGCAAAAGCTGACCCTTCGCACGCGTCCTTTCCAATCAGGCGATGTGGACCGCCAGCGCGGCCCACATCGTCGCCAGTGACAGGAAGCCGACGATGAACGCCAGCTGTCGATGTCGGACACGGTTGGTCGTCACGTGGATTGCGGCATGGACATAGCGGGATAAGACAAAGAGCCATGCCAGCATGAGGACCAGCGTTCCGACACCGCCACTTGCATAAAGCGCGAGGCAGCAGGCGTAGAAGAGCATAGGCAGTTCGAACTGGTTGGCGAGATTGTTGCGCACGAAAAGGCTTTCGCCCGGTTCGTCCCGGTTCTCGCGGAACTGGGAGACCTTGGCGCTGCCGGCTTCCACCGCGCGCTTCCGGCGCAGGGCGATCAAGCCGTAGATGCCATAGACCAGCACCACGTGGGCGATCATGGGCCAAAAGATGGCGGTGGCTTTCATTTGCTGTTTTCCTTCTCGGCCAGCACCCCGGGACTGTGGCACGTCTTGCAGCAACAGGCCGGCTTTCGAAGCCACTCGACACGGGCCCGCAGGCCCGGCGGAGCTAGCTCATGCCAGGATAATTCGGGCTCTCGCGAGTGATCGTCACGTCATGGGCGTGGCTCTCCCGCAGACCGGCGCCCGAAATGCGAACGAAGGTGGCCTTGGTGCGGAACGCCGCGAGATCGTGCGCACCGACATAGCCCATCGAGGCCCGCAACCCGCCGGCGAGCTGGTGCAGCACCCCGCTGACCGGCCCCTTATAGGGAACCTGGCCCTCGATGCCTTCCGGCACCAGCTTCAGCGTGTCGCGTACCTCCGCCTGGAAGTAGCGGTCCGCCGAGCCGCGCGCCATGGCGCCGACCGAGCCCATGCCGCGATAGGCCTTGAAGGAGCGCCCCTGGTGCAGATAGACCTCGCCGGGGCTCTCCTCCGTGCCGGCGAGCAGCGAGCCGATCATGGCCGCGCCCGCGCCAGCGGCCAGAGCCTTGGCAAGATCGCCCGAATACTTGATGCCGCCATCGGCAATGATGCTGATGCCCTGCCGCTCGGCCACTTCGACCGCCGACATGATGGCGGTCAGCTGCGGCACGCCGACGCCGGCCACAATGCGGGTGGTGCAGATTGAACCCGGCCCGATGCCGACCTTCACCGCGTCCGCGCCAGCGTCGATGAGCGCCTGCGTGCCCTCGGCGGTGGCGACGTTTCCAGCCAGGATACGCACGGAGTTGGAGAGCTTCTTGGCACGCGTGACGGCATCGAGCACCCGCTGCGAATGGCCGTGGGCGGTGTCGATGACGAGCAGGTCCACGCCGGCCGCGATCAGCCGTTCCGCCCTTTCGAAGCCGTCATCGCCGACGCTGGTGGCCGCCGCGACGCGCAGCCGCCCCTGGGCGTCCTTGGCGGCATTCGGGTTGAGCTGCGTCTTCTCGATGTCCTTGACCGTGATCAGCCCGACGCAATGGCCGCGATGATCGACGACCAGAAGCTTCTCGATGCGCCGCTGATGCAGGAGCCGCTTCGCTTCATTCTGGTCGACGCTCTCGCTCACCGTGACGAGGTTTTCCTTCGTCATCAGCTCCGAGACCTTCTGCGACGGGTCGGAGGCGAAGCGAACGTCGCGGTTGGTCAGGATGCCGACGAGCTTGCCGTTCCTCTGGCCACCCGTGCCGCCGTCGTGGACCACGGGAATGCCGGAAATGCCATGCGCCCGCATCAGCGCCTGCGCGTCGCCGAGCGTGGCGTCGGGGCCGATCGTGACCGGGTTGACCACCATGCCGGACTCGAACTTCTTGACCTGCCGCACCTCCTCGGCCTGCTGTTCGGGAGAGAGGTTGCGGTGGATGACGCCGATGCCGCCGGCCTGCGCCATGGCGATGGCAAGCCGCGATTCCGTCACCGTGTCCATCGCCGCCGACAGGATCGGCACGTTCAGGTCGATGTCACGGGCGATCCGCGTGCTCACGTCGGTCTGTCCCGGCATGACCTCGGAGTGGCCCGGCTGGAGGAGCACGTCATCGAAGGTGAGCGCCTCGGCTCCCGTCGCGGATACGATGATTTTCGCCATGGCCATTCCTTCGATGTTCCAATAGCGACGCAGGTCCCAGGGACCGCGCCGACTCGATATTTCCCTTTGGGAATGGCGCTGGCTGGTACCATGCGTCCATGACAATGAAAAGGCGCTTCAGCCAATCGACGATCTTTTGGGCCACCCGCCTTGCCAGCCAGCAGAGTCGAGGAGCAGGCAATCAGCGCCTTCCCAAGGGTCGCGCCGCGCGCAGCGGTCCACTGCGGCATTCGTTATGGGACAGACTGGAAAGAGCGGGGACAGTCCGGACGACGCATGCTAACGCCCTCGAAGACAATATGAACTGGAACGAGACTTGAACAGGACCATCCCGCTCGTCCTCGCGGTCGCGCTCTTCATGGAGCAGATGGACTCCACCGTCATCGCGACCTCCCTTCCCGCGATTGCCACCGACATCGGCACGAACCCGATCGCGCTGAAGCTGGCGTTGACGGCCTACCTTGTCTCGCTGGCGATCTTCATCCCGATCAGCGCCTGGATGGCGGACCGTTTCGGCGCCAAGCGCGTCTTCTGCGCCGCCATCGGCGTGTTCGTGGTCGGTTCGATCGCCTGCGCGACAGCCGGCTCGCTGGAAGCCTTCGTGGTGGCGCGCTTCCTGCAAGGCATGGGCGGCTCGATGATGACGCCGGTCGCGCGGCTGCTTCTGGTGCGCGCCACGCCGCGGCAGAACCTCGTCTCGGCGATGGCCTGGCTCACCATCCCAGGGCTGCTCGGCCCACTGGTCGGCCCCCCCGTCGGCGGCTTCCTGACGACGTTCCTGAGCTGGCACTGGATCTTCATCATCAACGTGCCGATCGGCATCCTGGGCATCGCCGCGGCGTGGTTCCTCCTGCCCAACCTGGAGCGCGGCCGGCCGGGTCCCATCGACGTCAGGGGATTTGCCCTGTCGGCGATCGCGGCCGCCGGCATCGTCTTTGGCCTGTCGGTGGTCAGCCTTCCGGCCCTGCCGCCGATCGTCGGCATCGCCACGCTGCTGGCCGGCATCGTCGCCGGCTTCGCCTATGTCCGCCATGCGCGCCTTGCCCCGCGTCCCCTGCTCGACCTCAGCCTGTTCTCCAACCGAGTCTTTTCGGCCGCGATCATCGGTGGAACCCTCTTTCGAATTGGCGCGGGCGCAACGCCCTTCCTGCTGCCGCTGATGTTCCAGCTCGCCTTCGGCATGACGCCATTCGAGTCCGGAATGCTGACCTTCTCGGCCGCCTTCGGCGCGATCGGCATGAAGCTTCTCGCCACCTCGGCCCTGCGTCGCGGCGGCTTCCGCCGCGTCCTGGCGGGCTCGGCGATCGGCGGCGCCTTCTTCATCGGACTCGCCGCCATCTTCACGCCCGATACGCCGGTCTGGGCGATCATCGCGACCCTGGTCGCGGGAGGCTTCCTGCGGTCGCTCTTCTTCACCTCCGCCAACGCGCTGATCTTCGCCGACATCGGCGACGAGCGCGCCGGACAGGCAACCGCGATCGCCTCGGTGTTCCAGCAGATCTCGATCGCGCTCGGCGTGGCGCTCGCGGGCGGCATCCTGGAGGGCGTGACGGTGGCGAGCGGCACCGGCCTTGGCCTGGATGCCTTCGCGATCGCCTTCGTCGTGGTGGCGATCGTCACGGCGACCGCCGCGCTGCCCTTCCTGCGCCTGCCGCCCGATGCCGGCGCGTCCGTCTCGGGCCATCGCATCGGGGGCGACAACGCGCGCAGCCAGGTGCTGCCGCCGAAATAGCCCTATTCGTCAGACGGTTGAGCCGGCTCCTCGACTCTGCCTTTGAAGCTCTTCGCAAACAGATAGAGCTCGACGGATTCGGTGCGCGAGGCCGGCGGCTTGACGTGATGGACCGACGCGAAGTTCTTCTTGAGCATGTCCAGAACGGCGTTCTCCGCGCCGCCCTGGAAGGTCTTGGCAAGGAAGTGGCCGCCGGGCTTGAGCACGCTGATGGCGAAATCGGCCGCGACCTCGCAAAGGTGCATGGTGCGGATGTGGTCGGTGCGGCGATGACCGGTGGTCGGCGCGGCCATGTCCGAGATGACGACGTCCGGCGCCGCGCCGAGCATGGCGATCAGCCGGTCCGGCGCATCCGGCTCCAGAAAGTCCATCTTCAGGAACGCGACGCCGGGGATCGCATCCATGTCGAGATAATCGATCGCCACCACCGTCGGCGCTTCGTTGTTCGAGCCGACGCGCCTGGCCGCCACCTGACTCCACCCGCCGGGCGCGGCGCCCAGGTCGATCACCTTGGTGCCGGGCTTCAGCAGCTTGTAGCGGTCGTCGATCTCGATCAGCTTGAAGGCCGCGCGCGAGCGGAAGCCCTCCGCCTTCGAGCGATGGACATAGGGGTCGTTGAGATGCCGCTCGAGCCAGCGGCGCGACGAGTTCTTCAACCCGCGCTTCTTCTTGATACGGGTCTTGAGCGCGCGCGGCCCGGCGCCGGTCGTGGGTTTCTTCATGTTCGTCCCCGCTCTCGGCCGCGCCGCCATGCTCCGTCTCCGGCCATCAGTTCGGCCAGGATGCCCTCGCGCAGACCCCGGTCGGCGACGCGCAACCGCTGCGCCGGCCAGACCCGGCGGATCGCCTCGAGGATCGCGCAGCCGGCGAGCACGAGATCGGCGCGGTCCGGCCCGATGCAAGGGTTGGCCACGCGTTCGTGGAACTCCCAGCCGACCAGCCGTTCGATCATGCGGTCGATGTCGTTCGACTGCATCCACAGCCCGTCGACCCGGCGCCGGTCGTAGCGCGGCAGGTCGAGGTGAATGCCGGCCAGCGTGGTCACGGTGCCCGACGTGCCGAGCAGATGGAACCGGTCGCTGTGGGCGATCGCGCCGAGCTTCTCGCGACCCTCGAAGGCGTCGAGCATGCGCGCGACGTCCTCGACCATGGCGGCATAGATCTCGGGCGTCACGTGGCGGCCGCCAAAGCGCTCCGACAAGGAAACGACGCCCACCGGCAGCGACGTCCAGGAGACGATGTGGTCGGCAAGCCGCCCTCCGCGCCGCGCCGAGATGTCGATCAGCGCGATCTCCGAGGAGCCGCCGCCGATGTCGAACAGCACGACGCCGTCGGTGTCGCGCTCGACGAGCGATCCGCAACCCGACACGGCCAGCCGCGCCTCGGTCTCGCGGTCGATGATCTCCAGCACGAGGCCGGTCTCTTCCGTTACGCGGGCGAGAAACTCGACGCCGTTCTCGGCCGAGCGGCAGGCCTCGGTCGCGATCAGCCGTGCCTTGCGGATCTCGCGCCCGGCGAGCTTTTCGGCGCAGTGCTTCAAGGCCTCCACGGCGCGGGTCATCGCCTGATCGCCGAGCCGGCCGGAACCGGACAGCCCCTCGCCCAGCCGCACGATACGCGAGAAGGCGTCGATCACCCGGAACTGGCCGGGTCGGGTCGGGATGGCGACGAGCAGCCGGCAGTTGTTGGTGCCGAGATCGAGCGCGGCATAGGCGTGCGGGCGATCGTCCGCCACCGTCGTCTCGCGAAGCGGCGCTGCGAAGCCGTTGCCGGCGGTCCGCGGCGCGGTGGCGGGCTTAGGAGATGGTTGAACATCGGCAGCGGCAATAGCATCCGCGCCATCGCGCGCGAATACCTTGCGACCACGCCGCCGCTTGCGCTTCTTTTTCTGATGCAGGTTGAGCTGCTGGCTTTCAGGCTTTCCCGGACGAGAATCGGGAGCACCCTGCGCGGGCGCCGCCTGCTTCTGTCCCGACTTTCGGCGACCGCGCCTCTTTTTGGCTCGTCCGCCGCGGGAAGCCTCATCGCCCGACGGTTTCCCGTCGAATTCGAGGTCCGTCACGCTTTTATCCTTCCGGCGCCGCGCTTCCATCCCGGATGCTGCAGGCACGATCATCTTGAGTTGAAGCCAATGTATCAGCACGGCGACGTTTCGCCAAATGCTTTGGCGGCGAAGGGATGACGAGCGTGTTTCGAGGCTCGCGGGCTGGCGGCGCGAGACGCCAACGCGCGGCGCGCCGGGAGGCGGTTTTGCCGCCCGGCCAGTCAGATCGAGGATGCGATTGCTTCCGCCGGATCGTCGGCGTCAGGACGTGTCGGGGGCCTGATGCGGCCAGCCGCCGCGCGTAACGGAACGGCGCGCCGGCCAGCGCGCGGAGCCATCGGCAACGGCACGCACATGGTCGATGCGGGCGGTCTCGCCAGAAAGGCGGCCTTCCGGCGGCAGCAGGGTGCCGAGCACGGCGGCCAGCAGGCGCAGGCGCCAGGCGAGCAGCGCGGCATCGTCGGGGCTGCTGCCGGGCGCCAGGTCCTCGTCGAAGCCCTGCCAGGACAGCTGCGTGACGTCGACGACATAGACCCGCGCGACGCCCTCGGCATGGCGCAGGATGGAGAGCACGAGCCAGCGGATCGGAAGCGACCGGGCGCCAGCACGCTCGGCGAGCAGCGCCAGCGCGACGAACGTCGCGATGATGCGTCTCAGCGTCCGATCGTCCAGTCCCACGTCCATGCCCGCCCTCTCCAAAACCAGCCGCCATTGTGGGGCGGGTGGTCGGAGGCGTGGACAGAAATCGTGGAAGATATTGGTTTCGTTGGGGGTGGGGTCGAATTTGTCCACGCGGAGGGCGGGTGAGCGCGCGCCGGAAGTGCGGGGAAAACGCGGGGACAGTTTACTTCATTCGGGGTCATCGCTGGCGCGGACCGATGGGTCATTCATCCGAATTAAGTAAACTGTCCCCGCATTTCGGGCGCCGACGGCCCGGCTTCGCACGCACGAGTGGTCTTCCAAGCCGTGCCTCGAGGCCCAAGACCCAAGCTTCGCTTCCGAGCGGCCGTCCCGAGCTTTCAGCGCGCCGCAGGGCATCGAACTCATCAGCGGCGCGCCCCGCCTCGATCAGGCTGGAAAAGTTGGGAAATCGTGCCAGCACCGGCACCACGTCGACCACCTTGTCGGTCCGACCTTGCAGATGGGCGCGGACGCTCGAATAGGGCCAGTCCTGCGCCCGGGAAACGAGGCCAGCGCGCACCGGGTTGAGCGAAACGTAACGGACCGCCGCCGCCAGATGATCCTCGTCCATAACCACGGAGCCGTAGCGGCCCTGCCACAGATGCCCCGTCCACCCGGCGCGATCGTTGACGAAAGCCGTGTACCGGCGGTGCGTCTCGGCAAACAGGGTGCGCAAGCCATCGGAATGGGAGGGCACCGCGATGACATGGACATGGTTCGGCATCAGGCAGTAGGCCCAGACCGACGTCCCCGACCGCTTCACGCCCTCCGCGAGAAATCCGAGATAGCGGAGGTGATCCCCATCTTCGAAGAACACGCGCTCGCGGCGATTTCCGCGCTGGGTGACGTGGTGAGGCAGGCCGGGTACGACGATACGCGCAAGACGAGCCATGACTTCCCCGAAAAGACCGTTCCGGACGGAAGCAGTTTAGGAACAAGCGGACCAATGACAACCGGAAAGTGCATGGCGCGCAATAAAATGCGGGGACAGTTTACTTAATTCTGGCTCTCGTCCACCTCGTTCACACTCGTCGTCGCCCCCGAATTAAGTAAACTGTCCCCGCATTTTCCCGTATTTTCATGCCGCCCTGCCCCAGCCGCCGCCATTGGCGGTTTCGATGAGGAGTTCGTCGCCGGGTTCGAGTTTCACGCCGCTGGCGAAGGTGAGGCGGTCGCGGCGGCCGTCGGGATGGATGACCGACAGCCCGTTGACGCCGCCCGACGCGCCGCCTTCGAGCCCCCAGACGGGCTCCCTGGCGCGGCTGTAGCCGGCCGACAGCACGGCGGGCGCACGCAGGCGGTAGCTGGTCTGCAAGCCCTTGCCGCCCGAATGCAGACCGGCGCCGGCATCGCTGTCGTTCAGGCGCTTGAAGGCAACGTCGAGGCCGTAGCGCGCCTCGCAGATCTCGACCGGGCAGTTGAAGGTCTCGCCGTGATTGGCGGAGTACATGGCGTCGAGCCCGTCGCGCGTCGACGTCGCGCCCCAGCCGCCCATCTGCGGCTCGACCATGGTGAAGCGGCGGGTCGTGTCGGGGTGGTTGCCGGCGATCACCGTGCCGCAGATCGAGGCGAACGAGCCGGCCGGCAGCCGCTCGGGCAAGGCGCGCGCCATGCACTGCCACAGCATGTCGGCGAGCCGGATGCGGGTCTCGAAATAATAGCCGTGCGGCGCATTGCCGGTGGCGTGGAAGATCGTGCCCGGCTCGGTGATGACCTCCAGCGCCCGGAACGAGCCGGAATTGGCAAACAGCGTCGGATCGGTGAGCGCCTTGAAGATCATCTGCGCGGAGATGACGGCGCCGTCGCGGCTGGTGTTGTAGGGCGCGGCGCGCTGTTTCGGATTGCCGGTCAGGTCGACGGTGAAGCGGTCGGCCGATATCGTGATCGAGGCCTGCCAGAGCGCGCCGTCGTCCTGGCGCTCCTCGATGCGGAAAATCCCCCGCGGCAGGGTGGCGAGACCGGCGCGGCCGCGCCGCTCGCCCTCCTCGAAGAGTGCTGCGAGCGCGGCGCGCCAGGCATCGAGCCCGTAGGTCTCGACAAGCTGGCGGATGCGGGTCTCGGCCTTGCGGCTGGCCGCCACCTGCGCCCACAGATCGCCCTGGACGAAATCCGGCAGGCGGGAATTGGCCGCGATGATGTCGAAGACCGATGAGATCGGCGCGCCGTCCTCGAAAAGCTTGACGGCCGGCAGGCGCAGCCCCTCCTGGAAGATCTCCGACACGTCGACCGCCATCGAGCCCGGCGTCTTGCCGCCGACATCGTTCCAGTGCGCGATCGAGGCCGCCCAGGCGACCAGGTCGGAACCGGAAAAGACCGGCAGGGCGATGACGACGTCGTTGAGATGCGTGACGCCGCCAAAATAGGGGTCGTTGGTGACGAAGCAGTCGCCCGGCCGGATGGCGTCGCGACCGTGGATCTCGACGATGCGCCGGACCGCCTTGTCGAGCACGCCGACGAAGGTGGGGATGCCGGCGCCCGACGAGACGAGTTCGCCCGCCGGATCGGTGATGCCGGTCCCGACGTCGAGCACCTCGTAGATGATCGGGCTCATCGCCGTCTTGCGCAGCACCGCGAACATCTCGTCGGCGGCGGCCACCAGCGAGGACTGGATGACGGAGGCGGTGATGGGGTCGATATGCATCGGACCGGCCATCGTCAAAGCCCCGTCCTGACGACGACCTTGCCGTGGGTCGTGCGCGGCTGGCTGAGATAATCGAACGCCTCGACATACTGTTCCATGGGATAGACGCGATCGATCGACGGTTTCAGCCGGCCCAGCGCCAGCATGTCGTAGATGAAGGCCTTGCCCCTGGCGCACATTGTCGGATCCTCGACATAGTTGAAGACCGAATAGGGGTGGAACACCGCGTTCTTCTGGAACATGTCGACGAAGGGCAGCGGCGGCCAGACCTTGTCCAGCGTCCCGTAGAAATAGATGCGGGCATCCCGGGCGAGTGCCGGCGAGTAGCGGTCTATCATCCCGCCGCCGACGGGGTCGAAGACCAACGCCACACCCCTGCCGCCGGTGAACTCGCGCAGACGCGCTGCGACGTCATCCGTCGTGGTGACGATCACATGGTCCGCGCCCTTCGAACGCAGATAGTCCCCGTTCTCCCCAAAGCGTGTCGTGCCGATCATCCTGGCCCCGAGCAGGCGGCCGATCTCCAGCGCGGCCGTGCCCGCCGTGCCGGTGGCGGCGGTCACGAGCACGTGGCTGCCCGGCCCGACCGGGGTCACCTCGGCAAGCGGAAAATAGGCGGTCAGGTACTGCATCCAGATCGACGCGGTTTCGACCGCCGACAGGTTGGGCGGGGCCTTGGCGACATAGCGCGCGTCGATGACGAGCGATTCCGTGCTGGCGCCGCGCCCATCGTAGAAATAGGGCAAGGTCGAGACCCTGTCGCCGACTTGCACACCATCGACGCCGGGACCGACCGCATCCACGATGCCGGCGGCCTCGATGCCGACGCGGGCCGGAAAGCGCGAGAAGCTGAAGGAATAATTGTCCTTCATCAGGTCCATGTCGCCCCAGTTCAGTGCGAAGGCCTCGACGCGAAGCCTGACCTCGCCGGCAGCAGGCGTCTCTTCCGGTTCCTCGCCAAGGCGCAGGCCCCGGTAGCCGGAATAGTCGTGAATGTGCCAGGCGCGCGGCATTGGTGGCTCCTTTCGACGGATCGGTGGCGGCCCTCAGGCGCGCGCCACGAAGAGGTCGCGCGGCAGCGACGACAGGATCTCCGGGCCGTCGGCGCGCAGGATGACGATCTCCTCCAGGCGGATGCCGAAACGGCCGGGGATGTAGATGCCGGGCTCGATGGAAAACACCATGCCCTCCTCCAGCACCGTCTCGCTCGTCGCGGTGACGTAGGGCGGTTCGTGGCCGTCGATGCCGAGGCCATGGCCGGTGCGGTGGACGAAGTACTCGCCATAGCCGGCGTCGTCGATCACGCGCCGCGCCGCCGCGTCGACCTCCTTGGCCAGAACGCCCGGGCGCGACGCCTTCAGCGCCGCCTGCACGGCCTTCTCGACGATGGAGTGGATCTGGCCGTAGCCCTCCGGCGGCTCGCCGACGACCGCCATGCGGGTGATGTCGGAGGGAAAGCCCTCGCGGCGGCCGCCGATGTCGATGACGATGGCGTCGCCGTCGGCAAGCTTGCGGTCGCCGGTCTGGTGATGCGGGAAGGCGCCGTTCGGCCCGGCGCCGACGATCCAGAAGGCGGGGGTGGCGCCCTCGGAGGCGAAGTGGTCGCGCACGATCTGGGCGACCTCCTTCTCGGTCAGGCCGGGCCGGATGGCGGAAAACGCCGTCTGCATGGCCCTGTCGGCGATGGCGGCGTTCATCTTGAGCTTGGCGAACTCGCGCTCGTCCTTGACCATCCGGAGCCGCCCCAGCGTGCGCTCGGTGAAGGCGTGCCTGGCTTCGGGAAGCTGGCCGAGCACGAGCAGCGCGAAGTCTGCGCGCATCGTCTCGTCGAGCACGACGCTTTTCGCCAGCGCGGCGCCGACATCCTCGAGCGCCGCGGCAAGCGCTTCGTTCGGGCCGATCTCGTCGCTCCAGGTGTGAAAGGCGATGTCGGTGGATTCACGCGTGCCCTGCGCGTTCAGCACCGGCATCAGGAAGGCCTCGCGCTCGGGGCCGACCAGCAACAGGCAGGGCCGCTCGTCCGGGTGCGGGTGGAAGCCGAGGAGCCAGTCCATGTGCGAGCCGGGCGCGACGGCGACGAGGTCGACGCCCTCGGCGGCCATGGATGTGCGCAGGCGCGTCAGGCGGTGGGCGGTGGGATGGGTCATGTCGTCCTCGTTGCAACGGTCGGGTTTCTCGAAAGGCGGCATTGGCCGCCCCGGGCGTTCGGCGATGTCTCAGGCGGCGCGGCGCAGGGCGCCCTCATCGGCGGGAACGATCACGCGCGTGCCGAAGGCCTCGCCCTCGTCGAAGCCGCCGATGGCGGCCATCTCCGCCTCCGGCGGCGCCTCGCAGGACCATTTCCGGCTGGGCACCCAGCCGCACTGGCGCTTCAGGAGCGCGGCATATTCGGCCCGCTTCAGCGCGGCGATGGACGGGTCGATCACCGGCACGCCGAGTTGGCGCTCGACCTCGCGGTAGAAGCCGACCTCCATGGTGCAGCCGAGCACCAGCGCCTCGGCGTAGTCTTCCTCCACCGCCCTCCGGCCGGCCGCGATCAGCCGGCGGCCGGTCTCGGCATGGTCCTGCTGGAACTCGGTGACGCCGAGTTCGACATGGTAGAAGCCGGACAACCGGTGCTCATGGCCATGCTCGCGCACCGTGGAGTGCATCTGGTGGACCCATTTGCGCCGTCCCACGATGATGCCGAAGCGGTTGGCGAGCGTCGCCGCGATCTCGCAGGAGGACTGGCACGGCGCCGTCACGATCATCTCGCCCGAAACCTCGCGGGCGTCGTGCAGCGCCGTGTCGTAGAAGCAGCCGATCGCGAAGGCGTCGAAACCCTCGCGCGCCGCCTGGCGCACCGCGCGGATGATGCCGCGCGTGACCATCGCCTCGTAGGAGCGGAACTCGATATGCGAGAAGCGCCCTTCGCCCGCCGGCAGCGAGGTGACGTGCACCTCCGTGCCGGGCAGCTTGTTGTCGCGCGCCATGGCGGCGAACACCTCATCATGCGCAAGATCGCCAACCACGGGGCTGAAGTACATGATCTTCAAAGGCTTGTCGGACATGGCGGAACTCCTTTTGGAAGTCGGAAGCGTGGCAGCGCGGGCACGGTCGGTCAGCCGGTGTAGCCGTAGACCGCGCGCGCGAGATCGGGCGTGATCAGCCCGTTGCGGATGTCGTCGGCGACGGCCGCGCGGTCGCGCTCCTTCGGGTCGCCGATGCCGCCGCCATTGCCGGTGACGACGCGGATGACGTCGTCGGTGTGGGTGACGAGACCGGAGACGAAGGAGAAGGTCTCGCGCGACCCGTCCTTGCGGATCACCTCGACATAATTGGGCGAGCCCTCGTTGCCGCCGTCGAGCGCCCAGGGCGGGAATTTCGAGCGGGTGTAGCCGGCGGTGAGGAAGCCGTTGTCGGCCCGGACGCGGTAATCCATGACGATGCCGCGGCCGCCGCGATAACGCCCCTCGCCGCCGGGCGCGACGTTGAGCTCCATGCGGTCAACATAGAGCCCGTTGCGCGCCTCGTTGATCTCGGCCGGGCAGTTGTAGGTCTCGCCGTGGAAGCCGCAGAAGATCGCCGAGTTGCCGTCGCCGCCGCGCGACGCGCCCCAGCCGCCGAGCTGCGGCTCGATGATGGTGTACTGCCGTCCGGTGTCGGGATGGATGCCGCCGATGAAGGTGCCGCAGACCGAGGCGAAGTGGCCCGACGCCAGCCGCTCGGGCATGTGCGGGGCGAGGCAGCGCCACATGATGTCGTACACGCGCAGCTCGATCTCGTAGTAGAAGCCGATCGGCGCCGGCTCTTTCGCATGAAAGACCGAGCCCTCGCGGGTGAGCAGGCGGATCGGCCGGAACGAGCCCTCGTTGGCGGGCGAGTAGGGATCGGTCAACGACTTGAAGATCATCTGCGCGGCGACCATGACGCCGTCGCGGCTGGTGTTGACCGGGTTTTTCGACTGGTCGGGGTTGTCGAGCAGGTCGACCAGGAACTCGGTGTCGGTGATGGTGATCCTGACGTTGAAGGTGCGGCCGTCGTCCTGCTCCTCGGAGAGCTCGAACGTGCCCTTGGGGAGATCCTTCAGTGCCTTCAGCGACACCTGCTCGCCGAAGTCGAGGAAGGAGGTCATGGCGTTCTGGAAGGTGGCGACGCCATACTTGTCGGCGATCTCGACGAGACGCTTGCCGCCGATGCGCACCGAGGCGATGGCGGCCCAGACGTCGCCCTCGAGCACGTCGGGCATGCGCGAATTGACCTTGATGATCTCCATCACCGAGCGGATCGGCTCACCCTTGGCGATGATCTTGATGGCGGGCAGGCGCAGGCCCTCCTGGAAGATTTCGGTCGCCTCGCCGGTGAGCGAGCCGGGCGCCATGCCGCCGACGTCGGAGTTGTGGGCGATGTTGGCGGTCCAGGCGATCAGCGTGTCGCCGGCGAAGACGGGCATGGCGACGACGATGTCGTTGAGGTGCGTCACGCCGCCGTAATAGGGGTCGTTGGTGGCGAAGACGTCGCCGGGCTGGATGTCGCCGGGCTTGTCGTACTTGGCGACGATCACCTTCACCGCCTTGTCGAGCACGCCGATGAAGGCCGGGATGCCGGCACCCGACGAGGCGAGCGCGCCCTTCGCGTCGGTGATGCCGGTGCCCATGTCGAGCACCTCGTAGATGATCGAGCTCATCGCCGTCTTCTTCATGACGGCGAACATCTCGTCGGCGGCCGCCTGCAGCGAGTTCTGGATGATTTCGAGCGTGATGGGGTCGTTCGACAGTTCGGTCATGGCACGCCTCCTCAGTTCGCCAGCGTGATGTGGATGTTGCCGTAGCCATCGATTTCGACCCGGTTGCCCGGATGGATGACGACCGTGGTGCCGGGATCCTCGACGATCGCGGGGCCGGAAAAGCGCATGCCGGGCTCGAGCCTGGTGCCATCGTAGATGGCGGCTTCGTGGACGCCTTCGAGCGCATAGTCGACGTCGCGGCGGCCCTTGAGCGCGGTCTCGGCCGGCGTGCCGGTCGCCTCGCGCTTCGCCATGGTGAGCTTGCCGACCTCGGCGGAAGCGACGAGGTGGATGCCCACCATCTCCACCGGCGCGGCCAGCCGGTAGGTGTATTCGCGCTCGTAGGTCTCGTGGAAGGCGGCCTGGATTTCGGCGAGGCGCTCGTCGGTGATCGCGCCCTCGGCGATCAGCACCTCGGTCGTGTGTTCCTGGTTCTGGTAGCGGAACTTGCCGTAGCGCAGCATGCGAACCTTGTCGGCCGCGACGCCCTCGGTGGAAAACTGCGCCCGCGCCCGCGCCTCGGTCTCGGAAAAGATCGCCTCGATGCCGGCGGCTGAGCCCGGCGTCAGTTCGGCCAGCCGCGTGACGAAGTAGTCGCGGCGCAGGTCCGACATCATCATGCCCCAGGCGGAGAAGACCGACGCGCCGGCCGGCACGACCACTTTCCTGACGCCGAGTTCCTGGCCCAGCGCCACGCCGTGCATGGCGCCGCCGCCGCCGAAGGCCACCAGCGTGAAGTCGCGCGGGTCGTGGCCGCGGTTGAGCGAGACGAGCTTCAGCGCGTTGACCATGTTGTTGTTGGCGATGCGGATGATGCCGCGCGCCGCTTCCGTGGCGTCGACGCCGAGCCTTTCCGCCACGGCCGACAGGGCGGTCTCCGCCGACGCCATGTCGGCCACGACCTCGCCGCCGCAGAAATAGTCGCGGTTGATGCGGCCGAGCCAGAGATTGGCGTCGGTGGCGGTGGCGTTGGCGCCGCCGCGCCCGTAGGCCGCCGGGCCGGGTATGGCGCCGGCCGATTGCGGGCCGACATGCAGCTTGCCGAAATCGTCGACCCAGGCGATCGAGCCGCCGCCATTGCCGATCTCGACGAGATCGACGACGGGCACCATGATCGGGTAGCCGGCCGAGGTGCGGTCGCGCTCGATCCAGTAGTCGGTCTTGATCTTGACCTCGCCGTCCTCGATCAGCGAGCACTTGGCCGTGGTGCCGCCGATGTCGAGCGCCAGCACGTTGGGCTCGCCGATCAACTTGCCGAGCTCGGCCGCGCCCCAGAAGCCGGAAGCGGGACCGGATTCCACCATGGTGATCGGGATTTTCGAAACGGATTCAAGCGAGTCGACGCCGCAGTTCGACTGCATGATGTAGGGACTGCCCTTCAGCCCCTTCTCCTTGAGGCCACCGGCCAGCCGCGACAGGTAGCGCTCGGCGATCGGCTGGACATAGGCCGAAAGGACGGCGGTGTTGGTGCGCTCGTATTCGCGCCATTCGCGGGTGATCTGGTGCGAGGCGACCGCCGACACGTCGGGCCAGAGCCGGCGCAGTTCGGCCATGGCCGCCTCCTCGTGCGAGGGATCGGCATAGGAGTGCAGGAAGGAGATGGCTACCGCCTGGACGCCGTCGGCCTGGAAGTCGGCCACGATCGCCGGCAGGCCCGAAAGGTCGAGGGGTTTCAACTCTTCGCCCTTGTAGGAGATTCGGCCGGGCAGTTCGCGGCGCAGGTAGCGCGGCACGAAAGGCTTCGGCTTCTGGTAGTGCAGGTTGAAAAAGTCGGGCCGGTTGCCGCGCGCGATCTCCAGCGTGTCGCGGAAGCCCTCGGTGGTGATGAGCCCGACCTTGACGCCCTTGCGCTCGGTCAGCGCGTTGATGACGACGGTGGTGCCATGCGCCAGAAAGTCGATCGAGGCCGGGTCGACGCCGGCCTTGGCCAGCACGTTGAGCACGCCCTGCTCGAAGTTCGGCGGCGTGGTGTCGGACTTGGCGGTGAGGATGCGCGCCGCGCCGGTGGCCACGTCGGTCTCGAAGCAGACAAGGTCGGTGAAGGTGCCGCCGACGTCGGTGGCGACGCGGATGATGGTCTCGCCCATGGTCAGGCTCCCTTGTTGATGCGCTGGTTGAGGAGAAGACAGACGAGACCCGGAAGCTTCAGCGCCTCGGCCGCCGCGACCCGGTCCGCCGTGTAGTGGCCGGCGACGTCGAGGCAGTTGATGGTACCGGCGACCTCGCCATCGATCAGGATCGGCACGTTCATCACGCTCTCGCAACCGAGCGACCGGATCAGCTCCCAGTCGCCGAAGACGTCCGCGATGCCCTCGATGTCGTTGGCCACGAAGGTCTTCTTTTCGTCGATGACCTGGCGCGACCAGTCGGTCTCGTTGGCGGGCTTGGTGCCGGAGACGGGGTAGGCTTCGGGCATGTTGGAATAGACGCGCGCGTTGACGCGCTGCACCCGGTCACTGGTCATGACCGTGAAGAGCTTCGCCCCGACGATCTCCTGCGTGAGCGCGCAGAGCGCGTCGAAGGCCGCCCGCGGCTGGCCCGGGCGGCCGGCGGCAACGAGGAAGGGCATGTAGTCAGGCACGTTCATTGTCATTCTCCATGAGACGGTCACGCAGCCGCACTTCGTCGGCGGTGACGACCGGGACCGCGCCGATCAGGCGGCGCGTGTAGGGATGATGGGGCTCGGAGAAGATCGTCTCCGTCGGGTTCAGTTCGACCAGACGCCCCCGCTCGAAGACGGCGACCCGGTCGGCGATGTTGCGCACCACCGACAGGTCGTGGGTGATGAAGACATAGGTGAGCCCCCGGCTTTTCCTCAACTCGTTCAACAGCTTGAGGACGCGGGCCTGAACCAGGACGTCAAGCGCCGAGGTCGGCTCGTCGAGCACGACGAGATCGGACTGGCAGGCAAGCGCGCGGGCGATGGCGACCCGCTGCCGCTGGCCTCCAGACAGCGATTCCGGCGTGCGCCTGGCGTAGTCGGCCGGCAGGCCGACCTCCTCCAGAAGTTCGCCGACGCGGCCGGAACGGGCCGCGCGCGGTCCGAGGTCGTGGACGTCGAGCGGCAGCCGCAGCGAGGCGCCGATGCTCCGCTTGGGGTTGAGCGAAGACAGCGGGTTCTGCTGCACCAGCTGGATGGCGCGACGATGGGCGAGCGTGCGCTTCACCGGCACAGGGTCGCCCCGGAAGGCGATGGTGCCGGCGGTCGGCGGGTAGATGCCGAGGATCATGTTGGCGACGGTGGACTTGCCCGAGCCGCTTTCGCCGACGATCGCCAGGCATTCGCCGGTCGTCACGTCGAACGACACGTCGTCGACGGCGCGCACTTCGTGGCGGCCCTGGGTGAAGGTCTTGGAGACGCGGTCGAGGGACAGCAGCGCGGTCATGCGGGGTGGTCCGCGGGGGATGCCCGGCGGGCGGCGTCGAGTTCTGTCGCGCCCCCCTCTGGCCTGCCGGCCATCTCCCCCACGAGGGGGGAGATCAGGCGCGTCAGCGGCGAGCTTGATCTCCCCCCTCGTGGGGGAGATGGCCGGCAGGCCAGAGGGGGGCGCCGTAGAGTATCGGCGGTGGAGAAATCGCAATGAAGCATCACCCCACCTCCCCCGGCTCGCCACAGCCCTCGTGCACCACCATCGGCGCGAAGTAGCTGTCCGAGACGTCGTCGATCTCGGGGATGCCGCCGCCGGTGATGCGGGGGACGGCGGCGAGCAGGGCGCGGGTGTAGGGATGGCGCGGGTCGGAAAATAGATCGGCCGAGCGGCCGTGCTCGACGATGCGGCCCTTGTAGATGACGTAGACGCGGTCGGCGAATTCGCGCACGACGCCGAGATTGTGCGAGATGAACAGAACGGAGGTACCGTGCTTCTCGACCAGGTCGCGCATCAGGGCGAGCGTCTGAGCCTGGACGGTGACGTCGAGCGCGGTGCCGGGCTCGTCGGCGATCAGGAGCGACGGCTCGTTGGCGAGCGCCATGGCGATCATGACGCGCTGGTTCATGCCGCCCGAGAGCTGGAAGGAATAGGAATCGAGGGCGCGCGCGGGATCGGGGATCGCCACGTCGGCAAGCGCGGCCTGCGCCTTCCTGCGCGCGTTCGCCTCCGAGATGCCCGGCTCGGCGCGCTTGAGCACCTCGTGGAACTGCGAGGCGATGCGGTAGACCGGGTTGAGCGAGGAAGTGGGGTCCTGGAAGATCATCGACATCCGGGTGCCGCGCAACGCATGGCGCTGGCGCTCCGACAGCTTCGACAGGTCCTGCCCCTCGAAGGCGACGAGGCCGCCGATGCGCGCCGTCTTCAGCTGCTGGAGAAGGCCGAGCACGATGCGCGCGGTGACGGACTTGCCCGAGCCGCTTTCGCCGACGAGCGCCACGCGCTCGCCCTTCATGATATGCAGCGAGATGCCGTGCAGCACGTCGACCTGCCCCGCCCAGCCGCGGAAGCCGAGCGTCAGGTCGCGGATGGCGAGCGTCGGCGCCGTCATTGGCCGGTCCCCAGCACGTCGCGCAGCGCGTCGCCGACGAGGTTGAAGCCGAAGACCGCGACGAGGATGGCAAGACCGGGGAAGACGGTGAGCCACCAGGAATCCGGCAGGTACTTGGCGCCGTCGGCGACCATGGAGCCGAGGTCCGGCGTCGGCGGCTGCACGCCGAGCCCGAGGAAGGAGAGCGACGAGGCGATGAGGATGACGAAGCCGAGGTCGAGCGTCATCTTGGTGACGATCGAGGGCACGCAGTTGGGCAGGATCTCGCGGAAGATGACATGCGCCCTCGACGCGCCGATGACCTCGGCGGCGAGCACGTAGCCCTCCTCCTTCTCGGAGCGGGCGAGATTGTAGACGAGGCGCGTGTACCAGGGCCACCACATGGCGGTGACGGCCAGCATGCCGTTGGTGAGCGTGGGCTGCAACAGGCCCATCATCGACATGGCGAGCACCAGCGGCGGGATCGACAGGAACACGTCGGTGATGCGCATCAGGACATATTCGGTCCAGCCGCCAAGATAGCCGGCGACAAGGCCGATGGTGACGCCGATCGGCACGGCGATGACCAGCACCACGACGCCGAGCAGCAGCGAGATGCGGTAGGCGTAGAGGATTCGCGAGAACAGGTCGCGGCCGACGAGATCGGTGCCGAAGATGTAGGGCCATTCCGGCGGCTTGTTGAAATTGGCAAAGTCGACCACCGCGCCGGCATGGGTGGGGAACGGGGCGATGAAATCGGCGAAGATGGCCGACAGCACCACCGTCGCCACCAGGAACAGGCCGAGCGCCGAGAGCGGATTGCGCAAGAGGATGAAGAGCGTGCGCTTCATGTGGCCCTCTGCGAATGCCGGATGCGCGGGTTGATCAGCGCGATGAGGAGATCGACGATGATGTTGACGATCAGGAACAGGGCCGAGATGATCAGCACCGTGCCGACGATGGCGTTGAGGTCCTTGCGCAGGATGACCGCCACGCCGTAGCGCGAAAGGCCGGGCCAGGCGAAGACGGCCTCGACCAGGAAGGCGTTTCCGAGCATGGCCGCGAAGTCGAGGCCGATGATGGTGAGCGAGGGAATGAGAGAGGGCCGGAACGCCCAGCGCCGCGCGATGCGGCCTTCGGCGAAGCCGTAGGACCGCGCCATCTCGATATAGGGCCTGTCGTAGGTCTCGACCATGTTGGAGCGGGTGAGCCGCGCCGCCTGGCCGATGCCCGAAAGCGCCAGCGCGAAGGCCGGCAGGACGATGTGCCAGGCGGCGTTGGCGAAGGCGGACAGGTTGCCGGCCAGAAGCGTGTCGATGGTGAGGAAGCCGGTGACCGGCGCGATCGTGTAGCTGTCGGCGATGCGCCCGGCGATCGGGAACAGCGGCAGAAAATAGGCAAAGCACAGCATCAGGATGACGGCCCAGACGAAGCTCGGCGCCGACACGCCGAGCAGCGTGACCAGCCGGATCGCATGGTCGGCCCAGGTGCCGCGAAAGCGTGCGGCGACGACGCCGAGCGGCAGGCCGATCAGCACCATCATCAGCCCGGCGACGAAGATCAGCTCCAGCGTGGCGGGCAGGAACTGGGCGATGTCGGTGGTGACGGGGCGGTTGGTGTAGAGCGAGATGCCGAGATCGCCGCGAAACACGTCGCGGACGAAATAGGCGTATTGCACCACCAGCGCATCGTCGAGATGCAGCCGCTCGCGCATCTGCGCCACCTGCTCGACGCTGGCGTTCGGCCCGAGCGCGATGCGCGCGGGATCGCCGGGGATGATCCGGGCGATGGCGAAGATCAGCATCGAAACGCCCACCAGGACGAGCAGGGATGTTCCGAGGCGCTTCGCGAAAAGGCGAACGACAGGCGGCATGGCGCATTTTTCGTGTGTGGGGGACCGGCGGTCGCCCGCCGGTCCGGTGTGCGGGTTCGGTTACTGGCCGGTCATTTCCATGAGGCGGAAGGAGAAGCCCATGCCGTCGAGTCCGAAGGCCTTCTCCGGATCGGTCAGCGCCGGCACCTTGACCCGGTTCGACGCGGCGAAGAGCGACTGCCGGTCATAGCCGTAGATGGTCGGCGCGATCTCCATCAGCCGGTCGTTGAGCGCGGCGTAGGCGGCCTGGCGCTCGGCCGGGTCGGTGACGGTGCGTCCCTTGACGAGCAGTTCGTCGACCATGGCGTCGTTCAGGTATTCCGGCGACTGCCAGGTGCCCTTGAGCGTCGAGTGGTACATCGGGAACAAGAGCGTGTCGGGATCGCCGGTCACCGCGTTGGCGAAGATCTGCGAGATGTGCGGCGTGTTCTCGGGCTTGGACACCAGTTCGGTGAACAGCGCCCACGGCACCTTGCGGATTTCCGACTTGATGCCGATCTCGGCGAAGTTGGCCTGCATCAGCAGCGCGAAGCGTTCCTCGATCGGCACTTCGCCGATCCAGGACAGTTCGAGCGTGAAGTCCTCGGGCTTGTACTTGCAGGCGGCGAGATGCGCCTTGGCCGCCTCGAGGTCACGCGCCAGCGGCGCATCCTTGGCGCCGTACATGCCGACCGGGATCGCGCCGGTCGACGGGCTGCCCTGCGAGATGCCGTCGGCGACCGCCACCATCTGCACGCCGGCGGAATAGTCGAAGGCGGAGGCGAGCGCCAGGCGGCAGTTCACGTCGTCGAGCGGCGCCTTGGCGGTGTTCATCTTGACGTAGAAGGCGCCGCCGCCGGTCTCCTTCAGGATCTGCGCGCCGCCGCCGGCGAGCGCCTTCAGCACCTCCGGCGGAAGCCACTGCGAGGAGATGTCGTGCTCGCCCTGGGCGATCAGCGTGCGCACCGTGGCGGCCTCGAGGCCGTAGCGCAGGCGCACCTGGTCGGGCGCGCTGGCGGCCACGTCGAGGAAATAGTCCGGATTCTTCTCCATGACCGTTTCCTGCTGCGGATTGTGCGCGACGACCTTGTAGGCGCCCGTGCCGGCGCCGTTGGCCGACAGGAAGGCCTGGCCCCAGTCCTTCATCTCGCCGTCGCCCTCGCCGAGGTTCTCCATGACGAGCTTCTTGTCGAGGATCGGCAGGCGCACCAGCGAAGCGACAAAGGGCGAATAGGCCTCGGTCAGCTTGAAGCGGACGGTGCCGGCGTCGACGGCCTCGGCGGCCTCGACCTTGGCGAAGACGAAGGACAGGCCCTGCCCCAGCGCCTTCATGCGATCGAAGGAGAAAACCACGTCCTCGGCCGTCAGCGGGTTGCCGCTCTGGAACGTCACGTCGGGGCGCAGCTTGAAGACGAAGTCGGCCCCGTCGGCCTCCCAGCTCTCGGCGAGATGCGGCGCGTAGCCGGGTCCGCCCTGCACCGGCAGGACGAGCGTGTCGTAGACGTTGAACATCAGGATGGAGTCGGCGTAGTCTGACGCCTTGCCGGGATCGAGTTCGCCGACGGCGACCTCGTCGAGACGAAGCACGGTCTGCGCGGACGCCTGCGCGACGACGAGCGGTGTGAGGACGGTGGCGGCGAGAAGCGCGGCCGCGAACGGTCTTGCGATGGACTTCATGATGATTCCCCTTCGTTGATCTTGGATCTGGTTGGCTTTCCGCCGCGCGCGGCCGCCCGCTGGACGACCGGATGCGGTTCTTCCGAGGCCGGATTGTCGCCGAACACATCCATCGTGCAGGTGTGCAGGATGGTGGCCGGCGAGCCGGTGTGGTTCCAGGACGAGTGCACCCTGTTGGACTGGAAATGCAGCGAATCGCCCGCCTCGAGGATGTTGACCTCGCCTTCGAGCTCGACGGTGATCGCGCCCTGCAGCACGTAGAAGATCTCCTCGCCCTCGTGCGCGATCGGCTCGGAACGGTAGCCGGGCGGCTCGTGGATGATCAGGCTGCGCAGCAGGTTGCCGGGAAACGAGGTCGACAACCGCTCGTAGACCAGCGAATTTCCGCCGACGGCATAGTGCTGGCGCTGGTTCTGCCTCGTCATCGACGCGGTGGATTTTGGCTGCGACAGGAACTCGGAGACGTGCAGGCCCAGCACCCGCGAGACCGAGACCAGCGACGACAGCGACGGCGTGGTGATGCCGCGCTCGATCTGAGAAATGAAGCCGACGGAGAGGCCAGCGCCGTCCGCGACCTCCTTCAGGGTCAGGCCGAGCGCCTGGCGCCGCGTGCGGAGGCGATCGCCAAGCGGCGCCGCCTCGACGCCCGCAAAGTCCTCGTGATCCACCCGGTCGGCCACGCCTCACCCCGTTTTAGTATTTGTAAAACGTGACTCCATGCGTGGGATGAGTCAAGCACAATTTTAGTCTGGCTAAACATCGTGCAAACGCCTCCCGCGCGTGCGGCAGGACGGGCACAATCAGCACGGAAACGGGCCGGCGATCCCGTTGACCGGGACCTTTACAGACTGTTAATGTGACCCCGTTCGAGGTTCCCGCGCCAATGCAGGCCGGGAGGAGATAGGGAATACGGGACGGTGCCGCAGGCATCGCAACCGTAGCTGCCCCCGCAACTGTAAGCGGCGAGGCTTGTCCAACGATGCCACTGAGACGCGTTCATCGTCTCGGGAAGGCAGGGCAAGCCGTTGAACCGCAAGCCAGGAGACCTGCCTCGAGCCGTCACGTTTCCGGATGCGGGGAGCTTCCGGCGCTGTCTCGCACAGTGGTGGCTTTCGTCATCGCTGGGGGACTCCGATTCCGATCCCACCGGCATCATTGCAACCATGACCGCGTCCAAGGGGGCGCGGCGCTGGGGGACCGTCATGAAATACAAGAAAGCGCTGTCGCTTTCGGCCGCCGTATCCGTTTTCTCGCTCGTCGTCGCGGCACCCGCCTTCGCGCAGGACCTCGACATCGGCGAGGTCGTCATCACGCCGAACCGCGCACCCACCGACAAGGCCAAGACCGGCTCCAAGGTGGAGACGGTGAGCAAGGAGGAGATCGAAGAGAAGGCCCGGCCGCTGATCGTCGACTACCTCAACCAGCTGCCCGGCATCCACGTCACCTCGCCCGGCGGACCGGGCACCGAGGCAAGCCTGTCGGTGCGCGGCCTGCCCAAGCGATACGTCAAGACGCTCTACAACGGCATCGACATTTCCGATCCGACGAGCACGCAGGTCCAGACCTCCTACCAGTATCTGCTCGCCGACGGCGTCAACAGCATCGAGGTGCTGAAGGGTTCGCAGAGCACGCTGTACGGCTCGGACGCGATCGCGGGCGTCATCTCCATCTCGACGCTCGGCGGCATCGAGCCAGGCGTCAAGCATCTCGTCGGCGTCGAGGCCGGATCGAACGGCACGGTGCGCGGCGCCTACGGCCTGCGCGCCGCCAACGACAAGGCAAGCCTGTCGTTCAACGTCGCCGGTTTTCACACCGACGGCATCTCGTCGGCCGCGCTCGGGTCCGAGGGCGACGCCTTCGACCTCGGCAATCTCGACATCAACGGCGAGTACCGCTTCAGCGAGGCCTTCTCGGTCTTCGCCAGCGCGCTCTACATCAAGGGCGAGGCGGAGTACGACAACGACCGCTATGTCGTTCCCGACACCGGCGAAATCGTCGAGCCGTCCGACAATTTCCTGAACCGGAACGCCACCGAACAGGCCGCCGCCCGCTTCGGCTTCAACCTCGACCTGCTCGACGGACGGATGAAGAACACGGCCTCGGTGCAGGTCTTCCAGCTCGACCGCGCCATCCGCTCCGTCGACCCGCTCTTCGGCGTCTTCGACGCGGACTACACCGGCACCCGCACCAAGCTCGACTACCAGGGCTCGTTCGAGGCCTCGACATGGCTGACGCTGCAGTACGGCGCCGACCATGAGTGGCAGAACGCCGCCGCGACCGACAACTACGGCACCGACACGGACGACGGTTTCGAACTGACCGGGCTGTGGACCCAGGCGATCCTGGAACCGGTCGACAACCTCGTGCTGACCGCCGGCCTGCGCCACGACAGCCACTCGGAGTTCGGCGAGCACCTGACCTATCGCGGCACCGCGTCCTACCTGTTCGACCAGACCGGCACGCGGCTGCACAGCTCGGTCGGCACCGGCTTCCGCGCACCGAGCCTCTACGAGCTCTTCGGCCCGTGGGTCGGCAACACCGCCCTCCAACCCGAGACCAGCTTCAGCTTCGACGCGGGCGTGGAGCAGACGTTCCTCGACGGGGCGCTGGTCGCCGACGTCACCTTCTTCATGCTCGATGTCGACAATCTCATCATCTACGACAGCCCGAGCGGCACCTACCAGCAATCGGACGGCACGACCAAGTCGCGCGGCGTGGAGACCTCCTTCACATGGAAGGCATCGAGCTGGCTCGATATCGGCGCGAACTACACCTACACCCGCGCCACAGACGCGGACGGCGACCGCGCCATCCGCATTCCCGAACACGCGATCGGGCTGCAGGCGACGCTGCGCCCGGCGGAGAAATGGACGATCTCGGCCACCGCCAAGATCCCGCTCGACGCGCTCGACACCATCATCGTGGGGAGCGAAGCCTTCGCCGGTACCTGCTTCCCGCCGCCCACATTCGATCCGGTGGCCTGCACCCAGTACCGTGCCGTGCGCGGCGACGTGAAGCTCGACGACTATGTGCTGATCAACGCCAAGGTGGCCTACAAGCCGACCGACAACACAGAGGCCTATCTGCGCGTCGAGAACCTGCTCGACCAGGACTACCAGGTGTCGCCGGGCTTCGGCACCGCCGGCATCTCCGCCTTCGCGGGCTTCAAGGCGCAGTTCTGATGCGCCGCCGCCCGGCCGTCCCGCGCGCTCCCGGCCTGCCGGCCGTCGGCGCGCGGTTGCCGGGCGGGCTTTCGACTTGGATGAGCGCCGCCCTGCCTGGCCTGGCGGTGGTCGTCGGCCTTGCCTCTCAGGCGACGGCCCAGGAAGCGCCGCGCGTCATGTCGCTCAACGTCTGCACCGACCAGCTGGTTCTGGCGCTGGCCGAGCAGGAGCGCATCGTCTCCTTGTCGGTGTTGTCCGACGAACCGGATTATTCCTACCTGCATGCCGACGCCAAGGCCTTCCCGAAGAATGCCGGCGTGGCGGAGGAGGTGTTCGTCGCCCGGCCCGACGTGGTGGTGACCGGCACCTATTCGCTGCACAACACGACGCAGCTCTTGCGCCATCTCGGCCTGCGGGTCGAGGAGTTCGGCTATACCCAGACGCTCGACACCATTGCCGCCGACATCCGCCGCATGGGGACGATCCTGGGCGAGGAGGCCGGCGCCGAGGCGATGGCGTCCGCCTTCGAACGCGATCTCGCGGA
Source organism: Mesorhizobium sp. (assembly GCA_051860465.1). GTDB lineage: Bacteria > Pseudomonadota > Alphaproteobacteria > Rhizobiales > Rhizobiaceae > Aquibium. The sequence continues at coordinate 79,546 of JBHYDY010000002.1, forward strand.
CCTGACCGTCGCCGCCGACGCGCCGCGCCTGACCGCCGTCATCTTCGGCCAGAACGGCGTGGCGACCGGCGCCGGCACGCTGGCCGACAGCGTGCTGACGGCTGCCGGATTCCGCAACCTCGCGGCAGAGCGCGGCTATGCCGGCATGGCGCCCTACCCGCTCGAACTGCTGATCACCGACCGCCCGGACGTCGTGCTGCTTTCCGCCCGCATCGACGAGGCCCCGGCGCTCGCCGAACAGGTGACGCGCCACCCGGCCATTGCAGCCAGCGGCGCGGTGCCTGCGACCGGCGTCGTGCCGCGCGGATCGTGGAGCTGCGGCGGGCCGTTCACGCTGGAGGCCGTGCGGGCGCTGCGCGCCCTTCGCGACGAAATGCTCTCTCAGGCAGGCGCATCGGGATGAGCCCGACCCGTCTCACCCTCGCCCTGTCGCTCACGGTCGCGGCGCTCTTCGCCGCTTCGCTGATGATCGGCCCGGCGGCGCTGGGGGCAAGCGCGAGCCTGAAAGGCCTGTTTTCGGGCGGCGGCGAGGCGGCGGCGATCATCATGCGCGAGGTGCGCCTGCCGCGCGCGCTGCTGGCGGCCCTCGTCGGCTTCGGCCTCGGGCTTGCCGGCGCGGCGCTGCAGGGCTTCCTGCGCAACCCGCTGGCCGAGCCCGGCATCATCGGCGTCTCGGCCACGGCCTCGCTTGGCGCCGTAACGGTGTTCTATTCCGGGCTCGCGGGCGCCTCGATGCTGGCGCTGCCGGCCGGGGCGATGATCGGCGCGCTGGTGGCCGTCGTCGTGCTGCTGGCGATCGCCGCCGGCAACACGACGACGCTGACGCTGATCCTCGCCGGCATCGCGCTGTCGAGCCTGGCCGGCGCCTTCACATCGCTGGCGCTCAACCTGTCGCCGAACCCCTTCGCCAGCTACGAGATCATCTTCTGGCTGCTCGGTTCGATCAAGGACCGCTCGATGCTGCATGTCTGGATCTCGCTGCCGCCGATGCTTCTCGGCTGGGCGTTGATCCTCGTTTCGGCGCGCGCGCTCGACGCGCTGTCCTTCGGCGAGGACGCGGCGCAGAGCCTCGGCATCGACCTTCCGCGCGCGCGCATCATGCTGGTGGCGGGCGTGGCGCTGGCGGTGGGCGCGGGCGTGGCGGTGACCGGCGCCATCGGCTTCGTCGGTCTCGTCGTGCCGCACCTTTTGCGCCCGCTGACCGACCGCATGCCGAGCCGGCTCCTGCTGCCGTCGGGCCTCGGCGGGGCGGCGCTGCTGCTCGCCGCCGACATCGCCGCGCGTACCATCGTCCCGGCTAAGGAACTGAACGTCGGGGTGCTGACCGCGCTGATCGGGGCGCCGTTCTTCCTGTGGCTGGTCACCCGCTCGCGCCGGGGGCTCGCCTGATGGAGCTCTCCGCCCGCGCCCTGCATGTCGACCTCGCCGGCCGCGCGGTTCTGCGCGGCGTCGACCTGTCGGTGCGTCCGGGCGAGGTGGTCGGCCTGCTCGGCCCGAACGGCGCCGGCAAGTCGACGCTGATGCGGGCGCTGGCCGGACAGGTCGCCCACACCGGCACGGTGCGGATCGGCGAGCGCGACGGCGCCGCCCTGTCCCCCGCCGAACGCGCCCGCCTCATGGCCTACCTGCCGCAGACGCGGGTGATCGGCTGGCCGGTGAGCGTGGCAAAGGCCGTGGCGCTGGGCCGCCTGCCCTGGCTCGGCTTCGGGGCGAAGCCCGGTCCGCGCGACCTGGAGATCTGCCGCGAGGCGATGGCGGTGATGGACGTCGAAAGCCTCGCCGAGCGCCCCGCGACCGAACTCTCGGGCGGCGAGCAGGCGCGGGTGCTGGCCGCGCGCGCCATTGCCCAGGATACGCCTGTGCTGATCGCCGACGAGCCGGTGTCCGGCCTCGATCCGGCGCACCAGATCTCGATGATGGCCGCGCTCGGCTCGATCGCGAGGCGAGGCCGCGCCATCCTCGTCTCGCTGCACGACCTGACGCTGGCGGCGCGCTGGTGCGACCGCGTGGTGCTGCTGCGCGATGGCTTGGTGGCCGCCGACGGCGACCCCGCCACCGTGCTCGACGCGGCGATGCTGGCGGATGTCTTCGGCATCCGCGCCCATATCGCGCGGGAAAACGGGCGGCCGGTGCTGGCGCCGATCGGACTTGCCGAAGCCGGGGTGCGCGTGGCGATGAAGGGAAGCGCGCGATGACCCGCCGCCCGACGCCCAGATGGATCGACCTCGCGCGGGACGAAGCCCCGACGATCGGCGAACGGAGCACCGAGGGAAGCGACGCGCCCGCGGTCGACACGCCGCGGCGGGGCGAAAACGACAATGCCGGCGCGATGCCGTCCTTCGGCCTGTCGGCCGGCGGGCTAGACGCGGCGCTGCTGCCCGCGCGGGCCACGCGCGGACGAAGGCTGGGCGTCACGGTCGCGCTGATCCTGTCGGCGACGATCCACGCGGCCGCCTTCGTCTGGCTCGCCGGCAACCTGTCGGCGGAGGGCATGGAGGCCGAAACCGACGGCGTCTCGGTCGAGATCGTGTTCGATACGCCAGCCGCCAGCGCAAGCCCGGCGATCGCCGGCTACGACGGCGCGACCGTTGCGGATGCCGCGCCAGCCGAGCCGGTCGAACCAGTCAAGCCGGTCGAGCCGACGCCGGCGGAGGCCGTGGAGGTCGCGGAGGCGCCCGCGCTGGAACCGGTCGTGCCGTACGTCGCCACCGTGGACGTCATGCCGGAGGTGGCGGCAGCCCCCCCCGTTAAGCCCGAAATCGCTCCGGTCGAGAATGCGGATGCGGTCGCGCCCGAAGCCGTCGCGGAGACCGAGCCGGTCGAGACGGTCGAGCCGACGCCGGCGGAGGCAGTGGACCCCCTACTGGTCGAAGCCGCCGTGGTCGACACGGCCGGAGCGGTGGCGCCGATAGACGAACTCGCCGGCATCGCGCCCGAGCCCGTCCATACGGCCGAAGCGGTCGTGCCAGAGCCCGTCGCCGCGGTCCAGGCTGACATGGCCAGGGCCTTGGAGGCGGAGGCTGCGGAGACGATCGCGTCGGAGCCCGTCGAGATCGCCGCCGCGGACGTCGTGCCGGTAGTAGCGGCGACGCCACCCGTTGCGGCTGACGCCGTCGTCGCGTTGACGAGTGATGCGGTGGATCCAGAGCCGGCGGCGATCGAGGCGAGCGACGATCCATTGCCGGAAACCGTCGACCGCCTTCCCGAGCCGCGACCCGCGCCCGAAACCGCCGTGGCCGCGATTGCACGGCCCGCCGCGCCCGCCACGCCAAAGCACGGGTCGACGAGGGCGCCGGCACGCGCCGCCGAAGCCGCTCCGGCCAGGAGAGAAGCGCGCGCGGACAAGGCGCCAGCGAAGGCCGCCGCGAGCGCACCGACTGGCCGAAATGCCGACGGCGCCACCCGCGCGCCGGCCGCCAGCGCCGGAAGCCAGGCCCGCGCGGCAGCCGCGCCAGGCGCGGAGGCGAAGTACGGCCGCAAGCTGCTTTCGCATGTCGAGCGACACAAGCGCTATCCGGCCGCCGCGCGCAGCGCCGGCATCAGCGGCGCGACGCGCCTCTCGATCACCATCGACAGGACGGGCGGCCTGGCCGGCGCGCGCGTTTCCGCCGGGTCGGGACACCAGATTCTCGACCAGGAGGCGCTGGCGGTGGCCCGCCGCGCGGCGCCCTACCCTCGTCCGCCCGAAGGCGTGGGCGGACGCACCTTCTCGTTTGCCGTGACGCTCCGCTTCGCGCGCTGAAAACGGTTCCCCTTGGCCTCGTCCTCGGCGCGCCGCGTCCTTGCGACGCCGATGCGCCGTGCCCAGGAAGCCGCGACGTTCCCGCGAGCCGACCTCGCGCGGGATGCGCGCGGACGCACGGGACACGCGTCGAAATCCACACCGGCCGCGGACGGCGTCTTGACTCCTTCCGAGAATTCGTCAAACGTTTAACGAATAGGGAGGATTGTCATATCATGCTTACGCGGGCGCGCCCCGAAAGCGACGTCAGCACCGCAATTCTCCTTGCGGGCGAGCGGGCATTCGCCGAGTTCGGCTACAATGGCGCATCCATGCGCGCCATCGCGCGCGAAGCCAGCGTGAACCAGGCGATGATCGCCTATTACTACGGCTCGAAGGAGGGCTTGCTCGACGCCATCGTCGAGCGTCGGGCAGGCTTCGTGAATTCGCGTCGGGAAGAGCGTCTGACCAGCCTGTTCGCCGACGGCCAACCGACGGTAGACGGCCTGATCGAGGCCTTCCTGGCCCCGCTCATCGAACTGGGTATGGACCAGCAGCAGGGAGGCTACGACTACGTCAAACTGCTGGCGGTCGTCACCCATTCCGTCGACGACCTGTCCAAGCGGGTCGTCGCCCGGCATTTCGACGGGATCGCGATGCGTTTCACCGACGCCTTCCGCGCGATCGAGCCGCGCATGGCCGAGAGCGACGCCATCCGCGCATACCTGCTGACGCTCGGCGTCGGCATCGCCACCGTCAGCATCGAAATCCGCGCCGACCGCATGTCGGACCGCTACGACCATGCAGCGGCAGGTGAACTGATCAAGACGGCCGTATCCTTCTCGAGCGCGGGCGTTAAGGCGCTGATGGGACGGCACTGACGTCAAGCCTCGAAAAATCAACTATCGAACCCAGGGAGGAAACCATGTTCGACAGCAAGCTTGTGAAATATGCACTCGTCGCGGCGGCGCTCGCCGCATCGACGGCCGGCGTTCGCGCCGAGACCATCGACGCCACGATCGTGGCGGGCCATCCGCCCGTCTTCCGCTGGGTCAAGCACGCCAGCACGACCTTCATCCCCACCGTCAACAAGGCGCTCGAGGGTACCGGCCACGAGATCAAGTGGGACGAGCAGTATGGCGGGTCGCTCGCCAAGGTGGGCGACGAACTCGAGGCGACGGAGGAAGGCCTGGCGCAGGTCGGTCTCGTCTCCTCCGTCTTCGATCCCGCCAAGCTGTCGCTGCAGAACGTGAGCTACTACACGCCCTTCGTGTCGAGCGACGCCGCGCTCGTCGCCAACACGGTCGATGCGCTGCACGCGAGCAACGCCAACATGAAGGTGACCTGGGAAGAGAACGGCCTCGAATATCTCGGCGGCCCGACGGCGATCGACGACTACCTGCTGATGACCACCTTTCCGGTGAACTCGATCGACGACCTGAAGGGCAAGAAGATCGGCGCGCCCGGACCGGCCGTCAACTGGCTCTCGGGCAGCGGCGCCATCGGCGTCTCGGGCAATCTCACGACCTACTACAACGAGATCAAGACCGGCGTGTATGACGGCGTCATCGTCTTCGCGACCGCCGCGCTGCCCGGCAAGCTCCACGAGGTGGCGCCCTACGTCACCAAGATCGGCTTCGGCGCCCAGTATGCCGGCGCGCTTGCGGCCAACAAGGAGTGGTACGACGAGCAGCCCGAAGAGGTGCAGAAGGCGCTCAAGGCAGGCGCCGACGCCTTCAAGACGGCCTATCTGGCCGATCTAGACGCCGCGCAGGAGGGGGCCTTCAAGGCCATGGCCGAGCAGGGCGCCACGGTGACGGAGGTGGACGACGCCTTCCGCGCCGCCTGGGTCGCCGGCATGGACAACGTCGCCAAGACATGGGCGGCCCAGGTCGACGGCGAAGGCAAGGCCGGAACCGAGATCCTGAAGGCCTACATGGACGCGATCCGCGCCGCGGGCGGCAAGCCCGTCCGCGACTGGGACCAGGAATAGCACCCAGTCGCCGGCAAGGCCGCGCAAGCTGAAACCTCTGAGGGGCGAACATCCATGGCACATGGGGCAACGCCGGAGCCGCCTGCCGGCTCCGGCTGGGGCAGACGCATCCGCGTGGCCGCGGACATCATCTCGAACGGGCTCAACGTGATCGGCACGCTGCTGATCCTTGGGCTCGTGGTGCTGGTGAACGCGGACGTTCTGGGACGCAACCTCTTCCTCGCGCCGATCTCGGGCGTGCCCGAGATCGTCTCCATGTCGATCGTGGCGATCGTCTTCCTGCAGGTGTCCCAGGCCTTTCGGATGGGCCGCTTCACCCGCACCGACGCCCTGCTCAACGCCATCGCCCGCCGCGCGCCGAGGCTGCGCGCGGCGGTCGAACTCGTCTATGTCGCGGCCGCCATCGCCCTCGTCTGGTTCCTGCTTTCGGCCAGCTGGCCGCTCTTCGAAAAGTCGTGGCAGCGCGGAACCTATGTCGGCACGATCGGTGACTTCACCGCGCCGGAATGGCCCGTCAAGCTGGTGATCCTGATTGGCTGCGTGGCGCTGATCATGCAGATGCTGATCGCGGGCGCGATCGCGCTCTGGGGCGTCATCGATCCGAAGTCGGGGGAAGACGCACGATGAGCACCTTCGAGATCGGACTGGCCACCCTCGGCGCCATGGTCGTGCTGGTCTATGCCGGCCTGTGGGTGCCGATCGCCCTCATGCTGTGTTCCTATGTCGGCGTCTGGATGATGAAGGGCTCGCCGCTGCTCGCCGGCAAGCTGCTGGCGCTGTCCGCCTCGGAAACGATCTCGTCCTACTTCTTCGGCGTCGTGCCGCTGTTCGTGCTGATGGGTTTCCTCGTCTCGGTGACCGGGCTCGGCCGCGACGCCTTCGACGTCGCCAACCAGCTGTTCAGACGGCTGAAGGGAGGGCTCGGCGTCTCGACCGTCGCAGCCAACGCCATCTTCGCCGCCATCACCGGAATATCAATCGCGTCTGCGGCGGTCTTTACCCGCCTCGCGGTGCCCGAGATGGTGCGCCACGGCTACACCAAGAAATTCTCCGTCGGCGTCGTTGCCGGCTCCTCGGTGCTGGGCATGCTGATCCCGCCGAGCCTGCTCCTGATCCTCTACGGCCTGCTCACCGAGCAATCGGTCGGCGACCTGTTCCTGGCGGGCGTGCTGCCCGGCCTGCTGCTGGCCGTGATCTTTGGCGGCGGCGTGGTGCTGATGGCCTATTTCTGGCCGTCCTTCATCGGTGCGAACCTGTCGGAAGACATCGAACAGGACATGGACCGGCGCGCGCTTCTCGCCAAGGGCCTGCCGATCGCGGGGTTGATCGCGCTCGTTCTCGGCGGGCTCTATGCCGGCTTCTTCACGCCGATCGAGGCCGGCGCGGTCGGCTGTCTCGGCGCCATCATCATCGGCCTCGCCAGAGGCGCGCTGACGTGGCGCAACTTCTGGGAAGTCCTTACCGACACCGGCCTCGTCACCGCCGCGATCTCCTTCCTGATCATCGCCGCGCAGATGTATTCGCGCATGCTGTCCTTGTCGGGCCTGCCCGCCGAGTTCGGCTCCTTCGTCGCCACCGCCGACATCGGCTTCTGGAGCGTGATCCTCGCCTATGTGCTCCTGGTCATCCTCATGGGCACGATCCTCGACTCCTCCTCGATCATGCTGATCCTGGTGCCGCTGATGCTGCCCGTCGTCGTGCCGATGGGCGTCGACCTGGTGTGGTTCGGCATCGTCACCGTCATCGCCGTCGAGATCGGGCTGCTGACGCCGCCTTTCGGTTTGTCCGTCTTCGTCATCAAGTCGACGCTGGACGACAAGACGATCTCGCTCGGCGACATCTTCCGGGGCGCGGCGCCCTTCGCCGCCATGATGGCGATCGTGCTCGCGCTCGTCCTCATCTTCCCGTCCATTGCCACCGGCCTTCTGGCCCGCTGAGGAACTCCGCCATGCCGCGCCGCATCGTCGACCTGTCCGTCGCCCTGGAAATGGGCATCGCCTCCGATCCGCCGATGGCGCTGCCGAAGATCGACTATCTCGACCACCAGATGACCGCCGGGCAGATCCTGCCCTTCTTTCCGGGACTGACCATGGACCAGCTGCCGAACCGCGAGGGCTGGGCCGTGGAGCAGCTCAGCATCTCCACCCACAACGGCACCCATCTCGACGCGCCGTACCATTATGCCTCGACCATGAACAATGGCGAGCGGGCGATCACCATCGACGAGGTGCCACTGGAATGGTGCTTCAATCCCGGCGTCAAGCTCGACTTCCGCCACATGGAGGACGGCTATGTGGTGAAGGCCTCCGACGTCGAGGCGGAGCTGAAGCGCATCGGCCATGAGCTCCGTCCCCTCGACATCGTCGTTGTCAACACCGCCGCCGGCGCCCGCTACGGCCAGCCCGACTACGTGGCGCGCGGCTGCGGCATGGGTCGCGAAGCGACGATCTGGCTGCTCGAGCGCGGCGTGCGCGTGACCGGTACCGACGCCTGGAGCTGGGACGCGCCCTTCATCCACACGGCGAAGAGATTCGCCGAAACGCACGACCCGAAGATCATCTGGGAAGGCCACCGCGCCGGCATGGAGATCGGCTACTGCCACATCGAGAAGCTTTCCAACCTCGACCGGCTGCCGGCGACGGGCTACGAGATCGCCTGCTTCCCGTTCAAGATCAAGGCGGCCTCGGCGGGCTTCACCCGCGCCGTCGCGATTTTCGAGGACTGAGCCGATGCGTCTGGCAACCGTCGTCTCCGACGGCCGCGAATTCGTGGCGGCCGTACAGTCTGAAGGTCACCTGCTCGACCTCGCCCACGCCGCGCGGCTCGCCGGAGTGGATGGATCCGCCTTCGCGTCGATGCAGACGCTGATCGAGAGCGGACCTAGAGGCCTCGACGCCGCCCGTGGCCTTCTCGCCTCATCGCCCCGCGAGGCCATCGTGGGCGAGGACGCCGTCGCCTTCCGCGCGCCCCTGCCGCGGCCGGTACGCCTGCGCGACTGCCTGGTTTTCGAGGAGCACCTGTCGAACGCCGTCGCCCAGGCCAGCAAGCGCACTGGCAAGCACTACGAGATTCCCGCCGTCTGGTACGAGCAACCGATCTACTACAAGTGCAACCACCTGTCGGTGATCGGGCACGGACAGGACACGGCGTGGCCGGCCTATTCGTCCTTCATGGACCTGGAGCTGGAACTCGCGATCGTCATCGGCAAGGGCGGCGCCGACATCGCGCCGGAGCGGGCGATGGACCACGTCTTCGGCTATACGATCTTCAACGACATGTCGGCGCGCGACGCCCAGCTGAAGGAGACGCCGGGCCAGCTCGGTCCCGCCAAGGGCAAGGACTTCGACACCGGCAACATCCTCGGACCCTACATCCTCACCGCCGACGAAGTAGCGCATCCGGCAGCCCTCGACATGGAGGTGCGCGTCAATGGTGAGCGCTGGGGCGGGGGCAATTCGCGGACCATGCACCACTCGTTCGCGCAGATCATCGCCCACCTCTCGCGCTCCGAAACGCTCTTTGCCGGCGAGGTGATCGGCTCGGGCACCGTCGGCACCGGCTGCGGCCTCGAGGTCGGACGCCAGCTTTCGCCCGGCGACGTGATGGAGCTCACCGTCGAGCGAATCGGGACGCTCCGGAACCGCATCGTGAAGCGCGTGCCGGCCTGAAGGCGGCGCGCGGCGCAACCAAACGCAGACAAAGGCACGGCAGGGAGAAAACCATGGCCCGCAGGAACGACAAGATCATCATCACATGCGCCGTCACCGGCGGCGTCCACACGCCGACGATGTCGGACGCGCTGCCGATCACGCCCGACGAGATCGCCAAGCAGTCGATCGACGCGGCGGAGGCCGGCGCCGCGATCCTCCATCTCCATGCCCGCGACCCGGAGACGGGCAAGCCGACACCCGATCCGGCCGTGTTCATGCAGTTCCTGCCGCGCATCAAGCAGGCAACCGACGCGGTGGTGAACATCACCACCGGCGGCGGGCTCGGCATGACGGTTCAGGAGCGGCTGGCCGCCCCGCTGAAGGCCGAGCCGGAGCTCTGCTCGCTCAACATGGGCTCGATGAACTTCGCGCTGCACCCGCTGGCCGGCAAGTACAAGGAATGGAAGCATTCCTGGGAGAAGCCCTACCTGGAGGGGACGGACGACTTCATCTTCCGCAACACCTTCCGCGACATCGCCTACATCCTGCAGCATCTCGGCGAAGGCTGCGGCACCCGCTTCGAGCATGAGTGCTACGACATCGGCCACCTCTACAACCTGGCCCATTTCGTCGACAAGGGCCTGGTCAAGCCGCCCTTCCTGGTGCAGTCGATCTTCGGCATCCTCGGCGGCATCGGCGCCGACGTGGAGAACGTCGCCTTCATGAAGCAGACCGCCGACCGCCTGTTCGGCGACGACTATGTCTGGTCGGTGCTCGCGGCGGGCCGCTTCCAGATGCCCTTCATCACCCAGGCCGCTCTGCTCGGCGGCCACGTGCGCGTCGGACTGGAGGACTCGCTCTACATCGGCCGCGGCAAGCTCGCCGGCTCGAATGCCGAGCAGGTCGCCAAGATCCGCACCATCCTGGAGGAACTCGGCCACGGCATCGCCACGCCGGCCGAAGCCCGCGACATGCTCGCCCTCAAGGGCGGCGACCGGGTGGCGTTCTGATGAGCGCCCCCATCACGGACAAGGCGCTGGTGCAGTTCGACTGCACCGGGCATGCCGTCGGCAAGATGCGCAACGAACTCTCCGTCACCATGGTGCAGCCCTTCCCCGAGGGGCCGTTCGAGATGGCGACCGACGAGGGCTCCTTCCACGGCGGCGATGCCTCCGCGCCGCCGCCGCTGGCGATGTTCGTCGGCGCGCTGACCGGCTGCATCATGACGCAGATCCGCGCCTTCGCGAAACGGCTGAACGTGAAGCTCGACGACCTGAAGGTCGAGACGCGGGTGCAGTGGAACTGGCAGGCGGTGGGCCGGGTCTACGAGACCGCGCCCAAGGCCTTCGAAATCGACGTCATGATCGACAGTTCCTCGCCGGAAGACAAGGTCGTCGAGCTGATCGAGACCGCCAAGAAGGGCTGCTTTCTCGAGCAGACGCTCGGCCGGCAGAACACGATCCGCCACCGGATGAAGACGGCGGACGGCTGGAAGGAGGTCTGAGATGTCCAATCCGATCGACGGCTTCACCGTGACCAAGGCCGACATCAGCTATGTCGGTCACGACCTCCAGCGCCCTGAATGCATCCTGGCCGAGCGCGACGGCAGCCTTTGGGCCGCCGACGCACGCTCCGGCGTCATGCACATCAAGCCGGACGGGACGCAGGCACTGATCGCGCAGAGCCATGCCAGCGCCTTCGAAAGCGCGACCGACGAGGCGACGCGCTTCACGAAGGGCACGCTGCCCAACGGTCTGGCCTTCGCCCGCGACGGCTCGATCTACATCTCCAACTTCGGCACCGACTGCCTGGAACTGATGACCCGGACGGGCGAGACGAAGGTGCTGATCGACCAGGTCGACGGCAAGCCGATCGGCAAGGTCAACTTCGTCCTGCGCGACACGAAGGACAGGCTGTGGGTGACGGTCTCGACCCAGATCAGGAACTGGATGGAGGCGGCGAGCCGCCGCGTCGAGGATGGCTCGATCATCCTCGTCGACGGCGACACCGTGCGCACGGTCGCCACCGGCATCGCCTTCACCAACGAGGTGCGGCTCGATGCGAAGGAGGAGTGGCTCTACGTGGTGGAGACCACCGGCCGCAAGATCACCCGCTTCAAGGTGGCCGGCGACGGCTCGCTGTCGGACCGCCAGACCTTCGGGCCGGAGGATCACGGCGCCTTCATCGACGGCATCGCCTTCGACGCCCACGGCAATCTCTGGGGCACGCACGTGATGACCGACCGCATCTTCGCCATCACGCCCCAGGGCGAACTGCGCATCATCCTCGACGACGACAATCCGGACGCGAGCAGGCGGCTGCTCGACGCCTTCGACCGCGGCGAGGCGACGCCCGAATTGATGCTGGCCGCCGGGGGCACGATCGCACCCTGGTTCGCCAGCGTGACCTTCGGCGGGCCGGACCTGAAGACCGTCTACATCGGTTCGCTGCGCGGCACGAAGATACCCTGCTTCCGCAGCCCGGTGGCCGGCCTGCCGATGGTGCACTGGAACGACCCTAGGCCCTGAGACGGGAGGCTGGCCCCGGCGGCGGGCCAGCCTACTCCTCCAGGACGATCTCCTCGGTCTCGCCGCCCTCGCATATGTAGCAGCAATCGTCGCAGGTCTCGGCGTTGTTCGGGCCGACGCCCCAGTAGGTATCCTCGTCGCCGTCGACCCAGGCGCCGTAGCAGATCTGCTCGCCCTCCTCGCAGGCCAGCGACATCTCGCGCGCCTCGCCATCGTCGAGATAGAAATCCTGCCCCTTGCCCGGCCAGACGTAGCTCCGGTCCTGGCTGTAGAGTTCCACGCGCACGGCGTTCGGATGGTTGTTCCGGATGACAAAGGTGACGTCGGACGCCATGGCCGGAACGGTCAACGGCAGGAGAGAGACCGCGCATAGGGACAGGAGCGCCAAGGCGGCGAAGCGTGCGAAGATACCAGACATCGGAAGACCCCCCACAGGTAGACGGCCGAGCGACCGCGACGGTTTCATCGCATGGCCGCGCCGAAGGGAAAAGAGGCCGAAGGGGCGATCCCGCCAGATTTCCCCGGCCCCGAGCGCCGCTTCCGCCACCAGCGCGGCGAAGACGATCGGCTGGAGGATCAGCGGAAGCGGAACACGTCGAACGTCGTCTTGAATCGGAGGCGGTTCGAGTGCCAGCGAGCAGGGAAGTTCCAGCGCCACTGGTCGAGCCTGGCCAGCAGGCGGACAAGGCTCGGCGCCATGGCGCGGCGGGCCGGAGAACTGAACAGCGCCGCATACAGGTCCGGGTCGGCCGCGCCGAACAGGCCCCGAACGATCGACGGGTTCTGGCGAAGCAGTTCGGCCAGCACCGAAAAGCCGGAAAACATCGGGCGGGCGCCCGCCTTTCCCTCGACCGCGGTGAAGACGAAGGTCCTGCTGCGGGCGATGGCGATGAGATCGCAGAAGAGATCGATGGTCGTCTTGCGCGGGTCGGTCCGGTCCGTGATGTGCAGCGGCAGTCCGGACAGGTCGGGGATGTCGGCCGCGGAGAGGATCGCGCTGCCGTCGAAAACCTCGCTTGCGAAGGCCTTCACCTGCGCCGAATCCGAACAGACGAGCAGCGGCCGGCCCGCGATCAACCGGCGGCATCGCCTGAACAGCGTCTCATAGTCGGTGGACTGATCGGTATGCCGGACATGGATGGCGTCGTAGTCGCCGCCCAGCGGGATCAGCCGCGCGGCCACGGTGTTGGCTAGTTCGGGCGCGAACATGACCCGATCGAGAAGCCGCAGGCTGCGCCGGCCACCGCCACACTGATCGTGCACGAGCAAGGTCTCGGGGTGGTCCTGCTCGGGATCGAAGCCGATGGGCTGGCGCGTTTCGCGCTCCAGGTAGCTGTCCAGAGCCGGATCCCAGTCGGATACGAATGTGGAGATCCGCCCAGCGAGCAGCGCCGGCCGGACGGATACGCACTGGTCGAGATCGCGGGCGACTTGCGGAGTGAAGGCGATGACAGGCGCGCCGAAACTCTCCTTCGCGATGAAGATGTCATCGAAATGCGCGCGCAGGCCTGAGTGCTTCAGGTCGACGATCAACGTGCGACCGAAGCGCTCGGCGTGGCGTCGGCACAGTTCCAGCTGAACCAGCGTGTCGTTCAGCCCGCCCTGCGGGCGGCACAGCAGATAGCGCACGCCGGACCCTGGCACGATCATTCCTGCCCCTTTCCCAATCGATCGATCAGGCCGTTAGCACGGATCGGGCGGACGGGAATAGGCTCACAAGAGCGAGCACGGCCGAGCAACCGGGCGCGTCACGAGAGGCTGCGCAACCGACAGGGTTAGCCGAGCCGCCGGACCAGCCGGTCGAGCGTTTCGGGGGAGACGCCCGTGCCCGCCAGGTAGGTGGAAAAGCCGCCATGACGGCCCGCAACGTAGCCGAGAAACGCCCGCATCGTGTCGGGTTCGCTGCCGAGCAGGGTCGCGGCCGCGGTCTCGCTCAACCCACGCGCCGTGGCTGCCAGCCGCAGGCGCTCCATCAGGACAGCCCCGACGATGGCCGTCAGGGCATAGTCCGCCACGATGTCGTCGTCGGCGACGCCGGCAAGGGAAAGGAACATCGCCGCGACGATGCCGGTCCGGTCCTTGCCGGCGGTGCAGTTGAACAGGACGACGCCGTCGCCCGCCTCCGCGACCGTCGTTGCGACACGGCCGAGCGCCGGGCCGCAATGGTCTGCCGCGCTCGCATAGCGCTCGGCCAGGCCGAAACTTGCCGACGACGTCAATATCTGGTCGACCGGCGCGAGACTGTCGAACAGCGGAATGTGCCGGTAGTCGACCGAGGCATGCCGGGCAAAGGCGCTCGGATCGCGGGCGAGCTCGACATTGCTGCGCAGGTCGACCACCGTGACCAGGCCGAGGTCGAGCAGCGTGGCGACGTCCGTCGTCGTCAGTCCCTGCAGGCCGTCCGCCCTGAGGAGCGAACGCCAGCGCGTGGTTCCGCCGTCGGCGCGCGCATAGCCGCCGAGGTCGCGCACGTTGAAGGCGCCCTCAAGGCGAATGAGGCGTTCGTAAGTCTCGGACATTCAACGGATTCCCGATTTCATGAAGGAGTCGACCACCTGTCGCTGCAAGACCAGGTAGAGCGCGAGGATGGGCAGGGATGCAAGCGTGGCGGCCGCCATCAGCGGTCCCCAGTCGTTGCCCTCCTGCGTCATGAAGAACTGGAGGCCGATCTGCACCACCGAGTTTTCCATGCGCCGGATGAGCAGAAGCGGCCAGAAATAGTCGTTCCAGGCCGAGATGAAGCACAGGATCGAGACCGAAGCGAGCGGCGCGCCGAGGTTGGGCAGCACGACCTCGGCGAGGATGCGGAAATTCCCCGCCCCGTCCATGCGCGCCGCCTCGATCACCTCGCGCGGGAAGCCGCGCATGGCGTTGTAGAGCACGAGCACGGAAAAGGCCGCCGCGGCGTTGGGAATGACGAGGCCTGTCACCGTGTCGAGCAGGCCGAGCTTGCTGGCGAGCACGTAGTTCGGGATCATCACCACCTGAAACGGAACCAGCCAGGACAGCGCGATCAGCGACCGCGCCAGCGCGCCGCCTGGAAAGCGCCAGCGCACCAGCGCCCAGGCGGCAAGCAGGCCGGTGGCGACCTGCGCCAGCGTTGTCGCGCCCGCCATGACGATGGTGTTGCCGAGGATGCGCAGCATCGGCATCGCGGCAAGCACGTCGGTGTAGTTCTTCAGCGTCGGCGCCGACGGAAACAGGCCGCCCGAGAAGATCTCGTTTTCGGCCCGAAACGAGGTCTGGATCATCCAGTAGACTGGAAAGATCGCCAGGAAGGAGAGGCCGATCATGACCACATGGGCGCCGATGCGCCCAGCGCTTGCCCTATTCGTCATAGACCGCGAACCTCCGCATGGCGGCGAGACAGCCGATCGCGATCAGCCCGAAGACGGCGAAGACCAGCATGCCCGCCGCCGTGCTCCAGCCCGCCGCCATGGTCTTGAAGCCGTATTCCCACATGACGTGATAGACATTGGTGGTCGACCGCAGCGGCCCGCCGCCGGTCAGCGCGTTGATGTAGACGAAGCTCCACTGCGCGCCGAACAGGATGGTCATCATGGTGATCAGCAGGATGGTCGGCGACATGAGCGGCAGGCGGATGTCGCGGACGATCTGCCAGGGGCTCGCCCCGTCCATGCGCGCGGCCTCGACATAGCTCGGGCTGATGGCGCTGTCGGCGGCCGTGAAGAGCAGCGTCGAGAAGCCGATCAGCTTCCAGCCGGTGATCCAGACCAGCGTCCAGAGCGCCACGTCGGGATCGCTCAGAAAGCCGACCTTGCCGAGGCCGAGACCGTCCAGCCAGGCGTTGACCAGTCCGTGATCCTCGTTGAGCAGCCAGCGCCACAGGATGGCGGCGACGATCGGCGCGACGATCATCGGCACGAAGATGAGCGCGCGGTACAGATTGCGCAGCGGCCCGCTCAGGCCGCCCGTCAGCAGCGCGACGGCGAGCGGAATGCCCACCGAAAGCGGCAGCAGGCCGATGGTGTAGAGCACGGTGTTGACGACCGCCTGGCGCATGTCCGGCAGGGACAGAAGGTTGCGGTAGTTGTCGAGACCGACGAAGCGCGGCGTCGACCGCGGCAGCATGTTCCACTGGTAGAACGACAGCTCGAAAGCCTGCAGCAGCGGCACGTAGGTCCAGATCGCCACGACGGCGAGCGCGGGCGCGAGATAGAGCCAGGGCTCGGCGGCCGAAAGGCGCAGGCGCGGAAGGCGGCCCGGCAGCACGCGGGCGCCGGTGATCGTGGCGTCGGTCATGATGGTCTCCGATGGATCGCGCCAGGCCGGATGCCCGCCCCGGCGCGTTCCGGTTCAGGCTCAGTCCTAGGGCATCAGCGGCTGGGCGGTGTCCTGCGCGGTTTTCAGAACCTGGCGCGGGTCGCCATCGCCGAACACGGCCTCGGTCACGGCTTCCTTCATCATGTTCTCGACCTGACGGTAGTTCGGACCCGGAAACGCGACGTTGGGCGTCAGCCGGTCGAGCTGGTCGATGTTGGCCTGGAACTTCGGATTGGCCGCCATCCAGTCCTTCAGGTAGCGCGGATCCTCGACCGTAGAGGGACGCAGCGGCAGGTAGCCGATCTTCGAGGTGATGATCGAATAGGCTTCATCCGACGTCAGGTATTTCATCAGTTCCCACGAGGCGCGCTGCTTCACCGGATCCTGCGAGAAGGTGAAGATCGCCGAGCCGGAGTTGGTGGGCGCGGTCGGCTTGTCGCCGAAGGCGGGCATCGGCGCGAGGCCGAGTTCGAAATTGCCCTTCGAGGCCTGCTCGAAGCGGCTGAGCACGGCCGAGGTGAACAGGAACATGCCGAGATTGCCGGACGCGAAGGTGTCCATGTGCGCTCCGACGTCGATGCGGGCGTGCGCGCCCGAGTCCATCAGGTCGCGCAGCATGGCGACCGCGTCGGCCTGGTCCTTGTCGGCGAAGGTGAGCGTGTTGCCGTCGCGCACCTTGCCGCCGCCATTCGACATGACGATCGCCTGGTAGACGAAGGTGCCGTCGATCGGCCCGTAGGCGCCGGGAAAGAAGCCGTGCTTGCCGGTCTTCTCGGCAATCGCCTTTCCGGCGGCGTTGACCTCGTCCCAGGTGCGCGGCGCCTTCTCGGGATCGAGCCCGGCGGCACGGAACAGATCGCGGTTGATGAACATGACCGGGGTCGAGAACACGTAGGCGAGGCCGTAGGTCTTGCCGTCCACTTCGCCGAGCGCCAGGCCGTTGGGCACGAAGCCGGCGGCGTGGGCCGCGAGCTCCTCACCCGCCAGATCCTCGAGCGGCTGCGCGCCGAGCTGTTCGGCGGCGTAGATCAGGTCGCGGAAGACGAGCTGCGCCACGTCCACCTCGATGCCGGCCACCATGTCGGCCTGGACGCGCGACAGGACTTCGTTGGAGGGCGCGGCGATCGGCTCGACCTTGATGTTGGGGTTGGCCGCCTCGAAGCGGGCGATCAGGTCGAGCGTGGCTTCGCGCCCGAGGCCGGCCGACGCCAGATTGTAGTTGTAGAAGGTGATGGTGACCGGCTGGTCGACCGAGGGCGCCATCTGCGCCAGCGCGGCCGGGGCAAAACCTCCGGCCAGAAGGCCGGTGGACAGCGCGAGCGCCAGGAAATGTCTGCGGATCATGGGAGAAGCCTTTCGTTTCGGGGGGAGGTTCATTCGGCCGCGGCCTGCACCGGCGCGGCGCGCTGGCGCATCAGCTCGAGCGGATAGACGTTGAGTTCCGCGCGGTCGGTCGGCAGCGGCACGAAGGCGACCGTCAGCCCGCTGCGGCGGATCGTTCCGATGGCGAAGGAGGAGCCCCGCACCATGCGCAGCACGTCGCTGCGCAGGATGTCGGTGGCGGCGTGCTGGCCCATGCCGACCACGACCGGGATGCCGTGCCAGGACGACACCCGATCATGATGAATGTGCCCGGACAGGATGCCGATCACGTTGCGGCCCTTGAGGAGATCGGCGAGCCGCTGGGACTGGTCGAAATGCACCGTGCGCCAATGGGCCCAGTCCGGCTCGTCGCCGAGTGCCGGCGGATGATGCGAGACGATCAGCTTGGGGAGGTCGGGATGGCGGTCGAGCGTCTCCGCCAGCCAGGCGAACTGCGCCTCGTCGATCGAGCCGCCGATGAAGCCGGGGGTGCTGGAATCGATGGTCACGACATGGATGCCGTCTATCACGGCGTCGTGGTCGTAGGGCGCGGCGAGGTCGCCCTCGCGGCCGAACATGCCGCGGTAGAAGCCCTCGCGGGTGTCGTGATTGCCGAGCGCATAGACGACCGGCATGTCGAGGGCCGACATCAGCTCCTTGAGCATGACGTAGCTTTCCGCGTCGCCGCGGTTCGACAGGTCGCCGCTCGCCACGACGAAGCTCGGCTTCGGCTGGATCGTGCCGACCAGCCGCACGATGTCGGCGAGCGTCGAACGGGTGTCGGAAAAAAGGTGATCGTCCTGCGCCGGATCGCCGATGTGGAGATCGGTCAGGTGTACGAAAGTGACGTCGCGCGCCATGGGGCTTCTCCGCTGGAGGTTGGTGTCGAGATTGCGGGGGTCTTCGGCTCGATCCTGCGCCCGTCGCCGGGGTCGAAGGCATGGACGGCGGACGGCAATGCCTTCAGGCAGACCGGACCGGAGGGGACGATGGTCGCGGCAGGCATGGCCACCGCCACGGACCCGCCCTCGACGGCGCCGTGCCAGTGGAGTTCGCTGCCGAGATCTTCCAGGATTTCGGGTTCGAAGGGGATGGCGCCATCCACCTCGAAACCAGCCACGACGGCGAGGTCGCCGGGCCGCAAACCGATCTCGATCGCGCCACCTTCGGGGAGATCGAAGATGAGGTCCGGCCATGGGACGTGCCGGCCGGCGACCACCGCCCTGCCCTTCCGGTCGATCTCGGCGGCGAGGAAGTTCATCGGCGGCGAGCCGAGGAAGTTGGCGACGAACCGGCTCCTTGGCCGTCGGAATACCTCCGCCGGCGTCCCCACCTGCTCGATCACCCCCTGGTTCATCACCACGAGCGTGTCGGCGAGCGTCATCGCCTCGACCTGGTCGTGCGTGACGAAGACGCTGGTGGTCTTGAGTTCGCGGTGAAGACGCTTGATCTCGAGCCGCATCTGGATGCGCAGCTTGGCGTCGAGGTTCGACAACGGCTCGTCGAACAGGAAGATGCCGGGTTCCCGCACCATGGCCCGGCCCATCGCGACACGCTGGCGCTGTCCGCCCGACAGTTGCGAGGGCTTGCGCTGAAGCAGGTCGCCCAGCCCCAGCATCGCCGCGACCCGGCCGACGCGGCCCGCGCGCTCCGCCTTGGGGACACCCGCCACCTTGAGCGCGTAGCCGATGTTTTCGGCCACCGTCATGTGCGGATAGAGCGCGTAGTTCTGGAACACCATCGCGCAGCCGCGGCGGCCGGGATCGATGTCGTTGACGACCCGCCCGTCGATTGCGATCTCCCCGGCAGAGATGTCCTCCAGCCCGGCGATCATCCGAAGCAGCGTGGACTTGCCGCATCCCGACGGGCCGAGAATGACGAGGAAGGAGCCGTCCTCCACCGCCAGGTCGAGCCCGCGCACGGCCGGTGTCTTGCCGTAGAGCTTGTGAACTTCGCGAATGTCGATCGAGGCCATCTGGGTCGCCCGTTGCGGTGCTACGAGACCTGCCTAGGCCCTCGCCGTATCGGCAGCATGACGGGTTTCAAACGCTGTTCGAATTCGACCGCTGGATGCGCAGACCGGTCAGCAGGCGCGGCGGAACATCGGCGCGACGACCTCGACGATCCGGGAGATGACCGCGTCGGGATCGGAGAAATCGATCGCATGATCGGTCAGCACCTCGTTGCGCATGCGGTTGCGCGTGACCTGCGAGCGAATGCCGAGCGCGCAGCTCATGCGCCAGCCGATGGCGGCATCGTCGAGCCAGGGCGCGAGCTGGCGCAGATAGGCCATGAAGGCCTTGTGGTGCTCGACGCCCTCGATGATCGCCCGGTAGATCTCCGGCTCCTTGCTGCGCTGCGACATCGAGTTGAAATGCGCCAGCACGCGATATCGCGACGTGGGTTCGAGGCTCCAACGCACCGAGGGTCCGACCAGCGCCGCGATGACCTCCTCGAGTTCCGGTGGTTCTGGAAAACGCCTCTGCACTGCCCGGCTCAGGAGGCCCATGCGCTCCTGGTTCAGGCGGCGGTAGACTCGCTCGGCCGTGGCGACGATCAGTCGTTCCTGCGAGCCGAAATGGTAGCTGACGGACGATGGCGTGACGCCGGCGGCGGTCGCCAGGCGGCGCACGGTGAGTTCGTCCACGCTGTCGACTTCGCAGAGGAGTTGTTCGCAGACGTCCAGCAGCCTGGCAGGCGTGTGGTTCATGGCGGGTGCTTTCGGCCAGTCATTGGCGTCGCAAGCATAGGCCTGTCGCTTGACGGCTGGATGAAGCAGCGGGCGAAGACCTGGGAAAGCAGGCCGCGCCTCTGCCTCGCATGCGAATTGCCATGGAACACCGGCGGGCAGGTCGGGCGCCCGGTACCGCCCGTCCGCAGCTCAGGGCCGCGAGGCGTGGTCGGGCGCCGCCTCCAGCCGATAGCCAAGTCCGCGGTGGGTCTGGATCAGTTGCATGTCGTGGCCATCGTCGATCTTGCCGCGAAGTCTCCTGATGTAGACGTCGACGATGTTCGTCAGGGGATCCTCATGGAGACCCCAGACATTCGCCAGGATGCGCTCTCGACTGAAGAGGCGTCCCGGGGCGCTCATGAGCAGTTCCAGCAGAGCCAGCTCTCGCCCGGTCAATGCAATGGCGCGCCCGCCGCGACTGACCTTCATCGTCGTGCGATCGAAGCTCAGGTCCGCCACCACCAGGCAATTTTGCGGCGTGAGCCGGATGTCACGGCCGCGCCGAGCCAGAGCCTCGATCCTTGCGAGAAGCTCCTCGAAATCGAACGGCTTGCAGAGATAGTCGTCGGCACCGAGCCGCAATCCCGCAATGCGGTCCTCGACGGTGGAGAGCGCCGTCAGCATGAGAACCGGAAGCTGGATGCGCGATGCACGCAATGTCTGGCAGACCTCGAGCCCATTGATGTCGGGCAGCATGAGATCCAGGATGATCAGGCTCGGCTCGCCGCCGTCGACATGGTCCTGCCAGGCCGACTTGGCGAGCATCAACCCGTCCTGGCCGTTGCGCGCGACCTGAACCCGGTGTCCCTCCGCGCGAAGGCCACGCTGGAGGAAATCGGCGATCCGGCGGTCGTCCTCGATGACCAGAATGTTCATGCCGCTCCCCGATCGTCGTCAGCCGCCAGCGGAAGCGTGACCGTGGCCGTGGTGCCTTGGCCGGGCACGCTCGTCAGGGCGATGTCGCCGCCATGCCGGTGCGCCAGCAACCGCGCTATCGAAAGGCCAAGACCGTTTCCTTCGGGGCTGTGAGACCGGGCACGGGAGGACCGGTGGTTGCGCTCGAAGACAAGAGCCAGATCCAACGCGTCGATGCCTATCCCCTCGTCCTGGACATGAACCTCGATCCATGGACCCTGGCGCTCGATGCGTCGAGCGGACAGTCGGATCCGGCCTCCGGGACGGGAATAGCGAACGGCATTGTCGACCAGCGCCAGAAAGAGCTGCCGCAGCCTGACGGCATCGCCCGACATCGGCAGGCCGTCCGGCCAGGGCTCGTGCGTCAGGATCACCTGCCCCGCGCGGGCCATGGTCTCGCCATGCGAGATGACCTCTCCCAGCACGTCCGCGAGTTCGATCGGGACGCGCCTGAGCGACAGGGATTCCATGTCGCTGCGCGCCATGGTCAGAAGATCGTCGATCACCAGGCCGAGTTGCCGCGCGGTATCCGCGATACGCTGCAGCGAGGCCTTGTACTCATCGATCGGCTTGTCGCAACCGCGCAGCGTCACCTGGGCTTCGCCGCGAATGGCGGTCGTTGGGGTGCGCAGTTCGTGACTGATATCGGCGAAAAGCTGCCGGCGTCTGGCATCCGCCTGCTGCAGGGCGCCCAGCGCCGCGGTCAGTTCGGTCGTGCGCGCGGCCACCCGCCCTTCAAGCGCCTGCCGCGCCTCGATCTCCCGACGCCGGTGTTCAGCCAGTTCGCCGGCCATCGCATTCATGCTCCGCGCAACTTCGGCGAACTCGTCCGCGCCATCAATCGCGATGCGATGCGCAAGTCTCCCCTCCCGCAGAGCCTGCGCGCCGGTGCTCAGGCTCAGAAGCGGACGATTGAGGGCACGGGCGAAATGCCAGGCGAGCAGCAGCGCGGCAAGGATGAGGGCGGTCGTGGAGCCGATCCACAGGAGCCGCATCCATCCGAGCGTGCGGTCCGTTTCGGCGCGCTTTTCCTGCACCGCCTCGTCTTCCCGCTCCAGACTATCGGCCAGAAGAACGCGAAGGTCGCGGCCCTCGGCTTCGTCAAAGAGCCGCGTCGCGGCGACCCAGGCGCTCGCGGCATCGGCGCCGTCGGGCAGCGTCCACGGGGTCGCCAGTCCGCGCGCCATCTGCATCAGGTTGGTCTCGAGCACCTTCAGGCTGTCGCTGCGTTGCGCCTGACGACGGCGCGCGGAAGGACTGCCGTCGAGCGCCACGGCGTGCGCGGCCAGTAAATCCAGCCGAACGAGCGTCTCGCGCATGTCGGCCAGCAGCATGTCGCGGTAGCCATCATCGGCGGAAACGCCGAACTGGCGCTCCGCCACCCAGTTCCGAAGCCGTTGCTTGTTGGAGGCGAGGGTGAAGAACCCGAGCTGGATTTCGGCGGCGACGCGTCCCCGCAGAACGTGACGCTCCGCGACCCAGACGGCCCACAGTGCAAGAGCGCCCTGGATCGCCGCGACGGCGGCGAGCAGCGCCAGCGCCGTTGTCAGGCGACGCCGGAACGCGCTCGATGGCTTCCCGCGGTCACGCGCGGGCGCATCGGGGCGGTCGGTGGCGGGGACGTCCATCTGGGGTTCGGTCATGGCGCAATCGTTCACCGCGAGGGCCGGCGTGGCAAGGTCGTTCATCTGGCGTTAATGCAAGCGTCATCGGCTGCTCATCCCGATGTCAAGTGAGGTTAAGGCAGGCACTCCATCTGATAGCGGCGTCGTCGCGATCCGCGCCGGCGCGATCGAAACAGCATCGCAACCAAGGAGACACTCGTCATGCCCACTCGCTACGCCATTCCCTGCGCGGCCATTCTGACCGGCCTTCTGCTCGCCGGGCCCGCAGCGGCAAACACCATCGTGGTCAACCAGGCCGTCACCGAGAGCGAAGTGCTTGCCGCGCAGACGGGCTGGTGCGATGCCCTCGTCAACATCAGCACCACCCATGAAGCGCAAGGGCAGGAAGCCGCCAAGGCGCTGGCCGAGGCCGTGATCGACGCGGCCTATGGCTACCAGATGGGCGCCGTGCTCTTCAAGCCGACGCTGACCGTCACGCCGCAGACGTTCCGCACGACGCGCGCCGGCGCGCTTTCCTACTTCGTCGGCGGCGACGCTGAGTTTCCAAAGGACAGCGGTTTCGCGCTCAAGGGCTGGACGGGGTGCGAGATCGCGAACGCGGCAATCTTCATCGCGGGCGACTCGGCGACGACCATGGGCAACGTCAACATCACGAACAAGGACGGCAGCGTCACTTCGGTCGACAAGACCTGGAAATTCGTGAAGGACGACGCGGGCGCCCTGCGCATCGTCGTGCACCATTCCTCGCTTCCCTATGCGGGCAACTGAAAACGAAGCCCTTCAGGATGACCGGTTTTCCCCGAAGCCGCTGACCAGCGGCTTCGGGCGAGGCGGCGTCAACATTGCCGGCGAGGCCTTCTCGTATTCGAGAGAAACCGGGAATCCGCTTGTGCGGAACGGAACTCGTGGCAACCTGATCGACTATGCCTCGTGCCGACTCGCAAAGGCCTGGAAGTCATCGAGGCCGACCATGTCGCAGAACGCCGCATAGCTCGCCTGGTCCGCCAGTCCGTCCGGGCGCCCGGTCGCGGAAAGATGCGCCAGCGCCCGCTCGATCGCCCTGCTGGCGGCGAACAGCGTGGTCACCGCGTAGAGCACGACCGAAAATCCCAGTTCGGACAGTTCGGCGCGCGTGAGACGCGCCGCATCTGTCCCGTCCACCAACGAGACGACCTTCGGCCCCGGCAGCCCGCGCGCGATGCCCTCGACCTCCGTCCGCGTGCGGACGCCGTCGACGAAGGCCAGGTCGGCGCCCTGGTCGCGATAGCTCTTTGCCCGGTCGAGCGCGGCGGACAGCCCCTCGGGCTGAAGCGCGTCGGTGCGACCCAGGATGACGAGGTCCGAGCCGGTCTCCACGCGCGCCGCCACGGCGGCGGCGATGCGCATCTCGGCGTCGCGCCGCGAGACGAGGCGCAGGCCAGCCAACTGGCCGCACCGCTTCGGGCTCTCCTGGTCTTCGATATGCAGCGCGGCAACCCCGGCCTGGGTGTATTCCGCCACCGTCCGCCTGACGTTGAGCGGCCCTCCATAACCGGTGTCGGCGTCGGCGATCACCGGCAGCCGAACCGCTCGCACCATGGCGCGCGCATGGTCGGCCATTTCGGTTTGCGTCATCAGCCCGAGATCCGGCTGGCCGAGACGCGCGGCGGTGGCCCCGAGCCCGGTCATGTAGACCGCCGGGAACCCCGCCCGCTGCACCAGCCGCGCGGTCAGCGCGTCCGGCGCTCCCGGCGCCGCGATGATCTCGCCCTTCGCCAGCATCGCTCTCAGGCGGGTCGCGCCGGACATCAGTTGCGTGATCGGTTCGGCGGTCACGGGGCGGCTCTCCTTGCTGCGTCATGCGAAGGACCGAGGTGACCCTCGGCCAGGGCCCGCTGGTAGACATCGGCGGTTCGCTGCACATGGACGGTGAGCGCAGCATCGAAGGCGGCGAAATCCTCCTTCACCAGGAAGTCCAGCATCTTGCGGTGCTCGACCAGCGATTCAGCCCGGCGGGCCTCATAGGGAGCGGTGATGTTGGCGCGCAACGCGGCAATGCGTCCGTCCACCAGCGAATAGGAATCGCGCAGATAGGAATTGCCGCAATGGTCGAAAGCGGCCTGGTGGAAGGCGCTGTCCAACTGGCCGTATCCGACTGTGTCGCCCTTGGCGAGCGTCTCGTCCATCCGGGCAATCACCATGGCCAGCCGTTCCAGATACCCGCCCCGGTCCCGACGCATGGCGGCGCGCGCGCCCTGAGCCTCCAGCATCTGGCGATAGTCGCAGATGGCGGCCAGGTCTTCGAGCGACGTCTCGAACACGAACGATCCACGCTTTGGACGCACCGTCACCAGGCCTTCGCGCGACAGGATCGCCATGGCGTCCCGGATCGGCGTGCGGGAGATGCCCATCTGCGCGACGAGCCGATCCTCGGAGATGTTCTCGCCCAGCTTGAAGGCGCCGGTCACGATCGCTTCCCTGATCTGGCCGGCGGCGATGTCGGCCAGGGACCGCGGCGGCGTGATCCTGCTGACCGTCATGCTTGCACCTTCCCCAGCCCGTTGCGACGTCTTCGCCACCATAGCCAGAGCGGCACCGTCCAGACAACGGCCACCAGGACCGCCAGCCCCGCGGCGATGGGACGTTCCACGAAACCGATCGCGGCGCCGTCCGACTTGATCAGCGAGGTGATCAGGTTTCGTTCGACCAGCAACCCCATGACGATGCCGAGGATGGTCGGCGCGACCGGAAAGCCGTTTTCCTCCATCACGTATGCCAGAAGGCCGAGGATCACCATGATCATGATGCCGGAGGCACTGGCGTTGATGGCGTAGGAACCGACGATGCAGAAGGCCAGGATCAGCGGAGCGAGCGCCTTCTTGGGCACCCGCAGCACCTGGGCCGCCAGCGCGATGGCGACCAGCCCGAGTGGAACGATCATCAGGTTCGCCAACAGGAACACCAGGAAGATCGCCGTGATCGTGTCGGCATTGGTCAGGAAGACCATCGGGCCCGGGTTCAGTCCCTTGATGTAGAGCACGCCGATCACGATCGCCGTGATGCTGTCGCCCGGGATGCCGAAGACCAGGGCCGGCACATAGGCGCCGGAAAGGGCGGAGTTGTTCGCCGCGCAGGCATCGACCAGGCCTTCCTCGCTGCCGGAGCCATAGGCCTTCGGGTTCTTCGAGAACCGCTTCGACACCGCGTAGGAAATCCAGGCGGCGATGTCGGAGCCCGCCCCCGGCAGGATGCCGATCGTGGTGCCGATCGTCGAACTGCGCGCGAGGTTCCACTTGCGCCGCCACAGGACGCCGCCCAAACCCCGGAACAGCGCAAAGGGATTGCCGATCGGCGCAGCGGGCGGCAGCGTGTCGCGGTGGACGAAGGTGCGGATGAGTTCGGGAATCGCGAACATGCCGATCAGGGCGGGCACGAAGGCGACCCCGTCCAGCAGCGACGTCAGCCCGAAGGTAAAGCGCGGCAGGCCCGATGTGGTGTCCATCCCGACGCTGGCGATCATCAGCCCGAGCCCCAGCGCGATCAGGCTCTTCAACAGCGAAGACGAGCCTAGCATCACCGCCGCCGACAGACCGAGCAGCGCCAGCCAGAAATATTCGAACGACGTGAAGTTCAGCGACACCAGCGCCAGTTGCGGCGCAGCGAACATCAGCACCAGCGCCCCGAACACGCCGCCGATGGCGGAAGCCGTGACGGAAATGCCAAGTGCGCGGCCCACCTTTCCGGCGCGGGTCAGCGCATTCAGGTCGTCGACATAGGCGGCGGACGCCGCCGTGCCCGGAATGCGGATCAGGGCCGCGGGTATGTCCGAGGCGAAGATCGCCATGGCGGCCGTGGTCACGATGGCGGCAATGGCCGGAACGGGGTCCATGAAGAAGGTCAGCGGCACGAGCATGGCGGTCGCCATGGTTGCCGACAGCCCCGGCACCGCCCCGACGAAAAGGCCGAAGATGGCACAGGACAGCATGACCAGCAGCATGTCCCAGGTCAGCACCAGGCCCAGGGCCGCGTCGAGGTGCTGGAAGACCATCACAGGAGCCCCTTAAGCAGTCCCGCCGGCAGGGGAACGTAGAGCATCCGAGTCATCAAAAGGTGCAGCACGAGCACGAACACCGCCGACACGCCGATCCATGCGGGGTTGCGGTAGCCCGACAGCAGGAACAGCGCCGACACGAGGACGAAGCCACCGAGCGGAAATCCCACCCGTTCGAACGTCAACGCAAAGAGGATGACGCCCGCCGTCGCCAGCAGAGCGGCCGCCAGCCGGCCCGGTTGCCGCCAGCCGCCCTCGATCGCCAGCCATCGGGCATGGTGCGCGCGCGCACCCGTGACGGCCAGGGCAAGACCGCCCAGCATGAACAGGACGCCGAGCACGCTGGGGAACGTTCCGGGCCCGATGCTCTGGCCCGGCATCCGGGGATAGCCCAGCGCCGTCGTCAGGACCCACAGGCCGAAGGCGAACAGAACCGCGCCAATCACGCTGTCATGAATCTTCATGGCGGTT
Source organism: Mesorhizobium sp. (assembly GCA_051860465.1). GTDB lineage: Bacteria > Pseudomonadota > Alphaproteobacteria > Rhizobiales > Rhizobiaceae > Aquibium. The sequence continues at coordinate 106,856 of JBHYDY010000002.1, forward strand.
CGATCCTCCTTCGAACGAGCCGGGGCATGGGGGGTGCCCCCCATGCCGATGCTTGTTGTCGACGAAGCTTTACTGCTTGGCCAGTCCCACGGCCTTCAGGCTCTGCGCCAGCGCCGCGTCCGAGGCTTCCATGAACGCCTCGAAATCGCCTGCCGCGGTCCACTGCGTGGCGAAGCCGCGCTCATTCATGAAGGCCAGATAGTCGGGGTGGTTCACCACCTTGCCCATCGCGTCGCCAAGCTTGGCGGCGAGGTCGGCGGACAGGCCGGCCGGCGCGACGATCCCGCGCCACGAGCCCAGCGCGAAATCATGACCCGTCGCCTCGGTGAAGGTCGGGAGATCTGGAGCCGCGTCCAGCCGCGCCTTGGCGAAGACGGCGAGCGGCTTGATCAGCCCAGCCGACATCAGCGCCGCGGCCTCGGGGAGCGAGGCGGTGGCGATCTGCACGCCGCCAGCGGCCAGATCCTGCAGTCCCGGCGCCGCGCCTTCGGACGGAACCCATGCGACCCGCTCCACCGGCAAGCCGGCCGCAAGCAGCATTCCCGCCAGCGCCAGATGGTTCACGCCGCCTTGCGCGGAGCCGGAGGCCTTGAATTCACGATCCGGAGCCGCCGAAAGCGCGGACAGGAGAGCGTTCACGTCGTCATGGCCCGCATCCGCCCGCACGAAGATCGCAGCCGGATCGGAATTGTAGAGCCCGATCGGCGTATAGGCCTTGTAGGTCAGTTCGGTGAGGCCCAGCGTGTGCATGGAGCCGATCTCCAGCGTCGCCACGCCGATGGTCTGGCCGTCGGGAGCAGCCTCCGCGATGGCGGAATGGCCGATCACGCCCGACCCTCCGGTGCGGTTCACCACCGGGACGGGGACGCCCAGTTCCTTTTCCAGCAGGGTGCCGATCATGCGCGCCGTGGCGTCGGTGCCACCCCCCGCGCTCCACGGCACGATCAGCGTGACGGGTCCGTTCGGCCACTCCTGCGCAGCGGCCGGCAGGGCAGCGCCCATCATCGTGGCGGCAGCCAGTGACAGGATGATACGTCGGTTCAGTTTCATGTCGTCCTCCCTAGGTTGGTCCGCCGCGGCCCATGCCGGGCGGGTTCAGTCGAAGATCTTGGTCGGGTTGAGGATCCAGCGCGGATCGAGACAGCGCTTGACGCGGCGCATCAGGTCGACCTGCGCGTCGTCACGGGTGTGCCGGAGGTACGGCTTCTTCAGCAGTCCGATGCCGTGTTCGGCCGAGACGGTTCCGCCGAGTTCGCGTACGATCCCGTAGACGATTTCGCTGACGGCCGGCAACGGCTGCGGCACGGCGCCCGGCACCCAGGCGACGATGTGGATGTTGCCGTCGCCGACATGACCGTAGTGCACCGAATGGCATCCGAGACGATCGAGCAGCGCCGGCTTCGAGCGGACGACGAACTCTTCGATCCGCCGGATCGGCAGGCCGATGTCAAAGGAGATGTGGGGACCGATCACGCCGGGATTGGCGAACTCGGCCGCCGCGTCGCGCGTGCGCCAGAAGTCCGACAGGTCGGACAGGTTGCGCGCCACCGCCCCGTCCTCGATGGCGCCTGCCTCGAACCGCTGCTGCAGCCAGCCATCGAAGCGCGCGCAGTCAAGCTCTTCGTCCAGCCCCTGCATCTCGATCAGGACGACGTGGCTGCCATCGCCGATCGCGACCGGCGCCTTGCCGCCGGGAACGCGGACGGTGGCCTGGTGCCAGTAGTCGGCCCACATCACCTCGAAGGCCGAGAGGAACGGTCCCAGGCTGCGCCGCGCCGTCGCAAGCAGATCCAGCACCTTGTCGTAGCCGTTCACCACGCAGAGCGCCGCAGCCACGCAGCCGGGCTTCGGGTGAAGCCGCAGCACGGCCCTCGTGATGATGCCGAGCGTGCCCTCCGAACCGAGAAACAGCTGCTTCAGGTCGTAGCCGGCATTGTTCTTGATCATGCGGTTCAGCATCGGCAGCACCGTGCCGTCGGGCAGGACCACCTCGAGCCCGAGCACGAGATCGCGCGCCATGCCGTATCGGATCACCCGGTTCCCGCCCGCATTCGTGGAGAGGTTGCCGCCGATGGCGCAGGAACCCCGCGCACCGAGATCCAGCGCGAAGAACAGTCCCGCCTCGTCGGCCGCCTTCTGCACGACCTCGAGCGGAGTTCCCGCCAGAACCGTCATCGTCATGCCATCCGGATCGATCTGCTCGACACCGACCATGCGCTCCAGCGACAGCGCGATCGCGCCGTCCAGCGGCAGCGCGCCGCCACAGAGCCCGGTCAGGCCGCCCTGAGGCGTCACGGCCAGTCCCGCATCGTGACAGGCCTTGAGAATGATGGCGACTTCCTCCGTGGAGGAGGGGCGGAACACGGCCGCCGGTCGGGTCGCGGGCAGGAAGCTCCAGTCCTGGCGGTTTCGGGCGGGAATGTCCGCGCCGGTGAGCACGACGCCCGGGCCGAGCGAAGACGCGAGCGCCTCGACTGCACTGCCCCCGAACTCGCCATTCATCCGCCTCTCCCGTATTGTTATGTGTTACGTATAACAGATTCGCAATGGCGGCAAGGCGTCTTTCGAACCGGCCGCGCGCAGCTTCTCGCCCCCTTCCCCACGTTGCCGATGAGATAGGGCTCGTGACCGGCTGGACAGTTCTGGTAAGGAGGAACGGCAGGAAAACTGATGCGAGGGCTCCCGCGAGCACCCGAGTTGATCATCGACATCATCATAGCCGACCCCCGGGACCTGCGCCCGAAACATCATCTGGCATTCCTGGCGGAATACTGGCGGGAGGCGGGGCATACCGTGCGCGTGGTCGCGGCTTTGTCCGACGATCAACCCGGCGACATCGGCATCCTGCATGTCGACCTGACCGTCGTCTCGGGTCAAATCATCGATTGGGCGGATCGCTACCCGGTACTCGTGAACCGCAGGCTTCGCGATATCTCAAAGCGCGCCATCAGCCGGCAACTGGTCTCTCGCGACGACGACCATAGCGGCGCCGTCATCGTCAAGACGGACCTGAACCGGGGCGGCAAGCCCGAACTGAGGCGAAAGCGTCTCTGGTTTCTTCGCGAACCTTGGGCCGTGCTGCGCCGCGAACTCGCAAGGCGAACCGACTGGCGCTTCGCACGAACCCTGCCACCCAACGACTATCCCATCCTACCGTCCAAGAAGGACGTGCCTGAATGGGTCTGGCAAAGCCCGGAACTGGTGGTCGAACGGTTCGCTCCCGAAAAAATCGGCGGGCTCTTCGCCAGCCGCATCTGGGTGTTTCTCGGAGACCGCGGCTATGGCCGCCTCGAATTGTCCGAGAGCCCGACAGGGCGAGGAACACGCGCGGTCGAGCGGCGCTACACGTCCGAGATACCGGAGGAACTGCACGCGTTCCGCAGGAAGCACGGAATGGAGTTCGGCAAGATCGACTGGGTGCTCACGGCCGACGGCCCCGTCATCTTCGACGCGAACAGGACGCCGTCTCGCGTGACCGTTCCCGTCGGCGAAGACCGTGACGTCATGATCGACCTCTCGGAAGGCATTCTGTCATTCGTGCGAACGAGCTGAGCAGGATCACAGATCGCGCCCGACGAGAAAGCGCGAGCCTGGCGCTTCGGTCGCCTCGAGCCATCGACGCGCGTGAAAGCCGATCAGCTGGACGAAGCGAGGAAGCGCCCGCTCGCCGAGGACGATCTGCTGGGAGGGCTGCATGCCGGGCGGTACGTTCGCCTCGAGTATGACGTGGCCGCGGCTGGTATATGCAACGTCCCAGCCGATGCAGATGACGTCCGGAACCAGACCGTGCGCGGCGAGAGCCAGTGCGCAAGCCCCGTCCAAACCTGGAACGGGCTGCCCGGCGATTGGCGCGCCCGTCGCGGGATGGCTGGTGATCGCCTGTGGTCGTTTGGCGAAATCGCGCTGGTGACCGACGCCGAACTGCCCCTTCTCCAGATCCATCGCGAACAGACAGCCGCCGGCGTGATAATTGTCGACCACGGATGACGGGTCCGTCGCCGTCCGGAACTGGCCGATCACCACTTCGGGGCGACGGTTCTCGTCGAGGACGGTCACGATCCGGAAGCTCGAAAGGGCGTAGGGCGCGATCGGCGCCATGTCGGCATGGTTGACCAGCACCTCCTGGACCATCCCCCCGCCGCGCATCGACGCAGCGTTGCGGATCAGCCTCGATGTCAGGACCGTCTCATCGAGGTGCTCGCCGGCATTGGACCAGCGGCCATCGGGGCCATGTCGCCAGATCTCGACGCCGCTGCCCTGCAAGCCGGCCGCCGGCTTGACGAGGAAATCATGCCCGGGAAGAGCGCTCAAGGCGCCCGACAGGTCGCGGACCGCCCCATCCTTGACAAGCGCCAGGATCGACGGAGTGGGAATGCCCGCCGAACCGAGCAGGGTGGACAGGCGAAACTTGTCGTTTGCCGCGCGCACGGTCTCGGGGTTCGAAAGAACCACCAGCGGCGTGGCGTAGAGCTGATAGGAAAACAGCTCGAAGAACGTGCCCGATCGACGCAGCCGCGCCATTTCGCAACGATAATAGTCCTTCGGCGGCAGGGCGTTGTGGGAGGCCGCCGCAAGCAGATCGCCGATCTGGTCGCGGTAGCCGCGCCCGAAGGTCTCTTTCCAGAGCCTCCCATGCTTCCAGAGGCGGCTGGCGGCTTCGGGGAGGAAGCGGAAGATCCATCCAGCGAGGCGTAGAGGGATGCCCAGACCGCGCAGTCCAGGTCGGGCGCGCCAGACCGCTGCGGCGCGAGCCGCCTTGAGCCAGTTCAACGCCGATGGCTGGCGCTTTCGGAACGAGACGAACAGGTCGAGCGGCGCGGGCGTGGTAACGCGCGCCATCGACGGGCGGATCGTCCAGGTGACCGGGGAACGGTCGTCGGGCTGGAGCGGGGACGAGACAGCCGGCTCGTCGGTCATGATGGCCCTGTCTGCCTGGCGGCCAACCGCTTCACCAGGCGCCGCCGGTCGCTCTCCCCTCTCGGATGCTGCGAAAACGGCAGACCAACCAGGCCGCAACTGATGCACCCGGATGTTCGACCGCATTCTCCGGCATGACATTGCACGTCTTGCTGAAAGGCGAGGTAGGCGCGTTCGAGGTGAATGTTCTGCGAGCTCTTCAAAAGGATGACCTCGCCGGGCAACGCCGTGCGCTTGAGAAAGTCCGCGACCTGATGCACCTCGGGGATGCGCAGAACCTTACCTGCCGCTTCCGCTTCCGTGAGCCTCGCCTTGTGCGCAGTGGGGCCGGTCAGGATCACGCGGTCCGCGACACCGAGAGCATGGCGCGCGGCGCGCGAGTAGATCTTTTTCGGATTGCCGGCGTAGTCGGAGATCTGGCCGAGCACGATGGTCTTGCGGACCGCATGCTCGCCGGCAAGCAGGTCCATCGGCAGCGCCACCGAATGGTCCGGGCTCTTGCAGGTGTCGACGACGAAAACCGGACCGTTCGAAATCCGGATGACGCCGCAACGGTTCGAGTAGCCCTCGAAACCGGCCAGCCGCTCCTCGATTTCCGCAGCCGGCACGCCCAGTTCGAGGGCGCAGGCAACAGCCGCCAGAACCGGCAGATGGAAATGCTCTCCGTAGAGGTCCACGGCGAGGCGAACCGTAGCTCCCCTGCCCTGGACGATCATCCGAAGGCCATGGCCGAGACTGCTTTGGACATCTGACGCGACATAATCCGCCCCCGGTTCGCGCCCGAATGTCGCGACGCGAGCCTCTGTCCTTTCCGCCATCTTCATCACCAGCGGATCGTCGAAATTGAGCAGAGCGAGGCCGTCTTTCCTCAGCGCGGCGACCAGATGCCCCTTCTCATGCGCGACGGCCTCTTCGGTTCGGAAGGTCTTGTAGTGCTCCAGCCGAACCATGGTGACGATCGCGACATCGGGATCGATGAGTTGCGCAGTCTGCTCGATTTTCGGTACGTCCCCAGTGGATACCTCTATGACCGCGAACTCCGTATCTGACGGAGCCGTCCGCAACGTCCGCACGACGGCGGTAATGTGGTTGTCGAGGCGATTGAACGCCACGCGATGGCGACCGGACAGAATGTGGCTCACGAGGGCCGTCGTGGTCGATTTTCCGGAACTGCCGGTGATCCCGATCACTTTGAGGTTCCGCAAGCGACGACGCCTGGCGGCTGCATATTTGAGCTTGAGGGCAAAGAAGGAGGTCTTGCGGAAACGTCGAATCGTCGCCCGCAAACGACCCTGCCTGCCAAACAGCCGCGTCATGACCGCATCTTCGACTTGCCGGCGAGACCGTAGGGTGTCCAGCTCGTCCGACGGTCGGCATTCTCGTGTCGTATCCGGAGATTGGCGGCTATTCCGGCCTCGGACTTGTAGGACCTCGGATGATCGAGATGGATCACCGTCGCGAGATACCGAATGCTGCGGCCGGTCACGCCCATGCGGTCGAGCCGCTCCCCGAGATCGCGGTCGAGGCCGCCATAGACCATACGCTCGTCGAACCCGTTGACCGCCAGGACGTCCGAGCGCCACGCCGACGAGTTGTTGCCGTTGAACGTCGCACGGGTCGGCGACAGGGTGTTCAAGACGGGCTGCCACGGCGTGCGACGCTTCAACTTCAGCCTCTCGCGCCACGATACATGACTGTCGCGGAGCCATGCGGAGGTGAAGACCCGCCCATCCGTGATTTCGGCATAGCCGATCTGTTCGGTGGCCTTTTTGGGCAGCCGTATCGCTCCGCCCGATAGAAAATGTCCCGCGGTCGCCATCGCCGCGTGCACGCCGACAAATTCGCGCTCCGGAATGCAATCGCCATCCGAAAAGATGAGGTAGTCGCCCGTGGACGCCGCGATCGCCTTGTTGAGGATCGCGCATTTGCCGAAGCCGGTATGCTTCTGCCAGACATGAACGAGAGGCATCTTCTTCGCCCAGCGCTCGACGACCTGGCGGGTGCTGTCATCCGATCCATCGTCGGCGATAATGATCTCGTCTGGCGGCACAAGCTGGAGGGAATATCCGCAAAGCGCCCGCGACAAGTGCCATGGGTTGTTGAACGTCGCCAGAATCACGCTGGTGGTCGGTACGCTCATTCTCCTCGCACGTCCTCCCGGGGCAGGAACCCGGCGAGTGTATTAGCACAGTCGATGGACAAACCAACGGCGACTTTCGGGTTGCCGCGGTTCGGGGTGTGGCTTTCCGCCGCGCATGGCGGGACACGGGTCGCCATTTGAACGGGCAAGGTGTCGAAATCCGGGCGAGAAAGGCCGACGATTTCGGCACACGAGTGGCCCCCGATGCCGGCCGCGGTTTCGACCCCACCGGCGCGCAGAATCAGCGGAGCAGGCCGTCGAGGTCGAAGTCATCCCAACCCTTGAGCGGCGGCACAATATCGTCCCGGCGACTTGCCGCGGTGGGGGGGCCGAGCGGACAAGCCTTCCCGCCTTCTTCAACGCCGCTTTCCGCGCTCCGCGCCGCCCGATCTCCAAGACGTTGTCAGTCCCGATCAACCTGGTGTTTCAGGACTTCATCAGCCAATGGATTGGGGAAGCGTCGTTGCAGCGTGACGGCGAAGAAGCTCTCGCGGACTTCGTCCAGAACGGCGGCCTCGACAAGGACACCGGCCTCGAGCTCGTCACGCACGACGATCGGCGGAATGACCGCGAGACCCGCGTCCTCGCGGGCAAGAAGGCGCAGCATGGCCATGTCGTCGGCCTCGGCTGCGACCGTCGGAGAAAGGCCGAGGCGCGCTGTCATCGCATCGAAGGCCGCGCGGAGCGACGTATCCGGCGCGGGCAGGATCAGCGGTTCGGTGGCGATCAGCTCCGCGAGGGGACGTGGCTTCGCGCCGACGCGATGCGGCGTGCCGATCATGCCTACCGGCTGTTCATCCAGCTTGTGGACCAGCCAGGGACTGGACGCGTCGCGGGCCGGCGCGAGATTCGTCAGCACGACGTCCAGCGCCAATCCCTCCAAGCCCCGCAGAAGTTCCGCCTGCCTTCCGGATCGCAACACCACCTCGACGTCCGGGCGGCCGATCAACGGACGCAGGAACTGGATCTGGAAGTTGCGCGACAGGGTGGCCAGTGCGCCCACGCGCAGGGCACGACGCACCCGCCCCGTTTCGCGCAGCGTCGCCGCGAGGTCGTCCGCGGTGCGGAAAATCGCCTCTGCGTGGTCGAGCGCAATGCGCCCGGCTTCGGTCAGGATCAGGCCCCGGCCCCGGCGCTCGAACAGCGCGTGGCCAAGGCTGTTCTCGAGCGTCCGGATCTGGGTGGAGAGCGCCGACTGCGACAGGTTCAGTTGCCGGGCCGCACGGGTCAGCGTGCCGTCGGTGGCCACGGCCCGGAACAGGCGCAGGTGGTGCAGGTTGAGAAGGTACATTCTTCCATCAGATAGAACGTTCTCTGCTAAAATATGTATTTTTTTGTAAGTCACGCAAGGGCTATTTCCGGCGCGTCCGCCACCGGAGAGCCCGAATGTCACTTCCCCCCCTACCATTGCTGGCACCGATCCTGCTTCTTGCCACCGCCGTCCTCGCCTTCCTGCACCCAGGCCAACGTCCGGCGGTCTTGCCGCGGCTTGCGGAAGGGACCGCTCTGGCGACCCTGGTCCTGGCAATCGCCGGCCTCGTCCAGATCGTCCTGACCGGACCGGCCGAATTCGACCTCGGCGGCGGAGCGGGGCTGATCGCGTTTCGGCTCGACGTCGTTGGCGTCACGATGACGATGCTGGTCGCCTTTGTCGGCTGGGTCGTGGTGCGCTATTCGCGCAGCTATCTCGACGGTGAGGCGCGCGAGGGCACTTTCCATGGGCTGATGCTTGCGGCATTGGCCGCCGTGCTCCTTCTGGTCCAGTCCGGCACCCTGGCGATGATGCTGGCCGGTTTCGTCGCGGTGGGTGTCGTCCTCCGGCAATTGCTGACGTTCTACCCAAGGCGTCCCGAGGCGCGGCGCGCGGCGGCGAAGTTCGCGCTGGTCTGGCATGGCGGCGACTTGCTGCTGGCGCTCGCTGCGGTCTCGTTCTGGGTGGCCTTCGGCACCTCGAATTTCGCTGAGATCGGACAGGCCGCGACCCTGGCCATGCCGGCGTCCGCGCAGTTCGCTGTCGCCCTCGTGGTGCTGGCCGCGATCCTGAAGACGGCCGCCTTCCCCCTGCACGGCTGGCTGACCGAGGTGATGGAAGCGCCCACGCCCATCTCCGCGCTGCTGCATGCAGGCATCATCAACGCCGGTGGCGTGTTGTTGATCCGACTGGCCGAACCGGTGCAGGCGAGCCCCGGCGCCATGGCCGCGCTGGTCATGATCGGCGGCTTCACCGCCTTGTTCGGCGCGGCGGTGATGCTGACGCAAAGCGCGGTGAAGACAGCGCTCGCCTGGTCGACGGTGAGCCAGATGGGCTTCATGCTGCTGCAATGCGGCCTCGGGCTCTGGGCGCTGGCGCTGCTGCACATCGTGGCCCATTCGCTCTACAAGGCGCATGCCTTCCTCGCCGCCGGTGGGGCCGTGCAGGCGGTCGCGGCGATCCGGCGGCCGGGCCCGGTGGCGGTGCCAAGCGGCAGCGCGGTGCTGAAATCCTTCGCGCTGGCGCTGGCGGTCTATTTCGCGGTCGCGCTCGTCTTCGGATGGATTGCCGTGCCGAAGCCACCGCAGGCGCTGGCGCTGGGCGCCATACTGGTCTTCGGCGTGGCATATCTGGTGGCGCAGGGCCTCGCCGACACCGCTCCCGTCGCGCTGACGCGGCGCGCGGGACTGGCGGCGCTGGCGGCCACCCTCGGCTACTTCGGCTTCCACGTGGTGGCCGACGCCCTGTGGGGGGCGAGCCTGCCCGCACCGCCGGCGCCGGACGCGCTGGAATGGGCGCTGGTAGTGGTCGCCGTCGGCTCCTTCGGGCTGATTGCGGTGGCGCAGGCGCTGTTTCCGCACTGGGCGCATCACCCCGCGGCCGCCGGACTGAGGGTCCACGTGGCCAACGGCTTCTATCTCAACGCGGCCCTAGACCGACTGATCGGCGGCTTCCGGCCGGCCAAGACCTCCTGAACGGCGGAGACAACCATGTATTCCCAGCTTTGCGATGCTTCGATCGAGCGGATCAACGAAATCCTCGCCGCAGCCGACTCGGCCGCCCGGGCGATCCCGCCCGCCTTTCCTCTCGACGCCACGGTGGCGGTGAACCCGTTCCTAGGCCAGACCAGCGAGGATCTGGCGCAGACGGCGGCGCTCCTGGCGCGGGTCGCCGGCGTTCGGGCGACCCCGCCGCGCGCCGGGTTCGCCGCCATGATGGAGACGGGGCGCATCGCCGACGAGGATCTCGCCGACGCCATGGCGTCCTGCCCGTCTCCGCGCAAGCCCGAGAACCTTGCCCGCCTGAAGACCCACCTCGCGACGGAGGATCCCGAGCCCCGGTCCCTGCCCACGATGGCCGAACTCGCCGCGACGGCGACCGGCATCGACTGGCCCGCCGTCTTCGCCCGGACCTTCGGCCTCTGGGCGTCGGGTCACTTCGATCGGGGACAGGCGCTCTGGACACCCGCGCCCGGCAAGGGCGCCTTCGCCGCCTGGCGGGAATGGGCGACGCATGACCTGACGCCGGAGCTCGCCGGGCTGACGGGCTTCTGCGCGCATGTGGTCGGGGTTCCCGATACGCCCGACCGCGCTATCCTGCGCGCGGCCGAAAGGCTCGGCATCGCCGGGCCCGCCGCGACGACGGCCTTCCACCGGCTGCTCAGCGATCTTGGCGGTTGGGCTCAGCATGCACGCTGGCTCTCCTGGCAGGCCGAACTCGACGGCAGGCAGGACGCCACCATCCGCGACCTTCTGGCGATCCGTCTGGTCTGGGAGGAGGCGCTCCTCGCCCATGCCCCGTCGGTGGCGACGGACTGGGCGCGGACGGTCGCCGCGCATGCGCAACCTGTGCGGCCGACCGATTCGCAGATCGTCGATGCCATCCTGCAGGAAGCGGCCGAACGCGCGCATCAGCGGCGCCTGAGCGAGGCGCTGACGGGGATCGTCCCGGCATCCTCGCGGCGGTCGCTCCAGGCGGCGTTCTGCATCGACGTCCGGTCGGAAGTGTTCCGGCGCGCGCTCGAAGGGCTCGACGGGGGCATCGTCACGCTCGGCTTCGCCGGCTTCTTCGGCCTGCCCATATCGCATCGCCCCTTCGCGTCCGACGTGGCGCAGGCGCATCTGCCGGTGCTGTTGCGGCCGACCACCTTCACATGCACCTCGGCCAACCCGGCGTTGGACGCCGAGGCACGGATCGGCGCCCGCGCGGCTCGCGCCTGGGGACGGTTCCGGCAGGCGGCCGTCTCCTCCTTCGCCTTTGTCGAAGCCGCAGGTCCCCTCTATGGTGCCAAGCTGGTCGGTGATGCCCTCGGGATGGGGGTCGGGAAGGCGGCCCCGGCGCCGGCGCCGCGGTTACAGGACGCCCTGACGCCTGCCCAGAAGGTTGCCACCGCGGCCTCCATACTCCGGGCGATGGGTCTCGTCGAGAACCACGCTCGGCTGGTGCTGCTGCTCGGACACGGCGCCAACGTCGTCAACAACCCGCACGAGAGCGGCTATCACTGCGGCGCTTGCGGCGGCCAGACAGGCGAGGTGTCGGCGCGGTTGCTCGCCTCGCTGCTCAACGACCCGGAGACCCGCGCAGGCCTGACGGACGAGGGAATCTCGGTTCCCTCGGACACCTTGTTCGTCGCCGGACTTCATGACACGACAACCGACGAGATCACACTCTTTGCGGACGTCCCCGCGCCGGACCACGCCGCCGATTTGGCGCACGCGCGCGACTGGCTGGTGCAAGCCGGGCGCCTCGCCCGCGCGGAACGGGCGCAGCGGCTGCCCGGCGCCAAAGCGACCTCGGTCGCCGCGCGCGCGAAGAACTGGGCAGAGGTACGCCCCGAATGGGGACTTGCCGGATGTGCCGCCTTCATCGCCGCACCGCGCGGCGCCACCGCGGGACGCGACCTCGGTGGCCGGAGCTTCCTGCACAGCTACGACTGGCGCTCTGACCGGGACTTCGCCACGCTCGAGCTTATCCTGACCGCGCCAGTCGTCGTGGCGAGCTGGATCAGTCTGCAGTACTACGGCTCGACTGTCGCGCCCACGCTGTTCGGCTCCGGCAACAAGCTGATCCACAACGTCGTCGGCGGCATCGGCGTGATCGAGGGGAACGGCGGCACCTTGCGCGCCGGTCTTCCCTGGCAGGCCATTCACGACGGCGAGAGGCCGGTCCACGAGCCCTTGCGGCTTTCGGTGCTGATCGAGGCGCCGCTCGAGGCCATCGCCGACGTGCTGGCGCGCCACGAAGCGGTGCGCGCTCTGTTCGACAACGGCTGGCTGCATCTCATGGCCCTGCGCGACGGCCGGATCGCCGCGCGGTGGAGACCCGGCAAGGGCTGGGTCGGGCAGCTCTCGGACCGGGAGGCCGCCTGAGCACCAGCTTGCCAACGCGCGTGAGGGGTGTGCGGCCGTGATGGCCCGAGCGATCGCAGGGCCGCGCCGGCCCGCGTTCCCCCATTTCGGCGCCAAGCGCCTCGTCCATCTCGGCTTCCAGAACCTCCTGCATCACGGCGCGGATCAGGGCGCGCAGCCCATCCGGGTTTCGAAAGCAGAATGTCTTCGACGGCGGCGCTGGCGGTCTTACCTTCGGTCTTGGACATGGTGACGTTCCTTGGCCGAAATCGGTGCCGCTGAACGTCACCAGCCTGCCATGACCGCCCCTCTCGGCGAATTTGCGGAACGATCGGCACACGACCCAATCTGATCGGACATTGCTCTCGTGGCGAACCTTCCGCGAGCTGCCGCGTTCATCATCGATCCCCGAGATCAGCCCCCAACCCGCAGGGTCGCCATGGCTTGCTCATCGATCATCGTGATAGGCGCTTCGGCAGGGGGAGTGACGGCATTGCGTTCGCTGGCCGCCGCGCTACCGAAATCGCTCTCCGTCCCTGTTCTCGTCGTCCTTCACATAGGCGCCAACCGAAGCGAACTGCCAACGCTGTTGAACGCGGCCGGTCCGCTCCACGCCAGCCATGCCGAGGACGGCGAGACGATCCTCCCCGGTCGGATCTATGTCGCGCCGCCGGATCGGCACATGATCGTCGCCCACGGGCGGCTGCGTCTCTTGCGCGGGCCCAAGGAGAACTGCGCGCGGCCGGCCATCGACCCGTTGTTCAGGAGCGTGGCGAAACACTATGGGTCGGACGCAATCGGCGTGATCCTGACAGGCAACCTGAACGACGGTGCGCTCGGCCTGTTCGACATCAAGCGACACGGTGGAATCGCCATCGCACAGGACCCCAACGATGCCGCCTATCCCGAAATGCCGAGGAGCGCGGCGGCGCATGTCGCGCTGGATTACAGCCTGCCGCTCGCCGACATCGGCAAGATGCTCGTCGAACTGGTGGATTGGAAGGATGGAAAGGACGCCGACATGGCAAGCACCTCCTCTCGAACGGACGGGCAGGAGCCTGAAATCATCAACAGTCAGACATTCGAGCGGCCGCTGACAGTGACCTGTCCGGACTGCGGCGGCGCATTGAAAAAGTTCAAGGTCGGTTCGATCGTCAAGTTCGGCTGCCACATCGGGCATACCTATACCGCGGAGATCCTGGCCACGGCGCACTTCGAGGAAATGGAAAAAGTCATGCGGGCCGCGGTCAGGTTTCTCAACGAGCGAGCCGAATTCTGCCTTCAGATGGCCGAGCACGGCGGGCCGGCCGAGCCCGAGATTTCCAAGGCCTGGCATGCGGCCAGCAAGCAGGCGCTGGACCGGGCCTACAAACTCCGCGATCTCGTGGAGCAGGATTGGATTACGCCGGAGGCCGCTCAGCGGCCGGCCTTTGCCCATGCCAGCCAGGGTGAATTCCCCAGGGTCGAATAGATCACCCCGCCGCATGATCGCGGTGGAACCGTATCATCCCGGCGAACCGCGAAAGACCTGCGCGATGGTTCGCTCCAGTTCTTCTCGCGCATATGGCTTTCGCAACGCCGGGACATCGCGATATCCATCGATCAGTCCCTCCGCTCCGTATCCCGAAGCGAAGGCGAAGGGAATGCCGCGCTCTCGCAGCACGTCGGCGATAGGAAAGGACATCGTGCCGGCGACGTTGATATCGAGAACGGCGAAATCGATTTCGCTTTCGCGGGCAAACCTCATCGCCCTATCGATACGCGTGAATTGACCGACAATCTCATGACCAAGTTCGGTCAGCAGGTCCTCCAGATGCAGGGCAAGCAGGACTTCGTCCTCGACGATCAGAACCCGTTTCGCTGTGTGGCGGGTCAATACGAGCTGCCTTTCGCCTGACTGTTCCGCACGGGCGCATCGATCGTGCAAACGACGCCGGATGGCTCATAGGATACGTCTACCTCGCCACCAAGTTCCGCCGCCAGCACGCGCTGGACCAGGCGCGAGCCGAACCCCTTGCGCGTCGGATGTTTGACGGGCGGACCGCCGCTTTCCGTCCACCGCATTGAAAGCCGTCGATCCTTGCCGTCACCCACGAGCTGCCAAGAAATGTCGACCTGGCCGCTCTCGGTCGTGAGCGCGCCATACTTCGCGGCGTTCGTGGCCAGTTCATGCAAAGCCATTGCAATCGAAAGCGCGGCCCTGGGTAACAGCCACAATTTGGGACCGTCGATCCGGAACCGTTTCGTTCCTCCGGAATGAGGCTCAACCGTTTCAGAGACGATGGTCCGCAGATCAGCGCCGGCCCAGTTTTCGCGGGTCAGCAAGTCGTGCGACTTGCCCAGGGCGATCAGCCGCGACCCGAAGGCCGCGCGTGCCTCCTCCACTGATGTCGCGCTGCTGAGCGTCTGCGACGCGATCGCCTGCACCGTCGCCATGACGTTCTTGATCCGGTGATTGAGCTCGCCGACCAGGATCTCTCGATGCTCCTCGAAACGCTTGCGCTCGGTGACATCCTCAATCGCAATCAGGATCAAGTCCTCACGGCCTCCTTCCTGCCTCAACTTGCACGCGGTGAGCACCATCGATCGCCGCCCGGTCCGGTCGAATTCCTGCTCGAACTCGAAATTGTGGATCTCCTCGTTTTCCGAAAGGACCCGGTCGAGCAGGCCCCGCAAGGGCGGATTGTTCCATTCGCCAGTTCCGAGTTCAAAGATCAGACGGCCTTTGGGTTCTTCCTCGAACACGGCGAAGAGCTTTCGGAAGGCCTTGTTGGCGGTTTGGACGTGCAGATTGCTGTCCAGGACCAGCAGCGGATGCTGGACCGTGCGCACGATGGTCTCGGAATAGATGCGAGCATCGTTGATCGCATCGGCCGCGCGCTTTCGGTCGGTAATGTCGGTGAACGTGACGATGACGCCGGCGATGCGGTTGTCCTGCGTGCGATAGGGAAGCACCCGCCGCGCATACCAGCGGCCGGCATCGCTTAGGACCTCGACCTCGATGGCGACCAGTCTCGCCAGAACCGTTTCGACATCCAGCAACAGGTTTTCGTCGGCGAATTTCCGCGCCAGATGCGCGATCGGCCGGCCGATGTCCGACGCGACGAAATCGAAAAGCTCTTTCGTCGCGGGAGCAAACCACCTGATGCGAAGTTTCTCGTCGAGGAACAGCGTCGCCACGTCCGAACCGGCGAGCAGGTTGTTGAGGTCGTTCGTAGTGGTTTCGAGTTCGCCGATCTTGTGCTGAAGCTGGCTGTTGACGGTGTTCAGTTCCTCGTTGAACGACTGCAGTTCCTCCTTCGAGGTCTCGAGTTCCTCGTTGGTGGACTGGAGCTCTTCGTTCATCGAGGTCGCTTCCTCGTTCGCCGCTTTCAGTTCCTCGTTGATGGTTTCCTGATACTCTATGGTTCTCTGCAATTCGGCGCGGGTCGCCTTGAGTTCTTCTTGCAGGGCATGTTCGCCGGATGCGTTGTCGCCGGGCTCCTCGCGCATGGCCTCCGCCGCGGGATCGGGTTGCGGTGCGTCTGGCGCGAAGCTCACCAGCAGAAAGCCGCTCTGCGGCGACACCGGCAAGGGCATGACAGTCATCATGACGGAACGGTCGGTCGCGCCCTCCCGGACGCGGGAGGTGACCGTCACGGTCCTGTTTCCCTCCGATGCCTCGCGAATCGCGGCCCGCAATCGAGCGGTCAGCCCCGCTCGGGCCATGGTCAAAAGGTCCCGCGTCGGCTCGCCGGACGGGTTTTCGAGATAATCCCCCGTCTTGCCGTGGAAGTAGAGGACGCGACCCTTCTGGTCGATCAAGACCGATGCGGGAGCGAAGCGCTCCAGCAAAGCGCGACGGGCCAGTTCAGCGGCCGAGGCGCCTGGCTCGTGAGCCAATCGAGGCTGATGCTCCGTCGCGCGCTGCTCCGACCTGTCACTGGGCAGTGGATATTCGATCAGGTCGTGTCGTGTCGGGCCCAGCCGCCGGTAGATACGCCATTTCTTCGACACCGTTTCGAACAGGTCTTCGTGCCGACCGATCGTCTCGGCGTTGCCGAGAAACAGGTGGCCTCCTTGTCGCAAGGCGAAATGACAAAGCGCGATGACCCTTTGCTGCGCATCCGGTTCCAGGTAGATTAGGAGGTTGCGGCACGACACCAGATCCAGTCGGGAGAAGGGCGGATCGCGCAACAGGTTCTGCCGCGCGAACACGACCATGTCGCGCAGTCCCTTGCTGACCTGATACGACCCGTCGAGTTTCTGGAAAAATCGGGTCAGGCGCGACGCCTGAAACACGGTCAGGGCGGCGGCCGGGTAAATGCCATCGCGCGCCTTGCGCAGATTGGTCTCCTGGACGTCGGTGGCGAAAACCTTCAGATCGAAGTGCTTGCCCGCCGCCTCGGCATGCTCCGCCACCAGCATTGCAAGGGAGTAGGCTTCCTCGCCCGTCGAACAGGCCGGGGCCCATATGCGGATCGAGGCACCGGTCTCGCGCGCGGCGACCATTGGCGCGATCACGAGCTTGGCAAGAGCCTTCCATGCCCCCACGTCGCGGAAAAAACCGGTGACGCTGATCATCAGGTCGCCAACCAATGTGTTTACTTCATTGGAATTGGTGCGCAGCTCGTCGATGTATTCGTCCAATGTCTCGATGTTCCTGAGACCGAGACGACGGTGAACGCGCCGCCTCAGCGTCGAGTCCTTGTAGCTGCGAAAATCGTGTCCGCCCCGAACCCGCAGAAATTCCAGTAGTTGATCGAGAGTGGCCCGCCCATCCCGCATGGTGGCCTCGACCTCGGTCGGAGCCTTGACGTAGCCGTGGCTCATGAAAGCAAGCAGTGCCTCTGGCATCTTTTCGGGTGCAAGCACGTGATCGGCCAGGTCCGCGACGATCGCGCTTCTCGGCATGCCGTCAAACTTCGCGGTCTCGGGCGACTGAACGAGGCTGATGCCGCCCTCCGCCCTGATATCCCTCAACCCCTCGGTGCCGTTTCTCCCCGTTCCTGAAAGCACGATGGCGACTGCCCGCTCGTGCTGATCCGCCGCCAGCGAGGAGAACAACACGTCGACGGGGTGGCGCTGGCCGCGCGGGTCCGTTGGCGTGGACACGTGCAGGCCACCATTGCTGACCTTCAGATCGGTATCGGGAGCGATTACATACACACAATTGGCCGCGAGCCGCATGCCGTCCTCGACCTGAACGACCGGCATCGTCGTGCGGGCGCTTAGAATACTGGCCAGTTCGCTTTCACGCTTCGGATCGAGATGCAGCACGACCACGAAGGCGCAGCCGCTGTCGGCCGGCATCGCGTCGAAGAAACGGCTCAGAGCTTCAATGCCGCCGGCCGACGCGCCGATGCCGACAACCGACACAGCTGCGGCTTCGGATTTGACAACGCCGCTGGCGGTCAGGGGCCGAGCACTTCCAACCGCATCATTGTGAGGCAAGGGTTTCGCTTTCGCCTTTCGCTGAGAGTGATCTCCTCGTCCTCGTGAATCATTCGCCATTTTTTCCCGCCCCTAAGCCCTATGCTGGATCCCGCAGAAGGATCTTTCGAGACACCATTCGCCGTCGGCCACGATGAGGAAAAATACAGACCCATCATTGCACGCGCCCCGCCTGCCAACCAAGCATGTCAATGCCAATCGCGGGAAAAGCCGTCCAACTGCAAAACGATCAGGCTTGAGCGCCCGGGACGAAAACCTTGGCACCCATTGCGATCGTTGGCAGTCGACGGGGGTTCGAGTGTCCGGGATTTTGCTGCCCGACTTTTACCAATCGCCGCCCGGGGGAAAGGTTCCATGTAAAATTTGTCGATACCCGATAGATACAAACCATAATTGCGCATTGAACTTTCTCCGTCTACCGCCGCTGCCAGTCGTTCGGAGCGCCGGGAGAACAGATCGATGACGGCAGCAACTTAGAGCAATCATTCGCTCAAGATGCAGGTGAGGTCAGCAATCCATTTCTGGTTCGGCACCCTCCGGGACGCTCCTGCTCCGTCAACGCAGCACCGGGCGCAGGCGAGCCACGACGTGTTCGACCTCGTCCGCGGTGGTGGTGCGGCCGAGGCTGAACCGGATCGCGCCCCGATGGCCGGGTGCTCGGCGCTCGACGTGATGACATCAGGATCGCAAGTGCGCCAAGCACGCGGGTTTGGGTTTCACGCATCGGCAGCCTCCGGAGCTTGGGCCGGGTTGAGCCGCGGGTGGGTTTCCTCGCCGAGCCAGAACAGCAACGCGCCCGACGCGAACATGGAGATCGCGACGAACCAGAAGGCCGCTTCTGCCGCGCCCGTCAGGCTGGCCGCCAGCCCAAGGCCGAGCGCGCCGATGGCGTAGCCGAGATCACGCCAGAAGCGGTAGATGCCGATGGCCGAACCGCGCCAGGCGGGCGGCGTGATATCCGCGACCGCCGCCGATAGGTTCGGGTAGAGAAGCGCCATGCCGAAGCCCGCCACCCCGGCCGAGACCGACCACCACAGTGCGCCCGAACCCAGCACCACCATCGCCACGCCCGCGCCGCAGATCCACATGCCCAGCACGTTGGGCCAGAACCGGCCCACATGGTCCGACAGCCGCCCGGTGAAGAGCTGCGAGCCGCCCCAGACAAAGCCGTAGACGCCGACGATCCAGCCGACCTCCGTCAGGCTGGCGCCCTTGGTGACGAGGAAGACGGGGAACAGCGCCCAGACGAGGGCATCGACGAACTTCTCCACCAGCCCCGCCTGAGAGATCGCGAACAAGCGCCGGTCGCGCCAGCTCATCAGCGCGAACACCTCGCCCGTGCTGGGGTGTTCGGACACGCCTCGCGGGTAGCGCGGCAGGAATTTTGGCGGCGCGGCCTTGTGCGCGGCAGTCTCGGCCTTGGCCCAGGGCAGCGTGTCCTTCACCCAGACCGCTGTCAGAAGCAGCGCCAGCAGAACCACGGCCATGCCGAAGACCAGCAAGCCAACTCGCGCGCCCAGCCATTCGGCGGCATAGGCGGTGAGGATGCCCGCGATCGCCACGCCGACATATCCGGAGAACTCGTTCAGCCCCATGGTGAGGCCGCGTTCTTCGGCCCTGGTGATGTCGAGCTTCGCGGTTTGCGTCATCGACCAGCAGAGGCCCTGGTTGACGCCGAGAAGCACGGTCGCCGCGACGATCCAGTTCCAGTCCGGCGCATGCCAGATCATCACCGGGATCGGCAGCGCCACGACCCAGCCCCAGAACAGCACACGCTTGCGGCCGATCCGCTCGGACCAGCGCCCGGCGACGAAGTTCATCACCGCCTTCACCGCGCCGAAGGCCACCACGAAGGAGGCGAGCAGCAGGAAAGAGCCGCGCTCGAGCCCGAACTCGCTCTCGGCCAGCGCCGGGACCACCGTGCGCGTCATGCCGATGGCGAAGCCGACCAGCATCACCTGGATCAGCTGATGCGAGACCTGTGCGAGGTTTTCGCGGATGCCGCGCTGAAGATCGCTGCCACTCATCCGGCCGGCTTCTTCACTGTGGTTTCGGACATCATCTGGACTTCCGGATTGCGGGACGCGGAGGAACCGTTATTATTCTATTTATCGCTTGAATGATTTATCTTCTGGAGACGCCCGGTGTCAATCAGTCCGAAGACAGCCCTTCTCGAGGAATACGCGCTCGTCGCGCGCGCCTTGTCCGCTCCAGCGCGGCTCTCGCTCCTCGAACAGCTGGCACAGGGAGAGCGCGGCGTGGAGGCGCTTGCGGAAAAGACCGGCCTGACCATCGCCAATTGCTCGCAGCATCTGCAGCAGCTCCGTCGCGCGGCACTGGTCACCAGCCGCCGAGACGGGAAGGCAGTGATCTACCGGCTGACGGACGCAAAGACGCTCGCGCTGATGGATCTGCTCCGCGTCGTCGCCGAGCGGAACCTGGCGCAGGTCGATCGTATCCTGCGCGGGCTCTCGAATGGGCAGGACGCACCCGAAACCGTCAGCCGAGAGCAACTCGCGGCATTGCTCGCCGGGGATTCGGTCACCGTTCTCGACGTCCGCCCTGCTGATGAATTTGCCACGGGCCACATTCCCGGGGCGCTCAACATGACGCTGGCAGAGCTCGAGCGGATCGCTCCCACCCTCGATCCGGGCGCAGAGATCGTCGCATACTGCCGGGGTCCCTATTGCATCTATGCCCATCAGGCGGTCGCCGCCCTGCGCAAACTTGGCTTCAATGCACGGCGCCTCAACGGCGGCCTGCCGGAATGGCGAGAGGACGGGCGCGCCATCGTCGCCCTGGCAGAATCGCCAGGATAGAGAATAAGGCACGAGTTGCCAAAGTCAGCAGGATCGAACGCAGCGCGCGTTAGGCTAACCTTAAAGACCTGAGCGACCAGGCCAAGCGTCCTGGTCGTGGAAGCTACCGACAATCCCTGCCTGCGACGATTGTCGGACCTGTCGTCTGCCCCGGAGCTCCGCCGACATCGACTTCGGCACCAAATCCGCAACGGTTGCGGATTTCGACAGATGAGCGATTTCCCTGCTCCGGGCAGCACGCAACGAACCACGTCGGCAACATCGGAGAGGATGATCATTCGACTGCTCTGAAAGGGAGCCGGCGTGCCTGATCACATGCGCCGCCTGATCGGCTAAGGCTGTCTTGGCATGCCGTCCTGTTCCGCCACGCGGCGTTGACAAGCGTCGGTCTTCCGGACCCGCATGGCGTTCCCAACGTCGACGACGGCAACATCGACCAACTCGCCAAGGCCATCAGACACGACCACTGATGGGTCGTTCGCGGTATGTCAGCAAGCGCAACGCGTTCGCCACGACGAGGAGCGTGGAGCCTTCGTGGAAGACCACCGCCGCGCCAAGCTGCAGCCCGAACAGGGTAGCCGGCACCAGCACGGCGACCATACCGAGGCTTATCCAGAGGTTCTGCTTGATGATACGGTTGGTGCTGCGGCTGAGACCGATCACAAAAGGAAGCCGGGCCAGATCATCGCCCATCAGGGCCACGTCGGCGGTCTCCAGTGCGACGTCCGAGCCGGCCGCCCCCATGGCGATACCAACCGTTGCGTTGGCCATGGCGGGCGCATCGTTCACACCGTCGCCCACCATCGCCACCTCCTGCTCGGACCTTAGCCGTTTGATAGCTGCGACCTTGTCTTCCGGCATCAGATCGCCGAACGCCTCGTCCAGCCCGACGTCCTTGGCGACTGCATCGGCCACGCGCTGGTTGTCCCCCGACATCATGACCATGCGGGTGATGCCGAGCGTTCGGAGGTTTGCGATGACCGCGGCGGCCGCGGCGCGCGGCGTGTCCATCAGGCCGAGCACGCCGAGATAGTCGTCGCCGCGGCGGACGACCATCGTGGTTCGACCTTGCTGTTCGAGACTTTCAACGACCGCGCGGATCGCCGGGGGCAGATCCGGTCCTTCGATTTCGGCGAACAGAGCGGCCTTGCCGACGAAGACCGGCTGCCCGCCGATTTCGGCCGACAGGCCCCTGCCGATGATGTTGCGGAGATTGTCGGCCGGCGGGACCGCGAGACCGTCGCCGAGGCGAGCGCGGCCGTCGCGGACCACGGCCGCAGCCAGCGGATGGTCGCTGAGATGTTCGACCGCGACGACGACTGCGAGCAGGTCGCGTTCCGCGATGCCCGACGCAGGCATCACATCCGTGACCCGCGGCTTGCCCTCGGTCAGCGTGCCTGTCTTGTCGAAGGCAATGGCGCGGATCGTGCCGAGGTTTTCCAGCGGCCCCCCGCCTTTCACCAGGACACCGCCACGCGCCGCGCGCGCCACGCCGGAGAGCACGGCGCTCGGCGTCGAAATTGCCAGCGCGCAGGGACTGGCGGCGACCAACACGGCCATCGCGCGGTAGAAACTGTCGCCGAACGGTTCGTCGATCACCAGAAAGGCGAAGAGCAACAGGGCGACACTCGCCAGAACCACAGGCACGAAGATGCGCTCAAAGCGGTCTGTGAAGTGCTGCGTGGGAGATTTCTGCGCTTCCGCTTCACCGACCATGTGCACCAGACGCGCGAGTGTGCTGTCCGCGGCGATCCGGGTGACTCGAGCCTGCAAGGCGCCGCCGCCGTTGATCGTGCCGGCGTAGACGCGGTGCTCAGCCGCGAGCTTGTCCGGTCGCAACGCCGCTTCGTCGACATCGTCGACGGCCTGCTTGTCGACGGGAACGCTTTCACCGGTGATCGCGGCCTGATCGACGCTGCTTGCGCCGAGGCTGATGAAACCATCCGCGGGAATGCGCGTGTTCGGCCTGACGACGATGGTGTCGCCTATGGCCAGGTCAACCACGGCAATTTCTTCCACCTCGCCGTCGCGCAGCACCTCTGCCGTCGGTGGAGCGAGTTCCCCCAGCGCCGCAATGGCGCGCCTTGCGCGACCCATTGCGTAATGCTCCAGCGCATGACCGATACTGAACAGGAACAGCAGGAGCGCGCCTTCCGCCCACTTGTCGAGCGCCGCGGCGCCGGCGGCGGCGACCAGCATCAACACGTCGATTTCGAGCCGGCCGAGGCGAAGCGTGTCGATGGCTTCGCGCAGCAGGTAGTAGCCGCCGAAGCCATAGGCCGCGACGTAGAGAGCAAGTTGCATCCATGCGGGGACGGCGGGCAAGAAGGAGATCATAAAGCCGGTGGCGAGGAGCACGCCGGACATGACCGCGAAGATCAGCTCCGTGTTTTCGCCAAGGATGCCGCCATGCTCGTGTTCGTGCTTTTCGGCAATGTGGCCCTGTGGCGGGGCCGCCTTGGCCAATGGCGCGCGCACGTCGACGCTCATGTCGTCGAGAAGCTGGCGCAGCGCCGCTTCGGTGGTCAGCGTTCGATCGAACTCGATGCGGATCGGTCCCGCGACGGTGGCGACCGCTTCCAGGACCCCGGGCGCTCGCTGCAGCAATTCGCTGACCGTTCGAGCGCGCCGCTCGTTGCTCAGACCGCCCGTTTGCCAGAGGATATGACCGAAGCGTTCCGTAATGCGGGCGCCGGCGCCTTCAGCGATTTCGCGGATACGTCCAAGACTGAGCACCTCCGGCTGATAGTGGATGCAGAGCCTGGCCGGCTCGCCGCCATCAGCCGGAAGCACATGAACCTGATCGATGCCATCCCGGCCTGCCAGTTCGCCGACCAGGCGCCCGACGCAGGCGTCGGCCTCGTGCGGCACATCAGGAAGAAGGACCGTGAGATCCAGACGAAGACGATTTGCTTCCGTGGTCGGCATGAACGTCGAGGCTTTCATGTGAGCGACATGGCGACAACGTCGCGCACGATAAACGAGCACACTGCCCGATCTGGCGATCATCGTTGACCGCGGTGGTCACATCGAGAAATCGAGACGATGGATCGTCCGGGGGACCAGACGCTCAGGGGCGCCAGAAGGCAAGGTCATTCCTTCCTGCGGATCGTCCCTTCGAGCTTCACCGCCGCGGCGACCGTGTTCGATATCGTGCCATATCTGAGAACGTTCTTGTGCAGAAGGGCGAGGCGCTGATCGGTCTCGTCCGTGTCGACGATGAGTTCGTAGATGATCGAGACCATCTTCGGCGGGCTGTCCTGGCGCTCCCCATGCAGGCGCACGTCCACGCCGCGCAAATCAAACTTCAGCATTGGCGTCACGCGTTCGATACCCTTGATCATGCAGGCGGCAACCGCCGCCAGCAGCAGTTCCGCCGGATTGAAGGCGTCCGGCCTTCCCGCCATGTCGGTATCGAGAACAATGCGGGCCTCTTTCGTGGTCGCCTCGGAGCCATGGCTGTCGATCCTCCTGGCGCTGACCTGATACTGCGCCATCACTCCCACTCCATCTGCTGGTAGGCTGTCTGGGGGCTGTGTCTCACCACGTGGTGTAGCTCGGCGGTAGCGAAGCCTCTCGGAGCGCGATCTGCACTTCCATGACCTGCACCGCCGCGACCAAGTTCTACGAGGCAGGTCTTTCGGAGCGCGTGATCGCCGAGATCATGGGCTGGGAAGAACAGAGCGTATTGAGGATCGTCCGCCGATATGTGGGCCGGGCGGCAGCGACTCAAGCGGCAATCGAGCAGCTAGCAAAGGGTAGAACGAGAACATAGCCTGTAAAACCGGCTGTAAAAACCGCCTCTCGGCGCAGCCGACGATCAGTGCCTAACCCATTGAAAAGAAAGCTGGAGCGGGTGAAGGGAATCGAACCCTCGTATGCAGCTTGGGAAGCTTCGGGAAAGTGAATGATTTCAACGCGCCGTTTCACTGAATCGGCCATGAAAACCGAAACGGCGTCTCCTTGCGGGGGCGCCGTTTCACTTCGGGCTCAGCTGGACGCAAGGCACAAAAAAAAGCCCGCCAGCCTCTCGGCCAGCGGGCGGATTGAAAGCTGTCATGCACCATCATCGCTAGGGCGGCGGGCGTCCGGTCAGCCATGTGTAAGCCGCCGCGAAGCCGCCGGCCGCGCCGAGCACAAAGCCACCGAGTCGCAGAAGCCAGTAGCCGAGCGTACCAGCGCCCTGCGCCTTCAGTCGCAAGCTGGTCACCTCGGCGGTCACCTCCTCCATGGCGATGACCTTGGTCGACACCGTCGCCATGTTGGTCTCGAGGTGCGTCGTGCGAATAAGGAGGTTGTCCATCTGATGGCGCAGCACGGATCTGCTCTGGTTCGCCTCATGGATCGCGTCGACGTTGCGTCTCTCGTTGGAGTCAATCTTTTCAGTGAGACCTACGACGACGGCCGACAGCTCTCCCAGCTTGCTGTAGATCTGATTGAGGTTGACTTCGCTCATTTCGTTCCCTTTGCGGCGGTCTCGCATAGGTCCGCCCACTCACTGGTATTTCAGGCTTAGTTGCCGCCCTGCTTCTCGATTGCCTCGGTCGCGGCAACGAGACCCATGTGACGACGGCGACATTCGCCAAGCGATTCCCGGTCGGTCGCCCACAGGCGAGCCGCCTCGTTCTCGGACAGATCCCGATGAGGGATGTCGACGACGTCGGTGCACGGCACTTTCAGCGATGCTCCCACGCTGGCGATCGCCGGACCTTCAGCGACCGACCTGGTCCAGGGCCCGGGACACCCCGCGAGAAAAGGTACGGCAAGGAGTACAGCCATCGCTCGAAACATTGTCGGCCTCCGATTTCTTCAGTGCGGCTTCGAGTTCCGCCCGCGCCGTCCTGGCGTCGCTCTCGCGAAGCGCCTTCTCTGTCAGGTATGCGAGCTCGGCGGCGTCGGCCTTGGCCTGCGCTTCCCTCAGTCGCCGCGCATGTTCGGCTTCCGCCATGCGTTGTGCTTCCTGCCAGGCCAGGCGCTCGGCCAGAGCGGCTGCCCTGCGCTCCCGATCGACGCGGCCGTCCACCAGCTGCTCGAGCGTGGGGCCGAGGTACGGCACCCACCGCAACGGGCCGAGCGGCGCACCCTCGTAGAAGCCGAGCATGATGACGAACACCAGTGCGGCCGCGCCAAGGGGATTCGCCAGAAGCCGCGAGGCGGTCATGATGATCAACATACTGTCTCACCTCTTTGGTGGTGGCGGCTGGGGCGGCCAGGGTCGATCGACCTCGGGCGCGACGATGTCAGGCGGCCATCCATCCGGCAACGCGGGCGCCGCGTAAGCCTTCTCGCCGATCAACGTCATCACGTTGCGGTCGTCCCAGGCGGCGCCGAACACGTAGGTGCCGATCGTGGTGCCGGCCAAGCCGAACGCTCCCAGGACGATGAGCTTCGCCAGCTCGGGATCGATGCCGTCCGTGGGCATGTGCGCCATCGCGGTGCGGCCGAATGCGAACAGGGTGTGCGCATCCATCGGGGTTTCGCTGTTGTCGGCAGCGATCCAGGTGAAATCCGTGGAGCCGCCATGCCAGCGCAGGTCATCGGGCTGATCGTCGGGTTCGGGATGTCCGACATCCCGTCCGCGACCGCCTGCTGAAACGGCTTGGCCGTGCCGGGAAGAACGCTGCGAACACTCGTCATGTCGGCACCTGGATGCGGACCGCCATCTTCATGAGCTCGTCGTCATTCGCCTGCTTGGCATACGACGCCAGCGCCGCAGCCTTGTCCGCCCATGTCTGGCACTCGTCGATCGACGCGCACTCGGCGAGTGCCGTCTTGGCGGACTGATAGGTCTGCGGAAGCTGGGCGCCGCCCGCGTTGGTGGGGACCGCTGGCTCCACGAGCTTCAGCTTGCTCACGCCGCCACCTCATTCGCCGCGATGGCCTTCGACAGGTCGGCGTTGATGAACTTGGTGCCCTCGGCGAGGCCTTCCTGCCAGCGGTCGAACTCCTTGCCGCCCGGCTGGTACGGGTTGGTGGCGCTCTTGCGCAGCTTGCCGGCGGCCATGCCTTCCTCGTAGGCGCGGTCCTCCTGCGGGGTCCGGTCCTTGTCGAGGAGTTCGAGCTGGCGGCCGAGCTGGTGGCCGAACAGCCGCGCGATGCGGATCTTGCGCTCGAACTCGGCGATGACCTGGCCGACATCCTTGTCCTCGAGCGACAGCGCGAACTCGATGTCCTTCTTCGACCAATTGAGATCCTTCAGTCGCTTGTACACCTGGCCCATCTCGCCCTTCGTGCCGGCCATCTCGCTTCGGTGGGCCTTGATCTCGTTGAAGCCCCGCAGGAACTGCTGGTCTTCGTACTGCTCCTGCTGCGTCTTCTCGTTGTGGTCTCGGGACATCATTCGTAACCTCCGGTTCATCGGTCTCTGTTGATTTTCAGGCGCCGGCATGCGTCGGCGATCGACATCCCGCTCTTGAGCAGGGCGATGTATTCAGCCTCGAGGTGGGGCGGGACATCGAAGCCCCGCTGCGCTCGCCTGTGGCGTCTGATATGCTCGGGAACAGTTCCTCGTGCTGGCGCTCGGGACGGTGGTGGTGTAAGGCGTCCATCCTCTCGAAGAACCCGGAGCCGTCTGGAGACGGCCATGCGATTGATGCTCATGATCTCGGCAATTTCCTTGCCTTGCATGCCCGAGTGGTGCAGCTCGATGAGCTCCGCGTCCCGCTCGCTGTCCCAGGATGAATCCTTCATGCCCCCGGCCCTCGCGACCGGGTCAGTCGGCGTCGGCAGGCAGCGCTTCGGCCGCCGGAATCGTGATCTTGAACTGGTCGGCGAGCGCCTTGATCAGGATGATCTCGGGGCCGGCGCTGGCCCGGTCGCCCTTGCCTTCCCAGCGGTGGACCGAAGGCTGCTTGACGCCAAAGCGGCGCGCGAACTGCGCCTGCGATTCGCCCAGCACCTCGCGGACGTACCGGATCTGGTCGCCCGTCAGCCGAACATTCGAACCATCGCTACCAACTTCAATCGACATCGAACCAAGTACCCTGTTGTCCCTGTAAAAAATACGCAACGTATTCCCAATGTCAATACGATGCGTATCGTTTTTTGATTGGAGAGTCCCATGAGTGAGGATGACCTGTCGGGGCGCCTCAGAAAGGCGCGCGCAAACGCCGGCCACCGCAACGCTACCGACGCCGCACGCGCCATCGGCGTGAACGTCGTCACCTACACGGCCCATGAGAACGGCGGCCGCGAGTACGACCGCAAGACCGCGCTCGTCTACGGCAAGGCCTTCGGCGTCGATCCGGCCTGGCTGATCTTCGGTGGCCCGACGGTCGGCGGCGAACCCTCCAAACCCACGAAGGAAGGCGCGCCGATCAGGGAGGTGTCGGTGAAGTCGCCCTTCGTGACTCCGCTCCGTTCACTCGACGACAAGAGCGGGGTTCCGGTCGCGGCGGTCTGGAGCATCCCCGACGACGTGCTCAAGGGCGCGCTTCACGTCGAGCCGGAGAATGCCTGGATCATCGAAGTGCGCGGCGACGCCATGTACGACCCGGTTCATCCGGCCGCGCCCGGTTCGCTCTTTCCTGGCGACCGGGTCATCATCGACACCAGCGACAGATCCGCCTCGCCGCCAGGCGCGTTCGCGATCTTCGACGGAAGCACGGTTGTGTTGAAAATGGCTGAGTGCGTCTACAAGTCCGACCCGCCGTTCATCCGGCTGACGAACCGCAACCCACAGTATAAATCCTATGAACTGCCGCAGAGCGAGGTCTCGATCCTCGGTCGCGTGAAGGGACGGATGACAGCGCTCTAACCTTCACTGTCCCTTTCTCACCCTGGACTACCCTTTTGCTCTCTGGTGAGACCCCGTGATGCCCACAGACCAAGAACCCCGGTCCTGACGGACCAAGGATTCCTGGCGTGGAAGGGGTATCTGCCCACTGGAGCCGACCACCGCTTATCCCACAGACGGCAGCGATGGACCCGCTCCGTCACTCAGCCACTTTTTCGAGGGTTCCCTCGACGATCGGGGCCGGCTGCCAGCTTTCGCCGCCAGAACCCCTTGAGCCAGACCGCATCCCGTTCCTTGCTCAGGTCTTCACGCGGCGGCCGAACCGGTTTCCGTCTTACCGACGCGCGAACTGGTCTTGGAGACAGCCAAAAAGCTTGAGAAAACGAGCAAAGTGCGGTACTTGCACTTCACTGGATTTCCGGAGCCACACCGTCTCATCCAGTCTGGCCCTGGCAGCTGCACGCTCGCCGGGGCCTTCTCTTTTGTGCAACACGTATCGCATTCCCGTCAAGCCGATACGCATCGGATAAATTCCCTGTTGACATAGGCGATACGTTGCGTATTTTATTCGCCATACAGACGCGGCCATGCCGTTCTCATTGGTGCAGCAATGAACTCAGCGAATTTCCAGATCCACAGGGCCAGCCCCGCCGAACAGGCCCGCATCCGGGCCGCGATTGCCGCCTGGCATGCCGGCGAAAGCCTTGATCGCGATCAACAGGCGATCATCGATCAGCTTCTGATCCAGAACTACGTCGACCAGGTCGCGCCCGCTGCCTCCGGTGCAGCATGAGCGCCGACGATCTCATCGAGGCCGTCGCCCTGGCCATCTACGGCGCCTTCATCCGTGAGCCGGACTCCCGGCGCATCGAGACCCGCTGGCAGCGGATGGCCGAGGCCACCCGCGAGTCCTTCCGCAACGAAGCTCGCGCCGCAGAAGAGGTCTGCCGCGCCTATTACCGGAGGTAGTCCCTTGAAAATCGTGCAGTTCAACGCCGAGAACATCAAACGGCTCGTCGCCGTCGAGATCCGGCCCGATGGAAACCTCGTCGAGATCACCGGGCGCAACGGCCAGGGCAAGACGAGCATCCTCGACGCCATCTGGTGGGCGCTCGACAGCAACAAGGTCGTCCAGAGCAAGCCGGTGCGCGACGGTGCCGAGACCGGCTATGTCCGACTGGACCTTGGCGAGTACATCGTCACCAAGAAGTTCCGCGTGAAGGGCGAGGACGAGTTCACGACCACGTTGACGGTCGAGAACCGCGACGGCGCCAAGTACGGCAGCCCCGTCGAGCTGCTGAAGAGCTTCCTCGGCGACCTCACCTTCGACCCGCTGGCCTTCTCCCGCATGAAGGCGCGCGACCAGGTCACCGCGCTGCGCGCCATGGTCCCGGACTTCGACTTCGCAGCCGCGGACGAGGCCAACGACAAGGATTTCAAGGCTCGCACCGACGTGAACCGCACGGTGCGGGAGCTGACCGCTCGGCTCGAGGCGATACAGGTGCCCGAGTCCGCCCCGACCGAGCGTGTCAGCGCCTCCGACCTTCTCTCCGAGCTCCAGAATGCCATGGAGCACAACGAGGGCATCGAGAAGGAGCGTCGCCGCCGCGCCGACATCGAGGTGAAAATTGCCCAGCTGCGCGACGCCAACGACACCCGGCGCGACGACATCAAGCGGCTCGAGCAGCGCATCAGGGACCTGAAGGTCGGCATCACGGCCGCCGAGCAGGCCGTCGAGGAGCTGAATGACGAGCTCGACGACGTGAAGGACGGCGTCGAGGCCATCGACACCGCCTCCATCCGCGAGCGCATCGCCTCCGCCGAGGAGACCAACCGCTATGTCGAACGCCGGATCGAACGTCAGCGCCTGTCCGACGAGGCAAAGCGCCAGCAGGAGATCAGCGACGGCCTCACCAAGGCCATCGACGACCGCAAGGCGGCCGCAGCCAAGGCCGTCCGCGAGGCTAAGCTTCCCGTCGCCGGCCTGGAGCTGACCGAGGATGCCGTCCTCCTCAACGGCGTGCCCTTCAATCAGGCCAGCGATGCCGAGCAGCTGCGCGTGTCGATCTCGGTCGCCGGCGCCATGAACCCGAGGCTGCGCGTCATCCGCGTGCGCGACGGCTCGCTCCTTGATGACGACGCCATGGCCACCCTGCGGGCCTATGCCGACGAGAACGACATGCAGATCTGGATCGAGCGTGTCGACTCCAGCGGCAAGGTCGGCGTCGTCATCGAGGACGGCATGGTCGCCAACGCCATGCTGGAGGCCGCGGAATGAGCCCCGCGATCAAAGGCATCTGCGGCGTGGAGCCGAACCGCGGGGGTGAATACCCGCTCGCCTACGCGGTCGGCTTCGGCGGCGTTACCGAGATCGTCGAGGAGCTGGAAAATCTCGGCTCCTACCCCCTCTCGTGGCCTCCTATGATGCCGCGCACCAAGAACAAGCAGACGTCGCGGTTCAAGGCGACCCTGTCGGCTGCGCTGAAGAACGTGCGGTCCTCGCTTGGCAGCTTCAGCGCCGACAGCGGCAAGCAGATCTCCGGGCTGGTGATCTCGTCCAACGTCACGCTCGGCAACGAGCGCCCGGCCGACACGGGCGTCGCGGTCTGGTTCGTGTGGGACGGGCTGTCCGTCTGCATCGCCGTCGACCGCTACCCGAAGGTCGAGGACAACCTCCAGGCCATCCACCACGTCATCGAGGCGCGGCGCACCGAGCTGCGGCACGGCGGCCTCAACATCGTCCGCGCCACCTTCACCGGCTTCTCCGCCATTCCCGCGCCGGCCAGCAAGCGGCCATGGCGCGAGGTGCTGGACCTGGCGGGGGAGGTGAGTCCGATCACCGAGGACGCGATCGACGCGGTCGACGCTCGCTACCGGCGCCTTGCGTCGCTGCGACACCCGGACAAGCCGGGCGGCTCCCACGATGCCATGGCCGAACTCAACCGCGCCCGCGCCGAGGCGATCGCCGAGATCAAGGGAGGCGACCATGGCTGACCTCATCAGCGAACTGGTCGCCATCGCCGAGCGGTTCCCGCCGTCCACCGAGTACACGATCGAGCACGACGGATTTCGCGGCCGCGTGATCGGATACTACCTCACCGAGGAGGGCAAGCCGGGCGTCGTGCTCCAGCTCGCCAATGCCAGGGTCGTGCACGTCTACGGGACGAAGTGGCTCGAGCCCAAGGCGACGGCGCCGGCCACGAACGAGACGGCAAAAAGTTACTCGGCCGAGGAGCCCGAGCTGAAAGGCGGTGATCTGGCCCGCCGTGCGGCCATGCGCTGCGGCGAGCAGCCGTTCCAGCGCTTCATCGGGGCCGAGGACAAGGACACCGCCAAGGCCATCATCCTCCATCGCTGCGGAGTCTCGAGCCGGAAGATGCTCGACCACGACAGCAAGGCCGCCGTCGCCTGGAGGCAGATCGAGGACAAGTTCAGCCTGTGGAAGGGAGGGTTCGATGTCGAGTTCTGACGACCGGGCGCGTGTCGCGGATCTAGGCTTCCGCATTCAGGCCGAACTAGCGCGACACGGACTCTCCCGTGGCGAAATGGTCCTACGCAGGCTGCGCTGGATGATCATGGAAGAGGAGGAGGTTTCGATCCTCAGCCCGCGAGACCTGGCCTTCTACGCCCAGGCGATCGAGGAGTTCCGCCCCATCTTCGATGACCTCGAAGCCGGCAGAATCGCGAGGCCGCTATGACCAGAAGCCGCGCGCCGCACACCAAGAGGACCCCTGTCCGGTCGGCCTCGCCGACGCTCAGGGCGATCTTCGAGGACATGACCAACCGCAACATCCGCCTGGCAGACATGGGCGACATGATCGGACGGCACGGCTCGCGTGTCTCGGAATGGCGCCGCGGCCTCGTCGAGCCCGGCATCATGACTGTTGAGGAAATGGCGGACGCTCTCGGCTACCGCCTGGCACTGGAGAAGAAGGACGAAGGGAAGTGACGACGAGCGCATCCTTCATCGGCGGCGTACCGCCCCGCTTCATGACGGACGAGCAGCTGCGCGAATACTTTGGGCTGACCGAGCGCGCCCTTACCCGGCTCCGAGCCACGCGGGATTTCCCGCGCAGAGACCCGCTTGTGAACAAGACGGATCGGCGCGCCGTCGACGTCTACTTTGACCGCCGCGCAAAAATCTCGTCTTCTGTGGCCGTCGGCAACATCGCCGTCGATCCAGAGCTTGAGGAGAACTTCGATGTCTAGCACCCGCCGGGACAGACCCGGCTACCAACGACGAAAGAGGAGCGATGGCTCCTATGCCCACTACTGGAACCCGAACCGGGCAGTGAAGGCCGCGCCTGCCGGCCTACCCATGAGGGCGATCGCCGACGATACCGGCGACGACGTGATCGCGGATCTCTGCCGCCGCTGGACGGATGAACTGCGCGGCGAACTCGAAGGGCTGACGAAGACACATGTCTTCGACGGCACCATCCGGTCGCTCATCCATCTCTATCGCACGGACGAGAACTCGCCCTATCAGGCGCTCAAGCACCCGACGAAAATCCGGGACTACAACCCGACTCTCAATCTGATCGAGAGAACGGTAGGCGCCCGACGCATCGTCGAGCTTCGTGGTGACGACTTCCGTCGCTGGTACAAGCAGTGGGGGAAAGGTGGGATGACGCGCCGCGCGCATGGGGCGATCCGCAAGCTGCGGTCGGCTCTCTCCTATGGTAGCGAGCAGAAGCTGGCCGGGTGCCGAGACGCCCGGGAGATCCTGTCTCTCATCCGCTTCAGCACGCCAGACACCCGGCGCGTGAAGATGGAGTACGAGCACGCCAAGGCGATCTGCGAAAAGGCGATCGAGCTTGGTCGTCCATCGATCGCCCTGACTCAGGCGATCCAGTGGGACACGGCGTTGCGCCGCATCCATGTCATCGGGGAGTGGTTGCCGCTCGTCGACGGCGAGGCCGGCGGAATCATCCGCGGCAAGACGAAGTGGCGTGGCCTCACCGTCGCCGACATCTCTGCCGACATGGTGCTCACCGTGCCCATGACCAGCCGCAACAAGGTGGCGACGAGCCACGACCTCACGGCCTGCCCGCTTGTCATGTGGGTGCTCGGCCGCGCCAAGCTGCCCAAGGTGGGGCCGCTGATCGTGTCCGAGACGACAGGCGTTCCCTACCGTGACAACTACTACACGGACTGGCGGGAGATCGCCGATGCGGCCGGCGTGCCGAAGGACATCTGGTCCATGGATGCGCGGGCGGGTGCAATCTCGGAAGCCGAGGAGGCCACCGGCAGCGTTGATGCTGCCCGAAAACTGGCTGGTCACACCAACACGAAGACCACCCTTGGCTACGTTCGCAATGACGACGTCGATCACAATCGGCGAGTCGCCCAGGCCCGCGCTTCGCTGCGCCAGTGAAACGGCAGTGAAACGGGTGAAACGGCTCGATGAAGTTCAATCGTAAAACGGTAGCAATTCCAATGGGTAAGCTGGAGCGGGTGAAGGGAATCGAACCCTCGTATGCAGCTTGGGAAGCTACCGTTCTACCATTGAACTACACCCGCGACAGGACCCTTACATCGCGGCGGCGCCGC
The DNA here is from genome assembly GCA_051860465.1 of Mesorhizobium sp. Taxonomy (GTDB): domain Bacteria; phylum Pseudomonadota; class Alphaproteobacteria; order Rhizobiales; family Rhizobiaceae; genus Aquibium. Next base: position 140,772 of record JBHYDY010000002.1, read on the forward strand.
CTCGTGTCAAGAGGCCAGGACGGCGGGCCGTGAGGAAACCGCGAGCGCTCGGACGGCTACCGGGTTGGGCGGGCCAGGACCCTTTCCGCAAGCAGCGGGACCCGCATCCAGCCGCTTGACGCAGCGCACAAATCCACCCACTTGTGCCGCGTTCCCGCCCTCCCCCGGAGCCCGCACCGTGAAAGCCCTGAAGAGCCTCGTCGAATCCCGTCGCTTCGAAACCGTGATCAGCCTGCTCATCATCGTCAACGCGGTGACCCTCGGCCTGGAGACCTCGCCGCCGATCATGGCCGAATGGGGCTCGATCCTGGTCCTGCTCGACCGGGCGATCCTCAGCATCTTCGTCGTCGAACTGGCGGTGAAGATCCTGGTCTACCGGGCAAGCTTCCTCCGCGATCCCTGGCGCATCTTCGACCTCGTCGTGGTCGGCATCGCGCTCATGCCGGCCACCGGCAGCCTGTCGGTGCTGCGCGCCCTGCGCATCCTGCGCGTGCTCCGACTGGTCTCCATGATGCCGTCGCTGCGCCGCGTCGTGGGCGGCCTGGTCTCCGCGCTGCCGGGCATGGGCTCGATCATGCTGCTCCTGACGCTTGTCTTCTACGTCTTCTCTGTGATGGCGACCAAGCTGTTCGGCGCGGCCTTTCCCGACTGGTTCGGCACCATCGCCAAGTCCGCCTACACGCTGTTCCAGGTCATGACGCTTGAAAGCTGGTCGATGGGCATCGTGCGTCCGGTGATGGAGGTCTTCCCCTTTGCCTGGATGTTCTTCATCCCCTTCATCGTCTGCACCACCTTCACCGTGCTGAACCTCTTCATCGGCATCATCGTCTCGGCCATGCAGGCCGAGCACGAGGAAGAGGCGACAGCGGAGCGGCAGGCGCTGCAGGGCGAGCAGGAAGCGATCCTGGCCGAGATCCGGGCGCTGCGGGAGGACGTGAAGGCGATGTCGACGGCACGGCAGGGCTGATCGCGCTCAGCGGAAGTGCTTCGACAGCTTCAGGCCCTGCGCCTGGTAATTGGAGCCGAGGTCGGTGCCATAAAGAGCCTTCGGCTTCGCCAGCATGTGCTCGTAGACCAGCCGGCCCACGGTCTGGCCGTGTTCGAGGATGAAGGGCACCTCGTGGCTGCGCACCTCCAGCACTGCGCGGCTGCCGGTGCCGCCGGCGGCCGAATGGCCGAAACCGGGATCGAAGAAACCGGCGTAGTGCACCCGGAACTCGCCCACCAGCGGGTCGAACGGCGTCATTTCGGCCGCATAGGCCGGCGGCACGTGAACCGCCTCGCGGCTGACGAGGATGTAGAACTCGTCGGGATCGAGGATCAGTTCGCGATTGGGATGGGCATGCAGCGGCTCCCAGAACTCGGACACATCCTGGGCGGCGCGGCGATCGACGTCGATCAGGCCGGTGTGGTGCTTGCCGCGATAGCCGACGAGCCCGGCCGCGTCGCCCTCGAGGTCGATCGACAGCGCGATGCCGCCGCCCGTCACGCTTGGCTGGTCGGCCGCCACCAGCGTGTCGGTGCGATGCAACTCCGCCAGTTCCGGCTCGGTCAGGATGGCGTTGCCGGTCCGGAAGCGGATCTGCGACAGGCGCGAGCCGGTGCGGGCGATGATGGGAAAGGTGCGCGGGCTGACCTCGAGGTAGAGGCCGCCGCGATAGCCGGCGGCGATCTTGTCGAACTCGGGGCCGTAGTCGGTCATCACCCGGGTGAAGATGTCGAGCCGGCCGGTCGAACTCTTCGGATTGGCGGAAGCCGCGATGTCGTCGGGCAACGCCAGGGTTTCCAGAAGCGGCACGATGTAGACACAACCCGTTTCCAGCACCGCCCCTTCGCTGAGGTCGATCTCGTGCAGCTTCAGCCGTTCCAGCTTGTCGACGACGCGCCGGCTCGGCCCGGGCAGGAAGCTCGCACGCACCCGGTAGGCCTTCTGTCCGAGCCGCAGGTCGAGGCTGGCCGGCTGGATCTGGTCGTCATCGAGCGGCCGCGACGAGGCAAGCGCCCCGGCTTCAAACAGCGCCGAGATCGCATGATCGGGAAGAATGCCAGTGCTGCGCAAGGTCGTGCCGTTCCTCATCCGCTCCGCCCCGGTCGAAGGGCAGATCGACGTTTAACGACGACGCACATTGACGCAAGTGCGGCTCGGGTCTATGGGACGCTTTATCCCGTGGTGATTTGGCCGGTCGGCTTGCAGCCACGTTAAACAAGTCGCTAAAGGGCCGAGGGGAAACCGGCTTGCGACTTCGCGGCCGGTTTTTTTGTTGGTTGAAGGCAGGACGACGATGGGCGAGACGAACAGGAACTGGAAGCCGGCGACCCAGCTGGTGCATGGCGGGACGCAGCGTTCGGCCTTCGGCGAGACGTCGGAGGCGATCTACCTGACGCAGGGCTTCGTCTACGAGAGCGGCGAGGCTGCGGAAGCCCGCTTCAAGGGCGAGGAACCCGGCTTCATCTACTCGCGCTACGCCAACCCCACCGTCGACATGTTCGAAAAGCGCATGTGCCTGCTCGAAGGCGCGGAAGACGCGCGCGCCACGGCGTCGGGCATGGCGGCCGTGGCCGCCGCACTGCTCTGCTCGATCAAGGCCGGCGACCACGTGGTGGCGTCGCGCGCGCTGTTCGGGTCCTGCCGCTGGATCATCGAGACACAGATGCCGCGCTACGGTGTCGAGACGACGCTCGTCGATGGCCGCGACATGGCCCAGTGGCAGGCCGCGGCGCGGCCGAACACGAAGCTCTTCTTCCTCGAGAGCCCGACCAACCCGACGCTGGAGGTGGTGGACATCGCGGCTGTGGCGAAGATCGCCGATGCGATCGGCGCGCGCGTGGTGGTCGACAACGTCTTCGCCACGCCGCTGCAGCAAAAGCCGCTGGAACTCGGCGCCCACGTTGTCGTGTATTCGGCAACCAAGCACATCGACGGCCAGGGCCGCTGCCTCGGCGGCATCGTCTTGTCGGACAAGAAGTGGATCGACGAGAACCTGCACGACTATTTCCGCCACACCGGGCCGAGCCTCTCGCCCTTCAATGCCTGGACTCTTCTGAAAGGCCTTGAGACGCTGCCCCTGCGCGTGAAGCACCAGACGGAGAGCGCGGCTCGCATCGCCGATCACCTCGCCGCGCACTCCGCCGTCGAACGCGTCATCTATCCCGGCCGCGAGGACCATCCGCAGGCCGACGTGATCGCCCGCCAGATGACCGGCGGCTCGACGCTCATCTGCTTCGAGGTCAAGGGCGGCAAGGAAGGCGCCTTCCGGTTCCAGAACGCGCTGGAGATCGTGCTGATTTCCAACAATCTGGGCGACGCCAAGAGCCTGATCACCCATCCGGCCACCACCACGCACAAGAACCTGACGGACGCCGCCCGCGCCGAACTCGGCATCAGTCCGGGCACAGTCCGCCTGTCGGTCGGGCTGGAAGACGCGGGCGACCTGATCGAGGATCTGGAGCGCGCGCTGGCGGCGGTGAGGTAGGTTCCGCAACCGGGTCCGCGTGCAGCCCTCACCCGAATTTCCGCCCCGCGAGCACGATGCGCGAAAGCGCCGTGTAGAGGACAATGGCCGCGAAGACATAGGCGAGGACGGGAAACCAGCCAGGAAACAGGCAGGCGAGCACGAAAACCGCAAAGGTCTCGGTCGCCTCGGCGAGGCCGGTCGTGAAGAAGATCGACTTCTCGCCGCGCGCCACCGTGGCAAGCCCGCGCCTTTCGGCGAGGATGGCGAAGGCGAGGAAGCTTGATCCGTTGACGTAGAAGGAAAAGACAAGCACGGTCGCGGCCAGCGCGTTGGCGGCCGGGTCCGCGATCGCGAAGCCGAGCGGGATCGCGCCATAGAAGAAGAAGTCGAGCACGATGTCGAGGTAGCCGCCATAGTCCGTCTTGCCCCGGATGCGCGCAACGGCACCGTCGAGACCGTCGCCGATGCGGCTGATCCCGATGAGAACGAGCCCGGCAAGGTAGAATTCCAGCGCGATCGCCGCGCCGGCCAGCATGCCCAACGCGAAGGCGGCGATCGTCACCGCGTTGGCCGAGACCCCGGTGCGGGAGACGAGCAGCGCCAGGCGTTCGATCCCCGGATCGATCCTGCGCCGCGCCCAGCCGTCAAGCATACCCGCCGCGCCGGCAATGTGTCGCGCGGCTCCCCATTCTGGTCACGATTCGACAGGACTGTCGGCGATTGACGGTTCGATCACCGTCGGCGAAACAGCAATACGTCGGCAAGTCCGGAGCACGGAACATGTATCGGGCCATAACACGCAACATCGAGGTCAACGTCGAACCATTCTATCTCGACGATCGATCCGATCCGTCGGAGAGCCACTATGTATGGGCCTATCGCGTGACGATCGCCAATCACTCCGACGAGCACGTTCAGTTGATCTCGCGCTACTGGCACATCACCGACGGGACCGGGCGCGTCGAGGAGGTGCGCGGCGCCGGGGTCGTGGGCGAGCAGCCTGGCCTCGATCCCGGAGACAGCTTCCAGTACACCTCGGGATGTCCGCTTGCCACGCCGTCGGGCATCATGGTCGGGCGCTACACGATGAGGACCAACGCTGGCGAGACCTTCGAGGTCGACATCCCCGCCTTTTCGCTCGATCTGCCGAACCTGCGCCGAACCGTCAACTGAGGCCTACTGCCGCTCGACGAACTCCGCCGGGTCGAAATCATACTCGGTCGAGCAGAATTCGCAGGTGACACGGATGCGCCCGTCCTCGATGCTGTCGACGATTTCCTCGGCCGTGAAGCCCGACAGCACGGACTGGATCTTCTCGCGCGAGCAGGAGCAGTCGTCGGCCACCGGCACGCCCTCGTAGACCACCACGCCGTGTTCGTGGAACAGCCGGTAGAGCAGCCGCTCCGTGCCGATCGTCGGATCGAGGAGCTCGTCCGGCGCCACGGTCGACAACAACGACAGCACCTCCGTCCAGGCATCGTCGACCATGCTGTCGTCGATCTCGTCGCCGTCGCCGCCCGGCAGGTCGGGCATCCGCAGCCGTTCGGGCGCTTCCGGCAGGAATTGCGCCAACACGCCGCCCGCCCGCCAGCGTTCACTGCGGCCATCGGGTCCGGGGAGCACCTGCCGCGCGACGGCCAGCCGCACCTCGGTCGGGATCTGCTCCGACTGGCGGAAATAGGTGCGCGCGACCTCCTCGAGCGAGATTCCGTCGAGCTGGACGATGCCCTGGTAGCGCTGCGTGTGGACGCCCTGGTCGATCGTCATCGCCAGGATGCCCTTGCCGAGCAGGTGCTGTGGCTCGATTCGGCCCCGCGCCTGCGCATGGCCCAGTCGCTCCGCGTCGAAACGGGCATAGGCGCGCATCGAGCCCGGCGACGTGAAGTCGGCCACCAGCATGTCCACCGGACCGTCCGACTGGGTCTGCAGGATGAACTTGCCGTCGAACTTGAGCGAACTGCCGAGCAGCGCGGTCAGCACCACGCATTCGCCAAGCAGCCGGGCCACCGGCTCGGGGTAGGCATGGCGACCGAGGATCTGGTCGAGCATCGGTCCGACCTGGACGGCGCGGCCGCGCATGTCGAGCGGGGCGACCTGAAAGGGCACCACCACGTCGTCGCCAGCGAAACCGAACTCGCCGAGCTTGGTTTCGTCAGCCAAGGGACGCTCCCGACAGGCACCAGGCGAGAACCGCCTTCTGCGCATGGAGGCGGTTCTCGGCCTCGTCGAAGACGACCGATTGCGGCCCGTCGATCACCTCGTCCGTGACTTCCTCGCCGCGATGCGCGGGCAGGCAGTGCATGAACAGCGCGTCGGGCTTGGCGTGGCGCATGAGCTCGGCATTGACCTGATAGGGCTGGAAGATGTTGTGGCCGCGCGCGCGATGCTCCTGGCCCATCGACACCCAGGTGTCGGTGACGACGCAGTCGACACCGGTCACGGCCTCGGCGGCGTCGTCGAAGAAGCGGACGTCGGCGCCCTCGCTTCGCGCCCATTCCACATAGCCCTCGCCCGGCTCGCTGCCCTTCGGCACTGCGACATTGACCCCGAACTCGAACCGGGCAGCCGCCTCGATCAGCGAGTGCAGAACGTTGTTCCCGTCGCCGGTCCAGGCGAAGCGCTTTCCGGTGACGTCGCCGCGATGCTCTTCGTAGGTCAGGATGTCGGCCATCAGCTGGCAGGGATGGGTATCGTCGGTGAGCCCGTTGATGACCGGCACGGTCGCGTTCTGAGCCAGTTCCAACAGGCGCTCGTGCGAGGTGGTGCGGATCATGATGATGTCGACATAGCGCGACAGCACCTTGGCCGTGTCGGCGATCGTCTCGGAACGGCCGAGCTGCATCTCGGTGCCGGTCAGCATGATGGTCTCGCCGCCAAGCTGGCGCATGCCGACGTCGAAGGAGACGCGGGTGCGGGTCGACGGCTTGTCGAAGATCATCGCCAGCACCTTGCCATCGAACGGCTTGTCGCGTTCGCCGGCCTTAAGCCGCGCCTTGCGCGCCTTGGCGTCGTCGAGGATCAGGCGAAGGTCGGAACGCGAGACGGAGGAGAGATCGGTGAAGTGCCGCGGCTTGCCACTCATCATGGTGCTGTTCCCCGTCAGTGGCCCGGCACGCCGGCCGCCAGCCGGGCGGCAGCCGAACGGATCCGGACGAGTCCCTCGCGGATGTCGTCGTCGGTGAGCGTGAGCGGCGGCAAGAGGCGCACGACATTGTCGCCGCCCGGCACCGTCAACAGCTTCTCCTCGCGGAAGGCCATGTTCACGCCGGCATTCGGCATCCGGCACTTGAGGCCGAGGATGAGGCCGATACCGCGGATTACCTCGAACACGGTCGGGAATTCGTCGACGATGGAGGCCAGACCCTGCTTGAAGAGCAGCGCCTTGCGGTTCACCTCGTCGATGAACCCGTCGCCCAGCACCACGTCGAGCACTGCGTTGCCGACCGCCATGGCGAGCGGGTTGCCGCCGAAGGTCGTGCCATGCACGCCCGGCGTCATGCCGGTCGCGGCCTCGTCGGTCGCAAGGCAGGCGCCCATTGGAAACCCACCGCCGATGCCCTTCGCGATGGCCATGATGTCGGGGACCGCACCCGACCACTCGTAGGCGAAGAACTTGCCGGTGCGCCCGACGCCGCACTGCACTTCGTCGTAGATCAGGAGCAGGCCGTGTTCGTCGCAGAGCTTGCGCAGCGCCTTCAGCGTCTCGGCGGGGACCGTGCGGATACCACCCTCGCCCTGCACGGGTTCGATCAGGATACCGGCGGTTTCGTCCGTGATCGTCTTCTTCACTGCCTCGACGTCGCCAAACGGAACCTGGTCGAAGCCTTCGACCTTGGGGCCGAAGCCTTCTAGATATTTCGGCTGGCCGCCGGCCGCGATCGTCGCCAGCGTGCGGCCATGGAAGGCGCCCTCGAACGTGATGATCCGGTACTTTTCCGGCTGCCCCTTCACGAAATGATAGCGCCGCGCCGTCTTGATGGCGCATTCGAGCGCTTCCGCCCCCGAATTGGTGAAGAACACCTTGTCGGCAAAGGTATTGTCGACGAGCCTCTCACCGAGCCTGCGCTGCTCGGGCACCTCGTAGAGATTGGACGTATGCCAGAGCTTTCCGGCCTGCTCGCGCAGCGCCTCGACCAGGTGCGGATGCCCATGGCCGAGCGAATTGACCGCGATGCCGGCCGCGAAATCCAGGTATCGCTCGCCGTCGGTCGTGACCAGCCACGCTCCCTCGCCATGATCAAACGCCAGCGGCGCCCTTGCAAAGGTTTCAAAAAGCGCTGAACCGCTCATGCCAGACTGCTCCGGAACCGACCGTGTCGAACGTTCGTCCCCCGCCCTCGCGACGGCAGGACCACCAAATCAAAAAGCCGCCTCCGGGGCGGCCTCTGGCCTCACCATATCAGTGTTTTCTGGCCTGGAGTCAACGGATGCGGGTCTCTTCGCAGGTTTTCGACCAAGCCGGATTCCTGACGTGGCGACAGGGCCGCAAGTTGGGGAAAACCGAAAAATACGATTCGGCACTCGGGCCCGACTCTTGTCACGGAGTCACCGGGTATTGTAGCTTGCGGATACGAAACAACTAGATTTCGTGCGGCGGACCAAAATCACCCCGAGTATTCGAAGCGTCCTTCCTGGCGTTGTCAGGGCGGTCTTGGATTCGGATTCCCTCGGCGAGCACTACCCAGGAGCTAAAGCGCATGAACTGGACAGACGAGCGGGTCGAACTTCTCCGTAAACTGTGGGCGGAGGGTCTGAGCGCTAGCCAGATCGCCGCGCAGCTCGGCGGGGTAAGCCGCAATGCCGTCATCGGCAAGGTGCATCGTCTCAAGCTGTCGAGCCGTGGTCGCGCGGCCCCCACGCAAGCGAGGCAGAAGAAGCCGAAGGCCGCGACGCCGAAAACCGCCAAGCCGGCCAGCCAGCCGGTCCGGACAATGCCCCAGACGATTGGCGCGACCGCCCTGAAGGTGGAGTTCGAGGCCGAGCCCGCCCCCCGCCCGGTGGCGCGGACCGACGACAGCGTCGTCGTGCCGATCTCGCGCCGCCTCAAGCTCGTGGAACTGACCGACCGGACCTGCAAATGGCCGAACGGCGATCCGCTGAACGAGGACTTCCACTTCTGCGGCACCGCGTCGAAGGATGGCAGCCCCTACTGCGCCTATCATGCGCGCATGGCCTACCAGCCGGTTTCGGATCGTCGGCGCGCCCGCTGACCCGGTTCTCCGCCGCAAGGGCAGGACGCATGATCAACCGCCGTCCAACGTAACCTTGTGGGTCGTGTCTTCCTTGGGGCGCTCGATCGGCAACTGCTCGCCGGCGATGATGTGGTAGACGGTTTCGGCGATGTTGGTGGCGTGGTCGCCGATCCGCTCGATGTTCTTGGCGCAGAACAGGAGATGGGTACAGGCCGCTATATTGCGCGGATCCTCCATCATGTAGGTCAGGAGCTCGCGAAACAGCGACGTGTACATCGCGTCGATGTCATCGTCGCGATCCCGCACAAGCCCGATCCGGTCGATCGAACGTGTCGCATAGGCATCGAGCACGTCCTTCAGCTGCGTCAAGGCCAGATTGGCCAGGGCTTCGATCCCGCGCGACAGCCGCACCGGCTGCGGGTTGTCGGCGATCGTCAAGAGCCGCTTGGCGATATTCTTGCCGAGATCGCCCACCCTTTCCAGATCCGACGAAATGCGGATCGCGCCGATCACGGCGCGCAGGTCGTCGGCCATCGGCTGGCGCCGCGCGATGATCACGATTGCCTTCTCGTCGATCTCGCGCTGCCCCTCGTCGAGCACGAGGTCGTCGGCGATCACCTTGCGGGCGAGCTCGAGGTCATGATGCACCAGCGCCTGCACGGCCTGTTCGACCATGCGCTCGGCATGGCCACCCATGGCCGCGATGCGGCTCGCCAGGAACTTCAGCTCCTGCTCGAAGGCGTTCATGATGTGAATGGACTGCATGGACCGTATCTCCACCCGAATCGCGATCTTATACGGCTGGGACATGACCGAAAGACGAAAGTGGAGGACGAGGCATGGAAAGCGTGCCGCTTCCCATGCCTCGTCCAGTGAACCCCCTTCGTCGCGCCGGGATGGCCAGCGGTCCTGTCGGCGTCAGTCGCCCGCCCAGTAGGCATCCGTGGCGCGACGCTCTTCGATCATCGTGTCGGATGCCCGGAACCGGTTCGGATCGACCGAGGGTGCGCCCGCCAGATCTGCGGCGCTTCGATCGATGACGATCGTGTCAAGTCCGGGCGTCGCGCGAAGGCGATCCCAGGGGATCGCATAGTGCTCCTCGCCCATCCCCAGAAAGCCGCCCCGTGCGACGATGACGTAGGACGCCTGGCCGGTTCGCGGATCGATCACCACGTCACTGACGCTGCCGAGGTTCTCGTCCCCGACATTGCGCACGTCGGTTCCGGTGATGTCGTCGATCCGGTAGGATGACATCCCTTCGCTTGCGGAAAGCGGTTCGGCAAGCGCCAGTTGCTCCTGGCGCCAGGTGGAGACGGATGCGGGGTCCACGCCCGCATCCTGCAGATGCCGCGCATAGCCGTCGTAGATGTCGTCCATCTTGGCGACGACGTACTCGCAGCCCTCCCCGTCACCGCGATGGGCAAGAACGCGTGCCGCGCTGTAGAGCGCGCGGATCTGATAGCGCGGCGCATCGATGCCCACGATGTCGCCGCGCGGGTCTGCCGTCATGCCCGCCGGGCCCTGGCCGGCTGACGGCGTCGACGTGCCGCCCGTCGCGGGAGCCGTGGTCGCGGGCGTTCGGGTCGACTGCGGCCCAGGGGGTACGCCGTAGGCGCCTGTGCCCCATCCTGAAAGCCAGAACTGGTTTTCATTCATGCGCTGCGCGAAGTCGTTCATCTCGAGGATGCAGGCTTCGGCGATCCGGGGGCTGCCCTGCTGCGTGGTCTGCGCCAAGGCCGAGGCCGATAGCAAGGCGATACCGCCTGCGGCGATTGCGGTTGTCGTTCCGAGGTTGCGAAACATGGCTGTCGCTCCCATTCCTGGAGGTGATCTGGCACGTGGCATGTGCGGCGATACCTGACCAACCAGACGCCTCCCGAATTGTTCCAGTCCGAATTGTGACGTGTTCTCCCCATGGCGGAGGGCCGCGCCCTCACTTCCCGGGAAACTGCACCGCAAAGGAAGCGCCTTCGCCCAGCGTGGAGCGAATAGTCAGGCGCGCGTCATGGCGCGTCAGGATGTGCTTGACGATGGCAAGGCCAAGCCCGGTGCCCTTCTGCGTGCGGCTCGTGTCGACATCGACGCGGTAGAAACGCTCCGTCAGCCGCGGAATGTGTTCATCCGGGATACCGGGGCCGAAATCGCGGACGGTCACGCGCGGGCCGGCGGCCCCTTGTGCCTTCTCCACCGTCACCACCACCCGCTTGCCGTCCTGGCCATACTTGATGGCATTTTCGAGCAGGTTCTCGAACACCTGTATCAGCTCGTCGCGCATGCCGCGTAGGTGGACCGGGCCGTCGGGATAGACCCTCTCGATCTCGACGCCGTTTTCAGCCGCCAGATGCCCCAGCGCATCGATGACGCCATCGATCAGGGCCTTCAGGTCGAGTGGTTCGGCCGGCGCCGAGAACGACTTCATTTCAAGCCGTGAGAGCGACAGGAGGTCGTCGATCAGCCGAGCCATGCGGCCGGTCTGTGTCTGCATGATCTGCAGGAACTGCTCGCGCGCCTTGGCGTCGTTGCGGGCCGGCCCGCGCAGCGTCTCGACGAAGCCGGCGATCGAGGCAAGAGGCGTGCGCAGCTCGTGGCTGGCATTGGCGATGAAGTCCGAGCGCATGCGGTCGATGCGACGCATCTCGCTCTGGTCCTTGAACACCAGCACGTAGAGGCCGCTCTCGAACCCCAGTCTCGAGCCGGAGACGCGGAACCACCGCTCCATCGGCACGCGCTCGACATAATCGCAGGAAAGCGGGTCCTCGGGCCTGGCAAGCATCTGACCCACGAGGCCTTGAAGCTCCGGCGTCCGAAAACGCAGCGTCAGCAGCGTTCCCGCGTCGAGCTTGCCGAAGGCCGCGCGCGCAGCGGCGTTGGCGTTGGTGATCATGCCATGCTCGTCGAACACGATGAGCGGATCGGGCACGGCCTCCGCCAGTTCGCGAGCGGGGTGTCCGTCGAGCCCCAGCACGACCGCGGCCTTTGCCTCGCTCTTCCGGCGACGGGCCGTGCGGCGCGGCGCCAGTCCTGCCACGGCGACAATGCCGCCGAAGGCCAGCGCCTGCCACCAGGTCGGGATCGATGCGGTCAGGCCGAGGCCGCCGATCGCGACGGCGGATGCCAGAAGCACCCATCGCGTGTCGGCGAGCCGCGCCATAATGACGTCTCGCGCGGGCCGCGTCTCGCCGTCGGTATCGCTCATCATGGTCCCCGTCGCCGGTCGGCTTTCCCTGCCTGTCATGCCTGCCCCGGCTGGACGGGGCGCGGGTCGCTCAATAGCATGCCGTCACCGATCGTGAGGAGAATTTGGAATGCCGACTCGCCCTTCGCCCGAAATGTCCGCCAACGAGCCGGTCAAGATCATGGTCGACGGCAAGGCGCGCGTCTTCGACATCGATGACCCCAAGCTGCCCGCGTGGGTGAAGGAAAAGTCCATGTCGGCGGGCGGATACCCCTACGACAAGAAGATGGACAAGAAGGATTACGAGGAGACGCTGGAAAACCTCCAGATCGAGCTTGTCAAGCTGCAGTATTGGCTCCAGTCCACCGGCAAGCGGGTGATGGTGCTGTTCGAGGGCCGTGACGCCGCCGGCAAGGGCGGCACGATCTTCGTGGTCCGTCAGTACATGAACCCGCGTCTGGCCCGCAACGTGGCGCTGACCAAGCCGACCGAAACGGAGCGCGGGCAGTGGTATTTCCAGCGCTACGTGGCCCAGTTCCCGACTGCGGGCGAGTTCGTCACGTTCGACCGGTCCTGGTACAACCGCGCTGGCGTGGAGCCGGTGATGGGATTCTGCACGCCCAGGCAGCACGAACTGTTTCTCGAGGAAACCCCGAAATTCGAACAGATGATCGTCGACGAGGGCATTCATTTCTTCAAATTCTGGCTCAACATCGGCCAGGAAACCCAGCTCGAACGCTTTCATGATCGCCGCCACGATCCTCTGAAGGTCTGGAAGTTCTCGCCCATCGACCTCGCCGGCATGGCGAAGTGGGACGACTACACCGGCGCCCGTGACCGGATGATGAAGCACACCCACACCGATCACGCGCCTTGGACCGTTCTGCGGGCCAACGACAAGCGGCGATCCAGACTGGCCGCCATCCGGCGTATCCTGAAGACCCTGCCCTATGATGGACGCGACGACTCCGTCATTGGCACGGAGGACGACAGGATCGTCTGTTCGGGAACCGATATCATCGGCAAGTAGCGTCGGAGGCGAGCCACGAACGGCGCCGCGGCCCAAGCCTGGCGGCCGGGAGACGCCTCGCGCCGGTAGCGTCGATGCGGGGTCTTTGCCCAATGATGCGGATTGCGCCAGATCTCCCAGACGGCACGGTATCCGACAGCCGACAGCAGCATCCAGTACAGCGGCGTCAAAAGCGCCGCCTTCCAGAATCCGGCGCGCTCGCCCCGCTTGAGCGTGGACCACGACAGCAGCAGTTGGGCACCGTATCCACCCAGCACGTTCATGATCGCCAGTCCAAAGACGACTATCTCGTGCAGGGGCAATTCGCCACCCGCGGCCAACCGGACTCCCAGGCCAAACGTGGTCACAAGGAGCAACGGGTGCAGCAACGATGACGCCACGACGCCGCCGATCAACAAGTGGAACACGATGAACGAACCGGGTCCGAGTTCGCGGTAGAGACGACGCGGCGTGCGCATGTGGACAAGCCAGGTCTGCATGAACCCTTTGAACCATCGCGTGCGCTGCCGGAACCAGACCGGAAAGGCTTCCGGTGCGTCCTCGAGCGTCGGCGGCTCGATCACACCCACCCGATAGCCGAAACGGGCCAGCCGCACGCCGAGGTCGGCGTCCTCGGTCACGTTGTGCGGATCCCAGCCACCGACCTCTTCCAGCGCCGCGCGACGGAAATGATTCGACGTACCGCCGAGTGGGATCATGAGGTGGTTTTCTGCCAGCCAGGGCAGGATGCCGCGGAATTGCGCCGCGAACTCCATTCGGAACATGAAGGGCAGCACGCCGAAACCGGCATTGGCGATCTGCAACGGGGCCTGCACGCAGGCCAGATCATCGCCGCCCCTTCCAAGCGCTTGCCAGGCCGCTCGCAACTGCCCCGGATGCGGCCGGTCCTCCGCATCGTATAGCGCAACGAGGTCACCCGTGCAGGCGGGCAGGGCGAAGTTGAGCGCCTTGGGCTTGGTTCGAGGCTGGCCGGGCGGCACTCGCACGATCTCCACCCATGAACGCAGCGAATGCCGCTCCAGCGCCGCCAGCGTCTCGGTGTCGTCAGCCTCGCAGACGAGTTTCACTTCCAGCCGGCTGCGCGGCCAGTCCAGGCGACCGAGCGCCGCAAGCAGATCCGGGACCACGTCCGCTTCCCGGTGAAGCGCGACGAGCACGGAATAGACCGGAAGCACGCTCCCCTCCCGAGGTGAATCCGGAGGCATCCGGCCGGGCGGGCGCCGAAGCCCTGCCAGAAGCCGCAAACCGATGCAGCCGAGGAAAAGGAGGGTCAACAGGGCGGAGACGACAAGCGCCGTCGCCCTGGGCGCGATGGCCAGCAACACCGGCGTTCCCACCATGATCACGCCGCCCGCGAACCCCTGCCACGGATTCGCGACGAAGCGCGCCGAGAAATCGGGGGATCGACCAAACAGCCCCATCGACGCTTCCCTGAGAAGGGCAGGCTGCGATCGCGCCAGAAGCGCCTTTCGCAAGGCGGCGGGGCTCGTCATGACGAGACGCCTGAGCAGCTCCGGTCTGGTGGAAAGCCGAGCGCGGAACGAGGCGAGGTCCAGGCCTTGCGGCGCCATGACGAAAAGCGTCCCACCATCCTTGCCGCGCAAGGTCGCGATACCGCCGCGGCGCATGCGGCGCAGCACGGTGATCGCCTGGCCTTGATCGATCACGATGCGGTCTTCCGGAACCCGGTCTAGAAAACGCAATCCCGAAGCCTTCGCGATCGCCTGGTACAGTGCCGGCTCGCCGACACGCCCCGAAACGAGAAGCTCCGCGTGGAAGCAGGTGCCGTTTGCCCGCGCCCGCTCGGCGAGCAGCAGGGCCATCCGGTCATCAATGCCAAGGTCGGAAAGAACGTCGGCCCAGCCCTCCAGAAGCCTCATGCATTCGAGCAGGCGCCATCCTTCGAGCCACTGGCCAACGGTTCCGGGAAGCGCCGGCGCTGACGCGGCCTGCGCGCGAAGGCTTGCGGGCCCGCTCCGCCCCGACGTGTCGCCCATCCGTCCCCCTTCGGATCCGTCCCGATCCGCCCGACCGGCATTCCCGGTCGGCAGGCGCGCTCGACAGGCCGCGTCACGCACGCCCCCCAAGAGCAGCTGCCCGTTCGTTCCCTGTCCTGCAACCCAGTCTAGAATAGCGAGTTGCATCTGTCGATATACATGTACAATCTTCGCGTGTTTCAACGGATCGAGAATAGAGGCGACGTACGAGGCGATCACCTCGCATGCGGAAACAGAAAGTGGATGGTTTGCTGTTGCGAGCGGGCATGCAGAGGGGCCTTTCCGGTGGAGGGGCGCCTGTCCGACGTAGCGGCGGCCTTCACGGTCTTGTCGTCGGATCAGGTGAACTGCTATCGAAGCACGGACGCCGTCCGACCGCAGTCCGCGCGACAGCTCACATCTGGGAGATTGGCAACTGTCTTTCGCGATCCGGACCATCCTCCTGCTCTTGCTTTCGATGCCCTTGGCCTTCGCGCAGGAGCCGGCCCCGAACTTCTGGGACGCTCGCGAGCGCCTGCCCAAGCCCGAGACCTCCGACATTGTGCGGCTGCGCTTCCTGACGACCGTGGACTTCCCGCCCTTCAATTTCCTGGACGAGGCCGGGCGGTTGTCGGGTTTCCATGTGGATCTGGCGCGCGCCATCTGCGCCGAACTCGGCCTGGCGGACGAATGCCAGATACAGGCCCTGCCCTGGGCCGACCTGCCGGCGGCGCTGGAGGCCGACGAAGGCGAGGCGCTGCTCGCGGGCATTGCGATCACGCAACAGAATCGGGGTCGCTTCGCCTTTTCCCGCTCCTATCTCCAGTTGCCGGCGCGCTTCGTGACGCAGCGGGGCTCCGCGCTTGCCGAGCCTCTGTACCAGGCGACCGCCGGCAAGCGCGTCGGCGTGCGAGACGGTTCGGCACACGAGCGGATCCTGCGCGACCTGTTTCCGGAGGTGAGGGTCGTGACCTACAGCCGCGCCGACTGGATGTTCGGTGATCTGCGCGAGGGGAAGACCGACGCCGTCTTCGACGACGGGATGCGGCTGTCGTTCTGGCTGGCCGGCACGGATTCGGAGGAGTGCTGCCGTTTTGCGGGAGGCCCCTACCTGCTTCCCGGCTATCTTGGAACGGGGATGGCGATCGCGGTCCGACCCGAGGATGAGCATCTGGTCAAAGCCTTCGACTTCGCGCTGCGCGAGATCGACGCCAAGGGTATCTTCGAGGAACTTTACCTGCGATACTTCCCGATCAGCTTCTTCTGACCGCGGACCGACGCCTTGTCGCCGCGAAAAGGCAAGAGCAATGACCACAGCAGGTTTGCCGACGACCCGTCGCGAAACTCCCTCAGGCCGATTTCCATGCCGTCATGGCCGAGCTTCGGCTGATCGTTGTAGGTGCCGAACACCCGGTCCCATACGGGAAAGTTGAAGCCGTAGTTTGAATCGGTCTCGGACGGGATGGACGAATGGTGCACGCGATGCATGTCGGGCGTGACCACGAACAGGCGCAAGACACGATCGAGGCCGAGCGGCAGCCGCGCATTGGCGTGGTTGAACATCGCCATGCCGTTGAGCACGATTTCGAAGACCAGCACCGCCACGACGGGCACGCCGAGCGCGACCACGATCGCCGCCTTCCACACCATCGACAACACGATCTCGAGGGGATGGAAGCGAAGCGCCGTCGTCAGGTCGAAGCCGGTGTCGGCGTGGTGCATGCGGTGGATGCGCCAAAGGATCGGAATCTTGTGGCTCGCCAGATGCTCAAGCCAGATCGCCAGATCGAGGATCACGAAGCCGATGATCCCCGCCAGGACCGGGTCGATCCCCGCCTGCCGGAAAAGACCGTAGCCCTGGTGCTCGGCCCAGAGCGCGGCGCCAACGGCCGCGGCGGGAAAGAGTATCCGCACCAGAACGGAAGAGAGCACGACCATCATGAGGTTGGTGAACCAGCGGCGGCTCTTCAACGCTCCGCGCATCTCGGCGCGTTCGAGGCGGGGCGACCACAATTCGAACGCCGCCATCGCGGCGAAGATCGACAGGAAGGCCGTCAGGCGGATCACAGCTTCGGACATGTCTCATCTCAAAAGCCGACCAGCAAAGGCGAAGTCGGTCGAACTCAGATGGCGTCCCGCCGCATCACAGGCCAGTCACATCGCAGTGAACCTCGGCAGGCCCGGTCAGCCGATGGCGCGGTGGCGTATCACGGCCGAGCGCTCGATCGCGGCAGCCGTCAGCGTGTCGATGCCGAGGTGACCGCGCAGGATCTGCAGGATGCGCAATTCCTCCGGCCGGACCTGCCGATCGGCAGCGGCGATTTCCACGGCGAACGCATAGGCGGTATCGCGCAGGCGCACCGGGATCGCTTCGGCGATCGAGGCGATGATATCGTTCAGGGCGGCTTCCTGTTGGAGCAACTCATGGCTGCGCCGCGTAACCTCGAGCAGGTGGTCGGGGTCGAAGTCCGCGAAGGCCGGCATGGTCTGCACGACGGTGCCCATCTT
This sequence comes from Mesorhizobium sp., assembly GCA_051860465.1. Classification (GTDB taxonomy): domain Bacteria; phylum Pseudomonadota; class Alphaproteobacteria; order Rhizobiales; family Rhizobiaceae; genus Aquibium. Next base: position 158,108 of record JBHYDY010000002.1, read on the forward strand.
CGCCAGTTCCCGATCGGTCATGTTGCTGTCGGACGCCGACACGACCACCATGATGTGGACGAGGGCTTCCTGGACACTGGCGGGACGTATCAATGCGGGCTCCATGGCTGTCGGCTCGAGTTGCCGCAAGGTAGGAAGGGGACGGGCGCGCCGCAAGGAAAAACACTGCGCGTCATTGACGCTCCCCCCGCCCAAGCTTAGAGCGTCTCACCCACCCGCAACGAGCCCATGACCGCAACCACACCCATGATTGATCTATCCCCCGAAATCCTCGCAGCCGCCCGCGAAAGCAAGGCCTGGCCGTTCGAGGAAGCAAAGAAGATCATCGCGCGCTACGCCGGGAGCGGTTTTCCCGAAACGGTACTCTTCGAGACCGGCTACGGCCCGTCGGGCCTGCCGCACATCGGCACCTTCGGCGAGGTGGCCCGCACCACCATGGTGCGCCATGCCTTCCGCGTGCTGACCGAAGACAAGGTGCCGACGCGGCTCCTGTGCTTCTCGGACGACATGGACGGCATGCGCAAGATCCCGGACAACGTTCCGGATCGTTCGTTCCTGGAGCCGCATCTGCACAGGCCGCTGACCGTCGTGCCGAACCCGTTCGGCGGCGACTACGAGAGCTTCGGGCATCACAACAACGCCATGCTGCGGCGCTTCCTCGACACGTTCGGCTTCGACTACGAATTCGCCAGCGCCACCGACTACTACAGGTCGGGCCGGTTCGACATGATTCTCAGGCGTGTGGCCGAGCGCTACGACGCCATCATGGCGATCATGCTGCCGACGCTCGGCGAGGAACGCCGCGCGACCTACTCGCCCTTTCTGCCGATTTCGCCGAAGAGCGGTCGCGTCCTCTATGTCCCGATGAAGAAGGTCGATGCCGAGGCCGGCACCATCACCTTCGACGACGAGGACGGCGTCGAGACGACGCTGCCCGTGACGGGCGGCAGGGTGAAGCTGCAGTGGAAGCCGGATTTCGGCGCGCGCTGGGCGGCCCTCGGCGTCGATTTCGAGATGTTCGGCAAGGACCACGGCCCCAACATGGGCGTCTACGACCGCATCTGCGTCGCCCTCGGTGGGCGGGCGCCCGAGCACTTCGTCTACGAACTCTTCCTCGACGAGAACGGCCAGAAGATCTCCAAGTCGAAGGGCAACGGCCTGACCATCGACGAATGGCTGACCTATGCGCCGACCGAGAGCCTGGCGCTTTACATGTTCCAGCGGCCGCGGCAGGCCAAGAAGCTCTATTTCGACGTTATCCCGCGTGCTGTCGACGAGTATTACCAGTTCCTCGCGGCCTACCAGCGCCAGGACTGGAAGGAACGGCTCGGCAATCCGGTCTGGCACATTCATTCGGGCGAGCCGCCCGCGATCGAGCTGCCGGTGTCGTTCGGGCTGCTGCTCAACCTGGTCAGCGCCTCCAATGCCCACGAGCCCGGCGTGCTGTGGGGCTTCATCTCACGCCACGCATCCGGCGTGACCCCGCAGACCCACCCGGAACTCGACCGGCTGGTGGGCTATGCGATCCGCTATTTCGACGATTTCGTGAAGCCCGCGAAGACATTCCGCGCGCCCGATGACGCGGAACGGCAGGCGCTTCGGGCATTGGCCGACAGGCTTGGCGCCTTGCCCGAGGATGCCGACGGCGAGGCGATCCAGAACGCCGCGCTGGACGTCGCGCGCGGCATCGAGCGCTACCAGGATCACGCCAAGAAGAGCCCGACCGGCGGTCCGGGCGTGTCGGTCGCCTTCTTCCAGATGATCTACGAGGTGGTGCTTGGCCAGGAGCGCGGTCCGCGTTTCGGGTCCTTCGCGGCGCTTTACGGGGTGGCGGAAACGAAAACCCTTATCGAAACCACCCTCGACGGCAACGCCGGCTGAGGCGTTTCGCGGTCATGAACCGCCAGGTCATCCTCGACGGGGCGGGACGGTTTCCGCTTCAGTAGAGCCCCCCCGGGGCCGGCAAGGGCCGCCGCTCGATGACGGACGGCGCGGGCTCGGCGATGGACGGGGCCGCGACCGGCGCCTCCGCGCCATTCGTCATCGGCGGCGCAGCCTCGATCGCCAGGGCGGGTGATGATGGCAGCGGGTCGGGTCCGCCCCCGAAGATGCCGCGACGATTTTCGACGGCTTCGGCCTGCTCCTCGGCATAGGGGCCGGCACTCGAAACCTTTGCCCAGCCATTCACGACCAGCCAGGCCCCGAGATCCTGCTTGCCGAGCCGGCAGGCTGTCGCCATGCGTTCCGGCAGCTCCCCGTCCGGAAGGTCGCATTCCAGGGCCCGGCCCCGCAGGAAGGAGCGGAACGCCGTGCGCGCCGCCATGCCGCAAGGCCAGTCGCCATTGGCGCCCCGGCAGGTCGCGTCGGGCTCAAGGATGTCGATCCCCGCGATGACGATCGTCAGTCCGTCGCTTTCCAGCCGCCCCGCCGCCGCGGCCACGGGGCGAAAGAGATGCGATCTGCCGTGTTGGTCCGGGCCAGCCCTGCCCCCCAACCTCGCTGGCGTCCGCCGCTGCGGCGTGCCCGCGGTCCCCAGGTCACTCAAAGGTTCACGCGGGGGCTCCCGCTCGAGCTGCCCCTGTTCGACGTCGGGAGGCGCAACGATCTCGGGTGCGATCTGCCTGATGGATCTGCCGCCGTTGTCTGTCGCCTGCGCGAACAGGTCGGGCGACGCAGCCGCCGACACGGGCAGTATAAACGCGGCCAGCAACGCCGACACCGCGAAATGGGGCCTTGCGGCCACCCTACTGGCTCGCCCAGACGATGCGGGCGATCCACTCGACCTGCGTGACGGGAACGACACGTGGCGGATGGTCCGGGTTGAGGGAAAGGAGTTCGACCTGCTTCGACGTCCGCTTGGCGAGCACCTTGGCCGTGACTTCGCCGAAGGTCGTCTTGACGACCACGCGGTCTCCCTTCCGGATCGACGCGCCGGGTTCGACGATCAGCACGTCTCCATCACGATAGAGGGGCAGCATGGAGTCGCCCTGAACGCCCAGCGCATAAGCGGACTCGGACGAGCGCTCGGGAATCTCGACGAGATCCCAGCCGTGCCCGTCGGGAAAGCCAGCGTCGTCGAAGAAGCCGCCGGCCCCTGCCTGCGCGAAGCCGATCAGCGGCACGGAGGAACGTTGCATCGGCAACGGCCGGTCCAGCGAGATCGAACGCGCGCGACGCGGCTCGACCAGCGCGATGAACTCGTCGAGGCTCGCCCCGGTTGCCTCCATGATCTTGGCGAGCGATTCCGTCGAAGGCCAGCGCGGCCGCCCATCGGCGGACTGTCGCTTGGACTTGTTGAACGCGGTCGAATCCAGCCCGGCCCGCTTGGCAAGGCCAGACGCGGACAGCGAATAGCGATCGGCGAGCGCGTCTATCGCCGCCCAGACTCGGTCATGCGAGAGCATGATGGCTCTCCTTCAAAAGGAATATATACCTTGAAAGCCTTCGTAGCGCCCGCGCGACAGCTTGTCCAGACACAGGTTGTCAGATGTCGGCTGAATACGGCTTTCGTCCGGTGGTCAGCGCCCGGTCGAGCAGATCGAGCCGGTCCTGGCCCCAGAATGGCTCGCCGTTCAGGACGAAAGACGGGACTCCGGTCGCGTCGATCGCGATCGCGTCCCGCGTATTCCTGTCCCGGATCTCGGCCACCTCCGCCGACTGAGCCTTCTCCAGCACGGCTTTCGGCGTGAACCCGCAAGCCGACAGCAGGAACGCCAGCGTCGTCTCGTCGGCGATGTTCTGCTCCTGCGCCCAAAGCGCCGAGAAGACCTTGCCCATGTAGTCCATCGGATCGCCGCCGTCCGCAAGGATCGCGCAGATCGTCAGGTCCGCCAACGCGGGGTTGGTCGGAAAATGCTTCGGCCGGACGTTGATCGGCTTGCCGCGGAACTCGGCATGGCGCTGAAGCTCGATCAGGCGGTAGCGTTGCCTCACCGTCGGCCGGTCCGCGAGACCCACTTGCCCCGACACCTTGAACATCTCGCCCAGATTGACCGGCCGCACGATCAGCGTCGCGCCATGCCGCGCCGCCAGCGCCCGCGCGGCGTCGTGCCCGAGATAGACCCAGGGCGAGGCGCAGGTGATGAAGTAGTCGATGATGGCAGGCATGGGTTCACCCTTGGTCGAAAAGCGCCGGATCGGCGAGATCTCGCGATGCGTGGAGCACGCGGAAGACGATGAGTTCCGTCTCCGTCGGAACGTAGAAGAGGATGTATGGCGGAACCGACATTTTCCGCATCGGTAGCGAGAACGGCAGCATCGCGGGCGGCCCCACATGAGGGCGCTGCGCCAGCAACTCGATCGTCTTCTCGATGCGTCCGACAAGCCGCAGTGCAGCCGCGCTGTCCTGGGCGCCGATGTAGTCGGCAAGATCCTTGATGTCGCGGCGCGCCAGTGGCGCGAGGACTTCCTACGCGCCAAGCGAAGCCCTCACCTCGGCAAAAACTTCTTCTGCGGGTATTCCCTTTCCAGCATCGATCTCGGCAATCGCGGCTTCGAGGTCGTCTCGAAGCGCCAGGTATTTGTCGATGAAGTGCAGGAGATCTTCGCCAAGCCTCTCCTGAAGCTCTTCGGGAAGTTGCTCGGCAGCCTTGATGGCGTTTTCCAGTTTGGTCATGCAATTGGCTCCTGAAGGGAGAATAGCATCTGAATTAGCCGCGAGTAAGCCGCTTCGCGATCTGGAACGGGCTACCTCGTCCCTTTCGCCAACTTCCGCAGCCCCGCATGCGAGGCCATGAAGATGCGTTCCTCCTCGCTGGGAGGGCGGGGGGAGACACCCCCGCCGAGTTCCGAAACGATGGCGTCGACCTTCACGAAACGGCGGTTCTTGAAGTCGTAGACCCCGGCCGTCGTCATGACGAGCGCCGCCGTCTCGCCGGACTCCAGTTCGAAGCGATGGCGGCCGATCACCTGGGTGTCTTCCCAGGTCTCGACGGTGGAAACCACGTCGAAACGCTTCCACAGCCTGATCTCGCGGACGTAGACCGACTGGAGCCCGCCCATCATCGGCGCCCAGCCCTTCCGGCGGGCAAGGCCGAGCAGCCCGGCGCGCAGGAAGATGTCGATGCGGCCGACATCGGCCAGCATCATGTAGCGGGCATTGTTGAGATGCAGGTTGGTATCGACGTCGGTCGGCAGGCAGCGGAACGACAGCCTGCTTTCCTCGCCCATCCGGTAGGCGCCGCGCGAGCGCGCGGTCGCCGCCATCCGGGCCATGCGTCCCCAGACATACATCGAAGCTAGACTCCGACGGAGCGGACGAGCGTCACGCCGCCTTCTTCGCCGCCTTGTAGGGATCGAAGCGGCCGTAGAAAGTCTGGCCTTTATCGGCCATCTCGAGCAGAAGCTTCGGCGCCTTGTACTGCGCTCCGTACTTCTTCTGCAGCTTCTTCGACAGCGCCACGAACTCCTTCATGCCCATGCCCTCGATGTAGGACAGCGCGCCGCCGGTGTAAGGCGCGAAGCCGAAGGCGAGGATCGAGCCGACGTCCGCTTCGCGCGGGTCGGTGACGATGCCTTCCTCCATGACGCGCGCGGCCTCCAGCGCGATCGTCACGAGGAAGCGCTGCTTCAGTTCCTCGACGTCGATCTTGTCCGGGTTCTGCTGCTTGTAGAGGTCCTTCAGGCCGGGCCAGAGGTGCTTCTTGGCGGGCTTGGCGGGATAGTCGTAGAACCCCTTGCCGTTCTTGCGGCCATGGCGGCCATGCTTGTCGACCATGGTGTTGATCAGGGCGAACTGGTCCTGGTCCACCGCCTTCTCGCCCAGATCCTTGATCGTCTGCTTCATGATCTTCTGGGCAAGGTCGATCGCGGTCTCGTCGGTGAGCGCCAGCGGTCCGACCGGCATGCCGGCCATCTTGGCCGAGTTCTCGATCATCGCCGGCGGAACGCCCTCGATCAGCATCTGGAAGGCTTCCGCCATGTAGCGCAGCACGCAGCGGTTGACGTAGAAGCCGCGCGTGTCGTTGACGACGATCGGCGTCTTCTTGATCGCCCGCACATAGTCGATCGCGACCGCCAGCGCCTTGTCCTCGGTTTTCTTGCCGAGGATGATCTCGACCAGCATCATGCGGTCGACCGGCGAGAAGAAGTGGATTCCGATGAAATTCTTCGGCCGCGAGGAGTTCTTCGCCAGGCCGGTGATCGGGATGGTGGAGGTGTTGGAGGCGAAGATCGCGTCCTTGGCGATCACCGCCTCGGCCTTCTCGGTCACGCCCTTCTTGATCTCGGAGTCCTCGAAAACGGCCTCGATGATGAGGTCGCAGCCGTCGAGCTGGGCATAGTCATCGGCCGGCGTGATCAGCGCCAGGAGCTTGTCCTTCTCCTCCGCCGTGGCGCGGCCCTTCTTGACGGCGTCCGTGATCAGGCCTTCCGAATGCGCCTTGCCCTTTTCGGCCGCGGCCATGTCGCGATCGAGCAGCACGACCGGGATGCCGGCCTTGGCGGTGACATAGGCGATGCCCGCGCCCATGAAGCCGGCGCCGAGCACGCCGATCTTCCGGAACTTCGTCTCCGGCACGCCGGCAGGACGGCGCGCGCCCTTGTTGAGTTCCTGCAGCGAGATGAACAGCGAGCGGATCATCATCGCCGCCTCGGTGGTCTGCATGATCTCGGTGAAGTAGCGCTGCTCGATCGTCAGCGCCGTGTCGAAGGGCACCAGTAGGCCCTCATAGACGCATTTCAGGATCGCGCTCGCGGCCGGATAGTTGCCGTATGTTTCGCGGCGCAGGATGGCGATGGCCGGCGGGAAGAGGTTTGCGCCAGCCGCCGAATACACGGGACCGCCCGGCAGCTTGAAGCCCTTGACGTCCCAGGGCGCGACGGCCTTCAACCCGCCCTTGATCAGGCCCTTGGCCGTCTCGACCAGCGCCTCCGGCGCGGCGATCTCGGTGATCAGGCCCATCTGCTTGGCCTTTTTGGGCGACAGCGACTGGCCCGACGTCAGCATCTGCAGCGCGCCCTGCGTGTCGGTGAGCCTGGGCACGCGCTGCGTGCCGCCAGCACCCGGGAACAGCCCGACCTTCACTTCCGGCAGGCCCATCTTGACCTTGTCGCTGTCGGCCGCGACGCGGGCGTGGCAGGCGAGCGACAGCTCGAAGGCGCCGCCCATGCAGGTGCCGTTGATGGCCGACACCCACGGCTTGCCGCAGGTCTCGAGCTTGCGGAACAGCCAGGTCATCCGGCCCGCACCCTCGAACAGCATCTTGATCGCCGCGTCGGGATCCTTCGCCTTCTCGTCCTTGAACAGCTTGAGCATGCGCTGGAGCATGGTCAGGTCCGCGCCACCCGAGAAACTGTCCTTGCCGGACGTGACGACGGCGCCCTTGATCGCCGCGTCGGCGACCACCTGGTCGATGATCTTGTCGAGTTCGTTCATCACCTCCTCGGTGAAGACGTTCATCGACTTGCCGGGCATGTCCCAGGTGACGAGGGCGATGCCGTCTGCATCGGTTTCGAGTGTGAAGTTGGTGTATTTGGCCATTGGAGAAATCCCTCCTTGATGTCGATTGCGTCAGCGAACGGGCGCGACGGTGAAACTGCCTCCCCTCCCCGCTTGCGGGGAGGGAATGGAAGAAGGCGGATGGTTGGCGTCAGACGCGCTCGATAATGGTCGCGGTGCCCATTCCGGCGCCGATGCACAGCGTCACCAGCGCGGTGTTCAGGTCGCGGCGCTCGAGTTCATCGAGCACGGTCCCGAAGATCATCGCGCCGGTCGCGCCGAGCGGATGGCCCATGGCGATGGCGCCGCCGTTGACGTTCATCTTGTCATGCGGGATGTCGAAGGCCTGCATGTAGCGCAGCACCACCGAGGCGAAGGCTTCGTTGAGCTCGAACAGGTCGATGTCCGACAGCTTCATCTTGGCGCGCTTCAAGAGCTTCTCGGTCACGTCGACCGGGCCGGTCAGCATGATCGCCGGCTCGGAGCCGATGTTGGTGAAGGCGCGGATGCGGGCGCGCGGCTTCAGCCCCATCGCCTTGCCGCCCTTCTTCGAGCCGAGCAGCACGGCGGCGGCACCGTCGACGATGCCCGACGAGTTGCCGGCGTGGTGGACGTGGTTGACCGCCTCGATCTCGGGATAGCGCTGAACGGCCACCGCGTCGAAGCCGCCCATCTCGCCCGGCATGATGAAGGAAGGGTTCAGCGAGGCGAGCGACTGCATGTCGGTCGAGGGCCGCATGTGCTCGTCATGGGCGAGGATCGTCAGGCCGTTCTGGTCCTTGATCTCGACGACCGAGTTCTTGAACCAGCCCTTCTCCCAGGCCTTGGCGGCGCGTTTCTGGCTCTCCACCGCATAGGCGTCGACGTCGTCTCGGCTGAAGCCGTACTTGGTGGCGATCAGGTCCGCCGAAATGCCCTGCGGCACGAAGTAGGACGGGATCCCGACCGACGGATCCATGAACCAGGCGCCGCCCGACATGCCCATGCCGACGCGCGACATCGATTCCACGCCGCCCGCGATGACGATGTCGTCAGAGCCGCCGGCGATCTTGGCCGCGCCGACATTGATGGCGTCGAGGCCCGAGGCGCAGAAGCGCGACAGCTGGATGCCGGGCGCCTCGGTGGCATAGCGCGCCTCGAAGGCCGATGCGCGCGGGATCACCGAGCCCGCCTCGCCGACCGGGTCGACGCAGCCGAAGACGATGTCGTCGACCTGGCTGGTGTCGAGCCCGTTGCGATCGCGCACCGCCTCCAGCACCTTGGCGCCGAGCCGCACCGCCGGCACCTCGTGCAGCGATCCGTCCTTCTTGCCGCGTCCGCGCGGCGTGCGCACGGCGTCGTAGACATAAGCGTCAGCCATCGGAAGTCTCCTCTTTGGCGCGGCCGCTCGTGGGCTGCCGCTGGTTCGTGTTCGTCGTCCTGGCGGCTGGCTGGCTTCGAAGGCCCTCTGCCAACCGTCAAATCCTCCTGGTCGATCCGGGCACTGGCCCGGAGGGGCGGCGCTTTGCCACCGATATGGGCGCGCCGCGCCGCGCGATCTAGCCTTGCGGCTCGACCGTGACCACGGTCGTCACCGAATTGGCGATGAAGCAGGCCTCGTGCGCCTTGTGGTGCAGGTCTGCCAGCAGCGCTGCATCCGCCGCGACATCGACGGCGGGCCGCAGCGTGACCTTCAGGATGGCCGTACGCCCCTGCGCATTCTGTCCCATCTCGCCCACGGCATGGTCGCGATAAGACTGGACGTCGAGGCCAGCCCGGCGGGCGAAGTCGAGGAACCACAGCATGTGGCAGGAGGCGAGCGAGGCGACGAACATCTCCTCGGGGTCGACCGCCATTTCCGACGAGAACTGCGCCGGGACGTTCCGCGGCGCGCCCGACGCCTGGATCGTCGTGCCGCCGTCGAAGGTGATCTCGTGCACGCGGGTGTAGCGGCCGAGCGTGAAGTGGTCGTCCTCGTCCTGGCGCCAGCTGATCGTAGCGGTGTGCTCCGACATGATGCTCACAGCCCCCGCGCGATCAAGAGCTTCATGATTTCGTTGGTGCCGCCATAGATGCGCTGCACGCGGGCGTCTCGCCACATGCGTGCGATGGCGTATTCGTTCATGAAGCCGTAGCCGCCATGCAGCTGCACGCATTCGTCCATGACCTTGCCCTGCAGGTCCGACAGCCAGTACTTGGCCATCGAGGCGGTCGACGGGTCGAGGCCGCCGGCGACGTGGCGCGCCACGCAGTCGTTGTAGAAGACGCGGCCGATGGTCGCCTCGGTCTTCAGTTCGGCGAGCTTGAACTGGGTGTTCTGGAAGTCGATGACCGCCTTGCCGAACGCCTTGCGCTCCTTGACGTAGTCGATGGTCAGCGCCAGCGCCTTCTCGACCGCCGCGATCGCCGTGCCGCCGATCTGCAGCCGCTCCTGCGGCAGCTGCTGCATCAGCTGGACGAAGCCCTGCCCTTCCTCGGTGCCGAGCAGGTTCGACGTCGGCACGCGAACGTCGTCGAAGAACAGCTCCGACGTGTCGTTCGACTTCAGCCCGACCTTGTCGAGGTTGCGGCCGCGCCGGAACCCGTCCACCTCGTCGGTCTCGATGACGACGAGCGAGGTACCCTTGGCGCCTCTGGCCGGATCGGTCTTTGTGACGACAACGATCAGGTTGGCGAGCTGCCCGTTGGTGATGAAGGTCTTGGAGCCGTTGATGCGATAGTGGTTGCCGTCCTTCTCCGCCCGCGTCTTGACGCCCTGGAGGTCGGAGCCGGCGCCGGGCTCGGTCATGGCGATGGCGCCGATGAGTTCGCCGGTCGCCATCCTCGGCAGCCACTTCTTCTTCTGCTCCTCCGAGCCGTAATGGAGGATGTAGGGCGCGACGATGGAATTGTGCAGCGCTATGCCGAAGCCGTCGACGCCGACATGGCTGATCGCCTCGATGATGGCGCTCTCATGCGCGTAGGTGCCGCCCGACCCGCCATACTCCTCCGGCATCGAGGCGCAGAGCAGGCCGTTCTCGCCGGCCTTCTTCCAGCTTTCGCGGTCGAAGATCTCGGCCTTCTCGAACTCCTCGTAGCGCGGCGCGATCTCGGCCTCGAGGAACTTCGTCGCCATGTCGTAGAGCATGGCCACGTCCTCGCCGGCCCAGGCGGGCTGCGGAACGCCGAGGACGGATGCGGGGCTGGTGGTCATGACGGTTTCCTCCTCGCGTCTACGGCAAGAACGTTCAAGTCTGAACATTATCGCGTTGTGACCGCCCGGCGCAAGCGGGGCGTCCACCGATACCGCGTCCCACCATGGAAGGACGCGGTCGCGACGACTGTTCTAGAACGCCTCGGCCGGCAGCGCCATCATCGTCTCCGAACCGGTCGAGAGGCGGGCGAGATGCGCCGACGTCTCCGGCATGACCCGCTCCATGTAGTAGCGCGCGGTCACCAGCTTGGTCTCGTAGAAGGCCGACGACCCGTTTGCGCCGGCGGCGAGCTTGCCCTGCGCGGTCTTGGCCATCTGGCCCCACATGTAGCCGAGCGCGACGAGGCCGAAGAGGTGCATGTAGTCGGTCGAGGCAGCGCCGGCATTGTCTGGGTTCGACAGGCCGTTCTGCACCAGCCACATGGTCGCGGCCTGGAGGTCGTTGAGACCTTTCTTGAGCGGCTTGGTAAGCGGCGCCATCGTCTCGTCGGAGCGGTTCTCCTCGCAGAAGTCGCCGACGTCCTTGAAGAAGGCCTGCACCGCGCGGCCGCCATTGGCGCCAAGCTTGCGGCCGACGAGGTCGAGCGCTTGGATGCCGTTGGCGCCCTCGTAGATCATGGCGATGCGGGCATCGCGCACGAACTGGCTCATGCCCCATTCCTCGATGTAGCCGTGGCCGCCATAGACCTGCTGCGCCATCACGGCATGCTCGAAGCCCTTGTCGGTGAGCACGCCCTTGATGATCGGCGTCATCAGGCCCATGTGGTCATCGGCCTGCTGGCGCTCCGTCTCGTCGCCGGAACGGTGGGCGACGTCCGACTTGATCGCCGTCCACAGGATCAGCGCCCGGCCGGCTTCGTTGAAGGCCTTCATCGTCATCAGCTTGCGGCGGATGTCGGGGTGGACGATGATCGGGTCGGCCTTCTTGTCCTTTTCCTTGGCGCCGGTCAGAGAGCGGCCCTGGATGCGCTCGCGGGCATAGTTGGCGGCGTTCTGATAGGCGATCTCGGCGACCGAGAGCCCCTGCAGGCCGACGCCGAGACGCGCCTCGTTCATCATCACGAACATGGCCTTCAGGCCGCCATTCTCGGCTCCGATCAACTGGCCGACCGCCTCGTCGTAGTTCATGACGCAGGTGGCGTTGCCGTGGATGCCCATCTTCTCCTCGATGGAGCCGCAGGACACGCCGTTCGCCCCGCCCGGATTTCCGTCGGCATCGAGCTTGAACTTCGGCACGATGAACAACGAGATGCCCTTGACGCCTTCCGGCGCGCCCTCGATGCGGGCAAGCACCAGATGGATGATGTTCTCGGCCATGTCGTGGTCACCGGCCGAGATGAAGATCTTCTGGCCCGAGATCTTGTAGCCGCCATCGCCGGTAGGAACGGCCTTGGTGCGGAGCAGGCCGAGATCGGTGCCGCAATGCGGCTCCGTCAGGTTCATGGTGCCCGTCCAGACGCCCTCGGCCATCTTCGGCACGAAAGTCTGCTTCTGCTCTTCCGAACCATGCGCCAGGATCGCCGCGATCGCGCCCTGGGTCAGGCCGGGATACATCATCAGCGCCATGTTGGCCGAGGAGAGATACTCGCCGACGGCCGAGTGCACGGTGTAGGGCAGGCCCTGCCCGCCATACTCGGCCGGGACCGCGAGCGACATCCAGCCGCCGTCGCAGTATTGCTGGAAGGCCTCCTTGAAGCCCGTCGGCGTGGTGACCGACCCGTCCTCGTGGCGCTCGCAGCCTTCCTGGTCACCCGAGAGGTTCAGCGGATGCATGACGTTTTCGGCGAGCTTGGCGCCCTCCGACAGGATCGCCTCGAGCACGTCGGGCGTGGCGTCCGAGAACCCGGGGAGATTGGAGTAACGCTCGTATCCGAGCACTTCGTTGAGCACGAACAGCGTGTCCTGAACCGGCGCACGGTAGCTGGGCATCGAATCCTCCAGATTGAATCCAAGGGCGCCCCACGAGTGCGAAGGCGACCCCATCTCGCTGCGGCGTCACCTACCAAATATTGACGTTTGCGTAAACGTCAATTCGGCTTGTGGGGTTCTTTTTTTGACTGCCCGACGCAAAACGGCGACCCGAAGGCCGCCGTGGGAGGGTCGCGGGGACCATGAAGACGATACCGACCAAAGGCGTCGATCAGGCAGCTGACTGGCGCTGCCGCTCCTCGAGCGACCCGCGAACCACATCCATGGCGGCGCGGAGCTGCGAAATGGCGTCCTCGATCGATTCGCGCTGCTTCTCCAGACGCGAAAGCTGCTTTTCCGATTTGTCGAGCGCGACGCGCAACTGCTTGGTGTTGGTCCCCTGCGGATCATAGAGGTCCATCATCTGCTTCACCTCGCGCAGCGAGAAGCCGACATTGCGGCCAAGCAGGATCAGCCGCAGCCGGGCGCGCTCGCGCCGGGAATACAGCCGCATGCTGCCTTCGCGCTTGGGCTGGAGCAGTCCCTTGTCCTCGTAGAACCGCAGGGTCCTCAGCGAGACGTCGAACTCCTTGGCCATATCCCCGATCCGCATCAGATCGTCGTCGGACTCGCAGAAAGCTTCGGATGCATTGGCCATGGCCTCGATGGCCGAGACGGACTTCATCATTATAGTGGTTCCTTCGGCGTGGCCGGCCATAGGCTCGGCGCACGCAAATCGGGGCCCTTGGGACCAGTTCTTCTTCTTTATTCAGATCGCCTGAAACAACGGCCACAAGGCGCTCGCAGACGCACGGCCACTCGGCATTGCGCGCAGATAGTGGCCCTGATGGGCGAGCGCAATTCAAGTTTGGACACAAACTGTTTCAATGAGAAACGTGAAAGCATCCTGCCGAAAGGTGCCCCGCAACCGGAGACACGCGAAAATTTAAGCATGGTTAACGCCTTGTTTACCACGTTGGGCGAATGGTTGGGCATCGATTTCCCGTAGGTATCCGTCTCGCGTTCCTCACGGCTGTTGCACCGAAAAGAGGGCTTGGGGCCATGACCATCGACGCGACTGGAGCCTGCGCACGATCGACGGCGGCGCCGATGGCGGACATCGGTCACGGGACGCCGGGACAGGTCTCGGGAAATCCATGCGAACAGGCGTTCCGATGAGCAGCAACCGGTCCTTTCTCGATACACTGAACGCAGGCAGGCAGCGCCGGGCGCACGCCTCGCTGGAAGACCTCAACCGGACCCTGGAGGATCTGGAGAGCCGCTTCGGCGCCATGCAGCAGGGTCTTGGCGGCGCCGAGGATCTTGACCGGCGCGCGCGCCGGCTCTCGGATAGCGCGCGCGAGCCTCGGGCCGAGCGCGTGCCGCCATTGAGCCGTCCAGAACCACGCTCCGGCGAAAATTCGCCGGCTGCCTGGAAAGCAGACGACAGCGCCGCGGCGATCGGCTCGCTGCGCCGCGAGATCGAACGTTCGCGGCAACAGGTCGCAGGCGTGGGCGCGTTGTCGGGATTGTCCGAAGAACTGAAGGCCTTGCGAGAGGACATGCGGCTCCAGATGTCGACGGGGATGCGCAAGGAGTTCGACGCTTTGCGCGACGATCTCGGGCGCAACACCGTCCCGCCGCAAACGGCGGCGGAAGGCCGGGAGCTCGGGGCGGAAATGGAGCGCCTTTCGAACGCCATCCACTCGATGGCCAGTCGAAGCGATGATCGCGGCCTGGAGATGCTTCGCTCCGAGATGGAGCAGGTGCGAGCGACGCTGGCCGAGCTCGCGCGGGAAGATACTGTTCGTTCGATCGACAATCGCTGGTCGCAGTTCGAGCAACGCGCAGGAGCGCGCAATGTGCAGGACCCGGCGATCCATGCACTGACGCAGCGTCTCGACCAGATCGGCGAGGCGATCGGCAATCTGCCTGATTCCCGGGCTCTGCGGTCGCTGGACGAAAAGGTCCGCACGCTGGCGACGACCGTCGACCACTTTTCGCAGCGGACCACCACCCCGGTCGGTTCCTTCGAGACCATCGAACTCCGGCTCGACGAGATTTCGCGGGCCATCGTCGCCTCGACCGTTTCCGGGCGGTCCATGCCGACGGAACCGTTCGAACGAATCGAGGCTCGGATTTCGGCGCTGGCCCAGCAGATCGAAGACATGTCGGCCGATGGCGGAACGGGGGAGCTTCTCGACCGCCTGAACGGTTTGTCGCGCCGAGTCGAGGATATCTCCTTGCAGGCGGCGCTTCCGGAAAAGGCCATCGAACGTCTCGGACGTCAGATCGGCATCATCTACGACCGGCTGGAGAACGAACCGTCCGGCGCCGAGCGCGAGCGCATTCTCGACAGCCTGGAGCGGCGCTTCGCCGAAATCGCGGCGCTGTTCGAAGAACGGCACGAGCGCGCCACCGCCGAAGGCCATGCGCTGATGCGCGATATGGATCGTCGCCTGGAAGAGATGTCGGACCGTGTCCTGGCGGGCGGCGTTGGACTGGATGCAGCCCTGCTTCAAGCGCTGGACGAGAAATTCGCCGATCTGTCCGACCGGATCGACAACGCCGGCGGCGAGAAGGCCGATTCCGGTCTCCTCGACGCGTTCGAGAGCCGTCTCGAAAGCATCGCCAACCGCCTGGACGAGTCCGTCCGCCGCGCCAGCGACCCCGACCCCATCCTGCTCCAGGCGCTTGACGAGCGGCTGGCCGATCTTTCCGATCGCATCGACAGCCGCGCTGGCGACGGCAATGTCCCGGCGCTTCGCGCGCTGGAAGAGCGGCTGGAGACGATCGCCGCGCGGATGGAAGACACCTCCCGGCAGGTGGCGGACATCGACCCGCATATGATCCTGGGTCTCGAGAAGCAGCTGGCCGGACTGACAGCCCATCTGTCGCGCCCACATGCCGGAATGCCGGATCTGGATGAATTCTCGCCTCGCCTCGACAACATCGAACGCTCGATCATCGATCAACGCGACATGATCGTGGCGGCCGCGCAGGAAGCGGCGCAGCGCGCCGTGGACACACTGCGCGCCAGCGGTATCGACGACGAGGATGCCGGCGCGCTCGCGGAGGAATTGCGCACGCTGGAATCGCTCGCCCGCAAGTCGGACGAACGCAACAGCCGCACCTTCGAGGCCATCCACGACACGCTGCTGAAAGTCGTCGACCGGCTCGCCTCGCTGGAGACCCGCAACGCCGACGTCGTGAAGGCCTATCGCAGCCGTATCGAAGCGGACGCCGTGCCGTCGCTTGCACCGCATGCGGACGAGATGCCGCTGGCCGCGTCTTCCGCGGCGCTTTCGGCTTCCACAAGCCTGTCGGGTTCGGCGCCCGGCATCGCCCAGACGCTCCGTCCGCAACCGCCGCACGTCGCCGCCAGGGCCGCCGCACAGGCCGCGGAGACATTCCCCGACGAAGCGGACACGGACGCGTCGCCGAAGAAGTCCCTGTTGGGCGGTCTCGCCCGCGCGTTCTCCGGACGCAAGGAAGCGAAAGCCGAGTCGTCGCGGCCAAAAGAACCGACGCTCGCCGGCATGGCCGAGCCCCGGCTCGACGACCCGCTGGACAGCGCCGTCATCGACCAGCCCCTGGAGCCGGGTTCCGGCGCACCCGACCTGAACGCCATCATGCGGCGCGTGCGCGATGAACGCGCCACCGCCAGCGCCCCCGGCATCCCGGACGCGGGGGCGACCGGCAAGGCGGACTTCATCGCGGCCGCCCGGCGCGCCGCTCAGGCCGCTGCGGCGGAGGCGCAGACATTCCGCCAGTCCGACGGATCCGACGGAGGCAAGCGAAAGTTCAGCCCTTCGGAATTCCTGCGCGCCAAGCGCAAGCCGATCCTGATGGCGGCGGCGGCGATCATGATGGCGCTCGCCGGCCTGCAACTCGGCAAGGCCTTCTTCGCGGACGCCATGCGGGTCGCCGACAAGCCGGTCGCGCCGGTCGCGGCCGATGCCTCGCTCGTGGCATCCGCGCCGGAAGCCGCTGGAACGACGCAGGACCAGCAGGCGGAAGCCTCGGAGCCCAAGGCGATCCGTACCGTGGATCAGTCGGCCCCGTCCTTCTCGCAGGCTTCGGCAATCCCCACTCCACCGGTTCCCCTTCAGGAGCCCGCCGAGATCGACTCGGACGAGATCGGGTCGGGGGACTTCGAGGCTGCGGATGTCGAGACCGACGCCGATACCGGCGACGTTGCCTCGCTCGGTTTCGAGCTCGCGCCCATCGAGGCTGGTCCGATCGCGCTGCGCGAGGCGGCCGACGCGGGGGATCCCAAGGCCATCTTCGAGATCGGCAATCGCTACGATGCCGGTCGCGGCGTCACCGCCGATCGGGCGATCGCGGCGAAGTGGTACGAGCGCGCCGCCGAGCAGGGCTTTGCGCCTGCCCAGTACCGGATCGGGAACTTCCACGAAAAAGGCATCGGCGTGGCGCGCGACGTGTCGAAGGCCAAGACCTGGTATCAACTCGCCGCCGCCCAGGGCAACGCCAGCGCCATGCACAATCTGGCCGTTCTGTTCGCCATGGGCACCGACGGGGCGGTGGACAATGATTCCGCGGCCCGCTGGTTCGTCAAGGCCGCCGAACTCGGCGTGAAGGACAGCCAGTACAATCTCGGCATCCTGTCGGCGAAAGGTCTCGGCGTCCCGCAGAGCCTCGAAGAGTCCTACAAGTGGTTCGCCTTGCTTGCCAAGGACGGCGACAAGGACGCCGCCGCCAAGCGCGACGAGGTCGCCAACGCGCTGCGTCCCGAGCAACTGGCCAGGGCGCGCGCGGCCGCCGAGTTGTGGAAGCCGAAGACGCTCGCCGAAGACGCCAACATCGTCGACATCCCGGACGCGTGGCAGGAAAGCCCCGGCACGACGGCCAGCATCGATATGACGAAGGCCGTGATGACGATCCAGCTGATCCTCAACAAGAACGGCTACGACGCGGGCGCCGCCGACGGGATCATGGGCAATCGGACGAAAAGCGCGATCATGGCGTTCCAGAGCGACAACGGCCTGGCGCCCACAGGGGAAGTGAACGACGAACTGGTCAAGATCCTGCTCGCCAGGAAGTGAAGCGGGCCGGCCATCGCGGCTTTGCCGCCACGGCCGGCCGCATGTCGCGAATAGCACAGCGACCAGCGCGAATGATGTTTGACTCCGCCTTTTTCCGGGCGCAACAAGCCCTTAATGATCCATGTGTTAGGCTCTTTCGGGTCGGGGTCGTTGCCGTGCGCAACATAGTCGAGTTGGACAGGTGGGCATTTATCTTCCCATCGCGGAAATGTCGGTCAATCTGTTCGTTCTCCTTGCGATGGGGGCGGCGGTCGGGTTCCTGTCTGGCATGTTCGGAGTCGGCGGCGGCTTCCTGATCACGCCGCTCCTGATCTTCTACAACATTCCCCCCGCGATTGCGGTCGCCACCGGCGCGAATCAGGTCATCGCCTCATCCTTTTCCGGCGCGCTGGCGCACTTCAAGCGCGGAACCATCGATTTCAAGCTCGGAACGGTGCTGCTGGCGGGAGGCATCTTCGGCTCGACGTTCGGCGTCTGGGTTTTCAAGCTGCTGCGCCAGCTCGGCCAGCTCGATCTCTTCGTCTCGCTCCTCTATGTCGGCCTGCTTGGCACGGTGGGTGCGCTGATGCTCATCGAAAGCGTCAATGCGCTTCGCGCCACGCGCAGGGGCGACACGACCAGCCTGCGCAGGCCGGGCCAGCACAACTGGATCCACAAGCTGCCGCTGAAGATGCGCTTTCGTGCGTCCAAGCTCTTCGTCAGCGTCATCCCTGTGCTGGTCCTCGGCGCCGCCATCGGCTTCCTGGCGTCGATCATGGGCGTCGGCGGCGGCTTCATCATGGTTCCGGCCATGATCTACCTGCTCAAGGTTCCGACCAACGTCGTCATCGGAACCTCGCTGTTCCAGATCATCTTCACCTCGGCCTACACGACCATCATCCACTCGGCCACCAACCACACGGTCGACGTCGTGCTGGCGCTCGCGTTGATGGTCGGTGGCGTGGCCGGCGCGCAGTATGGCGCGAAGGCGGGGCAGAAACTTCGCGGCGAACAATTGCGCGCCCTGCTCGCGCTCCTGGTCCTCGCCGTGGCCGTGCGCCTGGCGCTCGATCTTTTCATCCAGCCGCCGAGCGTCTACTCGCTCTCGCCCCTCGTGGTGTTCTGAGCCATGGCGATGCGGCGCACCGGCCTTGCGGCAGTCATCTTCTTCTTCGGCACCCTTGCCGCCCCCGCGCAGGCGCCGGCGCCTGAAGCCGCCGCGCCATCGGCGCCGGCCGCGCAGCAGGCGCCCGCGACCATCCCCGAAAGCATCCAGATCGGCCTCTCCACCGATCGAATCTCGATCACCTCGGATTTTTCGGGCGCTGACCTGACGATCTTCGGCGCGCTCGACAACGCCGATCCGCTGGTCTACCGGCAAGGTCGCTACGACGTCATCGTGGTCCTCGAGGGTCCGATGCGGCCGACGGTGGTCCGCAAGAAGCAGCGGGTTCTCGGCGTCTGGCTCAATGCCGATTCCGAAACCTTCGCCAGCGCCCCGGCCTCCTATTCGGTGGCCACGACGCGCGCGCTCCAGGACATCACCGACCAGAACAACTTCCGCCAGCTGGCCCTGGGGACCGAGAACATCTACATCGCCCCGATGGACCGGACCGGCGACCGGGTGAAGATCGCCGAATTCGAGGCCGCGCTTCGCAGCCTCAAGCGTTCCAGCGGCCTCTACTCGGAAAACATCGGCGGGGTCCAATTCCTGACCCAGAGCCTGTTCCGAGCCTCGCTGCGGCTGGCGCCGAACGTGCCGGTGGGGACGCACAAGGCGCGCGCCTTCCTGTTCAAGAACGGCATCTTCATGAAGGAGAACTCGGCCCAGCTTGCGATCCAGAAGGCCGGCTTCGAACAGACGCTTTTCCGCTTCGCCAACAATCACGGCTTCGCCTACGGAGTGCTGTCGGTGCTTCTTGCCATCGTGACCGGCTGGCTCGGCCGATTGATCTTCAGGCGCGATTGAGGATGGACGAGCGATCCGCCAGACATGTCGAGCAGGAAGCACGGACCGAGAGCACCGCTCGCTACCTCGCCCTTTTCGGCTTCGTGCCGATCCTCGTTCTCGTGCTCTGGTTGACTGGCATCGACGCCGACCATGACGCGAGGGTCGCGACGCTGGCGCTGCTCAAGAGCTACTGCGCAATCATTCTGTCCTTCCTTGGCGGCATTCGCTGGGGGCTGGGCATGGTCTTCGGCAAGGGCGGCAACCCACGCGACCTGGTGGCAAGCTGCGTACCGCCGCTCGTCGGCTGGGCCGCGTTCTTCGCGCCGGAGCCCTACGCCTTCGGCCTGTTCGCGGTCGCCTTCGCCGCCCAGGGCGCCTGGGACAACTTCGCCGTCCATGCCAAGGTGGCGCCGCACTGGTACGGCCGGCTGAGAATCCTGCTCACCGTTCTCGTCGCGGCGTCCATGATGCTCGCCTTCGTCGCGACCGCCTGAGGCTCAGCCAGGCGACAGCATCCTCCCGTCGACCGGATAGACCTTTCCCGCGCCCAGCATGTAGGCCCGGAAGACATCCCAGTCGAAGAGTCGCGAGAAAGCGCGGTCGCGCACGTTGAGCGCACCAGTCAGGGCCCCGAACGCCGGCATGACGAGCCGGCGACCATCGGTCGCAAAGCAGGGCCGGCGCACCGAGCGCCCTCGGCGGACGATACGCGCGCCCGGGTGCAGGTGCCCGGCGACCTCGCCGTCGCAGGCGCGCCCGGCCGGCTCGTGCCGGAACAGCAGGTTGCCGACCGCGATCTCGCTCACGGTGCGGCCAGGCAGCCCGGCCGGGGGCTCCGGGTCGTGATTCCCGACGATCCAGAACCAGTCGCGGCCTTGCATGATCGCGCCGATGCGGTGACGGAAGAGTTCCGGCATGTCGCGGGCCCCGACAACGTCGTGGAAGGAATCGCCAAGGCTGATGACGGCCGCCGGATCGTAGGCCTCGACCACCCGAGCCAGCCGGTCGAGCGTGGCGGCGGTGTCGTAGGGCGGCATCATGACGCCGCGTCGCGCGAACGCCGCGCCCTTCTCCAGATGCAGATCCGAGACCACGAGCAGACCGTGCGCGGGCAGGAAGAGCGCGCCCGCGGGATCGCAGAGCGCTGCCTCGCCTGCGATGCATACGACCGCCGCGCCGCCTTCGATGCGTGCCGCGATGGTCATTGCGCCCCGCCAGTCATTTGGCCCGCGGCCTCCTCGATCAATTCGTCCGCCGCTTCGGCGAGCAGCGTATCGCTCGCATCGCCGTTTACCGACTCCTTGCCGATCTCCAGCATGATCGGCACGGCGAGCGGCGAAATCCGGTCGAGGGCCTTATGGCTGATTCGACCCCTGATCCGCGACAGCATATCCGACAGCCGCGCCACGTCGAGCAGCCCGGTCGCCGCATCCGCCCGCGTTGCCTGCATCAGGATGTGATCGGGCTCGTGGCTGCGCAAGACGTCGTAGATCAGGTCGGCGGAGACCGTCACCTGCCGGCCGGTCTTCTCCTGGCCGGGGTAGCGCTTCTCGATCAGCCCGGCAATCACCGCGCAATTGCGGAAGGTGCGCTTGAGGAGCCAGCTTTCGGCGAGCCAGGCGTCAAGGTCGTCGCCCAGCATGTCCTCGTCGAAGAGCGCGGCAAGCGGCGCCTCGCCCGATTTCGCCATCGCTCCCATGTCCTCCAGGCCCCAGATCGCCAGCGCGTAGTCGCTCGCCACGAAGCCGAGCGGCCGGGCCCCGGCTCGTTCCAGCCGCCGCGTGAGCAGCATGCCGAGCGTCTGGTGTGCGAGCCGGCCCTCGAAGGGATAGGCGACCATGTAGAAGCGCTGCCCGCGCGGAAAGGTTTCGACCAGCAACTGGTCGCGTTTCGGCAAGGCCGATACGTCGCGCTGGAGCCTGAGCCAATCCGATACCTGATCGGGCAGCGCCTGCCAGCTTGCGGGGTCCGCCAGCATCGCCCGCACTTGGTCGGCGAGATAGGTGGAAAGCGGAAACTTGCCGCCGGCATAGGACGGCACCATGGCGTCCGTGCCGGTCGCGTTCGACACGAAGGCCTCGCTCTCGCGGATGCCCTCGAAACGCAGGACGCGGCCGGAGAACATGAAGGTGTCGCCCGGCGCCAGCGTCTCCAGGAAGTACTCTTCGACCTTGCCGAGCACCGGCCCGCCGCGCGAGCCCGCCCCTCGACCCGATCGCACATAGCGCACGTTGAGCATGGGCGCCTCGATGATCGTGCCGATGTTGAGCCGGTACTGCTGCGCCACCCGCGGATGGCTGACGCGCCACAATCCCTCCTTCGTCTGCCGGATACGGGCATAGCGCTCGTAGGTCTTGAGTGCGTAGCCGCCGGTGGCCACGAACTGGACGATCCGGTCGAAGCTCTCGCGGTCGAGTGAGGCGTAGGGCGCGGCCGTGCGTACCTCATCGTAGAGCGCATCGGCGGAGAACGGCTCGGCGCAGGCGCAACCGAGCACATGCTGGGCGAGCACGTCGAGCGCGCCGTCGAGCAGCGGCGGGGTATCCTGCGCGCCGAGATAACTGGCCTCGATCGCGGCGCGGCACTCCAGCACCTCGAAGCGGTTGGCCGGCACCAGGATCGCCTTCGAAGGCTCGTCCATGCGGTGGTTGGAGCGGCCGATGCGCTGCGCGAGGCGGCTCGCTCCCTTCGGCGCGCCGACATGCACGACAAGGTCGACGTCGCCCCAGTCGATCCCGAGGTCGAGCGTCGAGGTCGCGACGATGGCCCTGAGCGCATTGCTCTCCATCGCCTTCTCGACCCTGCGCCGCTGCGCCACGTCGAGCGAGCCGTGATGCAGCGCGATCGGCAGATTGTCCTCGTTGATGCGCCACAGTTCCTGGAACAGCAGTTCGGCCTGGCTGCGCGTGTTGACGAACAGGAGCGTCGTCTTGTGCTTGCGGATTTCCTCGTAGACCTCGGGCATGGCGTGGCGCGCCGAGTGGCCGGCCCAGGGCACGCGTTCGCGCGATTCCAGGATCGAGACCTGCGGCTTCGCGCCTCCCGCCACGGTGATCAGATCGGCCATCGCGCCGGCTGCGTCCTGAGGCACCAGCCAGCGGCGCAACGCATCGGGTTCGGCGACCGTGGCCGAAAGGCCGACCGTCTGGAGGCCCGGCACCAGCGCGCGCAGCCGCGCCAGGCCCAGCGACAGGAGGTGCCCGCGCTTTGACGTCACGAGCGAATGCAGTTCGTCGAGCACGACGTAGCGCAGGCCCGAGAAGAACCGCGCGGCATCCTTGGAAGCGATCAGCAGCGCCAGTTGCTCGGGCGTGGTCAGCAGGATGTCGGGCGGCGACAGCTTCTGGCGTTGCCGCTTGTGGGTCGGGGTATCGCCGGTGCGCGTCTCCATCGTCACCGGCAGGCCTATGCCCTCGACGGGCTTGGTCAGGTTGCGCTGGATGTCGACCGCCAGCGCCTTCAGCGGCGAGATGTAGAGCGTGTGCACGCCGCGATGCGCCTCGCCGGGTCGCCGCTTGCCTCGCTCGGCGAGGTCGACCAGCGACGGCAGGAACCCCGCCAGCGTCTTGCCCGCCCCGGTCGGCGCGATCAGCAGCACCGACGCCCCACCTTGCGCCAGCGCGAGCAGGTCGAGTTGATGCGCACGCGGCGCCCAGCCGCGCTCGGCAAACCAGCGCAGGAAGGGGTCGGGCAGGCGCACGGCGGCGATCTGGGGCGGAGGAGCGAGCTGGTCTGTCACGGCCGACAGAACTAAAGCAGAACGGGCATGGTGGGAAGGGTATCGGCACAACGACGCGACATGGTTTCGGAGCGGACGCGCATGCCGTCCTGGCGCAAGGGCCAACCGCAAGGCGGCGATCACCGCCAGCGGCGCCGCAGGTCTCGCACGGACAGGCTACCACGGCGGACGGGACGTCAGCGAAACCGGCCTCACGACCTCGACAGCCCCGGTGTGGTCCTTCCCGCCGGCTGCCGGGACGGGTCTCCGGGCTCCATGGTCTCGCGCGGACCTTGCCGCGTTAACCAGTCTCGTCGCTGTTCTGTCTTGCTTCTTTACGCCCTCCGATCGGCGGCGCTATGGGAGTTCGTCCAAGGAGAATTCTCGATGAACGTTCGCGCTTTTGTTGTAGCTCTGTCGCTCGCCTGTCTGACCGCCACTCCAGCACTGTCCGCCGATCGGGAGGGGTGGCATGACATGACGCAATCGAGCGCACTCGATGCGACCAAGGACATCATGCTCGAGAAACTGGTTGGCGACACGCTGGATATCGAAGCCATCAAATCCCATTCCAATGGCTACAATCTGTTCGTCACGGAGATCGATCTGAACGGCGACGGTGATTACGAGTATGTCTGGAAGCTGATGTCCGAAGTCTACTGCGACCACGCAAACTGCCTCCTGCATGGCGTGTCGGATCCAGACTTTCGCATGCTTACGCCAGGGCCGATCAGGGAAGCTCTGATCGCCTATCGCAATGACGGCTCGGGTGGCTGGCGCGATCTGCTGTCCTGGGGTTCGAAGGTCCATCGCTGGAACGGCACCAGCTATGAAGTGGCGGGAGAATTCGCGTTCAAAACGCCCGCCACGCGAGAAGATCACCTGACGGAGAAATCCGAACTCCAGGGGCCTTGGTGGACGGGAGAGTTCACGGTGCCCGGCTTCTCCGTCGCCGATGCCAGCGGCATTACGGCCACTCGCAACGCCTTCATCTTCTATTGCCGCGAGGATCGTCCTCGCGTCCTGATAATGGGGCAGGTCGCGCCGCGCGAAAACCAGTTGGCGTATCTGACGACCGGCTTGCGGTCATTCTATTCTCGTTACGAAAGGACAGGGGAGGGTGACCTCGAGATCGATCTGAGCGCTGATGCCGGAAGAGCGATCCTGGACCTGCAATATCCGATCTACATTCAACTCGGGCGGTCGACCTGGTCGCTGTCGGCAGAGGGCGCGCGCAACGCGCTTTCATCGGCGATCCAAGGATGCTCGTCCCCGGCTTCGGCACCGATCATGGCTGAGGTCACCACCCTCGTCATCAATGCACCCCGCAACCTGATCGAGACGATCGATCGATCGATCGCCCTGGGCGGCCAGGGGCTGACGCGGGATCAGGCAGTGGCGACCATCCTCGCGGAATGGGCTGCCGCGCAGCGGGTCACTGCCTCGCCATTGCCAAGTACCCTGCCCGTCGCTTCCACCACGCAGCCCGCCGTCGCGCCGGACGCTCGATAGGCGAGCCCTTCGTGGCGGGCCGTCGAGCATGCCCGCATGCATGCGACGGCAGCGGCGAAATCGACGCGTCGGACCTTGCCGAGGTCACTGACGAAGGACGAGCAGGACGGCCTGAGCGGCGTCAGTTGGGCAGCGCAGCCATATCATCGGCGGAGAGCGCGACATCGTCCCCGACCGTCGCCGCGTGCGCCGACACCCTCCCCTTGCGCGCCAACACGATCAGTCCCTCGATCGGCTCGCCGCGGTCCAGGCGGATCGGGTGGGCGTCGAGAGAGACGATCGAAAAGCCGGCGGCGGCGAGCAGCTCGCGCAGCGGACCTTCGGAATGCGCGTAGCGCCGCGAGGGGCGGAGAACCATCGGCTCGGGTCCTTCGTGCCGTTCGACGGAGAAGGCGAACAGCCCGCCGTCCGGCAGCATCGAGGCGACCGCGGTGACGATGCGCTCCAGTGCGCCCAGGTAGAGAAAGACATCGGCCGCCACCACGAGGTCCGCGCGAACAGCGCCCGGCGCAACGCCTTGCCAGGCCTCGCCAAAGGCCTCCGGATCGAAGGTCTGCAGGTCCTGTCGCGACAGTCGGTCGTAGACGCGCTTGCTTTCGGCCTTCTTCAACATGCCGGCCGAGATGTCGACACCATCGAGAAAGCTCGCGGCGTGGCGCAGCCGCTCGCCCATCAGGCCTGTGCCGCAGCCGAGGTCGACGACATGCGCGAAGGCGCGCGCGCCGGCCGCGTCGAGCGCCCCGGCGATCAGATCCGGCACGCGGTAGGCGAGCCGCTCGACAAGCGCCTTGTCGAACCGGTCGGCATACTGGTCGAACAGCGCCTCGACGAAGGCGCTCGGCGGCGCGTCGATGGCATGGGCTGCCCCCAGGAGGCCGAGCTTGAGGCTGGCGCCAAGCCGGTCGGCCGGATCGAGCCGGAGCGCCTCGGCAAAAGCCTCCGCCGCGGCCGCCCGCTCGCCGGCCGCCTCGCGCATCTCGCCCAATCTGTACCAGCCGGCAGCCCAAGCCGGCACGAGGGCGAGCGTATCCGCCAGAAGTTCGACGGCAGCGGCCACATCGCCACCCTCGATGAGCATTTCGGCATAATCGGCGCGGCGATCCGCGACCAGATCGCCCGAAGAGAACTGCAACGATGTCATGAAAGGGGTCCCGAGCCCAAATCGCGTGGGCGACGGCTTATCGAACATGCTGCCGCAGCTTGCAAGTTGCCTGCAAGGGGCGATCCACGAACTCCCGCTGCGACCATCGGGTCTAGTTGCAAGCTTGCCACAGGCACGAGTTTTTTGTGAGGACCGGCCATGCCACCTATCTGTCCGACGCCGAGCCCGGTATCTATCTCGCTATAGTTGCGAGCAGAGCATGATTCTTCAAGTTTGATTAACTAGCCATGAGGCAGAGACCAGATGATCGATCGCTTTAAGCGCATTGGCAGCCCCATTCTGACCGCTGGTCGCGCACGCGGCCAGACCTCAGCACGGCGCAACTCTCTGCTGGGCGGCGCGGCACTCGGGATCGTCTTCCTGGCCATTGGAGTACCGGGAACCGCACAGGCCGCCTGCCTCACGACCGGCACGATCCTGACCTGCACCGGCGCGCTCGGCAACGGCGTGGACGCGACGAACCCGATCGAGCTTCTCCAGATCAGCGGCGTGACGGCCAATATCGCGCCCTCCGGTGGCGTGAACGGCGTCAATTTCGTATCATCCGGCACGGTCGCCATCGTCAGCGACACCGGCATCTACGACATCGTGGTCGATGATGCAGACGGCATCTTCGCGGATACTTGGAACGGCTCGATCACGATCGATCATGACGGCGATATCCTGTCCACCGGAGGCTACGGCATCCGCACGATTTCGCTCGCTGGCACGAGCCTGACGATCGAGGGTGATATCACTGCCACGCTCGGCGGCATCGACGTCCGCAACGACGATGCGGGCACATCGACCTTCATCAGCAACAAGGGCGACATCCTCGTCTCCGCCGGCGCCGGAATTTCCGCCGTCACGTCGAGCACGCCCCTCGTGATCGTCAACATCGGCGCCATCGATGCATCCGGCGACGGCATCAGCGCAGTCAACACGTCCGAGACCGGCAACGTCTCCGTCTCGCAGACCGGCAACGTCGATGCCGGCGGGCGTGGCATCTATGCGGATGCTGCTTTCGGCAGCGTCTCGCTCACGAGCGTCGGCAACGTGACGGCAGTCGGTGACGGCATACAGCTTATCTCGACCGGCTCGGACGTGACGGCCAATCATACAGGTAACGTCACCTCGACGTCGGGCCGCGGCATCTTTCTCGACTCGCCCACCGGCAGCGTCGGCCTGATCGGCTCCGGCACGATCCACTCCAGCGGCGACGGCATCTTCGCCCAGTCGACGGGCGTCGATGATTCCGCCACGGTGACCTGGACGGGCAACGTCACGTCAACGGCGGGCAAGGGCGTGTACGCCTACGCGGCCAACGGTCCCGTTACGGTCATAACCGTCGGCGACATCGTTTCCTTCGAAGACGCGATCTTCGCCATGAACACCTCGACGGACGATACGACCGTCACCCACACCGGAGACCTGACCTCCGAGGACGGCAACGGCGTCTATGCCTACACGGCCGGTGGAGCGGTGGTGGTCACTGTGAGCGAAAGCGTCATCGACGCGGACGGTTACGGCATCTTCGCCCAGACCGAGGGTGTTGATGGCAGTGGCAACGTCGACGACGACAACGTCACGGTCGATTTCGACGGCACCATCGCCAATAGCTGGATCGGTATCCAGGCCGAAGCGAATGCCGGCTCCGTGCTCGTGACCAGCAATGGCTCGATAAAGGCCTGGAACCATGGCATCTGGGCCGCCAACACCGGTTCGAGAGGCGTGACGGTCAACCAGACCGGAAGCGTCGATGCAGGCACCGGCCACGCCATCTACGCCTACACGCCGAACGGCGCGGTTTCCGTCATTGCTTCCGGCACCCTGTTCAACTCCGACATGACGGCCGTCTACGCCGAGAACAGGAGCAACCAAGCGGTTAACGTGAGCGTGACTGGCAACATCGAGTCCGGCGACACGGGCATCAGCGCCCTGTCTGCGCAGGGCGTCGTGACGGTGACCATGCGTGGCGACATCGATGCCGACGGCTACGGCATCTTCGCCCAGAACACGGCTTCGTCGATGGTGACGGTCAACTCCATCGGCGACATCGAAGCGGGCGACGATGCGATCTTCGCCAACTCCTCGCAGGGCGTCATCGACGTCGATTCGATTGGCGACCTCACGGCCGGCGGCTACGGCATCTACGCCGTCAACCTCGGCAGCAACGTCGTGACCGTGAACAGCACCGGCGCCATCGATGCCGGTAACCGCGGCATCCACGCCCAGTCGGCCACAGGCGCCGTCACCATCATCAACACCGGCAACGTGACGTCGGATTCGGACGCGCTTTTCGCGCAGAACCAGGGTTCCGCGACCGTCCTCGTGACCAGCATAGGCGACCTGCAGGCAGGGACCAGCAGCGACGGGATTTTCGCGGTGTCATCGACCGGCATCGTGACGGTGAGCAGCACGGGCGACATCACCGCCGACAGCGACGGCATCTTCGCGCGCTCGACCGGCGGCAACACGGTCTCCGTGACCAGCCTCGGCGACATCTCGGCCGATGACGGCTACGGCATCTACGGCTATTCCGCGACCGGTGCGGTGACCATCCTGTCCACCGGCATGATCCAGTCCGGCGATCATGGCATCTATGCCCTCAACCTCGGCAACGGCACGATCAGCGTCACGCAGACCGGCGACATCGACAGCGACGGCAGCGGCATCCGTGCCACCTCGACCGGTGGCATCGTGACCGTGAACAACAAGGGCGACATCGACGCGGGCGGCGACGGCATCGTGGCCACGACGCTCGGCACCACGGCGGTGTCGGTCATCAATGAAGGCTACATCGACGCGAACGGCGACGGCATCTACGGCCATTCGGCCGCAGGCACCGTCACCATCAACAACAAGGGCGACATCGACGCCGGCAGCGACGGCATCGTGGCCACGACGCTCTCCACCGGCCTGGTGAAGGTGACGCAGCTCGGCGACATCGACTCCAGCGGCTACGGCGTCTTCGTCAACGCCGAGGCCGGCAATGCCGACATCGACACGACCGGCGACATCACCTCGGTCAACCACGGCATCTATGCCCTGACCAATGGCGACACCCTGATCGACATCGACCATCGGGGCAGCATCACCTCGACCAGCGGCAACGGCATCACCGCCACGTCGGTCGCCCGGGCCACGATCGACGTCTCCGTCGACGGCGGAACGGTGACGGGCGCGCTCGACGGTATCCGCGTGACGAGCGAAGGCGCCATGACCGTGACGGTCGGCGCGGACGCTTCGGTGATCGGCACGGCCGGCAATGCCGGCGTCCGCTTCGTCGAGGGTCTCGGCATCCAGCTGACGAACCGCGGCTCGATCTCCAACGCCGGCGGCATCAACGAATGGGCGGTCGTCTCGGCCCAGAACGACACCACCGTCGACAACTACGGCACCATCACCGGCAACGTCCTTCTCGGCCCTTGGAACAACCCCTTCAACAACCGTGCAGGCGCTCTTTTCAACATGGGCGGCACGGTCAACATCAGCGCCGACAGTTCGCTTACCAACACCGGCACGCTTTCGCCTGGCGGCAACGACCGGATCCACACGACGACGCTGACGGGCGTGCTCGTCAACGAGGCGACGGGAACGCTGTTGTTCGACATCGACATGGATGATTCGACGTCCGATCTCATCAACGTCACCAACACCGCTTCGCTCGACGGTGGCCTGCAGCTGAACTTCATCACCGCCAACGGCACGCCGGACATCTACACCATTGTCACTACCGGCAGCGGCGTCACCTCACAGACGCTGACGCTGCTCAACCCCTTCGTGGTCGGTGATATCAACACCGTCGGCAACGACGTCCAGCTGTCGATCGACGGCTTCGACTTCGCGCCGGGCGGCATGGGCGAGAATGCCACCTCCATCGGCGCAGCCATCCAGGACAGCATCGAGGGTCCCGGCGGGCTCGAGCCGATCGCGCTCGCACTGCTCAACGTCGGCTCCGTCGAGGAAGGCGAGGACGCCCTCAACCAGCTCTCGCCCAACATCTACGTCGCCGACCAGATCGCCTCGGTGCAGGACGTCGATACCTTCTCGGACGCAATGCTCAGCTGCCGCATGGCCGGTGGCGAGAACGCCTTCGCCGCCGAGGGCGAATGCGCCTGGGGCCGCGCCGTCTACAGCAAGTACGACCTCGAGGCGAACGGCGACCTGACCGGCTTCAACACCCGCTCCACCGAGGTGATGGGCGGCGTTCAGATGGCCATCCGCGACACAGCCTGGCGCATCGGCGCCTCCATCGGCTACCGCGCGTCCGACCGCGACGGCGACGGCGGCTCGTCGAGCGAGGGCGAGAGCTTCTCGGCCGGCGCGGTCGTCAAGTATGCCCCCGGCCCGCTGCTGCTGGCCGCGTCGCTCTCGGCCTCCTACGGCAGCTACGACACTCTGCGCCCGATCGACATCGGCAACTTCACCGACCTCTTGTCGGGCGAGACCGATGTGACCACCGTGAGCGGCCGACTGCGCGCCGCCTATACGATGGAGACCGGCGGCTTCTATCTGCGCCCGATGGTCGATCTGTCCGCCACCTACGTGCGCACCGGCGCCTTCACCGAAAGCGGCGGCGTCGCCTCGGTGAGCACCGACGGCATCGACAACACCGTTTTGGCGCTGATGCCGGCGATCGAGATCGGCGGCCAGGTCGCGCTCGGCGAGGACATGCTGCTGAGGCCGTATTTGCGTGGTGGCGTCGGGCTCTACACCGGCAACGACTACTCGCTGACCGGTGTCTTCAACGCCGACGGCAACGCAGCCACCCCCTTCACCATCGGCAGCTCTTCCGAGGACGTCCTGTGGACGATTTCGACCGGCGTCGATATCCTGAAGGCCGACATCGGCACCTTGCAGATCTTCTACGAGGGCGCCTTCGGCGAGAACACCACGATCAACGCCGGCGGCATGAAGTTCAGCGTCAACTTCTGATCGCGGAACGAGAACGGCATAGTATCATGACGTTAGACATTCGCGGAGACGTCATGGAAGCCGGAACGGTGGCCGATGCCACCACACCGGCTGCCGGACGCTCGCCGACCCTCGATGCGGCATGGCGCAGATGGCCGTCACGGCTGCTCGGCCGCCTCCGGGCAGCATGGCGTGCGCTTCGCGATGCCGTCGCATCCTGGATCGCGGAGCAGCGCCGCACCGTCGGATCGACCGGCATCAAACTCGCGATCGCCAGCACGATCGCATTGTTCTCTGGTTTTGCCGCCTACCATTTCGGCACCCTGCGCATGACCGGGTCCGACATCGTCTTCTACTATGCGATGCTGGTCATGCTGCTCTATTGCAGCCTCGCCTATCAGTTCAACCGCTTCGGCGCGTCCCGCCGCCGCGAAGAGCTTGGCGATCTGTCCGCCACGGAGGTCCCTTGGCGGGCCGAGGCCGACGCTCCGTCCGTCTCGATCCTGATACCGACCTACCGCGAGGAGCGGCGGGTCCTGATCGCGACAGTGCTGTCGGCGGCGCTCGCCGAATACGCCAATCGACGGATCGTCGTACTGGTGGATGATACCCCGACTGACAAGGTCGCCTTGAGATCCACCCTCTCGGCGGTCGGCGAAGTGTCCGGCTGGCTGCGCGAGCAGGCCGACCGACGCCGTGCCGACCACGCCGCCTGGTTGGCACGCAAAGCATCCGGCTCCTTCGACCCTGCAGATGAGGCCCATCACCTCGCTGACGGCTACCGGAACGCCATGAACTGGCTGAACGGAATCGCCGTCCGCCTGGAGGCAGAGGCGTCAGAGGATTTCCGCCATGTCGATGGCTTCGTCGTCGAGCGGATCGTTCGCGACGTCGCCGC
The DNA here is from genome assembly GCA_051860465.1 of Mesorhizobium sp. Lineage (GTDB taxonomy): Bacteria > Pseudomonadota > Alphaproteobacteria > Rhizobiales > Rhizobiaceae > Aquibium. The sequence continues at coordinate 189,808 of JBHYDY010000002.1, forward strand.
CCGTTACCGGGCCCGTGCCGAGCGACTGGCCGAGGCGACGCTGACGGCGGAAGAGGCGGATGCCGAACATTCCCGCCTTGCTCTCCTGGTCTGCGACGACGTCACCCATTTCCAGCGCAAGAGCTTCGCCAATCTTTCGCACGCGCCCAACAAGGCGATGAACCTCAACGCCTATATCGGCCTGATGGGCGGCCGCTACGTCCGGGTCCACCGGAACGGCGTGACCAGCCTCGATCCGGCGATCGGGTCCGAGATCGACGTCGACGTGCCGCGCCCCGACTACGTGCTGACGCTCGACGCCGACAGCGTGATCCTGAACCAGTACGTCGCCACGCTCGTCGACATCCTGGAAGCCGATCCGCGCGCGGGCGTGGCCCAGACCCCCTACCTCACCTTCCCGAACGGCGAAGCGCCGGTCGAGCGCATCGCCGGCGCGACAACCGACATCCAGTACCTCGTCCACCAGGGGTCGAGTTGGTTCGATGCAGCCTTCTGGGTCGGCGCCAATGCCCTGATCCGCTTCTCCGCGCTGGAAGCGATCGCCAAGACCCGCGTCGACGACGGCAAGACGGTCCGCATCTTCATCCAGGACAAGACCGTCATTGAGGACACGGGGTCGACGATCGACCTCTTGCAACGCGGCTGGCGCGTGCAGAACCATTTCGTGCCGCTCGCCTACAGTGCCACCCCGGCCGATTTCGGCGCCCTCGCGATCCAGCGCAAGCGCTGGGCCAATGGCGGGCTGATCATCCTTCCCGACCTCGTGCGGCAGTACCTGCGCTCGCCGGACCGGCTGGGCCGCTTCCCGGAAGTCGTGCTACGGACGCACTACCTGCTCTCGCCCGTCATCGGCAACGTGGCCGTGTTCATGCTCATGATCTGGGCGGGCGCGGAAGCCAGCGGCATCCTGTGGACGCCGGTGATCATGCTGCCGTACTTCGCGCTCTACATGCTCGATCTCAAGCGCCTGGGCTATCGCGCCCGAGACCTGTTCGGCGTCTGCGCGCTCAACCTGATGCTGCTTCCGGTCAATTTCGCCGGCATCCTGGCGTCCATCTTCCAGATGGTCACCGGACGCAAGGGAAGCTTCGTCCGCACGCCGAAGGTTTCCAGGCGCACCTATGTTCCACCATACGCGCTGCTGTTCAACCTCGGCGTCCTGATGCTGATGCTCGCCTACGCCACCCGGGCGGTAATGTACGGCGAGTATTCCGGCGCCGTGATCCCGATCGTCAATATCCTGCTCTACAGCTACGGCCTCATCCGCTTTGTCGGCATTCTGGACAGCCTGGGTGACATGTTCCCGTCGCTTCGGCGCGTGGCGATCGCGCTTGCCGACGCCCTCGCGTGGCTGGGGAAGCTGTGCGCGCCCATCTTCGCGCCGCTCGGTTACCGCTATGTTTCCGTACCCGGGCTCACTGCGGCGCTGATCCTGGCAACGCCGGCACCTTCCGGGTCGCGCATATCGGAGACGCTGCCGGATGGTCGCTCGCGCATCTCGGTCTCGGCGCCCATGATGCAGCCTCCGATGCCGATCGTACCCTTGACCTATCCCCCTTTTGACAATGGCGTGATCATCGAAGAGGCGGGGGAGAAGGCCGCGTTGCCGATTCTCGCGCCGCGGAACGGGCAGATGGTCAGTCCGTCGGCACAGTGACCTAGCGAGGAGGATGAGCGGGTGGTATACTATCCTCATCGCCGCGTGGAACCCTCGAACAGGACCTCGACCGCATGAAGCGTAGACGGATTCGCATAATCGATGTGTTGCTGCTGAGCGTGCTAACGGCCTGCACCATCGACGCCGCCACCAAGATGGACGACGACAGCAGCCTCGCGGCGCGCCAGGCGTTCCAGGCGGGCGACACGCTCATGAAGCAAGGCGGGGCAAAGAACGAGGCGCTCGCCGCGCGCTACTACAAGCGTGCCGCCGACATGGGCAGCCACTGGGGCCATTACAAGTACGGCACCATGCTCCTCGAGGGAAAGGGCGTCGCCCAGAACGTGCCGGCAGCAGCCGCAGCGTTCGCCAAGGCCGCCGAAGAGAACAATGGCTGGGCGCAATACCAGCTCGGCGTGCTCTACATGGACGGAAACGGCGTGCCGAAGGACGTTCCGCGCGGCGCGGCGCTGTTGGCCAAGGCCGCCGAGCAGAACATCGGCTGGGCGCAGTACCGCGTCGGCGAGATGTACGCCTCCGGGACTGACGTTCCGCAGGATCTGGTCAAGGCCCGAAGCTATCTCGAAAAGGCGTCGGCCCAGGACATCTCCTATGCGCAGTTCGCGCTTGCGAACCTCATCATCGACAATGAGCCGCAACGCGCCAGAACGCTGCTGCAGGAGGCAGCCGCGGCGGGCAATCAGCTGGCCGCAAAGCGACTGGCCCAGCTCACGAGTTGATCGGGCGGGCGTCGCGCCCGCCTGGCCCCCCCCGCTCGGGCGACGCCCCGGAATCCCGCCGGGCTTGATGGTCATTCCCACGTCTGGAGCGCCGCTCTCCATCCACGCACAACTGGGCCTTCCGTCGTCGACCGACCCATTCCGGTTCTCCATCCGCGCGTGACCGGCTCCGTCAGCCAGCGCTTCAGAGGAACTGGTCCTGCCTGTCGAGCAGCGCCTCGGCGGTGCGCCAGGCGATTTGTTCCTTCTCGACATCGGAGATCGCAGCGCCCCGGATCGCGTCGAGCGGGCTGTCGTGGAAGATCGGGTAGTCTGATCCCGCCATGATGCGGTCGGCCCCGTAGAGCTTGACCGCCGCCTCCAGCGCGCGCGGCCCGAGCGAGGCGGCATCGTACCAGATCCGCTTCAGCCGCTCGGTCGGGAACGGCTGGGCGGCGTTGCGATGGCGCCCGATGCTCTCCATCCGTTCGACGATGAAGGGGATGGTCCCGCCGAGATTGATGGCCTGAAAGGCGATGTCTGGAAACACGTCGAGGAGATCCGACAGGATCAGCGTCAGGACGACCTGGGACGCCTGCGCCTGCAGCGAAACGGCGGAGGTGCGGTACTGCGGATGGTCGGCCGCAAGCACCGGCGCGTCCTCGCCAACCATCAGGCCCGGATGCAGCATCAAGAGCGCGCCGGTCTCGTTGGCCGCTTTCAGCACCGGTTCGAGCGCGCGGGCCTGGGCAATCGTGTTGAAGTAGTTCGACGGCAGGATCGCGCCCGGCAGCCGCAATTCGCGGCGGACGCGGACGAGTTCGCGCGCGGCCTCCTCCATATCGGCAAGCGGCAATCCGGCCAGCGCCGTCAATCGTCCGCCGGTCCGTGCTCGTAGCTCCGCCATATGGTCGTTGAAGGCGCGGATGGCGGGCAGCGCTTCGGCGAGCGGGAGAACGTCCGCGCACAGCGCGCCGGGAAAGGTCAGCATGCGACGCGTCACCCCCTGCCCTGCCATCTCCGCAAGCCCGACGGCATGATCATGATGTGATGGCGTGAAGGGGAACTCGCCGTTCATGGCGAGCATCACCGGGCCGTCGATCGTCTCGCGAAGGCAGGGCCTGGAAACGCGGCGCGCCAGCATCTCGGCCAGGCCGCCGCCGTAGAAATGGGCATGCATGTCGGTGCAGCGCGTAAGGTCCATGCGGGCGTTTCCAATCCGAAAGCCGTACTTCAGTTTCACTAAACCCCATGCTAATGTCATCGGCAAGTCGCGCGACCGGAGATTCCGATGCAGCCTGCAGCCTTCATCCGCAACACCTGGTATGTCGCCGGCCGCGGCGAGGATTTCGGCCGCGACCTGAAGCCGATGACGCTGCTGGGCGAGGCGATGGTGTTCTTTCGCCGGCTGGACGGCACCGTTGCGGCGCTGGAAGACGCCTGCCCCCACCGCAAGCTTCCCCTGTCCAAGGGCGCGTTGAAGGGCGACACGGTGGTCTGCGGCTATCACGGCCTGACCTTCGACGGCGCGGGCCGTTGCGTGGCGGCGCCGACCCAGGAGCACATGATCCCGAAACGGGCGCGCGTGACCGCCTGGCCGGTGATCGAACGCTATGGCTTCGTCTGGGTCTGGCCAGGCGACCCGGCACTTGCCGATCCGTCCGCCTTGATCGACATCCCGCATTTCGACGACCCCTCCTGGGGACGCACCGCCCGCGGCGCGCTGCCGATCGCCTGCAACTATCTCTGGATCACCGACAACCTGCTCGACCCCTCGCACGTCGCCTGGGTCCACGTCACGTCTTTCGCCGGCGCGGGATCGGACACGCTGCCTCTGGAAATGACGGAGGACGACGACGGCGTGGTCGTCTACCGCTGGATCCACGACAAGCCGGCGCCGCCCTACTATGCCCCCTTCCTCGCCTTCGCCGACAATTGCGACCGTAAGCAGCACTATGAGATGCGGCTTCCCGCCATCGCGCTCAACATGTCGGTCTATGCGCCGGGCGGCTCCGGCGCTTCGGGAAACGACATCCCGGAAGGATCCTTCGTCAACGTCTCCTACAATTTCATCACGCCGGTGGACGAGGACAACTCGCTCTATTTCTGGTTCCAGCATCGCAACCAGCGGGCCGACGATACCGCCATGTCGGAGCGCATGTTCGCGGGCGCGACCATGGCCTTCAACGAGGACAAGGACGTGCTGGAATCGGTCCATCGCGGCATGAAGAACCCGCGCACGCCCAGCATCAACCTCGGGCTCGATGCCGGCGCGTTGCGCTTCCGGCGCAAGGTCGAGCGGCGGATCGCCGCCGAGGCGTCTCAGGATGCCGCAAGCGAGGCATCGGTGATGGCCGGCTGACGCTCGACCTCGTGATGCAGCCAGTCGCGAAACACCTGGATGCGTTCGGTTCGCAGGGATCCTGTCGGACACACGAACCAGTAGGAAAATTGCGACGGGACGAGTTCGGGAAACGGCCGCACCAGCCGCCCGTCGGTCAAGGCGTCGATGACCAGCGGTTCGCGCCCGAGCGCCACGCCATAGCCGTTGATCGCCGCCTGCACGACCATGTTGGACTGTCCGAAACGTCGCGCCCGCTGCGGCTTGGGCAGGGTGCGGCCTGTCTCCTCCGCCCAGTACCGCCAGGTGGGCGGGCGCCCGCCGATGTCGGCGATCTCGTCGTAGAGCAGCGTGTGATGGGCGAGATCGTCCACCGAGCGGATCGGCGGCCCCTTCTCGATGAGCTTTGGCGCGCAGACCGGGAACACCCGCTCGGTCAGCAGACGCTCGACGTGAAGGCCCGGATAGCTGCCCAGACCGTAACGGATCGCCACGTCGACCTCGTCGTCGGCGAAGTTGGCGAGCGACCCCGACGTGAGGATGGAGACGGGAAAATCGGGATAGCGCTGGTCGAACTCGATCAGACGCGGAATGAGCCAGATGAAGGCGAAGCCGGGCAGGCAGGAAATGCCGATCGTCAGGCTCTCGCCCGGCTGCACGCGCAGCGCGTTGCAGGCCTGCGCGACCTCCCCGAAACCCTGTGCGATGGCGGCGGCCAGCTTCAACCCGTCCTCGTTGGCGGTGGCCCGTCCTCCGCCCCGGATCACCAGGCGGCGGCCAAGCCAGTCCTCCAGCGTGCGCACATGCTGGCTCACCGCGCTCTGCGTGACGCCGAGTTCCTCGGCCGCGCGGCCGAAGCCCTGCAGCCGCACGACGGATTCGAAGGTTCGCAGCGCCGCGAAAGGAAGATTCGCCTTCATATAAGTGCTGCTAATGAAGGGCTTAGTCGAAGTCAAATCGGCGGCCGTTGGCCAGCACATCTCAGGCTGTTCGAGACGGCGCGAGGAGGCCCCGCATGATCCAGGCAGACGCAACCGACGACGCGGCCGTGCTGGCCGGCGCACGCAACCTGCTGGCCCATTGCGCCGGAATGCGGGCCGGCGAGACGCTGCTCGTCCTGCGCGAGGATCCGGCGCTCGCCTACTATGGCGCGGGCCTGGCCGAGGCAGTTCTCGAAGCGGCCGCGGCGATGGGCGTGAAGGCTGCGGCGCGGCTTGTCCCGTTCGACCCCGATATTGACTCGCCGCCGGTGGAACTGCGCCAGGCGATGCTGGCCGCCGACCGGACGCTGTTCCTCGCCCGCATGGGCGACCAGCTGCGCTTCAACGCCGAACTGGCCCCGGTCCGCCCGATCGTCTGCTATGCGCTCGACCGGGCCATGCTGGGCTCAGCCTTCGGCCAGGCTCCCTACCGCGCCTTCGTCGAACTGAAGGCGCATGTCGATGCGGCCCTCGCCGGCGCGTCGACCATCCGCGTGACCTGCCCTCTCGGCACCGATTTTTCCGGCCCGGGCGTGACATTTCCCGCCGCGTCCGGCGATGTGGCGGTCGCGCGCTTTCCCATGTCGGTCTTCACGCCGGCGCCGGCGGCGGCCTATCGCGGCCGGGTGGCGCAGGCCGGCTTCCTCGTCGGCACCGGCTCGAAGTACTACCAGCCGTATGGGGCGGCGCTGAGCGACGTGCTGTTCATCGGGTTCGACGGCAACCGCATCACCGGTTTCGAGGGCGACGCCGCAGATGTGGACACGGCGCGCCGGCATTACGCCTTCGTCGCCGGCCGGTTCGGCATCGACCGCGATTTCGTCCATTCCTGGCATGCAGGCATCCATCCGGGCTGCGCCTTTCAGGGCCAGGCCGGCGAAGACCTGGAGCGCTGGAGCGGCGCGGCCTTCGGCAACCCTCGCCTGCTGCATTTTCACACTTGCGGGGCCTATGCGCCGGGCGAGATTTGCTGGAACGTCGTCGATCCAACCGTGCTGGTCGATGGGGTCGCGGTCTGGGAGAACGGCCGGCTGCATCCCGAACGCGTGCCTGGCGGCAGCGAGATCCTCGCCGCCAATCCCCAAGTCGCCGCAGCCTTCGCCGATCCGGCGCAGGCGATCGGCCTCGCGCCCCACGGACGCCTGTCGGCGGTCAGGATACCGTGAAAGCGCGGTAATCCTCGGCGACCGCCTTCGCCGCCGCCTCGATCAGGTCAGCCCCCTGCTGCGGCGTCGCGAGCGCCGAGTGCGAACCTACCCGGCCATCGGGGAAGTCGCGCCGGTGCTCGTCAGGCGGGCCGTGCCGGTCGCCGGCATGGGCGCGCACATAGTCGGCCGACAGGGCGCGCGGCGGCGTTAGGGCCTCCGGAGGAACCGGCGGCTGCCGATGCGCGGCCATGGTGATCGCGACCTCTGAAGGCGTGGCGTGCATGCCTTCCCAGTCGCCATACCACGCGCGCCGCAGCACGTTGACCGGCTCGAAGTCCCACCAGCTCTTCAACCGAACGCGCCGGCCAGGCCGGGCCGCGATCACCTCGCGCAGCGGCGCGAGATTGGCGCCGTGGCCGTTGAGAACATAGACGTTGGCAAAACCTTGCGCGGCGAGGCCGTCGATCACCTCGCCGGCCAGCGCGGCAAAGAGTGGTGCGGAGATCGAGATCGTGCCGGGAAAGGCGGTGTTGAACGGCGCGGGCGTCAGGGCCAGCGTCGGCGCCACGATCGCCCCGCAGCGTTCGGCGGCGCGTTCGGCGATGGTCGTGGCGCAGAGCGCGTCAGTCCCGATCAAGCCCATCGGCCCGTGCTGCTCGGTGGAGCCGACCGGCACGATGATGCCGCCCGACGCAGCCAGATGGGCCTCCACCTCTGGCCAGGTCATCAGGTCGAGCCTCATCCCGACGGACCCGCGGTCCTGTCTACCCATCCACGCAGGATCGGGCGATAGCTCTCCAGTTCCGCCGCGACGGCGGGCTCGACCTCGATGCGGGCGCGATAGGCTGCGACCGATTCGGGCCACGCGATGGCCAAGGACAGTGGCGAAGTCAGCGCGTCGATCCAGGCGAAGGTGATCGGATAGCCACAGTCACCGAGGCCGAAACACAGGTCAGGCCCTGCCTCCAGCATTCGCCCAAGTTGGCCGAGCCTCTCGGACAGGAGGGCAGACTGGCGCGCAGTGAGGGCGGCGTCGCGGCTGCTGGGCGAAATCGATCCGAAAAGTGCCCGTAGAGCCGGTTCCAGCCTTGTGTCGTGGAAACGTCCGCGCTCGCGCATCCTGGCGCGGTCCGCAACGGCCTGTGGCAGCAGCGGCGGCTCTGGATACCGTTCCTCCAGGTATTCCGCGATCGCCTCGCTGTCGGCGATGAGCAGGTCGCCGTCGAGCATGGCCGGCAGATTGCCGGATGGCACGATCCGCTTGTATTCGGCGGAGCCATACCCGCCCGGAGGCGGTACCTCGCGCCAGTCGAGGTTCTTGTGCCGCAACACGATGCGCAGCTTCGCGCAGTAGAGACTGGGCGGGATGGCGTAGATCGTCAGCATGGACGAAAGGCGAAGCGCCTACGGCGCTCCGCCGATGCCCTGGTCAGTTCTGGAGCTGCCACTTGATGCCGAGCTCGTCGAAGAAGCCGGCTTCCTTCTTCAGGGTGATCCACGTGTTGACGTAGTTGATCCAGACCTGGTCATCCTGCTGCATCAGCATGGCGACCGGCGTGCGGGCCCGAGGCGCCGACACAGGCACGATCATCATCTCGGGATACTGGGCAATGAGCTTGTAGGCCTCGACATTGGAGGTGATGTGCGCCTGGGCGCGGCCGGACAGAACCTCCTGGAAGTCGCGCGCGGGCGCTTCGACGATCTTGTACTGGGCGTTGGGGAAGAACTCCTTCACCTGCTTTTCCTGGGTCGTGCCAAGCGTCGCCGCCACGGTCACGTCGGGCTTGTCGAGATCGGCCCAGTCCTTGAAGCGGTCGGCGTCCTTCTTGTTGATCAGCGGAACGGTGGCGAGCGAGAAGTAGCTCGTCGAATATCCTGCCGCCTTGGCGCGCGCGGGCGACATCGAGGCCGATCCGGTGATGTGATAGGTACCGGCCGAGACGCCGGACACGAGCGTCTTCCAGTCGGTCGGAACGAATTCCACCGTGACGCCGAGATCGGCCGCCAACTGGTTCATCACGTCGATGTCATACCCGGTGTAGCCATTGGTGGCGACATCCTTCATCGTCATCGGGTTCCAGTCGCCCGTCGTGCCGACCTTCAGCACGCCGCCGCTCAGGATGTCGTTCAGCGCCGATTGCGCCAGGGCTGGAACGGACGACAGCGCCAGCGCCGCGGTCAGGACAAGCGATTTCAGCATGCTCATGGGGAACCTCCAACCTTCGATCGGCCACGACCGTGGGACACGTGATCCTTGTCCGAAATCAGTTGCTATGCAAGCGAAACTTATGCCTAAATCTGCGGCAGGGCGGGACGCCGACCAGCGACCATCGATGACAATGGAGATCGAGACAGCGGTGCTAGACGACGAGCCCATCATCCTGTTCGACAATGTTTCCAAGTCTTTCGGGGATTTCCAGGTCCTGAAGGGCATCTCGTTGTCCATCGCCGCCGGGGAGCGCGTGGTGATCTGCGGCCCGTCCGGCTCCGGAAAATCGACGCTGATCCGCTGCATCAACGGCCTGGAAACCTATGACACGGGACGTATCCGGGTCGCGGGCCTGGCGCTCGGCACCGACGATGCCAGCCGGCGCGCGGTGCGAGGCAAGGCCGGGATGGTGTTCCAGCAGTTCAACCTCTTCCCGCATTTGACCGTGCTGGAGAACCTGATGCTCGGGCCGATGCGGGCGCGGGGGATGAACCGGGTCGCGGCCGAGGAGATCGCACGCCGCTATCTCGCCCGCGTGCGCATACCCGAACAGGCCGACAAATATCCGCGCCAGCTGTCGGGCGGGCAGCAGCAGCGCGTCGCGATCGCCCGGTCACTGTGCATGGAACCCGGCATCATGCTGTTCGACGAGCCGACCTCCGCGCTCGATCCCGAAATGATCAACGAGGTGCTGGACGTGATGGCCGAACTCGCCGGCACCGGCATGACCATGCTCTGCGTCACCCACGAGATGGGATTCGCGCGCCGCGTCGCGGACCGCATCATGTTCATGGACCACGGCGAGATCGTGGAAACGGCGCCGCCCGAGCGCTTCTTCTCGGCGCCGGAAAGCCAGCGATGCCGCGACTTCCTGCAGAAGATCCTGAACCATTGAGGGCCCAGACCATGCGCAAGGCCCTCCTGCTTACCGCCCTCGCACTCGCCCTCACAGGTTGTTCCGGCAACTGGGGCTGGTACGTCGTCAATCCGACAACGCCCTCCGGCTACAACAATGTCCGTTTCCTCTTGAGCGGCCTCCAATACACCATCCTGCTTTCCGCCACAGCCATCTCCATCTCGATCGTCGTCGGCCTGCTGGTCGCCCTGCCCGGCCTGTCGAACAATCGCGCCCTGCGTTGGACCAGCCGGACCTATGTCGAACTGGTTCGAGCAGTGCCGATCCTGGTGCTGGTGCTCTGGGTCTACTACGGCCTGCCGCAGATCACCGGGCTGACCATCGGCGTGTTCTGGGCCGGCGTCTTCGCGCTGGCGCTTTCCGACAGTGCCTTCCAGGCCGAGATCTTCCGCGCCGGCATCCAATCGATTGCACGGGGGCAATACGAAGCAGCCTATTCGATCTCGTTGAACTATCGCGACACGATGCGCTACGTGATCCTGCCCCAGGCGATAAGGCGCATCCTGCCGGCGATCGGCAACCAGATCGTCTACATGCTGAAGATGTCGTCGCTGGTCTCGGTGATCGGCATGCAGGAACTCACCCGCAAGGCCAACGAACTCGTCGTCACCGAGTATCGGCCGCTGGAGATCTATACCTTCCTGGTGCTCGAATACCTCGTGCTGATCCTCATCGTCTCGGCCGGCGTGCGCTGGCTCGAACGGCGGATGCGCACCGACGAGCGCTGACGGACGCCGCGGTTCTTGGAGCAGTTTCGGGGGTGTTCCAGCCGCGCTGGCCACCGCCGAACCGATCAGCCGGTCGGCTTTTCTCCGCTGGCGTGCAGGATTTCTCCTGTTTCACGCGTTCGGTTGGCGTAGAGTTGCGTTCAACTGTCGAGTGAGGTGGCGGGCGATGCGCACGATCGAGGACCAGGCGTTCCTGTGGCTTCTTCTGGCCACATCGGTCGCCTTCGGCCTGATCATCTGGCCCTACTACGGCGCCGTGCTGTGGGGCGTGATCGCCGCCATCCTGTTCCTGCCGATCCATCGTCGCCTGATGAGGATCATGCAGGGACGAGCCGGGCTCGCGGCCGTCACCACCGTCATCCTGACCGTCTTCCTCGTCATACTTCCGCTGATGGTGGTCGCCTCCTCGCTGGCTGTCGAAGCGGCCGCCCTCTACACCAACATACAGTCCGGCCGGCTGGATCTCGGACAGTATCTCACGACGGTCGTCGACGCCGCGCCGGCATGGCTGGACGACCTGTTCGCCACCTTCGACCTCACGAACCTCGACGCCGTCCGCAACGGGCTGTCCCGCTTCCTGCAGGCACTCGTCTCGCGTGCCCTTCTCGTCGGACAGAGCACCTTCGAGTTCTTCGTAAGCCTCGGCGTCATGCTGTACCTGCTCTACTTCCTGCTGCGGGACGGCGCGGGGCTGACCCGGAAGATCAAGAAGGCGATCCCGCTTCGCGAGACGCAGCGCGATGCGCTTTTCGAAAGGTTCGCGGTCGTGGCGCAGGCGATCATCAGGGGCACGCTTCTGGTGGCCGTGGTGCAGGGCGCTCTCGGCGGATTGATCTTCTGGGTTCTGGGAATTCACGCGCCGGTGCTCTGGGCCGTCCTCATGGCGTTCCTGTCGCTGCTGCCGGCCGTCGGGTCCAGCATCGTCTGGTTCCCGGTCGCGGTCTATCTGCTCTTGTCCGGTTCGATCTGGGAAGGCTTGGTGCTGATCCTGTTCGGGATGCTGGTGATCGGTCTCGTCGACAATCTCCTGCGGCCGTTCCTGATCGGGAAGTCGACGAGCATCCCCGACTACGTCGTGCTGATCTCCACGCTCGGCGGGATTTCCGTTTTCGGCCTCAATGGCTTCGTCGTCGGCCCGATGGTCGCCGCCATGTTCATCGCCGTCTGGGACATCTTCCTCGTCACACGCCGCGACATGGAGCCGGAAGCCGTGCAGCAGGCCGCTGATCCTCCTCTGCCAGCGCCCGGCATGGCGGCGCTCGGGCAACGCCGGGCGCCGGACTGAGGCGCAGCCTCTGCCAAGATCCGGCACGACCCGGTCGCGCCGCTCAGCGAGAGCCCGCGGAAGACACCCGATACCCCCGAGCCGAGCCGGTGTTCAGTACCGCAGCTTCCGCTCGCCCGCCGGGATACGGAAAGGCAGCACGTTTTGCGGCGGCGGCAACGGGCAGACCGCGAAATCGGTGAAGGCGCAGGGCGGGTTGATCGCCTTGTTGAAGTCGAGGACGATGGTGCCGCCCTTGATCGCCTCGCCGTAGACGAAGCGCGACGCCGGATAGGTCTCGGCCGGCGCCGTCCTGTCACGGATCACGAATTGCGGCGCTTGCGGCGTCCCGTAGCTCGGCAGGAGTTCGTAGCGAACGCCGTCATGTGTGAACGCCGCCTTGTGCGTGACGGTCACCAGGTTGATCGTCCCCACCATGGTCTCGACCTGGTCCTCGAACGGCTGTTCCAGCGGGATCCACTCGGCCACGATACGCCAGGCTTCGTCGATGTCGAAATAGTCGATGCCCGCAAATGAATCGCGCGCTGAATGCTCGACATCGCGGGCGCGCAGGGAACCGCGGCCGCCAACGGTCATGATCTCGAACAGGAAACGGCCGACGCGGAAGCGCGGCGGAACCTTCCGGTCCGGGACGACGCGAATGGCCGCACCACCGTCGGCGGGCGTAAAGACGACATCGCCGCCCGGCTCTTCGGTTACCGTGCCGAGCCGTTCGGGCCCGACCGGCAGGACGATGCCGCTGTCGGCGGCCGAGCCGATGGTGACCGAGCCTGGATCGAGGTCCCAGCGGCCGATCAGGTTCAGCCAGCCGTCCTCTGCGGCCAGCGTCGCAAGCCTTTCGGCCCGCCATTGCAGGATGTCGTCGATGTAGGGTTTGCTCGCGGTCATGCCCAATCTCCCGTCAACGCGAAACGGCGACCGGATGGCCCGGCCGCCGCATCTATCGGTCGCAATCCGGGCGACTATTCCTTGGCGAAGTAGGCGTCGGCCCAGTTCCCGGCGGCGCCCTCGGCGCCCACCGCGAAGTTGCGCAGGCGCTTGTCCGAAATGATCACCTCAAGCGGCGAGATCAGGTCGATCGACGGAATGTCCTCGTGCACCAGCCTCTGGAACTGGTTGAACAGCTCCTTGCGCTTGGCCTGATCCACCTCGATCGCGGCGGCTTCGAGCAGGCGGTCGGCCTCCTCGCTCTGGTAGGCGGCGGAATTCGAGAACGGCAGGCCTGGCTTGAAGTTCTTCGACCAGTAGCCGCGCTGCACGCCCACCGTCGGATCGAAGACGTTGGTCAAGGACTCGATCGTCAGGTCGAACTGCCGATCCGTGTAGACTGCCTTCACATAGGCGCCGAACTCCAGCCTCTCGATGACGGCGTCAATTCCGACCTCCCTCAGCGACTGGCGGACGAAATCGGCGAGGCGGCCGTCGATGAAGGGGTTGTAGAGCAGGCGCAGCTTGACGCGGGTCCCGTCGGCCTGGACCGGCAGACCCGCTTCGTCGAGCAGCTTCTTCGCCAGTTCCGGGTCATAGGCGCGAGCCGTCACGGTCGGATCGTTCCAGGGGCCAAGCGCCACGCTGATCGGTGAAGGCGACACCTTCGCGGCGCCGTAGAAGACGGTGTCGACGATGCGCTGCAGGTCCAGCGAATGCGCGATCGCCTCGCGCAGCTTCTTGTTCTGGATGACCGGCTGCTCGAGATTGAAGAAGATCTGGTTCTGCGCGCCGGTATAGGCGAAGTCACGCTTGAGCACCGTAAAGCGGGGATCCTGCTCGAAGCGCGGCAGGTCGGCGAGCGGAACGGGAACCAGCGCGCCCAGATCGAGGTCGCCCGCTTCGAAGGCCGCGCCACGGGCGGCGGCATCCGTGATGAAGCGCAGGACGACGCGGTCGAGATAGGGCTTGGGCTTGTCCCAGTAGTTCTGGTTCTTTTCCAGCAGCGCATAGCTGCCGCGCACCCATTCCTTGAGCACGAACGGGCCTGTGCCGATCAGCAGATCAGGGTCGGGCGGTGTCGCAATGTCGACGCCTTCATAGAGATGCTTTGGCACGATCGGCGATTCCGACGCGCCGAGCGCGACCATGAGGTAGGGCGCTGGCTTCGAGAGCACGAGCTCCAGCGTCAGCGGGTCCGGCGTGTTGGCCTCGACCACGTTGGCGAAGGTGGCGCGGCCGCGCGGATGGCCTTCCTTGAGGCGCAGGATCGAGAAGGCGGCATCGGCCGAGGTGAAAGGCTGGCCGTCGTGCCAGGTCACGCCCTCGCGCAGCTTGAAGGTGTACTTCAGGCCGTCCGGTGCGATTTCCCAGGAGGTGGCGAGCTGCGGGCTGGGATTGAGATCGTAATCGTAGGTCGCCAGACCGTCGAAGATCTTGCCCGAGGTCAGCGGCGTCGAGGTGTTGTTGATCGAGCTGAGCGTCGCTGGCTCGTACTTCATGACGAAGCGCAGCGTGCCGCCCGGCTGCGGCGTGTCGTCGGCCAGGGCCGAGCCGGCCGAGCCGAGCGCAAGCGCGGCGAGCGCGGTTATGATGGTCTTCCTGATCATGATTGCGTTCCCCGCAGGCTGGTTGTCGAGTGATGTCAGTATCCTGCCGGATCCGGTCCGTGTCAGGAAATGCGTTTTCGGATTTCTACAGCAGGCGAAAACAATTTCATACATCCGGCTGATTGCGGAACGCAATTCGCCTGAGCCGCCCCTTTCGGCTGTCTCAGTGTCTGAATCAAAAAGCGCAAGGCCGAGGCGAAAATAGCGATTTCGAGAACCGGAGCGCAGCGTACATTCGGGTACGTGAGCACCGGAAGCGCAGAAATTGCGATTTGCAGCCCGGCATGGCGACTTTTGGATCAGACACTCAGGTCACGGCGTCCCGCAGGCTCTCGGCATGATGGCAGGCGACGGAATGGCCCGGCGCCAGTGGCCTCAACGCGGGATCGTCGGCGCGACAGAGATCGGTGGCGAAGGGACAGCGCGGGTGATAGCGGCAGCCACCGGGACCGGGCTGGGCGGCCGAGGGCTCCGGGGCGCCTCGCGGTCCGCCGGTCTTGTGCGGCGCCGGGACCGAATCGAGCAAGAGCCGCGTGTAGGGGTGCAGCGGCCGGGACCAGACCGCGTCGGCGGAACCGGTCTCGACGATGCGGCCGAGATACATGACCATGATGCGGTCGGAGAAATAGCGCACCACCGACAGGTCGTGGGAGATGAACAGATAGGACAGCCCGAGCGTGCCCTTCAACCGGGACAGGAGGTTCAGGATCTGCGCCTGGATCGAGAGATCGAGCGCCGAGACGGGCTCGTCGCAGACCACCAGTTCGGGCTCGAGGATCAGCGCCCGGGCGATGCCGATGCGCTGGCGCTGCCCGCCGGAAAACTCATGCGGGTAGCGCCCGGCGGAAACCGCCGGCAGGCCGACCAGCTCCAGCATGCCGGAAACCGCGGCCGAACGCTCCGCCGAGCCCGAGACGCCATGCACCTTCAGTGGCGTCGCCAGGATGCGCCCGATCGTGTGGCGTGGATTGAGCGAGCCGAATGGATCCTGGAAGATCATCTGCATGCGCCGCCGGAAAGGCCGCATCGCCCGCTCGGAGCCAAGCGGAACATCCACGCCGCCGAACGAAACCTCGCCGCCCGTCATCGGCACCAGGCCGAGCAGCGCCTTGCCGAGGGTCGACTTGCCGCAACCCGACTCGCCCACGAGGCCAAGCGTCTCGCCTTTCGCGATGCTGAAGCTGACGCCATCCACGGCGCGGACGACAGCGCCGCGGGCTGCGTATTTGACCCTGATGTCGGTGAGTTCGAGCAGGTTCATGCGGGGATGACCGGATTGAGAACGGGGCAGGCCGCAAGCCGGCCAGGCGCCACCGACAAGAGCGCGGGCGGCGGCGGGACGCGGCAGGACGCCTGCGCAAAGTCGCAACGCGGCGCGAACTTGCAGCCTGGCTCTTGCGCCGCACCGGAAATGTTGCCCGGAATCTCCCTCAGCGGCGCCGTGCGATAGCCCAGCGCCCCGTCGCGCGGCGGTGCTGCGCCGATGAGACCGGCCGTGTAGGGATGTCGGGGCGACGCGAACAGCTCGCCCGGCGCGCCTTGCTCGACCTGGCGTCCCGCGTACATCACCACCACCCGGTCCGCCCACTGGCCGACGATGCCGAGGTCGTGGGTGATGACCACCAGCCCGATGCCGAGGTCGCGCCGTAGCCGGTCGAGCAGTTCCAGCACCTCCGCCTGGATGGTGACGTCGAGCGCCGTCGTCGCCTCGTCGGCGATGACCAGCTTCGGGTTGGCGGCGATCGCGATGGCGATGACCACCCGCTGGCGCATGCCGCCCGACAGCTGGTGCGGATAGTCATTCGCCAGGCGGTCCGGCTCCCGCACCCGCAACAGGTCGAGCAACTCGATCGCACGCGCCCATGCGGCCTGCCGCGACAGGCCGAGATGAATGCGCGCCACCTCCGCGATCTGCTCGCCGACGTTCATCACCGGATTGAGCGCCGTCATCGGCTCCTGGAAGATCAGCCCGATGTCGCGTCCGCGCAATTGCCGCATCTCGCGTTCCGGCAGGCCGGATATCTCGCGACCGGCGAGCCGGATCGAGCGCGCGTTCACCACGGCTCCACGCGGCGTCAGCCCCATGATCGCCAGCGCCGTCATCGATTTGCCCGATCCCGATTCGCCGGCGATCGCCAGCGTCTCGCCGGCGCCGACCGAAAAATCGAGATCGTCCACGGCACGAAAGCCGGGAAAGGCGACGGTCAATCCGCTGACGTCGAGGACCGGCGGGCGTTGCTGCATCGCTCAGTCCCTCGCCGCGCGGCGCGGATTGAGGACGTCGTTCAGCGCATCGCCGAGCAGGTTCAGGGCGAGCACGGTGACGACGATGGCCAGGCCCGGAATGGCGCTGAGATACCAGGCCGAGCGCAGCAGTGGTCGCCCCTCCCCGATCATCGAGCCCCAGGTGACCACGTTGGGGTCGCCGAGACCGAGGAAGGACAGCGCCGATTCCATCAGGATGGCGGTGGCGAGCAGGATGGACGACGTGACGATGATCGGCGGCAAGGCGCTCGGCAGGATCTCGACGGCCATGATGCGCAGATGGCCGTAGCCGAGGCTGCGCGCGGCAAGCACGAAGTCGCGCTCTCGCAACTGGCGGAACTCGGTGCGCACGATCCGCGCGGCGGTCGGCCAGGTGACCACGGAGATGGCGACGACGATGGTCGTCAGCGTCGGTTGCGCGATGGCCACCAGCACGACCAGCAGCACGAAGTTGGGCGGCGTCTGGACGATCTCGATCAGCTTTACGATGACCACGTCGGTCCAGCCGCCGAGGTAACCGGCCAGCGCGCCGGTGAGAAGGCCGGCGAGAATGCCGAGCGCCATGGCGAAGAAGCCGACCAGCAGGGTCACCCGCGCCCCCCAGGCGAGCCCCGCCGCCACGTCGCGCCCGAGCGAATCGGTGCCGAGCGGAAAGGCGGGATCCTGTCCGGGCCAGATGAATGGCTTGCCGGCGAGGGACATCGGGTCGCCGGGATAGATCAGCGGCGCGAGCAGCGCGGTGGCGACAACGGCGGCAAGGATCGCGAATGCCGCGATGAGGCCCGCATGGCGTGCAAGCCGCCGGCGCGGACGCGCTTGGGCGATGGTCCCGGTGGTCATGGCCGGTCTCTCCGCATGGCGCTCATCGCCCCTCGATCCGCGGGTCGAGCCATGCCTGGAACAGGTCGACCAGAAGGTTGACGAGGATGACCATGAAGGACGACAGCAGGATGATGCCGAGCAGGACGTTGAAATCCCGCTGCATGATGGCGTCGAAGCCGAGCCGTCCTAGCCCCGGCCAGCTGAACACGGTCTCGATGACCACCGCGCCGCCGAGAATGCCGCCGATATGGATGCCGGCCACCGTCGTGACCGGCAGCAGCGCATTGGGCAGGACGTGGCGCAGCGCCAGCCGGAGCGGCGGCACGCCCTTGGCGCGCGCGGTCTTGACGTAGTCGAGTTCCGACACCTCGATGAAGGCCGCGCGCGTGAGGCGCGCATAGACCGCGACGTAGAACAGGGCCAGCGTGACGGCCGGCAGGACGAGGTGGCGGGCGCGGTCGACGAACAGTTCCCAGCCCGAATAGCCGGACGCAACCGTCTCGGCGCCGCCGCTCGGCAGCCAGCGAAGCTCGATCGAGAACAGCACGATCAGCATCAGCCCGATCCAGAAGCCCGGCACCGAATACAAGACGAGCACGACGAGCGAGGCTGCGCGGTCTGCCCAGCGGCCGGCGTTCGACGCCATCAGCGCGCCAAGCCCGATGCCAATGGTGAGAGCCAGCGCCAGCGCCGCCCCCATCAGCAACAGCGTCGCCGGCAGCCGCATCAAGATGAGGTCCACGACCGGCAGGCCGTAACGCGGCGAGTCACCGAGATCGCCGCGGGCGAGATTGCCGAGATAGTTGAGAAGCTGCTGCAAAAGAGAGACGTCCAGCCCGAAGCGCTTGCGCAACTGCTGCATCATCTCTTCGGTCGCGGCCCCCGATTCGGCGGCGAAGACATCGGCCGCGTCGCCGGGCGCGAGCCGGAACAGGAAGAAATACGCGACAACCAGCACGACGGCCGTCGGCAGCGCCGCCAACAGATTGCGTCCGGCGACGCGGAGAAGCCGTCTCGATCGATTCATCCTGACTGGTTTCGCTCCTGGCGCGTGCAGTGGGCTTGGCGCGGCGTTGTTCGACCGCCGTCTTGTAGCGGCCAATCCTATCGCCGATCGCGGTCGATAAGAAAAGATGGGACGAACCGGCGACCGGCAAGATCGCCCCCTGCCCTAAAGCGTTTCGCGCCGCCTTGTGCTCACAGCACTCGCGACAGGAAATCCCTCGTCCGCGGTGACTGGGGACTGGCGATCATGTCACGAGGATTTCCCCGCTCGACGATGACGCCGTCATCCATGAAGACGAGTTGGTCGCCGACTTCGCGGGCAAACCCCACCTCGTGGGTGACCACCACCATCGTCATGCCGCTCTCCGCCAGGTCACGCATCACCTGGAGGACTTCGCCCACCAGTTCGGGATCGAGCGCCGAGGTGGGTTCGTCGAACAGCAGCACCTTCGGCTTCATGGCCAGCGCGCGGGCGATCGCGACGCGCTGCTGCTGGCCGCCGGAGAGTTCGCGCGGATAGCTTGCCGCCTTCTCCCCCAGCCCGACGCGCGCCAGCAGTTCCATGGCCTCCCGCTTCGCCTCGGCAGCCGGAACGCCGCGCACATGCATCGGCGCCTCGATCAGGTTCTGCAGAGCGGTCATGTGCGAGAAGAGATTGAAGGACTGGAACACCATGCCGATTTCGGCGCGGCGCCGGCAGAGAAGCCCGTGGTTGACCTCGTGCAGCCGCCCCTCGCGTAGATCGTAGCCGACGAAGTCGCCGTCGACGAGGAGCACCCCGCTCGACAGTTTCTCGAGGTGGTTGATGCAGCGCAGGAAGGTGCTCTTGCCGGATCCCGACGGGCCGATGATGCAGGCAACCGAGCCCGTCGGCACGTCGAGATCGATGCCCTTCAGCACCTCCAGCGGCCCGAAGGACTTTCGAACGCCGCGGCTGAACACCATCGTCCCGTCGGCGACGCCGAAGCGTTCCTGGTTCTGAGCCCTGGTGTTCATGGCCGCACCCCGCGCGGGCGACGGCCGAAGGCCGCGCGCATGAACCGGACCGTCAGCCCCTCGGACTGAAGATCGCTGCGACCGTAGTAGCGCTCGAGATGGTATTGCCCGAACGACATCAAGGTGACGACGAGCAGGTACCAGAAGCTCACCACCATCAGCAGCGGAATGGTCTCGAAGGTGCGGGCGTAGATGCTCTGCGCGGCGTAAAACAGGTCGTCGACGGCGATGTAGGTCACGAGCGACGTCATCTTCAGGAGGTTGATCGCCTCGTTGCCGGTCGGCGGCACGACGAAGCGCATCGCCTGCGGCAGCACGATGCGGCGCAGGATCTTGCCGTAGGACATGCCGAGGCTGCTCGCCGCTTCGGTCTGCCCGTGCGGGACGGACCGGATGCCGGCGCGGATGATCTCGGCCATGTAGCCGGCCTCGCACAGGGACAGCGCGACGACCGCCGCCACGAAAGGCGACATCAGGTCGTTGGTGCGAATGGAAAACACCGTGCCGAAGAAGGGCAGCGTCAGCGAGAACTCGCGCACGATCAGCGCCAGGTTGAACCAGAAGATCAGCTGGATCAGCGCCGGCACCCCGCGGAAGAACCAGACATAGGCGCTGCCGAACCCCTGGAGCACGATGCTGGGCGACACGCGCATGATGGCGATGATCGTGCCGATGACGATGGCGACGGCCATGATCACCACGGTGAGCAGGAGCGTCGTGCCGAGGCCCCGCAGGATGGAGGGATGCAGGACGTAGCCGAAGGCCACATCCCAGGCGAACGCCGGGTTCGTCGCGATGGCCCGCACGACGACGAAGGCGAGCGCCAGCGACAGGGTCGTGCCGATCCACAGGCCATAGCGCCGTCGCGGCACCACGATCAGGTCGAGAGCCACATCGGCCTGCCGCGCTCTGGCGGCAGGCTGTGCGTTGTCGGCTGCGTTCATTCCACGATCCCGCCCCGCATTGCCCTCATCCGGATTTGCGCCGGATGGCAAGCCCGACGCCGTTCCGGTCATTCCGGACGCAGATCATCCATGTCGTCGACGACATAGGGCTCCTTGATCGCGTACATGCCCATCCCGTACTTGTCGAGAACGGCCTGGTAGGTGCCGTTCTTGAACAGTTCGGCGAGTGCCGCCGTCATCATCCCGGCGGTGGCGGTGTCGCCCTTGGCGATCGCCAGACCGAGCGGCGCCACGTCGTAGAGCTGCGGCAGCACGACCAGCTGGCCATTGCTCGTCGTCTCGAAATAGCTCGAGGCGGTCGCATCGTCGATACGCGCGTCGATGCGATCCGAAAGTACCGCCTGGACGATGTCCTGAGAGGTGTTGAAGATCGACTTCTCGATCGTCGGCTGACTTGCGGCTTTACACTCCTCGGTCAGCGTGTCGACCAGGAAGTCCGAAGCACTGCCGGCGGAGACGCCGACGCGCTTGCCGCAGAGTGGTGTCTCGCCGGTGAAGGAGGCCACCTTGTCGGGCGTGGTCGAGGCGGCGATGCCAGCCTTCAGAAACATGACGAAATCGACCTGCTTCAACCGGTCCGGATTGGCCGAGAAGGTCTCCCAGGCGATCTTGAAGCGGCCGGCGGCCAGGCCGGGGATCATGGAGGGGAACGGCGTGCGCTGGATGTCGAGCTCGGCGCCGACGAGATCCGCAACGGCGCTGGCCAGCTCGATGATGATGCCGGTGGGCTTGCCGTCGGCGTCGAGATATTCGAACGGGGCATAGTCGACCGTGTTGGCGATCGACAGCTTGCCGGTCTCGGCGACCTCGGGCGATTTCGGTATCTCCTGCCCCCAGCTCGAGGTGGTACCCAGCATCAGGAGCGAGATGCCCGTCAGAATTCGACCGTATGCATTCATGGCTTGCCTCCGTTGAAGCATGGTTGAGGGAGCGCGGCGCGGGGCTGCTTCACCCTCCCGCTCCGCTGCGGTAGTCGAAACGCGATCCGGATCGGCGCGGGACCAACGCGCTCGAGACCCTCTTGGGGCGGGACCGCGGATGTCTGTCGCTGGGCCAAGGCTCATCGCTCTATACACCCGTCGTCGGGCGATGCCGCGTCCCGTCGATGAAGCGTTCGTATCGAAACGGTGTCGGGTCCACGCAGGGGCGGTCGCCGGTGACCAGTTCCGCCACCAGCCGGCCGGCGCCCGGGCCGATGCCGAAGCCATGGCCGGAAAAACCGGTCGCAAGGACAAGGCCCGGCAGAGACTTCACCGTCGAGATCACGGGAATGGCGTCGGGGGTCGCGTCGATCATGCCGGCCCAGCGCTGCACCACCGGCACGTCCGCGAAGATCGGAAAGACCCGCTTCAAGGCGGTGTAGGCGCGATCGAGCAGCGGCTCGGACGGCTGCGGATCGAGCACGCGGTTCGCCTCGAAGATATCGGCGCCCTGTCGCAGGCTCGCCATCAGTTCGGGACCGACGCGAAGCTGCAGCGAGCGCCATTCGATGCGCAGCACCGGCAGGAAATCGGCGAAGTAGCGGAAGCTGTCGGCCACCAGGTCGTGCCGGCTCCGGCTGCCCTGGGCGATCGTGTAGCCGCCGTCGAGGCGCTTTCGGTAGGCGAAGTCCGGCCCCCACGCCGCCCCCTCCGGGCCGCCTTCGACGGGTGCCGTGCGCAGCACCGACGAGCACAGGCCAAGCTGTGGCAGGCGAAGGCCGAGCGGGCGCACCAGCCGGCTCGACCAGACACCGCCCGCGGCGACCACGCTCGAACAGGCGATGCGCCCTTTTTCGGTTTCCACGCCGCTGACGCGGCCGCCCACCGTCTCGATCTCGCGCACCGCACAGTTTTCGACGAGAACTGCGCCCAGAGCCTGGGCGGCGGCCGCGATCGCCGGCGCGGCCTTCTGCGGCTCGGCGCGACCGTCGCTCGCCGTGTACAGCGCGGCCGGAAAGCTCCGGCTCGCGCCCGGCAGAAGCGCCGAGAGTTCGGCGCCGCGAATGATGCGCGTGTCGAAGGCGCGGTCTCCGGCGCGGCGCAGCCAGTCCTCGTGGTGCGCCACATCGGACTCGGTCTGGCAAAGATAGAGGATGCCGGAACGACGAAAGCCGACGTCGCGCCCGACGGTCGTGGCCATGTCGTCCCACTGGCTCAGCGCCTCGCCGATCAGCGGCAGTTCCCGCGGATCCCGGCCCATGCGCCGGACCCAGCCCCAGTTGCGGCTCGACTGTTCTGCGGCGATGCCACCCTTTTCGACCACGACCACGGAAACGCCGCGGCGAGCGAGCCAGAGCGCCGTGCTCAGGCCGACGATACCGCCGCCGACGATGACCACGTCCGTGGAGGCCGGCGGACGCGCGGATGTCGGCACGGGATCGACCGGCGGCCCCACCCTAGCGTTCCCCGCGCGCCGGCTTCACGGCGTCACGCGCTGGTCGGCTGGGCCGCGAGGCCCTTGCGGTAGTGATAGTTCTTGTCGATCCGCTCCATGAGGTAGTCGCGATAGACGATCGGCTCGTATTTCGGTTCGGCGCCCGCCGGCACGCAGGAGGGCATGACCGAAATGGTGTGATCCATCGACGGGTCGAAGAAGAAGGGCTGCGAATAGCGCTCGTGCCCCGAACGATTGATCACGCGATGGGGCGTGGAGACGAAGCGGTCGTTCGACCAGCGCGCCAGGATATCACCGACGTTCATCACGAAAGTACCGGGGATCGGCGGCGCCGGAACCCAGTCCCCGGCCTTGTTCTTGACCTCGAGCCCGCCGACGCCGTCCTGCGCCAGAAGGGTGATGAACCCGTAGTCGGTGTGCGGCGCGGAACCGAACAGCCCGTCCTCCTCGCGCTGCGTGGGATAGTGAAGCAGGCGCAGGAAGGTGGTCGGCTTCTCGAAATAGGCATCGAGGGCGTCGGCCTCCATGTCGAGGGAGGTCGCGATGGCAGCAACCAGCTTTCGCGCAAGCGTCGTCATCTGGTCGACATAGGTCTCCGCCATGGCGCGGAAGCCCGGCACCAGATCCTCGCGCGGCCACTGGTTCGGCCCTTGCAGCGGCTTGCCGGCCAAGGCATCCGGATCGTCGGCGGCGACCTCGTGCATCAGCATCATGGATTCGCTCTGGTTGGGCTTGCTGACCTTGGCCACCGACGAGGTCACGATGGTCGAACTCGCCATCGGCAGGAAGCCGCGGAAGTTCTTGTCGATCTTCACCGCGAGCTTCTCGTCTTCCGGCAGAGCGAAAAAGCGCTTGGCCGCTTCGCGTAGGCCCTGGACGCTCTCGTCGGGAACGTTGTGCCCGGCGACGTAGAGGAACCCGATCTTCTCCAGATGGCCGCGCAGCGTCTCGGCCACCTTCGCTGCAGCCGCCGCATCGCCGGAAAAGAGTGGCGAGACATCGAGAATCGGAATTTCGGAAAAGTCGCCGCGGCCCTGCGTGCTCATGTCGCCACCTGCTTGAACATAAGATACAGTACTGTATTCTCACTGGCGTCGCCCGGTCAATGGCGACCTGCTTTCTCCCGACAAAGGCCCCTCGCTCCATGCCGCGCAGGATCATCATCGACACCGACCCCGGGCAGGACGATGCTTTCGCCATCCTGTTCGCGCTCGGCGCCCCCGAGGCGCTAGAGGTCGTTGCCATCACGACCGTCGGCGGCAACGCGCCGCTGCACCATACATCCCGCAATGCGCTCAAGGTGATCGAACTCGCCGGGCGTGCCGACATCCCGGTCTTTGCCGGCTGCACGGGGCCGATGGTGCGACCGCTGAAGACGGCCGAATACGTTCACGGCGAGACCGGGCTCGACGGGGCCGACCTGCCCGAACCGGTCACCCCGCTGCAGGCAGAGCACGCCGTCAACTACCTCGTCCGCGCCATCATGGCTGCACCCGAGGGCGAGCTGACCGTCTGCACGCTCGGTCCGATGACCAACCTCGCCATGGCCATGACCATGGAGCCGCGCATCATTCCGCGCATCCGCGAGGTGGTGCTGATGGGCGGCGGCTTCTTCGAGGGCGGCAATGCAACGCCCGCCGCCGAGTACAACATCTTCGTCGACCCGCACGCCGCCCACAAGGTCTTCGAATCGGGCGTGCCGGTCACGATGGCGCCGATCGACTGCACCTACACCGCGCTGATGACGCCCGAATGGCTGGACGAGCTGCGCGCGACGGGACGGCGCACCGCGATCGAGGCGGCGAACCTCGCCGACTTCTACCGCCGGTACGGCGACCACAAGTTCCCCACGCCCGCGCGCCCGATCCATGATGCCTGCGTCACCGGCTTCCTGCTTGCGCCGGAAATCTACGAGCAGCGCCAGTGCAACGTGACGATCGAGATTTCCTCGCCCGAGACCATCGGCATGACCCTGGTCGACTGGTGGCACGTCACCGGCAAGCGCCGGAACTGCAACGTGCTGCGCCGCATCGAGCCGAAACCCTTCTTCGACCTGATGCTGCGCTGCATCGGGTCGTTGCCTTGAGCAGCGAATTCGCACAACCTGCATTCCCGGCGGGTCGAGGCACTCCGTCGAAGGGCAGCCTGTCCGTCGGGGGAACGTGATGGCGAGAACGGTCGTTGAAGATGGAAAGGCGGTGACTCGCCGCACGCCCCTGAGCCGCGACGCCTGGGTGGCCGCCGCGACCAAGGTGCTGGAACGCCGCGGCATTTCGGCAGTGAAGATCGATGCGCTCGCCCGTCGGCTGAAGGTCACGCGCGGAAGCTTCTACTTTCACTTCTCCGGACTGAAGGACCTTCACGACGCGCTTCTCGCAGACTGGCGCGTCCGCAATTGCGAGCCGTTCGAGGCACTCGCCGCGCGCTCCGATCTCGAGGCGGTCGACCTTTTCGCCACCGTGGTTCACGCCTGGGTGGACGAAAACCCCTTCAGTCCGTCGCTGGACCTCGCGATCCGCGACTGGGCGCGCGCCTCGCGCAAGCTGGCGGCGGAAGTGTCCAGGATCGACGACCTGCGCATGTCCTTGCTGAGGCGGTCATTCCTGGAAATGGGGTATTCCGCCGACGAGAGCGACGTGCGCGCCCGCCTCACCTACTTCCACCAGATCGGCTACTACACGATTTCCTTCAAGGAGACTTCGGCGGCGCGCAAGCGCTTGCAACCGTTGTTCGGCGATGTGCTGCTCGGACCGCTGGGGGCCAGCGCCCAGGCGTCATGACGGCAGCCGCGCCGTTCGTCGGCGCGATCCTTGTCCAGCGCCAACCGAGCCAAGCCAACGTCGGGCGCGGTCAGCCCGAACGGTAGGCCCGGCCGATCGTTCCCTGCTCGTCGTCAGAAGAGAACGTCCTCGACGGACGGTTCCACATCCTGCGCGGGCCGTTCCGGGTCGGCGGCGAATGTCTCGCCGCACAGATCATCATGGATGCGGCGCTCGGCAACCATTGTGTAGCGCTGCCGCATCCGGTCGAACAGGTCGCCATCGATGTCGCCCCCCACCTCTCCGAAGAGATCGCCTGCGTCCTCCAGATGGAGCAGAAGCCCTTGCCAGTCCTGGGCGTGCCGGCCGTAGGATTCGGATGTGAGGGCCGCGTCCTGCAGGAGCTTTGACGCGCGCGGACCGACCTGCGCGATGGTCGCCGCCTGTTCCCGCATCCGTCCAACAACGGCATCAAGCAGTTCGATCGCGCGCGACGCATCGTTCGAGAGCGCCTCGGTCGTGGCGTCTTCCTCGCTATCCGCGTCGCTTCCGAGTTCGGATCTCGAACGCTCCAGGCCCTGGGTGATGATGGTCGCCGCCTCGACGGTAAAGGCCGCCAGCTCGCGCATTTCCTGGGCAACGACCCGGAGCGCGCGTCCTTCCTCGCCGAGTCGCGAGCAGCGCACCGAGGTGTTGATGGAAAGGAGGCGCATGGACTGCTCCAGCGCCGCGATGGCCTCCATCCTGTCCTGCATCTCGCTGACGCAGCTTCCGACCTCGTTCCTCAGCGTCTCGATGCGACTGCGCATCGCTTCATAGTCGCCGAGAACCGTGGTTATGGATCCAAGGTCGGCGACAAGCCCGGCGAGCGCGGTGCCGCCATTCTTCAGCAGCGCGTCGGACTGGGCGCAGCTGTCCTCGAGCACGCGCCGCGCATCGCTGGAAAGGCTCAGAAGAGACCCAGTTATCGTCTCGACCTCGCGCGAGAAGTCGTCGCGCGTTTCGGCGAGCTGCAACGCCTGGATCCGCAGGGCGAGGACTTCTGTGGCAGGCGATGGCTGACAAGCCTCGAGGTCCGCAAGCGCATCCTCGACATGCTCCAGCCGCTGGCGGGTGATGTCACCGATCTGCATGGCGGAAACGGCCTGGCCGATGCGCCCGGATATCTGTCCGGCGACGCGGCTCGAGATGGCGGCATCGGCGATGGCTTGTTTCTTGTGGCCATCGATGAGAGCAAGCTGATCGCGCAGTCGTAGCGAGATAGCTGAAAGCGTTCCTTCGTGCTTCTGGCGAAAAGCGGCGTTCGCGTTGCTCGCATTCGCAAGCGCGTCGACAAGCTTGCCGTGCGACCTGGAGAACTCGATGACGATCGTGCCGGCATTTCTGCCGAGTTCGACCATCTCCAGGGCGAAGGAATCGAAATCGCCCGACATTTGCGCCATTCCTGCGGCAATGATGCGCGCGTTGATCGCGATCAGTCCGAGGTTACGCACGGCCTTGCTGAGGTTCTCGATCGGATCGTGCAGTTCCCGCGCCCCTGCCATCAGCTTCTCGACGCGCTCGCCATTGGCGTCCTGTCGGCTGGAGATGTGGCCTGCTTCCTCCTGCAGCTTCCAGAGCAAGGCAACCGCGGCTGCGAATTCCTCGCCCTGCAGTTCGCCCGGCATGCCTTCGTGCGCCAAGGTGATCTCGCGCAGAAGGCGCGAGCTGTCGAGGAGACGTTGCCCCATGTCGAGGAAGGATTTTTCGATCGACCGGCGCGAGAATGCAAGCGTCTCGGCCCTTGCCGCGTAGCCCTTGCCCGAGAGGTTCCCGTCGACGCTGTAAGCCGTCTGTGCGTTCATCGTGACCTTGCCACTGTCGATGCGTTGCTGGCCGCGATGATCTCGCTGGCGACCTTGGCGAGAGAGACGACCTTGTGTACCGCGCCCCTCTGGATTGCCTCCTTCGGCATGCCGAAAACGACGCAGCTCTCTTCGTCCTGAGCCAAGGTGTATGCTCCGGCCGTCTTCATTTCGAGCAGGCCCTGCGCGCCGTCGTCGCCCATCCCCGTCAGGATCACGCCAACCGCATTGGCGCCCGCCGCCTGGGCGGCGGACCTGAACAGGACGTCGACCGAAGGCCGATGCCGGCACACGGGGGGACCTTCGGCGATCGACACCCGGAACCGTGCGCCGATCCGCTGAAGGATCATGTGCAGATTGCCGGGAGCGATGAGGGCGCGGCCCGGAAGGACGTCGTCGCCATCCTCGGCCTCTTTCACGGATATCGCGCAAAGGCTGTCCAACCGGCGCGCAAAGGCTGCCGTGAATTTTTCCGGCATGTGCTGGACGATGACGATCGGCGGAGAATTGGCCGGCAAGGCCTCGAGGACGTCGCGCAACGCTTCCGTCCCACCGGTCGAGGCGCCGATGCAGATGATCTTCCTGCCGATGTCTGGCACGGCTCGTCCCGGGTTGATCCTGACCGGAGGCAGGACGGCGTCGGCCGTCAGCTTCTTCTCGACCACGATCGGCTTGGGACGAGGCCCTCGCGGTCGCGCGTGCGCGGCGGCTTTCGCCACGTCGCAGATCTGCATGCGCGACATCTGGAGGAACTCGATCGAGCCGACGCGCGGCTTGGTCACCACGTCGACCGCTCCGCCTTCGAGTGCCTGCAACAGCGCCTCCGAGCCGCTCTCCGTCAGGCTCGAGCAGATCACCACCGGTATGGGCCGCTGCGCCATGATCTTGCGGAGAAACGTGAGGCCGTCCATCTTCGGCATCTCGATGTCGAGGAAGATGACGTCTGGCACTTCCTGGCGGATCCGCTCGGCGGCGACATAGGGATCCGAGGCGGTTGCCATGACCTCCAGTTCGGGATCGCTGGAGATGATGTCCGACAAGGTCTGGCGAACGGAAGCGGAGTCGTCGACGATGAGGACTCTGGTCTTGCGTCCTGGACGGCTGGTGCTGTCGATCATCGCTTCCTCAGGTCAGCTTGAAGACGGACGGCGCGAGCTGCTTCAGCCGCAGCGAAGCGCCGATCATGCTCTCGGAATGTCCGAGCAGGATGTACCCCCCCGGCCGAAGGTGCCGCAGCAACCGGCCAACGACCGCGACCTGCGTCGGCTTGTCGAAGTAGATCAGGACGTTGCGCAGGAAGATGGCGTCGACATTCGTGTCCACCGGATAGTTGTCGTCCATCAGGTTGAGATGCATGAAGCCGACGCGCCGGCGCAGTTCCGGCACGATGCGGACTTCGCCTGCGGAATTGTCGCGTGACCGCATCAGGAAGCGCTTCTGCATGTCGGCGGGGACCGGCGCAACGAAGTCGCTCGGATAGATGGCGCGCCTTGCCTGCGTGAGGATCTCCGTCGAGATGTCCGTGCCTAGGATCGAGAAGTCGAATTTCTGTGCGCCGCTCGCCATTTCGGCCAGCACCATGGCGATCGTATAGGCTTCGGCGCCATTGGATGCCGCCGCGCTCCAAATCTTGATAAGCGGCCTTCCGGAACCGCGTGGCCTGGACAGGCAATCCGGCACGATGTTCCGGCGCAGGAACTCGAAGTGCTCCGGCTCTCGGAAGAAGTCGGTCTTGTTGGTGGTGACGGCATCGATCATGTGCGTGATCTCGCTCGTCAGCCCGCCCTCTTCGAAGACATAGCGGCAATAGCCGTCAAGGGTGGACTGCCCCACCGCCCGCATGCGCTTCCTGATCCGTCCTTCGATCATGGTACGCTTTCCCGCCGGCAGCCGGATGCCCGTATGACCGCTCACCAGTGTCGCGACACGCTCGAAATGCTCGTCGGAGAGACTGTCAGACGGCGCGGCGGAAAACGTGTTCGACTTGCGAAGGGTTGCGGAAGCAGAGGCCATTGGTTGCGTCTCCGGCGCCGCCCTGGACGCCAATCAGGCTGTTGTGAGGCGGCGGCTGGCAACGGCCAGCCGCCGGTATCCATCAGGCGACCAGTTCGGCGGGCACTTGCCGCTCGGCAAGGATCTCGTCCATGGAGATCAGCCGATCGAGGTCGAATACGGTGACGAAAACACCATTGCGCCGACCCACGCCGCGCACCGTCTCCGCATGCCAGCGAGCGCCGATCTCCGGCGGCGATTCCAGTTCGCCGTCGAGGCTCGTCACCTCGAAGACGCGGTCGGCTTTCAAGCCAAGCTTGCGCAAGGCGCCGCCGAGGTGGACGTCGAGCACGATGATGCGCGTGTTCTCGGTGTCCTTCACCACCGGCAGGCCGAGGCGCGTCCGCAGATCGATGACCGGAACGCCCTGGCCGCGTACATCGATGATGCCGAGGAAATCCGACGGCGCGTGCGGCATGCGCGCGATCGACTGCGGCTCGAGGATTTCCTGCACCCGTTCCACCGGTACGGCGAACAGATCATCGGCGACGCCGAGCGTCACGTATTGCGATGTAATGGACATCTGGTTTCCTTTCGCGTGAGCGCCGCCCCCGGAAGGTCTCCCGGGGCGGCGTCTTGCTCCAATCAGGCCGCGCCGCTGCGCATGAACTGACGGTCGAGTTCGTCCTCGTCCTCGAGTTCGAGCGCGAAGCCGCCGCTCTTCGCCTTGGCCTTCGATTTCGTGCCGCCCAGTTTGGGGGCGGCCGAACGAAGCGCGGTCTGCATCTCGGCGACGCCCATCTTGCGTGCCTTGAGGTTGCCCCGCGCGGCGACCGGCTGGGCCGCATGGCTGCTCGAGGAGGAGAGGTCGAGACGGAAGTAGGAGATGACCTGCTCCAGTTGCTCGGCCTGGCTCGCCAGTTCCTCCGACGTCGAGGACAGTTCCTCGGACGCCGACGTGTTCTGCTGGGTGACCTTGTCCAGCTGCTGGATCGCGGCGTTGATCTGCGCGGCGCCGGCATTCTGCTCGCGGCTGGCATTGGAGATCTCCGATACCAGTTCAGCCGTCTTCTGGATGTCGGGCACGAGACGCGTCAGCATCTCCCCGGCTTCCTGGGCAGCCTTGACCGTATCGCCGGAGAGACCGGAAATCTCCTGGGCGGCAGCCTGGCTGCGTTCGGCGAGCTTGCGCACCTCCGAGGCCACCACAGCGAAGCCGCGGCCATGTTCTCCGGCACGGGCCGCCTCCACGGCCGCGTTGAGCGCCAGCAGGTCGGTCTGGCGGGCAATTTCCTGGACGATCATGATCTTCTGGGCGATCGTCTGCATGGCATCGACGGCCTTGCCGACGGCTTCGCCGGAGGCCTGCGCGTCGAGCGCGGACTGCCGGGCGATCTTTTCCGTCTGCGTGGCGTTGTCGGCGCTCTGCTTGATGTTGGCCGCCATCTGTTCCATCGAGGACGAGGCTTCCTCGGTCGAGGACGCCTGTTCGGTCGCGCCCTGGCTCAACTGTTCCGACGAGGCCGACATCTCCTGGCTGCCCGACGCGACGTTGCGGGTCGCCGTGGTCACCTCGGAGACGACTTCCTTCAGCTTGGCGACCATCTCGCTGGCCGCGGCCAGCAGACTGGTGGTATCGCCCTTCTTGGTCAGGACCTCGACGCCGAGATTGCCCGATGCGATCTCCTTGATGACCGACACCGCATAATCCGGCTCCCCGCCAAGCTGCTTCAGGATGCCGCGGCTGACCAGGACGGCGACGCCGGTTCCGAGAAGGATCGCAAAGGCGATTGTGCTCAAGACGATCATGCTCGAAGTCTCGTAGATCTCCGCTGCTTCATCACCGGCAGCCCTGCCGCCGAGGCGGTTTATCTCGACCAAGGCTTCCAACTCTCCCGTTAAATCTCCGAAGAGCTTGGAGCTATCCTGGACAGCCCTTACGGCAATTTCCTTCTGGTTTTGCCGAGAAAAGCCGATTGCCCTGTTGTGAACCTGATAGTACTCGTCGAACAAGGTCGAGAAGCGGTCGTAGATCGCTCTTTCTTCCGGTGTCGAGATTAGTGCCGCGTAGGTGGTCCGGTGAACTTCGAATTTCTGCAGCAACGTCTCGTTGTCGTTGTCGACTGCCGTCATCGCGGCGGGATCGGTCGCGATGACATGGCGATATTCGAGCATGCGCAGATCGGACATGTCGGTGTTGATCTGATGTACGGCATCAATGCTGGGCATCCAGTTCTCGGCGAGAACCTCGGCATCGTGGTTGATCGCACCCATCTTGAAGATCGACAGGCCGCCCAGCAGGGCCGTCAGGAGGAGGAGCAGTCCAAAGGAAAAGGCGAATTTCGCCTTGAGCGAGAGTGTTATTTCGATATCCTCGTGTTGTCGAGAGCGGCCAAGCCTAGTTCCCTGCCGCGCCGAATATCCGAACCATGTCTGGGACGATGATGAATTCCTCGCCCCGTTTCCCAATCCCGCGGACGAACTCCGCGGGCCATCGCATGCCCACCTTCGGCGCTTCCTCGATCGACGCCGCCTCGATGTCCGTGACGTCCTTGACCCGGTCGGCCAAAATGCCGGCGATCGTCGGTTCGCCGTCGAGATCGATCTCGATGACGACGATGCGCGTGTCCTGGTCGGGTGGAGGCCGGTCCATGCCGAACATCACCCGGAGATCGGCGAGCGGCACGACTCGGCCGCGCACGTTGATCAGCCCGCCGACGAAGGCGCGGGCGTTTGGAACCTCGGTGATCGGAACCACGTCGAGGATTTCGCGGACGCTCTCGGCGGGTAGTGCGAAGGTTTCGTTCTGGAGCCCGATCGTTAGCACTTTCATGGTGCCCGCCTCGCGGGCCTGCCGTGGTTCTGCACTCACGCCGCTCTCCTAAGCCATTCATTCCGCAGCCGGTTTTCGATGCCCTGGCCGAAGTTGACGAGATTCATCACGTCGAGGATCAGCGCGACCGTGCCGTCGCCGAGGATCGTCGCGCCCGAGAAGGTTTCCACGTCGGCATGCAGCTTCGAAAGCGACTTGATGACCGTCTGGCTGTTGCCGATGATCTGGTCGACGACGAGGCCGACGCGGGCCTCGCCCGCCGCGACGATGACGACCTTCTGGAACGGGTCCGGCGGGGTCGTCGTCTTGAACAGTTCCCGCAGTCGGAGGAACGGAACCAGGCTGCCGCGGATGTTGAGGAAATTGCGGCCCTGGTCGCCGAGATCGGTGGCCGCCGGCAGTTCGACGCATTCCTCGACCGCCGACAGCGGGATCGAGTAGCGGCCATTGCCCACCCGCACCAGCATGCCTTCGATGATGGCGAGCGTCAGCGGCAGTCGCAGCGTTGCCGTCGTACCTTCGCCCTGTCGCGTCGACAGGTCGATCGAGCCGCGCAGGCCCTCGATGGTGCGCTTGACGACGTCCATGCCGACGCCCCGCCCGGAAACGGAGGTGATCTCGCCCGCCGTCGAGAAGCCGGGATGGAAGATCATCTGGTAGAGTTCGGCGTCCGCGATCTTGGCGTCGGGCGCGATCAGGCCAGCCTCCTCGGCCTTGGCGCGGATGCGCTGCGCGTCGAGCCCCTTGCCGTCGTCGCTGATGGAGATCGCCACCTCGGCGCCGGAATGGGTCGCCGACAGCTTGACGCGGCCGCGCGCGCCCTTGCCCGCGGCCAGGCGCTTGCCGGGGCTTTCGATGCCATGGTCGATCGAGTTGCGGATCAGGTGGACCAGCGGATCGGCGAGCCGCTCGATCATCGTCTTGTCGAGCTCGGTCTCCTCGCCGGTCGTGACGAACTCGATCTCCTTGCCGAGATCGTGCGACAGATCGTGCACCAGGCGCCGGAACCGCCCGAACAGCGAGCCGATCGGCACCATGCGGATGCCCATCGTCGTGTCGCGCAGACCGGAGGCGAGGCGTTCGAGTTCCTCGGCGACGTTCTTGAGGTTGAGGTCGGTGCTGGCGCTGGCGATCTGGGTCAGCCGCGACTGTGCGATGACGAGTTCGCCCACCCGGTCCATCAGTTCGTCGAGCCGCTCGGCCGCCACGCGCAGCGAGGATCCGCCGCGGTCGGCCGACGAGGTTGGCGATGCGTCCTTCTCCTTGGCGACGCGGCCCGCCGTCGCGATCGCCCTGCCTTCCGGCACGGGTGCGAGGGCCTCGGACACGCCGTCCGCCATCACAATGGTGTCCGCGACGCCATCGGCCGCCATCTCGGCGCTGCGTTCGATCGACAGCTCCATGCCGTCGCGGATGAACATGAAGACGTCCTCGATCTTCTCGAGACCGCCATCCGTCTCCAGCACCACCTCCCAGCCGAGATAGGCCTGGGTCGGCTCCATGGTTTCCAGCGTCGGGATCCGGTCCGTCAGGGCGGTCACCCGGCATGGCCCCAGATCGCGCAGCTCGTCGAGCAGGAGGAGCGGGTTCGTGCCGAAGGCGAGCGCGTCGTCCGGAAGATGGAACACGATGCGCCATGTTTCCATGGCCGTGGTGGACGCATCGTCCGCGGCGGATGTCGCCGGAACGGCCGTGGAGGCGACGGGCGATCTGTCCGTGTCGATGATCTTGCGCAGCGCTTCGAGGATCGGCTTGCCTGCCGGGGCATGCTGGCCGGGTTGCTCGATCAGCTTGTGAATGTGGTCACGAGCGGCGAGCGCCACGGTCACCAGTCCCGGACTGATCGCCGTTCTGCCCTTGCGCACCTTGTCGAAAGCGGTTTCGAACTCATGGACGAACTCCGCCACCTCGTCGAAGCCGAACATCGAACCTGACCCCTTGAGCGTGTGCAGCGCCCGAAACGAGGCATCGACGAGTTCATGATTGTCGGGCGACTGCTCGAGGTCGAGCAACGACTGTTCAAGCGCGTCGAGAAGTTCGCGCGCCTCTTGCCGAAACGTCTCGGCGGGATCGATGCCGATGCTCATGCTCCTGCCACTTTCCGGACGACTGCCACCAGCTGGTCCTGCTTGAAGGGTTTGACGATCCATCCTGTCGCGCCGGCTTCGCGCGCCTGGCGCTTGAGTTCCTCGTCCGACTCTGTGGTCAAGAACACGATCGGCACGCCGGCGCTGGAAGGATGCGCCCGATACTTGCGGATGAAGTCGAGCCCGTTCATGCCGGGCATGTTGAGGTCCGTCAGGACCGCGGAAATGCGGTTGCTGATCGCCTTGTTGTAGCCATCGGCCCCGTCGCACGCCTCGACCACCGTGTAGCCGGCGGAGGAAAGCGTGAGGGCGACCATCTGGCGCACGGATGGAGAGTCGTCGATAGCTAGGATCGTCTTGCTCATGGCAATGACCTTTCGTCGCGAAGAAACTGTCGGTGTGGGTCAGGCCTGGACATGAGCGATGCCAAGGCGCGAGAGCGTGTCTGGCAAGGCGCTTTCGGCCTCGGCGATAATGCAGAACTCGCGGCCCGCCTGCTCAGCACTGCGACGGGCGGCGAGCAACACCTGGACGATTCCAGCGTCGACGGATGTAACCATGCTGGCGTCGAGCGCGACGGAGCCGTTTCGGACAAGAGCGTCCATGATTTCGTCGCGAAGTTCGATAGCGTTTCGTAAATCCAGCGCACCGCTTCTCGAAACAAAAAAAGCGCCAGCAACGCCCTTATCTGGACCAAAAATGGACAAACCCGCACTCAATTCACGCATTCCTCTTAACTTTAGTTTGCATGCCAATGGTATTGGACCATGCATTCCACGAACACCGTAGTCCATAAATCTTGAATCAAATTGTTAGGTCAACGATCTTAAAATAAACTGAATCAATTCAATTAGTTATCTCTGATACAGCCACTGCTTACACGGTACACGACGCTGTTGCGTTGAGGGGCGATTTGGATTCGATTTGAAGATTCTCGACCAAAAGGATCTTCACGATGTTCGATCGGATTCTCGCCCCTCTTCTCGAGACGTTACGCCCGCATTTTTCCCTGAGCATGTCGCGGCTTGAAACGCTGGCTGTGCTGCTGGTGGGGCTCGCGAACGGGCGCACGGTGAACCTTTCGCATCTGGCGAGCCAGTTCCCGGGCGACGCGCAGCACGGATCGAATTACCGTCGCTTGCAGCGGTTTTTCCAGTTCGTACGCCTTGACGGGGACACGGCCGCGCGACTGATCGTGGCGATGCTGAATTGCGGTCGGCCCAAGCTGCTGGCACTTGATCGGACAAACTGGAAACTGGGGTCGCGCGATATCAACGTGCTGGTTCTGGCCATCGTCACGCGCCGGTTCCGGGTCCCGTTGATGTGGACGCTGCTGCCGCATGCAGGCAATTCCGACACCGCGCAACGCATCGCGTTGCTGGCGCGTTATCTGAGCCTTTTCGGAGCGTCTTCCATCAGGGTGCTGCTGGCAGACAGGGAGTTCATAGGTGCCGACTGGTTGGAATTCCTGTGTAAAAACAATGTCCCCTTCGTCATCCGCCTTCGCGAGGACATGCAGATTCGCCTTGCGGACGGTCATTTGCATCAGTTTCGCAGCCTGTTGCGCAAACACAGGTGCGGCAAGTGGACGGGATGGCTGAACGGCATGGACACGATCCCCGCCAACCAGCTGCGCGTCGCGGCAAAACGCATCAAGGGGTCCGAGTTGCTCATCGTCGCCACAAACCTCGGTGAGGGCGTGAGCGGCCTGAACCTCTATCGCAAGCGCTGGGGGATCGAATGCCTGTTCGCCGATGCAAAGACCCGTGGCCTCAATATCGAAGACACCCATATCACCGACCCGGACAAACTCGCCAACCTGCTCATCGTCGTTGCCCTCGCAGTCACCTGGGCCCATCGCTGTGGAACCTTAGCCATGGGACGAAGCGCGATCCGGAGAAAAGCCCATGGACGGCGCGAAAAGTCTTGGTTCCGAACCGGACTCGATGCCTTGCGGAACTGGATCATCCACCGGCCCGGCCAGGCACTCGATGCCTGGACCGCCACATTCCCACGAAGGCCCTTTCAGCCCGCAGGAGCCGCGTGAGTCGTGTACCGTGCACTGCTTAAACACCAGTCCGCCTCTCGGCCAACGGCGCCGGACAGACGAGGAAAGGCCGGATTGCGAGGCGCTCCCACATGCAGCGGTTTCGCGGCTTGCGGATCCGCTTCACCGCGGGACGGAAGCAATCTCCTGGTCCCTTCACGGCCGACTCTCGACGGTGCCCGCGAGCCGGCAAGCGACTGGGCCGCGCCCATGGGACACCCAGTGGCGACGCGCGGGCGGCATCGGAAGGGCGGCGCGGCGGATGACGAAATCGGCGACTGTCCGCTCGACGGTCCGGACGACGTCCCGCGGGTCGCCGAGGCGCCGTCAGGCAACCCGCGCCTTGCGCCTGTTCCCCGCCACCGCGTGCCAGGCAAGATAGGCGAAGGCGATGCCGGCGGCCGGGAGCCAGATCGCGGGATCGCGCATCATCACCGCGGCGGCCAGGGCCAGGCGGAACATCATTTCGGCTCCGCCCATACGGTGGAGGTCGAAACGGGCAAGCGCGCCGGCAAGCAGATAGAGGCAGAGCACGAGCCGCGCGATCACCAATGCCAGCCCCGCCCAGTCGACGCCGGGTCCATGGCCCGGCAGGAACGCCATGGCCGAGGGCGTGGAAACCAGCGGGTCGAGCTTCGCCGCGTCGATGAGCAGCAGTTCCGGATAGAAGGCGAAGACGAAGGGCAGCACGAACATCACGATCCCGGCCCGCACGGCGGCAAAGCCCGTTGCCATCGGATCGGCCTTCGTGATCGAGGCCGCGGCGAAGGCGGCGACGGCCACCGGTGGCGTGATCGCGGACGCCACCGCGAAGAAGAAGATGAACATGTGGGCCGTGAAGGGGGCGATGCCGAGGCCGATCACCAGCGGCCCCATCAGGAGGGCGACGTTCACATAGGCCGGAACCGTGGGCATCCCCATTCCAAGGAGGATCGCCATGAGCATGGTCACGAACAGGGCCGCGAAGAGGAAGATGCCGCCCGATTGAAGCTCGGGCGCGAAATGCCGCAGCATTGAAAGCACGTCGCGGGCGATGAAACCCGAAAGCCCGGTGAAGTTCAGGCTGAAGTCGATCACCGAAACGGAGAGGAACATCAGGTAAAGGGTCGCGATCAGGATGCCCGCATCCGCCAGCGCGTCGACCAGCTGCCGGGGACGACGCCGAAACTCCGGATCGAGGAAGAAGAGCGCGGCCAGCAGCGCCACCGCCCACCAGCCTGCCGATCCGGCGTCGCCGGCCGAATTCTGGACGAGTTGGAAGAGCCACGGCAGGTTCTCGGTCCGGCATGACCCGTTCTCGACGATGCGCTCGATGCCGATCAGGCCGGCGATCGGGCCGCAGCCGATGGCCTCCTTGGGTGTGACGAGCAGGACGAGGATCAACAGGATCGGCGCCAGGATCATCAGGAAGTTGAGCTTGTCCTGGCCTGTCAGGGCCATGTCCGGTGTCTTTTCTCCCACGGCTTCGATGCCCTGCTTGCGGGCCTGGAAGACGACGGTCAGGAAGAGGCAACCGAAATAGGCCAGCGCGGGCACCGTTGCGGCGATGATGACCTCGCGGTACGGGGTCACCGTCATGGCGGCCAGCACGAAGGCGGCGACGCCCATCACGGGCGGCATGATCTGGCCGCCGGACGACGCGGCCGCCTCGACGCCGCCGGCGAAAACCTTCGAGAAGCCGCGCTTCAGCATCATCGGTATCGTCAGCACGCCCGTCGACAGCACGTTGACCACCGGACCGCCCGAAATGGTCCCGAACAGGGCCGACGATACGATGGCCGCGTGGGCCGGGCCGCCGCGCATGCGTCTCGTCCACAGGAAGGCGAGCTTGATCAGCGACCTGCCGCCGCCGGAAATGCCGAAAAGGGATCCGAGCACGATGTAGGGAAAGACGGTGGACAGGAGGATGCCCATGAAGCGCCCCAGGAGGCCCTGCGAATTGTTGACGAGGATATCTTCGACGTTGGGCCTGCCGTCCATCAATGTGCGAGGATCGCCCCCGAGCTTGGTGATCAGGTACTTGTTCATGTCCTCGGCGCCGAAGACGTACCAGACGAGGACGGTCGCCATCGCATAGGCGGCAATGATGATCGCGACGGCGACCAGCGCGAATCCCCAGACCCGAACGTTGTAGCCCAGGAAGACGGCGATGCCGGCCCCCACGACGACGAATATCCAGCCCCCGAGCGTGTTGATGCAGGCGGGATCGTCCACCGAGGTCGGGGCTGGCAGCCCGTAGAGTTCAGCGAATTCGCGCTCCTCGGCCAGCGCGCGCTCGATCAGTTGGGCCCGCTCGCCTGTGACACGATCGATCAGGCACACGGAGTCGATCTCGACCAGGTAGGCAAGCGCCACCACGACCGCCATCGTCACCAGCGCGATGTCCATGAACAGCCCGAAGCCGCGCCATGCGGCGCTGCGCTCCATGGCGGAAAACTGCGCCCAGAAGGAATGATGGAGCGCAACGATCACCATCATCAGCACGAAGGCAAGCGGATAGAGCCACTGGTAGGGGAACTTGCGGATTGGGAGGTCGGAACGCCCGAGCAGGTCCTGAACGAAAGCGTCCAGGCCCGGGATCGAGGGAATCGTGTTCAGAAGGCCGATTGCCACCAGCGCGAGCCCGATCAGGCGCGCCGCGCGCTTGAGAAGTGGGACGGTCGCGGTCGATTCCATGGTGATTCAGCCCGGGTTGACGAAGGCGGGCAGGCAGCCTGTCTGGCCGGCCTGCCCGCGCGATGAAGCTACTTGGCGCAGTCCGGGATCGCGTAGCCCGCTTCCTCCCAGGCCGCGACGGCGCCGGGGTGATACTTCAGCGTGAGAGCGCCGCAGAAGCCGGTCGTTTCCTGGTCCACCACGTCGAAATTGACGTTGGCGGCATAGGGCGCGCGCTTCTTGAGCTCGGGGATGGAGGCGATGTAGGCGGCGGTGATCGTCTTGACGAGATCATCGGGCATCTCGGCCCGCACGAACGTGGCGAATGGCACGCCCGGCGAGCGGAAGTACCCGTCCTCCGAGATCAGCGTGACGCCCTGGTCGGGACCGTATCCCATGTCCTCGCCCTTGATCACGATCGGCGAGTTTCCCGGCGCCTGGAGGAACTTCTTCATTCCCTCGCTCTCCCATATGTCCTTGGGGAAGGAGATGAGATTGACGTTGCCGGCGGCGAGCGCCGTCACGACGCGATCCGACGGAAAGGTGACGGGCACCATGAAGGCATCGGCCGAGCCGTCGACGAGCACGGTGGGCAACTGTCCCCAGTTGGTCTGGAGACCCTTGTAGTCCTCGCCATCCTTGAAGCCGCCGGAGCCGAGTTGCAGCGTCTGGCGGCCGAGCGTCAGAGCCGCTCCGCTCGGAGGGCCGTTCCAGACCGTGCGCCCCTTGATGTCCTGGTAGCTGCGGATACCCGAGGCGACGGGTGCGAAGAGGCCATATGCCCCGGCATTGTAGGGCCACAACGCCCGGACGTTCGCGGCGAGCGCCTTCCCGTTCTCGCCCTGGGTGCTGAACGGCCCGCGGCCGTTCTCCAGCAGAAAGTGAAGCACGGTCGGCGCGGTGGCCATGTCGGACTTGCCTTCGGCCACGTTGACGATGGAGTTGGTGGCGGTCTGGCCTTCCATGACCTGGATGTTGGCTATCCCCTCGCGCGCCAGCACGTCGGCCAGGTGGATCATGTTCACATGCGGCGAGTTCCCCGGGCTCGAGGTCTCGCCCGTGAGATTGACCTGCGCCAGTGCCGCGCTTCCCGCAAGCCAGAACGCCGCGCAGCCGAAGATGGCAATCCTTTGTGTGATATTGGTCAACATTGGTTTCCTCCCTTTTGATGACAATCCGGAACAGTCGACTGCCCCGGCACCTCCTCATTCCGCCGTTTTGGCGCGTATGTCGCGCACCTTGCGCCCCACGTACTTCGCGACGATCTCCGGATCGGCGTCCTCCTCGCCGACCACGCCGATCAGCACGCCCTT
Organism: Mesorhizobium sp.; assembly: GCA_051860465.1. Taxonomy (GTDB): domain Bacteria; phylum Pseudomonadota; class Alphaproteobacteria; order Rhizobiales; family Rhizobiaceae; genus Aquibium. The sequence continues at coordinate 230,287 of JBHYDY010000002.1, forward strand.
GCGCCCTGACTTGCTGCGGGCATTCCGCAAGGCGTCGTTCGAGATCGTGGTGCGCGCCGCGGGTCGTCGCGCCCACGCGAAAAGCTTGTTGTAGAGCGTCGCGCGGACCTCCTCGTGAACGGATGACGCGCCCAGATCCTCCAGTTCGTCCGGATCGGTGTCCAGATCAAAGAGCATGGGTCGGAAGCCGCCGTCGAAATGGATCATTTTCCAGCGCCCGTCGAAGATCATGAACATGCGCGCGTCGCGCGGGTGCAGATGCAGCTTTCCGGCCAGCGGACTGGCCGAGTAGTCATATTCGCAAAAGACCGCGTCACGCTCGGGCGCCGCGCCGCCGCGCAGGAAGGGCAGCAGGGATTGCCCCTCCAGAATGTGGTCGAGCCGAGAAGCGTCGCCCCCCGCCGCTTCCACGAAGGTAGGAAGGAGATCGAGGCACTCCACCAGGGCATCGCAAACCGTGCCGCGCGAGGCGTCCGCTTTCGCGGAAGGATCGTACACGATCAGCGGAACCTTGATGCTCGCGTCGTGGAAGAAGGTCTTCTCCCCCATCCAGTGATCGCCCATGAAGTCGCCATGGTCCGAGGTGAGGACAATCATCGTCTCGTTCAACCGACCCGTCTCCTCGAGCCAGTCGAGGAGGACACCCATCTGGTCGTCGCACTGCTTGATGAGCCCCATGTAGGCCCGCAGCACCTTGTCGCGAACGTCATCGCGTGACAGCGCCCGTCCCACCGGCGCGTTCTGGAACCCCCTGAACACGGGATGGTCCGTCTCGCGCTCGGCTTGCGAGCGCACGGGCGGCAGGAAGTCCTGCCTGCCATACATCGAGGCGTAGGGCTCCGGCACGATATAGGGCCAGTGCGGCTTAATGTAGCTGAGATGGCAAAGCCAGCGCGCGTCGCCTTGGCTTTCGATGAACTCCATGCCGCGGCGGGTGAGGTAGGGTGTCTCGCTATCCTCCTCGCGGATGTTGGCGGGCAGGTCGGAATTCTCCAGGAACCACCCCGAGAGCACGTTGCCCGCCTCGTCGATCCCGGAGTTGGCGAAGTCATGCCAGGGATTGTCGCCTTCGTAGCCCTTCTCGCGAAGATACTCGTTGTACTTGAGCGCCCCTCCGGGGTCGTACAGGCCGTCGGGTCCCTCCGGCCGCATCCCGTCATCGCGCTCGAAGACGTCAAAGCCGCATTCGCTCACCCGCGCGCCAATGATGCTGTCGGGTTCGAGGCCCAGGCGGCGCATGCCCTCGGAATCCGCCGCCATGTGCGTCTTGCCCACGAGCCAGCAGCCCATGCCGATGTCGCGCAGATGATCGCCCATGGTGCGTTCGCCCACTTTCAGCGGAACGTTGTTCCAGGAGGCGCCGTGGCTGTGGACGTAGCGGCCGGTATAGGTCGACATGCGCGACGGGCCGCACAGTGGCGACTGGATGTAGGCGCGCGTGAAGCGGACGCCGCGGCCCGCCAAACGGTCGATGTTCGGAGTCTTCAGGTGAGGATGACCGTAGCAGCTCAGATAGTCCCACCGAAGCTGGTCGAACATGATGAAAAGAATGTTCTTCGGCGCCGACATGCCGCGGTCCCTCCTCCCTCGAGCGTATCGCCGCGTGTCACGCGGTCTTGTTTGGGAAGTGACTGTAGTCGGCCGCGAGCGCTCGGGGAAATAAGAACTTCCGATCTGATATGACGGATCGGATATATCAGGCGTAGGCTTGCGCCGCCTGCCGCACGTGCTCGACGAGAAGCCGCGCCTCCTCCGAGAGCTTTCGGTCCGTCGCATGGGTGATGCCGACGGATCCCATCAGTTCCTCTCCCGTGAGGCTCAGCCGCACGATGCGGCCATCGGCGACCTCCTGCCTCGCCGCGCCGAGCGGAATACAGGCGACGGCGCGATTCTGGACAAGAAAGCTGCGCGTGAACTCGAAGGAGACCGTCTCGATCTTGTTGGGGAACGCGCCAAGGCCGCGGGCGGTGGTGAACTTGTCGAGCTCCCGGCGGATGATGGTGTCAGGCATCGGAACCAGCACGAGTTCCGCCTGAACGTCTTCGAGCGTCACGGATTCGGGGTGGCGGGCGAAGGGATGGTCGCGTCCCACGACGAAGACCAGTGGCTCGAAGTAGAGATGCTCGAAACGCACTCCGGGCATGTAGTCCAGCGCCAGCAGGCGGCCGAGCAGGAAGTCGATCTCCGACCTGTGCAGTCGTGCCACCAGTTCCGGCACGCCGGCCCAGTAGAGACGAAGATCGGCATGCGGCGCCACGGCCTTGAACGTGCTCGCGGCCGCCACGGCGAGCGTTCGAGCGACGTTCGGCAGCATCCCTACCGATACGACCGGCATGGGCGAAAGGCCCGCCGCGCTGCGTGTTCCCGCCTCGATCTGCGAGAGCGCGGCATCTACGTGCCGCCTGAACGATTGCCCCGCTTCCGTGAGCGAGAGGCCACGCCCGGTGCGAAGGAAAAGCGGCTGTCCGATGATGGTTTCGAGTTCCGCCAGCGCCCGCGAAAGCGCCGGCTGGGAGCTGTTCATATGCTCCGCCGCGGCGCTGACCGAACTGTGCCGGGCCAGGGCCTGAAAGCAGCGCAGGTGCCGCATGCGGAGGCGCGCGAAGACTTCTGTCATTGCAGACCTTGCTTCGACCGCATCATGTCCGGTGTCAAGGAGCGCCGGACGATTCACCGAGCGATGTTCCACGCTGGCGGCGGACGTCTGGACATCGGCTGCCTGCCGCGGAGACGGGAATGGCAGGCGACCGCATCGCTTGAGTTGACAACTACCATGCTCTTTGTGGGTCGGGGCAAGGAGCGACCTGCCGACCCCGAAAGAAACCGCACCCGGGGGCGGCCGCGACCATCGGCGGGCAACGCTGTCAATTGGGACGTCGCCCGGAAGCGATGGAAGCGGGCGACGTTCCGCGTCCGGCCATGCTGGTCGGCGCGGCGATCATCATGGCGGCCGGATTGTTCATCCTCGCGCGCGAACGGACCGCCAACCGATGGTCCGTTCCGGCCGGTGCGTTCGTGCGTCCTTACCCGAACCGATCGACCACGTAGCGGCGGACGGCGCGGAAGGCATCGCGCGCACCCGCCTCCACGCGGTCCTCGTCCTCCAGCGCGATATCGGCGGCGTCGAGCGCGGCGACGAATGCCTTCCAGTGCCTGCCCCGCCCTTCCGGCGCCGCCGCCAGGTGTCGCGCGCCGAAGGCCTCCGACAGGCCCAGCCTGGCCGCCTCCTTGAGAAGAAAGGCAGCCCCCAGCTTCGAGCCTTCCGCGACGTAGAGCCAGCCGAGCCCGGCCGCGACGTCGACCGGTTCATGCTTCCTGTCGACGGCGGGCGGCACGTCCAGACCCAGATCGAGGAAGTCCTTGCCGATCAGGTCGAGGCGCTGCCGGGATTCCAGACCGGGGATCAGGGCCTGAAGCCCTGCATGTCGGTAGAACGGCGCGAGATCGCGCTGGAAGCGCAACTGCACGTCGAGCAAGCGCCCATAGGCCTCGCGACTGGCAAAGGGCCGACGCTGCATGATGTCCCGGTCGAGCCGCTCATGGGTTTCCTGCGTCGCGCCTTTCAGGCGTCTTGCGCGTCCGCGATGTCCAGCGTCCAGTTCGAGCATCTCACCACTCACGCCAGCATCCCCTGCCGCCTTCGCATTGGCTGCGACCGCCCGCTGCCGATGAGCGCCATTGTATCGCCATTGCGCCGGTTGGTAAGATCAGCGGAAGGTACTTTTTGTTCGCATTCGACGAGACAGGTCGATCCGATCGTCGCGCGGTTGGCTCCGGCGTGACGGCGGAAACGGAGATCGGGCGGTCGCGGAGCTATGGCCGCCGCGGGAGAGAATTGCGCTGCCGAAGCGGCGCGTCGCCGGCATAGCGGTAGACGCCCGAATGGCTGGCGGCGGAGCGTCGGTGAATCTCGGCGAAGTATGGTTCGAGGAAACGGTTCTTCTCCTCGATCTTGCCATGCGCCGCGAGATAGGCGGGCACGCGGGCGCGGACCTCGGAGAACATCGCATCCTCGTCGAAACGAGTCATGCGCCGGTTCCGCATCACCACCTCTCCCGCTACGATCGCCGTCTCCACGTTCGAGCCGTTGGCGGCATAGACCAGATGCCGTGCGATGTCGTTGAGCGGCGTAAAGGCACAGTCGTCGAGATCGAGCATGATGAGGTCGGCCGCCTTGCCGGGTTCCAGCGAGCCGCAGACATTCTCCAGCATGGCGCTGCGCGCGCCGCCGATCGTCGCCGCACGAAGCAGTTCTGCGGCCGAAAGCCAGGTTTGGGCATCAGGCCCGCTCGCGCCGTGCAGCAGGCCGGCGATGCGCATCACGTCGAAGATGCTGGCGGTGTCGTTCGAGGAGACGCCGTCGGTGCCGAGCGCAATGGCAACACCGGCGTCCATCAACCGGCGCACCGGGGCAACCCCGGCGCCGAGCTTGAGATTGGAGGCGGCATTGTGGACGACGGTGACGCCCGCGCGTCCCATCAACTCCATGTCGGCGTCGTCCACCCAGACGGAATGCGCCATGGTGGTGTTGCGCCCGAGGACACCGAGATCGTCCATGTAGCGGACGAGACTGCGACCGTAGAGTTCCGCTCCGGTCACCGACTGGGTGATCGTCTCCAGCACGTGGCAGTGGAACGGCAACCCGTGCGCCACGGCCATTTCGAAGCAGCCGGTCAGAAGGTCGGCGGTGCAGCGCTGCGGCGCCGACGGGGCGATCATGAACTTCAGCCGTCCGGCGCGTCCATCGAAGGCGGCGATGGCCGAGCGGCAGAAATCGAGGTAGTCCGGCGCGGTGATCAGCGGGCCGAAGTCGATCTTCTTTTGCACCGCGCTTGGAAAGACGTCGCGGGCGAAGGGCATGGCGGCGAGCGTGGGGATGTTGATCACGTCGCTCGACACGGTCGCCCGGATGCCGGCGAGCTCGTAGGCGGAGAAGACCGCGCCCAGCCGGTCGAGATCGTGGTGCGGCGGATCGAAGAAGCAGTCGGTCATCGTGGTGACGCCGGCTTTCAGGGACTCGGTCGCCAGCAGGAGCGAGCGCAGGTGCATCAGGTCCGTGTCGATGGCCGGCCCCATCAGCAGCGGATAGGCGTAGAGCAGCCAGACCTCGAGCGGCATCTTCTCGTAGCGGCCGCGAAAGAAGGTCTCGCTCGAATGGGTGTGCGCGTTGACGAGGCCCGGCATGACCAGCTTGCCGCCACCGTCGATCACCTCGACGCCTGGCCCCGCGTCGAGACCGGCGCCGATGGCCGCGATCCGCGTGCCGTCGATGAGCACGTCGCCGTTGATTGGCTCGGTCCCGTGCATCGGGTCGAGGGTCAGGATGGTCGCACCGCGAATGAGGATGCCGGTCATGGAAGCCGTCCCAGGCACTCGAGCAGCAGCGCATAATAGCGCTTCGGATCGCCGTCGCGCACCCAGAATGCGTTCTTCGGCCGATCGGTGATCCGCCACCAGTCGGCGACCGTCGTGCCCTGGGTCAACGCGCCGGCGAGTTCGACCGAGACGTTGATCCGTCGGCCGGAAAAGATGGAGGGATCGAGCATGAAGGCCGGCACGCAGGGGCCATGCAGCGGTGCGCCTTCCCAGCCATATTTCTTCAGGTCGAAGCTCTCGGAGAATTCGAGCATCTGCGCGGTCGCGAGCCCGCACCGGTTGCCGAGCGCGCGCATGGCGTCGAGCCGCGCCCGCGTCGACAGCATCTTGTGGGTGACGTCGAGCGGCAGCAGCGTGGTCGGGATGCCGGCATCGAGAACGATGCGCGCCGCTTCCGGATCCACATAGACGTTGAACTCGGCCGACGGAGTGATGTTGCCGACCTCGAAGCAGGCACCGGCCATCGCGACGATCTCGCGAATGCGCGGCGCGATGTCGGGCGCCTTGACCAGCGCCATGGCGAGGTTCGTCAGCGGCGACAGCGAGCAGATCGTCACCGCGCCGGGCGCAGCCTCGCGCAGCGTGTCGACGATGAAATCGACGCCGTGGACGGTCGAGGCCTCGATACCGGGCTCGGGAAGATCGGGGCCGTCGAGCCCGGTCGGGCCGTGCACGTGGACGGCCGTCACCAGGTCGCGCGTCATCGGCCGCGGGCATCCGGCGAAGACGGGGATGTCGGGCCGGCCGGCCAGCTCCAGGAGTTTGAGGCAGTTTGCGACGGTGTGGCGCAGATCGATGTTGCCGGCGGTGGCGACGAGACCCAGCACCTCGAACGCGTCGGGCGCCCCCAGGATCATGAGGATCGCGGCGGCCTGGTCCTGGCCCGGATCGGTCAGGATGATGAGCTTTCTCTTCATCGCTCAGGAATCCCGCAACTCGCCGAAGCCGCCGGTCGCGGCCTTGGCGCCGCCGCGCAGCCGCGCCGACAGCCAGACGCCGAACACGGTGGCGATGTAGGGCAGCCCGAGCAGGAGATCATGCGGGATGCGGTCGCCGAAGACCAGCTGGGCGCGGATGCCCAGCGCGCCGACCACAGCGAAGAACAGCGCGGCGAACGTCGCCCAGAGCGGATGGCCGGCACCGAAGATCACAGCGGCAAAGCCCATGAAGCCGCGCCCGGCCGTCATGTTCTGCGAGAAGATCTGCAGGCTGCCGGCGGCGAGTTCCGCGCCCGCCAGCGCACAGAGCGCGCCGCCGATCACCAGCGCGGCAAGCCGCATGGCGGACGGGTTCACGCCGACGCTGCGCGCCGCGAAGGGATGCTCGCCGGACGCCGAGAGCCTTAGCCCGAAGCGGGTTCGGCAGAGCAGCACCCAGCAGGCGAACACGACGATCGGCATCAGCAGCACCAGCACCGACAGCACGCCATAGGCGCCGAAGGCGGCTCCCAGGCGCGGCAGGCCCGCCGGCGCGCTGATGGCCGCCTGGCTGCCGAAGATCGACTGGATCGCCAGCGATGTGCCGCCGAGACCGAGCCCCGTCAGCCCAAGGCCTGCGATGATCTGGTTGGCCTTCAGCTTTTCGACGACGAACCAGAACAGGACCGAGCCGGCGATGCAGATGAGGATCGCCACGGACAGCGCGATCACGACCGAGCCGGTGAGCACGATCCCGACGATGGTGGCGCAGGCGCCGGCGATCATGAGGCCTTCGAGGCCAAGGTGCCACACGCCTGCCCGCTGCGCGATGACGCCGGCCAGCGTGACGTAGATCAGCGGCGTGCCCGACCGCAGGATGGCGATCACGATGTCGTCCATGGTCGCCTCCAGGCCTTGGTCAATGCGTCGACGAAGCGCGACCGCGCGGTGATGAAGAGCGCGATCGCAGCGTTGATGATGTCGATGGCGGCCGAGGGAAGCCCGGCCATGACGGGAAGATAGAGCGCGGCCGAAGCGAGCCCGCCGAAGAAGAAGGCGGCGATCGCCGTGCCCGTGATCGACAGTCCGGCGACCAGCGCGATCAGCACGGCGGTGAAGCCATGGGCGGGCAGGAACCCGCCGGCCAGCCGCCCGTTCGGGCCCATCAGTTCGATCGTGCCCGCAAGGCCCGCCAGCGCGCCGCTGATCAGGAAGCTCGCGAGCCCGATCTTCCAGGTGCTGGCGCCTTGCCACTGCACCATGGTGGGGTTGCGCCCGCCAAGACCGGACAGGACGCCGAATGCGGTGCGGTTGACCAGCCACCACATGGCGAGCCCGACGAGGATCGCGATGCCGATGATGGTCGGCGAGACGCCGTTCGAAGTGCTGATGCGGTAGGCCGCTTCCAGCGGACGGCTCGACGCCTGCTGGCCGGAACCGGACGGGTCCTTGAGCGGCCCGGCGGTCACGTAGACGAGAAGCAGTCCCGCAAGGAAATTGCCCATCAGCGTGGTGATGACCTCGTCGGCGCCCGAGCGCAGGCGCAGCAGGCCCGGCCAGAGCGCCCAGAGCGCCCCGCCCGTCATTCCGGCGGCGAAGCAGAGGGGAATCACCATCGCGGCCGGATAGCCCCTCAGCCATTCGGCGACGAAGGCGGCGCAGATGGCGCCGACGTAGAACTGTCCCTGCGCGCCGATGTTGAAATAGCCGGCGCGAAACGAGATCACCACGCCGGTGGCGGTGATGAAGAGCGGCAGCGCCCAGCGCAGCGCATGTTCCAGCGCGTTTCGGCGCAGGAAGGCGCCGTCGACGATCGAATGGAACATCCCCGGCGCGGAATAGCCCGCGAACTCGAAGATCACGCCGCACAGGGCGAGCGCCAGCAGAATGAAGACGAAGGCCCGGATGATGGCGCTCAGGCTACCGCTCATGCGCGTGCTCCCGTCATCGCCGCACCGACGCGCGCCAGGTCGAAAGGTGGGCGGAACTCGGCGACGATGCGGCCCGACAGCATGACCACGACGCGGTCGGCCAGATCGAAGATCTCGTCGAGGTCGGACGACACGAAGATCACCCCGCACCCGCGGGCGCGGGCCTTGCGCAGCGCATCCCACACGAAAGCCGTGGCGCCGATGTCGAGGCCGCGCGTCGGCTGCGCGGCGATGATCAGCTTGCCGGCCTCGTCCATCTCCCGCGACAGGATCACCTTCTGGGCGTTGCCGCCCGAAAGCGAGCGGGCTTGCTGGCCGACGTCGGCGTAGCGCACGTCCCAGGCGTCGAGCGCCGCCTTGCAGTCGCGACGCAATCCGGACGGACTGATGGCGGCGAGCAGCGGCCTGGCCAGCAGCCGGCCGGCCGACCAGTTCTCCCACAGCGGACTGGTGAGGCTCAGGCCCTCGACATTGCGCTCGAACGGGATGACCCGCAGTCCCGCCGCGCGACGCTGCGACAGCGTGGCGGTCGCGACGTCGCGGCCATCGAGTTCGATGGATCCCGCCGCGATGTCGGCCAGGGAAGAGATGGCGCGCACGAGCGTGCGTTGACCGTTGCCCTCGACGCCGGCGATGCCGACGATCTCGCCGGGCTGCACCGCGAGATCCACCGCCTGCAACGCCGGTCCGTCCGCATCCGGACGGGTCGAGACGCCGCGAAGGCTGACCACCGGCGGACCGGCCATCGTCAGGGCCTCGGTTGCACCGCCATGCGGCGCGGCGGCGCCCGTCAGGGCGGCGCGATCCTCACCATCAAGCGCCTTCGCCGAAGGTCCGATGATGAGCGAAGCAAGCGTGTCTGCATCGATGTCCGGCGCCGGCAGCGGCCCGTCGATCAGCCTGCCGCCACGCAGCACGCTGACGGTGTCGGCGATGGCCAGCACCTCGCGGATCTTGTGCAGGATGAGCAGCACGGTGACGCCGCGCTCCTTCAATCGTCTGACGCGCTCGAACAACATGCGCGCGCCTTCCGGCGACAGCACCGCCGTCGGCTCGTCGAGGATGAGCAGACGGGCGTCTGTCACCAAAGCGCGGGCGATCTCCACCGCCTGCTGCTGTTCCACGGTCAGCGTGCGGATCCGAGCCCGCGCCCGGACCTTCACGTCGAGCGCGTCGAGATGGTCCTGCCAGCGGCGCTCCAGGGCGGCCCGCGTGTAGAGAGCGCCGCCCGTGGCCCCGAATTGCATCGCTTCGGCCACGGTGAAGGACGGCGGCAGCGCGAAGCTCTGGTGGACGAGTTCGACGCCCGCCCGCCGCGCATCGTTGACATTGCCGCCGACGATCGGGTTGCCACCGATCTCGACCATGCCCCGGTCGGGCCGGACGAGCCCGGACACGACGCGGGCAAAGGTGGTCTTGCCCGCGCCGTTCTGCCCCACGATCGCGTGGATCATGCCGCGTGGAAAGGCGATCGAGACGTCGTCGAGCGCCGTCACGTCGCCGTATCGCACGGCCACGTTGCGGCAGGCGAGGATCACGTCGTCGTTGCCCTTCATCGCGGCAGGCCCTTCCCCGTCGGCGGCTGGTCAGAGGGTCGTATTGAACGGCACCTCGATCGATCCGTCGAGGATGCCGGCCTTCGCCCTTTCGATCTCGGCCCAGATCTCCTTCGACTTGGCGACCATCTCCGCGTCCCCTTCTTCCTGGAAGAGCGGCGACAGCATGAAATCGATGACGCCAGTGCCAAGGCCAGTGTTGACGTGCGAGCCGCCGGCCCAGTCACCGTCGACGGCCCGCGTTGCCTCGTTGTAGAGCGAAACGCCGAAGTCGAGGCCGACGATGGCGATCAGCGACTTCGGCCCCAGCTTGAACTGGGCTGGATCGAGCGCGCTGACATATCGCCCGGCGCCCTCGTTGGCCGCCGCGATGATGCCGAAGTCGGTCGCGGCCGCATCGGTCTGGATGTAGTCGATGCCGTCGGAGAACATCTGCGTGGCGATCTCTTGGCCCTTGGCCGGATCCTGGAAGGACCCCGCGAAGGCGGCCGTGACGGTGGCGTCGGGACGCACCGACAGGACACCGGCCTTGAGCGCGTTGAAGTCGGCGTTGAGCGGGGGAATGGAAATGCCGCCGATAAAGCCGATCTTGCCGGTCTTGCTGATGCGCCCGGCGAAGATGCCCGACAGGTAGCAGCCGAGATAATAGTCGTAGGACACCGTCACCACGTTCGGGATCGCCGGCTCGAACGGATCGCCGAAGAGTTGGATCCACTTGGTGTCGGGATAGGACGGCGCGACCGCCTTGAAGGGTTCGGCCACTTCGTTGAAGGTCGATACGACAACCGCTGCACCGGCATCGCCGAGCGTGCGGAAGATGGTCTCGTAGGTCGCCGGATCCTGGGCATAGATGGCGCGGTGCTGAAGCCCCTTCTCGTCGGCCAGTTGCTTGAGCTTGGCGATCATGGAGTCGACGGGTCCGGCATCGCCGGCGGCCTGGGTGTGCACGAGGGCGATCAGGCCGCCCTGCGCCTGGGCGACCGCCGCCGTCAGCGCGCCGGTCATGGTGAGCGCGGCCGTGCCCGCCGCGGTCTTCAGGAAGGATCGGCGGTCGAACGACGACCGCAGGAATGAGAGTGTCTGCTGCTTGCTGGTCATGTCTTTAGCTCCTCTGGATGTCGCCGTTTACCGGTCTTGTGGTGGGTTGATTGGACTGCTGCTTCCGATCACGCCCCTGGCGAAAAGGTTGCCGGGTTCATGATCATCACGTTCTGGCTCTGGATCGCGTTCAGCGACCAGACGCCGGAAATGAAGGATTGCCACTCCGGGTCGGCATACATCGCCGTGCGGCGCGCCTCCCGGTCGGCAAGGCTGTCGTAGCCCCAGATCAGCACGGTCGTGTGCAGCGGGCCGATCTCGCTGACGAACAGGCCGATGAAGCGGCCGAGATGACGCTTCTGGATCGGCAGGCCTTCGGCCTCGTACTTCTTCAGCCAGCCGTCGACCGTGCCCGGCCGGAACGTATAGGTGCGATGCTCGACAATCATGCCGCTGCCTTTCCAAGGATGAAGTCCGATGCGCGCTCGCCGATCATGATGGCGGGCGCGTTGGTGTTGCCGCTGGAGATGACCGGCATGATCGAGGCGTCGGCGACGCGCAGTCCGTCGATGCCGTGGACCTTGAGCCGCGCGTCGACGACCGCCATCGGGTCGATCCCCATCTTGCAGGTGCCGACCGGGTGGAAGGTCGTCATCGCGGTGGCCCGCAGCCACGCTTCGAGGTCCGCATCGCCCATGCGATCGGGTCCGGGCGCCAGTTCGCGGCCGCGATAGGGGTCGAACGCCTGCTGGGCGATGATCTCGCGGGTCATGCGGATGCCCGCGATCATGGTGCGCAGGTCGAAATCCGACTGGAGATAATTGGCGCGGATGCGCGGCTTGTCGGCCGGGTCGGCCGAGCGCAGCGTGATCTCGCCACGGCTTTCCGGATTGACCGGCCCGACGCGCAGCGTGAAGCCATGATTGGCCTCGACGGCCTGCCTGCGGCGGAACGGATTGGGAAAGTGCAGGTTGGCGGTCTTTTCCAGCGCCGGCATGAAGTGCAACTGGATGTCGGGGGCCACGAGGTCCGACCGCGACTTGAGGAAGGCGCCGGCCTCATAGGGGAATGTGGTGACCACGCCGGTGCCCAGGAGCATGCCCTGCGCGACGGACCAGACCAGCCTGTCGGCGCGCAGGTCGCCGTAGAGCGTCACCGGCTTGCGGCATTCCCAAGACATCACGCAGTCGACATGGTCCTGCAGGTTCTTGCCGACGCCTGGCAGGTCGTGGACCACGTCGACGCCGTGCGCGGCAAGTTCGTCCGCCGGTCCGATGCCCGACAGCATGAGCAGTTGCGGCGAATTCACGGTGCCCGCTGCCAGCACCACCTCGCGCCCGGCCCGAACCTCGCGGATCGCCCCGCCCTGCGAAAAACGCACGCCGACGGCGCGGCCATTCTCGACCAGGACGCGTTGCGTCAACGCCTCGGTCTCGACCGTCAGGTTGGGCCGAGACAGAACCGGCCGCAGGAAGGCGAAGGAGGTCGACCAGCGCTTGCCGTCCTTGATGGTGAAATCGAACTTGCCGACGCCCTCCTGCTCGGCGCCGTTGAAATCGTCATTGGCGGGATGTCCGGCCTGGGTGCCGGCCTCCACGAACACGTCGTGCAGCAGGCTCTTGCTGCGGGCGCGGCAGACGGTGAGTTCGCCCTCCCCGCCGTGAAAATCGTCGTGCCGCTGGATATGCCCCTCGGACCGGCGGAAAGCGGGCAGCACCTCCTCGTAGGACCAGCCGGGCAGCCCGAGTTGCGCCCAGCGATCATAGTCGTGGCGGTTGCCGCGAACGTAGATCATGCCGTTGATGGTGGAGGAACCGCCGAGCGCCTTGCCGCGCGGCCAGTAAAGCGAGCGGCCGTCGAGATGGGCCTCGGGTTCGGTGTGATAGTGCCAGTTGTAGATGCCTGACTGGAACAGCTTGCCCATCAGCATCGGCAGCCGGAACAGCGGGTTGCGGTCGCGCCCGCCGGCCTCCAGCAACAGCACCCTGTTTCCGGGAACGGCGGAAAGCCGGTTGGCCAGGACGCAGCCGGCCGAGCCGGCGCCGACGATGATGTAGTCGTATGTGTCAGCCTTCGTCATTGGCATCACCACGCGATCGGCCGCAGGCCCAGGTCCGCCAGATGGCGATTGCAGGCGACGAAAGGGTTCTCGAGCGCAAACATCGCATCGGCGAAGGCCGGGTGCGGTCGCTGCAAGGTGGCCTGCGGCGCGGGCGGCGTCTCCAGGCCCGCAAGACGCAGGGTGTCAGCGGCCGCGTCGCCGAAACCGAGATAGACGATCGGACGGCCGCTCGCAGCAAGATGGCGCAGGACGGCCTGGATCAGGGGCCGCCAGACCGGCAGGTGGCCGCGCGACTGGTGCGGATCCACCGCAACCTGGAAGCGCGACAGCGTCAGCGACGCGTTGAGCAAAAGCACGCCTTCCCCGACCCAGCGATCGGCGATGGCGCCGGGCGCCTCGATCGCGACCGTCCCGGCCTCGACCTCGCGCAACAGCCCGGGCCAGGCGTCGAAAGAGGCGGCAAGCTCAAGACGACCCGTCCGCGCGGCGCAGATCTGCTGCGTGAAGGCGCGCACGCTCTTGGAAAACATCTTGTCGAGCTCGCGCCACGCCGCGACGTTGCCGGCCTCGAAGGCGCGGCCCGTCGAGAAGCCGGGCTCCGGATACGGATCCTGTCCGAGGATGACGCAGCGAACCGCGTCGGGCTCGATGCCATCGAAAGCGCGCAGCATGTGCGCTCCGGCAGGCGCTCCGGGAAACGTGCGGCCCCTTCGCGCCGGAAAGATTGGCTCCCAGGCTTCGAGTTCGAGGGCGGGATCGCAGTCGTCGAAACCGAGCTCGACATCGCCGATCACCGTTGCCCAGGCGGCGGGCAAGTCGGACCGCCAGCCTTCCAGCGTCTCGCGCAATGCATCGACCAGTCTTGCAGCCATGTCCGCCGAGGCTCCCCTTCTGTCGCGAATGAATCCAAAACCTGACCAGAATGTCAAGTTCCTGTTTCGGATTTCTTGACCGGAACGTCAGGTTCCTGTAGATCGCGGCCAGACGTTGGAATGGCGGCGGCGGCACGGTATGACGGTCGCGGGGAGAGTGTCGGGAGACGCAGGACATGGCGCGCGAGATCGCGACGGAGAAGCGCAGGGCGCCCAAGGCGCCGGAGGAGCGCATTCGCGCGCGCAACGAGGCGACGATCCTGCGCGCGGCCGTCGAACTCTTCGCCCGCAAGGGCTTCGACGGCACCCGCATCGCCGAGATCGCCGACGCGAGCGGGCTGCCCAAGGCCAATGTCTACTACTACTTCGAGACCAAGGAGGCGATCTACGCCACCCTGATCGAGCGTCTCCTGAACGGCTGGGACAAGGCTCTGGAACACATCCGCGCCGATCGTGAGCCTCGCGAGGCGATCGCCGCATACATCACCGCCAAGCTCGACTATTCGCGCCGCCACGCCACGGAATCCCGCTTCTTCGCCAACGAGATCCTGCGCGGTGGCGGCTTCCTGTCGAAAGCGCAGCGCCGGCACATGCAGGAGGTGACGCGCGACCGGGTGGACGTGGTGGAGGGCTGGGTCCGCGATGGCAAATTGCGCCCGCTCGACCCGCGTCACTTCTTCATCATGCTCTGGGCATCGACCCAGTTCTACGCGGACTTCGCCGAGGTCGCCGCCATGACGCTCGGCAAGTCGAAGCTCGGAACCGCCGATTTCACGGAGGCCCGCGAGGCGATCGTGGCCACCATCCTGCGGGGATGCCTGCCCTCGGAGGATGCGACGGAAGACCAGGACCAGACACGCCGTCAAGGCGTGCCGCGCCCGTCCGGCTATCGGTTGAAATAGCCCAGAATACGCTCGACCTCGTCACGGTCGCCCATGGTGACGCCGACGCGTTGGTGCAGCGCCCTGGGCTCGATGTCGAGGATCGGGTGATCCTCTTCCATCGCCAGGCCCCCGGCCTGCTCGATCAGGTAGCCCATCGGATTCGCCTCGTACATCAGCCGCAGCTTGCCGGCCGCGTTCGGGTTGCGGCTGTCCCAGGGATACATGAACACCCCGCCGCGCTTGAGGATGCGGTGGATGTCGGCCACCATCGAGCCCGTCCAGCGCATCCCGTAGTCTTGCCCGAGCGGCCCGTCCTTCCCCGCGATGCAATCGTCGATGTAGCGCCGCACCGGCTCCGACCAGTGGCGCCGGTTCGACATGTTGATCGCGAACTCGCGCGAGCCGGATGGAATTCGCAGGTTCTCGCCCGTCAGTTCCCATGCCCCCATGCTCCGATCGAGCGAGAACTCGTACACACCCGTTCCGACCGACAGGACGAGAAGGGTCTGCGGTCCGTAGATCGCATAGCCCGCCGCGACCTGCCGCCGTCCAGGCACCAGGAAGTCGGCCTCGGTGGGATCGCGCCCGGAGATGTCCCGCGGCGCCTCGACCACCGAGAAGATGGTCCCGACGGACAGTGCGACGTCGACGTTGCTCGACCCGTCGATGGGATCGAACATCAGGAGGTACTCGCCCATCGGATAGCGGTGGGGCACCGGATGGATGGTGTGCATCTCCTCGGATGCCATCGCGGCCAGGTGGCCGCCCCACTCGTTGGCCTCCAGAAGGATTTCATTGGCCATCACGTCGAGCCGCTTCTGCGCCTCGCCCTGGATGTTGATCGCTCCCGCATCGCCGAGCAGGCCGTCGGTGCCCGCCTGGTTCACGGTGTAGCCGATCCGCTTGCAGGCCCGCGCCACGACCTCCAGCAAGAGCCGCAGTTCGGCGGGGAAGGCATCGTGCGTGCGCTGCTGCTCGACGAGGAACTGCGTGAGGCTCTTGCGGGACATTGTCTCTTCTCGCCCTGAGTGCCTGAAACAAAAAGCGCAAGGCCGAGGCGAAAATAGCGATTTCGAGAACCGGAGCGCAGCGTACATTCGGGTACGTGAACACCGGAAGCGCAGAAATTGCGATTTGCAGCCCGGCATGGCGGCTTTTGGATCAGACACTGAGGCTGTTTCGGCTGGCGATGCGCATGTTTCGGCGCAAAGGACATCACACCCGGCACGGATACCGATCGCTTCGTCATGCACTTGTAGCGCCCGGCAGTGGAAGCAAGCAAACCTCGAGCACCACTCCCGATGCACCAACGTCGAATTTCCTCATTTGGACACGGGCCCAAATAGGATTGTCGAGTGGAAACAAGATCAGGTTATTGTTTTTAATGAAAAAATGGTGCCGCTTAGGTGACTCGAACACCTGACCCCATCATTACGAATGATGTGCTCTACCGACTGAGCTAAAGCGGCCCACCAGCGTGCGCTGATGCGCTGCCGGTTCGTGAGCGCCTGATACCGGCATCGGGCAAAAAGTTCAAGCGCCAAGCGCCACAAATCGAACGCGGCGGCGAGACCGCCGGATGACACATTTCCGGTGAGGCGGCCTTGGACGGGGCGGACGCAGACGATAGCACACCGAACACGTCGCGCTGCAACGGGAAAATCCGCCGTTCGCGTCCAGTCACGTCTCTCCATCGCCGTGGCGCGGACCAAGCGCCGCACGACAGAATAATCAGGCGCTTGGCGATGGACTCTTCGCGCCGCTACGCTAATCTCGCCGTCGACCTGACTGCGCTCAGACGGCGCAGACCCATCCAAGAGACAGGCACAGGAGGAGATCGATGTCTGAAGTGAAAATGGTCGTGAATGGCCGCACGATCACGGGCAACGTGGAGGATCGCACGTTGCTAGTGCATTTCCTGCGCGAAAACCTCGGTATGACCGGCACCCATGTCGGCTGCGACACCTCGCAATGCGGCGCCTGCGTTGTGCATCTCGACGGCAAGGCGGTGAAGAGCTGCTCGATCCTGGCCGTGCAGGCATCCGGCTCGGAGGTCGTCACGATCGAGGGCCTGGCCGACGGATCGGACCTGCATCCGGTGCAGGCCGCCTTCCGTGAGCATCACGGCCTGCAATGCGGCTTCTGCACCCCGGGCATGATCATGGCCGCGACCGACATGATCAATCGTCACCCCGAAGGTCTCGACGAGAAGACCGTGCGCGCCGAACTCGAAGGCAACATCTGCCGCTGCACCGGCTATCACAACATCGTCAAGGCGATTCTCGCGGCATCCGAAACCATGTCGAAGAGCGCGGCCAGGGCCGCCTGACGTCGGCGGCCGCGCGACGGGAGGAACAGGAGTCGACCGGGCACGGGTTCTGATCGGCAGACCCCGGCTCCCGGCAAGACACCGCTCCGCCGCCTGGCTGCCTCGTCGAGACATCGTCTGCCGTAACGCCTGAACAATTCTGGAGGAGATTCGGACATGGGCTTGGAAGGTATCGGCGCACGGGTCGTGCGCAAGGAAGACAAGCGATTCATCACCGGCGCGGGCCGCTACGTCGACGACATGGTCGTGCCCGGCATGAAGCACGCCGCATTCGTGCGCAGCCCGCACGCGCATGCCGACATCGAGAGCATCGACGTCTCGGCCGCCAAGGCCATGCCGGGCGTCATCGGCGTGCTGACCGGCCGCGAGATCAAGGCCGACGGCATCGGCAACCTGATCTGCGGCTGGATGATCCACTCGAAGGATGGCACGCCCATGAAGATGGGCGCCTGGTCGCCGATGGCGACCGACCGCGTCCGCTTCGTCGGCGAGGCGGTCGCGATCGTCGTGGCCGAGACCAAGGCCGACGCGCGCGACGCGGCCGAGGCCGTGGTCGTCAACTACCGCGAGCGTCCAGCCATCACCGACGCGGTGGCGGCTCTGAAGGACGGCGCGCCGCAGCTTCATCCCGAAGCCGAGAACAACCTGATCTACGACTGGGACATCGGTGATGCCGCCGCCGTCGACAAGGCGATGTCGTCGGCCGCCCACGTGACGACGATGCATCTCGTCAACAACCGGCTCGTCCCGAACGCCATGGAGCCGCGCGCGGCCCTCGGGCACTACGACAAGGCCGAGGACCACTACACCTGCTGGACGACCTCGCAGAACCCGCATGTCGCCCGCGTCGTCATGAGCGCCTTCTACAACGTGGCGCCGGAAAACAAGCTGCGCGTCATCGCCCCCGACGTCGGCGGCGGCTTCGGCTCCAAGATCTTCATCTATCCCGAAGAGATCGTCTGCCTGTGGGCGTCGAAGAAGACCGGCGTGCCGGTCAAGTGGGTGGCCGACCGCACGGAGAGCTTCCTCACCGACGCGCATGGCCGCGATCACGTCTCCGAGGTGAAGCTGGCCTTCGACGCAAGCAACCGCATGACCGCGATGAAGGTCGAAACCGTCGCCAATCTCGGCGGCTACATGTCGCTGTTCTCGTCTTCGGTGCCGACCTACCTCTACGCCACGCTCCTGTCGGGCCAGTACGCGATCCCGGCGATCCACTGCAACGTCAAGGCGGTCTACACCAACACCGCACCGGTCGACGCCTATCGCGGCGCCGGCAGGCCGGAGGCGACCTACGTCGTGGAACGCGTGGTGGAGACGGCGGCGCGCGAGTTGGGCGTCAGCCCCGCCGAGCTTCGCCGCCAGAACTTCATCACCACCTTCCCGCACCAGACGCCCGTCATCATGGCCTATGACGCGGGCGACTACGCCGCCTCGCTCGACGCGGCGATGAAGGCGGCCGACCATGCCGGCTTCCCTGCCCGCAAGGCCGAGGCGGCCGGCCGCGGCAAGCTGCGCGGCCTTGGCATGAGCTGCTATATCGAGGCCTGCGGCATCGCCCCCAGCCAGGCGGTGGGCTCGCTCGGCGCGGGCGTCGGCCTGTGGGAATCGGCCGAGGTGCGCGTCAACATGGCCGGCACCATCGAGGTCCTGACCGGCTCGCACAGCCACGGCCAGGGCCACGAGACCACCTTCGCGCAGCTTGTATCGCACCGCCTCGGCGTGCCGATCGAGCAGGTCTCGATCGTCCACGGCGACACCGACAAGGTGCAGATGGGCATGGGCACCTACGGCTCCCGCTCCGGCGCCGTCGGCATGTCGGCCATCGTCAAGGCGCTCGACAAGGTGGAAGCCAAGGCGCGGAAGATCGCCGCGCATCTGCTGGAGGCAGACGAGGCCGACATCGTCATCGAGAATGGCGAGCTGAAGGTCGCCGGCACCGACAAGGCGTTGCCCTGGTTCCAGATGGCGCTCGCCGCCTATGCCGCGCACAACCTGCCGGCGGGCATGGAGCCGGGCCTCAAGGAGGGCGCCTTCTACGATCCGACGAACTTCACCTTCCCGGCCGGCTGCTACATCTGCGAGGTCGAGATCGACCCCGAGACGGGCACGACCGAGATCGTCCAGTTCGTGGCCTCCGACGATTTCGGCAACATCATCAACCCGATGATCGTCGAGGGCCAGGTGCATGGCGGCATCGCGCAGGGCGTCGGCCAGGCGCTGCTGGAGGGTTGCCACTATGACCCCGCCACCGGCCAGCTGATCACCGCGAGCTACATGGACTACACCATGCCGCGCGCGGGCGACCTGCCCTCCTTCGACGTGTCGACCACCAACACCCCCTGCCCGGGCAATCCGCTCGGCATCAAGGGTTGCGGCGAGGCCGGTGCGATCGGCTCGCCGCCGGCGGTCATCAACGCCATCACCGATGCGATCGGCAACAACGACCTCACCATGCCGGCAACCCCGCAAAAGGTGTGGGCGGCGATCAGGGCCGCGACGAAGCACTGAGACAGGCCACCGGAAGAGACACGTGACAACGGAGATTGGGGTGAACGCGTAGCGGCCGGACATCGCGGGACCAGGCGGGACGGCGACAGCCGTCCTGCCTGCCCGCCTCGCCCCGCCCCGCCATCCCGAAAGGAGACGAGACCATGTATTCCGTGAACTATCACCGCGCCACCTCTGTCGAGGATGCCGCAAGACTGATCGCCGCCAACGACGAGGCCAAGCTCGTGTCGGGCGGCATGACACTGATCCCGGCCATGAAGACGCGCCTGGCGGCCCCCAGCGACCTGATCGACCTGCGCCACATCGCGGCCCTGAAGGGCGTCACCGTGTCGGGTTCGACCGTCACGATCGGTGCCGGAACGACCCACGCCGACGTGGCCGGCAACGGCGACCTCGCGGCCGCCTGCCCCGCCCTCGCCAGTCTTGCCGGCGGCATCGGCGACCCGCATGTGCGCCATCTCGGCACGATCGGCGGGTCGGTCGCCAACAACGACCCGGCCGCCGACTATCCGGCCGCCCTGCTGGCCCTTGGGGCCACGATCGTGACCAACACGCGTGAGGTCGCGGCCGAGGACTTCTTCACCGGCCTGTTCGAGACAGCGCTCGGCGAAGGCGAGATCGTCACCGCGATCCGCTTCACCGCGCCGCAGACGGCCGGCTACCAGAAGTTCCGCAACCCCGCCTCGCGCTATGCGATGGCCGGCGTCTTCGTCGCCAAGGGAAGCGACGGCGTCAGGGTCGCGGTGACGGGCGCGGGCGACAATGGCGTGTTCCGGTCCGCCGAGATGGAGGCAGCGCTGTCGTCCAGCTTCGATGCCGCCGCCCTCGACGGCCTGACGCTGCCGTCCGACGGCATGATGTCGGACATCCACGCTTCGGCCGACTACCGCGCCAACCTCGTGGTGGTGATGGCCAAGCGCGCGGTGACCGCCGCAAGGGGCTGATCGCCCGACAATCGACGTTGCTTGCCGAAAGGCCCCTCGCGGGGCCTTTTGGTGTTTTTGCGGGTGGAGACGGTTTCGTAAGTCTTCCACGCCAAGACTATCGGCGGCGCATGTGTCGATCGTTCAATTTGCATCGATCGGTTTCACCGCGCCGCAACGAGGCCCGTGCTAGGCGCGGTTCATTGGGGGAGGATTGTCGCGAAGGCGCGGCAAAGGCATGATGCCGCTTCATCTCCGGCCGGTCGAACCGGCAGTGTGTTCTCCGATCACCAGATTCGCGACCGCGCCAGGACCTGTTCCTGCGACGAAGTTGTCGCGCGCACCAATGGGGGCCTTTTCCGATGAAGACCTTGCTTGCAGGCTGCGCCTTTGCGCTGTTTTCGATCACCGCGGCCTTTGCCGGCCCGCTCGACCGCCCTGCCGGAGAGACGATCCTGACCATCACCGGTGGCATCGCCAACACCAATGGCGACGGCGTTGCCGAGTTCGACCTTGCGATGCTCGACGCGCTGGAAAACCGCGCGGCGACGATGAACACCCCCTGGACGGAGGGTCAGACAACCTTCGATGGGCCGCTTTTGAAGGCCGTTCTCGACGCGGTCGGCGCGCAGGGCAAGACGCTGATCGTCAAGGCGCTGAACGACTATTCAGCCGAGGTGCCGATGGAAGACGCGCGGGACTATCCCACGATCCTGGCGATCCGCATGAACGGCGCCGAGATGTCGGTCCGCGACAAGGGTCCGCTCTTCATGATCTATCCGTTCGACAAGCACCCCGAACTCTACAACGAGAAGTACTTCTCTCGCTCGGTGTGGCAGATCAAGGAAATCGAGGTCGTCGATTGAAAGCCGACTTCGCCGCAAGCCGCGAGGCGGTCAGGAAGGCCGGCGGAACGACCAGGTACCTGATCGCGATATCGGTCGGGCTCACGCTGGCGCTCGCCGGTGCTTTCCTGCACCTGTGGGCGAGGCAGAACTCGCTGCAGGATTCCATCCGCGAGGACGCGCTATGGGCGGTCTATCAGCTCGACCGCGAGGCCCGCACGCTTTCCGAGAGACTTCACGGCGTCTCGGAGACGAGCGACACGCGGACGATGAAGAGCCTGACGACCCGGTACGACATCCTCTATTCTCGCTTGTCGATTCTCGACAACGGGCAGTATCAGCCGTATTTTGTCTCCAGCGAGCGCATCAGCCGGGGCCGCGAACAGGTGCGCGAGATCGTTCTCGGGCTCGAGCCGGCCTTCAACGACATCGGGGCCGGGAAGGCGCTGCCTACGCCCGTGCTCGTGGGGCTGCGTGCGGCGCTGCCAGAACTCCTGCAGCACACCAACGACCTGCTGACTTTCACCAACGCGAGCGTCTCGACGGCGCGCGCGGAAGCCCGCGACTTCATCATGCGCATGCAGAACATCGCCGCCGCCTTCATGGGGGCTCTGATGCTGACGATCGGCCTCCTGATCCTGAACCTGAAGCGCCAGCTGTCGGTGATGCGCAAGGCCTCCGGCTATCTCGAACGGATGACCGAGACGCTGTCGGAATCCTACGAGGCGGCGGAAGCCGGCAACCGCGCCAAGTCGCAGTTCATGGCCACGATCGGTCATGAGATCCGCACACCGCTGAACGCCATCCTCGGCATGGCCGAACTGATGTCGAGCACGCGTCTCTCGGCCGAAAACCGCGAGAACGTGCGGGTGATCACCAGTTCGGGCACGGCCCTGCTCGAGGTCATCAACGAGATCCTCGATTTCGCCAAGCTCGAGCACGGCGAGCAGCCGGCCGAGATTCTGCCCTTCGATGCCCGAGCCCTGGTGCAGGACTCCCTGCGCATCATGGAGGGTCGCGCACGCGAACAGCGCGATACGCTGATCTGCTCGTGCGGGATCGAGGGCGAGAGCTGGTATTTTGGCGATCCCACCCAGCTTCGCCGCGTGGTGCTGAACCTCGTCAGCAACGCGGTGAAGTTCACCGAAAACGGAACCATTCACGTCAAGGTTTCCGCCGCGATCGGCATCGACGGCCACGCGCGTCTGCGGTTCGAGGTGTCCGACACCGGTATCGGCATTCCCCAGGACGCGCTTCACCGCCTGTTCAACGCCTTCAGCCAGGTCGACGGCACGATCAGCCGGCGCTATGGCGGCACGGGCCTTGGCCTGGCGATCTGCAAGCGCATCGTGGAAAGCCTGGGGGGCGAAATCGGCGTCGACAGCGAGCCGGGACGCGGAAGCCTGTTCTGGTTCGAGGTTCCGGCCGAGCGCGCACCGGCGCAGGCGGTCCGGGTCGAGAAACAGGTCGAGACCGTCCGGCCGACGCGGCTCGACATCCTGCTGGTCGAAGACAATGAGGTGAACCGGCAGGTTGCAGCGCGCTTCCTCGAAAACCTCGGGCAATCGGTGACGATCGCCGTCGATGGCGCAGAGGCGGTGGCGATGGCGCAAGAGCACGTCTACGACCTGATCCTGATGGACATGCAGATGCCGGTGATGGACGGCATCGCCGCCACCCGTGAGATTCGCCGGCTGGACGGCGCGGCGGGCAAGGTGCCGATCGTCGCCATGACCGCGAATGCCTCCGACACCGACCGCAACCTCTGCATGGAGGTCGGCATGAACGGCTTCGAGGCCAAGCCCGTCAGTTCCGCTCGGTTGCGGAAGCTGCTGGCGCGGCACGGCGGAATCGAGACGACGGGCATCGATGCCGCCCGCGGGGACCGCGCCGAAGAGCACGCGGCCGGCCAAAGCGTGGCGACCCTCTCGCCGGCTTCCGCGGTGCGCGACGAAGGCCGGTATGCCGAACTCGTCGATGCGATCGGCCAGGACGGGTTCGACCAGTTGCTCGGCGTCTTCTTCGACGACGCGTCGAACCTGCTGCTGGACCTGCACCGGGCGATGCGGGACAACGATCTCGAGCTTCTGGACCGGTCCCTGCACTCGCTGAAGGGATCGGCGTCCAATCTCGGCTTCACGGGGATCGCCGGTCTGGCGGACAGGCTGCGCTCGACGCGTCTTGACGAGGCGGCGCTTGCCGGCATTGCCGCCGAGATCGCGCGGTTGAGCGACAGTCAGAGCCAGCGGGCGGCATAGGAGCAGACCATGGAACTGAAGGTTCTTGTCGTCGACGACAACCGTTCGAACCTGATGCTGATGGAGATGCTCGTCCGTCAGGTCGGCAACTGTTCGCCCCTGCCCTACACAGATCCTTCGAGGCTCCTCGCGGAGCTCGCCGATATCCATTTCGACATCGCGCTCGTGGACTACCAGATGCCCGGTATGAACGGGATCGACCTGATCGCGGCCATCCGTTCGGACAAGCGCTTCGCGGAAAAGCCGATCGTCATGATCACCGCCGACAACGACGCCGATCTGCGGCTGCGCGCCATCAAGGCCGGAGCGGTCGAGTTCCTCAACAAGCCCGTCGAGCCCATCGAGTTCAAGGCCCGCCTGACGAACCTCGCGCGGCTGTGCGAAGTGCAGCTGAAGCTTGCCGATCAGGCCCAATGGCTACGCGGCGAGGTCGTCACGGCCACGCTGGAGTTGCGCCGCCGGGAGGAGGAGATCATCAACCGGCTGACGCTCGCGGCCGGCTACAAGGACCGGGAAACGTCCGCCCATACGCTGCGCATGGCGCGTTATTCCGCGCTGATTGCCGGCGAACTCGGCCTCTCGGAAGAATTCTGCGCCGACCTCCAGCTTGCCGCCCCCATGCACGACATCGGCAAGGTCGGCATCCGCGACGACGTGCTCCTGAAGCAGGGGCCGCTTACCGCGGCCGAGCGGTCCCACGTCGACACGCACACCCTGATCGGCGCCGCGATCCTCGCCGGCTCGAGCTGCGACCTGCTCCAGCTGGCGGGCACGATCGCCGTATCGCATCACGAGCACTGGGACGGAACCGGCTATCCCAATGGCCTGGCGGGCGAGGACATCCCGCTCGTCGGACGCATCGCGGCGGTCGCCGACGTGTTCGACGCCTTGACCTCCGAGCGCCCTTACAAGCCGGCCTGGTCGATCGATCGCGCCTTTGTGCACTTGCGCGAACAGTCGGGACATCAGTTCGACCCGGAATGCGTTTCGGCCTTCGAACGTTGCCGCGACAGGGTCAGTGCGCTGATGCACGCGTTTCCCGATGACGGCGACGTCCTGCGCCGGACCGCCTGAAGCTTCGCCCGACGGTCAACCCCGGCTGTCGCCTGCTCGCCGCGTCAGCCGCACAGCCTTTGCTTCGCCGCTTCGTATTCGGTCGCCAGCCGTTCCACGAGCTCGGTTGCCGACACCACCGCGTCCACCGCGCCGATGCCTTGGCCACAGCCCCAGATGTGCTTCCACGCCTTCGTTGCGTTGCCGCCGAAATTCATCGTCGACGGATCGGACACCGGCAGATTGTCGGGGTCCAGCCCCTGCGCGGCGATCGATCCCTTCAGGTAGTTGCCGTGAACGCCGGTGAAGAGGTTGGAGTAGACGATGTCGGCTGCCTTCGAGTCGACGATCATCGCCTTGTACGCGTCTTCCGCGCGCGCTTCGACGGTGGCGATGAAGGGCGAGCCGATATAGGCCATGTCGGCCCCCATGGCCTGCGCGGCGAGAACCGCGCCGCCATTGGCGATGGACCCGGACAGCAGCAGCGGCCCGTCGAACCAGCGGCGGATTTCCTGGGTCAGCGCGAACGGCGACAGCGTGCCGGCATGGCCGCCAGCGCCGGCCGCGACCGCGATCAGTCCGTCGGCGCCCTTTTCGATCGCCTTGCGCGCATGCCGGTCGTGGATGATGTCGTGCAGCACGATGCCGCCGTAGGAGTGGACCGCCTGGTTGACCTCCTCGACCGCGCCCAGCGACGTGATCACCACCGGCACCTTGTATTTCACGCACATCTCGAGGTCGTGCTGGAGGCGCGTGTTGGACTTGTGGACGATCTGGTTGACCGCGAACGGCGCGGCCGGCCGGTCCGGATGGGCCGCGTCATGGGCAGCCAGGCTTTCGGTGATCTGCGCCAGCCACTCGTCCAGCTGCGCTTCCGGACGCGCGTTCAGCGCCGGGAAGGAGCCCACGATGCCGGCCTTGCACTGCGCCAGCACCAGCGGCGGATGCGAAATGATGAAGAGAGGCGACCCGACGACCGGGATGCGCAGGTTCTTCTTCAGGATTTCAGGTAAGGCCATGATGTCGCTCACTCCCGCGGGTTTTGACGTTCGCGTAAACGTCAATACTCGCAGACGGACCCATCGGCAAGGCAGGCCCGATATCGATATCGGGCCGTGCCGCAATTCCGTTGCGGTGTGAAGCCACTTTCTTGGGACTCTGCGCGTTGAGAGGCAATGCGTTGTTGATTGCGACGGATACGGCGGTTAACCATTTGAACGACGGCATATGAGGAAATCCAGTTGAATCCGATCGAGAAGACGATCCGGACCGCCCTAGAGCGGGGCGACGCGGAAGACCGCGCTTACCGGGAGAAGGTCTACAGATCCGTCTACGCAGCGCTGGAAAAGAGCATCGCCGCCAATCCCGACCTGCCGGACGACGCCATCCAGCATCGCCGTGAAATGCTGAAGACGAGCATTCGCACCGTCGAGCAGGAATTCGTGCAGGCCTTCGAGGCCGAGGAGCCCGTCGAATCCCTGTCGCCTGAAGAGCCGGTCGAGGAGCCCGCCGCCCCTCACGCGGCGGAATTGCCGGTCGAGGAGCCGCCAGCGCCCGACGCGTTCGAAGCGGACCCCCGGCCTCCAGTCCAGGATCGCGGTGCCCGATCCTCCTGGGCCGCGGCCTCGAGCCGCTATTATGGAGACGATGCCGAGCCGGTCGAAACGGTACGGCCGCGCGGCACCAGGCAGGCGCCAGCCTATGCGCCGCCACCGCAGCAGCAGCCACCGCAATACGACGACGACGCCATTCCGCTGCCTGACATCGAACCGCGGCGCTCGCACGGCGATGTCGGTTACGACAGGGCGGATCCGGGGCTGGACGACCTCGTCGCCAGCCGCGAGCCGCGGTCCGGATACCCCAAGGACGACGATCGGGACATGGAAGACCGGCGACCTCGGCGGCGGCGCGGTCGTTTCTTCGTCATCCTGTTCCTGGCGATCACGCTTTTGGCGGCCGGCGCCATGAGCGTCTGGTGGGCGATGGACAGCGGGCTGTTCCTCTCCGCCGAAGAGCGCGACACCAGTATTCCCAACCCTCCCCTGACGCTGGAAGACGAGGATTTCCAGCCCGAAGGGCCGCCGCCGCTCAGCGAGGAGGAAGCCGCCGGCAGGAACGACGACTGGATCACCATCTTCACGCCGAGCGATCCGACGCGCGTCATCACGCCGCCTGGCGGAGCCGCGCAGGTGATCGAGATCGAAGGCGGATCCGCGCTTCGCATTCGGTCGGCCTCGCCCGACCAGCCCGTGCGCTTCGAGATCGGCGAAGGCATCCTGCAAAGCATCGCGGGGCGCCGCGCGGTCTTCAACATCAGGGCTCGAACCGACCAGGGCGCGGAAACGCAGATGCTGGTTACCTGCGACTTCGGACCACTCGGTGACTGCGGCCGCAACCGCCTGTTCGTCTCGTCCGAGAATCGCGACTTCGCGATCGGCCGCGACATTCCCGATGCCACCCCGACCGGAGCCGGCAGCATCGCCATCGCCAGCGACGTCGGCAATGGCGGCCTGACCGTGGACATTATCGATATCCGGGTCTCGATGCCGGAATGACGGCGCCGGATCGCGCCGGCCGAACGCACGCTCAGCCGTCGAGCAGGGCCTGCAAGGTCTCCAGCCGGTCGGCCTCCGCCGCCGGCTTGTCCCAGCGCAGCCGCGAGATGCGCGGAAAGCGCATGGCGACGCCCGACTTGTGCCGCGTCGAGCGGTTCAGTCCCTCGAAGGCGATCTCCAGCACCAGCCCGTGACCGGTCTCGGCACGGACGGACCGAACCGGCCCGAAGCGCTCCACCGTGTTGTCGCGGACGTATTTGTCGATCTGGCGCAGTTCCTCGTCGGTGAAGCCGAAATAGGCCTTGCCCACCGGCACGAGTTCCGGCTTCGCCTCGGGTCCGGTCCAGACCCCGAACGTGTAGTCCGAATAGAAGCTCGACCGCTTGCCGTGACCGCGCTGCGCATACATCAGCACCGCGTCCACCGTGTGCGGATCGCGCTTCCACTTGAACCACGGCCCCTTCGGACGGCCGGGCACGTAGGCGCTGTCCCAGCGCTTCAGCATCACGCCTTCGATGACCGGATGCGGCGGCCGGCGGCGCAACTCGTCGAGTTCTTCCCAACCGGCGAAGTCGACGAAGGGCGAGAGGTCGAAGCGGGCCGCCGGAAGCCGGGCGACGAAGGCCTCGAGCCGCGCGCGACGCTCGACGAAAGACAGCGGCCTCAGATCCTCGGCGCCGTCCTGCAACAGGTCGTAGCACCGGACGAAGACCGGAAACGTCTCCCGCATCTTCGCCGAAACGCTCTTGCGGTTCAGCCGCTGCTGCAGGTCGGAAAAGGTGCCGGTGTGGCGGCCGGCCACGCCGACGAGCAGCTCGCCGTCGATGGCGCCCGAAAAATCCATCGCCTCGAGCAGATCCGGAAACGCGCCCGACACGTCGTCGCCGGTGCGCGAATAAAGCCGGTGGACGCCGCCCTCGGCCGTCGCCTGTACGCGGATTCCGTCCCATTTCCACTCGGCGGCATAATCGCCCGGGTCGAGCTTCGGCAGATCGCCGTCCTGCACCGGATTGGACAGCATGACCGGCCGAAACAGCGCCTGCGCCTGCGGCACGGGCTTGTCCGCCCGCTTCTCCAGCCAGGCGAACAGGGGCTCGTAGGGCGGCGAAAGGCCGTGCCAGAGTTCCTCGACCTCGGCGACGTCGACCTGGCCGAAATCGGCCAGCGCCTGCTTCGCCAGCCTTGCCGAAACCCCGATCCGCAAGCCCCCGGTGACGAGCTTGATCAACGCGAAGCGCGACGGCGGATCGAGCCGGTCGAGCAGGCCGGCAAACACCGTCGGGCCATTGGCGCGCCCGGCATCGAGAAGCGCCGCCACCGCCTCCGAAAGGCTGGGGTCGGCATTGTGCCGCACCCGCCCCTCGCGCGCCGGCCAGACCAGCGACACGGTCTCCGCCAGGTCCCCGACATAGTCGTAGGAATAGGCAAACAGCACCGGGTCCATCCGCTCCATCACCAGCGCGCGCAGCATCGCCGGCTTCACGCTCGGAATGTCGAGATCGCCAGTGATCGCCGCCAGCGCCAGCCCGCGGTCCGGGTCCGGCGCCGCCGCGAAGTACCCGGCCAGAAGCTTCAGCTTCGCATTGCGCGACGACGTGAGCACGAGCCGGTCGAGGAGATCGGCGAAGGGTTTCATGTTGCGGCAGGCAACGCACCGCGCTGCCTCCGTTGCGCCCCGGCCTCCCCATCGGGAAAACAGCGCTCCTTCGCGCCCCCCTCTGGCCTGCCGGCCATCTCCCCCACGAGGGGGGAGATCCGCAGCTTCGGCGCCTCCGCATCTCCTGCGATGTTGGCGACTGGCGAAAGCAGCGGTGACGGCCGATCTCCCCACCTGTGGGGGAGATGGCCGGCAGGCCAGAGGGGGGCGCGACGGAACTCGGCCTTTCCGAAAAGACCCATCCTACTCCCCCTCGTCCTCATAGCCCACGAGGTGCAGCGGCCGCGCCGCGATCCCGTTGATCTCGCACCAGCGCACAAGCGCCTCCTCGCGGCCGTGGGTCACCCAGACCTCGGATGCGCCGGTGTCTGCAATGGTTTCGACGAGTTCGTCCCAGTCGGAATGGTCCGACAGGATCAGCGGCAGTTCCACGCCGCGCTGCTTGGCCCGCTGGCGGATGCGCATCCAGCCGGACGCGAAGGCGGAGACGGGGTCGGAAAAGCGCCGCGCCCATCGGTCGGCAAAGGCCGATGGCGGCCCCACCACGATCTTTCCGGCAAAGGCCGACTTGCCGCCATTGTCGATGGTGGCGGGCGATAGCGGCCCGAGCCCGATGCCCTGGTCCTCATAGTAGTCGCAGAGCTTCTGAAGCGCGCCGTGGATATGAATGGTCTCGTCATATCCCGCCTCGCGCAGGAGCTTGATCACGCGCTGCGCCTTGCCCAGCGAATAGGCGCCGACGAGATGCGTGCGTTCCGGAAACTGGTCGAGCGAGGCCAGCAGCCGCGCGATCTCGCCGCCATCGTCCGGATGGCGGAAGACCGGCAGTCCGAAAGTCGCCTCGGTGATGAAGACGTCGCAGGCGACCGGCTCGAAGCCCTGGCAGGTAGGGTCGCGGCGGCGCTTGTAGTCGCCCGACGCGACGATGCAGCGTCCGCCCTGCGCGACGCGGATCTGCGCGGACCCGAGCACGTGCCCGGCCGGGTGGAAGCTGACCTCGACGCCGTTGACGCTGACGCGCTCGCCGAGCGGCGCTTCCTGCCTCGACCCGGCGAAATCGGCGCCGTAGCGGATCGCCATGATCTCCAGCGTCTCGCGTGTCGCCATCACCGCGCCATGGCCGGCGCGGGCGTGGTCGGCATGGCCGTGGGTGATCAGCGCGCGATCGACCGGCTTCACCGGGTCGATGAAGAAGTCGCCGGGCGGACAGTAGAGCCCCTGGGGTCGCGGTTGCAGCAGGTCTGACGCTCGCATCCCGTCAACATAGTGTCTGCCATGCGCGGTGGAAGATGCGCATCGCGCCAGTGCCGCAGACTGCTGTCACGCCATCCAGGGCAGCCGGTCGAGATCGACGTTGCCGCCGGTGATGATGATTCCGACCTTCTGCCCCGCGAAGCGGTCCGCGTTCTTCAGCACCGCCGCCACCGCAACGGCGCATGACGGCTCGATGATGATCTTCATCCGCTCCCAGACCTGCCGCATCGCCGCCACGATCTCCGCCTCGCTGACCGTCAGCACCGCCTCCACTTCATTCTGCACGTAGTGAAAGGTGATCGGCTTCAGCGAGGCGCGCAGCCCGTCGGCGATCGTCTGCGGCGCGTCGTCCTCGATCAGATGCCCAGCCCGCTTCGAGCGGTAGGCGTCGTCGGCGTTCGCCGGCTCGGCGGCGAAGACCTTGGTCCCCGGCGCCATGCCGCCAACCGCCAGGCAGGTGCCCGCGATCAGCCCGCCGCCGCCGACCGGCGCAACGATCGCGTTCAGTGGCCCGGCTTCCTCGATCAGTTCGCGCGCGCAGGTGCCCTGCCCCGCGATCACGCGGGCATCGGCGTAAGGGTGAACGATCTCGGCGCCGGTGCGGGCGAGTTCGCTGTCAACCGCCTCCTCGCGCGCCTTGGTGCCCGGCGCGCAGACCACCACCCGGCCGCCATAGCCGCGCACGGCGTCGAGCTTGGGCTTTGCCGAGGTCTCGGGCATGACGATGGTCGCGGGGATGCCGCGCTTGGCAGCCGCATAGGCCAGCGCCTGGCCGTGATTGCCCGACGAATGGGTGAGCACCCCCCGCGACGCCTGCTCCTCGCTCAGTCCGAAGACCGCGTTGCAGGCGCCGCGTGCCTTGAAGGCGCCAATCTTCTGCAGGTTCTCGCATTTGAAGAACAGCCGCGCGCCGGTCAATCGGTCGAAATGGCTGCTCGTCAGCACCGGCGTGCGGTGGACGTGCGGCCGGATGCGTTCATGGGCTGCAAGTACGTCGTCGAATGTCGGTCGCTGCATGATGTCCTGTCCTGAACGGCGGCGCGTTCCACCAGCCTGCGCCAGATACCTGCGATTGCGGCTCCCTGGTCCCCGCGAAAGGGTTTGCCCTGCGGCCCCGCGTCGACAAGCGCCGCGCTCCGCGACCCGTATGGCACCACTGCGGCAAAGTACATCATCCTGCAAGCGCCGACGACATGGGCCAAGTTTGAACTCGCGTCCGACAAAACCTATCTGCGAAGGACAAGAGGAGGGACAATGCCCATGGAAACAGAAACGGCCACCGATGCCGTACTCGACTACTGGTTTGGCGAACTCGGTCCGCAGGACTGGTTTTCCGGCCGGCCGGAGCTCGACGACCAGATACGCGACCGTTTCGGAGCGCTCTGCGAGCAGGCGCTGTCCAGCAAGCCGGAAGATCATCTCGACGATCCCCGCGCCGCGCTGGCGGGCATCATCCTGCTCGACCAGTTCCCGAGGCAGCTCTTCCGCGGCCAGCCGCGCGCCTTCTCGGGCGACCCGGTCGCGCTGATCGTCGCGCACGCGGCGATCGACCGCTCCTGGGACGCCGGCATGACGCCTCAGCAGCGCCAGTTCCTCTACATGCCGCTGATGCATTCCGAGGTAGTGTCCGATCAGGAACTCTGCGTGAAGCTGTTTCGCGACCTCGGCAACGAGGAGTCGCTGAAGTTCGCCATCGAGCATCGCGACATCGTCGCCCGGTTCGGCCGGTTCCCGCACCGCAACCGCGCGCTCGGTCGCGAGACGACGGCGGAGGAACGCGCGTTCCTCGAGACCCACGCGGGCTACGGACAGTAGCCGGCAACGAGGTCGGAGGCTCGGCGATGACCCTTCCGTTTACGTCTTCGTAAGACTTGCACGGGATCGGCGGTTGACCGTACATAGTGGAGAATGGCGGGCATGGCCCGTCGGGAGGCAGGAAGCCCCAAGGGCGGCGCCGCGACGCGCGCCGCCGACCGGGCACGAAGGGAGCGAGACATGGCCATTTCCGGGCAGACCGCGGGCGCGGAGCGCATCTGGCTGAAGAGCTATCCGGCCGGCATGCCGGCCGACATCGCCGGACTTCCGGCCAACTCGATCGGCGAGCTTCTCGTCGACGCCTGCCGGCAATATGCGAACCGCCCCGCCTTCACCTCCCTGGGCAAGTCCCTGACCTTCGCGGAGGTCGAGCAGGCGTCTGCGGCCTTCGGTGCCTGGTTGCAGGGCAAGGGCCTCGCCAAGGGCGCGCGCGTGGCGATCATGATGCCGAACGTATTGCAGTATCCGATCGCCATGATGGGCGCGCTGCGGGCCGGATACACGATCGTCAACGTCAATCCGCTCTACACCCCGCGCGAGTTGGAGCACCAGCTCAACGATTCCGGCGCCGAGGCCATCGTCATCCTCGAGAATTTTGCCGCCACGCTGCAGGCGGTGGTCGCCCGGACCAAGGTCAAGCACGTCGTCGTCGCTTCGATGGGCGAAATGCTCGGCCTCAAGGGCCTGATCGTCAATCTCGTCGTGCGCCGCGTCAAGAAGATGGTGCCGGCCTGGTCGCTGCCGGGGCACGTCGCGTTCAAGGACGCTCTCTCGGCGGGCAAGGGGCAGAACCTCAGGCCCGTTGCCGTCGACCCCGACGATGCCGCCTTCCTGCAATATACGGGCGGCACCACCGGTGTTTCCAAGGGCGCCGTGCTGCTCCACCGCAACATCCTGGCGAATGTCGCCCAGAACGCGCTGTGGATCGAAGCGGCCTACGTCAAGAAGCCACGCCCCGACATGCCGATCTATCTCTGCGCGCTGCCGCTCTACCACATCTACGCGCTCACGGTGAACGCGCTGATGGGCATGCAGCAGGGCGCCCAGAACATCCTCGTCGCCAATCCGCGCGACATTCCCGCGCTGGTCAAGGAGTTCGCCGCCTACAAGGTCAACGTCTTCCCGGGCCTGAACACGCTGTTCAACGCGCTGTTGAACAATGAGGATTTCCGCAAGCTCGACTTCACGCACCTGCTGGTCACCTTCGGCGGCGGCATGGCGGTGCAGCGCCCGGTGGCCGAACGCTGGAAGCAGGTGACGGGCCTCGTCATCGCCGAGGGCTACGGCCTGTCGGAGACCTCGCCGGTGGCCACCGGCAACCGCTTCGATGCCGACGAATTCACCGGCACGATCGGCCTGCCCATCCCCTCGACCGAAATCGTCATCCGCGACGACGACGGCAACGACATGCCGCTCGGCGAGGTCGGCGAGATCTGCATCCGCGGACCGCAGGTCATGGCCGGCTACTGGA
The DNA here is from genome assembly GCA_051860465.1 of Mesorhizobium sp. Classification (GTDB taxonomy): domain Bacteria; phylum Pseudomonadota; class Alphaproteobacteria; order Rhizobiales; family Rhizobiaceae; genus Aquibium. The sequence goes on from JBHYDY010000002.1 coordinate 263,594, forward strand.
ACCGTCCGGACGAAACCGCCAAGGTCATGACGGCGGACGGGTTCTTCAAGTCCGGCGACATGGGCTTCATGAACGAGGACGGCTACGTCAAGATCGTCGACCGCAAGAAGGACATGATCCTGGTCTCGGGCTTCAACGTCTATCCCAACGAGATCGAGGACGTGATCGCCGGCCATCCAGGCGTGATGGAGGTCGCGGCCGTCGGCGTGCCGGACGAGAAGTCGGGCGAGGTGCCGAAGGTCTTCGTCGTCAAGAAGGACCCCGCGCTGACCGCCGAGGATATCCGAGAATGGTGCAAGGACAAGCTCACCGCCTACAAGCGGCCGCGGCACATCGAGTTCCGCACCGAACTGCCCAAGACCAATGTCGGCAAGATCCTGAGGCGTGAATTGCGCAACTGAGGCCCGCCGCGAGGAGGACGATGTCCTTCGAGAGATAAGCTGTCGGGGAAAGATCGAGAGCGGTGCCTGAAGGAGCGCGCCGCGTTGATTGGGTGCCGTTGACGGCAATGGCGCCTTCAGGCGCGACGCAATCGCCTTGTCTCGACGGGGGCCGGCTGGTCGGCGTGCCGCAGTTCGAAGCCATAGCGGGTCTGCTCGAACCCGGCTCCCGCGCAAAGACCAAGCACGGCTGGATCGTCGAAGCCTCCAAGCACCAGCACCTTCACGCACCCGACGCGCCAGGCGAGCTTGACCGCGCATCCGACGACCCGGCTGGCGAAGCCCCGCCGACGATGGTAGGAATGGGTGACGACGTTCTCGATCAGCGCGGCCGGCTTTCCCATCGCGGTGGCGTTGGGAATGACGATCAGCGTGCAGGCCGAAACCAATTGGTTGTCGCGGAAACCGGCGAGAATGGTGATCCCGGGTTCATCCAGCGCCTGGGTGAAAGCATCGCGCGCGAGGGCGGCGGCGAAGATGTGATAACGCGGGTAAAGGTGCCGGTACAGGGACGTGAGGTCCGACAGGTCGCCATGCGCAATGGGTCGAATGCGGAGTGGCTGTTCCATCGTCCCCTCGGTCCTGCGAACACCTCAATAGAGGCATCCTGGCACCGCACCAAATCACGCCTGAAAATGATGTTAATTCATATAGTTAATAAAATGGTAAATGTAAAGGCTGTGGATCAGCCAAGAAGGAGCCGAAATCCATTGGCGGTTTTGTCGAATCCGGCCGCCAGAAAGAAGCCTGTCGGCACGTCGTCCAGCGACGTCGTCAGCACCGTGGCCCTGTCGCAGCCGGCTTGCCCGGCAAGCGCCAGCGCGGCGGAAAGCACGCGCGTGCCATAGCCCAGGCGACGCTGCGCGGGATGCGTCACGAGATTTTCGATCAGGGCCGAGGGCTTCGCGCTCCGCGCGCCGCCTCGCACGACAACCAGCGCGCAGGTTGCAACCGGCCTGTCCTCCAGGAAGCCGACGAGGACGACGCTGCCCGGCTCGGCGGCCGTCTCGCGCAGGGTCATCCGCGCGGTCACCACCGCAAGCGCCGGATCCTGCGGATGCAGGTAGCGATAGAGCGAGGCAAGGCCTGGCATCTGCGCTTCGCCGATCGGTCGGATGTCGAGGTCCTGCTTCATGGTCACTATTGTTCCGTCCGAGAAAACGGCCTGCGTCTGCCTCAAGCCATCGCGACATGCCCGCGAGAACGCTCGCGACAGTGCGGGTGGGTTCCCGTGCCTACGAGCCGTGACTGGCCAGGTAGGACGGCAAATCACGAACCGAGGATAACACCACGTCGGCCAGCGGCGCGAGCCGTTCTTGCGTGCCTGTTCCCGACAGCACGCCGACGGCAAGGCCTGCCCGCCCGGCGCGCGCCATCTCGAGGTCGTGGCGGTTGTCGCCGACCATCGCGATCTCGTCGGGTGCGAGCCCCGTCAGCGCGCAGAAGGCGTGGATGGCGTCCGGCGCCGGTTTCGGCCGCGCCACCGAATCATAACCGTATGCGGCCACGAACAGGTCGGCGATCCCGATCGCCTCGATCGTCTGTCGTGCCCCACCCTCGCTGTCGTTGGTCGCGACGCCGAGCTTGTAGCCCTGCCCATGCAGGATCCGAAGCGCCGCGGGAACGCCTTCGAGCGGCACCGCCGAGCGTGCTCCCTCCGCCGCCGTCAGCCGGTCGAAATGCTTCACCCGCGTTTCGCGTTCGGCCAGAGGGGCAGCCGCGTACCAGAGCGCGACGATGTCGGCATTGGTGCCTGCGGCGAAGACCGAGTCGCCGCGAAACCGGCCAGCCGCGATGTCGTAGCCGGCGAGGTCCATCAGGTCGTCCGCCCTGCCGCGATCGCCACCCGCCGCCTCCAGCGCCAGCTGGTCGCCGATGGCGTGCCACGTCTTGTGAAAATCGATCAGTGTTCCGTCCTTGTCGAACAGGATGCCCCTGATGGCCATGGAGAGTCTCGCGAAGCCGGCGCCGAGCGGCGCGATGAAGGTGAAGATGAATTCAGTCGAACGAGCCTCGCCGGTCAGGCGAATCCACGCAGATAGTCGACCAGCCCGGCCGTGGATGCGTCGCTGCCTGCGGCGTCGCGTTTGCCTTCGACGACGGGGAGCAGCCCGGTGGCGAGCTCCTTGCCGAGTTCCACGCCCCATTGGTCGAAGGCATTGATGCCGAAGAGCTGCGCCTCCACGAAAACGCGGTGTTCGTAGAGCGCGACCAGCCGGCCGAGCGCGAAGGGATCGAGCTGGCGATGCAGGATGGTGATCGAGGGCCGGTTGCCGGAAAACATGCGGTGCGGCGCGATCCGGTGCACTTCGTCGGGCGCCATGCCCTTGGCCAGCATCTGCGTCGACGCCTCCTCCAGCGTACGGCCCTTCATCAGCGCTTGCGACTGTGCCAGGCAATTGGCGAGAAGCAGCCGGTGCTGATGCCGCAGATCCGGCTCGTGGCCGATGGCGGCGGCGATGAACTCGACCGGGATGACATCGCTGCCCTGGTGCAGCAGCTGGAAGAAGGCGTGCTGGCCGTTCGTGCCGGGCTCGCCCCAGACGAGCGGCCCGGTCGGCGTTGGAACCGGCTGGCCATCGATCGTCACCGACTTGCCGTTCGATTCCATGTCGAGCTGCTGGAGGTAGGCCGGCAGCCGGGCCAGCCGCTGGTCGTAGGGAATGACGGCGCGCGCCGGATAGCCCTTCACGACGCGATGCCAGAAGCCGACGAGGCCAAGCACCACCGGCAGGTTCTCAAGCATTGGCGCGGTGCAGAAATGCGCGTCCAGCGCATGGGCGCCGTCGAGGAAGGAGCGGAACCGCCCGGGTCCGATCGCCAGCATGATCGGCAGGCCGATCGCCGACCAGAGCGAATAGCGTCCGCCGACCCAGTCCCAGAAGCCGAAGACGCGATCCGACGCGATGCCGAAATCCGCAACCTTGTCGAGCGCCGTCGAGACGGCGCAGAAATGGGCACCGACAGCGTCTGGTCCGAGCGCAGCCTCGATCCAGCGCCGCGCCGTCTGCGCGTTCGTCATGGTCTCGACGGTGGTGAAGGTCTTCGACGCGATGATGACCAGCGTCGTCGCCGGGTCGAGCGGCTTCAGCACGTCGGCAATGTGGGCGCCATCGATGTTGGAGACGAAGTGCGAGCGCGGCCCATCATGGAACGGCGCCAGCGCGGCCGTCGCCATCACCGGACCGAGATCGGAACCGCCGATGCCGATGTTGACCACGTCGGTGATCGGCTTGCCCGTCGCGCCGGTCGACGCGCCCGACCGGATGGCGTCGGCAAAGCCGCCCATGCGGGCGAGCACCGCATGGACCTCCTCCATCACGTCCTGACCGCCGACGGCGAAGCCCGCGCCTTCGGGCGCCCGCAGCGCCATGTGCAGCACCGCGCGACCCTCGGTCGAATTGATCGGCTCGCCGGCAAACATCGCATCGCGCCGCGCCTCCAGCCCCGCTGCCCGGGCGAGGCCTGCGAGAAGCTCCATGGCGCGCGCGTCCACGCCTGTTTTCGACCAGTCGAGCAGCAAGTCGTCGAGCCGCAACGAGAAGCGGTCGAAGCGGCGGGGGTCGAGCGCGAAGGCGACACGCAGATCCTGCGGCGCCTGCGTTCCGGCGTGCAGTTTCAACGCGGCGAGAACGCCGGAAAAGGCGGTTCGGTCCAAGGTGGTCTCCTGTGAACGGCTCGCCACTGGAGTAGAACAATCCCGACGCGAAAAGAAGGCGGCGTCTTGCGGAGACGAACCGGATCGAGAAAACGAAGGCCTGCCCGTCCGATCTCCAGCGCGAGGCTCCGGCTTCACCGCCGGTCAATCCGCTCCTCGGCCTTACTCGATCCGTTGCAGCATCTTCCGCAGAAACAGCCTGTCGGCCTCGTTCCGGGTGGCGTCGATGGCCGTCAGACAGGCGCGTCGGGCCGCTTGCGTATCGCCGGACATGGTTGCGATCGCTGCCTCCGCCGCATGGAACGGCTGGAACCCCTCGAGCTCGGGCCGCAGGCCGGCAAGGATCCCGGCGGCAGCCGCGACCCGACCCGTCTCGGCCAGTGCGACGGCATGGTTCAGCCGGACGACGGGAGTGGGCTCCAGGACAAGGAGTGCGGTGTAGAGCTGCGCGATCTGCGCCCAGTCCGGCTTGGGGTCGGCCATCTGACACGCGCTGATCGCCGCCTTGATCTGGAATGGTCCGGCCCGGCGGCGCAACAGAGCGGTCTCCAGCAGGCCCCGTCCTTCCGCCAGCCGGTCCGCGTTCCAGAGCGTACGATCCTGCTCGCCCGGCGGGACCGTCGCGCCATCCGGGCCGATCCGCGCCCCGCGCCGCGCATCGGTGAGCAGCATGAGCGCCAGCGCGCCCTCGATCTCGGCCTGGCCGGGCCGCAGGGCCAGCAGGAGCCGCGCAAGGAACGTCGCCTCTCCGCAAAGGTCGCGCGGCTCGGCGGGGCCGGCGGTGTAGCCGGTCGTGAAGATCAGATAAAGCGTCGTCAGGACGGTTCGCAGCCGATCGTCCCACGCTTCGGGACCGGGCACGGCGAAGGGAATGGCCGCGGCCTGGATCTTGGCCTTCGCGCGGCTCAGCCGTTGTCCCATGGTCGACGGCTCGTCGAGAAAGGCCCTCGCGATCTCCTCGGTCGACAGGCCGCAGACGGTGCGCAAAGTCAGCGCCACGCGCGACTTCTCCTCCAGGGCCGGGTGACAGCAGGTGAAGATCAGCCGCAGCCGTTCGTCGGGAATGTCCTCGTCGGTCTCCTCCGTGGCGAAGGGCGCGAGGCGGGCCAGGGCCTCCTCGCGCCGGGCGCTGCGGCCTTCTCGCCGCAGCTGGTCAAGCGCCTTGCGGCCGGCCACCGTGAGAAGCCAGGCCTGCGGCGAAGCGGGCAGTCCCGAACGCCCCCAATGGACGAGCGCGGAGATCCCCGCTTCCTGCAAGGCATCCTCGGCCAGCTGGAAGCTGCCGAGCCGCGAAACGAGCGCGGCCATCAGCCGCCCCCGGTCCTGTCGCATCACCTCGCCCAGCGCGCGGGTGACCGCCATGGCCTGTGGGGCGGCTCCTGCCATCAGCTGTTGGCAGGGTTGTAGTTCATCAAGGGACGGACCTCGATCGTGCCCCAGGTGGCCACCGGCAGCATCGCGGCATAGCGCAGCGCCGCGTCGAGATCGGGCACCTCGAGAATGTAGTAGCCCCCCAGATGCTCGCGCGTTTCGGCGAAGGGGCCGTCCATCGTCTCGACCTTGCCGCCGCGCAGGCGCAGCGAGGTCGCGGTTTCGATTCCCTGCAAGCCCTCGCCGCCGCGCAGCACGCCGTCGGTGTTGGCCTTGTCGTTGAAGTCCGAAAACGCCCGCATCATGGCCTGGAACTCGGGGGTGCCATAGACCGGGTCGGCGTCCGGGTCGGAATAGATCAGAAGCATGTATTGCATGGACATATCCTCAAAGACCGAAGGAGGTGAAGAACAGGCAGCCGATCGCGTTCAGGGCCGCCAGCAGGCTGGCGCTGTTGCCGACGATCCGCAGAGGATGCGTGGCCGTGGTCGCCGTCAGTCCGAAGGGATGAAGAACCCGCCCGGCCAGGAGCAGCGCGCCGGAGATGTGCAGCCAGATGGCGCCAGCACCATTTCCTTCCGCGATGACCATCAGGATCAGCACGATGGGAACCCATTCGACGAAGTTTCCGTGTTGGCGGATTTTCTCGTGGAGGCCGGTGTCGCCGGCATCTCCGATCGACACTTTGAGGTTTGAGCGGGTCACGCTCACGCGGAACCACAGGATCAGGCAGAGGAGAGCGAGGGGGAGCGCATACAGCGCGGTTACTTGAAAGAGCATGGTGACCTCTTTGGCGTTTCGACATCCCAAGGACGACGCCGGTTGCTGGATTTCGACATTCGACTTAGCCGAAGCATGCTTTTTTTTGCAATGGCGTCCCCGCCGGCCTTCCGGCGCGGGATCCCCGGCGCGCCGGAACCGATGCGCATGCCGGTGTTCGGCGAAGGAAACCGGCTTCCCGTCCTGCTGGCCGGACGGATCGGGACACCGTGGCATAATTGCCATGGAGACAAGATTCTCTGGCGCAAGCCGTTGGACCAGACTTGCCCCGCGAAAGTTCACATGTTTACAGTTCGGTTCAAGGAGCGCCGCCATGTCCACGAGAACCGATTCCGCCATCTGGTCCGGCCTTTTCACCATCTCGCCGGACTCGGGCCAGACCCTGCAGGCTCAGATCCGCCAGGCGATCGTGGCAGCGATCCTCGATCGTCAGATCGCGGCGTCGATGCCCCTGCCCTCCTGCCGCATCCTGGCCGAGAAGCTCGGCGTGGCGCGCGGCACCGTCGTTCTGGCGTTCCAGCAACTGGTGGATCAGGGCTTCCTCGTTGCCCGCGAGCGCCGGGGACACTTCGTCAATCCGGACGTGCTGACGACGCCGACGAAGCCGCTCGCCCGCCAGGACAACAACGCGCCGGGCGGTCTCGACTGGAAGGCCCGCCGCCAGATCTCCGCCAGCGACATGCCGCCGCCGATGAAGATGGAGAACTGGATCAAATCCTCCTATCCCTTCATCTACGGCCAGTTCGATCCAGGCCTGTTTCCGACCGCCGAATGGCGCGAATGCAACCGAATGGCGCTGGCCGTGCTGGAGATCCGCAACTGGGCGGCCGACATGGTCGACCGCGACGACCCGCTGCTCATTGAGCAGATCCAGGCGCGGCTCCTGCCCCGGCGCGGCATCTTCGCCAATCCTGACGAGATCATTGTCACGCTTGGCGCCCAGCATGCGATCTACATGCTCGCCACCCTTCTGATGACCAAGGGCTCGCGCGTCGCCATGGAAGATCCCGGCTATCCCGATGCCCGCTCGATCTTCCGGCTTTCGGGCGCGGAGATCGATCCGGTCCGCGTCGATGCCGAGGGCATCGTGACGCGCGAAATCCCCAGCGGTTCCAGCTTCGTCTTCGTGACGCCGAGCCATCATTGCCCGACCATGGTGCCGCTTTCGGAGAACCGCCGCCGCGAACTGCTCGAAATCGCCTCGCGCAACGACCAGATCATCATCGAGGATGGCTATGACAGCCAGCTGATCGACGACGCGCCGCAGCAGGCCTTGAAAAGTCTCGACCGCACGGGACGCGTCATCCATGTCGGTTCGATGTCGAAGACGCTCGCACCCGGGTTGCGCCTCGGCTACATCGTCGCCTCGGCAGAGCTGATCGCCGAACTGCGCGCGCTGCGCCGATTCATGCTGCGTCATCCGCCGGCCAACAACCAGCGCGCCGTCGCGCTCTTCCTCTCGCTCGGCCATCACGACGCGCTGGTGCGCAAGCTTTCGACCGCCTTTGCCGAGCGGCGCAGGCGCCTGGTGTCGGCGATCTCGGCTTTCCTGCCCGACTGGAACGCCACCGACAGCGCCGGCGGCACGTCGGTCTGGCTGGAGGGGCCGCAAGGCACGGATTCCGAAAAGCTGTCCGAGGCGGCCGCGACGCGCAGCGTGCTGATCGAGCCCGGCGCCCGCTTCTTCGACGGCCAGTCGCCGCCCAGACGCTTCGTCCGCCTCGGCATCTCGTCGATCGCCGTCCAGCACATCGAGCCGGGCATCCGCGAACTCGCCACCGCGATCGGCCGCCGCCCCGCGGCGGCCTGACGGCTCTCCTGCTCTGGCCGGTGTACGGCACATCGATTGCGCAGGCGGCACGACGACGTGGCTCTAACGCCGGCACGGCCTGGCTCAATGCAGTGGACCAGCCGAGCGACATAGTTTGTCGTGCATCGAAGCGCTGAGCCCAGAAAAACGCGCCAGTCTCCGATGTAGGGAACATCGCTTCGGGAGTGGCGAACATGAGCTTGATGGCCGAACAGCGCGACGGCGCGGATTCACTTCGAAATCGCCGGTCCGGCGGGCGGGAGGCGCGCCGCGCGATGCGGGCCGCGCCGCTGGCCGAGGACGTGCGCCCGATCCGGGCCGGGATGGAGGGCGGCCGCTACGGCGTCCTGTCGCGAAACGAACTCGAGCGCATTCACGAGGCGGTGCTGACGGTGCTGGAGACCGTCGGCTTCGCCAACGCCATCCCCAGCTGCATCGAGGCGCTGACGCGCGTGGGGGCCGAGCATGGCGCCGACGGGCGCATCCGCTTTCCGCGAAACCTCGTGCTCGACACCATCCGCACCGCGGCCCGCGGTTTCACGCTCCACGGCCAGGAACCCAGGCACGACCTCGTCGTGCAGGGCAGCCGGGTCCATTACGGCACGGCCGGCGCCGCGGTCCACGTCGTCGACGTCGAGAAACGTGAATATCGCGAATCCCTGCTCCAGGACATCTACGACGCCGCCAGGATCGTCGACCGGATGGACAACATCCACTTCTTCCAGCGCCCGATGGTGCCGCGCGACGTCGTCGATCCGCTCGATATGGACTTCAACACGCTCTATGCTTGCGTGTCGGGCACGACCAAGCATGTCGGGACGTCCTTCACCGTCCGCGAGAACGTCGCCCCGGCGCTCGAGATGCTCTACGCGATCGCCGGCGGCGAGGAGAATTTCCGCGCCCGCCCCTTCGTGTCCAACTCCAACTGCTTCGTCGTACCGCCGATGAAGTTCGCCGAGGATGCCTGCGGCGTGCTGGAGGCCTGCGTGGAGGGCGGCATTCCGATCCTGCTCCTGTCGGCCGGCCAGGCCGGCGCCACGGCTCCGGCCGCCATCGCGGGCGCGGTGGTGCAGGCCGTCTCCGAGGTGCTCGCCGGCCTCGTCTACGTCAATGCTCTGAAGCCCGGCCATCCGGCGATCTTCGGCACCTGGCCCTTCGTTTCCGATCTGCGGACAGGGGCGATGTCGGGCGGGTCGGGCGAACAGGCGCTGCTCACGGCGGCCTGCGCCCAGATGGCCCAGTTCTACGACCTGCCGGGTGGTTCGGCGGCCGGCATGGCCGATTCGAAACTCCCCGACATCCAGGCCGGCTACGAAAAGGGCATCACCAACGTCATGGCCGGCCTCTCCGGTCTCAACCTGATCTACGAATCCGCCGGCATGCACGCCTCGCTGCTCGGCTTCTGCCTCGAAAGCCTGATCATCGACAACGACATGCTCGGGCAATGCCTGCGCTGCGTGCGCGGCATCGAGGTCACCGAGGCGTCGCTCTCCATCGATGCGATTTCCGATGTCTGCCTCAACGGTCCCGGCCACTATCTCGGCCATGGCCAGACCCTGGAACTGATGCAGACGGAGTATGTCTACCCCGCCATCGCGGACCGGTTTTCCCCCAAGGAATGGGTGGAGAAGGGCCGGCCCGACATTCTGCAGCGCGCCATCGCCGAGAAGCGTCGCATTCTCTCGACACACTTTCCAAGGCACGTCGCCAAGGCGCTGGATGACCAGTTGCGCGCCCGTTTCGAGAACATCTGTCTGCCGCGCGACGCGATGGGTCTTTGACGGATAGCCATCGCCGGAAATGCTCAAGAGCATTTCCGGTGAACATTGGTTCGCTCTGTTTGTCCGATTGCGAGGCGATCCGCCAGGAGAGCCG
>JBHYDY010000003.1:0-218351 GCA_051860465.1 Mesorhizobium sp.
CCGTCAGGGTAATTCTCCATGACGGTCTGCATGCCAACGCCGACATGGCCGCCGACATAGAAACCCTGCCAGGAGGGGCCGGACGCGGGCATGTCGAGAACCTGGTCGGCTGCATGCGCGGCCCCCGTCGCCAAGATCGTCGATGCAAGAAGCAGGAAAGCGCGTCTCATGTTTCCCCTCCAAGAATACTGTCTGTTTCGATTATCAAACCTTTTTGGCTGGTCAATTAACCCAAGCGTGCAGCGGCGTTTCGCGAGAACTTAAATTCCAGCTGTTGCGTGCCGGCAACAGGCAAACTCCAAGTAGATCGGCGTGACGATCGGTCGCCCTGCCTGTGAGATTGAGACGAGGTGTCATTGAACCGTTTTCTGGTTCAGAGCCATCGAGAAGGCACGACGGGCTTCGCCGTCGCCAAGACGATGGCAGGCGACCTCGAAGCGAACGCGGGTAGTGTCAGCATTGAGGACGACGAGGTGCATGGCGGATCCCGAAACGCAAATGCGCCCGAAGCGGTGGCTCCGGGCGCATTTGTGATCGTCCAATATCGGAACGGATAGAAGGGCGTTCGAATCGCGTCAAGCACATTCGTTTCCTCGGCGGAGAACATCTGTTTTCAATGGTGAACTACCTCGCAGAACGAAAACGCCGACACGGGTAGCCTATATCAATCGGGAAAGACCCTTCCTGCTGGAGGCTACCATGGAACAGACCCGCTATTCGCGCCAAAAGCCACCCGCCATTCAGTTCCTGCCCGCGGACTTGTTGCTCTGCGCGATCACGGTCATCGCTTTGGCCGTCGTCCCCATCGCCTGATCGTACGGAGATTCCGTCTCCGCGACGATCCGACAAAGCCACAAGGGTGATGAAGGTGAGCGCGATGGCGACGTGCCCGGCCATCAACGCCGGTTCATTGAACCAGCCCGCGCCTTGACCCGACGGCCCCGTCCCATAGATCACCGCGATCTATAACGCGAATGTCGAACCCATGAACGATGAATTCAAAAGTCTTCCGGAACGCCTGAAGCGAGAAGCCGAGCTCCACCGACAACTGGAGTCCGAGGCCCGACGCGCAGCTTCCCCAAGCCCTACTCGGACGACTTGGATGTTAGCCGCGATCGGATTTGTATCGGTCGCTCTCGTCGCCACAGCTTTGCCCGGCATCTGGAAATAGCCTCGGGCTGACGGTGAGGCGAGCATCTGCCGCCGAATCGCTCACCCTTCTGCGATGTGCCAGCCCCACCTCTCACGATGCCTCACAACCTGAACATCCAAACCATTGCATTCAGGCCGACCCGCAGGTCGGCGATGTCGGCAGACCACGCGGTGGACCAGGTGGCTCTGCCCGCGACCAGGATCGGCGCGGTTGTTCCGATCGCACTCGGTGAGAGCTGAAGCGGATTGCAGCGGCGACGACCGGGCGCAGGAACTGTGAATTTGGTCCAAGATCGCTTGCGGCTGTCAGTCACGACCGTAAACTGGTCTCGCGGCGACCTGGAACCGCGCCGGGGCATTGCGCGTGAGCGTAGGTGCGTTTCCAGCCGCCGGTCCATCGGCCCAAGCGGTGCGTACCAAGGCCGGTTCTTCCCGTCGCAGGATTGACGCAATCCTCAGAGGGGCTATCGTTCTCAGGCAACACTCCATCGTTCGCTTCCACCCTCGGAAGCGACCGCCTCTTCAAACCCGCCACCTTTAGCGTGGCGGGTTTTTTCGTTCATGGGCGACCCCGACGCCTCACAACCTGAACACCCGCACCAACGCATTGAGGCCGACCCGCAAGTTGGCGATGTCGGCATTCGACCAGGACAGCGTGTCCTCGTCGGTGCAGACCACACGGTGAACCAGGTGGCTCGGCCCGCGACCCGGATCGGAGCGGTTGGTCCGATCGCATTCGGTGAGCGCCGCTGCGGCCTCGCGAAATCGCCTGCGCAGCCGTTCGATCTGGTCGAGCGTCGGCTCGCTCGGGCTCAAGCCCATGATGCCTTCCTCGATCAGGCGGCCGGCGATCGAACGCGGGGTTGGAGCAGGCAGCCCCATGACGGCATGGTGACGCTGGTAAAGCTCGCCGAAGACCCGGCCTGCCTCGTGCTGGTCATTGCTGATCTGGCCCGTGAAGGCTAGCCGGCCAAGTGCTGAACCAAGACGCTCATCCCTCGCCCGTTTGATCGACACGCCGTAGTGGCGGCGGCGGGCGTCGAGCGCGACCGACATCGCCTCGCGTTCGTTCTCGGCGCGTTCCAGCTTGCCGCAGGGATAGCGCTTGCCAGCTTTACGTTTGCGTCCTCGTGCCATCACCGGCCCTCCTTCGGTTCGGGGCGCTTGCCGTACAGCTTCTCGCCGAGTTGCTTGACCAGTTCCCGCTCCGGCCATGTCAGACGAGGGTCGGCGGGGCTGATGACCAGCAGGCCTTGCTTGCGCCAGCCTTCGCCCTTGACCTGTTCGGGATCGCGGCGTTCGCCGCCATATCCTCTCGGAAGCCACTTCATCGTGTGACCTCCCGCAGGACGGCGGCATAACCGGCCACGTCGAGGATCGAATCCTGATGCGACGGATCGTGTGCCAGCCGGGCGAGCTTCAGGTCGATCAGGCAGAGCACGACCTGGGCGGCCGACACGGGCGTGGCGAGCGTCACCGACCAGCGAGCCGCGATCGCCGCCATGGACAATGCCGGATCGCCATAGGCGACGCGCCGTTCCGACACGACGCGGGCGGCCTCGTGGAGCATTGTGTCCGCGTTCATCACGACACGCCTCCCCTGGTCTCGATGGCCCAGAGCAGGATTGCGATGGCGTCGGCCTCGTTGTCGTCGGCAGGCTGGAACCCTCGAGCGCGGACGGCTGCGATGACCGCCGCCTTGTCGGCGTTGCCCTTACCGGCGATGAACCGCTTGATGGTGCCGACCGGAACGCCCTGGTAGGGCACGCAGCGAAGCTCCGCCCATGACGACATCACGGCAAGCAGGCCACCAAAGACATGGGCCGCGTCGGTCCCGACATGCCGGCGGACTTCCTCGACGAAGATGGCGCCGATCGGACCGGCGGCTTCCTCGGTTGCGGTCAGCCAGTTGGTCATGCGCAGGAAGCGCATGCCGCCACCCTCGTACCGACCAGGCCGAAACGACACCGTGCCGCTGGTGATCAGGCCGGACGTGCTGCGGATGGCAAAGCCGGTGGTGGTTCCGAGATCGAGCGCAAGGGTCGCGGTCGTGAAGCGCACCGGGGGCGCGGCCAACCGTACGAGGGGTGGGATTGCATCGCAGCTTGCAATGCGCAGAGTCGCTACAGCCATGGACGGTCTCCTTCTTTGGTTGGCTGTTTTGGTGGAAGACGACGGCGGTCTGGTGCTTGGCGGTACGGGGCCGCCGTCGTCGGATCGGCATCAGGCAGAGGTGCCCGAGCAGAACGGGATATTGATGGGGGTGGGATCAGAACGGCAGGTCATCGCCATTCTCCCACCAGTAGCTGTCGGCGGTGATCGTGCGCGTCTGCACGACCTTGGCACCTGGCCATTGCGCCTTGATCGCCATCACCGTCGGCATGGCCTCGATCAGGCGGGCGACCTCGGACAGCAGGTAGACCTTCATGGCCCGCTCGGTCGGATCGACGGCGGCCGCACTGTCCTCGTCGCGCACGATCGCCACGACGGTCCCGTCGGAGAGCGCGACCTCCCACACGGCGGGATGGATCGGTTCGGCGCCAAGCCGATCTGCCTCGCGATCGAGGAAGCGCCAGGCCGTGACCATGCGACCGATCTCGTGCAGCGCATCCTGGTTGCGGCCTTCGCGCAGCGCCATCGAGACCTTGCGATGCTGCGAGTAGAACCGCCGGGCCAGATCCTCGGGCACCAGCGCCGGCAGCCGGCACGATCCCCATTTGCGTTCCATGTCGCGGGCCAGCGCATCGAGCCTGTGGAGCGCTGCCATCATGTCGACGACGATGTCGGATTTCGGCCTGGTCGCCACACTGGCTGTGTCGAAGTCATAGGCCATGTTCGACCTCCTGAGCGTCCGCCGGCCAGACATGGTATGAGCGCCCGATCTGGAACGTCTGGACTGTTGGCAACGGCGAGCCGACTGCGCGGCCGTAGCCGAACTGCGGATCGTGCCCGATTTCACCCGGGGCTGGACCAAATCCGCCATCCTTGGTGATTGCCTGATACTCGTCGATCATCAGAAAGGCGCGGTGGACCAGATAGGGGTGCAGACCAAAGACGAAGACGAGTTCGTAGAAGTCCCGCAGGACATGGAACTTCTGCTCGAGGCTGGTGAGGCTGCGGCGGAAGGTGTGCCCGGCGCCACCATTGAACCTGTATCCGCGCGTCCAGTTCGCATCAACAGCACGCCAGACAGGTCCGACCGCCAAGCTTCCGGGCGGCGTCTCGCGCCTGGGCGTCTGTGCGTCGTTCCAGATGATGATCGTTTCGGCGGCCTTCATGAACTTTCTCCCTCGTCGTTCGGCGTGCTGAGGCCGACATGATCGACGATCAGTGTTTGGGCCCAGTCGAAGATTTCCGGATGGCAGGCCTTCAGGACGGGCACGGGGTTGGCTTGCGTGAACCGGCGGCCGTCGTACCAGAGCCAGTACGTGTCCCTGCGCCTGCGGCCTCGCCGGGCGTCGTAAAGCTTGAACCGATGCCAGCCTCTCGACGTCGGGCTGGCCCAGGCGAAGCTGGAGAGACGCCAATGGCCACACATGCCGAGTTCAGTTTCGCGTTTCCCCAGGCAGCGGATGGTCATCGTGACCTCCCGGAGCCGTTTCCGGATTTGTCACTGCTTGTCGCTACGCAGGCGCGGGGTAAATAAAATCCGGTCGAAAGAGGGGAGAATGGGAAGTCTAATATTTGTATCACCTGCGTAGCGACAAGCAGTGACAAACTGGCGGTTTTCGTCTCGACAAGTGGTGACAACTTCAATTCTCCTCATTCGGTGACAGGGCGAGCCAGGCGGCCTTGATCCGGCCCTTGCGTTCCGCTTCGGTGGCGGTGCGCTGCTGGAAAAGATCGTGGACACGTGGATTGATCGCCCAGCGCGGGGCGCTGGAATTCTTTGGCGGATCGATCTGCACGACCCAGCCGAGGCTCTCGAACCGCTCCATCAGACGCTGGAATTGCCATCGATCCATCGAGCGCATGGCATGCACCCCGCGCTGGCAATCGCGCATCGTGATGATCTCGAGCCGGGCCGTCAGGACGTAGCTCGCGATGTTCTGCAGCTCTTCCAGCTCCGACGATGGGCCGAGCAGGGACGTGTAGAAGGATGCCGCGTGGGGCAGCACGAACGCGCGCAGGAAGGCTGCCACGCGCGAAGCGGTCTCGGCGGGCACCTCCGGCGGAATGACGCCGCGATCGGCGTTGAGGATCACGTGCCAGACGACACAGAGCCGGGCGAAGATGCCGTCGTACTTGCCGATGTGCGAGGCGAGCTTGCGGTTCATGCCCTCGATATCCATGAGGGCAAGGTGCCGGGCTTCCAGCGCCTCGCGAATAGCGAGCGCCTCGTCCGAGAACCACAGCGTCAGAGTGTCTTCATCGTCCCGGCTGCTGCCGAAGGAAGCGGTGCCGGAGATGCTGATGGCGGCAAGCTGCTCGACCAGCGCCTCGTAGCGTTCTGTAGCGCCGGAGACGGGCGCGTCCTTGCCGACGCTCGATCGTTGCAGCACGACCGGCAGCAAGCGCTGCAGCAGCCCGTCATCGACGCTTTCCTTCGCCACCGCCGCAATCGCTTCGGGCTGAATGCCGCCGAGCATCGAGATCGACAGGTTCTCGATCAACGAGACGCCGCGAATGACGCGGTTGACGGCATACTGGCCGCCATTGAAGGATTGCAGCCAGAACGCCCGATCCTTGGCCGCGCCCCGCCCGCCGCTGTTGTACTTGTCCATGGCGCCGAACCAGCCAGAGAGCTCGTCCTGGATCAGCAGCAGGCCGTCGGGGCTATCCTTGAGCACCTCCTGTGCGGCCTCGATGGTGGTGTCTTCAAGCCGCAGGCGGCGCTGTTTTGGCGCTGGGGTTTCCTTGCGCTCTTCCTTCGAGAGGTCGTTGTATTCGGCGAGCTTCGTCAGGTAGGTGCGCACCAGGCGACCATCGAGACGGGCGATCGGGCGCACCGCCTGGCTGATGATCGGGCTCTTCTTGGTGCTGGGCGAGCCGATCAACGCGACCCACAGGCGCGCGTTCTCGTACCAGTGGCCGTGCCGTTTGACCTTGATCCTGACCCGGTCCGGGATCGCAGCGGCGCAGACCGCGAGCGCCGCCATGGCAAGGCCGGCAGGATCGGCACCCATGTGCTCGGCCTGACCGAAGGCGAAGGCCTCAATCTGGCGCGGCAGGAGACCGGTGGGTAGCGCTGGCGGCGCCAGTTTCGACCAGAGATCGACCGGGTCGTCGGCATGGATTGGCGACGCATCATTGCCGTCGGCTGGGTCCGCGAACGGATCGGACGAAGCCGTCGTTGCATCGATGTAAGCCGGCTTTTCCTTTGCCGCCGCGGCGACGCGCGTGTCCCACTGCCGCATGGCGTAGGACCACTTGGCGCGGAAGGCGGCCAGCCCGCGTCCCTCGTCGTCGAGCGTGTTGCCGACTGCCTGCGGGCGCACCTTGCGCTCGTAGACGGCGTAGATCTCGGCGAGCTTTTGCTCGACCTCGGCTTCGGACGGGACGATCGGGCATTCGCGATGCCAGTCGACGATCGCCGCCCAGATCATGTCGCGCATGTAGGCATCACGACCATCGACGATGTGCCCCCAGGCGTCGGTCGCCTGCTGGTGTGGGGATGAATGATCGGCCGGGGCTGCTGCCTGGCTGCGCGATGGCGACGACGAGGGTGATGAGGAAGACGAGGGCGTCGACGGCAACCCCGACGACGACGACAGAGGCAGAACCTCGGCCGCGCCGACCTTCTGCAGCAGCCATTGCGGCGCCTCGGCGAGTTCTGTGTCGAAGGGCGAAAACAGCCATTGATAGGGCTGGCCGTTGCGGTGCATCGATGGTGGAGCGACGATGAAGCCGCCCTCGGCGCGCACATCGATGCCCGCCAGTGTCGCTTGCGTGTTGCGAACGGTCAGATAGGCCGGGTAACGGAAGAAGACATGCTGGCCGCCGCCACCGGTGTGCGCCCGCCAGGTTTCCGGATCGCAGCCGAGCTCATGCTCGGCGATCCAGTTGTTCCAGGTCGCTCCGCCGGAGACGCTGCCCTTTTCGTCGAGATCGATGATCAGCAGCTTCCATCCCTCGCCGAGAGAGGCCGCACCGGTCAGGAAACCCATGGAATAGTTGGCCCGGTGCTCGCCATCGGCGCCGTACCAGCGCTCATGCACGGTCTGGGGAATGCCCGACTGGAACGCGCGCCATCGCCCCAGCGGGATCTTCTCGTGAGCCGCAGCCGGGATCACCGCCAGACCGAGCGCACGGTAGGCGTCGGCCCAATCGGCCGCGCTGGCAAACTGATCCGGCACGTCGATCGTCACGGTGCGGGCTCCATGGGGGCAAGGATGGATGCAGGGTGGGTGGTGGGGATCGGAGACCGAGCGTTCAGATCCGATCCCCTTTGCCGATCAGCCGAAGTCCGGGATGGACGGCGATGCGGGTGCTGTGGCTGGCGGCGGCGTCATCCGGGTCGAGCCGGTCGGGGCAGGACGGCTCGTGCTGGCGACGACCGGCATCGCCGCGCGTGGCTTCGGTACGGCCCTGTGCTCTTCCAGCTCGCTGGTGCGGTCCTTCCAGGCGATGATTTGGAAGACAGGGACGGCGCGGTTACCGTGCCTGGTCTTTTCCCGGATGAACTCCGTCAGGCGCACCACCGGCACCTGACCTCGGCTCCATTCGGGAGCGGCAAGGGCCGCGCCGTAGATCGTCTCCAGTGCCGCCACGACGCCGATGGCGGTCGAGCACAGCTCGTGACAGCCCAGATTGCCCGGAAGCTGGACGACGATCTCGATGCCCTGCTTGTGCTTTTCTGACGGACGGTCGGGCAGCGGATCGCCGATGGCGACCATCCGCCTGTCGGGGCCCTTGTCGGTGAAGTCGATCCAGCCGACCTTGAGCGTGGCGAAGTCGAACAGCGCGACAAGATCGTCGATGATCTCGGCGCCCTTGTTCGTTCCGTCCCAGGTGGAGCGCTCGACCCCGCCATCCTTGCCGTTGATGCGAATGGACGGCAGGAAATCGCCGCCCTTGCCGATGTTCAAGCCGAAGCCCGTCATGTCAGTCTGTCCTTCTGCGTTTTGCGCTTGGTGCCGGCATCTGGCCGCCGGCTGGCCGTCCCGTTCGTCGGGGAAACTGGTCAGACGCCGAACACGTCGAAGGCGTGCTGGCGCGCCCGTGGATCGGCGAGGAAGTATGAATCGGTATCGACGGTGATCAGGCTCGCCAGCTCGTGCGGGTCGGCCGAGACGCCGAGAAAATTCTGCAGCGAATGCGCCATGCGGGTGAGTGCCGCGACATGGTCGGTGGCATTCTCCAGCCGATAGAGAGCCGCCTTCTTCGTCGTGACATAGGCGACACCGCCGCCGAGGTTGGCGCCGGCGCCGAGGTAGCTTGCCACCTGGCGGGCATGGGACGTGCGGATGGCGTTCGGCAGTGCATGGCTGGTCTTCAGATCCACGATCAGCCCATGCGCATCGTATTCGACATCGGAGAAGCCGAGGACTGGAACGGCAACCCCCTCCATCCGCCACTCTTTCCGTACCTGCGTGCGGTCGGGCGGGCCCCATGGCGACAGGAGCGCGATGCCCTGCTCGACCATGCCGGCGAGGCTGTCGCGTTCCTTGTCGCGGCGCGGGTCGGGCGACATGGCGGTCCGTTCGGCGAAGACGGCGTTGGCGGTCTCGACGGCCTCGGTGAGAGAGGCACCCATCAGGCCGGCCACCACGCCCGCCTCGACGGCGGTGCCGCGATGGGCGGCCGCACCGACCGGCGTCTTGTGGCCGAGCAGACGCTCCATCACCCAGACACCGGGTGCCGCGGCCCAGAGATTGAGCTGACTGACCGAGATGTGGTCGATGCCATGGGCTGCGAAGGGATTGGTACGGTGCGGGGCGGCGCTTGGAGTTGCAGTGCTGCTTGCTGTCGTGAAGATGGGCGCGGCGCCGGCGGCAGTGGTCGGAGTGGCGGGGCTATCGGTGGCGGCGATGACGGGATGCATCACGACAGCACCTCCCGCGCATTGTCGGCAGCCACGGCCCGAACCGGATGCAACCGCGAGGCGGGGACGGCGGCGGTCGCAGATGCTTCGTTGCCGGCTGCAACGGTCCTCTGATTGCCGCGACCGCTCGTGCGATCTCGTCCATGAGATCGAGAGCCAAGCGCCGACAAGGTCCGCACGGCGATGTAGAGGGCGTCTTCCTCGCCCATCCGCTTCTGGACCGGCATGACGAGGCCCTGCTCGGCGGCCGCCATGATGCGGTGTGCGACCGAGACGAGCTGCCGACGGCGGGCAGCGTCCTCGATGCGTCCGGTCTTGCAGCGGTCGAGACCGAGGAAGCCGCGGAAATAGACGATGCGATCGCCGGGTCGGGCGTCGAGGAGCCAGTCGACGATCGCGTTCTCGTCGACGGTGACTTCGAGCGGTTCGGGGATGGGGGCAAATCTGATCAAGGCAAGGCTCCTGCGTTGCGCGGCAAGCTGCTTGCCCGCGCCAGGTTGGTCGAAGGGGTGATGTCGGGGCCGATGGTTCGGGATCGGCCTATGCTGATCAGGTAGCGATCGAGGGTCCTGATTTTCCCAAAAGGGGTCAGCGGCTGTTCAGCGAGGGGTCAGCGGGTGGTCAGCAGCTGCCGGGGAGCCAGTCCGGCCGTGACCAGCCGGTAGCGCAATTCGCGCAGGCGACGGTGAAACTCGCTGCTGGTCAGCCCGCTGTCCCGCTGCACGTCCCCGAACGAGCCGTCACCAGCGAGTGCTGCCTCGAACACCGGAACGAGATCGTCCGGCAGGGTACTGGCGAAGCGGACGACCGCCGCGCAATAGCAGAGGTCATCGGCCGTCAGGACCGCCGGATCGCCCACCTGGTCGAGCGGATCGGTATTGCCATGCTCGTCATCGCCATCGGACATCGGCGCTTCCCAGGCGTAGAGACGACGATCGCGCATCAGGCGGTCGGCGATCTGCTGGACGGCCTGGTTGGCAATGCGATGCACGAAGGGGGTCCAGGGTCCGCGCGAGGCATCGAAGTAGCGGTGCCGTTCCACCAGGATCAGCAACACCTCCTGCTCGACATCCTCGCGATCGGCGCCCTGGAGCTTCAGCGAGCGGGTCAGGCGCCTGGACTGATAGGCGGCGGCCGACACCATGACCCTGACCATCGCCGGGTCGAGGCTGGTCTCGATATCGAAAGCGACGGCGGCTGACGTGAACATAAGGTTCTCCAAGGTCCATTCATGGGGATCGTCGGCTCATGGGGATCGTGGGCGCGCGCCGGGCACAGAGGGGCCGTCCCGGCGCGCAGCCAGGCCTGGAAAGGCTCGGGAAGTATGGGTCGGCTGGCTACTGGCGGCCGGACTTCGCCTTGAAGTCGCGATAGACCGAGATGGCGACCGCGAGATCGCCCTCCATGTCCGGCGGCAGCCGCCTTGCCTCGGCGAAGGCGCGATCGGTCGAAAGTCCCAACCGCGCGCAAGCCGCCAGGATCAGTTCGTTCTTCGGCGCCAGCTCCATGCCGCGCTCGATGCGTGACCAGTAGGCCGGCGAGATCGAGATCGATCCGGCGAAATCCTTCAGGTTCACGCCGGCTTTTTCCCGCTCGGCGCGGATCCAGGCTCCAAATGACATGATGTCCTCCTAACGCAGGCTAACGGCTCGATTGGAGCGCAGCAGATCGTAGCGCGCCAACCGAACCCCGATGAAACTTGGCGATACCCCATAGCGCTCGGCCAGCTCGTAGAGCGCCTCGCCCAGGCAGTCGGCATCCTGGTCGGCGCCGTCATAGGCCGGCGCTCCTCGAAACATCCGTGAGCCGGTCGCCGACGCAACGAACCGGCGCCGACGCGCCAGACGCTGCCAGTCGACCCGCAGCAGCGAAGGCGGGACGAGCAGGCCGCCCATGAACTCGTTGGCCCTCACCTCGCGCGGGTCATGACCGCCAGGAGCCGTCGCAAAGGCCGATCGGTCGGCCTGAGACGGCGGAACCACCATCCAGCCCGGCGCGTCGAAGACGACATGACCCAGTTCATGGGCGATCGTCGAGCGCAGCAGCGTGTCGGTCATGCCATCATCACCACCGCTGACCGAGACGAACACGCCGTCCGGCGAGCCTGGATCATATTCCGTCACGCCCAGAACCCGGCGGCCCTCGCGCGTCGCGACGCAGTGGTCGAGGTCCCATGCGACTTCAAACGCGATGTCGTTGATCTCGAAGTCGCAGGCCTGCTCCTCGATCCTTTCCAGGCACAGGCGCCGCTCCAGACCGCTGTCGCAAAGCTGGTCCCGCACCTGGCGGGCGACCGCCCAGATCTGCTCGAGGCCAAGCCGCTCCGGCTCTGCGGTCAGCCGGCTATGGCGGTAGCGCGCGGTGATGGTCGGCATGGGTGTCTCCGTGACGCAAAGGACTAAGTTCCTATTTTGTTCTCACATCCGCCCGGCCCTGTCCAGATAGAAATTGTGTCAACGCGCAATGGCGCTCACGTCCGTGTGGAAAACCCTCGACGTACCCTGTGCAAAACCGGGACCTGGCGGCCGGTGGCCTTCTGGGAAGATCGGACGACGCGATCGCTACCTTGGAGATATGAAGCACCCCAATCCGCTGCCGCCCGACCATCTGACCGCCGCCGAGCGCCGCGCAGAGGTCTGCCGCCTGCTCGCGTTCGGAGTGGTGCGGCTGCACATGCGGGCGCGTGAAGCCAGTGAACTTTCTTCCGAAGCGGGAGAAAGTTGCCTACACTTCCCGCCCGACCAATGCCGTCATGCAACTCCAACGCACCGGAGACCCGCATGACGACGCATGACCCCATCCCCGCCCGCCTGGTCGCGCTCAAGGCCGCCACGACGCCCGACCTGAAACGGCAATGGCGCGACCTGTTCGAAACCGAGCCGCCGCCGTTCAACCGCCGCTTTCTGGAATCGCGCCTCGCCTATCGCATCCAGGAACTGGCCTATGGCGGGCTGAAGCCCGAGACGATCCGGCGACTGGAGCGGCTGGGCGAGGACCTGGATGGCGGCGACCGCTCGAAGCGCAGCATCCGCGCCGATCGCGATCGTCCCATCACCGGCACGCGGCTCATTCGCGAGTGGCAGGGTGTCGAGCAGGTCGTCACCGTCACCGCCGACGGCTACGAATGGCAGGGCCGGCCCTACAAGTCGCTGTCGGCCATCGCCCGCGCCATCACCGGGACGCGCTGGAACGGCTGGGTCTTTTTCGGCATGAAAAACCACCGGAGGGGAGCATGAAGGCGCCCGTCACCCGAAAACTCCGCTGCGCCGTCTACACCCGCAAATCCTCCGAGGAGGGTCTGGAGCAGGAGTTCAATTCGCTTCATGCCCAGCGCGAGGCCTGCGAGGCCTACATTGCCAGCCAGCGCTCCGAGGGCTGGGTGCTGGTGCGCGATCAGTATGATGACGGCGGCATCTCCGGCGGGACTCTGGAGCGCCCGGCCCTCAGGCAGCTTCTGGCCGACATCGAGGATGGCCTGGTCGATGTGGTGGTCGTCTACAAGATCGACCGCCTGTCGCGCTCGCTGATGGATTTTTCCAAGCTGGTCGAGGTGTTCGACCGGAATGGCGTGACGTTCGTTTCCGTCACCCAGTCCTTCAACACCACCACCTCCATGGGCCGGCTGACGCTGAACATCCTCTTGTCCTTTGCCCAGTTCGAGCGCGAGGTGACGGCCGAGCGCATCCGCGACAAGGTCAAGGCTTCTCGGATGAAGGGCATGTGGATGGGCGGATGGGCGCCGTTCGGCTACGCGGTGTCGGACCGGAAGCTGGTCATCGTCGAGAAGCAGGCGGCACACGTCCGCTGGATCTTCGCCCGCTTCCTCGAAATCGGCTCGGCAACCGAACTGGCGCGGGAAGTCGCCTTGCGCGGCATCCGCACACAGCGCGGCGGGCTGATCGACAAGAAGTACCTCTACCGCATGCTCAACAATAGGGTCTACATCGGCGAGGCGGTGCACAAGGGCGAGAGCTATGCCGGCGAGCATGACGCCATTATCGATCGGCAGACATGGGACAGGGTCCATGCCATCCTGACCGAAAGCCCGCGCAAGCGCGCTGCCCGCACCCGTGCGGCGACGCCGGCCCTACTGAAGGGACTGCTGTTCGGGCCGGACGGTGCCGCCTTCTCGCCCACCCACACGCGAAAGGCATCTCCCGGACAGCGATCCGGCGGCGGCGGCAAGCTCTACCGCTACTATGTCAGCCAGACGGTGCTGAAGCACGGCGCCGGATCATGCCCGGTCGGCCGCGTGTCGGCAGGCGAGATCGAGGCCGCCGTCATCGACCAGCTGCGCGCCGTGTTCCGCCAGCCCGAGATCGTGGCGGGCACATGGAAGGCCGCGCGCGCCCACGCCAACGACATCACCGAGGCCGATGCTCGTGCCGCCCTGCAGCAACTCGAACCGCTGTGGGACGAATTCTTCCCCGCCGAGCAGGCGCGCATCGTGGCGCTGCTGGTCGAGCGCGTCGACATCGGCACGGAACGGCTCGACGTCCGCCTGCGCGTCGATGGTCTCAGCGATCTCGCCCGCGAGATGCTGGCCGGTGAAATGAGAACAGCCGCATGAGCCGCGACACGCCGATCCCCGACACCATCACCGTCCACGTGCCATTCCGCGTCGCAAAGCGCGGCGGGCGCAAGGAGATGCTGTTGCCCGAGGGTCCCGCTCATCCCCGCCAACCCGACAACACGCTGGTCAAGGCGCTGGCCCGCGCTTTCCGCTGGAAGCGGATGCTCGACTCCGGCGAGTTCGCCACCATCGGCGATCTGGCCGAACGCGAGAAGATCTCCCACTCCTACATGACCCGCGTCCTGCGCCTCACGCTGCTCGCACCCGACATCGTTGAGGCGATCCTGGACGAACGACAAGGCCCGGAACTGACGATGGTTCGGCTGCTCAATCCGTTTCCGATGGAGTGGACGGAGCAGAGCAAGTGGAAGCAGTGAGTTGCATCGGCCAATCCAGTGTCGACGCCGGACCTGCGCAAGTGCTTTTTTACTGAGTTGTCGAAGCGGGCTGATTCTGGTGTATAAATGGTGAGTCGCCATGATACGAAGAGAAAGCTGGTGGGGAAGGCATAGTGTAGTGTCTGACGCTTACCTCCGAAGAATCTTGGCAAGGCTTAGGGTTGACACTGGACCTTATGCACCAGCTCGCGGGGTTCAGGCGACTTTGCGACCGTCTTTACTGCTGTGGGCAGACCACCATCTCATCAGCATGGCACCGAGCGGCTCGTTTGCAAAGGGCACGGCCATCCATGGTAGCACCGATATCGACATCTTCGCCTCTCTTTCGAGCGAAGTGCCCGATAGCCTCGCGGTTATTTACAATACGCTCTTTCATCGGCTGCGAGAAGACGGCTTCAACCCTCGGCCGCAGAATGTCTCGATCGGCGTCAAGATTGGCGCATATACGGTCGACGTCGTTCCGGCGCGTCGCCAAGCGCCTACGGGCGATTTTCATAGCCTGTATCGTCGTAAGGCCCAGAGTTGGACCCAGACCAACGTGACCAGCCACATCAACACAGTTCGGAACTCCGGCCGTGCCGAAGAGATGATGATTATGAAGGCGTGGCGGGACCAGAAGCGGCTCACGTTCCCATCCTTCTACCTGGAACTCGTCACGATCGAGGCTTGCCGAGGCCGCAAGGTCGGAAACCTGGCGGAGAATGTCTTAGTGACACTCGCCTATATCCGCGACCGTATCGTAACCGCCGTGTTCATCGATCCTGCAAACACCAATAATAGGATTTCCGATGACCTGACTGCGGTCGAGAAGCAAGTCTTGGCCAGTGCGGCTCTCACAGCACGTCAGGCCACCAACTGGAACCAGATTGTCATATGAGCTGGTCTCTTCCCATTCTCCTCGACGAGCTGAACGCGTCCGTGACTGCCGACCTGCAGCGTGCGCGGAAAACCCTAGGGCATCCAACCGATCTAGGAGACGCGACCGAAGAGATTTGGATCGAGCTCTTTAACAAGTATCTTCCTCGCCGCTACCACGCCATCAAGGCCACTATCGTCGATAGCACCGGCGCTTTCAGCGAGCAGATCGACGTGGTCATTCATGATCGGCAATACACGCCGCTCATCTTCAACTTTAAGGAAAAACATGTCGTACCCGCCGAAAGCGTCTATGCGGCTTTCGAATCGAAACAGGAGATGAATGCGAACCACATCGGCTACGCCCAGAAAAAAATCGCCTCCGTCCGCAAGCTGCACCGCACCTCGCTACCCGTCCCGACGATCGACGGCACGAAAAAGGCGAAGGAGCTGACGCCTGTACTGGGTGGTATCTTGACCCTCAGTTGCAAGTGGAGCCCCGTCTTCGGTGAAACCATGGTTGGCTATCTGGAAGCAGAGCAGGAAGTTGGGCGCCTCGACGCCGGCTGCGTCGCCGACAGTGGCAATTTCTGGTTCAACAATGATGGCCGCTACCTCATGTCGGAAGAAACTAAGGCAGTCACGCGATTCCTTCTGGAGCTGATGTCGCGGTTGCAGGCGGTCGCTACAGTGCCGATGATCGACATGCGCGCTTACTCGAAAAAGCTTGAATAGGAAAGCATCAACCCCAATGCGGCGGGACACGATCGAGCGGCAACCTCAGCATCCCACCGCGGAGCGCGTTTCGCATTGCGGCTGTAGATTGAATTGAACGACTTGAGCGGGGTTTGTTGGTGGGAATACCGAGACGTGAGCAGGGCGACTGGTCGGAGATCATCACGTCCTATCTGGAGAACTCGAAATCGTTCGGCCCCGAGGATCCCGAACTGTCGTCGAAAGAAGACGCGTCGGATCAGCTTCGGCTAATCAGAATCTTCCTGACGGTGGCGGTCGAGCAGGCGAAAGCGCGATACCTGACGCCGGCAGATAGCGAGGCCCTGAAACTGCTTGATGAAGCTTATGAATGTGCAACGTCGATCACGTATGCCTTCACCGCTCCCCTGGAAAACGAAACTGACACGGGCCGTGTTCATCGGGCGTTCCGAATGTCGTGGTCAGCCAGACCGGGCAACCTGCTTCACGAAGCCCGTAGGATCGGAAGCATGGAGGTATCGGCAGCCGACCTCGAAAATGGCATCGGCGGCTACCTGCGTTCGAGTTTCAGGGACAAACGCATCGACCGAGTGCTTATAAAGGCGCTCGCGGACACGGAGTTATCCAGTTTCCTTTGGCTTCAGATCGGGCCAGGTATACCCCTGTTGAAGAGTCCACTCGAGGAAGCCCGCGAAGGCGTTATTTGGCCGTGGGTGAAGACGACCCTGAAGAGGTTTGCTATTATGGCAGCCGTCTGCGCCGCGCTGATCGCACTCAATTCCTATCTACCCGCGACACCGGATTGGCTCGTGCTTGGCGGCATCGGCCTGTTCACCATCGGCTATATCCTTCTCACGGTGATCTCGCTGATCGCCCTCGTCATTCACGGCCCAAAGTTGGCCGAGACCCGGAAGAGTGCGATGGAAACGATCCGAGCGGCTATCGACTTTTATACCGAGTTCCATTCCACCGGGACGATCAGTCTCCCGCACTACCGTAAAAGGGTCGAGGAGGCACGCCAGAAGGGCATCGTGTGGCCGCAGACTCTCTGGGCGCTAATTGAAGACATGGAGCAGCGCAACGTTAGGATGTTCTGATGACCGTTTGGTATCGGAAACCGAAGATTGAGGTCTCCCCGGCCGATGTCGCTTACTTCGACGACCTCAGGGCAGGCGACCAACACCCGGCAGCGGGTTTCGGCGACCTACCCGAGGAAGTACAGTCCTTCATCATCGCGCTCGAAGTTCAGTACCTAGACCTCGCGCGGGAGCGCTACTTCTCTTCTGGGGCAATGTGGCTACTGATCGGGATCGGCGCTTTGGCTTTCGCCCAACTTGGCGGCATCGGCAGGTATGTCCTCATCGACGCGGGCGGCTGGGACTACTTCGCATGTATTTTTTTCATCGTCCTCGGCATTGCCCGCTTCGTACAGGGACAGCGCTTTGCCTTGCCCGACGTCAACGAAAGGCTGCGCGAGGAGTGGGAGATAGACTACGTCGTGGGCAAAAAAAGATTCGGACGTTTAGGCTAGATCATACTTGGAGTCTGCTAGGCATGCTCACCGGCAATCCGAGGTGTCCGCAGTCGGCCTCGTCATGGGCGCTCTCAACGCTCCCGAAGACGGCACGGCCGCCGTCCTTGCTCCCCGGTATGCCCGGTAGCCGCCCGTCGAAGACGCGCGTATCGAAGCCGAGGTCGGGACGTCGCCGTATGAGATGTCTCGGGAACATGGGGGGCGCCATAAAAATTTCGATCTCCGTTCCAACTCGACCGAGAACCACTGTCGTCGAAGTGTTTAGGGCCTTCGCAAAAATCTCATCTATTCAACGCTCTACGAGCTATTCACCAAAACAGTGCAGTCATCAGGTCCAGAGAATATGGGTCCTCGGAGACCGCTTCCGGGCCTCATCGCGCAGGGGCCAGTGCTCAGCTCCTCCCGCATAACCCTCGAAAACAACGAGAAAATCCGGCCTCAGCCAAATGCGGAGAATGCTTTCACGGGGGCGAGTGGCGGAGGGGATGGGCCTGATATCCAACCTTCTCCACTCTAAACCATTAATCTTCATAGGTCCGAGGAGCTTGCGGTATCCTGAAGCTGATGAGCGCGCTCCCGCTCTTCCAATTCCGGATAAGCGTCTATTAGCAGGCGACCACCTACGGCGATATTATTGTAAGAGTGTTCTTCAAAATGTATGGTCAGAAGTTCGCCGCCAAGCCCAGTGGTGCGCTCGAAGGCCTCGGTCACAGCCGCGGCGCATGCCGCTTTCTTGTCCCGTTCCAACCTAGGACTATAAATGATGATGTGCGGCATGTACCAGTTCCCTCTGGCCTGAAGGTTGCATTTCAGGTGGATTTGCGATCCAGCAGTAGGGGTCCTCGGCCATCATGTCACCATCGACGGCCCAAGCGGCCGCTCGGCATCCGCCGCAACTTTTCTTGTGACGGCAAGTGCCACAGGCACCCCCCACCTCGCGTGTCTTTAGCCGGGTAACTGCTTCCGACTGCCCCCAGATGTCACGTAGGCTACCCCGTTTCAGGTTCCCCAGCACTAGCGGGAACATCACGCACGGCGTTACGTCGCCTTCAGCGGTGATGCATCCGATGCTCATGCCGGCTTGGCAGCCTCCGCGACAATCCGCTGCTTCCGGCTCCAACGCGGCGAGACCCGCTGAATGCGCTGACAGATACATGTCTGGATAGCGCTTCCGCGCGGCCAGCCAAGTCTCCAGCAATTCGCGGGACATCATTGGCGAGACCCCTTGATCGACGGTGCCACGCCCGGTGGGAACGAACTGCGACAGATTGAAGCCGTCGACGCCAAGCTGTCGCGCCAGCGATCAGCGCGTCCACGATTGACCGCGTTCTCGCCCCGGTCCGGGCCGGCGGGCCGGGCAGCAAACGTCGGTCGACCACACATTCCTCGGCGGTACGTCGCAGCGTGCCCATCCGGACTTACGCGGACTGGAACGATCCCGCGCCCGGATACATGGAGGCGGATCTCGTGGCCCACAGCGGCCCGTCGGCGAGTGGGAACTTCGTGCAGACGCTGACCCTGACCGACGTGGCGACAGGATGGACGGAATGTGCGCCGCTGCTGTTTCGAGAGCAGCGCCTGCTCGGTGAGGTGATGACCGCATTGCGCCCTGCGCTGCCGTTTCCCCTGCTCGGATTTGATACGGACAACGACAGCGTCTTCATGAACGAGACGATCAAGGGCTGGTGCGAGGCTGCGCAGGTCGCGTTCACCCGCTCGCGACCGTATCGCAAGAATGACCAGGCTCACGTCGAGCAGAAGAACGGCGCGATCGTGCGTCGGATGGTGGGTTACCGCAGATATGCCGGCATTGTCGCGGCCAGGGAACTGGCGCACCTCTACAGCCACATGCGGCTCTACGTGAACTTCTTCCAGCCTTCGTTTAAGTTGATGGAGAAGACCCGCGACGGCGCTCGCGTGACAAAGCGGTATCACCCGCCGCTGACACCTTTCCAGCGCGTGCAGGCCCATCCGGCCATAGCGCAGGCGACCAACGACGCGCTTGCGGCGCAGTTCAGGGACCTCGACCCGGTCAAGCTGCTCTACGAGATCCGCCAGGCGCAGGCTCGGTTGACGGCGCTGGCAAATGCGACGCCCGCCGCGGATGACGATGACGCCAAGGCGGACGTCGCAGCTTTCATCCACGGTCTGCGCAATGCCTGGAAGGAGGGCGAGATCAGGTCCACATTCCGGAAAAAGCCGCCAACTCCCCGAGGGCGCCGCCGCCCCGACCCGCTGGCCAAGGTCACCGAGGACCTCAAGGAATGGTTCGAAGAGGATCCTGCCCAGACCGGACGAGAGCTCCTGGGCAGGCTTCAGGCGGCTCATCCGGACGCCTTCCCGGATGGCCTGATCCGCACGGTGCAGCGTCGAGTGAAGATCTGGAGAAGAGACGCGGCCCGGGCTCTGGTGTTTGGCGCGCACGGAAATACGCCGCGCCCCATGCCCCCTGACGCGCTGCGCAACTTGGAGGCTTCACGCGTCAGGGGGCATGGGGAACCGCGAGAAGCTGGCGACCACCTCTATGAGAACGCCCAGGAACAATTGGCTGAGGCAACGATATGATCCCTCAGGAACACTGTTCTATGAGGCAATACGCGCTCTCACGTTGATTGCCGCGCCGCACACGAGCGCGTGTCGGCCTTCGTGGCAAGGGCTTCGTGTCATCCGAGATCATGATCAGCCAACGCCCGGCTGAAGCAGATGATCGTGCAGTCCCCGGACATTGGGAGGGGGATCTCATTCTGGGGCTTGGCAGTTCGGCGATTGGCACGCTCGTGGAGCGCAGTAAGCATGCGCCGAAGGCCGCCTTGCTAAGAAGCATTTCGGTGTCCAGCTTTTCGCATTGGTAATCCGGCAGCAGTGCCGGCACCGGTGCTGGAGAGCTTTGCATGGATGATGGGACCTATGTCCGGCGCCGCCGCTGGAGCTCGGAGGAGAAGCGCGCAGTCGTGACGGAGGCGCTGTCGAGCGGGAACGTGATCGCGACGGCGAAGCGGCATAGCATCCAGGCGCAGCAGATTTACCGATGGCGCGAACGGCTCGAGGAACGACAAGGTCAGACGGCGTTTCTGCCGGTGTCGGTTGCGCCTGATGCCACGTCGGTTAGTCCAGCACCGGTGCTGGATCAGATCACAGTCCAACAGCGATGCTGGACCGCTCGGCGCGTTTCGAGATCGTACTGCGCTGTGGTCGGCGCGTCATCGCCGAGGGCGGCGTCGATATTGATATGATGCTCAAGTTGGCGCGGGGCCTTGAGGCGCTCAGGTGATCCCGGTTCCGGTCGGCGTGAAGGTGTGGCTGGCGACTGGCCACACGGATATGCGCAAGGGGTTCGCCTCTCTGGCGCTGGTGGCGCAGGAGGTCTTGAAGCGCGATCCGCTCGGCGGCCACATCTTCTGCTTCCGCGGGCGTCGCGGCGATCTCTTGAAGGTGATCTGGCATGATGGGCAGGCGGCCAGCCTCTACGTGCGACGACTGGAGAAGGGTCGCTTTCTGTGGCCGTCGCCGGCCGACGGCGTCGTCGCGATCACGCCCGCGCAGATGGGATACCTGCTCTCCGGCATCGACTGGCGCAATCCGGTGGAGACCTGGCGTCCGACTGCGATCGGATAGAGCATTGCGCCTTGTTTTTGCGGACAGATGTGATTCCCTGTCCTTGTGAGCGCGCCCGCTGAATCGCCCCTGTCGCCGACCCTGCCGACCGATCTGGCGGATGCGCATGCGATGATCCTGGCGGAGCGCCAGGCGCGGATCGAGGCGCAGGCCGAAGCTCTTGCGGCGAAGGCCGCGGCGTCATCGACCGAAGTGACGATCGCGCATCTGAAGCTGATGATCGAGAAGCTCAAGCGCGAGCTCTATGGTCAGCGCTCCGAGCGCGCGAGGCGCCTGATCGACCAGATGGAGCTTCAGCTCGAGGAGCTCGAAGCGAAGGCGACCGAGGACGAACTCGCGGCGGTGGCGATGTCGCGCCAGGCGTCATTGCCTGCACGGCTTCGCGGTCGGCCTGTCCGCAAGCCCTTTCCACAGCATCTGCCGCGCGAGCGGGTCGTCATCGCCGCGCCGACGTCGTGCCCGTGCTGTGGCTCCATGAAACTGTCGAAGCTGGGTGAGGACGTCACCGAGACCCTGGAGGTGATCCCGCGCCAGTGGAAGGTAATCCAGACGGTGCGGGAGAAGTTCACCTGCCGCGAGTGCGAGGCCATCACGCAGCCGCCCGCGCCCTTCCATGTGACGCCGCGCGGCTTCGTGGGGCCGAACCTGCTGGCCATGCTGCTGTTCGAGAAGTTCGGTCAGCATCAACCGCTCAACCGCCAGAGCGAGCGCTACGGCCGCGAGGGCATCGACCTCTCGGTCTCGACGCTCGCCGACCAGGTTGGCGCGGCGACCATGGCGCTTGCGCCGTTGCATGAGTTGATCGCCCGGCACGTCATGGCGGCCGAGAGGCTGCACGCCGACGACACGACGGTGCCGATCCTGGCCAAGGGCAAGACCGACATCGGCCGCATCTGGACCTATGTGCGCGACGACAGGCCCTTCGGTGGCGCCGATCCGCCGGCGGCGCTCTACTTCGCTTCGCGCGACCGGCGGCAGGAGCATCCGGATGCGCATCTCGCGGCTTGGCGCGGCATCCTGCAGGCCGACGCCTATGGCGGATACAACGGGCTTTATGATCCCGCGCGTCCGGCTGGGCCGGTCCCGTCGGCGCTCTGTTGGTCCCATGCCCGTCGCGGCTTCGTCGAACTCGCCGACATTGCCGCGAGCGCGCGGCGCAGGCCCGGCGCCGCGCCCGTGTCGCCGATTGCCTTGGAGGCGGTGAAGCGCATTGACGCGCTCTTTGCCATCGAGCGCGAGATCAACGGGCTCAGCGCCGACGAACGCCACCAGGTCCGGCAGGAGCGCAGCCGACCGCTGGTCGACGATTTGCGCGTCTGGCTCGGCGCGCAACGCGGCACACTCTCGCGCTCGGCGACCGTCGCCAAGCCGATCGACTACATGCTCAGACGCTGGCACGGCTTTGCCTCGTTCCTCGACGACGGGCGGGTCTGCCTGTCGAACAATGCCGCAGAGCGAGCGCTCAGAGGTTTTGCGCTCGGTCGGAAAGCCTGGTTGTTCGCCGGCTCCGACCGCGGCGCCGAACGTGCCGCTGCCATGGCGACGCTGATCCAGACCGCGAAGATGAACGACGTCGATCCACAGGCCTGGCTCGCCGACGTGCTTGCCCGCGTGGCCGGGCATCCGGTCCATCGGCTCGAAGAACTGCTGCCATGGAACTGGCGTGCGCAATCGACCGCCGCAATCGCGGCCTGACAGGTGCAAATCAACAAGGTCCACTCCGTCCGAACCTTGGCGCTCGTAGCAGAGGACCTCGGCGAAGATCCGGACTGGCTGCCGACATCGCTATCGACATGGAGCCCGAAAACGGGCTGATCTGGGTCTACGATCCGGAGCACCCTGACGGAACCATGGCCTTCACCGAGTTCGGCATCGAAAGCCTCTGCAATCTCGTCGAAATCCACCGCAGCACAACGAAGTAGGCCCGCCGCGGCCTACGCCGGATGCTTACGGAGCGCACGACTCGGTTCACGATGCTGCTGCACCTACCGCGGCTGCACGGCCATGGCGAAGTACCGCGATCCAAGAATGGACCGGCCCTTGCCGGACATGGTGCGGAGGCTGACCAATGGCTGGCGCAGGGGAATACAGCTGTTGCGACGACCGCTTGAATCCGCCCTCTAACCCGCAAGCGCCACGATCAGGCAGACGGCCGCCGCCGGTCGCCGCCGGAGGGATACATATCGATCGACGCAGCGCAAGGTTCCAACGACACCGGACGATGAAGCCATCAGTTCATACCGGAGGCTGCGCCGCCAAATTCCAACACATTCAGCTACGGCACCCCATGGCCGCCGTCAGCAGTCTCGTCGCCGTTGAGCCTTGAAAGGCTCCTATACAAAGCAGAGTGATCGCTGTCCCCTTCGCCCTGGGCCACAGCAGCGTTCATGAGTTGTTGAATGACTCCGGTGCAAGGAAGAGATACGTCATTCGCCGCGGCGGCACTAAGCGCGAGACCTATATCCTTTCGGTGGAGAGCAATTCGGAATCCCGGGTCGAACCTTTCCTCCAAGATCCGTTGGCCATGCTCCTCCAACACTCTTGAAGAAGCAAGCCCACCAAGTAGTGCCTCTCTGACTTTCACGGGATCCGCGTCGGCCCTTTTCGCAAAAAGCATTGCCTCCGAAACTGCCTGAATTGTCAGTGCGACAATGATCTGGTTAGCTATCTTGGCTACCTGACCTCGGCCCACGCCACCGATATGGTTTATCGATCGGCCGAGCACTTCCAACAGAGGCTTCGCACGATCGAAGTCTTCAGTGGAACCTCCGACCATAATGGTTAAGCCGCCGGATTTCGCACCACGCTCACCACCTGAGACGGGGGCATCGAGGTATCCGCAATGTAGCTTGCCGACCCTATTGGCGAAGGAGACCGTGGCGTCCGGCGAGATAGAACTCATATCAACAATCAGCTTTCCTGAACCCAAGGCGCTTTCCACGCCATCGACGCCGAACAGAACGGACTCCACGTCCAATGTGTCCGGAAGCATCAGGAACAGGATTTGTGATTTCTCTGCTGCCTCTCGTGCACTAGACGCTTCAATACCGCCCAGTGAGAGGAGTGCGACGGAATGCTTTTTCACGCGCCAGAGATGAACACGATGTCCCGACCGAATAAGTCGCTCCGCCATCGGGCGCCCCATAACTCCTAATCCTATGAAGCCAATGTCGATCATATCGTCCCTCAATATCATAACAGCTTCATTCAGCTTCTATGAATGTCCGTTGCTCCCCAAGTCCTTCTATACCAAGCGTAACTATGTCTCCTATTTTGAGATACTTTGGCGGCTTCTGCCCCATACCTGTGCCAGAAGGAGTTCCGGTCAGAATCACATCTCCCACCTGTAGTGGCAGAATTCGACTGATGTAAGAGATCAGTTCATCCACGCCGAACACCAGTTTTGAAGTATGTCCGGATTGGAACCTTACTCCATTTACATCAAGCCAAAGCGCCAGTTGAGATGGATCCGGCACCTCGTCAGCCGTCACAAGGTACGGACCTAAGGGGCAAAAATTATCGTAACCCTTTCCCTTGTCCCAAGTCTGTCCGTGATTGAACTGCCAGTCCCTCTCGGAAATATCATTCGCCACCATATATCCAAGTACGCACTGCCGCGCTTCCATTGGCTCAACGTTCTTTGCCCTTGCTCCTATCGCAATAGCCAGTTCAACTTCCCAGTCCAAGCACTCCGAGCCCCTAGGCAAGAACACCGGATCATTTGGACCGCAGATGGAACTTGTCGGCTTTAGAAAAATAAGTGGCTCGGGGGGGACGGCCAAACCGGCCTCGATGGCATGATCGGTGTAGTTCAGTCCGACGCCAATCACTTTTCCCGCGTTTCCCAACGGCGCCCCAAGCCGTACTCCGCCGTTGACCAAGGGGAGCCCTTCAATATTCATAGCTCGCAGAGATGCCACTGTCTCGTTGCAGATTGTTTCTGAAGACTGAACGTAGTGAGCGAGACTGCGAATCTTATCGTGCCGGTCGATCAGTCCGTAGTGCTCTTCTCCCCTCTCCCCGTATCGAATTATTTTCATTTACTTGCTCCGATGGGCCTCATGATACATTGTCTCCCTCGCTCGTCGGCCTGAAACCTTTTGCTCGTACGTCGAAACCATCGATGAGCAAGCTGACGTCAGAACCGATCACAATGAAACTGTAGCCCCAGCGCCACAGCTTCTTGGCCAAGGTGAAATCGGAGGTAACTGTGCCGAGACTTTGTCCTCTTTCGCGACAGCGTCCCGCGATCCTCTCCATCACGGCAACCACTCGCGGATGCGTGGGCGAGCCTAAGTGGCCCATGCTCGCAGCCAAATCCGAGGGTCCAACAAAGATCGCAGCAAGTCCGGGCACATCGAGTATTTCGTCCAGACTCGCCACAGCGCGCTCGGTCTCTATTTGTGCGACGACCTGAATAGGATTTGTGGTATCGTCGGACAAGCTGCCGATGCTTCCCCACCCATTGCCACCATGGAGGGTAATCGCACTCCGCCGGCCATGCGGTGGATAGCGCGTCGCCTCGACAATATTCCGAGCATCGCTCGCGCTTTCGACGAAAGGAAACATCAATCGCTTTGCCCCGATATACAGCGCTCTGTCCACTAGCGTCTGATCAAGTCGACTTAGCCGCAGCAAGCAGGGTGTGTTGTTTGCTTCTGAGACAATGACTTGATATTTCTTTTCAGCTAATTCATTCGCCGAGTGCTCCATGTCAGCAACTAGGAAGTCTGCCTTGCGGCAGGACAGAGCTTCCGCCGAAATCACGCCGTCAAGGGTCAACCACACGCCCAACTTCTTGCTACCCGTTCCTTTTTCGTCAAACATCGTCTCGCACCCGCTCTGGAAGGAGTTATAGGAAAAGGGTTACGTCAGTGGGTCTCTGGCTGCTTGGTTTCCTTGCGCCACTCAACGAATTGCAGGCCACCCACCACGACGAACGTGGCGAGGCCGAATAGGTCGGACCACAATCCAGGTCCGATCAGTGACACAGCGGCCGCCGCCAGCGCTCCTCTCTCCCAAAGACGACAACTGCGCAGCAGGTATCCGATGGTCGCTGATGCCAGGAGGCAGACTCCGAAGATTGCTGTCACTGTTGCTGCCGCCACAGTCAGAGCATTGCCGCTGGCAAGCATGAGTTCAGGTGAAGTCGCGAACATAAACGGGATGATATAGCCCGCTGCACCAAGCTTCATTGCTGCAAGTCCGGAACGCCACAATCCCGCTCCAGCGATCCCGTTCGCTGCAAATACTGCAATGGCGACCGGAGGAGTAATTGCGGAGAGGGTCCCGAAGTACAATAAGAACAGGTGCGCCGCAGGAAGCTCCACACCAACCTTGATGAGTGCCGGCGCGAAAAGAGCGACCTGTATTATGTATGCCGGCGTTGTGGGCAGACCCATTCCAACTACAATTCCTGCTATCGCTGTCAGCAGAAGCGTTGCGACCATCGAACCGTCCGATATCGAAACTACAAAAATCGTGAAATCGAGACCGATGCCGGAAAGATTTATGGCGCCCATCACAATGCCCGCCGTCGCGCATGCCAGTGCTATCGCCACACCCGCGCGTACCCCGCTCACCACCGCTTCTGCGATATTAGCTACAGTAACATTTTGGCGAGTGGTTGATCGGAGCAGCGCAACCGGAAACACGCATATGATGGCGGCAACCGCAGAAAGTGACGCGCTGTATCCGAACGCCATGAAGCCAACCAGAACCACGATTGGCAATACAAGGTGAGCCCCGTCGCGGACAACTCTTCCTGCTGCGGGAACCTCAGCCTGGGGGATTGGCTTCAGCCCTAGTCGTCGAGCCTCGAGATCGACCGAGACAAATACGCCGATGTAGTAGAGGAGAGCAGGAATGGCTGCATAAACGGCCACCTGCAGATAGCTGATACCGAGAAACTCAGCCATGACAAAGGCAGCCGCTCCCATGACCGGGGGAGCGATCTGGCCGCCACATGATGCAACTGATTCAACGCCAGCGGCAAAATGCGGCCGGTAGCCAAGGCGCTTCATTAGAGGGATAGTGAATATACCGGTCGACATGACATTCGACACGGCGCTGCCCGAAATCGCTCCAAAGAGGCCGCTTGTCACGACTGCGGCTTTTGCTGCGCCGCCAGATGATCGCCCAGTCAACGCGGTAGCTATGTCAATGAAGAATTGACCCGCCCCGGACCTCTCGATGAAGGCTCCAAAAATGATAAAAAGCAGCAAATAAGTTGCCGAAACCGCGACTGGAATGCCGAAAATGCCGTCGGTCGTAAGGAACAACTGGTCAACCATTTCCTCGGCAGTTACGTTGGTAAAAACAAGAGCATACGTAGTCAGCAAAACCGCCGTAACTGGGAGTGCTGCGCCAAGCAGTTTTCGAGTGCCCTCCAATATGAGCGCTATTGCTGTGACGCCAGAGGCCCATTGCAGGACAGTCAATGAATCGACGCCCGAAAAGCGTTCCGAAACAAGATCTTCAAATGCAACGACGTAACCGCAGGAAACTAGGGAGAGAGTCGCCAGTGTACCGTAGGCCAGTCGCGCGTATCTGGATGATGCTCCCAGTCCGATGAACGCGAATGCAAGGAACATGGCCGATGCCAAATGACCGCCACGAAACGCATAAGGGCTTGGAACACCGGTCAGAGCAACGTAGATGTGCCAGGCACCGAACGCGATGCAGCACCCTCGCAGCCCGGCCTGGAGAAGCGAGGATCCTCGCCCCGCGCTACTTCGCTGCAAGTCGGCGGGGTATTTGTCAGAGTTGCTGTTGGTTGCCACGTGCCTGATCCCCACCAGAACCCTTAGCTACTGAACGCCGATTTCCTTGTAGTATCGCAGCGCTCCCTCATGGAACGGCACCGCGCTGTCGCTGCCAAAAAGCCCTGGTGTGGCGCCTTTGAAGACAGAATTGATGTTCTCCAGCTCTGCAATGTTCTCTGACAATGCTTTTGTGATACCGTACACGATCTGTTCATCGAGGTCGCACCGCGCGATCAGATGAGCCGAGAAGTGCATCGTCTTCGCGTCCTTTTCCTGACCGGGATAGGTGCCCGCGGGGATAATATAGCGGTAGTATCCGCTGTTTATTGCCTGAACATCCGAAAGCATCTCATCGGTGATGTCCAATATTTTAATGTCACGGGCCGATGCCATATCCATGACCGCCCCACCTGGGACGCCCACGATCAAGAACGATGCGTCTATCTGCCCGTCCCGGAACATGTTGGCTTGATCACCCATCGTGACGTTGTTCACGTTTAAGTCTTCCTCCTGAAGACCTGCTACCTCGAATAGCATAGAGGCAATGGCCTGTGCCGTGTGTCCTTTCGGCATGACGCCTACAGAACGGCCCTTGAGATCGGCGAAGCTCTCAATACCCTGACCGTCCTTCACGATTGTATGCTGGACCTGTGAGTAGAGGTTTGCCACATGACAGATTTTGTCCAGGGGCTCCGTTATATTTAGCCCCTGCCCCTTAAGAGCGTCGACTGTCGAGGGTACGTTTGCAAAGGCAATATCCGCCTTGCCCTCGTGGACGGCTACAAGATTTAGCAGCCCGCCGCCAGGACGCACCTCTACCGCCAAGCCATCAACCTCTTTCTCAAACATCGGCTTCATTGCGCCGCCCATGGGCAACGCAGCGCCTCCGGGAGATCCGGTAAAAAACGTAATGTCCTCTGCGGCAGATGCATAAGTGAAAGCCAATGACCAGCCGAATGCCGCAAGAACTCCCAACCTTGGGCTATTTCTAAGGTATGTCATTTTTGTCTCTCCTCTAACTGGTCGCGGGCGCCGCTGCTGTCCTTTGCCAACAGCGCAGGACACGTGTAGCGCAAAGTTGATTGACGATATATGTTTTTTTTCGTATCCATTGATACTCTATGCCTATCAATGAGGAAATACATGATTCTCGAGAACCGCCTATTGAAGCAGTTCAAAGTCGTCGCAGAAGAAGGGTCGGTTCGTAGCGCCGCGCGTCGTCTGTGCATGAGCCAGCCACCTCTTAGCCAAGCAATCCAAAAGCTCGAGACCAGTCTGAACGTCGTGTTGTTCGAAAGGCGCAAGAAAAGACTGTATCTGACAGATGCGGGTGCACTCTTGCTGGAGGAGGCACGCAACATCGAGCATGTTGTCTCTCGAGCCGAGACGCGGCTTCTGGCTTCTGTTGGCAGAGCTCCACCAATGCGCATCGGCTATGTCTCTGCAGCAATCTTCAATTTCGTTCCTGAAGCGTTGAAACGCCTGCGGGCTAAGAACGCGCCAATGCCCCAACTAATCGAGATGTCTTCAAGCGACCAGTATGAGGCCCTGCTGAAGGGCGCCATCGACATCGCCTGTGTACATGAGGGATTTGCTCCGCCCGACGGATATGCGTCCCAACTCATTGCAAAGGATACATTCAGGGCGGCGGTTCACGTCTCACACCCTCTTGCGAAGCGATCGACGCTGTTGCCTGCGGACTTGGTAGACGAGCGGCTTGTTTTATTTCCAAGGGTTCAGAGTCCTTCCGTCTACGACGCGATACGAAACAAGATCATTGCTGTTGGTGGTGCAGCTGAAGTTTCCACTGAAGCTGGCCGCATATTCAGCCAGTTCGCTCTAGTTTCCGCCGGTGTTGGAATCGGATTTGTTTCTGCATCGACGGCAGCGAACGTGGAGGTAACAAACGTCCGCACCCTTGAATTCTCTAAAGAAGAGCCAGTGCCGTTGGAACTATATGTGATAGCGAGACCGGAGTTGCTCGAAAGCTTCGGCTCGGATCACGACTGAGATTGCCCCAGGGACGGGACCTCCGCTAGCAAGTCGCCTGTGATTAATTCGCAAACGGTTGAGACTGCGGTGTTTTCGGCGGGCTGGGAAGTATCCGATTTTGCCAGGTCGTGACGATCTGGCAGCATTTTCTTGCGTTTTCGCGCGGGCGAGCATCTCGGCGATGGCAGATCCCTCCGGTAGCAAATCGAGTTCCGCGGCCGCGCGCGCCTGGAACTCACGGCTGTACTCGATGACGGGAGGACAGACGGTGGCGATGCGCGGTTCAGAACCGCCCGTCGCGCAGCCGCTCAGCCAGATCGTGGCGAGAGCGAGGACGGCGAGCCGCGGCTCCCAGCATCCGGCGTTGGACATCATTGGCTTTCTCCGTGGTTTCAAGGCGTTCGGCGAGGCGTCCCGCTCGCTCGCCGGACCGCCGAAGCGCGAGCAGGAACAGGAACACGGCGAGGACGATGGCTCCGTAGCGCAGCGCCGCCCGCATCCATGGGCTCGTGGCGATCCCGGTGAGGAGCCCGCCGATGCCCCCGGCGCCAGTCATCGAGCCGAGCGTAGATCGTGACTGCGATGCCGCCGAGCGCCACGGCAATGAACACCCAGCGCAGGGTGTCGAGATACGGCACAAGCGGCAGGATTGCGGATTGGGTCTCCGCCAGGACGCTCTGCGCCACCTCGACCCCGGCTGCGCCCAGCGTCGCCACGCCAGCGACCCCTCCGCCTCTCATGGTACGGCTGTCGGCCAGCACTTCGCGTGCGGGCGGCGTCTCCGACGCGAAAGTCGTCTCCCGGACCGGGAAGCGTTCGCCCCACTGACGCGTGGGCCCGAGATCGACATGGATGAAGCCCGAGCGCGGATAGAAGCCGAAGCCGAGGAACCCAACTTCCCGTGCCGCCGCCTCGAACGCCACCGGATCGTGGTTCGTCATGGCGATGTCGAAGGCGGCGCCGTCCAGATGCTTCGACCGGGTGGCGCCGCCGACGGCGCGGTTGTGCTCGGGGCTGCGATAGGCGGAACGGACGATCAGCGGCTTGCCCAGCCGGTCACGCAGCGCTTGCAGCCTGTCGAGCGCGGGTTCGTTGATAAGCAGCTTGCCGGTGCCGCGGCAGGCGATCTCCGCGGGCGAGAAGTTCGGCCAGCGCCATGCGCTCTCCGGAACGTCGCGCCAATGGCGATGGAATGTCGTGGTCATGGGGTCCTCCGAAAAAGAAAAACCCGCCTCGAGGGCGGGTGCGGTTGAGCGGATGATGAGAGATAGGGAGCGGCTACGGGCCGCCGCCGAAGATCTTCAGCTTGATGGCGATGCCCGCGAGCAACCCCAGCATGACGCCGGTGGTGATCATGCGGACGGCGGTCTGCATGGCGGTGCGGCGGACCAGCCGGATGCAGTCCACCAGGGAGCGCAGATCGCGGATGTCGAGCGCGGCCTCGTCGCCGTCGAGGCCGACATCGGCGAGCGCACGTTTCGCGCCTTCCTCGGCAGCCCGCGTCAAGATCGCCTCGAACTCGGCGTCTGGCATGCGCACGAAGCCCTCGGATCGGGGTGGGTTCATCGGATCCTCCTTCCGCCGCTCAGCCGATCTTGCAGCCCCAGAAGGACGTGTGGTCGGCGGCGAAATAGCCGTCGGCCGCGCGGAAGGTGCCCTGCAACTCGACCGTGTCGCCCTGAGCAAGGACGGCCGTGGTCTGCAGCCAGAGCGCCGTCGCCTCCGAAACGTGCGCGCCCGAAATCTCGCCCCTTGATCCGCGCATCTCAGAGCTGCCGTTCAGCACGAGCCGTGCACGCATGCGGGCGTTCGTGCTGGAATTCACCTTGTAGAGCAGCGTCGCTCCGAAGAGGTAGGTGCCGGCTACAAGCGCTACGAAGTGGTTGTTCGCGGCGTCGAACGCGGCCTGATCGTTGTAGTCGGTAATGTTGATCCCGATCTTCGTCCAGGTGTCGATGCCGACATAGTTGTCGTAGTTGGTGTAGCCCTTGAACCGTGGCAGCCGGGGCTGGTCGACGATGCCGTTGGCGTTGTCGACGATCAGCCCGTCGAAGAAGGTGCTGCCGTCGGCCGAGACCGCGAGGCGGAACCTGTCGGTCCCGAAGAGCCCGACCAGCGCCTTCGTCACAAAGCCGGTCTGCAGGGTCAGGCCGAGATCGTCGCCCGCCGCCTCCTTGTTCATGGTGTAGAACAGGTCGCCGGTGCCGCCCTCGGCCACGGTCCTGGCGGTCCAGAGCGCGGCGTTGACCTTGGCCGAGAAGGGATTCGCGGCGTCAGCGGTGGTGCCGACACCGAGTAGCGCCATGTTCTGCAGCGTCGCAGGGGTGGTGCCGATCCAGCTCGCGCCGTCATAGACCAGCAGCAGGCCCTCGTCCTCGACCCATGCCCGCCAGCCAGGACGCGGCGGAAGCCGCAGCCAGGCGCCGTCGGTCCATAACGCGACGTTCAGGTCCCAGCCTGCCCAGTCGCCTGTCGCGCCTGAGGAGACGATGTAGCGGTCGCCGTCTGCCGGACTGCCGGGGGGCGCGGTCAGGTCTCGGTCGAGGACGGAGAGCTGCACCAGCCCATCGAGCAGCCGCAGCGCCTCGTTGTGCGTGACATGCTTCTGGGCCTGCGCCGCCAGGATGTAGGGCAACAGGAGATGGGTCGTGGCGTCGGACATGGGGTGGCCTTCAGAACGTGAGCGTGACGGTTTTCGGTGCGCCCCGCCCGACAAGGGCGGAGAGCTGGTAGATGCGGATGTCGAGCGTGTCGCCGGGGGCGAGCGGCGTGCCCCAGTCTTCGGTCTGCTGGGCGACGGTGTAGACGGCGTTGGTGGTTGCCGTGCTCAGCACCCGCTTCACGGCGGCGCCGTCGATGATTTCGACCTCGTAGGCTTCTACTTCCTCGGCGAGAGCCGCCTCGACCGCGCCCCAGCTGTCAGCCGAGAGCGCGCGCGACCGGCGTGTCCACTGGATCGTCAGATCGCCGGGGCTGCGCGGCCTGCGCCATGGCTGCTCGACATGGGCGACGGAGAACGGTCGCAGCCCGACGCCCTCGGGCGCGAAGGACTGCGCGACGTAGGTCTCGTCGCTGACCGGGCGGCTTGCCGGGCCGATGCGCCAATTCCACGGGATGCCGAGATCTGCTTCGGCGATCGGCAGCGATGCGAGACTATCGTCCAGCACCACCACGCGTGCGCCTGCCGGAGCCGGGTTGCCCATGGCCCCCTCGGTGCCGCGCTGGCCACGCAGGAGCCGGGTGAGCCGATACCGACCCGGCGCCAACAGTTCCGCCGCGCCCGCCTGCACGATCTCCCAGACGCCGGGCCCGCTCTCGATGGCCAGCGCGTTCGCCCCGCTGAACAGGGTCAGGTCCGTGACGCCTTCCAGCGTGCCAGTGAGCAGATCGATCACCAGTGCATTCCCGAGATCGAAGCGCGACGTCGGTCCCGCGAAGAAGTCGGAGACCAGCGCCCCGATCCGGGCGCGGCTGCCGAACGTCGTCAGCAACTCGAAGCCATCGGTCGAAGGGCTGCGGAACACCGCCATCTCGCCGGGCCAGGGAACCGCGTGAGCCGCGACCAGTGGCCGATGCGCGGGCTGGTCCTCGATCAGCTGCGGCAGGTCCATCAGCACCACGTCCGGCGCGCCGAACACGACCGCCCGCGTTAGCGACGCCGCGCGGGGGTCGCCGGGCGGCAGATCGTAGGTCGCACGGTCCTGGCGCACCGCCTCGATGCCGCGCGCCTCGGCGTCGGCGATGGAAACGAGCCGCAGATCGACCAACCGCCCGTCATGCTCCAGCCGGATCGCGTCGGCCGGATCGAGCGCGAGGCGCGAGGGCGGAAGACGGAACGCCGCCGTCTCGCGCCCCACCCACGCTTCCATGAGCGCGCGGCGGCAGCGGCGCTCGGCCTCTTCGGGCGGCACCGCCATGGGGAAGCTTTCCGAGGCGATACGCGTCGTGTCGACGGTGATGCGGCGGGCTTCGACGAGGGCCGCGTCGTAATCCTCGTCGGCGCGGGCGACCTGCCATTTCAGGGCCTGCGGCAGTTCCGTCTCCTGGCCGCGTGTCAGCTCCAGCACGACTCCTTCACGACCGGCCACGAGATCGTCGGCACCGAGCGTGGCGACGGCAGCGCGGCCGCGCATGATGAAGCGGATAACGCCCTCGGTCTCCACCGCGTCGAAGCCGAAGTGGCGCGACAACGTGGTGATGGAGGCGCGCGGGCTTTCCAGCGCCGTGATGGCGTAGCCCTCGACCGCGCCCCAGAGGCCAGTGACGTCGATCCGCGCCTCGGGCAGCCCTGCACGCAGACAGAGGTGCCGCACGAGCGCGGCCAGCGACACCGCGCCGAGCCGCCCCGTCAGCCAGTGGCCGAGCCGCCAGTT
The DNA here is from genome assembly GCA_051860465.1 of Mesorhizobium sp. Classification (GTDB taxonomy): domain Bacteria; phylum Pseudomonadota; class Alphaproteobacteria; order Rhizobiales; family Rhizobiaceae; genus Aquibium. Next base: position 33,955 of record JBHYDY010000003.1, read on the forward strand.
CGCGCCGTCCGTCCAGACGTCGGTCAGCGCCGGGAAGAATGGATAGGGCCGCGCGTCCCAGGTCCAGGCGGCGCATTCGGGCACATGCACCATCTGGCCGCCGTAGACGGCGGAGATCGGGTTGTTCGCGGCGTCGCCCCACCAGAGATACGTCGTCTCGAGATAGGCGCGCTGGATCGCGTCGTCCCGCCAGCCCCGCGAGAAATGTGGCGTGAAGCTCTCCGAGGACTTCGGATCGAAGAAGACGTTGGGCTGGTTGGTCCCACGGTCGATGGCCGGGCAGCCGAGTTCGGTGAACCAGATCGGCTTCGACTGCGGCGCCCACGCCGTCGGCGTGCCGCTCTCCACCCCGCCGGGGCGGTCGTAATGCGCGTTCAACCACCAGGCGCGCAGATCCTTGTAGCGAAAGACCCACGGCTTGGCCGCCGCACCGTCCGTGATCGGCGTGCGGACCTGCGCGCTTCGGTCGGCGGCGCTGGCGTAGAACCAGTCGAAGCCTTCGCCCCCGGCGATGTTCGACTGCAGGTAGGCGCGGTCGTAGATCGCGGGCCAGCCCTCGGCCGCGTCCGCATGCTCGAACCCGTCGCGCCAGTCCGACAACGGCATGTAGTTGTCGATCCCGACGAAATCGATCTCCGGATCGGCCCAGAGCGGGTCGAGGTGGAAGAACACGTCGCCGCTGCCATCGCCCGGCTGATGCCCGAAATACTCGCTCCAGTCCGCCGCATAGCCGATCTTCGTTCCGGACCCGAGGATCGAGCGCACGTCCGCGAGCAGATCCCGATAGGCCTGCACCGCCGGATAGCTGGACGGCCCCGAGCGGATCGTCGTTAGCCCCGGCATCTCGGTCCCGATGAGGAAGGCATCGACCCCGCCCGCCGCGGCACAGAGATGGGCGTAGTGCAGCACCATGCGCCGCAGGCCCCAGTCGCTGGGCGCGCCTGTCCACGAGACAGACTGGCCCGAGATGATGAAGCTCGCGGGCGTGGCCGCGCCGAACAGCGCCGCGACCTGGCTTGCGGCCGTGGCAGTCTTGTCCACGGTTCCTGCGAAGCCAGCGGCGGGCGAACAGGTGATCCGTCCTCGCCAGGGAAAAACGGGCTGGCCGGTCTCGGCGGCGTTGTCGGAATACGGGTTCGGCAGGCTGTTGCCGGGCGGCACGTCCATCAGGATGAACGGGTAGAAGGTCACGCGCAGCCCACGGGCCTTCATCTCCTGGATCGCCTGCACCACCGCGAAGTCGGACGGCGTGCCGCCATAGACCGGACGATCCTGGTCGTCGCGGCTGACGAGGAAGGCGTTGGCGCGGCTGACGCCATTCACCGACCAACTGGCCGGCGTGGTGGACTTGGCCGACACCTCGACGCCCGGCCGGACCTTGCAGGAGCCCGCGCGCAGATCGTCGCCGAACCAGGCGACGACGAGGCTGACGCTCTCGACCGCAGGTGCCATGGCCTGCAGCCGGTCCAGCGCCACCACCATGTCGGTGGCGTCCGGCAGCGCGTTGAGGTTCTCCGCCTGCGTCGTGCCGCCTTCGGTCTTTCGGATCGCCTGCGTCGCGTAGGTGAACTCGCCCGAGGCCGGGATCATGGTGACGGCGCGGGTCAGCCCCTCGGCGGTGTCGGGGTCGGCCAGCGGACGAAAGACCTCGAAGGACAGCTGCGGCAGGCGGTTGCCATAGGTGGAGAGCGCCAGTTCCTCGAAGACCACATAGGCCGTGCCGCGATAGGCAGGCGTGTTCGCCGCCCCCATCTTCGCGGTGATGAACGGATCGGCGGTCTGTGTCTCGTCGCCCGGATACCAGCGCCATGTGACGCCGGAGAGGTCCATCGGCTTGCCGTCGGCCCAGATGCGCCCGATGCCGGTGATCGGACCCTCGCAAAGGGCGACGGCGAAGGAGGCATAGTACAGATACTCGGTGGTCTTGACCTTGCCGCCCCCGCCGCCTTTGCCGCCGCCTTGGGTGGTGGTCTTCGTCTCCTCGCGGAAATCCGTCGCCCAGATGATGTTGCCGCCCATCCGCATGCGGCCGTAGAGCCGAGGGATGACTGCGCCTTCGGTGGCCGAGGTGATGCGCAGCGTGTCGAGCCGCGCGCCCTCGATGCGCTGCGTGGGCGCCAGCGACGAGATGATCCAGCTGTCGACCACCGAGCCGATGCTGGAGCCGATGAAGCCGCCGATGGTCGCGGCGCTGACGCCAAGGATCGCGCCGCCGATCGACCCGCCGATGGCGGCGCCCGCGGCACCGAGGACGAGCGTTGCCATGGTCTGATCTCAGCGTTGCGGGAACAGGAAGGCGAAGGCGATGCGCCGCCGCCAGGATGGGGTGAGCGGTTCCTCGATCACGCCGAGCCGCTCGTAGGCATGGAGAAAGGTATCGGGCCCAGTCAGGATCCCGACATGCTTGGCGATGGCGCGGGGCCTCATGCGGAAGAGCAGCAGCGCGCCCGGTCCGGCGTCGGCGGGCGACACCTCGATCATCATGCGTCGCGCGCCTTCCGCCAGAACCTCGCGCGGGCCGGTCTCGCCCCAATCCCGGCTGTAGGGTGGGATCGGGAACGGCTCGGGGCCGACGACCTCGCGCCAGACGCCGCGGGCGAGGCCAAGGCAGTCGCAGCCGACGCCGCGAAGGCTGGCCTGGTCGTGGTAATGCGTGCCGAGCCAGGACTGCGCTATGGCAATGACGCGCGCCGGGTCGGCCGATGCCGGAGGTTGCGTCACAGCACGCCTCCCTCGTGCCCGCCATCCTTGATGGCGTAGCGCAGCACGGCATCCTGGCCGGGGATGTGCGGGAAGCCACGGAAGTTGGCGGTGTTCGTGAACTTCGCCCCGCAGGTCTCCATCCGCTTGTCGCAGCCCGCGCTGATGGTGAAGGAGTCGCCCTCGACGATCCCGCGCACCGGCGCTTCGAGCAGCGTCAGCACTGCGATGCCGTCCGTGACGTCATGGCCCAGCACCTCGGCCCGACGCCCTGCATTCGCACCGTCGGTCCACTCGATGGTGCCGAAAGCGAACCAGCCGGCCTCAAAGCTAGCGAGCTCCGAGGCCGTGAAGGCCCGGTCGCGCAGGAGGTCGATGACGGAGCCGGTGCCCTTGAAGGCGGCGGCTTCGAGATCGACCCCGCAGCGTGCATCGCCGAGCGCGGCATCGCAGGTCGCCTGGAAGGTCCGACCCACCGTCTGGCCCAGCACATGGGCCAGCGAACGGACCTCGGCCACGAAGGCGAGCCGCCCGCGCCGGATCTGGCCGATGGCGCCGCGCCGCATCAGCACGCGCTGGCCGGTGTCGGCCCAGTTCACCCGCCAGACCTCGACCTCGGCATTGTCCCAGCGCCCATCGAGGATGTCGGTCTCGGGGATCCGGTCGGAGGTCAGCACGCCTTCGGCGTCCTGCGCATCGACCGACAGGTCCGAGCCCGAACGGACCTCAGAGGCCGTGAGCCCGCTTTCGGGTTCGAAGTCGGTCCCGTCGAAGCTGAGCGCCCGGTCGTGATCGGTGAAGCCGAAGGTGTTGCCGTCGGCGCGCGCGATGCGCCAGCACCACGCGAGCGTGGTCGTGCCTTCGTCGAGATGGGCCTGCAGGGCGGGAGCAAGGGCCTTCATCGGCGCAGTTCCAGCAGCGGAATGGAGGTGATCGACCCGAGCCGCTCGAGATCGAGCGTCACGTCGAGCACGTCGGTGTCGAAGCGGACGGGCACGTCGAAGGCGAAGCCCGCGGTGATCGCGACGCCGGAGCCCGGCGCGGCGCTGAAGGTGACGACGCCGGTCGTGGTGTCGACCGACCAGCCCGAGGGCTGCTCGACGCCCGCCAGCGCGATGAGCACGGTTCCGGTCACCGGCTTCGTGATGGCGCGCGTCCAGGATTGCGCGCCCGAGGCGTAGCTCTTCACCAGCTGGAACGCAGTGGTGGTGCCGTCGCCGGTGCCGATCGACTGATCGGTGGGCGACGGCGTGCCCGAAGGCAGGCAGGACTTGTGATCGCCCCAGTCCTTGAAGCGGAAACCGTGCAGACGACCGTTTCGCGCCTCGAAGAAGGCGACGACCGCCGCCAGATCGTCGGCGCGGCGGATGCCGTAAGCCACATCGTAGCGGCGGCGCGAGTTCGCCCAGCTGGCGTTACGCTCCTCTTCGCCCGAGGCGAGCTCGACGATCTGGGTGCGCCGCTCGGGCCCGCCCCGCGCGCCCCGGCTGATATTGTCGGGAAACCGGACCTCGTGGAACGCCATCAAGTCTCTCCATGGTTCGTGCTCTGGCCCCCGCAACCGGTTCCCACTTGCGGGGTCGCACTCACATGCCCCTCCGGCCGAGCGACACGGCACGGGCGATGTCGGCCGCGACCTGTGTGCGCGACTGCCGGAAGCTCTCGGCGTCGCGGGCCATGATGGTGACGTTGACGCCGCCGCCTGCGCCGTAGCTCTGTGCCTCACGCCGGGAGAGCACCCGCTCGCCCCGCTGAAGGATTGCGGGCACCTCGTCGTGGCGAAGCCCGGCCACGCCGCCGGAGTGCATCCGGGGCGCGGCAGCGAAAGCCATTGCCGGGACCATCCGCGAGGGCCCCGCGGACCCGACCATCCCGCCCGCATGCAGGACGTTGGCAAAGATGCCGCCGGCTCCTGAGAACACGCCGGAGAGCGCGTTGGCGATCGGTCCCAAAATGAAGCGCCGCGCCGCGAGCCTTGCCAGATCGGCGATCATGGAGGTGACGAGGTCACGAAAGTTCAGCTTGCCGGTCTTCACGAACTCGGCCACCGCGTTCTCGGCGCTGGTGAACGCGCCGACCAGCGCCCGGCCGATGTCGGCCCCGATTTCGCGCGCCTCGCTCGCGTAGTCGCTGAGGGCCGCCGTGACCGCCTGCCAGCCAGTCAAGGCTTCCTCGGAGCCTGTTGCAGTGTCCGTCCCTGCCTGCCGCCCGGCCGAGCCCGCGCGGCCCGCGGCCGCTTCGGCTTGATCTAGCGCATCGGTCACGCGCTGCGCGCCTGCCGCGGCCGCATCCAGCGCGCCTTCGGTCTCTTCGCCGGAGCCACGCATGGCATCGACCAGTGCCGCCACCGCGTCGCGCACACCGTCGAAGGCCGTGGCACGCGTCTCGGTCGCGCGCTGGCGGAAGCGCTCGGCGCTCGCGCCCATGTTGCTGGCGGCATGATCCAGCATCGACGCGTAGGATTGCGCTCCGAACCAGTCGATCTGGAAATCTGCCCCGATCCGGTCGGCGACGGCGTTGAAGGTCGGGCCGATCATGCCCAGAAACTCGGCCCATTTGCCGGACAGGAAGGCCATAAGCCGCGTCCAGATGCCCTCGACGTCGGCACGCAGGGCGCGGAAGTCGTCGATGAAGGACGACATCGTGGTCTTGATGCCGTCCCAGACCGCGCGCGCCACATCGCCCATCAACTCCAGCGCGTTTGCGAAGCCGCCCGCACCGCTGACAAGGCGGGAGAACTGGTAGACCAGCTCGCCCGCGCCGACGATCAGCGCGCCGATGCCGGTGCGGATCAGCGCGCCGCGCAGGACGACCAGCGCCGTGGCGAGGCCACGGACTGAGAGCGCCGCAGCCGCCAGCCCCGCAACCCAGCGCCCGGCCATCAGGGCGGCGAAGGTGGCGGCATAGGTGGTCAGGCGGCCGATGTTGTCGAAGAGCGTGCGGATGGCGATGCCGAGCGGGCCGGTCGTGCGCGCGACCGCCGCCATGGCGTTGGCGACCGCTTCGAGTGCGGGAGCGGCGGCGACAGCGAGCTGGTTCGAGAGCCCGCGCCAGATCAGGCCGAGGCGTGAGATGGCATCGTTCGTGCGTTCGATCTGGCGGGCATCCTTGTCCGAGACCACCACCCCGAAATCCCGCACATCCTCCGTCGCCTGGCGCAGCGTGGCCGTATCGATCCGCGTGAAGACCAGGGCCGCGCGGTCGCCGAAGAGCTGGGAGGCAACGGCGGCCCGCTCGGCCTCCGGCACATATTGTCCCAGCGCCTGCTGGATCGCTGCGATTCGTGCGTCGAGCGGCAGGCGTTGAAGATCCTCGGCCGAGAGGCGCAGGCGGCGCAGCGCATCAACGGCGGGTCCTGTCCCTGATGCAGCCTGGCTGAGCCGCCGCGTCAGCTGGACGGTCGCCTTCTCGACCTGCCCCATAGACACGCCCGCCAGATCGCCCGCGCGCTCGAGCACCTGAATGCTCGCAACAGTGGTGTCGAGGGAGGCCGCGAGCTTGGCCTGCGCATCGACCGTCTGGAGCCCGGAGCGGATCATCGCCACGCCCGCAGCGGTCGCCGCAGCTACGGCGGCGGCAGCCGCGACCCGGACGCGCCGCGAGAAGGCTGCGAGCCGGGCATTGGCCGCTTCCATTTCGCGGCTGAGCCGTCCGAAGCCGCGCGACCCGGCTTCGCCGACACCCTCCAGCTCGGCGCGCACCTGCCGACCGCCCACGGCCGCGAGGCGGACGCTGACCCTCTTCTCAGCCATGGGAATGATCCATCTGTTCGTTGAGCTTGGCCACCATCACCGCCTCGATGACGGGCAGCAGTTCGGCCATGGCGAGCGGCGGCACGGCGAGGGCGTCACCGAGGGCCAGCGCCGCCGACATGTCCCAGCCGATCACCGCCCCCGGCAGCACGCGGAGCTGGCCACCAAGGCGGCCGACCAGATCCCAGACCTGCCAGCCTTCAGGCGTTTCCGGACGGTTCAGTCGCGCCGGGCAGTCCGGGCAGGCTTGCTCGCGGCCCTCGTAGGGCGGGCAGGCTTGGCAGTATTGGTCGCCCCCGCCGAAGGACCATTCGGCGAGAGCGCGGAGGCGTTTTTTTCCTGTTCCAGCAGCAGCCCCTTCGAGACGTAGGTCAGCTGGAAGGCCTCGAAGATCGGCCAGACATCGAGCAGCGCGTCGATGGCCTCCGGGCTCGGGTCGACGGGATTGCCGTCCGCGTCGCCGATGCCCTCCCAGGCGAGCACGGCACGCCGCGCGAGCGCCTTCGCGAAAGCGACGGCGCGTTCGTCGTCCGAGGCCTCCTCGGGCACCGCTTCCACGGCCGGATCGCTGCGGGTCGCTACCATCAGAGCGGTGGTCAGCGGGCGCAGTTGCACCCGGACGCCGGAGGCTAGGTCATGCCAGCGTGGTTCATTCGTCAGGTCGAGCGTCAGCATCAATACGTCTCCACATCGTTCACGAGGGTGGCGGTGCACATCCGGCCGACGACGCTGTCGCGAGCGGCCTGCCAGTCGAAGGTGGCCTGCACGCCCTGCGGCCCGGAAATCTCGATGCGCGGGCGCGGCAGGTAGACGGCGTGCACGGTGAAGGTGAAGCTCTCACCGGACGGCAGGACGTAGGCGAATTCCATCTCGCAGGCCTCGCCATTGATCGCCTGCGTCACCAGCGTCTGGTCGGCGAAGCGGACCTCGATCCGGCCGGTCAGCGCCGCGATGGACGGGTCCGCGCCATCGATCCGCCCGTCCGAGCGGATGGTCTCGATCCGGTCGAGGTTGTTGGCATAGGTGATCTCGGCCGAGACCACGTTGCCGAGAGCCGAGCCGTTCCGGGTGATTGACCCGTTGAAATGCCCGAAGCGCTTCAGTTCCAGCGCGGCGGGCGTTCCGGCGCTGGTGGTCGTGCCCACCGTCTCGCCCTGCGCCACCAGCCGGGCCGTCGCCGTCAGCAGACCCGAGCGCTGCATCTGCCAGGTAATCTGGTCGAGCACGCAGCCGGAATACATCGCGTAGCGCGGCACCTCGGGCATGCCTGTCTCGATCGACATGCTGGGCAGCGTCCAGGACCCCGACTGGAACTCGTGGGTGTAGGGCGCTTCCGCACCCGTGGTCGTCGGCTCGCCGAAGGCCGCCTTCAGCCAGAAGCCGAAGGCCTCGGCGTCTAGCGGAACGACAACATCGCCGTCGGCCGTCACCGCATCCTTGATCGGCGCCAGCGGGTCGCGACCATAGCCGAGCAGCTCGGAGTTCAGCAGCGGCTGCTCCGCGCCGAGCGAGGTGCTGGCGAAGGGCATGCGGGTGAAGCCGCTGGCGGGCGGCGTTCCATAGGTCGTCTCGAACGCAAGCGCCATCAGCGCCCGCGCCCCCTGGGCTCGTGCCATGGTGTTCTCCTCGGATTGTCGGGGTCAGGTCAGCGGGTCGGCCGTGGAATAGTGCAACACCACCGGGATCACGGCGGCCTTCAGGCCGGCTGCACCCTCCACCGGCAGATCGACCGGGCGCGGCGCTTCGGCCTCGACCCAGTCGCAGAGCCCGCCCAGCGTGCGGTCGACGGCGAGTGCTGCGCCGATGCTGGCGGTCAGCGTGTCGAAGGCGGCGTCACGGTTGGCGCCCTGCACGACAGCCTCGATCTCGGCGCGGTGTTGGTAGTGATACGCGAGTGGCGACAGCGTGACCTCCGGCTCTCCCGGCTCGCCGTCGCGCAGGATCAGCAGGCCCTCGGCCGGCACGCGCTCGGGCAGCACCTCGCCGCGCAGCGCGGTGGCGGGCAGCGCCGAGAGCCGCGCGTGCAGCGCGGCGAGGATGGTTTCGCGGGGGGTGGGCATTTATAGTTCTTTGCTCATCAGGGCGGGATAGCAGCATGAAAATACTGCTCAAAATCGTCGACCAGCGTTCGATAAGCCCCAGTCAGTCGGTAGAACCACCTGTCGTTGGCATTCGTCCCATTTGGATAATCCATCAAAAGGCGCCCGACACTGAGTCCCTTTCGGCTGCCAACCGGGACACCAAGACTGCCAAGGATGGCATTGAAATCTTTGCTTGCATTCCCACCTGAATGCGCGATCCGATTTCTGATTTTGTGAGCGTAACCGAGCCGCTGGTAGGGCGTTTGCCCGAGCCGGGTCTCAAGTCGAGCGAAGAACCCTTTCTTGCCGTATAGGTTTCTGGCGCGGCCTTGCAGCATCTTTGGAGCCCCCCAGCCCATCACTCCGGAAAGGCCTCTGTCGCTACTGCCCATGACATGCATGGCTCTCTGCGGTTGCACGCCGAATTCATGACGAACCTCGGTCAAAAATGCTTCACTACAGAAATGCTCGAACTGAGCGGCCACCTCAAAGAAAATGAACTGTGCGGCGTCCCTCTTGTCTGGCTGAAGTAGCGGGGAAAATGTGCCGTTGCCGTTCCGCGTCGCACCAGAAAGAGCGATCCGGCCGTAGAGCGTTTCTGCTCTCACAACATCGGTTCGGAAACCGCCTACAAGGCGATCCACAACATTCCTTGTGAGAGCCATATCCTTCCTCGCTACTAAAGCATTCGAAGGATACATTGCCGCCACTGGCTGCAAGTTGAAAGATCCTGTGTATCAAGACCTTCTATCGATCCAGTTCGCCACGATCAGCCCCAGCACGCTGTCCAGCGCCCGGTCTGCATCCCGCGCGAGGTCCAACCGCTTCGGGAGCTTCACCTGCGGCACCAGAAGGAAGATCGGCGCGGTGACCTTGCCACGCCCGGTCTTCGAGCGCGACACCACCGCTTGGCCTTTGGTGTTCAGCCGCCCCTCCGCGACCAGCAGGCTCGGGCCGGTGCGGCGGTAGACGAACCGCAGGCGAAGCCCGCGGCGCCGTTCCCATTCGCCGGGGGTGATCCGGCCGCCGCGCAGGGACTTGCCTGCGGCGGGCAGTGGGATCGTCAGCCAGAAGCCGTTCTTCGACCGGATCAGCGGGCCTGTGTCATGGGCGCCGATGATGACCGGGGCCTTCGACCACACCAGCGCCGCCGCGCTCAGGCTGGGCTTGCCCTTGGGGAACTGCTCGGACCGGATGGTTCGGGCGAGCCGAGCTCCGAGACCCGCGCTAGTAATCTGTGCGCGCCAGGCGTCCTTCAGCCCGGTCCCGGCCTCCCTGATCGCGGCCGAGACGGCGCGTTCGCCAGCTGCGACCTCGGCCGCCATCATCGCGACGATGTCGGGATCGATGTCGAGCTTGAGTTTCACGCAGGCCTCAGATCCACGGTCCAGACGAGCCGCTCGCGGTCTCGGACGGGCTCGCCCTGAATGAGGAAGGCGTCGCCGTCGATCTCGATGCGGTCGCCCGGGCGCGGGTTCGCCACCTCGGCCACGCGCAGGTCGATCCGGGTCGTCTCGGACCAAAGCCGGGCGTCACCGAAGTCGGTAATCGCATCGGCGCGCCGGGCGACGACGCGCACCAGGACGGGCGCGCCGCCATCTGCGATGTAGACCGCGTCCCGGCCGATGTTCGGATCGGCGAAGAGCGCGCTGATGGCGGCGGCGAAGGCGCTCATCAGAACGTTGCGTTCAGGCGCACCCGGCCGATGGTGTCGCCCGCGCCGCTGGCCACCGCCTCGGTCGCCACGCCGATGAGCGTGTTGTCGGTCGCGACCGTGGTGCAGCGCTTGTTGGTGTTGTCCCAGTAGACCTTGGCCCCCGCGGTCCAAGCCTGCGAGCCGACCTTGGTCAGGTCGAACACGCCGACGAGTGCTGCCTCGACGGGTTCGCCGAGGGCGGCGGCGCCCGAGGCGACGCCGAAGATGGCGCCGACGAGCAGGCCATCGCCGGAGGCGACAGCATAGGGGGCAGAAAGGGTGATGGTGTTGCCGGGCTGGACGTAGTTTTTCATGGGGGTGATCCTCGTGGAAAGACGAAGGGCGGCCCGTCAGGACCGCCCGCATGTCAGGGTTCGGCATGGGGTGCGGGTTACGCGCCCGGGTTCTTGTAGAGGCCGCGCCAGTCGATGGCCTTGGCGCCGAAGTCGAGGCGGCACTTGATCTCGACGCCGTCGACGTCGAAGCCGTTGCGCGTCTCGATGTAGGCGCCCTGCTGGCCCTCGAGATAGGCGTACTCGATGGTGTCGATCTGGTTCGGGCTGGCCGCCAGATACCAGGCTGTCTCGCTGGCGGCGTCGAGCCTGGGCTCGCTGATCGGCGCGAGCGTGCGGATCGACTGCGGCACCACGCTGGCGGTCGCGGCGGGCACCAGGTTCTGGGCGACCAGCTGCTCGGCCTTCAGTTCCAGAGAGGCGGGCACGATCAGGAAGGCGGGACGGATGTTCAGCACCGTCTTCTTGTCGAGGCCGGTCTGCTTGGCCATGGCGGCGCGGGCCGCACCGACGCTGCTCACGTCGAGCGCCGCACCAGTGCCTGCGAGGTTCTTGTGGGTGGTGTGGAAGAGCGCATTGCCGTCGGCCATGGCCGGGTTCGAGGTGATGATCCCCCAGACCACGTCCGACTCCAGCTGGGCGATGGAGTTGCCGTACATCGCCGGGATGCGGGTGAAGGCGTCGAGATCGTCGTTGATCAGCGTCTGGCGGGTGATGGCGACCACCCGGCCATAGGTCTTGACCTTGTAGCTCTCCTTGCTCTCGCCGAGCGTGCCGCGCTTGAACTCGCCGCTCTCGCCCACCTCCAGCAGTTGCGGCGCTTCGCCGAGCTGGACCCGGTGCATGGCCTTGAAGTCGGTGGCCAGCACCTGGCGGCAGAACAGCATGAAGGTGCGAGGATAGGCCTCGTAGGCTTGCCGCAGAGTCTTGTTGGTGACCGCCGACAGGATCTCGGGGAAGTCCGAGGTCGAGTGCAGCGCGCGCGTGGCCACCTCGTCGCGCGACAGGCCGCGCGTGTTGACCCCGGCATTGCCGAGGCTTTCGCGGGCGAGTTCCAGCAGCGTCATGCCGCGATACTGGCGCGCGGCGTGTTCCAGCTGGAACAGCGTCGGGCTGTAGCGGTGCAGCAGCGCATTCGCCACCGCGTCGCGGCGGGTGATTCGCTCGTCCCTGCCGCCGAGCGGGACAGAGACATGCGGGAAGGTCCGGGTCTCGTCCGACTTCGCGGCGACCTGGTCGAGGATCAGGCGGCGGGACTCGTCGACGCTGACGCCGCGCTTGACCAGATCCTCGGCGAAGCTGCGCTCGAGGTTCAGCCGCCCGGCCAGATCGTAGATGGTGGAGACGCGGTCGCGCTCGGCCTCGCGGGCACGAGTTGCGACCGCCTCGGTGTCGGGGGCGGGCGTTGCCTGCGTCTTCGGCTGGCTGCGCGTCTCGCTGGCCGCGACCTTCGGGTCGGGCGCAGCCGCTTTCGGCTCGGTCATGTTGGTGTCCTCGGTATCATTCGGCTCGGTCGGCTGGGTGGTGGCGGGTGCGGCGTCGCTCGCCGGGGTCTGGGTCTTGTCCGTCATCGGGGATGCTCCTTGCGGTGTGGGGCGGTGAAGGACGCAGTCGTGAAGGGGATGCCGGGCGCGGAAGCCCGCGGCGGGGTCGGCGCCGACCGCGACGGCGGAGACCTCGAACGGCGTCCAGTCCACCGCCCGCCAGAGCTCGCGCCCGCCATCGGGCTTGGAGATGTCGAAGCGGTGGACCTGGTAGCCGATCGAGACCGCGCGTATGTGGCCTGCCTGGATGTCGCGCCAGATCGGCTCGACGTCGGCGCGTTCGCTGATCCGCACCAGCGCGATGCCGCGGCCGTTCTCGATCCGCGCCGAACCCGGCACGACCGAGCCGATCACCGCGTCGAGCGTGTCGAGCTCGTGCACTTTCAGGAACGGCGCGCCCGCGTTCAGCCGGTCGAGCCGGACATGGGCCGGATCGAGGCTCAGTTCCTCGTCATAGGGCTCGCCGAAGAAGGTCGCGCGGCGGACGCGCGCGCCTGCCGACCAGACCACCTCGACGGTGCGGCTGTCGGCATCGGCCGTATTCGGCGCAAGCTCCGCCGACCGGCGCATGGCCGGCAGTTCGATCATCGTGTCCATGAAGGTCAGTCCTGTTGGTCGGCCTGTGCCGGTTCGGTTTCCGCGTCGGCGGAGGGGTCGTCAGCGGCGGGATCGGTCGCCGGATCGCTGCTCTGCGCGCTGCCGGTCTTGGTGACGCGGCGCGGATCGCTGTCGAGCACCAGCCCCAGCGCGTCGAGTTTCGCGTTGGTCGCGGCGATCTCGGCCAGCACGGCGTCCGGATTGCGGCCCTGTTTTGCAATCACCTCCGCCAGCGTCATGGTGCCCGAGCGGATCGACAGCAGGTTCGCCATCGCGTCCTTCTGCGGATCGACCGCCTCGAACTTCGGCGGCGACCATTCGACCGGCACGATGGGCGACGGGATCTGACCCGCCGCCCATGCGGCCTCGGTGAACCAGCGCCAGACCGGGGCGCAGAGCATCGGGATGAACAACTGCCACTGCACGGCGTCGATCTGGCGGCGGAACTCCACGAGCCCCGCCCGGATCGAGGAATAGTTCACCTGGCTGAGGTCGCCGGTGAGCAGCTCGTAGGGCACCCGGAACCCGGCCGAGATCGTGTGCAGGCTCGCCCGCTTGTATTCCCCGTAGCCGCCGGTGGCGGCGGGTTGGTTGAACCGGATGTCCTTGCCGCCGCGGGCATAGGCGATCAGCCCCGGCTCGAACTGCTCAACCCGGTTGCCGTCGGCATCGACCACGGAGGGCGCGATGCCCTGCTGGGCCTCGTCGTCCCCGAAGACGATGGCGGTGACGCAGGCCTCGGTCTTCTTGCGAACCAGCTCGGCCACCTCATAGTCGTCGAGATCGCGCAAGCTGCGGATCACCGGTGCGCCCCAAGGCACGCCGCGCGCCTGCGTGCGCTGCTTCTCGTAGACATGGGCGATCTCGGTCGCCGGGACCAGACGGCTCTGCAGACCGTTCTGCAAGGCGCCCCAGGCATCGCCCGGATGCGCGGCATGCAGCCAGTAGGCCCGGCGCTTGCCGACCGGATCGAACTCGATCCCCTGGACCAGTCTCCCCGCGCCGAGTGCGCCGGATTTCGTGGCGTCGAGGAAGTCGGCCTCGAGCACCTGCAACTGCAGCGGCACAGGCAGGCCGTCGCTTGCGCGGCGCAAGCGGCGGCGCACCAGGACCTCGCCCGCCTCGACCATCTCGCGGCAGATCAGGGTTTGCAGGCCATAGAAATCGAGCTGGCCATCGGCGTCGCACTCCGCCGTCCAGCGCTCGAAGAGCGCATCGACCTTCCGGTCGAGCGTGTCATCACCGCTCGCCGCACGCGGCATGATGCCTGCGCCGATGATGTTGTTGACCAGCACCGCGACGGCCTTGGCCGCATGCGGGTTGTTGCGCACCAGATCGCGCATCCGGTCGCGCAACAGCGCCCCGGCCACGCCGATCTCGGTGTCGGCCGAGGATCCCGGCGCGCGCCAACCCTCCGTCCGCCGCCCGCGTGCCGCCCCATCGTAGCCGCGCGTCAAGGTCTCGAAGGCCTGACGCGCCATCACGCGGCGCGCGGCCATGCGCGGCGCCACCGTGGCGATGGCGTGATCGAACCAGTTGGCCGACATCACCGGTCCCCGCGCGAGAAGCCCGCGAGCCCGGCCACCGGCAATGGCCGTGTCGTGCCCGCGATGGCGCGTTCGATGGTGCGGATGCGGGCCAGCAGATCCTCGGCCGAACCGTAATCCACCGATTTGCCGTCATAGCTGACGCGCGTCGTGCCGCTGGCATAGGCCCGGCGCAGCGCCGAAAGCTCGGTTTCCGTCCAGTCGGTCATGTTCAGAACCATCCTCCGCGCCGTCCGAGCCAGTCGGAGCGGCGCTTGCCCTGCGGGGCCTGTCCCGGCCGGTTGATCTGTCCGGCGGGATCGCTGTCTATGGGGGCCGCCCCGAGTTGATCCTCGAGGTCACGCCATTTCGCCTCAGACCAGCGATCCGCGCCCGCGATCCAGGCGGCAGCGCGGGCATAGACCCGGCAGTCCAGCGCCTCGTTGCGCTCGCGCAGCTTCTGCCATTCCAGCCGGGCGAAGCCGCGCTTCGTGCGCACCGTCACCAGCTGTTCGGCGACGAACTGCTTCAGCCATTCGTTCTCGACCCAATGCGGCAGGTGCACCGAGCCGGGCGGGAACGCCGCCCCGTCGGCCATCTCCTCCTCGGTCGGGCGCGCCAGCCGCAGGAAGCGGTAGGTCTCGGCCTTGAAGGTCGACACCGCCACGGTCCAGAGCCGGGCTCCGCGCCGCAGACGTTTGCCGCCCTCGGTCGCGTCGACGAAGGTCGGGCCCGACACCGGACTGGAGCGATTGAAGCCCTCGACGCCCTTCACCGGCGACACCTGCGCGAACCCCTGCGCCCGCGACCAGGAATAGACCGCCGGGGCCTCGTAGCCGGTGTCGATGGCCAGCCGCGCGATCCGCAGCTGCGCGCCGCGTTCATGCGGCCAGCTTTTGTCCAGCAGCGCGGTCAGTTCCGACCACGCGTCATGCCGATCCGGCCCGCCTTCGATGACGACGTGATCGACCAGCCAGCTCTCCAGGCCGCGGCCCCAGGCCCAGACATCGACCTCGATCCGGTCCTTCTGCACGTCGGCTCCGGCCGTCAGGAACAGCCCGCCCGCAGGCACGGTGCCCGAAGTCCAGCGCTCGCGCCGGTCGTACAGCCGCTGCCAGTCCGGCGCCTCCCCGGTCTCGACCCATGTCTCGCCGAGGATGGTGTTGCGGAACGCCTTGATCGCCTCGTCCGACCCCTGCGCTGCGTTCCATGCCCGCACGATCCGCTCCCAGCTTAGCCAGCCGATCGGCGAATAGAGCGCCGAGAGGTGATACCCGACCGTGGTCGGATCGGCGGCCGTGGCGGTCGCCCGCCATTCGCCGCCCTCCAGCATGGCCGTCTTGTGGTGTTCCGCGATGGGCGTCTCGCAGCCCTCGCAGTGATACTCCGCCGTCTCCGGGTGGCCTTTCTGCCAGCGCAGCCGGTCGAACTTCAGCCATTGCGCATGGCCACAGTGCGGGCAAGGCACGAAGAACCGGCGCTGGTCACTGGCCTCGTATTCCCGCTCGATCCGGCTGAGCCCCCGGATCGTGGGCGTCGAGACCAGGAGCACCTTGCGCCGGTGGGCGAAGGTCAGCGACCGCGCCTCGGCCAGCGTCACCGGATCGCCTTCCTCGTCAGCGGACGCGGGATAGGCGTCGACCTCGTCGAGGAAGATGTACCGCGCCGGGGTCGATCGGAGCCCGACCGCCGAGTTGGCGCCGGTCATGATCAGGATGCCGCCCCCGAACTCCTTCGACAGCATCGTGTTGCCAGCGTCGCGCGAGCGGGCCGGTTTGACCCGCTCCCGCAGCTCGGGGCTCTCGTCGATCAGCGGGTCGATCCGCTGGCGCGAGTGGCGCTTGGCCAGTTCAACCGTCGGCTGGACCGCGAGCATCGGCCCCGGCGCCTGGTGGATCGCAAACCCGATCCAGTTGTTCCCTGCCTCGGTCGCGCCGACTTGCGCCGCCTTCATGAACACCACGCGCTGCGTGGGATCGCCGGGCGAAAGCCGATCCATGATCTCGCGCATGTAGGGCGTGCGCACCGTGCGGTATCGCCCCGGTTCGGCCGAGGCGCGGCCCGAAAGCATCCTGTGCCGGTCCGCCCATTCCGAGACGGTCAGGTCCGGGTCGGGCCGGAGCCCGTTGCCCCAGGCGCGCAGGATCTCGCCCGCGCCGTCGAAGTCCGTCAGGCCATTGCCGCTCTCACCGGAAGTCGGGCCGGACCTCGGCGAGTTCGTCGAGGTGGGCGCGTACATGTCTCTCCAGCACCTTCTGCATCGCGGCTGGCTCCATGGTGATCTGCTGGCCCGACGCGTCGCTGCACGAGGCCGAGAGCTCGGCCGCCATCAGCGCCGCCGCGCGTGCAGGCCAATTCACCCACGCGTCCCGTTCCTCCCGCGCCAGCCGGAACACCAGCGCCAGCGCGCGGGCCCGCTCGATCAATTCCCCCTTCAGCGTCTGCAGACGGATGCGCCGTTCCTGCGCCTTCAGCACCTCGTTCGCCGTCTTGGCCTGCAGGAAGGTCGTGCCGCCGCCAATCGCTGGAACCCCCAGACCCTGTTCGCGGAGCGTGTCGCCGACGGCGGCCACCGCCGCTTCGGGGACGGGCTTCAACTTCGGCGTGGGCGGCTTGCGGGTCTTGGACGGGTCGGTGGTGTCCGCCCGCCGCGCGTCGCTGGCGGCCGCGTTGATGCTGCCGTCGGGATAGAGAACCAGCCGCTCGGCCGTCTTCGCCTTCTGGATCGCACCCCGCGACAGCCCGACATGGGCGGCGTACTGGCGCTCGCTCATGCCCTGCATCGACGGCTCCGATTATCATTCAGAATCATGTGCTTATCGAGTTGATAAGCGTCGCGGACAGAGGGAACGTGTCTCCACAAGGACGATGCATCTCACCAAGGAGCCACCACGATGACCACCCGCCTGAACCCGATCACCACCCCGCGCCACGAACTCCGCGCCGAGAAGGCGCGCCGGAACAAGGAGGCCGCACTCGCCGCCTTCATCGGCAAGAAGGCCGAGATCGACGAGATGCTCGCCCGGCTGCAGGCCCTCAGCGACGACCATTTCAACTGTGCCCCCGACGAGGCGGGCTGGGCCATGGTCGGCACCCTCGAACACTACGCCAGCCTCCTGAAGCGCATCACCGACAGCGCCTTCGGCGAGGGCGAGCACGCCCGCTGATCTCCGGCACTGCCGGAACTCCCGCCGCGCGCCCTGCGCGGCTCGGGGTCGTAGAAGGCGCCGCATGACGCGGGCCTCGAACACGGAGACGACCCCATGACCAAGCTATCCGATACCCAAGCCATCATCCTGAGCGCCGCCGCCCAGCGGCCCGAGCACATCGCCCTGCCGCTGCCCGAGAGCCTGCGGGGTGGCGCCGCCGCCAAGGTGGTCAGCGCGATGCTCGCGAAGGGGTTCCTGCAGGAGGTCGATGCCGACACGCGCAAGGGCGAGCCCGTCTGGCGCGAGACCGGAGACGGCCACGGCGTCACGCTGATCGCCACCGACGCGGGCCTCGCCGCCATCGGCATCGAGCCCGACGACGCGCCCACCGCGCCTGCGGGGGCGACGGACGCGCCGACCGAGGAGCCCGCGCCGGACACCCCCACCGAACCGAAGTCAGCGCCCAAGACGCGCACGCCGCGCGAGGGCACCAAGCAGGCCACGCTGATCGCCATGCTGCGCGCGCCGGACGGCGCGACCATCGAGGAGATTATGGCCGCGACGGGCTGGCAGTCGCACACGGTGCGCGGCGCGATGGCGGGGGCGCTGAAGAAGAAGCTCGGGCTCGAGGTGACCTCGGAGAAGGTAGAGGGGCGCGGACGCGTGTACCGACTACCGCCCGCTTGAAGGCCGCAATTCGACAAAGATGATGGCCGTCGTCCCACCGGGGCGGCGGCTTTGTTTCTGTGGCCGGGCGTCTCAGATAGCGATCTTCCAGTAGCCGAGCACTTCCCGAACCTCATCTCGAGGATAGTGGGGACCGGCGTTCGCTAGATCATAGCGAATTCGCGCCAGTCGGTTGTCCGCAGCAACTTTGATCCGCGGCGAAAAGGATGCGGTCCCAAGCGGGATGGAAGGCCTGTCCGGCCTCGGCCAGCTTTCGGGATAGCCATCCCACTCCGACCAGTTTTCGACCTGGGCAGCGAGGCCCGCCACCTCTGCGTGGTCGCACGACCAACCGTAGAGGTGTCGGGCGCAGACCCGCAGCAGCATCTTCACTTCGGTCATCACGTCGGTGAAAGCTTTAAGAGGCGTCGGAAGCAACACCATGTTCGCCACGCACGAAAAGAAGCGCCTGTCCTGAACAACAGCGTTGCTCACCTGAAAAAAAGCGTCATCCACCCCCCAGATGTGGCAGCACGACCAGTTCGGCCGCTCATCCGAACGGAAACCTAGCGCGAGCGTTAGAGCCTTGTTTGCATGCACATTCCCCTCGGACTTATGTACGCTCACGCGCGTCTGCCGATTGGTGTTCATCTGCGGCTCTGACCAGTTCGCCTTATAGAAAAGACCGCGTCGAGCATGTTCCGGATACCACACCGGCAGATACTGGAACGTCTTCGGATCGACCCATCGGGCGGTCCGCTCGATGAGTTGCATAACATCCGCAAGACTGAGCTCACGACGAAGGGCCTCGAGCCCATCCGGAAGCGTTGCGCCGCTGGTGCCACCGTTCTCTATTGCCAGAAGTATCCCTCCATCACACTCGACGAACTCGAATCGCCTCAAACAGCCGCCGTAATCCGAAGCTTCTCACTATACTCACGAGAGTAAAGATCGCACCCATCTGCAGGTTCTGCGCCAGCGTGGTGTGCAAGCCGAAGATCGGAAAGATAAGGATCTGCGTGACGACGGCGACGACGTAGCCGACGATCACGTTGGCGACGGACTCGACCAACGACATGAGACGCGACTGTTTCATGCTGCGGTCTTGCGCTTCTGCGCTGGTTCGGGTTCGGCTTCGATGTTGGTCGTTGCCGTGGGCGCGGGATCCTCGTCGCCCAGCCGCTCGGTTCTCACCTGCGCGAAGGTCCGACCGTCGCCGTCGAGGATCGCGTCGCGGCCGGTTTCGGCCTGCCAGCGCTCAACTGCGACATCGACATAGGCAGGGCTAATTTCCATCGCGAAGACACGGCGGCCGTTGGCCTCGCCCGCCATGATCTGCGAACCGGAGCCAGAGAACGGCTCGTAGCAGAGGCCGCCTCGGGCGACGTGCTGACGCATCGGGATCCCGAAGGCGTCGAGCGGTTTCGGCGTCGGATGGTCGGGCCGGTCATCCTTGGCGAAGCTGGGCAGCGCCCATGTCGATGGCAGCGTTTCCTCGGCCACCTTCGGCGGGCGGTTCGGGCGGCGCCAGCCCATGAAACAGGGCTCGTGCTTCCAGAGGTAATGCGACCGGGTCAGCACGCCCCGGTCCTTCACCCAGATGATCTGCTGATGCACGAAGGCGCCGGCCTTTTCCCAACAGGCCTCGAGCATCGCCTGGCGGCGCGAGGCGTGCCAGCAGTACCAGGCAGCGTCCTCGGTGATCGCCTCGGCAACAGCGGCGGCGATGAAACCGTCGTAGAGTTCGGCGCCCTGCGAGCTGTCGTCCCAGGTCGTGCCATAGGACGCAGACCAATCCTTGTTGCGGGTCGGGTGGTTCGAGCCGTCGTAATCGACGAGGTACGGCGGGTCGGTGGCGAACAGGATCGCGCGCTCGCCATTCATCAGGCGGCGCACATCGGCAGCGCTAGTGCTGTCCCCGCACAGGAGGCGATGGTCGCCGAGGATCCAGAGATCGCCCGTCCGTGACGCAGGATTGCGCGGCGGCTCGGGGATGGTCACCGGCGGCACGGAGCCCCCGGCGCCACCTTCTTCACCGTCGTCTTCCGCGACGTAGGCCAGCAGCTTGTCCAACTCGCCGTCGGAGAACCCGACCAGCGACAGGTCGAAATCCTCGGCCAGGAGGTCGTTCAGTTCCGCCGAGAGCAGCGCCTCGTCCCAGGTGCCGAGTTCGGTCAACTTGTTGTCCGCGATGCGGTACGCCCGGCGCTGCGCCTCGGTCAGATGCCCGAGCACGATCACCGGCGCTTCAGTCAGCCCCAGATGCGTCGCGGCCAGCACCCGGCCATGGCCCGCGATCAGCTCCCCGTCCTCGCCAACGAGGCACGGCACGGTCCAACCGAACTCGGCCATGCTGGCGGCGATCTTCGCGACCTGGTCGGCCCCATGCACCTTCGCGTTCTTCGCGTAGGGCTGCAGGCGCGACAGCGGCCAGGTCTCGATCGCGTCCGGGGCGAAGCTCAGCGTCATGTTGGGCAAGGTTCCTTGGGGCGGGTGGATGCCGGTGGCTTCCGGACTCCGGATGCCGGGCCGGACTCCACACGGGGTCCAGCGGCCACCAGCGGTGTCCGGTCGGAAGGCCAGCGTTCATTGGTGTTTGCGCGGGGCGCGCGTGGCTCCGGCTTCCGGGTGGCTTCCCAAAAATCCGGCCCTGTCGCTGGCGATGTCCCGCGCTTCGCCCGCCAGCATACGAATATCCCCAGGAAGGAACCGGAAACTGCCGTGGGCTGGACCCCGGCCGGACCCTCGCTGGATACCGGGGTCAAGAAGGCCCCCGTCAACGCAAAGGGGAGAGCGAGCTTTCCAGCGCACTCTCCCCATCTTGCCTTCGGAATAGCACGATCATGTTGCAGATGTCGAAGGAAAAAGTGTTGCAACACATTGGAGTCACTGCGCATTCAGGCGCGCAGCGATCTTGGTCAGCGCCAGCTGCCAGCGCCGCCATGCGGTCGTGCGGTCGCAGCCGAGTTCCCCGCTGATCTGCTTCCACGGCACGCGGGCCGCCCGCGACCAGACGAGCTTGCGCTCCGCCTCCTCGATCCAGAGCACCCAGTCGAAGGTCTGCTCGAGCCGGGTGATCGCGGCGGCCGAGGGCCGGACCCGCATCGGCTGCGGCTCCATCGCCGCGATCTCGCGGCTGGTCCGCACGATGTCGGGCCAGGTGTTGAAGTAGCCCTGCGCCTTCACCGGCGGAAGCTTGCGCAGGGTGCGGAACGCCTCCTCGAAATGATCGGCGACGCAGTCGGCGGTCCATTCGCGATCAGCCATGGCGCGCCTCCCTGTCGGACGGGCGCGGGCCGTAGAGCTTCTCGCCGAGCTGTCGGACCAGTTCACGCTCGGGCCAGGTGAGGCGGTCGTCATCGGCGGAGACCGCGAGGACGCCCTGTTCCCGCCAGCCCTCGCGCTTGACCTGCTCGGGATCGCGGCGCCGACCGCCGTAGCCATGGGGGTGCCATCTCATGCGACACCTCCCTTCGTCTCGATCGCCCAGAGCAGGATGGCGATGGCGTCGGCCTCGTTGTCGTCGGCGGGGCTGAAGCCGCGGGCGCGGACGGCGGCGATCATCGCGGCCTTGTCGGCGTTGCCCTTGCTGGTGGCGTGGCGCTTGATCGTTCCGACCGGGACGCCCTCGTAGGGCACGCCCCGCAGTTCGGCCCATGCGGTCAGCGTGGCCATGAGCCCGCCGTAGATGTGGCTCGCGTCGGTGCCCGCGTGGCGGCGGACTTCCTCGAACCAGATGGCCGCGACAGGACCGGACAGCCGGTCGACCTCGGTCAGCCAGTTGGTAAAGCGCAGGTAGCGCATGCCGCCACCGTCGAAGCGGCGCGGCTTGAAGCAGACGGTCCCGCTGGTGATCAGTCCGTCCGGCGCGCGCAACGCCCAGCCGGTGCTGGTACCGAGATCCAGCGCGAGAATGCAGCGGCGGCGGAGGGTGTCGAGCGGCAGCGATTCAAGCCTTGCGCCGTCGCAATTCGGGATCAGAGTCGGCTGAGCCATGATGGGTCTCCTTTGCCGGTGGCCTGTGGTGGTGGAAGACGACGGCGGTCTGGTGCTTGGCGGTACGGGGCCGCCGTCGTCGGATCGGGAAGCGCAAGGGAGCGTCACGGCGGCGCGCGCGGCTGGCCCGGACGTATGGGAGGAGTGGCCAACCCTTTGGGGTGGCCCTCCCATACGTAGTATGGGGGTTTGACACCTAACTGTTCCGGGGAGGACAAGTGGCTGAAATCATTGTGGAATAAGACTTCATGAAGTCTTCGGGCATGAGTTGGGGACCTAACTCTTATTTGCCCGTAACCCGTTGATTTCGTTGAGTGCACAGTTGGCGCTGTCATATGAGTCAGGCCTCACTCATATGAGTTAGGTCGTCCTCGAGCCCCTCCGGGTAGACCCAGACAGCGGGGTTTTCGACCTGCAGGCAGAGCCCGGATTGGGGGCACTTGAAGTGGCTGGGCAGGACCGGGCGGACCTCCGTGGTGACCTCGCCGGTGTCCGGATCGATCTCCTCGACGGGTGCGCCGAACTGCATTCCCTCGACGCAGAGGTAGCCGAACCGCGACCGGGTGACGGGGAAACCGAACCCCGTAGGGTCGCGCAGGAACTTAACGAAGCCCTTGGTCGCCAGCACGCTGAGGCGCTCGCGGATGGTGTGCTTGCTGCCCAGCCCGCCCCGGTTCTCGAAGGTCTCGGCGAACTGCATCGCGGTGTAGAGGCGCTCGCTCGCCGCCTCATCCAGCAGCATGCCGAGGATGACATCGTGCTTGCGCAGCCGCTCGGCATCGAGTTTGGCGCCGACCTCCTTGCGTACCAGGCGCTCGTTCATCGGGTTCAGCTCAACCCACTCTCCCTTCACCTTGTCGATCAGCTTGCCCGGTAGCGCAGGGCCGTTCCGCAGTTCGATCTCCAGCCTGCGGACGGTGCTGTCCTCGTCGGGCCGGTGCATGAGAAGCCCCGAGGTGTAGAAGCCGCGCAGCGCGCTTGCGCCGGAGAGCGCAAGGAAGGGATCGTCCTTGACCTGGTGCTTGGTGGCCTTGCGGGTGTGGTGGGCGAGGATGACGCCCGCGTCCGGATTGACCGCCTCGCGGAGAAGCTCGACCCGGTCCTTCAGGAAGAACATCATGGCTGTGTTGTCGTTCTCGCCGCCGCCGTCAGGCCCGCCGTCGAAGAGGTTGCGGATCGGGTCGATGACGATGATGTCGGGCGGCGCGTCGGGGAATGCGGCCCGGATCGCCTCGGCCACGCGGGCGACGCCCTCCGCGTCCAGCAGCAGCTTCAGCTTCGGCGTGGCGATGAAGGTGTCGCGCGCGGCGGCGATCACGGCGGTGGGCAGCGCGATCTGCTGCATGCGCTCGCGCAGGTAGTGATACTGGATCTCGGCCTGCAGATAGAACACGCGCAGCGGCCGGGGCGGCGTGAAGCCGAGGAACGGCACGCCCGCCGCCATGTGCACGAGCCATGAGATCAGGAAGTCGCTCTTGCCGACCTTCGGCGCGCCCCCCAGCACGAGGAGCCCGCCCGGGGTCAGCACGCGGGGGCCGATGATGTCCTCGGGCATCGGACTGGTGTCGTCGAGCAACGCGCCGAGGCTGAACGTCGGCAACGGGCTGGCCGGGGCATGGGCGTGGGCTGCGCGCAGGAGCGGCGGACCGTTGCGCTTCACATGCAGCTCCCAGAGCCGTTCGGACTCGGCCATCAGCCGGTCGAGCGGCCAGGACGGGCGCAGCATGGCGGCGTTGTAGCCGCAGATCGCCTCCCAACCCGCGAATGGGTCGAGGCGGCCCTCGTGCACCAGGCGCACGTAATGGCCGATGGCGGCGCTGGCCCCCTGGAACCGCGACCAGTCGTCGACCGCGCCTTCGCGCACCGGCGTTGTAAGCACCGCGTCGATAACGGGCTTCGCGGTCGGCGCAGCAACGTCGCTGGCGAAGCCCACGCCGGGCAGCGGCGGCATCTCGGCGACCCGTTCGGCGAAATCCGCAAGGTCCACCTCGATCTCGCGATGTTCGCGGATCTGCACGAGGCGTTGATGGCCATGCTTGTGATAGACGGTGCCCGGCACCCGGATCGGCTGGTGCGCCGAGCGGAAATGCGTGTCGCCGCCGACCTTCACCGCAATTTCGCCGCGCAGGCGACAGAGGGTGGCCAGGTCATCGCCCTCGGCGGGTTCGGTCAGTTGCCACCAGACATGGAGCTTGGCCGCGCCCTCGGGCGTGCGCCCGCCGCTTTCGATGATCAGCGTGGGCGCGCCGAGGTGGCGGGTCACATGGTCCAACTTGGCCGGGATATCGCCTGCATCAAGATCGACGACGATGGCCTGCATCTGCAGCACGTCGGCGGCGCGGGCCTGGCCCTGTTCCTCGACTGTGCCGGGAATGACATAGACGGCCGCCCCCTCGCGGTTCGCCCAGGCGGCGAAGGTTGCGAGTTTCTCGGGCGCGGTGTCGTCGGCGGGGATCCAGATGTTGTGCGGCTTGCCGTCCCGGCCCTGACCCTTGTCGACGAAGCCACGCAGCGGGATCAGCCCCTCGCACCAGCTGAACACGGTGTCTAGGAACACGGCGATCTGCTCGGGGTCGGGGTCACAGCCGAAGGGGTTCTCGGACGGTGGCCCGTCGTTGAAGTCCATCCACGGGTTGAAGTGCAGGATGCCATCGTCGCTCATGCGGGAAGCCTCCAGCAGCGCTCGGACCACGAGCAGAAGCGGCATTCGAAGAAGTCGGGCGTGGTGGCGACGCGCGGCAGAAGCTCGCCTGCGTCGGTCGCCTGCAGGATCCGCACGCCCCGGTCGGACATGCGCTGTGCGAGATCGGCGTCGAAAGGCACCATTTCGTGGTGCATCTCGGCCGTGTCCTTGTTGATCGCGGTGAACACGGCGGGCGCGGCGCTGATGCCGGGCACGCTGGATTCCATGTAGGCCTGATAGACCGCGATCTGGGCGGCGTAGACCGGCTTGAATTTCGTCACGCCGTCCTTGACGCAGGCGCGCCAGTTCTTCGCGTTCATCGTCTTGCATTCCCAGAGCGCGGGAACGGCGAGATCGAAGCCTTCTGGCCCCGCGGCGATGATGCCGTCGACATGACCGCGAATGCGCCCGCCCGCGACGGAGAACCCGAACTGTCCGCCATCCGGCCGGTTGCCCTTCCGGGTGTAGAGGTCGAACCCCGCGCCGCGCAGCCAGGCGACGGCCAGATCCTCGAGGGCGTGGCCGATGGCGAAGATGCGCAGCGACTGGCCGCTGAAGTCCTGGCCCTCGTCCTTCGGCGTCGCCGTGAACTCGAACTGGAGGGCGCGCTCGCAGGCATGGCCGAGGCGCGATCCGCCCAGATAGTCGCGAGGCGGCCGCGTGGCCTGATCGGCGGTGAGCGCCCGGTCGACGGCGGCGTTGACCTGCTCCGCGAAGCTGGGGCGATGATTGTAATCGAGGGTCAAAACGGCACCTCCGGCGTCTGCGCCCGGGCGATGTCGGACATCGCCTCGCGGAAGCCCTCGACGGCTTCCTCGATCAGCGCGCGCACCTGCGCCTCGGTCAGGTCGGCAAGCGGTGTGGCCCAGCCGATCTCGTCCATCAGCAGCGCCACGCGCTTCATGGTGGCGGTGATCGCGGCGCGTTCTTCCTCGGTCAGGTCAACCATGGCGAAACGCTCCCTCGCCAAGCGTGTCCAGAAGGACTGGCAGGGCATCGAGCAGAACCAGACCGAGGGCCGGCGCCGCTTCGACCGGACCGGATCGAACCAGCCAAACCCACGGGTGGGTTGCCGGCAGACAGCACAGAGCGTTCCACGCGGATGCCAGAGCCGCCGCCGGTCCTCGGCCGTGATGGCGCTTGAGGGCATCATGGGTCATGCCGCCCTCCGTTCGGGCCGGGCGGCCGTGTCGATCAGCTGGCGGATGGCGCGCTTGTTGAAACCGAAGGTCATCAGCGCCGAGGCGCGGTAGCGCGTCAGGCCGAAGTCGTGGCGGCACTCGGGCGGCAGGTACTGCAGCTGCTTCTCGGTCGGCGGCTGGCGCAGCCAGGAGCGGGTCTTGAAGGCGCTTTCGTCGGTCTCGTGGGTGTTCAGCCAGTCGTCCGCCTGCGCGAGGCAGACCGTGCGCTCGCCGACGCCCAGCAGATGCGGGCGCTCGCCTTTGGCCCCGCCGATCGCGTACCAGACTCCGTCCAGCCAGAAGATGCCGCCCCAGGCCGCGAAGCCCGTGGCCATCAGTGCATCGTCCGTGCCGTAAAGGTCGACCCACGCGAAGCTGGACCGCTTCAGCAGGTCGATCTCCGTCATCATGAAGCCCGAGAGCGGCGCGGCGTCCCCGCCTTTGCCCGCATCCAGATCCTCGCGGGGGAACGCCTCACCGCAGAGTGGGCATTCGGTGGCGGCCAGCGGGATCTCCGCCTCGCAGGCCGGACAGGTCTTCGTCGGCGCCTCGCCGGTTTCGGTCTTGCCGTCGAGATCGACATCCTGTTCTAGCGTGCCGTGGATCAGGCTCGAGGTGCCGAAATCCAGCACGACGCAATCGGTCTTGACGACGCCGGGATGTTCCTCGGGATCGACGGTGCGCAGGCCGCGCCCGACCATCTGGATCATGGTGGACTTGTAGGAGCTGGGCCGCAGCAGCACGACGCAGGAAGTGGGCGGATGGTCCCAGCCCTCCGTCAGCACCGCCACGTTGACGATGACGCGGATGTCGCCCGCCGCGTAGTCGGCGAGGATCGCCTTGCGGGTCTCGGCCGCCAGATCGCCGTGGATCAGCGCGGCGGAAACGCCCGCTGCCCTGAACGCATCGGTGACGTGTTCGGCATGCGCGACGGTGGAGCAGAACACCACAGTCTGCCGGTCGCCCGCCTTCTCCTTCCAGTGCCGGATCACTTCGTCCGTGACGGGGGCGCGGTCCATGATGCCCGCCACCTCCGCCATGTCGAAATCCGCCATCGTCTTGCGGACCGAACGCAGCTCGTCCTGCACGCCCACATCGATGACGAAGGTGCGCGGCGGCACCAGATGGCCCGAGGCGATTAGCTCGCCCAGCCGCACCTGATCGGCCACGTTGTCGAAGACCTCGCGCAGGCCCTTCCTGTCGCCCCGGTTCGGCGTGGCCGTGACCCCGAAGATCCGGGCGTCGGGATTCGCCTCGCGCACCCGGTTGATGATGCGGCGGTAGCTGTCGGCCACCGCATGGTGCGCCTCGTCCACGACCAGCAGGTCGAGGCGCGGCATGTCCGCGAGGTTCGAGGCGCGCGCCAGCGTTGGCACCATGGCGAAGGCGACCTGGCCGTTCCAGGACTTCTCCGTGGCGTCGATCACCGAGGTGGCGACGCCCGGCACCACGCGCTGGAACTTGGCGCGGTTCTGGGCGGTCAGCTCGTCGCGATGGGCGAGCACGCAGGCCTTCGCGCCGTCGCCGATCATCTCGCCGGTGACCGCCGAGAGCATGATGGTCTTGCCCGCACCGGTGGGCGCCACGCCCAGCGTGTTGCCGCGGGAAGCGAGCGCAGCCACGCTGCGCTCGACGAAGGTCTTCTGGCGGGGGCGCAGGCGCATGGCCGGTCTCCCCCTTACTGCGCCCAGCTCGGCCGACCGGCGGCGCCGGGGGCAGACGCGGGCTGGCTGGGCTGGGTGGCCGTGGTGGGCTGCTGCGGGGCGTGGCCCTGCGCCGGGGCGGCGGTGAACTGCGGCGCGACCGTGCCCATCAGCGCGGCGTAGTCGCGATGGTCGGGCGTGACGGCAGCGCGGATCTCGTTCTTGTCCTCGCCGTTCGTGTCGGTGCCGATGTCGATGCGGGCGATGAACTCGACGCCGTCGAGATCGCCGAACCCGTTGATGCGGCGGCGCGCCTGCGCCTCGGGCGAGTTGTCCTTGTCCGACACGCCGCGCGCCGAGTTGAGGATGCCGCGAATGAGCCCGCGGCCCATGTTGGCCCAGTCCGGGCCCTTCGGGCTGTAGAGGCCGATCAGCGACCAGATCTTGCGCCGGGCATAGGGCCCCTCGACCACGGTATATTCGGCGTCGAGATAGACGGCGCCGGTGGCGGCGCGGCGCGCCCAGCCGCCGGTCCACCCCTGCGAGGCGTCGTCGAAACCGCCCGGGCGGAGGGTGAGGCGCACCTTGGCGAGCGTGCCCTTCGGGATGACGTTGGTGTTGGATTGCGCTGAGTTGAAGTCGTTCCAGGGTCCGGACATCGCGCGGCTCCTTTCAGTTGGAGGATGGGACGCGCAGCGGCGTCAGATGGGAAAAGCCACCCCGGCGACCGGATCGGGACACCGGGCGTGGCGAGAGGCGCTCAGCCATGGCTGGGCACCTCGGCGGGCGCGGGATCGGCGGGCGTCACCGGCGGCCAGGACAGGCGTTCGGCGGCAGGCGCTGCGGGGCGCTGGATCTTCTCCATCAGCCGGCCAAGATGGGGGGCCTCGACCCTGTCGAGGCGACCGGAGCGGTCCTTGGCCGGATAGCCCCACGGGTTCAGCGTCTGGCAGACGAAGGCGCGCTGCGGCTGGCGGTTGGCATCGGCGATGTCGGCCATGGTGATGACCTGATCGACGATGCCGGGCAGCTCGAGCCCGGTCTTCGAACCGTCGATCTGCGGCTGGAACACCTTGCGATTGATGTCGTCGAGCCGCTCGTCGAGGATGCCCACGAACCAGACATGCTTGCCGCGCGTGTGCTGCAGGTGGGTCAGCCACCCGATCATCTCGCGGCCGTGAAGACCGTAGGCGCCACGGATGTCGGGCTTGCCGGTCTTCTCCGAGAACGCTTCAGGCTGACCGCGGCACCATTGGAAGCAGAGCCGCCCGGCCACGGTGATCGAGTCGATGAAGACAGTCTCGTATTTCCCGATCACCGCCGGATCGCCGTAGCGCCCACAGACCTCGTCGAAATGCGCCTGACTGTAGGGCTGGTCCTCGCGCAGCGCCGGGTTCGGCCCGCCGATGAACACCGCGAAGTCGCGGCACTCCTTCCAGGTGCGGGGCCGGAGCGTGTCGATCTCCAGCCCCTCGACCGCCAGATCCCCGGCCTCGAGGTCGAGGAAGAGCGTAGTCGAGGCGTTCAGCGTCCAGAGCAGGCTGGTTTTGCCGATGCCGGACCGGCCGAAGATGACGCCCTTGATGCCTTTGCGCTGCGCGAGCCGTTCGTCGGCGCCGACGATGGGAAGGGTCATCACTGGCCCTCCGTCTTCATCACTGCCGCAGCGGCGCGATCTGCGCCGATGCACCCGGCCTCGCGGGCGAGCTTGTAGAGCCGCTTCAGCGCATCGGCGCGGCGGTAGGCGGTCGTGCTCTCGCGCTCGGCCTCCACGATCGCGAAGGCGATCTCGTCGACGGTCGCCTCGACGACCGGCAGCGGCTCGCGCGGCTCGTCACCCACGCGCTGCGGGAAGGCGATGGTTTCGGGGAGGTCTTCGAGCGCGTAGCTCGCCTTGCGAAGACGGGTGATGGCGTCCGGCTGGTCCGGCATGGCTTTTCTCCGTGGGATGAGGTGATCGAGGAGGCGCATCAGGCGGCCTCGCGGACGTCGGGCGCGGGCTCGGCGACGTAGATCGCCAGGAGCGGCGTCCCGTCGGCGTGCGTGCCGGCGTCCTCGATCTGGTAGTTGCGGTTGGGCTCGCAGACCTCGGTCAACTCCCAGCGGCGATAGAGCCCCGGGAGACGCCTGAAATCCTCGAGCGACAGATCGGCGGTGCGGTTCATGCGTGTCTGCTTTCGGTTGGAGGGAAGGCGCTCGGGGCGCTCGAATGGGAAAAGCCACCGGCGGGACGGGATCGGGACATCGGTTCAGGGGATTTCCTCGAGGGCGTCGTGCAGCCGGCGCATGGCGCGCTGGTACCGCTTGCGGGCAGCGGCCTCGGTCAGGCCCAGTTCAGCTCCCGCCTCGGCCTGGGAGAAGCCCTCGATCGCCACGCGGATCACCAGCAGGGCGTCGTCGCCGAGCAGCTTCCGCACGGTGCCGTTCAGCCGTGCGTACCCGGTCGCGCCGATCCCGCTGTCGCCGCTGTCCGCCACCTCGTCGGGATCGGCGCCGCTTGCGAGATGTTCGCGCGCCTGGTCGCGCTGACGGGCGCGGATCATGTCGCGCTCGACGTTGCGCAGCACCGTGGCCGCGATCCAGTTGACGCGGCCGAGGTCGAGGCCGCGGACCGCCTCGGTGGTGCGCGCCAGAACGTCGGACGCGACCTCGTCGGCGGTGCCGAGCCTGCGCCAGAGCGACCGGCGCCGGATGGCGTCGAGGCCGGGCCAGAGCGCCAGCAACAGCAGCGTCAGCGCGCAGTCGGACGCGGGCCCGTCGCCCTGAGCCGCGCTGACGAGGGCGGCGAGGATCACGTTCTTCTCGCTTTGATCGCCGGGCGTGCGGTGGAGCCCATCCAGCAGGGCCGCCGGATCCCGGAACGGTGCGAGGGCGGCCTGCGCGCGCCTGACGGCGTCGAAACTGCGCTGGAAGTGGAGGTTGGAGGATGAATGCATGAGGTGATCACGGATCTCGTGCCACGCGAAGGACATCGGACGCCTGCCTTGCGGCCAGGCGTCCGGCGCCTTCTCGTGGCCAGGTCAGGACGTCGCGCGTCTCTGCGATTTCAGGGGGTTGGGTGAATGCGCGCGTCAGCGCGCGGGGGCGGTCGCGTTGTTCAGCGTACCGCAGCCCCGGCAGGTCGCCTGAACCGGGAAGCCCACGAGATACTCGTGCCCCCGCGCGAAGCGCAGGTGCATGCGGCCGTCCCGGCAGACGCCGAGCAGCTTCTCACAGCGCGTGCAGCGCCATTCCGAGTTGGAGGTGGTAGGCTTGGTCGTCGCGGCGCCGGACCAGCTCGTCAGGGCTGCCTGGCGCGAGGGGAAGGGAGTCGGCATCGAAGTGCTCCTCAGATGTGGAGCACTCCCATTGGCCTGAAGAATCGGAGCTAGTCAGACCCCCCAATCGGAGCCGGATCGGAGCCAGCTGTCAGACGGCGATCTCCCAAGGCCCTTTGGCGCCGAGATTTCTCAGGAAGTTGGCCTTCAGCTTGTCCCATAGCGGCTGCTTGAAGATGTTCGACAGGGACTGGTCTTCGGCGATGCCTTTGACAAGATCCTTGGTCGTCATCGGCATCGGGCCGTTGTTGTGGGCATCGACCAGCCGCTGAATGATCTTGATCCTGTTTTCGCCCTTGATGTCGATGGTGCCTTTCCCTGGCACGGAGAGGGTCGCGATGTCATCGCCGCTACGGGTGAGTCCGACCGTCATGCCTCCACGGGCCAATATCCGATGTCGCCGAAACACGGACCGGAGCTTGTCTGCGACCAACGCGATTTCGGACTGGTTATCGTCGATCTGATCGGCAAGCGGCGTCAGGACGTTTGCCGCCAAACACGGCCCGGAGGCCTTGCCTGCCTGAAGGACCAGTCCGATGCCGAGGTTGTGGCGCGACCGAAGTTCCGTATCGACAGCCGACCGGACCTTCTCCCGATCAAGACCGCGCGCGAGATAGATCGGAACATCCCCGCCATCGACACCGAGCGTTCCCAGGTAGAAGAGGTGATCCGTCAGCTTCTCGATAGCGGGCGCATCGAGCGCTTGTTCGAGACGTTCCTTCAGGTATTGCGCGACCCAGCCGTCGCGAACCCGATATATCCTGTAGCGATCCGGCTCGCCCGCAGACGTCGCCTGTCCCTCGGCGACCTTGAGGTCGGCCACCTTTCGGTGACCTTCCTCCGCATCTCCCTCATCGACCCGAATGACCACTTCGGCTGCGACCGGTCCAACCTCGTCTTCATCGTCGATCATGTCGTCTCCTTCCCAGCCGGCGGGAACGAGGAAGCCCAGATCGGTCAGGAGGCCAGGATCGACACCGCGAGCTTGGAGCCATGCGCCGGAGACCTTGTCGGCCCCGATGTCCCAGATGGCCAGCAAGGCGGGCATGACAGCCATGCTCTCCTCATCGCCCGGTGCGCGACCGTCACGGAGGATGTTCCAGTGTCTGAGCAAACGATGCCCCAGAACGCGCTCGAAAGGGTCGTCGATGCTGAGAAGGCTGCTCGTGTTGCGGTCGGTGAGTGTGAAGTTGAGGGTTTGCGCCTCATCGCGTCCCGCGCGGAAATACCGGACCGCAATCTCGACAAAACGGATTGCGAGCGCCCGCTCGAAAATCTTCGGAAGGCCCGGCTGGCTGTCGATGATTTCGGAGATGTCTTGGTTGATCGTGGTGGAAAGCGAGAGACGGTTGGCCAGATTGACGATGCTGATGTCGGCGCGGATCACCTGGGCGCGGTCGATCACGACGTCGTCCAGTTCCGGCGGTTCAAGATCGAGCCCCCGCAGGAACTGCGAAATGTCGTACGCCTGAAAGTCGACGGGCTGGTTGGAGTAGGTCTGCTCGAGGGCAGTCTCGATGAACCGTTCGGCGACGGTGTGCCTCAGCTTTCGGTTCCCTGCACGGACATGCACCCGCCCGGTAGACGGCGTGTAGACGATCATCGCCTCTCCGGGCGGCCGAAAATAGATGCTCGACCGATTGCCATCGTCATCGATCTCCCGAACGCTCGTGGGGGGATCGGGATGGAACAGCAGGTACATCTCCGCCGCCGGTTCATCGCCGTCCTCTGGGATGTCGAACTTGTCGATGCTGTAGCCGTCGCCGCGATCGAGACGCTTGTTGAGGTCGACCAGAAGCTCGTCGAGCAATGCACTGCCGGCGTCGGGGCCCCCGTCGACCGAAGGCTCGGCCATGAAGGTCTGGTAGTGCTTATCGTAGCGCCGGTAGAGACGCAGGTGCAGGCTGTTCTCCGCCGCTTCAAACAAGCCGTGTTCGTTGGCGTAAGCCCACAGGCTTCGCGCGAGCTTGTCCCGCCGGTTCAGAAGTTCCTTGGCGCGCTCGGGTTCGAGCGTGGTCTTGGCGAGACCTTCGAGGACATACTCGCCACGGTCGCTTGCGATCGTGACGATCCGGGCTGCTTCAGCTTCGAGGGGCCCAAGCCGGTCCTTCTTTTCGTGGGGCAGCATATTTCTGGCAACCGACGGACCGTCCGGATTGTCGGGGTCGAACCTGTAGGTCGCAAGCCAGCCCAACCTCTCGAATGCCTTGCTCTTGAGAAATCCGGACAATAATTCGGGCTCTGCATCATCGAAAAGCCGAGAAAGATTGGGGCAGCTTTTAGCCGGGACGCGTACCATTGAAGTCTCCGAGAATTCTGACTTGCGCTACTGATGGCGATCGTGGCGCCGTGCTCGGAGCTTGATACCGCGATGTCGCCTCTGGAGACCGAGGGCAAAGTCGCCTTTTCGCCGGACAGTTACGTCCACAGAGGCGAGATTGACGCGCGCATCCTCGATCCGCTCCAGGAGATGGTGACCGATCGGAGTTGCTTTGCGCGTCATGAACTTACCTCAATGAACTACTGCTCTCGACTGATTCAACTCGCGATTGTTGCCGACCAATCGGTGATCGGCAAGCCCTGATGTTCTCTCCCTGTTCGCATTTCCGGATCCCGCCCTAATGAGATGTCCCATCCCGGGCGGCCGGGTGGCTTTTGATCGGTAAGTACCACCGATCACGGCTGCCAAGACATGAAACGCCCCAATCCGCTCCCGCCCGACCAGATGACGCCCGCAGAACGCCGCGCCGAGCTGTGTGGTCTGCTGGCGCTCGGGCTGGTTCGGCTGCGGATGCGGGATGGGCGGGAAGTATCTGACGATACTGGAGAACGTTGCCTACACTATCCGCCCGACCGATGCCGTCATGCAACTCCAACTCACCGGAGAAATGCATGAACAAGCTCGATCCCATCCCCGCGCGCCTGGCCGCGCTCAAGACCACGCCGACGCCCGACTTGAAGCAACAGTGGCGCGATCTGTTCGAAAGCGAGCCGCCGCCGTTCAACCGCCGCTATCTCGAAAGCCGCATCGCCTATCGCATCCAGGAACTGGCCTATGGCGGGCTGAAGCCGGAGACGATCCGGCGCCTTGAGCGGCTGGGCGAGGAACTGGACGGCGGCGACAGCAAGAAGCGCAGCATCCGCGTCGATCGCGACCGCCCGATCATCGGCACGCGGCTGCTGCGAGAATGGCAGGGCGTCGAGCAGATCGTCACCGTCACCGCCGATGGCTTCGAATGGCAGGGGCGGCCCTACAAATCGCTGTCGGCCATCGCGCGCGCGATCACCGGCACACGTTGGAACGGCTGGGTGTTCTTCGGGCTCAAGAACCACAGGGGGCGGACATGACGAAGCCGCCTGAAAAATCGAAGGTCGTCCGCAAGCTGCGGTGTGCCGTCTACACCCGTAAGTCCTCCGAGGAAGGGCTGGAGCAGGAGTTCAACTCGCTCCACGCCCAGCGCGAGGCCTGTGAAGCCTATATCGCCAGCCAGCGGTCTGAGGGCTGGGTTCTTGTCCGCGATCAGTATGACGACGGCGGCATCTCGGGGGGCACCCTGGAACGCCCCGGCCTGAAGCGGCTGCTGGAGGATATCGAGGACGGGCTGGTCGACGTGGTCGTGGTCTACAAGATCGACCGTCTCAGCCGCTCGCTCGCTGACTTCGCCAAGCTGGTGGAGGTGTTCGATCGCAACGGGGTGACCTTCGTCTCGGTGACGCAGTCGTTCAACACGACCACGTCTATGGGGCGGCTGACGCTGAACATCCTGCTGTCCTTCGCCCAGTTCGAGCGCGAGGTGACGGCCGAGCGCATCCGCGACAAGGTCGCAGCGAGCCGGAAGAAGGGCATGTGGATGGGTGGCATCCCGCCCTACGGCTACCGGGTCGAGAACCGGAAGCTGGTGATCGACGAAGACGCCACCGCGCATGTGCGCTGGATCTTCGAGCGCTTCCTCGAGATCGGGTCGTGCACCGAACTGGCGCGGGAGGTCGGCACGTGCGGCATCCGGACGCCGCGTGGGAACAGGATCGACAAGAAGTACATCTACCGCATGCTCAGCAACCGCGCCTACATCGGCGAGGCGGTCCACAAGGGCGACAGCTATCCTGGCGAGCACGACGCCATCATCGATCCCGAGATCTGGGACCGCGTCCACGCCATCCTGCAGGAGAGCCCGCGCAAGCGCGCGGCCCGCACCCGCGCCGACACGCCCGCGCTGCTGAAGGGGCTGCTGTTCGGTCCCGATGGTGCCGCGTTCTCACCGACGCATACCCGCAAGGGCGACAGGCTCTACCGATACTACGTCAGCCAGACAGTGCTGAAGCATGGTGCCGGGTCATGCCCCGTGGGCCGCGTGCCAGCAGGGGAGATCGAGGCCGCGGTCATCGACCAACTCCGTGCCGTGTTCCGGCAGCCTGAAATTGTTGCGGGGACTTGGAAGGCGGCGCGTGCCCACGTCGACGACGTCTCCGAGGCCGACGCCCGCGCGGCGTTGCAGCAGCTCGATCCGCTGTGGGACGAACTCTTCCCCGCCGAGCAGGCGCGCATAGTCACGCTGCTGGTCGAGCGCGTCGATATCGGCACGAACGGGCTCAACTTCCGGCTCCGGATGGACGGCCTCGGAGGGCTCGCGCGCGAGATGCTGTCTGGCAGCATCGGAGCAGCGGCATGACCCGCCCGACGGCGGTCCCCGAGACGGTTACATTCCACGTGCCATTCCGCATCGTGAAGCGCGGCGGGCGGAAAGAGATGCAGCGGCCATCAGGTACCCAAGCGCGCGGGAGGCCGGACGATACGCTCGTCAAGGCGCTTGCGCGCGCGTTCCGCTGGAAGAGGATGCTCGACAACGGTGACTTTGCCACGGTAGCCGACCTCGCCGCACAGGAAGGCATCGCTGTCTCCTACCTCACGCGTGTGCTTCGGCTGACGCAGCTTGCGCCCGATCTCGTCGAGGCGATACTCGACGCACGGCATCCCCCGGGCCTGACGCTTCAGTCGCTGCGAGTGCAGATCCCCGATGAATGGTCGAGGCAGCGCGAGTCCTTGCTGCCACGGGCGGAATAAGGCTTGCGGCATCAGTCGGCCACGCTGTAGCCTCTCCGAGCCGTTGTCAGGCGAAAGAGCTGCCAAACCAAAGAATTGCGCGTTGATCTGAGCCGAGTTCTTTGACAAGCCGTTTGCTGCGCGATGGCATGTCGAAACCGGGCGAAGTAGATTGCGCATGAACGAAGCCGATACCTGCAGGAAGTTCGTCGTCCCGAAGCTGCAGGAAGCAGGCTGGGATGATCGCCCGCACGCGATAAACGAGCAGAGAACTTTTACTGACGGCCGAGTTGTATTTGTCGGCGGCAAAGCTCGCCGTGGCAAGCAGAAGCGCTCAGACTATCTTCTCCGATATAATCCGGATTTCCCGATCGCGGTCGTTGAGGCCAAATCCCGCTACCGGCACGCCGCGGAGGGCCTCCAACAAGCCAAGGAATATGCGGAAATCCTTGGACTTCGGTTCGCGTATTCGACCAACGGGATCGAGATTGTCGAGTTCGACTACACGACCGGCATCGAGCGAACGATTTCGGATTTCCCGGCGCCTGATGACCTTTGGGCCCGGCTCCGCCGCGCCGAGGGCATTGTCGACGACCAAGTGGCCGAACGGCTGCTGACGCCCACCTTTCCAGACCGAGCCAAACCCCTTCGCTACTATCAGGAAATCGCGGTGAACCGCGCGGTCCAAGCGGCCCTTCAGGGCAGGAAGCGGGCCCTCCTCACACTGTGCACCGGAGCGGGCAAGACTGCCGTCGCCTTCCAGATCTGCTGGAAGCTATGGTCAGCACGCTGGAATTCCAAAGGGGTCAACCGAAACCCGAAGATCCTGTTTCTCGCTGATCGCAACGTCTTGGTCGACGATCCGATGGCAAAAGACTTCAGCCCGTTTGGCGACGCCCGTCACAAGATAGCTGGCGGCGTGGCGGTCAAGAGCCGCGACATGTATTTCGCGATCTACCAGTCCATCGCGCGTGACGAGAACCGTCCCGGCCTCTACCGAGAGTATGCGCGCGACTTCTTCGATCTCATCATCATTGACGAATGCCATCGTGGCAGTGCGCGCGACGACAGCAACTGGCGAGAAATCCTCGAGTGGTTCGAGCCTGCGACCCAGATCGGGATGACAGCGACGCCGCGGCGAGAGGATAACGTCGACACCTACAACTATTTCGGCGATCCGCTTTATGAATACAGCCTGGCGCAGGGCATCGCTGACGGCTTCCTGGCCCCGTATCGCGTCCATCGCGTCATATCGGACTACGACGCTGCCGGCTGGCGACCAACGCGGGGTGAACTTGATCGCTATGGTCGCGAGATCCCCGACGCCGAATACTCGACGCGGGACTTCGAGCGGGTCGTGGCGCTGCGTGCACGAACGCAGGCCATTGCGAGACATCTCGCGGGCTTCATGGCCGAGACCGACCGCTTCGCCAAGACCATCGTCTTCTGCGTCGACCAGGAGCACGCGCTCGAGATGCGGCAGGCGCTCGCCGCCCTGAACACCGATCTCGTGAAGGACCATCCCGACTACGTTTGCCGCGTGACGTCCGACGAAGGCGATGTGGGAAGCGCGCACAGGGCGAAGTTTCAGGATGTCGAAACCCAGACGCCGGTCATTCTCACCACGTCGCAGCTTCTCACGACCGGAGTGGACGCCCCGACCTGCAAGAACGTCGTGCTCGCGCGGGTCGTGGGCTCGATGCCCGAGTTCAAGCAGATCATCGGGCGAGGCACCCGCCTCAGGCCCGACTACGGCAAGCTCGCCTTCAACATCATCGACTACACGGGAACAGCGACACGCATGTTCGCCGATCCTGCCTTTGACGGCGATCCCGTCCGCGAGGACGAAGCGGTCATTAATGCAGACGGCGACATCGTGGAAGAGCGCGAGATCGAAGAAGTGGCGCCGGATCCGGACGATTTTCCTGAAGGGCCCGACATCCCGGATGGACCGGTCGAGCTGGGGGACGAGGGCGAGAACGGGCCCCGCAAGTTCTATGTCGACGGCGGCGAGGTCGCGATCGTCCGGCACCTCGTGTACGAACTCGATTCTGACGGCCGGCAACTCGCCTGCCGCCAGCTCACCGATTACACTGGCGACAAGGTCCGCACACTCTACCCCAATGCGTCGGAACTGCGCACGGACTGGCTCGATCCCGAACGCCGGGCGGAAATCGTCGAGCGGCTCGAGGAGAAGGGTATCGACCTCGATTCCCTGGCTGATGCAGTCGGAAAGCCGGAGGCCGACCCGTTCGATCTCCTTTGCCATCTCGCCTATAACGCGCCGCTGCGCACCCGGCGCGAGCGCGCTGACCGTCTGGTGAGGGAGCAGGACGAGTTTCTGGACCGCTTCGGGCCGGATGCCCGCGAAGTTCTAGATGCCGTGCTTGAAAAGTATGCCGAACATGGCAGTGCCCAGTTCAAGCTGCCGGACATCCTGGAAGTGCCCCCGTTCAATGAGTGGGGCAACGTCATAGAAATCGCCGCCCGCTTCGGCGGGGGCAAGGAGCTGCGCAGCGCCGTCACCGAGCTGCAGCGTCTGCTCTACACCGCTTGAATTGAAGGAGCTCTATCTTGGCTACAACCGCCCGCAAGAAGGCTGCGCCGAAGCAACTGACCACTGCCCAGCGTCTCGACAGCATTATCAAATCCGCTCGCAAGATCATGCGGAAGGACAAGGGGCTGAACGGCGACCTTGATCGGTTGCCGATGCTCACCTGGATAATGTTCCTGAAGTTCCTCGACGACATGGAGCGGATCGAGGAGGGACGCGCAGAACTTGCGGGCAAGGATTATCGCTCGATCATCGAGGCCCCTTATCGCTGGCGCGATTGGGCGGCGGATGCCGATGGCATCACCGGTCCCGACCTCCTGTCGTTCCTCGTTTCTGAAATGACCGAGCGCCCGGACGGCACACGCGGCCCGGGGCTCTTCGCCTATCTCCGAGGCTTGCGCGGCGACAATGGGCGGCGCGAGCGGCGCGACGTGATCGCAACCGTCTTCCAGGGCTTCGCCAACCGGATGGAAAGCGGTTACCTGCTGCGCGACGTGGTCAACCTGATCGACGGCATCCATTTCGATTCCTCGGAAGAAGTTCACACACTCGGCCGCCTGTACGAGACGCTGCTGCGCGAGATGCGCGACGCTGCAGGAGACTCGGGCGAGTTCTATACGCCCCGGCCGGTCGTGCGGTTCATGGTCGAGGTGACCGATCCCAAGCTGGGCGAGACCATCCTCGACCCGGCATGCGGCACCGGGGGGTTTCTGACCGAGGCGTTCCTGCATCTTGAGCGCCAGGCCGATACGGTCGAGAAGCGACGTATCCTGCAAGAAGACAGCTTCTTCGGCGGCGAGGCCAAGTCGCTGCCGTTCCTGCTGTCCCAGCTCAACCTCCTGCTGCACGGCCTGCATTCCCCGCGTATCGACCCTGGCAATGCCCTTCGCTTCCGCCTGGCCGAGATCGGCGAGGATCAGCGGGTCAATGTCATCCTGACCAATCCGCCATTCGGCGGCGAGGAGGAGGCAGGCATCCTCAACAACTTCCCCGAGGACCGGCGCACGGCCGAGACGGCACTGCTGTTCCTGCAACTGATCATGCGGCGGCTGAAGCGCGCCGGGCGCGGGCGGGCCGCGGTCGTCGTTCCGCACGGAACGCTGTTTGGCGATGGCATCTCGGCGCGGATCAAGGCGGACCTGCTCGAAAAGTTCAACCTGCACACGGTGGTCCGGCTGCGTGAAGGGGTGTTCGCGCCCTACACGGACATCCCGGCAAACCTGATCTTCTTCGACACGACCGGACCGACAAAGGACATCTGGTACTACGAGATGCCGCTGCCGGAGGGCCGCAAGAAATACTCGAAGACCGCGCCCATGGCCTATGAGGGGTTTGCGGACTGCCTCGCCTGGTGGAAGAAGCGCGAGCCGAACGAGCGCGCCTGGAAGGTCTCCGCGACTGATCTGATCCAGCGCGACGAGCAGGATCGCGTTGTCGCCTGTAACCTGGACATCAAGAACCCGCATTCCGGCGCGATCGCCGATCATCGCGCGCCGGCCGAGATCGTGGACGCGATCATCGCACAGGAACAGCGGATCATCGGGATCATGGACGAGATCAAGGCCGTGCTGGCGGAGCGGGTGTGATGGCTACATCGACCGTTCCGTTGTCCGAAATTCTCGAGCTTGCCGTCGATCCTTGCCCTGTGGAGCCCGATGCCGCTTACCCGATCCTCGGCGTCTACGGTTTTGCGCGCGGGCCAATTGCTCGGCCGCCGGTGCGTGGCTCAGAGATCAGCGCAACGACCCTGTACAAGGTGAAGAAAGGCCAGCTCGTATACAGTAGGCTCAAAGCATTCGAGGGAGCATACACGGTCGTTCCGCCTGAGCTAGACGGATACTTCACCTCCAACGAGTTCCCGGCGTTCGACATCGATCCCGACCGTGCGGACCATCGATACCTCCAATGGTTGTTTCGCCAGCCTGGCGTTTGGCGCGAGATTGCCGTCGGCAGCAAGGGGATCGGTGCCCGTCGCGAGCGAGTGCACCCCGATCAGGTCCTGAGTTACCGGATCGACCTTCCGTCCCTCGCCGAGCAGCGCCGCATCGTCAAAAGACTCGACCGGGTCGCGGCGCTGGTGGACGAACGCCGCAACGCCATCGAGGCGGCCGAGCGCGAAACGCAGGCGCTGCTGCTGAAAGCCTTCCAGCGCGCCATCGACGGCGCCACCCTGCGCCCCATGGCCGCGGTTGCGCCCTTGGTGCGCAGGCCAGTCGAAATCGATCTTGATGCCAGCTACCCTGAGCTCGGCGTCCGATCGTTCGGCCGCGGCACTTTCCACAAACCTGACCTGCCTGGCGCAGAGGTCGGCAACAAGAAGCTGTTCCGCATTTGCGCCGGCGATCTTCTGTTCAACATCGTTTTCGCTTGGGAAGGCGCTGTGGCTGTCGCTCAGCCAGAAGATGAAGGCCGCGTTGGATCACACCGCTTCCTGTCATGTGTGCCCGCGCCCGAGACGGCGACCGTGGAATTCCTGCGGTTCTACTTCTCAACGCCAGAAGGGCTGCAGAAGCTGGGCGAAGCCTCCCCCGGCGGGGCGGGACGAAACCGAACTTTGGGATTGAAGAAGCTTGAGAGCCTGCAAGTTCCTGTACCACAAATTCTGCGCCAGCACTGGTTTGACGGCCTCCAGGCGAAGGCCCGCGAAGCCCGCGCCATCCGCGCCAGCACCGCGCAGGATGTGGAGGCCCTGATTCCGGCCATGCTGCACGAGATCTTCGACGGTGGAGCGAAGGCCGCGTGACTGTGAGCCGGGACGATCAGCCCGATCTGCTATCGGACCTTTCGGATCTGGACTTCGTCCGTCATCTGCTGGCCGACCTTCATGACGACCTGCCAGGGAAGGTCGGCCGTTTCCAGATGCTGACAGATCTGGGCGGCCAGATGGGGCGATCCGGGACGATGATTTTCGGTGGACATGCGGCCTATCACGCTTGGGTCGAAGCGCGCTCGTCGTTCGTGCACGGCAATTATGTGGCGACGATCCTGCTGTGTCAGGGGCTTGTGGAGCATTTGCTGGCGGCGTATCTTCACGCCGGGCTTATGGTCGATGACATTCCGGATCGCATCCAGTTCGCCGACACCCTCCGCCGCTGCCGAGACCGCGAGGTAATCTCTGATGACGACGTCACCGACCTCCGTCGCATGATGGCGCTGCGAAACCCGTTGTCGCATTTCCGGCATGTCGATGACGGCAACAATCTTGATCGTCGCAGCATCGATGAAAGCAGATCGGCGGACGACCTGCTGCGCCACGACGCGATCTTTTCGATCGGTCTTGCCGTTCGGATGCTTTCAAGGCCTGCGTTCCGGCTCGGCTAGCAATCGGGGCCGCCAGCTGGTCATCGTCGAACGGACCGAGTCCTTGGTGGCGTGATCCGATCACCCTTCGCCAAGATGTAGTCGGCGATCTTGTGCCCGAGGGGATGGGGCCCCGCCCAAAGCATGTAGTAGATCGGGACCCCTCGCGTGTTCCTGACGACACTCGGTGTGGCGGCGTGGCCGAACAAGGTCTTCAGGCGGCCGACGTAGTGGTCAAGAAGCCGCTTGGCTGCATCGTCAACCTTGTGGCGGGTCGTATCCCCGAAGAGGTCGGTGCGCTCTGCGTAGACGAGGCTCTCCCAGTCCGCACCGCCGAAGCAGCCGTTCAGCCCAGCGCGCCAAGTTTCGGGAATGTCACCCGAGCGCGTGATCAATCTGTTGATGGCCATTCCAAGCGGGAAATTTATGATCACCTCAAACTTCTTGGTTGATCCCAGAGCTGCGACGGTTCGCCAGTCCAGGTGGGGACCATAAGGATCGAGGAAAGCAACACCCCTCGTGTTCCGCCCCGCAATCCGCGGGACCAGCTTCTGGATCAATTCGTTCGCGTCGCCAACCTGAACGCTGATCTTTCGAGCCGGGTACTCGGCCCTCAGGCCATCGAGAAGGGCCGCGCGCCCTGCATCTGCGTCAAAGAAATGGTATTGGGTGAAGGGGTGTTCGAGGGCGAGGGCTCGGTGCGGGGAGCCTTCGATGAACTGCTCCTCGGACCGGACGAACTCGTCATCAAGAAGCTGAAGGTCTTCGTCATCAGCGCCGGCCCAGGCGTCGCGGATTCTTGACCGTCCCGCGCCGGCGAATGCATCGACGTAGACCAGTTCGAAGGACTGTTTCTTCAGTGCAATGGTGTAAGCGTGAAGATATGCCTCGAGGCCATCGAGCTTTTGCCGAGCCCATGGGCCAACCGTATTTTCAACATGCGATTTCTTCAATGATGGCGGTACTCCGTGCGAAATGGTTCACGCTGAAATCTGATCGAGGATCGGCTTCGGGA
Source organism: Mesorhizobium sp. (assembly GCA_051860465.1). Taxonomy (GTDB): domain Bacteria; phylum Pseudomonadota; class Alphaproteobacteria; order Rhizobiales; family Rhizobiaceae; genus Aquibium. The sequence goes on from JBHYDY010000003.1 coordinate 76,689, forward strand.
CGATTTGCCACGGAAAGCCGTTCCATTCCTCACCATCGAGCAGACGCCCCCCCGACTTCGGACGGGCGCCACCCCACTGTTTGAAGAAGAAAGCGACGTCGTCACGTTCGCAGATGTCCCGGATCTGGCGGGCCCAGCTTTCGTCCATGGGCCGAGCCCGGGGCCCGCTCTCCCCCCCGACGATGGCCCAAGCGACACCCTGCAGATCGACATCCCCGACCGGTCCGAGCAGCGGCTCGAACGAGATGAAGCGCGCGTCGGAATTGATCTGCTTCAGGTGCTCGATCCGGCTCGCGTGCGCGGCGTCCTCGACAGAAACGCCGAGCCAGATGTGCCGAGGGATCGGCCCTCCATCATACCGCTTCCGAACGTAGTTGCGCATGAGCGAGCTGCGCTTGGTCAGCACCTGGTAGACGTGCCAGTCCGCCTGCTCCATGGCGTCGAACACCGCGTCGATGAATGTACGGTCGATGTCCTTGTGGAAGAGGTCGCTCATCGAGTTCACGAAGATCATCCGCGGCTTTTTCCAGAGCACGGGCTGCTTCAGCCTCGACGGCCAGAGTGTCAGGTCAAAGCCCTGCTCGTAGGGGTGTCCAGGGATCCCACGCCAGCGCTCTGCGAACCGCTCGGCGTAGCAGTTGTCACAACCGGGACCGACCTTGGTGCAGCCCGTCACCGGGTTCCACGTCGCGTCCGTCCATTCGATGTCTGACTTCTGGGCCAACTGCTCGCCTCACACTTTTTCACAACGGTAACACGCGGCTGACTCAGCACAAAGCACGAACAGCGGCTGGGGTGAGATTGGTCCCAGCTGCAGCCGAACCGCGGCGCAACAGGCGGCGTTCGATCTCTGTTCCATCCGCCATCCAGATGGGTTCTCCAAATCGCGTGCATCACGGACTTCGAAAGATCACTTGAAAGCAATGACTTAAAGCTGTTCACCGGAAGCGCGGCGGTTAACAGGTCCGGAGAATATCGGCCCGGAGAGAACGCGTGTGCGCCCTTCGGGGCGTGGGCCGGTTAACAGCCCCTCCCGCATAACCCTCGAAAACAACGAGAAAATCCGGCCGCAGCCGGATCGGAAGAACGCTTTCGCGAGGGCGAGTGGCGGAGGGAGTGGGATTCGAACCCACGGTGGACTTGCGCCCACGCCGGTTTTCAAGACCGGTGCCTTAAACCGCTCGGCCATCCCTCCGGACGTTGAAATCATTAGCTTTTCGGTCGTCGTGGCAGGCTCGCATTGCCTGTTCGCTACCGCTTTTGCTACCGCTTTTGCTACCGAACGTCTTTCGCGGTCGCATTTACAGCGCGCCGGATCGCAGCGTCAACCTGTTCGGCGGCCAGCGGCTGCATGTTCCCATCATCGCTCGCCACGGGCGGGTGTTCGTCACCGTCCGGCCGGCCCGCCCGGTCCTCGCCATGCCCGACCGCTCCCACACGATCGCCGATCCCAATCCGCGGGGGTCGCCGGGCGATCTGCGCATCCTGCCCGACGCGGCTGGCCGCGCAGCGGGGCGCCGGCTTGCGGCGTTCCCCGCCCGACGAAGAAGGCCGCCCTTGGGGGCGGCCTTCGCAGGCAAGGCTATGTAAGCGAAAGCTTACTGTGGCAGCTGGTCGTCGACGCCGGCGATATAGAAGTTGAGGCCGAGCAGGACGCCGTCCTCGGCGACCTCGCCGTCCTTCAGCCATTCCGAACCGTCCTGCTTCATGACCGGTCCGGTGAAGGGATTGAACTCGCCGGACTTGATCTTGGCCTCGATATCGGCGGCCGCCGCCTTCACGTCGTCGGGCATGTTGGTGTAGGGCGCCATGACGACGTGCTCCTCGGCCATGCCCTCCCAGACGTCATGCTGGGCCCAGGTGCCGTCCATCACGGCCTTGACGCGCTCGGTGTAATAGTGGCCCCAGTCGTCGATGATCGAGGTCAGCTGGGTCTCCGGCCCGAACTTGATCATGTCGGAGGCCTGGCCGAAGGCCTTGATGCCGCGCTCGGCCGCCACCTGCATCGGCGCGGTCGAATCGGTGTGCTGGGTGATGATGTCGACGCCCTGGTCGATCAGCACCTTGGCGGCGTCGGCTTCCTTGCCCGGATCGAACCAGGTGTTGGCCCAAACGACCTTGACCTTGAACTCCGGATTGACCGACTGCGCGCCGAGCAAGAAAGCGTTGATGCCCATCACCACTTCCGGGATCGGGAAGGAGGCGATGTAGCCGGCGACGCCCTTTTCCGACATCTTGGCGGCGATCACCCCCTGCACGTAGCGGCCCTCGTGGAACTTCGAATTGTAGGTCGCGACGTTCGCATGGTCGCGCTTGAAGCCGGTGGCGTGCTCGAACTTCACGTCCGGGAACTTGCCGGCCACCTTGTTGGTGGCGTCCATGTAGCCGAAGGAGGTGGTGAAGACGATGTCGCAGCCGGACCGCGCGAAGCGCTCGATGGCGCGCTCGGCGTCGGCGCCTTCCGGCACGCTCTCGAGATAGGCGATCTCGACCTTCTCCTCGCCGCCCAGCGCTTCCTGCATCTCGAGGGCGCCCTGGTGGTGCTGGTAGGACCATCCGAAGTCGCCGATCGGGCCGACATAGATGAAGCAGGCCTTGGTCTTGTCCTGCGCGAAGGCCGAGCCGGCGACGAGCATCGCCGTCGTGGCCGCCAGTGCGAAAATTGTCTTTTTCATGGTTGATCGTCCTCTGTGGTTTGGGGTGCTTGCGTTTGTAACAGGTTCAGCGGTCCGGCACGAAGGGCCGCCCGAGCGATGCCGGCGTGTTCATCATCGTCAGCCGTCTGTTTCTCGAGATCAGCACGAGAACGATGACGGTTGCCAGATAGGGAAGCGCCGACAGGAACTGCGACGGGACCGACTTCACCACGCCGGCGAACCAGAAGAGCGGACCGGGCAGGCTGGCGAGATCGGCGAGATTGGTCGCCTGGATGTGCAACTGGGCGATGGTGATGGCGCCGAAGAGATAGGCGCCGGCGAGCACCCGCCACGGCCGCCACGAGGCGAAGACAACGAGCGCCAGCGCGATCCAGCCGCGACCGGCCGTCATGTTCTCGATCCACTGAGTGGTGTAGACGAGCGCCAGCTGCGCGCCCGCCAGGCCCGCGCAGGCGCCGCCGAACATCACCGCCATGTAGCGGATGGCGATCACCTTGATGCCCAGCGCATGGGCCGAGGAATGGCTGTCGCCGACGGATCGAAGCGTCAGACCCGCCCTCGTGCGAAACAGGAACCACATCACCCCGGCCGTCAGAAGGATCGAGATGTAGAACATCGGATCCTGGCCGAAGAACAGGCGGCCGACCAGCGGCAACTCGCTCAGCCAGGGAATGGAGACCGCCTCCAGCTTGACGCCCGGCTGGCCGACGAAGGCGACGCCGATCATGCCCGACAGGCCGATGCCGAGAAGCGTGAGCGCCAGCCCGGTCGCGACCTGGTTTGTCACCAGCGTCAACGCGAGCACGCCGAAGAGCAGCGAGAACAGCGTGCCGGCCAGAGCTCCGGCGACGACGCCGAGCCAGGCGTTGCCGGTCAGAAGCGCGACGCCGAAGGCGGTGACCGCGCCCATCAGCATCATGCCCTCGACACCGAGGTTGAGCACGCCCGAGCGCTCGACGACGAGCTCGCCGATGGCGGCGAGCAGCAGCGGCGTGGCTGCTGTCGCGATGGTCAGGAGGATCGCTTCAGCCATGCCCATGGGCGGTCTCCGTCACGGGGGCGGCAGCGGGCGTGGCGACAGGCGCCGGTCGCGCGAGGCGGACGCGGTAGTGGATCAGCGTGTCGCAGGCCAGCACGAAGAACAGCAGCATGCCCTGGAAGGCGCGCACGGTCTTGTCGGTGACGCCGATCTCGATCTGGGCAGCCTCGCCGCCAAGATAGGAAAGCGCCAGCACGAAGCCGGCGGCCACGATGCCGAGCGGGTTCAGCCGCCCGAGGAAGGCGACGATGATGGCGGCGAAGCCATAGCCCGGCGAGATGGAGGGCTGCAGCCTGCCGATCGCGCCCGACACCTCGACGATGCCGGCAAGGCCCGCCAGCGCGCCCGAAACCAGGAACGCGAAAACGATCGTGTGCGCGGCGGAGAAGCCGCCGAAGCGCCCTGCCCTCGGACTTTGCCCGATCACCTTGATCTCGAAGCCCTTGAGCGTGCGCGACAGCATGAACCACACCGCGATCGCCGCCACCACGGCAAGCACGATGCCCCAGTTGGCGCGGCCCGACATGGGCATGAGTTCGGGCACGATCGCCCAGGAATGGAAGGCCGGCGCCTGCGGGAAGCTCATGGCGGCGGGATCGCGCCAGGGACCGCGCACCAGCCAGTCGAGGATCAACTGCGCGACGTAGACCAGCATCAGCGAGGTGAGAATCTCGTTGGTGTTGAAGCGCGCCTTGAGGATCGCGGGAATCGCCGCCCAGGCCGCGCCGCCGATCGCGCCGCAGATCAGCATCATCGGCAGCACGGCGCCGTTCTGGAACTGGGGAAAATACAGCGGGATGGCCGAGCCGGCGATCGCGCCGATGGTGAACTGGCCTTCCGCGCCGATGTTCCAGTTTGACGAGAGGAAGCAGACCGACAGGCCGACCGCGATCAGGATGAGCGGCGCCGCCTTGATCGCCAGTTCGTGCAGCGACCAGACCTCGGTCAGCGGTTCGATGAAGTAGGCGTAGAGACCGTCCACGGGATCCTTGCCGAGGATCATGAAGATCACGCCGCCCGCCACCACCATGAGACCGAAGGCGATGAACGGCGAAAGCGCCGAGAAGAGCGCTGAATGCTGCGGTCGCTTGACGAGTTCGAGCCGCATCATCCCACCTCCGCCGGATCATGGTGATGCACGTGGCCGGGTTCGGCGCCGCCCATCAACAGGCCGACCTTCTCGAAGGTCGCGTCGGCGCGGACCATGGGCTTCGAGAGTTCGCCATTGTGCATGACGGCGATCTTGTCGGAGATCTCGAACAGTTCGTCGAGGTCCTGGCTGATCACCAGGACGGCCGAGCCGGACCGGGCGAGTTCGATCAGCGCCTGGCGGATGCGTGCCGCTGCCCCCGCATCGACGCCCCAGGTGGGCTGGTTGACCACCATAACCGATGGCTGCCGGTCCAGTTCGCGCCCGATGATGAACTTCTGCAGATTGCCGCCGGACAAGGCGTTGGCGGGCGGATCCTCGGCGCTCTTGCGCACGTCCATCATCTCGTTGATTCGCTTGGCGGTGGCCGCGACGGCCCCGCCCCGGATGACGCCGAACGCGCCGACATAGACACCGGGATCGGTCGCGTGACGGGACAGAAGCAGGTTTTCGGAAAGCTTCATGGCCGGCGCAGCGCCGTGGCCGAGGCGCTCCTCCGGCACGAAGGCGGCGCCCATGCGCCTGCGCCCAGAGATGCCCTCGCGCCCGGCGGCCTTGCCGCGGATCGTCACGGCGTCCGCGCGGTCCTGCAGCACCTCGCCTGAGATCGCCTCGAAGAATTCACCCTGGCCGTTGCCGGCTACGCCCGCGATCCCGATCACCTCGCCGGCCCGCACATCGAGGGAGATGTCGCGAAGCGGGATCGAGAAGGGGGTCGCCGGGGCCCGGTTCAGATGATCGACGCGCAGGAGCACGTCCGCGCCACCCGCACCTTCATCCACGCCGCGGACCACGGCATGGACCTCCGAGCCGACCATCATCCGCGCCAGCGAGGCGGCGGTCTCCTGGCGCGGGTCGCAATGGCCGACCACCTTGCCGTGTCGCAGGACGGTGGCGCGGTCGCACATGCGCTTCACCTCCTCGAGGCGATGCGAGATGTAGAGGATGGACTTGCCCTCCGAGCGCAGCCGCTCCAGCGTCTCGAACAGCTTGTCGGCCTCCTGCGGCGTGAGCACCGAGGTCGGCTCGTCGAGGATCACGAGCTGCGGCGTCTGCAACAGGCAGCGGATGATCTCGATGCGCTGGCGCTCGCCCACCGACAGGTCGCCGACGAGCGCGTAGGGATCGAGCGGAAGGCCATAGCTGTACGACAGGGCCTGCGCCTTGGCGGCGATGGTGGAAATGGGCGTCTTGCGATCGAGCGACAGCGCGATGTTCTCAGCCGCCGTCAGCGCCTCGAACAGCGAAAAATGCTGGAAAACCATACCGATGCCAAGGCGGCGCGCCTCGCTGGGGCTGGTGATCCGGACCGGCTCCCCGTTCCAGCGGATCTCACCCGCGTTCGGCTCCAGCGAGCCGAACAGCATCTTCACCAGGGTCGACTTGCCGGCGCCGTTCTCCCCGAGCAAGGCATGGATTTCTCCCTTCGCGATGTCGAGATCGACGCCATCGCATGCCTTGAGCGTGCCGAAGACCTTGGTCAGGCCGCGCACGTCGAGAAGGGTTTCGCCTCCCGCCAATTCAGACCCCGTCGTTCTTCTTGTTTCCCCGAACGCATCGTATGCGCGCGCTGTGCGCAACGCAAAGCGATATGCTCATTGAAAGAGCTTCAAGATAATCGGCGCAATCTCAAGGCAGGAGGATGCTGGTCCCCGTCGTCTTGCGTCCTTCCAGGTCGGCATGCGCCTGGGCGGCGTCCTTCAGCGCGTAGCGCTGGTTCACCTCGACCGACACGATGCCCTTGCCGACAACGTCGAACAGCGCGTTGGCGGAGGCTTCGAGATCGGCGCGTGTCGCGACATAGGAAAACAGCGTCGGACGGGTCGCGTAGAGCGAGCCCTTCTGCGACAGGATGGCGAGGTTGAACGGCGGGATCGGGCCAGACGACTGGCCGAACGAGACGAACAAGCCGCGCGGCTTGAGGCAGTCGAGCGAGGCCGGAAACGTGTCCTTGCCGACGGAATCATAGACCACGTCGCACATCTTGCCGCCGGTGATGGCCTTGACCTCCGCCACGAAGTCCTTCGACGAGTAGTCGATGACGTGGTCGTAGCCATGCGCCCTGGCGAGCGCGATCTTGTCGGCATTGCTCGCGGTGCCGATCACTGTCGCGCCCAGGTGCTTCGCCCACTGTCCGACCAGCAGGCCGACGCCGCCGGCCGCGGCGTGATACAGGATCGTGTCGCCAGGCTTCACCGCGAAGGTGCGCCGCAGCAGGTATTCGGCCGTCATGCCCTTCAGCATCATGCCGGCGGCCTGTTCGCCGGAGACCTCGTCGGGCAGCTTGACCAGCGTGGCGACGGGCATCACCCGCGCCTCGCAATAGGCGCCGATGGGGCTGGCATAGGCGACCCTGTCGCCTTGCTTCAGCCAGTCGATGCCGGGCCCGACGGCCTCGACCACGCCAGCCGCCTCGTTGCCCGCCGTCAGCGGAAGCCCGTTCGGCGCCGGGTAGAGTCCGGTGCGGAAGTAGGTGTCGAGGTAGTTGACCCCGATCGCGGTGTGGCGGACCAGCGCCTCGCCCGCGCCGGGCTTGCCGATCTCGGCGTCTTCCCAGGTCAGAACCTCGGGGCCGCCATGCACATGAACCCGCACCGCTTTCGGCATCTTATGAACTCCTCGCACCAAGTTTTGGAAACAACTGCATGATTCCGCCGATCACGAACAGATAGAGGCCCGTCGCGGCGATCGCGACCCTGACCCAGACCGACGCATCCATGTTCTGAAGCAGCGCGATGACGGCGAGGCCGCACCAGACGAAGAAGATCGGCAGGTTGAGCCCGCGCAGGCGCTGGACGCGGACGGGATGGAGAAAGCTGATCGGCATGAAGGTCAGCACGCCGGCGAAGACGACCACCGCGAAGGACACCCATTCGCCCGGCTCGATGACGAAGAGCGTGAACACCACCATGTTCCAGACCACGGGAAACCCCTTGAAGAAGTTCTCCTTCGTCTTCATGCCGGTGTCGGCATAGTAGATCGCGCTCGACACGACGATGATGGCGGCCGAGAGAAACGACAGCCCCTCGCCCATGAAGCCGCGCTGATAGAGCGCGAAGGCCGGGATCAGCACATAGGTGACATAGTCGATGATGTTGTCGAGCATGTCGCCCGACCAGGTCGGCAGCACCGTCTTGACCTGGAGCCGGCGCGCGATCGGCCCGTCGATCCCGTCCACGAACAGTGCAAGACCCAGCCACCAGAACATCGCCGTCCAGCGCTGCTCGCTTGCCGCCACCAGCGACAGGAAGGCGAGGAACGAGCCCGATGCGGTCAACAGGTGAACGGAAAAGGCGCGCGCCTGCGGCCAGGTCACCTTCTTGCGGCTCAGGGGAATGCGTTCCGCGATCTTGCGACCGATGATGTTCTTGATCACGAGCCGCGCCAGTCCAGTTTGCAGATTTCGGCCGAACGGCCGGCGAAGTTCCAGTCACGGTCAAAGACGCGCAAGCGGCTGCGCTCGGCCTTGCCGACCGTGATCTCCGACGCCATCCAGTACGCGGAATTGGAGATCACGATATCGTTCGCGCCATCCCCTCCGGGGACGGGCCTCACCGCGCCTTCGATGATGTCCGGGATCTGGAAAATGCGCGTCTTGTCCTCGTTTTCATAGATGATAGGCACCTGCGCGGCGCCGAGGAACCTTCCGACAAGGACCGACAGCAACGACGCCGTACCGCCCGCCTTGCCCGTGAAGATCCGCTGGAAGGCCTTCGAAGCGTAGATGGATGCGCGTTTATCGATGAAAAGGCCCGTCGTCCAGTTTCCGCGACTCATGATCCCCGGAATGTCCATGACGAAGCCCAGACGACGGCCGGAAAGGTCGACGTCGCCATAATGGCCCGAATCGATACGAAAACCGGCCCAGCTCTGGCAGGCGCCCTCCGTCGGCCGCTGGTCGCCGAGCGACAGCACGGACGGGCAGAACACGGCGCAACTGCAGGAGCGGAAGACTTCGCCCTTCATCGTCCAGCTCACCATCGCCATGCGACCATCCTGCCACCCGAGCGGTTCGAATGAGACTACAGGGAGCGCGGTTGCCCGCACAAGCCGTATCCCGCGAGCGTGGCGGCCAGCGGCCGGAACGTGGCACATTCCGCCGCGTTGATCGGCGCGTGCGAGGTGCCATATACCTGACGTCCCGGTCTGAACCGGGGTCGTACAGGAGCGCATGGACATGACCACGGACGACAGGATCGAGCGCGGCGACGTCGCCGACATCATCGTTGCGGGCTCCGGCCCGGCCGGGTTGATCGCGGCGCTGGCCTTCGCGCAGGCGGGCTTCGATGTGCGGCTGATCGGACCGGAAGCCGGCGCGCAGGACCGCCGGACCACGGCGCTGATGGTGCCTTCGATGTCATTTCTCGGCGATCTTGGCGTGCATGACGCCATCATCGGCGAAGCGGCGCCGCTTCGCACCATGCGCATCATCGACATGACCAGGCGGCTGGTTCGCAGCGCCCCTGTGTCCTTCCATGCCTCCGAGATCGGCGAGGATGCCTTCGGCTGGAATGTTCCGAATGCCGTGCTGGCGCGAGAACTGCACAAGGCCGTCGAGGCGCATCCTTCGATCGACTGGACACGGTCCGCGGTTCGCGAATGGCGCACCGGCGGCGACGCGGTCGTGGCGGTTCCCGAAGACGCCGAGCCGGTGTCGGCCAGCCTCGCGGTCGCCGCCGACGGGCGCGCCTCGCCCGCCCGGGAGGCCGCCGGCATCCGGGTTCTGCGCCATTCCTATGACCAGGCCGCGCTTGTCTTCAACTTCGCCCATGCGCGCGATCATGGCTTCGTGTCGACCGAGTTTCACACCGAGACCGGGCCTTTCACGCAGGTGCCGCTACCCGGGCGCCGGTCGAGCCTCGTCTGGGTCCTGCGCCCGGAGCGCGCCGAGGAACTGGCTACCATGTCCGACGACGACCTGTCGGCGATGGTGGAGGAGCGGATGCAGTCGGCGCTGGGCAAGGTGACGGTGGAGCCGGGCCGCCAGGTCTATCCGCTGTCGTCGGCGCTGCCGGTCACCTTCGCCCGCGACCGGATCGCGCTCGTCGGCGAAGCGGCGCATGTGTTCCCGCCGATCGGTGCGCAGGGGCTGAACCTCGGCATTCGCGACGTGCGCGATCTGGTCGAGATCGCCGCGAGGCACCCCGAGGATCCCGGTGCGCCAGCGGCGCTCGACGCCTACTCGCGCCGTCGTCGGCCCGACATCGTCGCGCGAACGGGTGCGGTCCACGCGCTCAACCGTTCGCTTCTGTCCGACCTGCTCCCCGCGCAAATGGCGCGCATGGCCGGACTTGGCCTGCTCGGGACGTTTTCTCCGCTGCGGGCCTTCTTCATGCGCGAGGGGCTTCAGCCCGGCAGCGGCTTCTCGGCGGTGTTCTCAGGATCCCGGAAACAGGTCGGGCGGTAGAAGGCCGCTCTTGATCAGGTAGAGCAGTCCGGTCACGGTGAAGACAGACAGCACCGTCGTGATCAGGACGCTGGCCGAGGCGCGTTCGACCCAGACGCCATACTGCTGGGCGATGACGAAGACGTTGGTCGCCGTCGGAAGCGCGGCGAGCAGCACGGCGGTATAGACCCACACCGGATCGAAATCGCCCACCAGGCTCAGCATGACCCAGCAGACGATCGGGTGCAGCACCAGCTTGATGCCGGCAATCGGCGCCATGGCGGTCGGCACCCGCTTCAGCGGTCGCAGCGCCAGCGTCACGCCCATGGCAAAGAGCGCGCAGGGCGCGGCGGCCCGTGCCAGCATCTCGAGCAGCCGCGAGACCGGTTCGGGCGGAACGAACTGGATGGCGGCAGCGGCTACGCCGACCGCGGTGGCGATGATGAAGGGATGCAGCGCGATCTTCCTCGCCACCTCCCGCGCCAGCGCGCCGGGCGACCGCCTTTCCCCGCCCGACAGCGCCATCATCGTCGGCGCGATGGCGAAATGCAGGATGTTCTCGAAACAGAAGATCAGCGCCACCGGCACCGCGGCCTCCTCGCCGAAGGCGAGCAGCGCGATGCCCGGCCCCATGTAGCCGATGTTGCCATAGGCGGCGGCCAGCCCCTTGATCGCGCTCTCGGCGATCTCGCCGCGCGACAGGATCGCGGAACCGGCGAACATCAGCGCAAACATCACGTAGGTCGAGAAGACGGTCGCGAAGATGTAGCCCCATTCCGTCAGCCGCTCGATCGGCGTGCGCGACAGGAGCTGGAAGAACAGGGCCGGAAGCGCGACGTAGATGATGAAAACGTTCATCCAGCCGAGCGCTTCCAGCGGCTGGCGAACCAGTCGCGCGACGAAGAATCCGAGAAAGATCAGTCCGAAAAACGGCAGGACAAGGCCGAGAATCTCCGCCAGGTTCCAGTCCTCCATCCCCATGATCGAAGCGTGGCGCTAACGGCTGGCGGACAGACCGTCAAGCGCCGACGCTATTGAATTGTCGTTCAGGTTGCGCCACTTATCGGTAAGGGAATGACCATGAAAACAATTCGCGAAGCAAAGTTCCAGATCGGCCAGGTGGTCTGCCACCGGCTGTTTCCATTCCGCGGCGTCATTTTCGACGTCGATCCGGAGTTCGCCAACACCGAGGAATGGTACCAGGCCATTCCCGCGCAGGTCCGGCCGCGCAAGGACCAGCCGTTCTATCACCTGCTGGCCGAGAACGCCGAGAGCGAGTACGTCGCCTACGTGTCGGAGCAGAACCTCTTGCCCGACGAGACCGGCGAACCGGTGCGCCATCCGCAGATCGCCGAGTTCTTCGTCACGACGCCCGACGGCCGCTACGAGCCGAAGGCGACGGTCGTGAACTGAGAGCGGCGCCGTCGTTTCATCGCCGTCGCGCTACGACACCAGTTCGACTTCGACGACGCCGGGCAGGCTGCGCATGGCCGATGCGATCTGCGGCGAGATGCGGTAGCGGTCGGGCAGTTCGATCTCGACCTCGCCCTTGCCGCCATCCTTGATGACGAACAGGCTGACCTGCCCCTCCCCGCGCTGCGACAACCGGCTGGCGATGGCTTCGAGCGGGCTGGCGTCGCGCAGGTAGACGCGCAGCGCCTGCTTGATCCGGCTCGCCTCTTCCTCCAGCGACTGGACCGTCTGGATGCGGAGGTTGACGCCCTCCGGCCGGTCCTCTGCCTGCACGGTGATGACCACCGACCGCCCGGGCTCCAGCATGTCGCGGTATTGCGCCAGCGTCTCTGAAAACATCACCGCCTCGTACTGGCCCGACGTATCGGAAAACAGGACGACGCCCATCTTGTTGCCGGTGCGGGTCTTGCGTTCCTGCTTGGAGGCGACGGTGCCGGCCAGACGGCCGGCAGTGGCGCCGCGCTTCACCGCGATCGAGAAGTCGGCCCAGTTCTGCACGCGCAGGCGCTCGAGCAGGCTCTTGTACTCGTCGAGCGGATGGGCGGAGAGATAGAACCCGACCGCAGCGAACTCGCGGTGCAGACGGTCCGCCGACTCCCACGGAGCGGCGGCGGGCAGGCGCAGCCGTTCGCGCGGTCCGGCGAGCGCCATGCCGAAGATGTCGTGCTGGCCTGACTGGGCATCCTCGGCCGCGCGATGGGCAAGTCCCATCATCAGCTCGACGCCGGCGAACAGTTCCGCCCGCTCGCGCTGGAAGCAGTCGAGCGCGCCGGCCTGGACAAGGCTTTCCAGCACCCGTTTGCCGACGATCCTCGGATCGATGCGCTCGCAGAAATCCTCAAGGCTTTCGAACTGCTTCTCCTTGCGCTTTTCGACGATATGGTCGACCGCGAGCTCGCCGACGCCCTTGATGGCGGCGAGCGCGTAGTAGATGCGGTTCTCGCCGACCTCGAAAGGCCGGAACGATGATTTCACCGACGGCGGCTGGACCTCGATGCCGAGCCGTAGCGCGTCCTGGCGGAAATCGGCCAGCTTGTCGGTGTTGTTCATGTCGAGCGTCATCGACGCGGCCAGGAACTCGACCGGGTAGTGCGCCTTCATGTAGGCGGTCTGGTAGGACACGATCGCGTAGGCGGCGGCGTGCGACTTGTTGAAGCCGTAGTCGGCGAACTTCGCCAGCAGGTCGAAGATGAAGTCCGACTGCTGCTTGGAAACGCCGCGCTCGACGGCGCCCTCGACGAAGCGGACGCGCTGCTTGTCCATTTCCGCGCGGATCTTCTTGCCCATGGCGCGGCGCAGCAGATCGGCTTCGCCGAGCGAGTAGCCCGAAAGCTCCTGCGCGATCTGCATAACCTGCTCCTGGTAGACGATGACGCCCTGCGTCTCCTTCACCAGGTGGTCGATCTTGGGATGGATCGAGGCGATCTCCTCCTCGCCGTGCTTGCGGGCATTGTAGGTCGGGATGTTTTCCATCGGGCCGGGCCGGTAGAGCGCGACCAGCGCTATGATGTCCTCGATGCGGTCCGGCTTCATGCCGATCAGCGCCTTGCGCATGCCCGCCGATTCCACCTGGAACACGCCGACGACCTCGCCGCGCGACAGCATCGAATAGGTTTTCTCGTCGTCGAGCGGCAGTTTCGCCAGGTCGATCTCGATGCCGCGGCGGCGCACCAGCTTCACCGCCTTGTCCAGCACGGTCAGCGTCTTGAGGCCGAGAAAGTCGAACTTGACGAGGCCGGCGTCCTCGACCTTCTTCATGTTGAACTGCGTCACCGGCATGTCGGAACGCGGATCGCGGTACATCGGCACGAGTTCGGACAGCGGGCGGTCGCCGATGACGATGCCGGCGGCGTGCGTTGAGGCGTGCCGGTAGAGGCCTTCCAGCTTCTGGGCGATGTCGAGCAGCTGCTCGACGATTGGTTCCTTGTCGACCTCCTCCTGGAAGCGCGGTTCGGCGGCGATGGCATCCGCCAGCTTGACCGGGTTGGCGGGATTGGCCGGCACCATCTTGCAGAGCCGATCGACCTGGCCGTAGGGCATCTGCAGCACGCGTCCGACGTCGCGCAGCACGGCGCGCGCCTGTAGCGTTCCGAAGGTGATGATCTGCGCCACCTGGTCGCGCCCGTAGCGCTCCTGGACGTAGCGGATCACCTCGTCGCGGCGATCCTGGCAGAAGTCGATGTCGAAATCGGGCATCGAAACGCGGTCGGGATTGAGAAAGCGCTCGAACAGCAGCGAGAATCGCAGCGGATCGACGTCGGTGATGGTCAGCGCGTAGGCGACCAGCGAGCCCGCGCCCGAGCCGCGACCCGGCCCGACCGGAATGTCATGGGCCTTGGCCCACTTGATGAAGTCGGCGACGATCAGGAAGTAGCCCGGATACTTCATCCGGTCGATTACTCCGAGCTCGTACTCGAGCCGATCGGCGTATTGCTCCGGCGTATAGCCCTCCGACAGCCCGATGGTGCGAAGACGCATGTCCAGGCCTTCGCGCGCCTGGCGCTTCAGTTCCTCCGTTTCCTCCCGCTCGGCCGCCCGCGGATCGTCGCTGGAGCCGGTCGTGAAGCGCGGCAGGATCGGGTTGCGGTTCTTCGGGTAGTAGGAGCAGCGCATGGCGATCTCGACCGTATGGTCGATCGCCTCCGGCAGGTCGGCGAAGAGCGCCGACATCTCAGCCTGCGTGCGCAGGTGGTTGTCGGGCGTCAGCCGGCGGCGATTGTCGTCGCCGATCACGGTTCCCTCCGCGATCGCGATCAGCGCGTCATGCGCCTCGTAGTCCTCGCGGCCGGGAAAGAAGGCCTCGTTGGTGGCAACAAGCGGCAGGTCGCGCCGGTAGGCCAGTTCGATGGTGGCCGCCTCGACATGGCGGTCGTAGCCGCTTGGACGCTGTACTTCCAGGTACAGCCGGTCGCCATAGATCTGCGTCAGCTTGGCGAGCCGCTCTTCCGCCAGCGCCGCGCGTTCTGCCTTCAGCGGACGCCCGATCGGGCCGCCCTCGCCGCCGGTGAGGCAGATGATGCCCTCGGCCAGTTCGGTCATCCAGGACACCCGGATGTGCGGACCCTCGCCCGGCGCCGTCTCGAGATAGGCGCGGCTGACCAGGCGCACCAGATTGGCATAGCCGGTCTCCGTGGCCGCGATCAGCACGAGCGCGGCGCGCTCGCGGCCACCGCCGTTGCGGCCGTTGGTACGGCTCGACTGCGGCGCCTCTCCCTCGAACACCACCTCCAGCTGGCAGGCGATGATCGGCTGGACGCCGTCCTTGGTGGCGTATTGCGCGAATTCGAGCGCGCCGAACAGGTTCGACGTGTCCGCCACCGCAATGGCCGGCGCGCCGTCCTTCACCGCATGCGCGACGATCTTCTTCAGCGGCAAGGCGCCTTCGAGCAGCGAATAGGCGGAATGCACGCGCAGATGGACGAACGGCCGCGCCGAGCCGGGCACGGGCGCTTTCGCGGCCGCCGCCTCGCGTTTCAGCGGATCACGGGAAGGACGGTCTGCCATGGTGTCTTCTGTCCGAGCTTCGAGTCGGTCGCCATAGTCGGCGCTTGGCGCCGCCGCGTCCACCTTCAAGACGCACGCCGTCGATCAGTCGGGACCGGACTTGTGGAAAAGGGAACGACCCGCGCAGCCGCCGATCAGGTCGCGGAGACGGTCCAGTTGACCAGCGCGGCGGCCACGTCCGCGAACGCCCTGTCGAGCGCCGCCACGAAGGCGTCATTGCCGGTTCCGACGACCGGCACCGCCGCCTCGAAACTGCGCGACGCCCGAACGACGCCGTTGCGGTCGTTGAGGATGCGCACGAAGAACTCGACATGCGCGGTCTGGCCGCCGGTCGCGCGGATCTCGAAGGCGCGGATGTCGACGGAGACCTGATAATCGATCGCCAGGCCTTCGCCGGGCCTTCCGACGCCGCCGAACTTGCCCGATTTCTGGAACGCTTCGGCAAGCCGAGCCTGGATAACTTTCGGAAGCCTGTCGCCCCATTGCGCGCCGCCCAGGAACTCGATGGACGAGGGCGTGGGCTTCACGACGATGTTCTGGCCGTCGAGGGACTTCAGCGCGGTGGGTTCCGAGATCAGGATCTGCCGGCGGGCTTTCGCGCGGCCGACAGCCGCGAACGAGGGCGTGGTCAGTTCAAACGTATCGAGCGCCCCGGGTCCAAGACCCGGGATCGCGGCGCAACCCGACAGGATCGCGGCGAGGCCCAGCAATGCAACGAATGATCGTCCGCTCTTCAAACTTCCAATCCCGATACGCGTTCGTGCCGGCAAGCGCGTATGTCCCGCCTTGCCGCATGTCTTGGGGGGATCGAGCGGCAAAGTCAACGGCGGACCCGCCCGTCGTACTCGCGCACGGCGCCTTCGCCACCGGTGATGATGCGTTGCGGATTGCGCTCGAAGGACGTGATCGCTTCTTCGATCCGCGTGATGGATCGACGGCTGTCGCGGATCAAGGCTTCCGCGTCCCGCAGGCCTCCGCCGCTGAAGCGCGAGAGGTTGTCGAGAATGCCGCCCAGGCGCGCGTTGAGCGTGTCGGCGACGGTCCGGAAGGATTTCAGCGTGACCGAAGCGTCGGCGAAAAGCCCTTCCGCTTCGCCTGAGCCGAGAAGATCGTCGACCTTGGCGAGCACGCCGTCGACCCTCGTCGACGCCTCGCGAAGGTTGGCCGCGACTTCCTTCGCGTCGGAGATGATCGCATCGACATCCTCGGTCCGCGCCGAGATCGTATCGGTAAAGGCGGCGACGTCGCTGGCGGCCTTGCGCGCATCAGCGGCCGCCCCGGAAAAGTCGCCGATCGCCTTGTTGACGGCCTCGGCGTCGACTTCGGCCAGGATCGTGTCGACCTTCTTGAGGACGCCGTCGACCCGGGTCGAAGCCTGCGCGAAATTGTCGGTGATGCTGCGGGCGTTGGTGATGATCTGCTCGATGTCCTCGCCGCGCGCGCTGAAACGCTCGGTCAGCGAGGAAACGTCGCCGGCCGCCTTGCGCGCGTCCGTCGCCGCACCCTCGATCGACGTCAGCGCGCTCTCGACCTTGGCCGGATCGACGCTCGCCAGGATCTCGTCGGCCCGGGCCAGCGTTCCCGACGCATCGTCGGCAAGCTTCGTGATGGAGCCGGCGGCCTGGTCGATGCCGCCCTTGGCGCTGTCCAGGACCCCGTCGACCTTCGTCAGGGTGCCCGAGGCCTGGTTCGACAGCCGGTCGAAGGACGCAACCGCTGTGTCCACGCCCGTCTTCACCTCGTCAAGGATGCCATCGACCCGGCCGAGCGTGCCATTGGCGTTGTCGGCGAAGGTACGGACGGACTCGGAAGTTTGCTCGACGTTCGCCACGATCCGGTCGATGTCGGCCGAAGCCGTCTTCAGCGTTTCGGTGAACGTCTCGACATTGCCGACGATGTTGGCGACCTTGTCTTGGTCGACGGCGCGGATCAGGTCCTCGGCGGCGGCAAGCGTCGAATCCAGGCGCAGGGAGACTGTTCCCAGCGTCTTCGACAATTCGCCGAAATTGGCGAGAAACTCGTCGACGCCCTCTGCATTGCTGGCCAGCGACTGGGAGAAGGTCTCGACATTCGTGACCGTGCTGGTCAGGGGACCCCGAACGTCCTCGACGAAACCCTCGAAACTGGTGACGGCCCGATTGGCACGCGAGAAGATGTCCTGCGCTGTCTGAAGGAGATCGGTCACCGCGGAGGGACTCGCCTCGATCTCGGCGATCGTTCCGGCCTCTTCCGCCTGTCTGAGCAGATTGACCTCGGCCGGATCGCCGCCCTTGAGCTCGATGTTGGCCTGGCCCGTCAGTCCGGCGATGCCGATGTCGGCGCGCGTCGATTCGGTGATGGGGGTCAGGCGATCGACCTTGGCATCGGCGATGGCGGCCTTGGGATTGTTGATGTCGATGTAGACGCGCTGGACGTCGCCCACCTTGACGCCGTTGAACAGCACGGCGCTGCCGCGTCCCAGCCCCGCGGCCGAGCCGGGGATGCGGATGCGCAGCGTTGCGTTCTCGGTCGTGCTGTCGACGCCATAGGCCCAGTACAGGGATCCGAACGTCGCCAGCATGGCCAGGACGACGAAGAGGCCGACGGCGACGTAATTGGCTTTCGTGTCCATCAGCGAACGGCTCCGGCTGACACGTTGTTGGGGATTGCGGCGGGATCGATCTGGCGTGCTCTCTTGCCCCGGAAGTAGGATTTCACCCAGGGCTCCTCCACGGTGAGCATATAGGTGATCGATCCTTCGACGAGTACCTTCTTCTGGCCGAGCACGGCAACCCGGTCGCATACCGAAAACAGGCTGTCCAGATCATGGGTCACCATGTAGACGGTCAGCCCCATCGTGTCTCGGAGCTTCGCGACCAGTTCGTCGAACTCGGCCGCGCCGATCGGGTCTAGACCCGAGGTCGGCTCGTCGAGGAAGACGATGGCCGGATCGAGCGCCAGCGCGCGGGCGAGCGCGGCGCGCTTGATCATGCCGCCGGACAGCTGCGAGGGGAACTTGTTGGCCGCGCTGGCGGGAAGACCGACCAGTTCGATCTTCAGCCGGGCGAGTTCGTCCATCAGCTTCTTCGGCAGGTCGAGATACTCCCGCATCGGCACCTGGACGTTCTCCATCACCGACAGGCCGGAAAACAGCGCGCCGTGCTGAAACAGCATGCCGAGCCGCATGTCGAGCTGGACCCGCTGGTCGTCGGTCACCTTGTCGGTGTCGACGCCAAACAGGTTGATGGTGCCGCCCTGCTTGCGGTTGAGGCCGAGCACGGTGCGCAGCAGCACCGACTTGCCGGACCCCGACGCACCGACGAAGCCGAGGATCTCGCCGCGGTAGACATCCAGCGACAGCTTGTCGAGGATGACCTGATCGCCGAACGCGACGGTGACGTCGCGGACGGCGAGCACCACCTCGCGATCCTTTTTCTCCAGCGTCCGGCTGGCCGTCGAATTGTCCATCAATGCCCCAAGCCCGCCCTTCGCCATTCAGAAGTCGATCGCCGCGTAGAAGATGGCGAACAAACCGTCGACCACGATAACCACGAAGATGGCCTTCACCACCGAAGAGGTGACGTGGCGACCAAGCGATTCCGCGCTGCCGCCGACCTTCATCCCTTCGACCGACGCGATCAGACCGATGATGATGCCCATGATTGGGGCCTTGAAAAGGCCGGACAGCAGGCTCGATTCATCGATCGCGGCCGTCATGCGGTCGAAGAAGGCGTCCGGCGTGATGCCGGAATAGGCCCAGGCGACGGCCATGGCGCCGACGATGGCGGCGATGTTGGCGATGATCGTCAAGAGCGGCATGATGATGGCCAGCGCCACCAGGCGCGGAAAGACCAGCACGCCGATCGGGTTCAGCCCGATGACGGTGAGCGCGTCGACCTCCTCGCGCATCTTCATCGAGCCGATCTCGGCGGTGATGGCGCTGCCGGAACGCCCCGCGATCATGATGGCGGTCAGGAGCACGCCCATCTCGCGCAGGACGAGGATGCCGACGAGATCAACGACGAAGATCTCGGCGCCGAAGTACCGCAGCTGAAAGGCGCCCTGCTGGGCGACGATGGCGCCGACGATCGTCGACATCAGCACGACGACCGGAATCGCGCCGATGCCCATCCGGTCGATCTGCATTGCCAGCGGCGCGAAATTGATCTTGCGTCCGCGACGGCGCTTGTTGCCGCTCAGCGTGGCGCCCAGGATGTGCATGGCCAGCAGGAACTCGTCGCGGGCGTTGTAGACGCTGCGACCGATCGATTCCAGGAACGGGACAATGCCGACCGGACGGACTTCCCGGGGCGGCGGTTCCTGCAGGGCGGCGTCCTCGACCGCGGCCAGGAGCACGTCGAAGGCCGCGCGGCCGCCGGTCATCTCGACCGCGGCGCCCTTGCGCTCCTGGGCAACGGCCAGGCGCTTGATGACCCAGGCGCCGGCGGTGTCCATCTCGCCCACGCCCGCGAGATCGAAGGCGATGCTGCTAACGCCCTGCTGGCCTTCCAGCACGCGCATCTCACGGTCGATGCGGCTGACGGTCCGCGTGGTCCAGTTGCCCGAAAGCGCAACCGTCAGCCGACCATCCTCGGTCGCGCCCCGCACCTTGGGGTGCGGTTCGGACGCGATCTCGGACGCACTTGCATCGGTCTGGTCTTTGGTCAACATGGCTCGCACTCATAGCGGCTGTGGTCCGGCGTGTCGATTTCTTGATGCGGCCGATTTCCTCGTTCCGATCGCGAAAGCAAACGTGATGTCCTTTTCCCTCGGTATCGAATCGGAACGGTTCCCGATCGCCGGCCGCTTCACCATCGCCCGCGGCTCCAAGACCGAGGCGGAGGTGGTGACCTGCGCCCTTTCGCGCGATGGATATGTCGGGCGCGGCGAATGCGTGCCCTACCGACGCTACGGCGAGACGGTGGAGAGCGTGATCGAGGCCATCGAATCGATGCGTCGCGGCCTCCAGGGCGGGCTGACACGCGAGGAACTGCTCGAGGCCCTGGGACCGGGCGCGGCGCGCAATGCCATCGATTGCGCGCTTTGGGACCTCGAGGCCAAGACGCTCGGCCATGAGGCCCACCGGCGCGTCTGCCGCATCCTGCCGCGTCCGGTCGTCACCGCGCTGACGATCTCGCTCGGCGATCCGCAGGAGATGGCCGCGCAGGCCCGCGCCGCCGCCCATCGTCCGGTGCTGAAGGTCAAGGTCGGCTCGTCGAACGACATTGCCCGCATGCATGCCGTTGCGAGCGCCGCGCCGGACAGCCGAATCATCCTCGATGCAAACGAGGGCTGGACCGAGGACAACATCCGCGAGAACCTGATGGCGGCGGCCGAATTCCATGTCGCCCTTATCGAACAGCCGCTGCCCGCCGGGCAGGACGCCATCCTGCGCGACATTCCCCATCCCGTGCCGATCTGCGCCGATGAGAGCGTGCATGTCGCCGCCGACGTCGATGCGCTGGCCGGCCTCTACGACTTCGTCAACATCAAGCTCGACAAGGCCGGCGGCCTGACCGCCGCGATGGCCTTGCGCGACCGCGCGCGCGAGGCCGGGTTCGGCGTCATGGTCGGCTGCATGGTGGGGACGTCGCTATCCATGGCGCCCGCGGTGCTGCTGGCGCAGGACGCCGACTATGTCGACCTCGACGGACCGTTGCTGCTTGCCCGCGACCGCAGTCCCGGCCTCACCTACACCGGCTCGATCGTCTCGCCGCCGACCGCCGACATCTGGGGCTGAAGCAATGTCCGCCAGAATGGTTCAATCTCGTCGGACACGCTTTATCCCTCTCTCCGGCCCAACCTGGCCGCGACGCCGGCCAGGATCAGCGCGCCCGAGGCGATCGCCGCCATCACGTAGAAACCGTTCGCACCGATGGCCTCGAACAGCGGGCCGGAGCCGAGCGTGACGACGGCCAGGCCCGAGCTGTTGACGGCGAAGGCGATGCCCTGCGCCGCGCCGGTGCGTTCCTCCGGCACCGACTGGGCCATCATCTTCTGCAGGCCGAGCATGGCCAGCCCCGTGGAAATGCCGTGCAGTGTCTGCGTGGCCGCGAAGCCGGCCGGGCCAAGCCCGAGCGGCCAGACCAGCGGCATGGCGGCCCAGCGCACCACCCCCGCGCCCGCCGACAGGGCAAGGATGGCGGCGGGCGACAAATGGCCGAAGAAGCGGCGGTACAGCACGAACACGAGCACCTCGACCACGACCATCAGGGCCCACAGCATGCCCGCCATATCTGCCGCGATCCCCAGCGATTTCCAGTAGATCGAGCCGAAGGCGTAGAGAAATCCGTGGCTTGCGATCAAGAGCCCGCCGCCGACGACGAGCGCCAGGAACGTCGGATCGGACAGGACGCGGCCCGCTCCGGGAAAGTCGGCGGCCGACAGCTGCGATGATTTCCGCGGTCGGCCAAGCCTCGGCGCCAGCAGGCTGACGAGCGCCATGCAGGCAAGCCCCCCGGTCAGGAGCACCGGCACGACATCCGGGCCATATCCTTCGAGAACGGCGCCCCCGACGAGGTTGGCGACGAGGAACGAGATCGTGCCCCAGATGCGCAGGCGCGAATAGTCGGCCCCATAGCGGCGAACGCCGGAGAGCGCCAGCGAATCGGCCAGCGGGCCATGCGGGCTCCAGACGACCATGAGAAGCATCGACATCCCGAGCACGAACGCGGCATCGGCGGGCAGGAAGTAGCCGAGCGAGATCAAGAGCGCGGCAAAGGACAGGACGATCAGCACGTAGGACCTGTCCGGCGCCCGGTCGGCCAGCATGGTGATGACAGGGGCGGCGACGATGCGCACGAAGATCGGCATCGACAGGATCAGCGCCACCTCGCGGGCGCTGAAGCCCCGGTCCGCCAGCCAGAGTGGAAAATACGGAAGATGGATGCCCATGGGCAGGAACAGCGCCGCGAACAGCAGCGACATGCGCAGTTCGTAATGCCGGGGCTTGACGGCTTGTTCCGGCGAAAGGGGCGGCAGTTGCATGGTGGTGCTTCGTGGGTGGCGGCGAGGGAGCGGCCTCCGTCGGGCGAACGGGATGTCCACTACCACGCGACGTCTCCGACGCGAAGCTGCCGTCTCCGATCTCTTGGTTGGTAAAGCGCGCTGGCGGTCAGGCCGCCTCGGCGGATTCAGGCAGCACAAGAGTGAGGGCCGGCTCCGGCGCCTCGCTCTCCGCCTCCGTCACCTTCGCCCAGGTGAGGATCTCGAAGGTGCCGTCGTGGCGCTCCGCGACGGCCGTGCAGCTTTCCACCCAGTCGCCGGTGTTGATGTAGTCGACGTCGCCAAACCGCTCGATCGCGGCATGGTGGATATGGCCGCAGATGATGCCGTCGACGCGGGCGCGGCGCGCTTCCTCGGCCACCACGTCCTGGAACGAGCCGATGAAGTTGACCGCGTGCTTGACCTTCACCTTGGCCCAGGACGAAAACGACCAGTAAGGCATGCCGAGATTGCGTCGCACGCGGTGGACCGCGCGGTTCACCAGGATGGCAACGTCATAGGCCTTGTCGCCGAGATAGGCGAGCCAGCGGACATTGTGCACGATGGCATCGAACTGGTCGCCGTGGATGACGAGGTACCGGCGGCCGTCGGCGGTTTCGTGAATGGCGCGGTCGGCGACCACGATGCCGCCGAAATGCACGCCCTGGAAGCCGCGCAGGAACTCGTCGTGGTTGCCAGCGATGTAGATGATCTCAGCACCCTTGCGCGCCTTTCGCAGCAATTTCTGGACGACGTCATTGTGCGCCTGCGGCCAGTGCCAGGAACGTCTCAGCCGCCAGCCATCGACGATGTCACCGACGAGGTAGATGCGATCGGCTTCGTGGAAGCGAAGGAAATCGATCAGGAACTCCGCCTTGGCGGGCTTGGACCCCAGATGAACGTCGGACAGGAACAGCGTACGGAAGTGGCGTGTCGGCTCGCTATTCATCGTCTGATCCAGGCTCCGGCTGCGTCAAGCCAAAACACGATTCATGTCACAGGCATATGACGGTTGTGGATTCCGGCGGCCGCCGCTAGACCGTTCGCACGAACGGAGGAACGGCGATGGATCTCGGCATCAAGGGTCGCAAGGCGATCGTGTGCGCCTCGAGCAAGGGGCTCGGGTTCGGCTGTGCCACGGCGCTCGCGGAGGCGGGCTGCGACCTCGTCATCAACGGTCGCGACACCGACGTTCTGGCGGCCGCCGCCCGCGGGCTGCGCGAGCGCTTCGGCGTCACCGTCGAGGAGGTCGCGGGCGACGTGTCCGCGCCTGATGTGCAGAAGGCGCTGCTGACCGCCTGTCCCTGCCCCGACATCCTGGTCAACAACAATGGCGGCCCGCCGCTGCGGGATTTCCGCCAGCTCGACCGGGCCGCGATGCTCGATGGCGTCACGCAGAACATGATCACGCCGATCGAACTGGTCCAGGCGGTCGTCGACGGGATGGCCGAGCGCGGTTTCGGCCGCATCGTCAACATCACCTCGCTCTCGGTCTACCAGCCGATCCCCGGCCTCGACCTGTCGTCGGGCGCGCGCGCCGGATTGACCGCCTTCCTGGCCGGCGTCGCCCGCACGGTCGCCAACCGCAACGTGACGATCAACGCGATCCTGCCCGGCAAGTTCGACACCGACCGCATCCGCAAGACCATGGTCTTCGCCGCCGAGAAGTCGGGCGTCAGCCTCGAGGAGCAGACGAAGAGGACCGAGCAGGCGATTCCCGCCGGACGCCTGGGCAAGCCGGAGGAGTTCGGCCGGGCCTGCGCCTTCCTGTGCTCGGAGCATGCCGGCTACATCACCGGCCAGAATCTCATCCTCGATGGCGGCTTTTTCAACAGCGCCTTCTGAGCGGACCACGCACTGCCCTGCAATCAACATTCGGAGGAACCTTCCTTGAAACTCGTCAGATTTGGTCCCGCGGGCCACGAAAGACCCGGCATCGTCGATGCCGATGGCTCCATCCGCGATGTCTCCTCGCTGGTGTCCGACTTCGGGCCGGAGACGATTTCCCCGGCGCTGAAGGACACGCTCAAAAGCGCCGATCTCGGCGCACTGCCGGCTGCGCCCGCGGGCGTCCGCATCGGCGCGCCGGTGAGCCGCATCGGCCATTTCATCGCCATCGGGTTGAACTACGCCGATCACGCGGCCGAGACCGGCGCGGCGATCCCCAAGGAGCCGATCATCTTTTCCAAGGCGCCGAGTTGCCTGTCGGGTCCGAACGACGACGTTTTGATGCCGAAGGGCTCCGTGAAGCTCGATTGGGAAGTGGAACTGGCGATCGTCATCGGCGAGCGCTGCGACTACGTCTCGAAGCAGGACGCGCTGTCGAAGGTGTTCGGCTACGCGCTGTGCAACGACGTGTCCGAGCGCGAATACCAGGCCGAGCGCGGCGGCCAGTGGATCAAGGGCAAGAGCGCGCCGACCTTCGGCCCGCTTGGCCCGTGGATCGTCACCGCCGACGAGATCCCCGATCCGCAGGCGCTGTCGATGTTCCTCGACGTGAACGGGGAGCGCGCGCAGACCGGCTCGACGGCGACGATGATCTTCACCTGCGCCGAGATCGTCTCCTACCTGTCGGAGTTCATGGTGCTCGAGCCGGGCGACGTCATCACCACCGGCACGCCGCCCGGCGTCGGCCTCGGCATGAAGCCGCCGCGCTTCCTCAAGGTCGGCGACACGATGCATCTCGGCGTCGAGGGGCTGGGCGAACAGCGCCAGACCGTCATCGCGCGCTAAGGCGCGAGCACGGACACGCCGAGGGGGGCTCGTCATCGAGCCTCCTCCCGCGCGTCCAAACAACGCTGACGGCGTCTCACATCTTCTTCGGCAGGTAGATGAAGGTCACCACCCCGCACGCCGCCACGAAGACGCCGAGCGTGACGAAGACCGAACCGAGGCCGAAGAAGGCGAGCGTGACGGAATAGACGAGCGGCGGCAGCAGTTCCGAGAGGTCGAGATAGGTCCGGTAGACCGCCGTCATCCGCGCGCGTTCCCAGACGCGGACGCTGCGCATGAAGGCGGTCGAGCCGAGCGCATCCAGCGCGATGCAGAAGAACGCTCCCAGCAGGAGGAAGACGGCAGCCGCGATCGGCGCCGCCTCGCCGGCCCATCCGGCCGCCACCAGCATCGCGGCTGTCGCGAAGAAGGCGAAGCTCATCGTGTTGCGCGCGCCGAAGCGGCGTCCTGCCCAGCCCCAGATCAGCGCCGAAAACAGAAGCGCATTGGCGGCCGAGACGACCAGTCCGCCCGCCAGTTCGCCCTGTCCGGTCGACACCATGAGGATCGGCGCATAGACGAACAGCGTGGTCCAGAAGCACGAACGGCCAAACGCTATCAGCCAGGCGAGCCGCAATCGCGGCTGCCGCAGGAAGCGGCCGATGTTGGCGAGCGGGCTTGCCGGCCGGGTGGCGCCCGGCCGGATCATCTGGTTGTCGCTCAGCCGGAAGAACCAGAACAGGCCAAGCAGGATCAACCCGGTGACGATCGGCACCGCCTGCGCGGCGAGAATTCCGTAGTTGACGTAGAGCACCACGCCGAGCGTCGGCCCCCCCGTCCAGGCGAAGGTCGACCAGGCCATTCGCATCGATTCGGCGCGGATGAACTGCGTCTTTCGAATGTGGTCCATGATGTAGAGGTTGAGCGTGATCGACAGCGCGCTGGCGCCCATCACGCGGCAGAGCATGCCGGCCATCTGGCTCCACAGCCACGGCGTCAGGAACAGCAGTGCGCCGAGGATCAACCCGGCGACGCCGGCCGTGTAGACCCACCGCCGGGCGAATCGCTCGATCAGAAGCGGCATGAACAGCGTGACCGAAATGCCGGCGAAGGCCACCCCCGTATAGACCAGCGACACCGCTTGCTCGTCGCGCAGGATATCGTAGATCTGGATCGGGATGACGCTGGACACCGAGGCGCGGGCAAAGGACTCGACGGCGTAGAGGATCGCGAACGTATGCGCGCCTGGCGTCTTCAGCGCCGGTAGCCAGATCGGATGCCGGACCTGAGTCGCCATGATGTCCCGAGCGTTCTTGACCTCGACATCTGACAGGCGCGGCAGGGCGGCGGGTGACAGGAAAGCGACGTGCCGATGACGCAAAACCGCTCGGCGCATTCGATATAGACGCTGGCCCCGCGCCGCTCCATGGAGATTTGAATCGCCGAATGCCCACGGGGGCGTTTCCTGTGCTATCGCAGCTACAGGAACAGCCATGACCACGCCCGATCACGCCATGCCCGAACACGTCCAGCACCGTCGCATCGAGACGATCGACCTCGCCCGAGGCGCGGCGCTGGTGGCCATGGCGATCTACCATTTCACCTGGGACCTCGAGTTCTTCGGCTATATCGAAGCCGGAACGACGACGGTGGGTGGCTGGAAGCTTTTTGCCCGCGCCATCGCCTCGTCCTTCCTCTTCCTCGTCGGCGTCAGCCTGTTTCTGGCGCATGCGCACGGCGTGCGCTGGCGAGGCTTCGGCACTCGTCTTGCCATGGTCGCGGGCGCGGCCTTCGCCATCAGCATCGCAACCTGGTTCGCGATCCCCGAGACCTTCATCTTCTTTGGCATCCTGCACCAGATCGCGCTGGCAAGCCTGCTCGGCCTCGCCTTCCTGCAGCTGCCCTGGGCATTGGTGCTGGTCCTCGCCGCCGGGGTCATCGCGGCCCCGACCTGGCTCACGTCGCCGATCTTCGATCCGGCTTGGCTCTGGTGGACGGGACTGTCGGAAACGCGGCCGCGCTCCAACGATTTCGTACCGCTCTTTCCCTGGTTCGGGGCCGTGCTCGCCGGGATCGCGGTCGCCTCGCTCGCCGAACGCAGCGGCCTTTTCGACCGGTTGTCTCGCGTCTCGGTCCCACGCTGGGGCGCGCCGATGCTCTTCCTCGGAAGGCACAGCCTGGCCTTCTACCTCATCCACCAGCCGGTGCTGATCGGCTGCGTGTTCCTGTTCTCCCAGATCCTCCCGCCGCAGGTGGCATCTCAGTCGGTCCAGTTCCGCCAGGCCTGCGAACGCACCTGCTCGACCGAGCGCGACGAGGAATTCTGCGGCGTCTACTGCGCCTGCATGCTCGATGCGGTCGAGGGCGAGAACATGCTCGACGGACTGTTTTCCGGCCGCCAGAATGAGGCCGAGCGGCAGTCCATCGCGGCGCTCGCCGCCATCTGCACGGACGAGACCGAGCGAGAGTTCGCAACGGGAGGGACCGAATGAACGCCTATGACGCGCGACCCAACCGGCTGCCTTGGCCGCCGATGATCTATCTGGCGGCGATCGTGGTCGCCGCCGCCCTCACATGGATGATCCCCCTGCCCTGGATCCCCAGCCCGCTGTCCGACATCCTGTTCGCGATCGGGATCGTGACGATCGCCGGCGTGGTGGCGATCGATGTTTCCGCCATGCGCACCCTCTTCAGGGCGCGAACGACGATCATGCCGCATCGCGGCTCGGATCATCTCGTGTCCAGCGGCCCGTTCTCGTTTTCCCGCAACCCGATCTATCTCGCCAACACGATGCTCACCGTCGCCATCGGTCTGATTGCCGGCAGCGTCTGGTTCCTGGGGTTCGGGCTGCTGGCGGCCTTCGCGACCCAGAAACTGGCCATCGAGCGCGAGGAAAAGCATCTCGAGGCGCGCTTCGGCAAGAAGTACCGGGACTATCGCAAGAAGGTGCGGCGCTGGATCTGACGTCCGCCGCGGTGCGTCAGGTGTTGACGCCGAGTTCGACCAGCCGCTCGACGCAGGATTCCTCCGCCTGGTCGAGTTCGGCCAACGTCTCCTCCAGGTCGCGCCGCTTCTGGCGCAGGTCGCCGCGCTTTTCCTCGATCCGCTTGATCATCAGCTTCAGCTGGCCGACTTCGCCGGGCGGTTCCCGGTACATCTGGATGATCTCGCGGATCTCGGAGATCGAGAAGCCGAGGCGCTTGCCGCGCATGATCTGCTTGACCAGATGGCGATCCGACGGTCGGAACAACCGGGTGCGGCCACGCCGAACCGGCTGGATCAATCCCTCGTCCTCGTAGAAGCGCAAGGTGCGGGTCGAGATTTCGAACTCACGGGTCAGTTCCGTGATCGTATAGTATTCCCGCATTCCATGCCCGCCCAAACCGATTTCGGTGATGAAATCATTGGCACGGCATTTACGTAAAAGTCAATTGTACGATGGGTGCAGCGGTTTGCCGGAACCGCTGCGCTGCGCCTCAAGTCGCCGGCAGCGGGCCGAATCTAATCCGGAAGCGGCGGTTCTCGCGCCCTTTCTTCTCGATCTTGGCGATATGGATGGCGCCCACCTCCTGGGTCTCGGAGACGTGGGTTCCTCCACAGGGCTGGCTGTCGACGACCGAGTCCTCGCCGATGCAGACGAGGCGGATGCGGCCGGCGCCCGACGGGGGCCGCACGTTCTTCGACTTCACCAGCCCCGGATTGGCGGCGAGTTCGTCGGCGCTGATCCAGCGGTTGAAGATCGGGTGGTTGGCATCGACGAGGTCCATCATCGCCTGTGTCACCCCTTCCCGCGTGACGCCGGCATCGGGAATGTCGAGATCGACGCGGGATTCGTCCTCGCCGACGGAGGCGCCGGTGATCGGAAAGGGACAGACCACGCTGAGCAGGTGGCAGGCCGTGTGCATGCGCATCAGCTTGTAGCGGCGGTCCCAGTCGATGTGCAGCACCAGCGCCTCGCCGATGGCGGGCGCCGGCTGGTCGGGCGCCGGGACGTGGATGATCTCGTCCTTTGTCTCGCCGGTGATGGTGCCGGCGATGAGGATCCGGGTTCCGTCCGCCCGCTCGAGGAAGCCGGTGTCGCCCGGCTGGCCGCCGGAAGTGGCGTAGAAATTCGACCTGTCTAGGAGGATGCCGCCGCGCTCGTTGACGGCCACGACCGACCCTTCGGCCGTCGAGAGGTAGGCATCCTCGCGAAACAGGATCTCGGTGGTGTGGCTCATCACGCGTCGACCTTCTCGTAGGGCACCGCGATGTCGACGGTCTTTTCCATCCAGCCCGGCACCGGCAGGTGTTTTGCACGCAGGAATTCGGGGTTGAACAGCTTGGACTGGTAGCGCGTGCCATAGTCGCACAGGATGGTCACGATCGTATGGCCCGGCCCCATCGCCTTCGCCATGCGGATCGCGCCGGCGATGTTGATGCCCGACGAGCCTCCGAGGCAGAGCCCCTCCTCCTGGACCAGATCGAAGACGATCGGCAGCGCCTCCTCGTCCGGCACCTGGAAGGAGAAGTCGGGGGCAAAACCCTCGAGATTGCCGGTGATGCGCCCCTGGCCGATGCCTTCGGTGATCGACGATCCTTCCGATTTCAGGACGCCCTCGGTGTAGAAGGAATGCAACGCGGCGCCGAGCGGATCGGCGAGGCCGATCTTCACGTCCTTGCTTCTGCCCTTCAGCCCCAGCGCCACCCCGGCCAGCGTGCCGCCGGTGCCCACTGCCGAGACGAATCCGTCGACCTTGCCGTCGGTCTGGCGCCAGATCTCCTCGGCCGTGGTTGCGATGTGGCCCTCGCGATTGGCGACATTGTCGAACTGGTTCGCCCAGATCGCGCCCCTCGGGTCGGTTTTCGCCAGTTGCTCCGCCAGCCTTCCCGACAGCTTCACGTAGTTGTTGGGGTTCTTGTAGGGCACTGCCGGCACCTCGATCAGCTCGGCCCCGAGCAGCCGAAGCGCGTCCTTCTTCTCCTGGCTCTGGGTGTCGGGGATGACGATCACCGTGCGATAGCCGAGCGCCTTGGCGACCACCGTCAGGCCGATGCCGGTGTTGCCGGCGGTGCCTTCCACGATCACGCCGCCCGGCCGCAGCAAGCCCCTCTTCTCGGCATCGCGGATGATGAACAGCCCGGCGCGGTCCTTGACCGACTGGCCGGGATTCATGAACTCGGCCTTGCCGAGGATCTCGCAGCCGGTTTGCTCCGAAGCGCGCCGCAGTCGGATCAGCGGGGTGTTTCCGATCGCTTCGATCACGGAACGATACATGGGGGCTTTTCCTTCCTGTCGAGTTCCACGCGGATTTTCGGTCGTGGGGCCGTTGGCGGACGGTTTTTCTGGTCTACGTAGCAAGACAGGTCCTTTCAAGAAGGGATTTTCCGCCGATGGCGGGTTCGGCGCCATATTCGTCCTCCTGCCCGGCTGGATCCGGAAAACAGCGATTGATCCAGTCGATCAGTGCCGACGTATGTGGCGGAAAGGCACAAATCGGAATAGATTGCGAAGCAGAACGGCGATGGCAGAGCAAAGACGAGGCGAGATGACATCCGACGCCACCGATACGATCGATACGCTGATTGCGCGCTATGTCGCGGGCAACCTGCCAACGCCCGCGCGCGTGCTGGTCGCCTCCCACCTCGAGTTGAACCCGCGCAGCCGGGCGCTGGCGCGCGGGCTTGAGGTCATGGCCGGCGAGGAACTGGAACTGGAAAAGCCACGGCCCATCAGGGATCCGAAAGACCGGCTTGCGGCGATCCTCGGCAGCGATGCCCCCGCCCCGATCATTCTCCCTCCGCAGAATTCCAAATCCGTCTATCCGCGCGCGCTTCGTGACTATGTCGGCTTCGATGCGGACGACACCCCCTGGCGCACCAAGATGCCGGGCTTCCGCGAGCACGATCTCGGCGAGATCGAGGGCTTCCACGTGTCGCTGTTCTGGATCCGGCCCGGCCGACGCATCCCGTCCCACACACATGGTGGCGTTGAACTGTCGCTGGTGCTCGACGGCGCCTTCACCGATATTCACGGTCGCTATGGGCGCGGTGACATCTCGATCGCCGACGAGACCGTTGAGCACCGGCCGACCGCGGAGATGGACCGCCCCTGCATCGGCATGGCGATCACCGAAGCGCCGCTGAAGCTGACGGGGTCGATACCCCGGCGCCTCATGGACATCATTGGGGGTTGAACCCGCGCCGGCCCAGGCCCGCGGCCACCCTGCTTCTCCCTTCGACGGAGCCCGCAGCATGACGCTCTATCGCGCCAGGCCCTCCGACGGCGTCGCCTGGATCACGGGCGCGAGCACCGGGATCGGCCGCGCGCTTTCCCTCGAACTCGTCCGTCGCGGCTATGTCGTTGCCGCCACCGCGCGCGGCGAGGACAAGCTGGTCTCGCTTGCCAACGAAGCCGCCAACCTCGGTGGTCGGATCGTTCCATTTCCGGGCGACGTCACCGATCAGGCCGGCATGGCGGCCATCGCGCAGGCGATCGAAAAGGAACTCGGGCCGATCGTGCTCGCCGTCTTTAACGCCGGCAACTACTTCCCCACCAGGGGCGAGAAGCTGTCGGTGGAAAACTTCGTCAAGACCTACGAGATCAACCTGTTTGGCATCGTCAACGGCCTCGTGCCGGTGGTGGACGCCATGAAGGCGCGTGGCTTCGGGCAGGTCGCCGTCGTCGGCTCGGTGTCGGGATATGGCGGACTGCCGCTGGCGGCCGCCTATGGCGCGTCCAAGTCGGCCGTCAACAACATGGCGGAGGCGTTGAAGTTCGACTTCGACAAGATGAACATCCGCATCCAGGTCATCAACCCGGGCTTCGTCGACACCCCGCTGACGGAAAAGAACAGTTTCTCGATGCCGGGCCTCATGAAGGTGGAGGACGCAACGCGCCGGTTCGCCGATGGCCTGGAACGCGGCGGCTTCGAGGTGTGCTTCCCGCGACGGCTGGCGTGGACGCTGAAGCTGGTGAACCTTCTTCCTCACACGCTCTACTTCCCGGTGATGAAGCGCGCGATGGGCTGGGACAAGCGTCCGCTCAAGCCCTGACGGAGTCACCCCTGCGGTGTCGTCCCCCCGGACGACCGTTCCTCGATCGTCTTTCGCAGCGCGGCCTGCTCGAGCCTGTCGAGCGGGAAGCGCCACATCAGCGCGATCGCGGCAAGCTTGAGCACGATCGGCGGCCAGACATAGAGCGCCACCAGGGCGCCGATCGCCGCTTCATCATTGGCCGCCCCCGCGGTCGCGTCGAAGCCGGCCATCCCCAGCAACGGAAACACGATGCCCACGCCTGCCGCCAGCGACAGCTTGGTGGCAAGGCTCCAGGCCGCGAAGTAGGCGCCCGAGCGTTGCTCCCCGGACACGGCAGTGTCCACGTCGATCACGTCGGCCTGGATGGCGGGAGGCAGCGACAGGTCGAAGCCAAGCAGCAGCCCGGTCGCAACGCAGATCGCGGCGAAGGCCGCGACGTCGCCGGTGCCGAGCAGCGGGACCAGCGAGAAAATGGCGCAGTTGACCACCATGGCGAGGCACCAGGCGCGGTGCTTGCTCGTGCGTCGCGCAGCCCAAAGCGCCAGCGGCACACCGCCAATGCCAGCCAGGAAATACAAGAACAGCAGCGGTCCGCGCATGTCGGGGGTTCCGATCCGCGTCGCCACGAAATAAAGGAAGAGCGTGGCCGGGATGCCGTTGGCGAGCCCGTTCAGGAAATAGGCGGCGATCAGGCGGCGGAATGGAGTGTTGCCCGCCATCCGGGCAAGCCCGGTCCGCAGCGATCCGGCCGATACCGTGTGATCGACCGGCTCCGGTACCACCCGGACGGCAAGTGCGCCAAAGACCGCGAGCCCGACGACGACCGACAGGCCGAGCACGGCCAGGCCACCAAGTCCTCCTGCCGTCCCGAAGCCGATCGCGAAGGGCAGCACGATGGCGATCAGCGTTCCCACCAGCGTCAGGCTTTCGCGGAAGCCGGCGATGCGCGCCCGCTCGGCATAGCCGCCGGCCAGTTCCGCTCCCCAGGCGGTGTAGGAGAGCATGGCCCCGGTGAAGCCGAGCGACAGAACCATGCCCCACGCTCCCAGATATAGAACGCTGGCATCGGCCGGCGGCCAGAACAGCATGATCACCGCCAGCCCGCACAGCGGAAGAGAGGCCGCGAATACTGCGCGGCGGCGTCCCATCGCGGGTCGCCAGCGGTCGGCGAACCAGCCGATCAGCGGATCATTGACCGCGTCGAAGATGCGTATGACGAGCAGGGCAGCTCCGACCGCACCGAGAGAAAGACCCAGCGTTTCCGTATAGTAGGTCGGAATGATGATGTAGAGCGGCAAGGTGAGCGCGGCGAGCGGGATCGCTGGCAGGGCGTAGAACAGAAGCAGGCGAAACGGCATGGCGGCCCTGGCGACGAGAGATGTTGCCCCCTGTACGTTTCCCCGAGCCATTCGGTTGTCATCCTCAACAGCGCGTCGGCAGATGAACGTTTGTCAGTTCGTGGCGCGGAGGAATGTGCCGGGCCTTTCCAATCGCGTCGCGCAGGCGCAAATTGATCCGAGATCGTCTGGAGGAGAAGCCGTGCGGCGCGTGATGGTGATGTCGGGTGTTCTGATCGTCGTGGTCGCGGCTGCGGCGATCCTCTGGTTCGCCGGTCCCCGCGTCGAGCGCGATACGACCGTGACGTTCGATCCGACGACGATCGGCGAGGATCTCGACACCTGGCTTGCCGAACGCGAAGCGAGTGTGCCGGGCATCAGGCCCGGCCTGGAAAAACAGGTCGTGTGGGCCTACCCGGCCTCGAAGGCGCGCACCCCGCTGGCGATCGTCTACGTGCACGGTTTTTCCGCCTCCAAGGGCGAAATCCGGCCGCTGCCCGACAAGGTCGCCGAGGCGCTCGGCGCCAACCTGTTCTACACGCGGCTTGCCGGCCACGGGCAGGACGGCGCGGCCATGGCGACGGCATCGGTCAACGCCTGGATCAATGATTTCGCCGAGGCGCTGGCGATCGGCGAGCGCCTCGGCGAGCAGGTCATCGTCATCGCGACCTCGACGGGCGCCTCGATCGCCAGTTGGGCCGCGACAGAGCCCGGCCTGCGCGAGCGGATGGGAGGCGTGGTGCTGGTGTCGGCCAATTATGGCGTCCAGGCGGCTGGTGCCAGCCTGCTCGCCGGTCCCTGGGGCCTGCAGATCGCGCGTCTGGTCGCCGGTAGCGAACGCGGCTTCGAGCCGGTCAATGAAAGCCACGCGCGCTTCTGGACGACCCGCTATCCGATCGAGGCGCTGCTGCCGATGAGTGCCGTTGTGGAACTGGCCGCCGGTTCGCCGGTCGAGCGCGCCGCCGTGCCGGCGTTGTTCGTGTTCTCGGACACCGACCTCATTGTGCGCCCGGACCTGACACGCAGCATCGCCGCGCGCTGGGGTGCCCCGCATGCGATCGTGACCGTCGACGATTCGGACGACCCGTCGAGCCACGTCATCGCGGGCGACGCGATGTCGCCGCGCACGACGGATCGCCTCGCCACTGCCATCGGTGAGTGGATTCGCGCCTTGCCGGACTGATCGCCCGCGGCGCGTCAGCGCGCGAGAAGTGTCAAGCAGGGTGGGTTTTCGATGATGGAGCGCGTCGTCCCTCCGAAAATCATCTCGCGCAGGCGCGAATGGCTGAAGGCGCCGAGCACCAGGAGGTCGGCGTTCTTTTCGCGCACGGTGCGTTCCATCACCTGCGCGCGCGACCAGTCTCCCGAGGCGACCGGCTCGATCGTGACCCTCGCGCCGTGTCGCGCCAGGGTCGCCGCGATCTCGGTTCCGGGCAACGGCCCGGTTTCGCCGGCACGCTCGACGGGATCGATCGTGAGGATCGTCGTTTCCTCCGCCGATAGGATGAAGGGAAGCGCGTCGAACACGGCGCGCGCAGCCTCCCGCGAGCCGTTCCAGGCAACCACCACGCGCTTGACCTCGGTGCGAACGGTCCGCTCCTTCGGCACGAGCAGCACGGGCCGCCCCGCGCCCTGTATCAGCGTGTCGATATCCGGCGACCCGCCCTCGCCGCTGCCGTGGCCGGCAATGACGATATCGCCGCATCGCGCGCTTTCGAGGGCCGAAAGGACGCTGTCGCCGGAAAAGCTGCGCAAGGAACGCCACTCGTAGGAGAGGCTTTCGCGGCCCAGCCGAGAGGCGAAAAGCTCGCCCAGCCGTTCCTCGCGGGCACGGTTGATGTCTTCGCTGGCGCCGATCAGGGTCGCGTCAGGAAAGCCCATCGGCGAGGCGATCGGCATCGGCAGGGGCTCGGCATGCACGCCGATCAGGTGCGCGGCGAAGCGCGCCGCAAGCCCCGTGGCCACGTCGAGCATGGCGACCGCGCCCGCCTCGTCCTGCAATATGGCGACGATCGTCTTGTAGCCCATGTGACCAATCCTTCCCGGACGTTGACCCCGAAAGCCTAGCATAGGAACGGGCCTGCGTACGTCGCTTTCGACGCCGGTCCTATGCTGACCGGGCATCCGCGGCCTTTTCGGCCACCATCTGCTCGACCGCGGCGACAGCCGGCGCGAGCACCGCCTGCGAGCGGGCGCGCACGACGAGTTCGGTCCAGAACCTGCCGTCGAGATACTTCGGATAGGAGCCGATGATCGTGTCGGGATGCGCCTTCTGGATCGCGCCGAGCGCATCGCCGATCGTGCCCTCGCCGAACGGGCACTGCACGGTCGCCGAGATCAGCTTCGTCCCGGTCGCGAGCGTCGGCACGACGTTGTCGAGCATCGCCTGGAAGATCGATGGCACGCCGGCCATGACGTGAACGTTGCCGATACGAAAGCCCGGCGCCATGGAGATCGGATTGTCGATGTGCTCGGCCCCGCGCGGCATGCGCGCCATGCGCCTGCGGGCTTCGGTGAACTCCATCTCCCGCCGCTGGTAGTGCGCTTCCAGCATGGCATAGGCCTTGTCGTCATACTCGCAGGGAACGCCGAAAGCCTTCGATACGGAGTCGGCGGTGATGTCGTCATGCGTCGGGCCGATGCCGCCGGTGGTGAAGACATAGGTATAGCGCGCCCGCACGTCGTTGATCGCGGCTGCGATCTCGACCTCCTCGTCGGGGACGATACGCACTTCCTTCAGGTCGATGCCGATCGCCGTCAAGATGTCGGCGAGATGGCCGATGTTCTTGTCCTTGGTGCGCCCGGAGAGAATTTCATCGCCGATGACGACCATGGCGGCTGTGACGATGTTGGACATTGGGATTCCCCTGGAAACGTCCGACGGACATAGCGCTGGCC
Organism: Mesorhizobium sp.; assembly: GCA_051860465.1. Lineage (GTDB taxonomy): Bacteria > Pseudomonadota > Alphaproteobacteria > Rhizobiales > Rhizobiaceae > Aquibium. The sequence continues at coordinate 112,826 of JBHYDY010000003.1, forward strand.
GGGGCCGGCAGCAATGGCGTCCGTTTTGTGAACGAACCGTGCTGCGATCCTGCCGTTTCGTGGACGATCGCCTCGCCCTAGCTAAGGCCTGATCGGGAATGAGCTGCAACCGCAGGCTGCCCGGAAGACGAAATCCTAGGAGACAGACATGGCGAAGGTACTCGTTCTCTACTATTCGAGCTGGGGCCACATGGAAGCGATGGCGAAGTCCGCCGCCGAGGGGGCAACGGAAGCCGGCGCGGAGGTTACGGTGAAACGCGTTCCCGAACTCGTCCCGGAAGCGGTGGCCAAGGCCGCCTACTACAAGCTCGACCAGGAGGCGCCGATCGCCGATCCGCTCGAACTCGAGAATTACGACGCCATCATCTTCGGCATCTCGACGCGCTACGGCGCCATGTCGGCGCAGATGAAGAACTTTCTCGACCAGACCGGCCCGCTCTGGGCCAAGGGCGCGCTGATCAACAAGGTCGCCTCGGTCATGTCCTCGACCGCGACCCAGCATGGCGGCGCCGAATTCGCCATCATCTCCGCCCAGGTCTCCCTGCAGCACCATGGCATGGTCATCGTGCCCTTGTCGTATGCCTACCAGGGCCAGTCCGGAAACGATGTCGTGCGTGGCGGCTCGCCCTACGGCATGACCACGACCTCGAACACGGACGGCTCGCGCATGCCGTCGGAGCAGGAGCTCGAGGGCGCCAGGTTCCAGGGCAAGCGCGTCGCCGAGATCGCGACAAAGCTGCACGGATAAGCCGCGCCGCGCGGTTGACCGCGCCTTCTCTCAAGCGATAGTGGCAAGGGCGGCCTTGCGGTCGCCCCACCCGCCGTTCGACGGCAATGCGACTGGGCATTGATCTTGGCGCCGCGCCGGGGCAGACCTTGGATCGCCGACGCCCGCGGGCGGTCGGCCCGTCATTTCACAGGAGATCCTGCCCATGGTCGTGCTGTTCTGGATCGTCGTCGTCGCAGTCCTGGCCGTCGCCGGTTGGCTCGGCGTGAACGCCCTCACGACCCGTCGCCTGGCCGCCGATGCCGAGCGTCGCATCCCGCGCGTCGGCAAGACGGTGATGATCGGCGGTGACGCGATCCACTATGTCGACGAGGGTGCCGGCCGGCCTATCCTGTTCGTCCACGGTCTGGGCGGCCAGTTGCACCATTTCCGCCACACGCTGTTTCCCGCCATGGGCGACGGCTTCCGCCTCGTGGCGATGGATCGCCCCGGTTCGGGCTATTCGACCCGGGTGTCGAGCGGTGCGCGCATTCCCGAGCAGGCCGAAACAATCGCCAGGTTCATCGACGCAGTCGGCCTCGACAGGCCTTTGCTGGTCGGGCATTCGCTCGGCGGCGCGATTGCTTTGCGCGTCGCGCTCGACCATCCCGACAAGATCGCCGGCCTGGCGCTCATCTCCCCGCTCACGCATTACGTGCCGACGCCGCCAAAGGAGTTTGGCGGCCTCTACATCCGCTCGCCGCTGATGCGCCGCATCATCGCCGCGACGCTCGCCGTGCCGGCCGGCCTGAAGGTCGCGCCGCAGACGCTCGACTTCGTCTTTGGCCCTCAGCCCGTACCAGCCGACTATGCCATCGGCGGCGGCGGCTATCTCGGCCTGCGTCCCGCGCATTTCTACGCAACGTCCTCCGACATCGTGGCGGTGGAGAAGGATCTACCGGGCCAGATGGAGCGTTATGGCGAGATCGCCATGCCGGTCGGCATCCTGTTCGGCAGCCGCGACCGCGTGCTGCACCACACCCGCCATGGGCTTGCCATGGAGGGCAGGATCGATGGAATCGACATCGAAATCCTCGAAGGCATCGGCCACATGCCGCAGTTCGTCGAGGCCGGGAAGGTCGCGTCCTTCGTCAAGCGCATGGCTGGCAAGGCCTTCGGTGCCTGACCAGCCCGTGGCGCGAGGCGAGACCATGCCCCGCGCGGTACGACGGCACTCCGCGACGTCCTGTTTGTCGGCGGCTTGAGACTGCTTGATCCCGCATCGGCGACCCGCTACCGGTGGACCGGCTGCCCCCTTGGCGGAATTGGTAGACGCAAGGGACTTAAAATCCCTCGGCTTCGGCCATGCCGGTTCGATCCCGGCAGGGGGCACCAGTTCCATTTCGAAGGCCAGACCTGAAGGAGGCTTCCGGTCGGCGGGGCGTCGTCGCCCGCATGGAACGATAACGCGTGCGAGACGTTTCCCGCTCATTCAATCCAATGACCGGGGGTTCCCATGGCCTTTTCCATCAGCCGCACGCGCGACGAAGCGCTCGACGATCTCGAACAGCAGGTGACGGCGCTGAAGCGCGAATTGAGCTCCTTGCGGCGCACGGCGAGCGCACAGGGATCGCATCTCTACGACGAGGTGGCGACACGCGGCTCGCATGCCTATGACGATGTCGCCGACATCGTCACCGACCTGATCGGCCGCCTGTCGAAGCGACGTCCGAGCCGTCGCGAGATCGAAAGGCAGGCCCGCATGGCCGGCGCGGTGGTGACGGATCATCCCAAGACGGTCGCGCTGGTCGGGCTCGCGGTGCTGGGGCTGGCGGCCATCCTCCTGTCGCGGCGCTGACGCCTTCGCCTGACGGTTTGCGAAGGTTCAAGCCGGTCAATCTGAACTGGTCAAACCGCACCGGTCTTGGCATGGTCCGCCAAGACCGGAGACATGACCATGACCGACACGACATCCCCCTTCCGCAAGCCCAGGATCTGGACCGATGCTGCCCCTGCGCTCGTCGACGTCGCCATGGGGCGGCGTCCGGCCGATCTCGTCATCCGCAACGGGCGCTGGGTCAACGTCCATTCCGGTGAGATCATTCCGGGCACGGACATCGCCGTCGTCGAGGGCCGGTTCGCCTATTGCGGGCCAGATGCCTCACATTGCATCGGCGAGAGCACGGTGGTGGTGGACGCCGCCGACCGCTATCTGGCGCCGGGGCTCTGCGACGCGCACATGCATGTCGAAAGCGGCATGGTGACGGTGACGGAATTCTGCCGCGCCGTCATCCCGCATGGCACCACCTCGATGTTCATCGATCCGCACGAGATCGCCAACGTGCTCGGGCTCGAAGGCGTGCGGCTGATGCATGACGAGGCGGTGGACATGCCGGTCAACGTGCATGTGCAGATGCCATCCTGCGTCCCCTCGGCCCCTGGACTGGAGACTCCCGGCGCCCTGATCGGTCCGGCCGAAGTCGCCGAGGCGATGGGCTGGGCCAACATCATCGGGCTCGGCGAGGTTATGAATTTTCCGGGCGTGGCCGCCAACGACGCCAAGATGCGCGGCGAGATCGACGCCACGTTTGCCGCCGGCAAGACCGTCGGCGGCCACTACGCCTCGCCCGATCTCGGCCTGCCCTTCCACGGCTACGTCGCCGGTGGCCCGGAGGATGACCACGAGGGCACGCGTGTGGAAGACGCGATTGCCCGCGTCAGGCAGGGCATGAAGGCCATGTTGCGGCTGGGTTCGGCCTGGTACGACGTCGCCACGCAGATAAAGGCGGTGACCGAGCACGGTCTCGACCCGCGCAACTTCATCCTGTGCACCGACGACTGCCATTCCGGCACGCTGGTCAAGGAAGGCCACATGAACCGCGTCGTGCGTCATGCGATCGCGCAGGGGCTGAAGCCGGTGACGGCCATCCAGATGGCGACGATCAACACCGCCCAGCATTTCCGCCTCGAACGCGAACTGGGTTCGATCGCGCCCGGCCGGCTTGCCGATTTCCTCATCGTATCGGACCTGGCAGCGCTGACCATCGACGAGGTCTGGGCGCGTGGCGTGCGGCTTGCCGCGGCGGGTCGGCTCGAAGTCGACATACCCGCCCGCGTCTATCCGGCCAGCGCCATGCACACGGTGAAGCTGGGCAAGAGGCTTGACGCGGGCGACTTCGACATCACCGCGCCAGCCGGCGCCAACGAGGTGCGTGCCCGAGTCATCGGCGTCATCGAGAACCAGGCGCCGACGCGCGCTCTTGAAGCAGACCTCCCGGTCGAAAACGGTCTCGTGGCGATGGACCGGAGCAATGACGTCTGCCAGATCGCGCTGGTCGAGCGGCATCGCGGCACGGGTGCGGTGGTCAACGGTTTCGTCTCGGGTTTCGGCTACCTTGAGGACTGCGCGATGGCGTCCACGGTCGCGCATGATTCGCACCACATGATCGTCGTCGGCACCAACAAGGAAGACATGGCGGCGGCCGCCAATCGGCTCGGCGAGGTCGGCGGCGGCGTGGTCATCTTCTCGAAGGGCAAGCAACTGGCGATCGTGGAGATGCCCATCGCCGGGCTGATGTCGGCCGAACGCGCCGAGATCGTCGCGGCAAAAGCCGAGAAGCTGACGGCGGCGATGCGCGCCATGGGCTGCTCGCTCAACAACGCCTACATGCAGCACTCTCTGCTGGCGCTTGTGGTTATCCCGGAACTTCGCATCTCCGACATGGGCCTCATCGACGTGACGCGGTTCGAGAAAGTCGACCTTTTGGTGTGAGTCTCGCCTCGCTCAGCGGCGCCAGAACACCGGCGCGAAGATCACCAGCACGGTGAGGATTTCCAGCCTTCCGAGCAGCATGGCCAGCACGAGGATCCATTTGGCGGCGTCCGGCAGCGGCGCGAAGTTTCCCGCCGGCCCGATCACGTCGCCCAGCCCGGGACCTACATTGGTGAGCGCTGTCAGTGCGCCGGTCATGGCGGTCATGAAGTCGAGTCCTGTGGCCGCCAGCATCACCGTCGCCGAGCCCCAGATGACGAAGAACGACGCGATGAAGAGCACGACGGCACGTTGCATGTCATCATCGACCGGCCGGTCGCCATATCGCACGGTGTGCACCGAACTGGGATAGACGAGCCGCCGCAGACCGTTGCTCATCAGTTCGAAGAGGATGATGAAGCGGTAGGCTTTGATTCCCCCCGACGTCGAGCCCGAGCAACCGCCGAGGAACGTTGCGATGAAGGCGCAGGCCACCGCGAAGGCGCCCCAGGTCGAATAGTCCTGGCTGGCATAGCCGGTGGTCGTGATGATCGAGACGAAGTTGAACATCGAATGCGTCAACGCGTCGATGAATGGCGCGCCGGTGCTCACCCGGACATAAACCGCCACGACCACCGCAAAGAACAGAATGTACAGTGCGAAGGCTCGGATCTGCGGGTCGCGGGCGGCATCGAGCCGGCCCCGAAAGGCAAGAAGCGCCAGAATCGAGAATGGAAGGCCACCGATGAACATGAAGAGCGACGCGATCCAAAGCAGGGACAGGTTGTCGCCGTAGAAACCGAACGAACTGTCATGGGTGGAATAGCCACCGGTCGACAAAGTCGTCATTGCATGGTTCACGGCGTCGAAACCCGACATGCCGGCCGCCGCATAGGCGATCGCGCAGGCCAGGGTCAGCGATGAATAGATCCCCAGGATGCTGACGATGAAGACCGACAGCCGCTCGAAGGGCCGGTCCTCGATGTCGGAGGACTCGAGCTTGAAGTAGGAGACGCCGCCGATGTTGAGAAACGGCAGGATGAGAAGTCCCAGGACAATAACGCCAAGCCCGCCGATCCATTGCAGCAGCGAGCGCCAGAGCAGGAGACCGGGCGGCAGCGAGTCCAGACCTGCTATAATCGTCGAGCCGGTCGTCGTGAGCGCCGAAACCGATTCGAAGACGGCATCCGCGACACTCAGTTCAAGCGACGAAGCCATCAGCGGAACCGCGCCGAACAGGGCGGTCGTCGCCCACAGCAGGTTGACGATCAGGAATCCGAAACGGGCATTGGCGGTGACCGGCCGGCCCTGGGTCGCGAGCGCGATCGCGAGCGACAGACCGCCGGTGAAGAAGGCGGAGAGCGCGAACACCTGCCAGTCGGCATTGCGAAAATAGAAATCCACGAAGGCGGGAACGAGCATCGCCAGCGACAGGTAGATCCCGAACATCGCGGCGATGTGGATGGCGGCGCGGACGGACTGGCTGTTCAAGATCGTTACCCGATTCACCTGGTGGCGGGGCTCGGCACTCGCCGCTCGGGTCCCGTCTGGCGCGGCACGCTTTAGCCGACGGCGGGGGTCGGCGCAATGGCGCCCTTCTCAACGCCGCCAGAACACGGGCGAGAAGATTACCAGAACCGCGAGGATCTCAAGTCGACCAAAGAGCATCGCCAGCGCCATGACCCATTTCGCAAGGTCTGGAATCCCCGCGAAGCTGCCTTTCGGGCCGATGAAGTCACCGAGGCCCGGACCGACATTGGTGAGAGCCGTCAAAGCGCCGGACAGTGAGGTGACGAGGTCTAGCCCCGTCGCCGCCAGAAGCAGCGTGGCGATGGCCCAGAGCACGAAGAACGAAGCGATGAAAAGCACGACGGCGCGTTGCATGTCGTCGTCGACCGGCCGGTCGCCATAGCGCACCGGCTGCACGGAACTCGGATACACCAGCCGCCGCAGACCGTTGGCCATCAGTTCGAACAGGATGATGAAGCGGTAGGCCTTGATGCCGCCGGTCGTCGATCCCGAGCAGCCGCCCGGAAAGGTCGCGATGAAGGCAAGCGCGACGGCGAAGGGGCCCCACGCCGAATAATCATGCGTGGCATAGCCGGTCGTGGTGATCAGAGAGACGAAATTGAAGGTCGCGTGCGTCAGCGCCTCGAAGAATGGCGCGTTCGTCTCGATGCGCAGATAGATGGTGGTCACGGCGCAGAAGGCCAGCGTATAGCCGAAGAAGGCGCGCAGCTGGGGATCGCGCAAGGCGTCGATCCGACCGCGAACGGCGAGCAGGATCAGGATCGAGAACGGCAGAGCGCCGATGCACATGAACAGGATCGCGATCCACAGGATTGCCGGCTTGTCGGCGTAGTGGCCGAACGAATCGTCATGTGTCGAAAAGCCGGCGGTGGCGATCGTGGTCATCGCGTGGTTGATCGCGTTGAAGCCGGTCATTCCGGCCGCGGCGTAGGCGATGCCGCAAGCCAGCGTCAGCAGGCCGTAAATGGCGACCATGCTGATCGTGAACGTCGACAGCCGCGCGAAGGGACGATCCTCGATATCGGTCGATTCGATCTTGAAGTACGAGACGCCGCCAACGTTGAGGAACGGCAGGATGAAGAGGCCGAGCGCAATCACGCCCAGTCCACCCATCCATTGAAGGAGCGACCGCCACAGCAACATGCCGGGCGGCAACGTATCGAGCCCGACGATAACCGTCGCGCCGGTCGTTGTAATCGCCGAGACAGATTCGAAAACCGCGTCCGACAGGCTCATGTCGAGCGACGATGCCAGGAAGGGGATCGTCCCGGTCGCGGCTGTCGTGAGCCAGAGCAGGTTGACGAGCAGGAACGCGAACCGCGATGACACGCTTGGCGCCCGCCCCTGCGTGGCGAGCGCCACCGCCATCGACAAGCCTCCGGTGAAGAAGGCTGATAGCGTGAAGACCCGCCAGTCGCTGTTGCCGTAATAGAGGTCGACGAAGGCTGGTATGAGCATCGCCAGCGACATGTAGACGCCGAAGATCGCGGAGATATGGACGGCCGCGCGGAGCGAAAATGACTGCAAGTTCCTTCGCCCCTTTCCTGTCGCGTTGCCTACCGTGCCTGTCGACCGGTTCCTCGATCGAGGCGGACAGTGGCGGCAGGCAAGCGATTGTGCAATAGGCCGGTGCGCGGCAAACACGTCAGCGGGAGAGCACCATTTCCGCCACTTCCCCGGCTTCCGGTTTCATCGATCGCGTCGACGCGGCATCCATCGCCTTGCGCGGTCTCTTCGCCGAAACGCCGCTTCAGTTCAATGATCATCTCTCGCGAAAGTACGGTGCTCGCATCTGGCTCAAGCGCGAGGATCTGTCGCCGGTCCGATCCTACAAGATCCGAGGTGCCTACACCTTTTTCCGCAAGGCCCTGAAAGCGAAGTCGCCGGCTGGCGGTTTCGTCTGCGCGTCGGCCGGCAATCATGCGCAGGGCTTTGCCTTCGCCTGCCGGAACCTGGGGCAGCGCGGCGTGATCTTCATGCCGGTGACGACGCCGCAGCAGAAGATCGACAAGACGGTCACCTTCGGCGGCAAGTTCGTGGAGATCCGCCTGACCGGCGACTTCTTCGACGCTTGCCTTGTGGCCGCGCTCGAGTTCGCCGCAGAGACCGGCGCCCTGATGGTGCCGCCCTTCGACCATCGCGACATCATCGACGGCCAGGCGACCGTCGCCGCCGAACTCGTATCGCAACTGCCCGAAGGCGTCGTCCCCGACCTGATGATCCTGCCTGTCGGCGGCGGCGGGCTGGCCGCGGGCGTCACGCAGTACCTGAACGCGAAGGGTTGGCCGACGCGTTTCGTCTTCGCCGAGCCGGTCGGCGCGCCGAGCCTGAAGCAGAGCCTCGTCGAGGGACGCCGGGCAAAGCTTGCGAAGGTGGATAATTTCGTCGATGGCGCGGCGGTGGCCGAGATCGGCCGGGAGCCGCTGCGGCACCTGAAGCAATTTCGCCCCGAGGACGTCCGCCTGGTGCCCGAGAACCGTCTCTGCGCGACCATGATCGAGATGCTCAACGTCGAGGGCGTCGTGCTGGAGCCTGCCGGTGCGCTGGCGATCGACGCCCTGAAGGATTTTCCCAAGGCCGAACTCAAGGGCAAGACGATCGTGCTCGTCGTCTCTGGCGGCAATTTCGACTTCGAGCGGCTCCCCGACGTCAAGGAGCGGGCACTGCGGTACGAGGGCCTGAAGAAGTATTTCGTCTTCCGCTTCCCGCAACGTCCTGGTGCGCTGCGCGACTTCCTCGATCTGCTCGGCCCCGAAGACGACATCGCCCGTTTCGAATATCTGAAGAAGTCGGCACGCAATTTCGGCTCGGTGCTGATCGGCATCGAGACCAGGAGCCGCAAGAACTTCGACCGGTTGGAGAAGAAGTTCCGCGAGGCCGGCTGGTCCTATCAGGACATCACGGACAACGAGGTGCTGGCAGGACTGATCATCTGACCACGTCCGCTGCGCCGCCGGTCAGCCCCGGCGTTTGGCCACCGCGTCGAACGCCATCAGTGTTTCCAGAAGCCGCGGCATGTCGGCCAGCGGCACCATGTTGGGACCGTCCGACGATGTGGAGTTGTCGGGATCCTCGTGCGTCTCGATGAAGACGCCGGCGACGCCGACGGCCACGGCCGCCCGCGCCAGCGTCTCGACGAAGCGCCGCTCGCCGCCCGATGTCGCCCCCTGCCCGCCCGGCTGCTGAACCGAATGTGTCGCGTCGAAGATCACCGGCGCGCCGATGTCGGCCATGATCGGCAGCGCCCGCATGTCGGACACGAGCGTGTTGTATCCGAACGACGCGCCGCGCTCGGTAACGAGTACGTTCGGATTGCCCGAGCCGGTGATCTTTGCCACCACGTTCTTCATGTCCCAGGGGGCGAGGAACTGCCCCTTCTTCACGTTGATGACCTTGCCCGTCTTCGCAGCGGCGACAAGGAGGTCGGTCTGGCGCGACAGAAAGGCCGGAATCTGCAGGATGTCGACATGCGGCGCGACGATCCGGCACTGCTCCTCGGAGTGGATGTCGGTAAGCACGGGCAGGCCGAACTCGGCGCGCAGGTCGTCGAACACCGGAAGCGCCGCATCCAGGCCGGCGCCGCGCGTCGACGACAGCGAGGTGCGGTTGGCCTTGTCGTAGCTGGTCTTGTAGACGAGCCCGATGCCGAGCGTTTTGGTCAGCTCCTTGAGTGCACCCGCCATGTCGAAGGCGTGCTGGCGTGATTCCAGCTGGCACGGGCCGGCGATCAGCGTCAGCGGTCCGCTATTGTCGAAGATCACGTTGCCGGCGGCGACGGATGTATTCGGCTGGGTCATGCCCGTTCCTCGAAAAAGAATGTCGCGCCCTGCCCCGGCGCCGGGGGCACGATGATGCTGTTTGCATTCGCGTCGAAGCCGACGCCGTTTTTCTCCAGCAGCAAACGTGTGTCCGACAGGCTGGCAACCGCGAAGGTTACCGCGCGGAAGTCGAAGGCGCCTTGCGAGGCCGGCTGCTCGTGCGGTTCGGCGGCGCGGATGTCGATATCGGCGTTGGCGAGCGAAAATCGCGCTCCATCCGAGCGTTGCCCGGCCGTGACCCCGGTCGCCACGGTGATCAGGTTCTCCGCCGAGGCACGATCGGCGGCAGCCATCTGCACCGACATCATGCGCGTGACACCGTTGGCGTGGCGTTCCAGCGAGGTCCGGTCGACCGCGGGCGCGTTGACGCGCTGGCAGGAAAAGACGAACGGCACCGTCCCAGGCACGGCGGCGAAGGCGAGACGGAAAGAGGCCGTATCGCTCCCGCCGACCGCATCACGGACCGGACGCGCGAAGAACAGCACGTCTCCGGCCGATAGGCCCGCCGCCCTGAACTTGTCGTGATCGGCTTCGGCATCGCGGGTGGCGAGCACGATCGCCGAAAACCCGTCCTGTCGGCCAGCGGCGCGGTACGCCCGGTCGCGTGCCACGAAGACGTTGCCATCGGCCGCAGCAGTCGCGCAGGCGCCGGCATCGGCCACAGCAAGTGGTTCCAAGAACGTGCCATCGGCGAGATAGACGCAGCAATTGGCCGTCCCGAAGGGATGCACGCCGGTCGGTGCTACCGTGAAGCCGAGTGCGCCCAGGCGCTCGCGCGCAACGTCGAGCGAGGCTGTCGGCAAGACGAGATGGTCGATGGCGGCGGTCGGGGCTGAGGTCGACATGGCGCCCATGTGCCGCAAGACGCTCGGCCGCGCAAGCACGCACCGGCGCGGCCAAAGGAACAGTCGCGGAAAGCCGGCCTTCTGGCGGTTGCAATCACATTTTTCGTGTCTAGGCTCGCGCGCATGAGCGAGGCACGCGGCGTGAGGAGACGCCGTGTGGTCGGGCGGACCACGGGCGAGAGCGTATGTCATTCATTTCATTGGCACGAGACGGAGCGGTGCCGTCTTCCGGACGGATGCGAATCACACCGGGCCGGAAGTTGACGATCATCAGGGCCGTCGTGTTGCTGGTGCTCGCCGCATTCATGACGGCCTGTACCTCGACGGATCTCCTGCGCAGTACGGCCAAGCCCATACCGTCGTCCCCGTCGAGCAAGTACGCGGCCATCGTCGTGGACGCCAACACAGGCCGGGTGCTCCACGCCAATCAGGCCGATTCGCGCCGCTATCCGGCCTCGTTGACCAAGATGATGACGGTCTACATGCTCTTCGAGGCCATGCAGCAGGGTCGCATCGGTTCCTCCACTGAGATCCCGATATCGGCCTATGCCGCATCCCGCCCGCCGACCAAGCTGCACTTCAAGCCAGGCCAGACCATCGACGTCGACACGGCGATCCGGTCACTGGTGACGAGATCGGCCAATGACGTCGCCACCGCGGTCGCCGAGCATCTCGGCGGCAGCGAGCAGCGCTTCGCCGCCATGATGACCGCCAGGGCCCGCCAACTCGGCATGAACTCGACCGTGTTCAAGAACGCCTCGGGGCTCCCGGACGCAGGGCAGGTCTCGACGGCGCGCGACATGGCGACGCTCAGCCTCGCGCTGCGGCGGCAATTTCCGGCGCAGTACGGCTACTTCGGGAAAACGAGCTTCGCGTTTCGCGGCAGGTCTGTCAGGGGCCATAACAAGGTGCTGGAAACGGTGCGCGGCGCCGATGGCATCAAGACGGGATACACCCGCGCCTCCGGCTTCAATTTGGCCACATCGGTGCGGCGCGACGGCCGGTCGATCGTCGCCGTGGTGATGGGGGGCGACAGCGCCGCGCAGCGCGACGCCATGATGGCGCAGCTGGTCGAAGCCTTCCTTCCGAAGGCATCGCCGCGCTGACGGGAGCAGGCGCGCCGGAGTCAGGCAGGCGGTGACGGGGCGACAGCCGGCTTGGCATTGCCCGCCTGCCCGCCGAGCCTGCTCATCAGGTAGGCGATGGCCAGGGCCGCGACGACGATCCCGATAGCCAGCAGCGGACGATACCAGAACCAGGCGACCGCGATCGTGATGCCGCCGACGAGGACGGCGAGCACGAAGGAGATCGCCCCGGTTCCCAGGCGCACGATGCGGCCCAGGAACGGAAGCACGTCGGCCATGACGGCGATCGGTCCCATGATCATCGAGAAGCCGAACATGAGCAGCAGGAGGCCGCCGATGCGCAGGGCCCAGGTCAGGATGGTGTTGCCGGTCATGGCGTCGGCAAACATCTGTGCCGCCGGCACGGCACCGTTCTCCACCATCAGCAGCCGGTTGCCGGCCACCGTCTGGTAGAGCGAGAAGCCGTCGACGGTCTGGCGACCGATCACGCTGATGGGGCCAAGCGGGACGATCCGCCAGCTAAGGCGATAGTCGCCGATGCGCGGCGTTGACGGATCCAACCCCATGTACGCCCCACTGGGGGTGACATGCAGGTCTCGCGGGCCCCTGTAGCCCGCCTTGACGGCGTCGATCATGTCCTCGTCGAGCGCGAGCTTCCGAGCCCCGCCGATCCGGTCCAGCACCGGCTCCTCCAGGCGGAAGGCGCCAAGGCTGGCCTGCATGATCTGGAAGCGGTCGCTGCGGTAGGTCATGCTTGGGTTGGCGTGACCGCCGGGCTGTTTGAACCGTGCGGAATCGATTGCGTTCGACGACCATTCCTTTTCATAGGAATAGGTGGTCACGACCTCTTCGCCGCCGCCGACCTTCACCTTGCCGTCCGACCTGACCCGTTCGACCCACTGGAACATCTCCACGTCGCGCTCGAGCCGTATTCCCGCAGCGATCACGCCGAACAGATCGTCCTTCGGTTCGCTGGTCGCAACGACCGGGCCCGCAACGTGGATGAGGCGACCTTCGAGCGTCGGATCGATGCGGTCGGCGGGAACCGACTGCACCAGGCCGGCGCCTTCGGCGAGCGAGCGCGCTGTCGTGACCGCCCTGCCCTCGTTCCAGAACAGGCCGATCACCATCGCGACGAGAAGGAGCAGGCCAAGGAGGATGCCCGCCGCCGACCGCTTCAGGCGCCCGAACCAGGACACCGACGTGACCTCGCGAAAACTGTCGCTCACTGCAGCACTCCCCGATAGCGCGCGGACCATGGACCCGACACGCAACGCCCCTGGGGCGCAATTCTATCGGCGATCCGCTCGGCTCCGCAACGGACCAGAGTTGGGCCGTCAGACGAGCCGGGATTGCTCGACCGCCGCCCCGATGAAGCTGGCGAACAGCGGATGCGGCTCGAAGGGGCGCGATTTCAGTTCGGGATGGTACTGCACGCCGATGAACCAAGGATGGTCAGGATACTCCACCGTCTCCGGCAACACGCCGTCCGGCGACATGCCGGCAAAGACGAGGCCGCAGGCCTCAAGCCTCTCCTTGTAGTCGATATTGACCTCGTAGCGGTGGCGATGGCGCTCTTGGATCTTGGTGGTGCCGTAGACGTCGGCGATGCGGGAGCCTTCGGCGAGCCTGGCCTCATAGGCCCCGAGCCGCATCGTCCCGCCGAGATCATCGGTCTCGCGACGCTTTTCCAGCATGTTTCCCTTCAGCCATTCCGTCATCAGGCCGACGACAGGCTCGCGCGATGGGCCGAACTCCGTGGAGGACGCGCCTTCGATCCCCGCCAGTGATCGCGCCGCCTCGATGCAGGCCATCTGCATGCCGAAGCAGATGCCGAAATAGGGCACCTTGCGCTCGCGCGCGAACTTTGCCGCCAGGATCTTGCCCTCCGAGCCACGCTCGCCAAAGCCGCCGGGCACGAGAATACCGTGCACCTTCTCCAGCCAGGGCGCGGGATCCTCCTTCTCGAAGATCTCGCTCTCGATCCAGTCGAGCTTCACCTTGACGCGGTTGGCGATGCCGCCATGCGTCAGGGCTTCCATCAGCGATTTGTAGGCGTCCTTGAGGCCCGTATACTTGCCGACGATGGCGATGGTCACCTCGCCTTCCGGATTGTGGATCCGGTTCGAGACGTCCTGCCAGCGCTCCATGCGCGGCTTGGGCGCCGGGTCGATGCCGAAGGCCGCCAGGACTTCGCCGTCGAGCCCTTCCTTGTGATAGGCCATCGGCACGTCGTAGATGTGAGAGACGTCCAGCGCCTGGATGACGGCGGATTCGCGCACGTTGCAGAACAGCGACAGCTTGCGGCGTTCGTCCTTGGGGATGGCGCGGTCGGCGCGCACCAGCAGGATGTCGGGCGCGATGCCGATCGAGCGCAGTTCCTTGACCGAATGCTGCGTCGGCTTGGTCTTCAGTTCGCCAGCGGCCGGAATCCATGGCATCAGCGTCAGGTGGATGTAGACGGCATTGTTGCGCGGCAGGTCGTTGCCCAGTTGGCGGATCGCCTCGAGAAACGGCATCGCCTCGATGTCGCCGACCGTGCCGCCGATCTCGCACAGCACGAAGTCGTAGTCGTCATTGCCTTCCAGCACGAAGTTCTTGATCTCGTCGGTGACGTGCGGGATCACCTGGACCGTTGCGCCGAGATAATCGCCGCGGCGCTCCTTCTCGATGATGTTCTTGTAGATCCGGCCGGTGGTGATGTTGTCCTGCTGGTTCGCGGACCGGCCCGTGAAGCGCTCGTAGTGCCCCAGATCGAGGTCGGTTTCGGCCCCGTCGTCGGTGACGAACACTTCGCCGTGCTGATACGGCGACATCGTTCCTGGATCGACGTTGAGATAGGGATCGAGCTTCTTGATCCGCGCGCGATAGCCGCGCGCCTGAAGCAGGGCTCCGAGAGCCGCTGCGGCAATGCCTTTGCCAAGGGAGGAAACCACGCCGCCGGTGATGAAAACATATCGCGCCATGGGAGTCAGGGCTTATCGCGGCATTTCCGATTCCGCCAGCGAAAAAGCACCCCGGACAGGTCGTTATCCCCCGGCCGGTCATGACGCTGGGTCAAGCCGTGGCGTCGAGGGCGACGACCGGTGCGGTTGCGCGCCGTCCCTGCGATGGTCCACAACTGTTGCACAGGCTCCGCGGTCGCCCAACGGAGCAGACTGGAGGATGCCGATGACCGCCCTGCCCGCCTTCGAAACGCACGAAGTCCTGAACCAGCCGCCGGCGCTTGAGGATTTCAATCTCTTCACCAACGATAAGGCGCTTGCGGACGCCGCCGCGGCAATGGGTGTTGCCCACGCGAACGATCGACTGAGCGCCTATGGCGCGCGCCTCGGACGCGCCGAAACCATCGAGGCGGGACGGCTTGCGCACCGCTTTCCGCCCGAACTCAGGACCTTTGACCGGTTCGGCCATCGGGTCGACCAAGTCGAGTTCCATCCGGCCTGGCACCAGATCATGGACCTCATCGTCGGCGAAGGCCTGCATTCGGCGCCATGGTTCGAGCCGGGCGCCGGCGCCCATACCGCACGCGCGGCGGCCTACATCATGCATGCGCAGGTGGAGCCGGGCAGCCAATGCCCGACCACCATGACCTATGGCAGCGTTCCCGCCTTGCGCGGTCAGGGCGGGCTGGCCGAAATCGTTCTCGGCAAGATCGGCACCCGCAGCTACGATCCCCGCGACATTCCGGTCGCGCAAAAGTCCGGGGCGCTGGTCGGCATGGGCATGACCGAAAAGCAGGGCGGGTCCGATGTCCGCTCCAACACCACTGTCGCTGTTCCCGTCGGCAGCGGCGGCACCGGCGAGGAATACCTCCTCACGGGGCACAAATGGTTTTTCTCCTGCCCGCAGATCGATGCGCATCTGGTGCTCGCCCAGGCCCCGGGCGGGCTGTCCTGCTTCCTCGTCCCGCGCTGGCTGCCCGACGGGACCCGGAACCGCGTGCGCATCCAGCGCCTGAAGAACAAGGTCGGAAACAGGTCGAATGCTTCCTCCGAGGTCGAATTCCACGAGGCCCATGGCTGGCTGCTCGGCGAGGAAGGCCGCGGCATCCCGACCATCCTCGAGATGGGAACTTTCACGAGGCTCGACTGCGCTCTGGGCTCGGCTGGCCTCTTGCGCGGCGCGGTCGCGCAGGCGCTGCACCATGCCGGGCATCGCCGCGCCTTCCAGCGCCATCTGATCGACCAGCCGTTGATGACCAACGTGGTCGCCGACCTCGCCATCGAATCGGAGGCAGCCACGCTGCTGGCGCTGCGTCTCGCCCGCGCCTTCGACGAAATGGCGGCAGGCAACGCGCAGGCGGCCGCCTTCGTTCGGCTGTGCACGCCTGCGGTGAAATACTGGGTATGCAAGCGCGCGACGGGCGGCGTGGTCGAGGCCATGGAAGTGCTCGGAGGCAACGGTTATGTCGACGAGGGACCGCTCGGGCTGCTCTACAAGGAGATCCCGTTGAATTCGATCTGGGAAGGGTCCGGCAACGTCATGTGCCTCGACGTGCTGAGGGCCTTGCAGAAGACACCAGACAGTCTCGATGTCTTTTTTTCAGAGATCGCGGATACGCGCGGTGCTGACGCACGTCTCGACGCCGCCATGCGGTCGCTGCAGGCCGAGTTCGCCCGGAGGCAGGACATGGAACATCGGGCGCGCCGCCTCGTCGAGGGCATGATGCTGGTCTTGCAGGGCGCGCTGCTGGTCCGCCACGCGCCGGCCGAGGTGGCCGACGCCTTCTGCGCCAGCCGTCTCGGCGGCGACTGGGGCCACGCCTATGGCACGCTGCCGTCCGGCATCGACGCGCGGGCGATCGCGGAGCGCGCGCGTCCGTCCTGAGCGGGCCCGCCTGCAGGGTTTCGAAACGACGGAGGCCCGCGAACATGCGCTCGCGGGCCTTCGTGGTTCAGACGGGGAGACGGACCGTCAGAGCACGACGACGTTGGCGCCCATCGGTACGCGGCCGTAGAGATCCATGACGTGCTCGTTGATCATCCGGAAGCACCCGTTCGATGAATTGGTGCCGATCGTCTGCGGCTGGTTGGTGCCGTGGATGCGGATGTGCGTGTCCTTGTTGTTCTGGTGCAGGTAGATGGCGCGCGCACCCAGCGGATTGTCCGGCCCGCCAGGCATGCCGTCCTTGTACTGGCCGTACTTCTTCGGCTCGCGCTTCTGCATGTCCTGGGTCGGAATCCAGCGGGGCCATTCCTGCTTGTCGCCCACCCTGGCCTCGCCCTTGAACTCGAGCCCTTCGCGGCCGACCGCGATGGCATAGCGGCGCGCGCTGTTGGACGATTCGACCAGGTAGAGGAAGCGTTCGCGCGTGTTGATGACGATGGTACCGCGCGGATAGCCGGAAAACGAAACCGTCTGCGGGAGGAAGTCGCTCTTGACCGAGAAGATCTTGCCGCCCTGGCGCTTCTCCAGGACAGAATCCAGCGCCTGCGTCTGCGGCAGCAGGCTGGCGGAGCTTCCCCCGAACAGGCCGATGGGCGAGCCCGACTCGCGTACTTCGGAACGCAATTCGCCATTGTTGCCACTGGCAACCACATCGGCCACGCTCGGCGGAGCCGACCTTTGGACCGCTCTTGGCTTTGCAACGACCCGGACTGGCGCGGTCGGCGCGCGCTTTACTTCTTCTGACGCGCCCGGATCGCGATCACGCTCGGCCGAAGCCGGGAGAGTGAAGCCCAGGGCCATGGCAGCGACGAGCGCTGAAACGAGAAGACGAGATATCCGCATGACGGTCCGCACCTGCCATTTTGTTCCGCGCTGTTCCACCGGCGTCGCCCGCGAAACTCCAGTCCGAACGATACCGCGAGGCAACCTTGCCGCTCAAGTGCAATCGCATCGCGATCAGAGCAAAACCCGGCGATAGCCTGACACGGTTGCAGATGGACCACAGTCCAACTATCGCACAAAAAAAGCAGGCGACCGAATATCGGTCGCCTGACGCGAGTTGCCGAATTCTGATTGCGACGATGATGCTCGCCGGATCGACCGGACTTACTGGCCGCTTGGAACCTGCGGCGTCGACGGTGCCGGGGCGACGGGTGCGTCGCTTCCGCCAAGCTGGTCCAGCACGCCACCACCGCCGCCGCCCTGCTCCTGCTGACCTGCGGGCAGCCGCTCGAGGATGTCGATGGGCTGCTCGCCGTAGCGGGCGATCAGCGACAAGCCGAGCGATGTGACGAAGAAGGCCGCCGCCAGGATAGCGGTCGCGCGGGTGAGTGCATTCGCGGCACCGCGCGCGGTCATGAAGCCTGATCCGCCGCCGATGCCGAGACCGCCGCCCTCCGAACGCTGAAGCAGCACCACGCCGACCAGCGCGAGCACGATCATCAGATGAATGACGATGAGGACGGTTTCCATGATCAATTCCGCGGGTGTGTCCGGGCACGCGGTGCCCTGGGAAGGAGACGCGGCTCAATACACGCCTTTGCCGACGTTTCCAAGCCCGAACGCCGCCTATATGGCGTCTTGCCCCGATATGGGGACGAGACGCGCGATTTCAACGCGTTTTGCAAGGCGCTGTCGTCAGAGCGAACGATAGGCTTCGGCGATCCCCAGGAAATCACCGCCCTTGAGGCTTGCGCCGCCCACGAGTGCGCCATCGACATTGTCGATGCCCAGCAGTTCCACCGCGTTCGACGGCTTCACCGACCCGCCATAGAGAATGCGGGTCGTCGCTGCGGCTTCGCCGATGATCCGGCCAAGTTCGGCACGAAGATGCGCATGCGCGGCCGCGACGTCGTCGGGCGACGGGGTCAGGCCCGTTCCGATTGCCCAGACCGGCTCATAGGCGATGATCGTGTTCTTCGAACTCGCGCCATCGGGAACCGATCCCGAAAGCTGGCGCGACAGGACGGCCAGGGTCTCGCCCGCGTCGCGTTCGGCGCGTGTCTCGCCGACGCAGATGATCGCTACGAGCCCGGCAAGCCAGGCGGCCTCGGCCTTTGCCTGCACCACCGCGTCGCTTTCGCCATGGTAGGCGCGGCGTTCCGAGTGCCCGACGATGACGTGGCTTGCACCTGCATCCTTCAGCATCTCGGCGGAAATGTCGCCTGTATGCGCGCCGCTCGGCCGGGCATGGCAATCCTGCCCGCCGGTTTTCACCGGCGTTGCGGAGAGGATCTGATGCACGCGCCACAGCAGCGTCCCGGGCACGCACAGAACAGCGTCGCATTCGGCGTCCAGGCCGCGCATGAAGCCGTTGCCGATCGTGCGGACCTCCGGCAGCGAGGCGGTCGTCCCGTTCATCTTCCAGTTGCCGGCGACGAGTGGCTTGATGCCCTTGGTCATACCCGTTCTCCCCATCGATGGCGTCGAGACATGCGGGTTCCCTAGCAAATCGGGGCCATAAAGCAATCGACACCCGTCATGAAGGAGTCTATTTGCTGTGCTGCATAACGGTGCCGCGTCAAAGCGGTGCGACAGGATAATCTTGGGTAGCACATGCTCGATTCATTGCGTTCGGCGGCTGGTACATGGGTGGCAAAGGCCCTGCTTCTGCTTCTGGTTCTGAGCTTCGCCGTGTGGGGGATCTCCGGTCAGACGGGTGGAATAGGCGGCAACGCGGTGGTCACGGCAGGCGACACGACCGTCTCGCCGATCGAGTACCGCCTCGCCTATGACCGTCAGCTGTCGGTCCTTTCGCAACGGTTCGGTACGCGCGTCACGCGCGAACAGGCCGTGGCTATGGGCGTCGACCAGCAGGTGCTGTCGCAACTCGTCGCGGGCGCGGTCCTGGACGAACAGGCCCGCCTGATGAATCTCGGCGTCTCGAAGGATCGTGTTGCCGTTCTGACCGCCGAGGATCCCGCGTTCAGCGGC
The DNA here is from genome assembly GCA_051860465.1 of Mesorhizobium sp. Lineage (GTDB taxonomy): Bacteria > Pseudomonadota > Alphaproteobacteria > Rhizobiales > Rhizobiaceae > Aquibium. Next base: position 132,385 of record JBHYDY010000003.1, read on the forward strand.
CCGGGTGGCGGCTTCGATCGGCGGCAGTTCGAGTTCGTCCTGCGGCAGATCGGCATGCGGCCGGAAGACTATCTCCGCAACCGCGAACAGGTCGCCGTCCGTCAGCAGATCGTCGAAGCCATTTCGGACGGCATGTCCGTGCCGGACACTTTCCTGCGTGCCGTTGCGCTCTACCAGGGCGAAGACCGCACGGTCGAGTATCTCGTGCTGCCAAAGTCCCTCGTCGAACCGATCGAAGCGCCGTCGGAACAGGAACTTGCAGCCTTTTTCGAAGAGAACACGGCGCGGTATGCGGCGCCCGAGTACCGCAAGATCGACTACGTCAAGCTCGAACCGGTTGATATCGCCGATCCGTCGGCCGTCACCGACGAACAGGTCGCCGAGGATTACCAACGCACGATCGCGGCATTCACCACGCCGGAAAGGCGCACGATCGATCAGATCGTCTTCCTCAACGACGATGCGGCGCGGATTGCGGCGGATCGCCTGTCGGGCGGCGCAACCTTCGAGCAGATGGTCGAAGCCGACGGCAAGACCATGGAGGACGTGCGGCTCGGAACGGTCGAGAGATCCCGGGTTCCGGATCCCGCGATCGCCGAGGCTGCGTTCAGCCTGGCCCAGGACGAAGTCAGCGGCATCGTCGACGGCGCGTTCGGCCCCGCCATCGTGCGGGTGACCGAGATCATCCCCGAGACGGTCAAGCCGCTCGAGGAGGTTCAGGACCGGATCCGGCAGGAACTTGCACTGGCCGAGGCCAACCGTATCCTTCTCGACGTGCATGATCGCTACGAGGACGCGCGAGCTGCCGGCAACACCATGCAGGAAGCCGCAGCGTCGCTCGGATTGTCCGTGGCCACGATCGAATCCGTCAACCGCGCCGGACAGGATCCCGCTGGCGGTGTGCTGCGCGACATTCCCGAATCGGCTGCCCTGCTCCGCGCGGCTTTCGAAACCGAGATCGATGTCGAGAACCCGCCGGTCAACATCGGCGGCGACGGCTTTCTCTATTACGAGGTTCGCAGCGTCACGCCGGCGCGCAACCGCGAGATCGGCGAGATAAGAGACCGTGTCGCGGCCGACTGGACGGCGGCGCAAGCCAACAAGCGCCTGGCAGAGCGTGCCGGCGAGATCGAGAAGCGGTTGAAGGACGGTGCATCGCTCGACGACATCGCCGTCGAGCTGGGCTACGAAAAGCAGGTCAAGCGCGGCATCCGTCGCGGCGCCGCCGATCCGGACCTGGGCGAAATCGGCGTTGCTTCGGTCTATGGCGTAGCGGAAGGCGGCACGGGTCTCGTGCCGACGCCGTCCGGCGATGGCCAGATCGTCTTCGAGGTGACGGAGGTGTTCGAGCCCGCCGGCGCAAGCGCCGAATCGATCGCGCCGGAGATGCGCCAGGCCTTCCGATCCGGCTGGTCGGACGACCTGCTCGACCAGATGGTTGCCGAATTGCAGGGGCGCTACCGGGTGACCGTCGACCAGGCGGCCATCCAGCAGGCGCTGAGCTTCTGACGGGTCAGGCGATGAGCGACTTCAAACCCTTCATCGCCAAGGTCGCCTTGGGCCAGTCCCTGACCTTCGAGGAAGCACGGCAGGCGTTCGACATCGTCATGTCCGGCGAGGCTACCCCGGCGCAGATCGGCGGATTCCTGATGGCCTTGCGCGTCCGGGGCGAGACCGTCGAGGAGATCTCCGGCGCCGTGGCCACGATGCGCGCCAAGATGCTGCCGGTCGAGGCGCCTGCCGACGCGATCGACATCGTCGGCACAGGCGGCGACGTTTCGGGTTCCTACAACATTTCCACCTGCTCTGCCTTCGTGCTCGCTGGAGCCGGCGTCCCGGTCGCCAAGCATGGCAACCGCGCCCTGTCGTCGAAGTCGGGCGCCGCCGATACGCTCATGGCGCTCGGCATCGACATCGACATCGGACCCGCCGAAATCTCGACCTGCATCCGCGATGCCGGCGTCGGCTTCATGTTCGCGCCGCGTCATCATTCCGCGATGAAGCATGTCGGGCCGGCGCGCGTGGAACTCGGCACCCGAACGATCTTCAACCTGCTCGGCCCCTTGTCGAATCCGGCCGGCGTCAAGCGTCTCATGGTCGGCGTCTTTTCCCCGGAATGGGTGGAGCCGGTCGCCAACGTGCTCAAGACGCTCGGCGCCGAGTCGGCCTGGGTCGTGCACGGCGACGGCCTGGACGAGGTCACCACCGCCGGGAGCACGAAGGTCGCCCGGCTGAAGGATGGCGCGATCGAGATGTTCACGGTCACGCCGGAAGACGCCGGGCTGCCGCGCGCCGATTTTGCCGATCTGCGCGGCGGCGACGCCACCCACAATGCGCTGGCGTTGCGATCGGTGCTGGCGGGCGAAAAATCACCCTACCGCGACATCGTCCTGATGAATGCCGCGGCCGGGCTTCTCGTGTCGGACCGGGCGGCGTCTCTCGCCGAAGGCGCAGCCATCGCGGCGCGTTCGATCGATACCGGCAAGGCAGAACAGGCGCTGGAGCGGCTGATCAAGGTATCGAACCGGAAGGCGGACGCGTGAGCGACATCCTGAAAAAGATCGAGGCCTACAAGCGCGAGGAGATCGCCGCCGCGAAGGCGGCCGTATCGTTCGACGACATTCGGGCGCGCGCGAAAGACGTCGAACCGCCGCGCGGTTTTGCCGAAGCGCTCCGCCGCAAGCGCCAGACCGGTGCCTTCGCGCTGATCGCCGAGATCAAGAAGGCAAGCCCGTCGAAGGGCCTGATCCGCGCCGATTTCGATCCGCCGGCTCTGGCGCAAGCCTATGAAGCGGGCGGCGCGGCCTGCCTCTCGGTGCTGACGGACGCCCCTTCGTTCCAGGGCGCGCCGGAATTCCTGACGGCCGCTCGGGCTGCCTGTTTACTCCCCGCCCTGCGCAAGGACTTCCTGTTCGAACCTTACCAGGTCTTCGAAGCGCGCAGCTGGGGCGCGGACGCCATTCTGGTGATCATGGCCAGCCTGTCCGACGACGAGGCGAAGGTGCTCGAGGAGGCTGCCTTCGAGACTGGCATGGATGTGCTCATCGAAGTCCATGACGAGTCCGAAATGGAGCGTGCGCTGCGCCTTGCCTCGCCGCTCGTCGGGGTCAACAACCGCAATCTGCGCACGTTCGAACTCGACCTTTCGACCTCCGAGCGCCTCGCCGCGATGGTTCCGGAAGATCGGCTGCTGGTCGGCGAAAGCGGCATCTTCACCCATGCCGACTGCCAGCGCCTCGCCAGATGCGGCATCGGCACGTTCCTCGTCGGTGAGAGCCTGATGCGCCAGGCCGACGTCACCGCTGCGACCCGCAGCCTGCTTCTCGGCGACGCCGAGGGCCTGCGCCGGTCGGCCTGAGCGATGGCCGGCGCCCTCACCCACATCGGCGCCTCCGGCGAAGCGCACATGGTCGATGTCGGGGCCAAGGACGAGACCAGACGCGTGGCCGTCGCCGAAGGGTCCGTCGTCATGCTGCCTGCGACGCTCTCGATGATCCTCGACGGGAACGCCAAGAAGGGCGACGTGCTCGGCACGGCCCGGATAGCCGGCATCATGGCGTGCAAGAAGACGCACGACCTCATCCCGCTCTGCCATCCCCTGATACTGAACAAGGTCTCCGTCGAGATCGTGCCCGACGAGGCGCTGCCCGGCCTGCGCGTGACGGCGATGGTCTCCGTCACCGGCAAGACCGGTGTCGAGATGGAGGCGCTGACGGCTGTCTCCGTCGCCTGCCTGACGATCTACGACATGGCGAAGGCCGTCGACCGCGGCATGACCATCACCGGCGTGCGCGTCCTGGAAAAATCCGGCGGCAAGTCGGGCGACTGGCGCGCCCCCGGCGCGTGACCGGCATGGCCGCGGCGCTGCTTCCCGTCGAAGAAGCGCTTGCGCTTCTCTTGTCCGGCGCCGCACCGCTCGGGTCCGAACGCGTCGGCATCGCCGACAGTGGCGGTCGGATTCTGGCCGGGCCGGTTCTGGCCCTGCGCACCCAGCCGCCGTTCGAGGCGTCCGCCATGGACGGATACGCCCTTCGCGCCCGTGACGTCGCGGCCGCACCCGCCACGCTGAAAATCATCGGCGTCGCGCCGGCCGGCAAGCCCTTCGCGGGCAGCGTCGGTCCCGGCCAGGCGGTCCGCATCTTCACCGGCGCACCGGTGCCGGATGGCGCCGACAGCGTCCTCATCCAGGAAAACACCCGCGTCGCCGGTCCAGGCCTCGTCGAAGTGCTCGAACCGGTCCGCATCGGCGCCAACATCCGCCGCCGCGGGCTCGACTTCTCGGATGGCGATGCGCTGCTCCCGTCCGGCCGAGTGATCGACGCCGCCGCGCTCGCGCTCGCTGCCTCCGCCAACCACGCCGAACTCGATGTCGTGCGCCGACCACTGGTCGCCGTGCTCGCGACCGGCGACGAACTTCTGGCGCCCGGCAGCGTGGTCGGCGACGGACAGATCATCGCGTCCAACACCTTCGGCGTCGCCTTGATCGCGCGGCAGGCCGGCGCCCGCACGCTCGATCTCGGCATCGCGCCCGATGACCGCGACGCGATTTCGGCGGCGATCGATCGTGCTCTCGACGCAGGCGCCGACATCATCGTCACCTCCGGCGGCGCCTCGGTCGGGGACCATGATCTCGTCCGTGAGGTGCTGGCGGCGAAAGGCGGCGACCTCGACTTCTGGAAGATCGCGATGCGGCCCGGCAAGCCGCTGATGGCGGGCACGCTCGCCGGCCGGCGCATCCTTGGCCTGCCCGGCAATCCGGTCGCGAGCCTCGTCTGCAGCCACGTGTTCCTGAAGCCGCTGGTGGCGAGGCTCGCCGGCCGCTCCCATGTCGACGACATTCGCGCGGGCGTCTTCGGTGGGCCGGTTGCCGCGAACGACCAGCGCCAGGACTATATGCGCGCCAGGGTGGTGGGAACCGATGGCAGGCTCATCGCCACCCCTTCGTCCCTACAGGATTCGTCGATGCTGCGTACGCTCGCCGATGCCGGGGCGCTGGTCATCCGCGAGCCGTTCGCACCGGCCGCGCGAACCGGCGATCCGTGCCGCTTGCTGATGCTGCGCTGACCCGCGCTCGGGAGCAACGTTCGGCCAGATTGAACATTGCTCTCAAGCGCAGGCAGGCAAGAACTCTACCCGTTCCAAAAAAGCGAAGGCCAGAACCTTTCGGATCCGGCCTATCCCCCTGCGCCTATCCCCCTGCCAAGCCCCCGAGGCCCGTCTGAAAAACGAACCCATGGAGGACGCGGGATTTCTCCCGCCGCCTCACCAGGCGACGGTAAGGCGCGCCTGGCCCTGGTAGCCGACGAGATCCAGTTCCTGGACGCCGTAACGGCCCGAGAAGCTGGACGACAGGTTGACGCTGTCGGTGATGCTGGTCTCGATGCCGAGAGCCAGTTCGAGCGCGGTGCCACCGGTCCCGGTCGTGTAGGCGAAATTGTCGACCGTGACGGTCTCCTGCGTCGTCAGGTCGTGGGCGACGGCGAAGTCGGCGAAGGTGGAGATGCTCTCGAAGTGTCCCTCGGCCCGCAGTCCGCCGCGAACGCTCATGGCGTCGCCGGTGCCGAAGCGCACATCGTCAACCCAGTTGCCGGAGAGGTCAGACACCGTGGTGTTCTGGTAGGCAAACTGCCCCCAGGGCGTCAGGCGCATGGTCTCGCCACCGAAGGTCACGCCGGCCTCGACCACGACCGTCGCGGTCTGGGCGTCGAGCGTCGTGGCGCTCGCCGCCGTCGGATTGACGGTCCAGTTGCTGGCGCCGTACTGCGCGACCGCGTCGAGATAGGCCCTCTCGTTCGACCAGTTGGCGGTAACGCCCGCGGCATAGAGATCGCCGGTCAGACCGGCGACGCCGGTCTCTGTTGTCACGTCGCTGTCGGAGCGTCCATACGAAGCGAGAACGCCGGCGCGGAAAGATTCGGACCGCAGGACGTCTGTTCCGAACTGTGTATAGAACAACTGCTGGGTGTGCGAGGTCGCATCCTCGATCTCTGTGCTGCGTCCGCCCGCCCGCAGGAAAGACGTCTGCATCTCGTCGCCGTTCCCCAGGCCGCGACGATCCACCTTGGTGCCGAGGATGTCGAGCGAGGCGGAACGGATGCTGCTTTCCAGCACCGACAGCGCATAGGTCTCGTCCTGGATAATCGAGCCGACGCCGTAGACGATCATCTCGCCCGCGCCAAACAGCTGCTCCTCGGTCCAGCCGCCGGTTTCCGCGACGATCGCGGTCGGATCGGCGGTGCGCACGGTGCGCGTGAGCACAATCTCGTGGCCGTTCTGGGTGAAGCGCGCGGCACGGTAGATGTTGGCATCCGCGTCGGTTCCGCCGATCCGGATGAGCTCGATCGCGTCGAGATCGCCGAGTTCGTCGCCGCGAGTCGAGTCGACGCGCGCGAGCGTGACCGCAAGGTCGCCGGTCGCATCGCCACCGACATTGGTCTGGTCGTAGTGGACGCCGGGCACGTAGGAAGCCGAGCCATAGACGATCTCGAACAGCGAGTCCGCGGTGTCCAGGTTCAGGTTGCCGCTGACGTTGACCACGCCAGGCGAGTAGCCCGGTGACAAGAGACCGCTCAGCGCCAGGTCGCCGATGAAGAAGATATTGCCGATGATCGCGCCGTTGTTGATGACGGCGTCGCCGGTCACCTGCAGCGCGCCGCCGAGCGTGCCGCCCTGCACCGTGGAACCAGCTTCCGCCGTCAGGCCGCCCACGATGGTGCTGCCGTCGGCGAAGTCGGCGTTCGCACCTTCTTCGATGAAGAAGCCAGCGCCGTTGACCAGGCCCGCCCAACTCGTTCCGGCCGAAATGGTGACCTTGGTTGCGCCAGAACCGGTCTTCGTATCGGTGTCGAAGATGTCGCCGGCCACCACCGTCTCGCTGGCGATGATGAAATTGACGATGCCGTCCGAGCCCAGGCCGTCGCGCTCGACCATAAGCAGGGTTCCGTCATCACCGGTGATCGTCGTGCCCGCACCCAGCGTGATGCTGGCGATGCCACCGGCCTCGTCGAAATAGGCGTAGGCAAGCGCCTTGTCGGTCGACAGGCGCGTTCCCTCGGTCGTGATCGTGCCGCCATTGACCACCGACAGGGCCGACAGGTTGGCGCCGCCGGCCACGGAGCCGCCGTCGACGATGATCGTGCCGCCGCTCGACGCGACGAGACCGGTCTGGGACGCGACCGCGTCGAGCGTCAAGCTTCCACCGCCCACCTCGAAGCCGCCCGAACCGTTGATCGCGCCCGAGAAGGTGGTTGAGGCGTTCGTCAGTTTCAGGCGGTTCGCGCCGAGTTCGACGGCGCCGTCGCCGGACAGCGTGACGATGTCGATCCCGGCCAGCGCCGAGGCGATGTCGAAGGTGCCGGCCACGTCGATCGACGAGGATGCCGCGATCGCGCCGCCATCGGCGATGAACAGCGTCGTGCCGTCCTGGACGCTGGTCGCGCCGGTGTAGATGTTGATGCCCGTCAGCGTCTGGGATCCTCCCGCCACCGTCAGACCGCCATTGCCGCCGATGACTCCCGAGAAGGTGGTCGACGCATCCGTGAGGATCAGGTCGTTCGCGCCCAGCGTCACGGTGCCGCCACCCGAAAGCGTTGCGATCGAGGCGTCCGAATCGTTTCCGGCGATGTCGAGTTCGCCATCGATGGTGACGACCGCCGAGTCCTCGATGCTGCCTTCGCCGTCGAGCACGAGCTTGGCGCCGCTAGCGACCTCGGTCTCGCCGGTATAGGTGTTGACGCCCGACAGCGTCTGCGTGCCGCCGTCGACCGCAAAGCCGCCGGTGCCGGCGATCAAGCCGGAGAACTCGGTCGAGCCGTTGGAAATCACGAGGGTCTGGTCGCCCAGCGTCACGTCGCCGCCGCCCGACAGCGTGACGATCGTCGCGCCGGAACTGGTGTCCGAAATGTCGAACTCACCCGCGACGGCGACCTCGGCCGAGTTCTCGATGCTGCCGCCGCCCGAAAGGACCAGTTTGGCATCCGTCGCGATCGTGGTGGTGCCGGAATAGCTGTTTTCGCCGGTCAGAGTCTGCGTGCCGCCATCGACCGTGAAGCCGCCGGTGCCGGCGATGACGCCGGAAAACTCGGTGGAGCCGTCGGAAATGACCAGCGTCCGTGCGCCCAGCGTGACGTCGCCGCTGCCCGAGAGCGTCACGATGGTCGCACCAGCATTCGTCGCCGCGATGTCGAACTCGCCGTCGACGATAACTTCCACCGAATCCTCGATGCTGCCGTCGCCGGACAGGATCAGCTTGGCGATATCGTCGATCTTCGTCTCGCCCGTATAGGTGTTGACGCCCGACAGCGTCTGGGCGCCGTCCTCGATCGTCAGCCCGCCCGAGCCGGCGATGACGCCGGAAAAGTCGGTCGAGCCGTTGGAGACGACCAGCGTGTTCGCGCCGATCTTCACGTCGCCGCCGCCGGCGAGCGTGGTGAGGCTGCGGTCACCGTTGGCGCCCGAGAAGTCGAGCGTGCCGTCGATCGTCACCTGCGAGGATGCGGAGATGTCGGCCGCGCCCTGGAGCACCAGCGTCGTCCCGTCCGTCACCTCGGTGGTGCCGGCGTAACTGTTGTTGGCCGTCATGGTGATCGCGCCGACTGTCACGCCGTCGCCGAGGATCAGCGACCCGTTCGAGATGATGCCGTCCAGATAGGCGATGTTCTCGCCGAGCGGCCCGCCATTGTTGATGATCGTCCGCGTGCCGCCGTTCAGGTTGATGGCGTTCTTGAAATAGACGTCCGAATCGGCGCTGTCCGACCCGAACAACAGCGACGAACCATCCGTTACGAAGCCTCCCGCCGCCCAGGTCAGGCCGGCGCCATTGTTCATGCGCACCGTCAGGTCGCCATCGACAGCCGCAAAGCCGCCCGAACCCGTCCACTGGACGCGGCCCGAAGCCGTACCGAGATGGCGATCGAAGACGCCCGACGTCTGCAGGACGCCACCCGCCAGGTTGATGTTGCTGTCCTTGTGGATGCCGGTGCCGTCATCGGCGTCGAGCACGCCGCCGGAAATCCTGGTCTGGCCGGTATAGGTGTTGACCCCGTTGAAGACGACGAGGCCGCTCTGGATGTCGATGCCGGCACCGTTGCCGCTGGCGATCGAGGTGCCGCTGATGCTGGCTCTGCTGTCGTCGGCGATCGTGCCGTTGAAGGTGATCGTCTTGCCGGCGCCCGGGCTCAGGTTCACGGTGGAACCCTTCATCATGAACAGGTCGGTGCCGGCCGCCTGCCCTGCCTCGCCGCCGTTCTCGCTCGATCCGGCATGGACGCTGTTGCCGTCGAACGTCGCGTTGCCGGTGATGGTCAGCGTGCCGCCCGACTGCACGAAGATCGCGCCGCCATAGGCCGAGCCGCCGCCGCCGCCGGTTCCGTTCGCGGTTCCGTCGCCGGTCGAGCCGACGCCGCCGCCAAAGCCGGCGGCGCCGCCGGACCCGCCTGAACCGTAGGACGTGTAATTCTCAGCATCGATCGCGTTCTCGCCGGGGGCGCCGCCATTGCCGCCCCGGCCGCCGCCGGCACCGAAGCCACCCGCACCACCTGAACCACCGGAGCCGCCGTCCGCGCCCGCCGTCGCACCGTCGCCGAGGACGCCGCCGACCGAATCGCCGGAATCGCCGCCGTCGCCGCCAGTACCGCCGCCATAGCCGAACGAACCCGCACCGCCCGAACCACCCGTACCGCCGCCGCCGCCGCCGCCGGAGACGCCGTATTCATAGCCGAGCGTGTCGATCGCCGCCAGCCAGGCAGTTTCATAGGCCAGCTTGGCCGTTTCGGCGGTGACATCGCCGGCAGCGTCGGTGGCCAGCGCAGTGAATTGGGCGGCCAGCGTCGTGAAGCCCGCGATCAGCGTGGCGTTGTCTCCAACGGGTGGCACACCCGCTGCGGCCGTCGCCGCGAGAGCGGTGTATGCAGCGGCGATCGAGGTGTACAATCCTGCTGCCGTCGAATCCGAACCGATGTTCCAGGCCGAATAGGCCAATTCAAGGGTTGCTTTGACGGATCCTGCCGTCGTGGATGCACCATCCGCGCCATCGCCGCCCACGCCACCGGTGCCGCCCACGCCGAATGTGCCATCGGCCCCGGGGAACGCGTTCTGTCCTCCGCCGCCAAAGCCGTTTCCTCCGTAATAGGCCGAACCCGGATTGGCGTCCCTGCCGTCGGCGCCGTCCGCCCCTACGGTTCCGGTCCCCCGCCCGTTCAGCCCGCCGCCCGTCGCGCCCACGCCGCCATCGCCGCCGATGGCGGTGTTGCCGATGAAGTCGACCGAATCGATCGTCACCGTGGCGCCACTGCCGATGAAGATGCCGCCGCCCAACCCAGCGCCGCCGCCGCTGCCGTCGCTGCCCGCTACCGTCTGGCCGGTGATCATCGTGTTGGAAACGGTCGTGCTGCCCGTAAGGTACTCGGTCGCCTCGGCGCGGCCGGAATATCCCGCCGCGACCAGGGCGATGGCCATCAGCGATGTCGTGGCTAGCGCCCTGCGGCGGAGCGTCTTCCCGTTCAACACCGCTCCATCGGAACCGCGCTCGGCCATCGCGTACAGGCCGCGCTTCTGGGATTCAGTGGAACGGGTCATGGTCTGTATCTTTCCTCGGAGTGGACACGGCTAGCCTGACGGAATCGAATGCCGAAGAGCCAATCATGAGGAGAGCTACCACCCCGCGCGCATGTAAAATTAACGAAGATTACAACCGCGGGGCACGCTGGGCGGACAGGGTACGTGCGGGCTTCGAGGCTCGGGATTCGCCAAGTCCGCGCCGCACGGACGGATCAGCCGTCGATCCCGATCTGGATCGAAAGGCTGTAGCCCCAGTTGCGGATGGCGCGGATGCAGCGCTCGTCCGCACCGGTGTCCATGATCTTCTGATTGATCCGGAAGATCGTCACGTTGACCGTGTTGCGGCTTGCGACGGCGCCATCGCTGCCCAGCACCTCGGCGATCTGCCAGGCTTCGAGCCTGCGATCGGGAGCGCGCACGAGCGCGGCGAGGACGGCGGTCTCCGTTCCCGTCAGCATGACCTTCCCGGCCGGCCCATGCAGACGCCGCGCCTTCAGGTCGATCCTGAACTCGAGTTCGGGTTTCAGCGGCAGTGCGACGCGCCGCAGAAGCGCGCGCACCGCCGCGTTCAGTTCCTCCGGGTCCACCGGCTTGGTCAGGTAGATGTCGGCGCCCATCTCGTAGCCGTCGCGCCTATCGCTCGGCTTGGCGCGCCCGGACAGAATGATGATCCCGATGCGCGGTTGCAGGCGGCGCATGCGGGCGGTCAGGCTGAGCCCGCTTTCGCCGGGAAGGTTCACGTCGATGAGAAGCATGTTGGGGTCGTTCGAGTGCGGATCCTCGATGAACTCCTCCGCGCAGCTGAAGGCGCTGACGCGATATCCGACATCCGACAGCGAGCGCGCGATGGCGCGGCGCAGGCTGTCATTGTCTTCGATCACCACGATGTCCATCAGCGACCCGTCTCCCCATGGACCGGCATGGGTTCGCCAACGGTCACCTGCTGCCCCTTCGGCTCTGGCGGCACCAAGGGCAGCCAGAAGTCGAAGCGGACCCCGTCGTCGTCGACGAAGCAGTCGATCGTTCCGGACAGCATTTCCGTCACGCCCGCGGCAACGTAGAGCCCGAGGCCCGAGCCGGGTTTCGATTGTGCGCCCGGTGATCGGTAGAACTTGTCGAAGACCCGCCGGGGATCCGGTGCGGCCGTGCTTCCCAGGTCGTTCTCAACCGAAATCACGACGCCCCATGCGCCATTCTTGTCAAGACGTCTGCAATCGAGGCGGATCGGTGACCCCGCCCGAGCATACTTGATGGCGTTCTCGACGAGGTTCGAGAGCACCATGTTGACCATCTGCCGGTCGCTTTCGACGGAGATAGGCTCTGCTGGCTTGAACTTGACGGGGTTGGAGGGCGCATGGCGCGCCACGACCTCGCGCATCGCCTCGATGACATCGAACCGTACGCCGCGGGCGGTCGTGGCGCGAGCATCGGTCGCCCCGCCCAAGCTGCAACGATCGACGGTCGCGTCGATCTCGTCGAGCGCGTCGCGGATGTCGCGGTATCGCTCGGGGCCGAGGATAGAGGGGATGGCGGAAAGACGGATCGCCGACAGCGGGCTGCGGATCTCGTGAACCAGCATGGCGGTGAAGCGGTCCTGGATGTCGCGCTGCGTCCGTTCGGAATCGAGCGCCTGGCTCACGAGGTCCAGCCGCGCGCGGTTCTCGCTTTCCAGCAGTTCCCTCTCTTTCGCGCGGCCGTGGATGATCAGGAACATCATGGCCCCGAAGGTCAAGACGAGGATGTAGGGATAGTTGAGCGTCCACTCTCCCATGCTGATGATGCCGAGCAGTGGCGCGATGGAAATGACGAAGGCGAGCGCTTGTACACCATAGAGCATCCGCAGCAGGATGGATGGCGCACGTTCCTTCCACGGCCAAAACGCCATCGCGATGTAGAATGTCGAACTGAGGAAAATGAGCGTGGAATTGGTCCGCAGCGCGAGTTGCGTGTAGTCTCCGACCAGGAGCATCCCGGTCAACGCGACCGCGAAGCCGCACATCACCCAGCTGACCGCGGAGACGATTTTCGCGGGTGCGTAGACGAGAAACACCTGGCGGTGCAGCATCACGCCGACCGCGGGCGTCAGGCATACGAGGATGTTGGTCAGTGTGTTGACCGTGCCTGGCGATGCACCCGAGATCAGCGGCCCGAGGTATCCCGTGACGGCCAACACGTAGAGCATGTAGCTGACCTGGGAGACGATGAAGATGAAGGTGATAGGCTCGGCGCGTGCAACGAACTCTCCGATCGACCAGAGCAGGATGCACCAGGTGATCGCCAGAAACCCGACGAGCAGCGCATCCGACGTGAGTTCGGCCCGCCGCATCTCATGCCAGTCGAGCGCCTGTACGCCCATCAGCGACGAACTGGTCGTTTCCAGCCGCAGGTAGTAGACGGTCTCCGGCGCCTGGGGAGCGATCTCCAGCGCCAGGGCGGCGGCCGCGACCTCGCGTTCGGCATAAGGCACCATGTCGCCTGTCACTCTCGTCCGCCAGCCCGAACCATCCACATCGGGCTCGAACAGCGTGACGGTGTCGAGAAACGTCGGCCGTATCCTAAGGACCAGCGGCCGGTCCTCCTGGGATGCCCGCACGCGCAGACGGACCCAGTGGACGGACCGCGTATAGCTCGCCGCCAGGATGGCTGGCATGGGCGCGAAGTTCAGGGCGACGACGTCCTCGATCCCGAGTTCGCCGCCCGGATCCTCGAGGACGGCACGCTCCACGACGTGGTCGGCGCCCGCCGGGACTTCCGGAACAGTCACGAACGCGATCGTCGCCAGCAGGATCGCGGCGAGAGCGATCAACGGCAGGAAGAACTCACCCCTGTCGCGGGGTTCGGAGGTGGATCTCGTCCGCATGCCGATCCGGTTCAGCGCGGGTTTCGTGGCGGCGTTGGGCGAAGTTTGTCCTCGGTCCGGTTTGGTGAATCTGACATCTGAACCCCGCTCTCCGCCTGGCGACAGGCTGAAAAACGCCGAACCCGAAACCGCTGAGCGAAACCGCGCGCAGCAGGCGCGCCCGACAATTCCGAACCGAATCTGCCCCGTGCACGACTTTCGTCTGATGGACAGGGATGAACGATGAGGCGCGGGATTACCAGAGGTTGATTCGATCGTCGTTCGATTTTTCGACAGCTTCGTCGGCGGCCACCCCGAGTGGCCGGGATTTTCCGGGTGGCGGGCCTGTTGGACACGCATCAACTGGCCGAGCGCCTTATCGATGCATGGGGAACAAAGCGGTTGCGGAACAAGACTGGAACAGATAAGTTTGTTCCGGTTTTGTTTTTCCGCGCGATTCCTCCGGGGGTGGACCGATGCTGACCCGCAAGCAACACGAACTTCTGCTCTATATTCATGAACGTCTTAAGGAAACCGGCATCCCGCCCTCGTTCGACGAGATGAAGGAAGCGCTGGATCTGGCTTCGAAATCCGGCATCCATCGTCTGATCACCGCGCTGGAGGAGCGCGGCTTCATCCGCCGGCTTCCGAACCGCGCCCGCGCTCTCGAAGTCATCCGGCTCCCAGATTCGATCGCGCCGGGGCTTGGCGCTCCGCGGAAGTTCTCACCCAGCGTGGTCGAGGGCGGCCTGGGCAAGAAGCCGGAGCCGGCATCGGCCCGCGTTGCAAGCAATGACGACGAGGCCAACGGCGTGTCCATTCCGGTGATGGGTCGCATCGCCGCCGGCGTGCCGATCGACGCCATCCAGCACCAGACACATTCCGTTATCGTTCCGCCGGACATGCTGACGGGCGGCGATCACTACGCCCTCGAGGTCAAGGGCGATTCGATGATCGAGGCGGGGATCCTCGATGGCGACACGGTCATCATCCGCAATGCAACGTCGGCCACGCCCGGGGATATCGTCGTGGCGCTGGTCGATGGCGAGGAGGCGACGCTGAAGCGGTTCCGCCGCAAGGGTGCGTCGATCGCGCTGGAAGCCGCCAATCCCGCCTATGAGACCCGCATCTTCGGACCCGACCGGGTCAATGTGCAGGGCAAGCTGGTCGGCCTCATCCGTCGTTATTGAGGCGGACGCCCCGAAGCGGGTGCCCGAAATGTCTATGGCGGCGTTGAGGCAGCGCGCGCGCCGCGGACGGGTTCCTCGCGCTTGTAGGGCGCCAGGCCACGCGCTTCGCGCGAAAAGCGGCGGTGTGCGTGCCATGGCCTGAACGGCTCGGCAATCGCCTGCCGCATGACGATCATCGGCGCGTCCCCGCCAGGAAAGCGCAACTCCGCACTTCCCCTGCGCGCGAGATCGCGCTTGGTAAGCACCGTCGCGCCGCCATTGCCAGAACAGCTCGACCTTACTGTGGCGTCATCGACGACGACCAGCGCTGCACCGGAGCAGTATCCGTCGAGGGGCACGCGCTCACCGAGGAAGGCGACCACGGCGCCGCTCTCGTGGCGGGCGAGACAGGCATCCGCCGCGCAGACGAACGGCGTGTCGGGCCGCAGCCGGGCGATACGTGATGCCACCTCTGCCCGATCATGCGCGCTCGCAGCCGCAATGCCGGCGTCCGCGACAGGCTTGACGACCGCGCCCGCCATCGCCGCGCCTTTCCAGATGCCGGTGACGAATTCGCTCGGCCGCGGCCGGTTGACCGCCAGGTCTCCGTTTTCCAGCCGCATGGCGACCAGTCGTCCGTCCTCGGCGACGAAAATGTCCGGCAGATCGCGCCCCGCTATGATCGCGATGCCGATGGCGGCGAGCGGCAGCGCCAGGGCCCGCAGCCATGTCGTGAGCACGGTGGCCAGAACCAGGGCGGCCGTCAGCGCCAGCACCGCCGATGCCGGAATGGCGCCGACCGCATCGAAAGGCGTTCGCTCCGCCAGCCAGCTTGCGATCGCCATCATGACGCCGATTCCCCAACCCATCAGATCGAGGGGCCAGCCATCGAGCCCGAAGGGCATCAGCACGCCGGCCAGCACGGCGAACGGCATGACGACCAGAGACACCACGGGCATCGCCAGGAGATTGGCGACGAGACCGAGCGGCGATGCGCGATGGAAATGCCACACACCATAGAGCGCGGTCGCCGTGCCTGCGATCAGCGAGGTTGCGGCGATGCCGCCCGCATAGGCAAGCCCCTTCCCCAGCAAGGACTGGACGACCGGGCGGTCGCGCCGCCATGCCTTTCGTTTGCCGGAGCGAAGGCGGCGTTCTGACCAGGCGCCGTAGGCCGCGATCAAGGCGGCCGTCGCGGCAAAGGACATCTGGAAGCTCGGCCCAACGACCTCGTGCGGCGCGATCGCCACGACGATCAGCGCGGAGATGGACAGGTTGCGCATGGTGACGGCGGCGCGGTCGAACAGCAGCGCCACGAGCATGACCGCGATCATGATGTAGGATCGTTGCGCGGCCACGGCGGCGCCGCAGACCACGAGATAATAGCTCGCGGCCAGAAGCGCGACGACCGCCGCGTACTTCTTGACCGGCCGGCGCGACGCGAAGCCGGGGGCAAGCGCGAACAGGAAGCGCAGCGCCAGCATCACTGTTCCCGCCACGAGAGCCATGTGCAGGCCCGAGATGGACAGGACGTGCGCGAGTCCGGTCTTGCGGAGATCTTCGTTGACCTCTTCGGGAATGCCGGCACGCGTCCCGGCGATCAGCGCCGCGGCGATGGCGCCTTCGGCTCCGCCGATCCTTTCGACGATGCGCGCCGCGATGGCCTCGCGCATCCGGCCGATTCCCGTCGATATCCTGGCGCGCCAGCCCGGTTGGTCGAGCAATGCGATCTTCTCCGGGTTGGAGAGGAAGAACCCCGTGGCACCGATGCCACTCATGTAGCTCTCGAAGGCAAAGTCATAGCCATGCGGTCGGGCGGGACCGGAGGGGGGGAAGAGCCTGGCGTAACCCGCGACCCCGTCGCCAGGCGCCAGGTCATCGGGGATCGTGCGAGCGGACAGCCGCACGCGTGTCGGCGCATACCGCAAGGCCGGCCGGGCCGTGCCGGAAACGTCGATCGTCAGGCGCACGCGGCCGGTTGCCTGTCGCTCGACGACCGCGACCCTGCCGGTCAGCATGGTCGATATTTCGGAGCCCAGCATCTGCGTGCTGGCGCGCCAGGTCTCGATCTTGCCGACCAGGACGCCAAGCCCAAGCAACAGCATGGCGGCCATCGCGACGCGCGTCATCGACCCGTCGCGCGTGGACGCCAACAGGACGCCGCTCATCCCTGTCACGCCCAGAATGACCCAGAAGGCCGGCTCGAAGGGAAGCGACCAATAGACGGCGGCGCCGAGCGCCAGCATGACCGGCATGAACAGGAACGCGGCCCCTCGGTCACGTTCGACTTCGACCGCCTTGCGTATCAGTGTCGCCAGCCTTTGAGTCGTGGACAGCCGCGGTGGCCGCCGGGCGTAGGCGCGCCGCCGGAAAGCGTCGTTCCCATCGGCCACGCGGCCGGGCACGCCCACGCCCGAAAGGCCCGTGGGCAGCATGCCCCGTTCGTCGGCCTCCGGTCCATTTACCGTCGCCATCGATCCTGTCCCCGCCCCTGTCGGGAGCCTTCGGGCCTCGCTTCCCCGAAAAGCTTGCGCCCGGGCGAACCTATGCTACATGAACGCGACCCAAAACACCCGCGCGACGATGCAGCAATTGCGTGCTCGCCCTTCTCCTGGAACCGCCATGTCCGCACCCGTCGTCACGCGCTTCGCGCCTTCGCCCACCGGCTACCTGCATATCGGCGGCGCACGCACCGCGCTGTTCAACTGGCTCTACTCCCAGCACACCGGCGGCAAGATGCTCCTGCGCATCGAGGACACGGACCGGGAGCGCTCGACCGATGCCGCGACAGCCGCCATCCTCGATGGCCTGGACTGGCTCGGCTTGAAGTGGGATGGCGAGCCGATTTCCCAGTTTACCCGGGCCGAGCGCCACCGCGAGGTAGCGGAAGAGCTGGTGCGCATCGGCGAAGCCTACTACGCGTACGAAACGGCGCAGGAACTGGACGCCATGCGCGAGAAGGCGCGCGCGGAAGGCCGCCCGCCACGCTACGATGGAAGCTGGCGCGACCGCGATGCCTCCGAGGCGCCGGCCGGCGTCAAGCCGGTCATCCGCATCAAGGCGCCACGCGAGGGCGAGACCGTGGTGCACGACAAGGTCCAGGGCGAAGTTCGCTTTCCCAACAAGGATCTCGACGATTTCATCATTCTGCGTTCCGACGGGATCCCGACCTACATGCATGCGGTCGTCGTGGATGATCATGACATGGGCGTCACCCACATAATCCGCGGCGACGATCACCTGACCAACGCCGCCCGCCAGACCATCATCTACAAGGCGATGGGCTGGGACGTGCCGGTGATGGCGCACATTCCGCTGATCCATGGGGCCGATGGCGCCAAGCTGTCGAAGCGGCATGGCGCACTCGGCGTGGAGGCCTACCGCGCCATGGGCTATCTGCCTGCGGCGCTGCGCAACTATCTCGCCCGTCTTGGCTGGAGCCATGGCGACGACGAGATCATGTCGACCGCGGACATGGTCTCCTGGTTCGAGATCGGGGACGTCAACAAGGGCGCGGCCCGATTCGATTTCCAGAAGCTGGAGGCGCTCAACGGCGTTCACATGCGAAATACGCCCGATGACGAACTGCTCGACATTCTGGTCGCCACCCTGCCCTATATCGAAGGCGGGCCAGCGTTGCTCGACAAACTCGACGAGAAGCGACGCGGCATGCTGCTGTCGGCCATGCCCGGCCTGAAGGAACGCGCCAAGACGCTGGTCGAACTGGCCGGCAACGCCGGCTACCTGTTTGCACAGCGCCCGCTGGCGCTCGACGACAAGGCCGCCCAACTGGTCGGCGCGCCGCCGCGCGAAATCCTGGCCGGAGCCCGCGCGGCCCTCGCCGCGATCGATGGCGAGTGGACGGCGGCGTCGACCGAGGCAGCCATCCGGGCTCATGTCGCGGCGACGGGGCTCAAGCTTGGCGCCGTCGCGCAGCCCTTGCGCGCATCGCTCACGGGTCGTGCAACCTCGCCGGGCGTATTCGACGTGCTTGCGGTCCTTGGCCGCGACGAAAGCCTCGGTCGCATCGACGACCTGCTCTGACGGGACGGCGCGTCCAGCGGCAACTAAATCGATCCAATCGGCGAATGCCCGTCAGGCTGCTCCTAAACGGCTGGTGCAACGCAACATTCCCCGTGCCGCAACTTGGCATCGGAGGCGAAATAGGATAGCTACAACGCCGATCTTGCTCGCGATTTCCGATCGCAGAGCCCTCCATACAACATGATACCGATGAAGGAGTCCGCGATGACCGCATCAACCGCAAAACTCGATTTTGGCGGCAAGGCGATCGATCTGAGCGTCCGAAAGGGCTCCATCGGTCCCGACGTCATCGACATCGGCAAGCTCTACGCCCAGACCGGGGCGTTCACCTATGATCCCGGTTTCACCTCCACCGCGAGTTGCGAATCCGAGATCACCTTCATCGACGGCGACGAGGGCGTCCTCCTGCATCGCGGCTATCCGATCGAACAGCTGGCCGAGCATGGCGACTTCCTCGAAGTCTGCTACGTCCTGCTCTATGGCGAGCTTCCGACCAAGTTGCAGAAGGAAGACTTCGACTACCGCGTGACCCGCCACACGATGGTACACGAGCAGATGTCGCGCTTTTTCACCGGCTTCCGCCGCGACGCGCACCCGATGGCGGTCATGTGCGGCGTCGTCGGCGCGCTCTCGGCCTTCTACCACGACTCGACGGACATCTCCGATCCATACCAGCGCATGGTCGCGTCCATGCGGCTGATCGCCAAGACCCCGACGATCGCCGCGATGGCCTACAAGTACCATATCGGCCAGCCCTTCGTTTACCCGAAGAACGATCTCGACTACGCGGCCAACTTCCTCAACATGTGCTTTGCCGTGCCGTGCGAGGAGTACAAGGTCAACCCGGTGCTCGCCCGCGCGATGGATCGCATCTTCATCCTCCACGCCGACCACGAGCAGAACGCATCGACCTCGACCGTCCGTCTCGCCGGATCGTCCGGCGCCAATCCGTTCGCCTGCATCGCGGCCGGCATCGCCTGTCTCTGGGGGCCGGCTCATGGCGGCGCCAACGAAGCGGCGCTCAACATGCTGTCGGAAATCGGCTCGGTCGATCGCATTCCCGAGTACATTGCCCGCGCCAAGGACAAGAACGACCCGTTCCGCCTGATGGGTTTTGGCCACCGCGTCTACAAGAACTACGATCCGCGCGCCAAGATCATGCAGAAGACGACGCACGAAGTGCTGGGGGAGCTTGGCATCAAGGACGACCCGCTGCTCGACGTGGCGATGGAGTTGGAGAGGATCGCCCTGACGGACGAGTACTTCATCGAGAAGAAACTCTATCCCAACATCGACTTCTATTCCGGCATCACGCTCAAGGCGCTCGGGTTCCCGACCACCATGTTCACCGTGCTGTTCGCCGTCGCCCGTACGGTCGGCTGGGTCGCGCAGTGGAAGGAAATGATCGAGGATCCGCACCAGAAGATCGGCCGCCCGCGCCAGCTCTACACCGGCGCCCCGCCCCGCGACTACACGCCAATCGCCAAGCGCTGACGCGCGATACACCGATCTGTCGGCATTCGGCGGCGCCCTTTGGGCGCCGTCAGCCGTTCTGGCGGCGCTCGATCGTGTCGAGCACGGCCTTCGCGGCGATGACGCCCGATGGCCGGTCGGTTGCCATCGCGGCGATGATCTTGTCGAAACCGGCCAGTTGGCCCGCGCGCGCCGGTGTGTCGGCCAGCAGAAGCTCGAGATGTCTGGCGATCATGGCCGGCCTGACGAAGTGGTCGTAGAACTCCGGCACGACGGGGCTGTCGGCGACGAGGTTCGGCAGCGACGCCGTCCAGATGCCGATCATCGGGTAGACGGCCCGCATCAGCGCGTCGGCCTTGTAGCAGGCGAGCGTCGGCACGCGCCCGAGCGCTAGTTCCAGCGTCACCGTGCCCGATGCTGCCAGCGCGGCATCCGCCTCGCCGAAGGCGCGATACTTCTCGTCCACCGTCGTGAGGATGTCCGGTTTCACCGACCAGTTCGCGGTTCCCGCGCGCACCATCGCCTCGACATGCGGCACTGTCGGCATCAGGATGCGCACGGACGTGCCGCGCGCCGCCAGAATGTCGAGGGTTTCGCGAAAGGGTTCGAGGAGGCGCGAGACTTCGCCCCGGCGTGAGCCTGGCAGGACGAGCAGCGTGGCGGGCTCGCCAGGCTTGCGCGGCGGTCTGACCCGCTGGCGCTCCGCGGCGGCGATGAGGCGCGGTTCATGCGCAAGGCGGTGTCCGACATAGGTGCCCGCCGGTCCCTTCAACCGGGCAAGCTCTCCGGTTTCGAATGGCAGGAGGCAAAGGACATGGTCGATGAAGGCGGCCATGCGGGACGCGCGCGCCGGCCGCCAGGCCCAGACGCTCGGACAGACGTAATGCACCTTCGGCACGCCGGGCGCCGCGGCATGCACCTTTTTCGCGACGCGCAGGCTGAAATCCGGAACGTCGATCGTGATCAGGCAATCCGGCTTGGCGGCGACAATGGCGGCAGCGGCCTGCCCGATGCGTCGAACCAATCGTGGCAGCCGCGCCACCACGGCTGCCACGCCCATCAGCGCGATCTCGCCCGGGTCGAACAGTGTCTTCAGCCCCAGCGCCTGGAGATGCGGCCCGCCGACGCCGACCAGTTCGACCGTGCGCCCCGTGGCGGCCGCCAGCGCCGCGACGAGATCGGCGCCGAGCAGGTCCCCGGACTCCTCGCCGGCCACGATCGCGATGCGAAGCGGTCCGTCCGTCATTGGTCGCTCCCGTCGAGACCGACGACGAAGAGGCCCAGCCGGTCGGCGCTTTCGATGACATCGCCCTGCCGCAAGATGATGGTGCGTCCTGCTTCCACGGCAATGCCGGACAAACCCGCCGCATGGGCGTCGGTGACCGTATCCGGGCCGATCGTGGGCAGGTCGGCGCGCAGTTCCTGCCCCGGCTTGGCGCATTTCACCAGAACGCCGCCCTTCATCGAAATCCGTCCCGAAGCGCGCAGGTCGCCGACGCGCGCCAGCATCGCGGCCGTTCCTTCCACGCCCTCCAGCGCCACGACCCGGCGACCGACCGCGACCGCCGCCTGGCCGATGTCGAGCGCCCCGATGGCGCGCGCCGCCCGAAAGCCAGCCGCGATGTGCGGCTCGATGGATGCGGAAGGCTTCACCCTCGTGATCGCGCCCTTTGGCGCCAGAAGGTCTGGCAGGATCTGGTGCGAGCCGAGCACCTTTATGCCCGCCGCCTCGATGTGGCCGACGATCGCCCGCAGCAGCGCGTCGTCGCCACGGCCGAGCGCCCACACGATCTTTGGCAGCAGTTTCAGGAGGCCGAGGCTGAAGCGGATCGAGCCAAGCCGGGGCCGGCGAGACACGCTACCCGCCATCACCAGGTGGGTGGCGCGCGCAGATCGCAGCACCGGCAACAGCCGGCCATACTCCTCGAGTTCGAGTACGGTGTAGGCGCCGTCGGCAAGGCCTGTCCGATCCTCGCCACCGACGATGATCACGAAGGGAGAATGGCCGGCGGCCTTCAAACCGCGGACCAGTTCGCGCGGCAACTCGCCGCCCCCGGCGATCACCGCGATGCGATCGGACGGTGTCAGGCCAGTCAGGAGGGCGGGCTCAGCCGTCGCTGCCATCGCCGGCCTCTCCGGCTTCGGCGTAAGGCGGTACGCACATATGCCGCTTGCCGCGCTTGGTCATGAAATCGACGATTTCCATCACCTCGGGCGAACCCACATAGTCGACCGCGACAGCCTCGAGATTCCGCGCGACGGTCTGCCTGGGATCGAAGATCCGCCGATAGGCCTCGCGCATGGTCAAAACCTGCGCGCGCGACATGCCCGAACGGCGCATGCCGACGAGGTTGAAGCCTTGCAGACGCGCCCGGTTGCCCACCGCCATGGCGAAGGGAATGACGTCGCCCACGATCGCGGAGCATCCCCCGAGAAAGGCGCGGCGCCCGATGCGCACGTTCTGGTGCACGGCCGTCAGCCCGCCGATGATGACGTGATCGCCCACCTCGCAATGGCCGCCTAGCGTGGCCTGATTGGTCAGCGTGACGTTATCGCCGACGATGCAGTCATGTGCGACGTGGGCCGCCACGAGATAGAAACCGTTGTCGCCAACAACCGTCGCCCCGCGGCCGGTATCGGTTCCCGTGTGCATCGTCACGTATTCGCGAATGGTGCAGTTGCGGCCGACGGTCAGCGTGGTGCGCCCGCCCTTATGCTTCATGTCCTGTGGCGGACCGCCCAGCACCGCGTGCGGATGGACTTTCGTGCCATCACCAATCGTGGTTGCGCCGATGACGCTGACATGCCCGAACAACTGGACGCCGTCGCCGAGCGTGACGTCCGGGCCGACATGGCACAGCGGGCCGATCTGCACGCCCTGGCCGATACGCGCGCCAGTCTCGACCACGGCGGTCGGATGGATACGGGTTTCGATCATCGACGGGATCAGCCGGCCTGCTTGGGCGTCATCATCGCGGTCAGTTGCGCCTCGGCCACCTTGTCGCCGTCGACGCGCGCCTCGCAGGCATAGCGGAAGATGCCACCGCGTTCCTTCAGCTTCCGGACGTGAATGCGCAACTGGTCGCCAGGCGTGACCGGCTTGCGGAATTTCGCGCTGTCGATCGCCATGAAGTAGACGAGGCTGGGCGTCTCCATACCACTCTTGCGGATGCAGATGGCGCCGGCCGTCTGGGCCATGGCTTCCACGATCAGGACGCCCGGCATCACCGGATGGCCGGGGAAATGCCCCTGGAAGTGCGGCTCGTTCATGGACACGTTCTTGATGCCGACCGCGGAATCATTGCCGTCGATCTCCACCACCCGATCGACCAGCAGGAACGGATAGCGATGCGGAAGGAGTTTAAGAAGCGCGACAATGTCGACCGCGTCCAGTGTTTGTCCGCCACCCTCAGCCATTCACCGCTCCCTTCCGCTTCCTGTCGCCTGCAAGCTTCTTCAACGTATAGACCTCCCGGAAGAACTCCGTGGCCACCTTGGCTGGAAAACCGGCCCAGCGCTCGCCCGCCGGCACGTCATGCATCAAGCCGCTGCCCGCCGCAATCTGTGCGCCGTCGCCGATGTTCACATGGTCGGCAATCCCCACCCTTCCGCCCAGCATCACACCGTCTCCGATCGTCACCGATCCGGAAATGCCGGCCTGCGCCGCGATCGCGCAATGCCGACCGATGCGCACGTTGTGGCCGATCTGGACGAGATTGTCGATCTTGGTCCCCTCGCCCACGACCGTGTCGTCAAGGGCGCCGCGGTCGACGGTGGTGTTCGCGCCGATCTCGACATCGTCCTGGATGACGACGCGCCCGATCTGAGGGATCTTCTCAAGCCCGGCCGCGCCGGCATGAAAGCCGAATCCATCCTGGCCGAGCCGCGCCCCGCCATGGATGGTGACCCGGTTTCCGATCAGGGCGACAAGGATACTCGCGCCGGGCCCGACATAGCAGTCGCGGCCGATCCGGCAGTCGGCGCCGATCACCGCGTTCGGAGCGATCACGCTGCCGCGGCCGATCTCGGCCCCGTCGCCGATGACGGCCCCCGCGCCAATGGTCACGCCATCTTCGAGGATAGCCAAAGGCGACACGAACGCGCTCTCGGCGATGCCGGTCTGCATCGCTGCGATGCTCCGTCCCAGAATCGCTTCCGGATAGAGCGCACGGCCAATGCGCGCAAAGGCGGCAGCGGGCTTGCGCACGATGATGGCCGCGACCGCGTCGGGAACGCTCGCCGCCAGGTCTTCCTGGCAGAGAACCGCAGCGGCGACCAGTTGGTCGAGCAGACGGACATGCTTGCGGCCGTCGATGAACACGAGCTTGCCCGCGCCGCCTTGAGCAGCGGCGGCAAGCCCCTCGATCTCGATGCTGGCGGAGGAAGACTGTCGCAGCGAGCCACCAACCATGGCGGCCGCTTCGCCGACGGTGAGACGCCGCGCCGGCGGGAAGAACACGGGATCACCCATCTTGAGAAAGGATCCTTGAATCCCGAACCGGGCGGGGTGACCCGCCCGGTGTGCCACGCCGATCAGAAGCGGGTGGAAATGCCGATGTTGAAGTTCTGAACCTCGTCGGTGTCTTCCTTCATGACCGGGACGGCGTAGTCGACACGCAGCGGACCGAAGGGCGACGCCCACAGGACGGACGCGCCGACCGATGCGCGCCAGTTCATGGAGTCCGAACCAGCCTGAACCTGCGTCAACGAATTGCCGTAGATCGTCGCCGCATCGGCGAAGACCGCGCCCTTCAGGCCGAGGCTGTCGGGCACCAGCGGCAGCGGGAACTGAACCTCCGCCGTGGCGTTGAAGTAGGTCGTGCCGCCGAGATGATCTTCGGGGTTCGTGCTGTCGACTGGCCCGATGCCGCTCGACTCGAATCCGCGGATGATGCGGCTGGTGTTCTGGAAATAATCAAACAACCGCAGGTCATTTCCCGTCTCGATGATGTGGCCGCCGCCCACTGATAGCAGCGCCACCACGTCCTGCTCGGAGAGCAGCGTGTGATAGTAGGTGGCACGGCCGGTGAGCTTGATCCACTCGGCATTGCCGCCAAGACCCGCGTACTCGCCGGTGAAGGTGGCATAGATGCCCGAGCGCGGGTTGCTCATGTTGTCGATCGTGTTGAACAGCAGCGTGCCGCTCACCGACGACTTCACCCATCTGCCCTGCTGGATTGCCTCGGCGTAAGCGTCTCCGATTCCGCATCCAATGACCAAATTGCCACTGCCGTCATCGCAGTCTCCGGCGGGCGAGTAGTCCTGGATCGAATAGTTGTAGGCCACCTGCGTCGACAGCGCCCGCGTGATCGGCAGGCCGAGGCGGACGGTCGCGCCCGTCTCTTCCGAGTCGTAGTAGGTCGAGTTGCGCGTGCGACGGAACACGTCGAAGCCGGCCGAGATCCGACGACCGAGGAAATACGGCTCGGTGAAGGAGAGGCCGTAGTCGCGCGAGTTCTTGCCGCCGCCGGCCGACACCTTGATGTACTGGCCGCGACCGAGGAAGTTGCGCTCGCTGATCGAGCCCTCGACGGAGACGCCGCCCGTGCCCCGGGTTTCGTCGCCGGTCGAATAGCCGGCACCGATCGAGAATTCGCCGGTCGACTTCTCGACAACGTCGATGACGAGATAGACCTGATCCGGCTGCGATCCCGGCACGGTCGAGACATTGACCGAGGTGAAGTAGTTCAGGCCTTCGAGCCTGCGCTTGGCCCGCTGGACCAGAACCTGGTTGAAGGCGTCGCCCTCGCTGACATCGAATTCGCGACGGATGACGTAGTCGCGTGTGCGGGAATTGCCGCGGATTTCGATGCGCTCGATATAGGTGCGGGCGCCCTGGTCGATCGAATAGGCCACCGAGATCGTGCGGTTCTCGAAGTCGCGGTCGCCGCGCGGCGTCACCTGGGCGAAGGCGTAGCCCATGCCCACCACGCGCTCGGTCAACGCGATGATCGTGTCCTCGACGTCCTTGGCGCTGTAGACCTTGCCCTGGTCGGTCTTGATCAGGGAACGCAGGGACGCATCGTCGACGCCATCGAGGGTGCTTTCGATCGAGACGTTGCCGAAGGTGTAGCGATCGCCTTCCTCGACGGTGAAGGAAACGGTGTATTCGTTGCGGGTCTCGTCAAGCTCGGCATAGGACGAGATGACGCGGAAATCCGCATAGCCGCGGTTGTAGTAGAAACGGCGCAGCGCCTCCTCGTCGGCCCGCAGGCGATCCTCGCTGTAGAGGTCGTCGCGGAACAGGAAGGACAGCACGTTCGACGACTTGGTCGAGATGACCTCCTTCAGGCGCCGGGCGCTGAAGGCGTTGTTGCCGACGAAGTTGATGTTGGCGATCTTGGTGCGGTCGCCCTCGTTGATCTCGAACACCACGTTGACGCGGTTGTCGCCGAGATCGATCGTGCGGGCGCTGACGGTCGCGTCGTCGCGGCCAATGGCGCTGTAGGCCTGACGAATAGACTGCGAGTCGGCCTCGAGCGCGGCGTCCGAATAGGTGCCGCGCGGCTTGAGCTGGACGGCCTGGGAGAGACTCGCATCCTTGATCTTGCGGTTGCCCTGGAAGATCACCTGGTTGACGATGGCGTATTCGTCCACCTGGATGACCAGGGTCGATCCGACCTGGTTGATGCGCACGTCGGCGAAGAGCCCGGTGCCGAAGAGGCGCTTGACGCCTTCGTCGATGTCCGACGGACCAAAGCTGCGGCCGGGCTGGATGCCCACATATTCGCGGATGGTCGCATTGTCGACCCGGCGATTGCCCCGAACGTCGATGCTGCTGACCACCGCCGCCTGCGCCGCGACGACCGCGGCGAACTGGACGGCGAATGCGCCGGACGCGACCAAGCCGGTCGATAGGGCGAGTGCCGAAACGGCGCTCACGAAATGTCTGCCTGCCTTCATCGGGCTTGTATACCTTGCTCTCGTAGTCCCCACGGCGAGATACCGGACGGCCGGCCGAAGCCGCATACCGTATGACCCGTATTTCCTATACACGCAAGGCTCCTGGTTAATTTGTATTTACTAATCCCGGTGGCGTGTCGTTCGGGTCACGCTATTTCCATCGCATGGTAAACCATCGGTGAATCGAACCTCCCCTTCAACGCCAACGCTCGCTTAGCAGCCAAACAGGTCGTTCCAGAAGACGAACGCCATGAAGGCCAGCACCAGTAGCATGCCAGCGCGGTAGAACAGATCCATGACACGTTCGGATACCGGTCTGCCGCTTGCTGCCTCAACTGCATAGAAGAGAAGGTGTCCGCCGTCCAGCGGCGGAATGGGCAGCAGATTCAGGACGCCGATGCCGACCGACAGCATCGCAACCAGCTGCACGAGCCAGTCGAACCCCTTGGCAGCCGCCTTTCCGGCCATGTCGGCGATCTTGACCGGTCCGCCCAGCTGGCACCTGTCTTCACGTCCTGCGACAAAACGTTTCAAGAATTGACCGGTCCGGAGGATCACGTCGCCGGTCTCGAACACCGCTTCGGTGAATGATTCCAGCGGTCCGTACTCGACGATCCGCGGTTGGCCGACTTCCTGGTTGTTGACGACGCCGATGATTCCCACCCGGATCGTGTTGCCCAGCGCATCCGTCTGTTCGGAGAGTTCGGGCGTTGCGACCAGTTCGATCTCGCGGTCGTCGCGCAGCATGACGAAGGTCAGCGCGTCGCCGGCCCGGCCGGTCACGTAGCGCTGGACGTCGGTAAAGGTCTCCACCCGGTTTCCGTCGACCCGCAGGAAGCGGTCGCCTGGCTGGAAGCCTGCGGCGTCGGCCGGGCTGCCTGGGCGCACCTCGGCGACCATCGGGTCGGAAACGAATCGCCCGTAGAGTCCAAACATCACCGCGAAGACCGCGATCGTGAGCAGGAAGTTGAAGAGCGGGCCGGCCACGACCGTCGCCGCGCGCTTCCAGACCGGCTGCAGGTGAAAGGCGCGCTTGCGGTCTTGCGTCGACAGTCCCGCCATCTCCTCGGCATCGGGGGGCGTGCTTGCCGCGTTCATGTCGCCGACGAACTTGACGTATCCGCCCAGCGGAATCAGCGACAGTTTCCAGCGCGTGCCATGGCGGTCGTTGAAGCCGAACAGTTCGGGCCCGAACCCGATCGAGAATGCCTGCACGCCGATGCCGCACAGGCGTCCGACGAGATAGTGCCCCATCTCGTGGACGAAAACGACGATCGTCAGCACGAACAGAAAGGGCACGATGGTGCCGATGAGAAGTCCGTCCATTCCGAAGATGGATAGTGCGATCTCGCCCAAGCTCGATTCTCGCCTCTTGTATGGCCCCGATGGATCCGAGGTTGGAAGGACAATCCGGGCAACAGGATGACGCTGCCTGCCCGGGATGGGTCAGAACGCGAAGAGACCAGCCGCAGGCTTCTCCGCTCCCGACATCAGCCAGCCGACGACGTACAGGGCCGTGGCGGCCGCCACAAGCCCGTCCACGCGATCCATGACGCCCCCATGTCCGGGAATGAGGCGCGAGGAATCCTTTGCGCCATACCGGCGCTTGATCCAGGATTCGAAAAGATCTCCGATCTGCGAGGCGATCGACAGGCAGACCGCGACGAGGGCAAGCAACGGCCAGTGCGCGATGCCGAGAGCGGCGGCCACGGCCGCGCCGGCCAGCACGGCAAACACCGCGCCGCCCAGCGCGCCGCTCCACGTCTTGCCCGGCGAGATGGCGGGCGCCAGCTTGGGGCCGCCGAAGGCGCGTCCCACGAAATAGGCGAACACGTCGGTCGCCCACACAACGGCAAAGAGGAAGGCGATGGCGACGAGCCCGGCCGCGTCGCCGCCTCGAAGCGCCGCAAACGCGATGCAGGGAACCGCGGCATAGGCGATGCCGGCCGCGCCCCATGCGCCATGGCCGGCAAACGAGCCAACGGCCAAGGCGGCAAGCAGGACCGGAACCAGGGCGACGAACGTGACGTCCGGCGGCGTGCCGGCCGCCATGAGCAGGAGCGGAACCGCCAGCAGCAGCCCATAGGCGCCCCAGGCGAGCCGTCGCCTGTCGAGCTTTGCCATGTGCGCCCATTCGTAGAAGATCGCGAATCCGGTCGCCGTCACCAGCAGCCGGAACGGCAGTCCGCCCAGCCAGGCCAGCCAGAGCACGGCTGGGGCCAGCACCAGCGCCGACAGGATGCGGAGCCTCAGATTGCTCATCGGCGCGCTGCGGCTGTGGCGCAGCCGGCGCTCACGAAGCGACGTCTCGCGCCGGGATTCCGCCGAACCGGCGGTCGCGCTGTTCGTAGGCGGCGACCACATCGGCCAGGTGACATTGGCTGAAGTCCGGCCAGAAACAGTCCAGGAAGCTGAACTCCGCGTAGGCGGCCTGCCACAGCAGGAAGTTCGACAGGCGCTGGTCGCCACCCGTCCGCACGATGAGATCGGGATCGGGCATGCCGGCCGTGTCAAGGAACGCCGCGAACGTCTCGGCGGTGACCTGACCGGACGAAATCTCGCCGGCGGCCGCCATCCGCGCGATCTTGGCCGCAGCCCGCGCGATCTCGTCGCGAGCGCCATAGTTGAACGCGATCACCAGGTTCATCGAAACATTGTCGGCCGTCAGCGTTTCGGCTTCCTCGAGCAGCAGCCGGATGTCCGGTTTCAGGCCCTTGCGCTCGCCGATCACCCGCACCCGCACGCCGTTCTGGTGCAGTTCGGCGAGGTCGCGCCGGATGAACATCTTCAGGAGACCCATCAGGTCGTTGACCTCGGTCGGCGGGCGCGACCAGTTCTCGGAGGAAAACGCATAGACCGTCATCCAGCGGATGCCGAGGTCGCCCACCGCCCGCACGGTCCGGCGCAGGGCCTCGACCCCGGAGCGGTGGCCGGCGGTGCGCGGCAGCCCCCGGGCGGTCGCCCAGCGGCCGTTACCGTCCATGATGAAGGCGATGTGCTCCGGCTTCGGCATGCTGTTCCTCGCGCGCGGCGTGTCGATGGCCGCCTAGACCTGCATGATCTCCGCCTCTTTTTCGGCAAGCGCCGAATCGATCGAGGAAATCGTGTCGTCGGTCATCTTCTGGACCTTGTCGGACCGGATGCGGACATCGTCCTGGGCGAGGTCGCCGTCCTTTTCGGCCTTCTTCAGCGCGTCCATGCCGTCGCGGCGCACGTGCCGGGCGGCGATACGCGCCTGCTCGGCATACTGGTGCGCAATCTTTACCAGTTCCTTGCGCCGCTGCTCATTGAGCTCCGGCAGCGGGATGCGCAGCGTCGTTCCGTCCATGATCGGATTGAAGCCGAGGTTCGATTCGCGGATGGCTCGGTCGACGGCGCCGACCATCTGCTTGTCCCATACCGACACCGCGATCATGCGCGGTTCCGGCACCGTGAC
This sequence comes from Mesorhizobium sp., assembly GCA_051860465.1. Lineage (GTDB taxonomy): Bacteria > Pseudomonadota > Alphaproteobacteria > Rhizobiales > Rhizobiaceae > Aquibium. Next base: position 162,806 of record JBHYDY010000003.1, read on the forward strand.
GTTGGCCACCTGGTTGATCGGCATCGACGATCCATAGGCGTTGACCATGACCGGATCGAGCAGGTTGGAGGACGCCCGTCCCGTCCGCAACGATGCCAGATCGTGCTTGAATGCGCTCACGGCACCGTCCATGCGGCGCTGCAGGTCCTTGAGGTCGTATGCGATACTCATCGTCTTGCTCCATTCTCCGGCCGGCTACGGGCGAACGCTTCACGCATCCGACACGGTCGTGCAGCGGCCTTCTCCCTTCAGAATCGCTCCGAATCCGCCTTGTTCGTGGATCGAATAGACGATTATCGGAATGTTGTTTTCGCGCGCAAGCGCTATCGCCGCCGTATCCATGATGGCGAGACCGCGCTCGATAACCTCGGTATGCGTCAGCCGGTCGAAACGCTCCGCGGTCGGATCCTTCTTCGGATCGGCCGAATAGACGCCGTCCACCTGCGTGCCCTTGAACAGGGCGTCCGCGCCGATCTCGGCGGCACGCAAAGCCGCGGCCGAATCGGTGGTGAAGAACGGGTTGCCCGTGCCGCCGGCGAAGATCACCACCTTGCCCGCGTTCATGTAGGCGGTGGCCTGGCGCTGCGAAAAGCTCTCGCAGAGTTCCGGCATGGCGATGGCCGACAGCACGATAGCCTCGACGCCGATCTTCGACAGCGAGGTGCGCAGGGCCAGCGAATTGATCACGGTGGCCAGCATGCCCATGTGGTCGCCGGTCACGCGATCGCCGCCCTTGGACGCAACCGCCACGCCGCGAAAGATGTTGCCGCCGCCGATCACCACGCCCACCTCGACGCCAAGGGCACGGGCTTCGGCGATGTCGGAGGCGATCCGGTCCACGACCGAGACGTCGATGCCGAACCCCTGCGCCCCCATCAGTGCCTCGCCCGAAGCTTTCAGGACCACGCGGCGATACTGTGGCTTGGCGGGCATCTTCACCTCGAATGTTGCGGATAGGCGGGTCTGCGATACACGAAGGGCGCCGCGATGTCACGCGGCGCCCTCGCCTGCAAGTCGCTGTTATCAGGACTTACTTCTTGACGGCGGCAGCCACTTCGGCGGCAAAGTCCGTCTCTTCCTTCTCGACGCCCTCGCCGAGCGCGACGCGCACGAAGCCGGTGATCGTCGCCGGGGCGCCGATGTCCTTCTCGGCAGCCTTCAGCGCCGCCTCGACCGTCAGGTCGGGGTTGATCACGAAGGCCTGCTTCAGGAGGACGACCTCCTCGTAGAACTTGCGCAGGCGGCCTTCGACCATCTTCTCGATGATGTTGTCCGGCTTGCCCGATTCGCGGGCCTGCTCGGTGAAGATCGCCTTTTCACGGGCAACGGCGGCGGGATCGATCTGCTCGGCCGTCAGCGCCATCGGGCTGGTGGCCGCCACGTGCATGGCGACCTGCCGGCCGAAGGCGCGCGCGGCGTCCACATTGCCAGTCGTCTCGATGGCCACCAGCACGCCGAGCTTGCCCAGGCCATCGGCGACGGCGTTGTGGATGTAGGTCGCGACCGCGCCCGACTGCACCGTCAACATGGCCGAGCGGCGCAGGTTCATGTTCTCGCCGATCGTGCCGATCGCGTCCTTGATCGTGTCCGACACACTCTTGCTCGAGCCCGGATAGGCGCTCGCGGCGAGAGCCTCGACCGAACCGTCCGTGGTCAGGGCCACCTGCGCGATGTTGCGCACGATGTCCTGGAAGGCATCGTTGCGGGCGACGAAGTCGGTCTCGGAATTGACCTCGACGACCACGCCCTTGGTGGCGTCCGAGTTGACCGCGATCAGGCCCTCGGCCGCCGTGCGGCCAGCCTTCTTGTCGGCCTTGGCGATACCCTTGGCGCGCAGCCAGTCGATCGCGGCCTCCATGTCGCCGTTGGTCTCGTTCAGCGCCATCTTGCAGTCCATCATACCCGCGCCGGTCTTGTCGCGGAGTTCCTTGACCTGTGCAGCCGAAATGCTCATCTCAACCTCTCGTCCAATCCCGGAAGGCCCGTTTGGCGCGGCCTCAACGGGCAGCGGCGGGCGTACCGGCCAAATTTGCTTGCGAATCAGGCGCGGCCGGAGACCGCGCCCTTACCGCGTCGCAGATCAATGCGACGCGGATGTTACCGTCGGCGTTCGCCTCAGGCGTTGCCTTCCAGCACCGGCTCGACCGGTGCTTCCTCGGAAGCGCCGATGTCCATGCCGAGCGAACCCTGCTGGCGCGCGATGCCGTCGATCGCGGCCTTGGCGACGAGCTCGCAATAGAGCGAGATGGCGCGGGCGGCGTCGTCATTGCCCGGGATCGGGTAGTCGATCTTGTCCGGATCGCAGTTGGAATCGATCACCGCGACGACGGGAATGCCGAGACGCTTGGCTTCCTGGATCGCGATCGCTTCCTTGTTGGTGTCGATGACGAACATCAGGTCCGGGGTCGAGCCCATGTCCTTGATGCCGCCGAGCGCCTTGTCGAGCTTCTCGCGCTCGCGCTCGAGGTTCAGGCGCTCCTTCTTGGTGAAGCCCTGGGCCTCGCCGGCCAAAAGTTCGTCGAGCTTGCGCAGGCGCTGGATCGAGTGCGAAATCGTCTTCCAGTTGGTCAGCATGCCGCCGAGCCAGCGCGAGTTCACGTAGTACTGTGCCGAGCGCTGCGCGGCGTCCGCCACGATCTCGGAAGCAGCCCGCTTGGTGCCGACGAAGAGCACGCGGCCGCCGCCGGCGACGGTGTCGGACACCACCTTGAGTGCCTGGTTCAGCAAAGGAACCGTCTGCGACAGGTCGATGATGTGGATGTTGTTGCGGGCGCCGAAGATGTAGGGCGCCATCTTCGGGTTCCAGCGGTGCGTCTGGTGGCCGAAGTGGATGCCAGCTTCGAGGAGCTGGCGCATGCTGTAATCTGGCAGAGCCATTGTCTTTTCCTTTCCGGTTCAAGCCTCCACGGACCATCGACGCCCCGAGCATTCGGAAACGCCACCGGAGGTCTCAGCCGGATTTCTCCCGGACAGACACCAAAGCCCGTGTGTGGAATGAGCGCGCCATACGGGATTTCGGCCGGGGATGCAAGCCACGGCCCGCGCGAAAGGCCGCACCAACCAGGTTCCGCATCGGGCGGCGTCGGACGCGGACGACATTCCGCCCACCGGGCAGATCATGTGTCCCGGCGTTCTGTCGCCACGTCGCATGGTGCGGCCGGCCAACGCAACGACCTTTCACGTGTAAGGGGACGACGTGTCCGGCAAGATGGTATACCCACGATGCAACGGACGAGATACTCGGTACCGATCTCGGAGAGCAGGAATTGACGGGGAGGTCCAACCACAACGACATCCTGGCGCACCGCGCACAGCTTGGTCGACCCGGCGCAACGTGCGGTCGAAGCCGCGGCTGGCGGGATCCGGTGCGGTGACGGCACGCCGGGTCCTTGCCATCGGCGCGGGCCTGTCGGGCGCCGTCATCGCCCGCAGCCTGGCCGACGACGGCCACGCGGTCACGGTCGTCGATCGGCGTTCGCATCTCGCAGGCAACTGCCATACCGAACGCGACGCGGACACGGGCATCATGGTCCACGTCTACGGTCCCCACATTTTCCACACCAACGACGAGGAGGTCTGGGACTACGCGAACAGCTTCTCGCGCATGATGCCTTTCAAGCATCGGGCAAAGACGACCGTGCGTGGCGAGGTCTATTCCCTCCCGATCAACCTGCACACCATAAACCAGTTTTTTCGAACCTCGCTCGGACCGGCCGCAGCACGGCAGTTCATCGCGGAAAGAGCCGATACCTCTATCCACGACCCGGTAACCTTCGAGGATCAGGCCTTGCGGTTCGTCGGACCCGAACTCTACGATGCCTTCCTCAAGGGCTACACGATCAAGCAGTGGGGTTGTCATCCACGCGACCTGCCCGCGTCGATCTTGAAGCGGCTGCCCCTGCGCTACTCCTACGAGGACGATTACTTCGACCATCGCTTCCAGGGCATTCCGCTTGACGGTTATTCGCGGATGGTCGCCGCCATCCTCGACCACCCGTCCATTGGCGTGCATCTCGACACAAGAGTTCACCGCGGGGATGAGCACGGCTACGATCACGTCTTCAACTCCGGGCCGATCGACGAATGGTTCGATCATCGGCTCGGCCGCCTCGGCTATCGCACGCTCGATTTCCGTCGATTCACCTGCGGAGGCGACCACCAGGGTTGCGCCATGATGAACTACGGTGACGAAGAGGTGCCATACACGCGGATCACCGAACACAAGCATTTCGCGCCGTGGGAGAAACACGCGGGTTCGGTTGTCTATGAAGAGCGCTCGCGGGCCTGCGGTCCGGACGACATTCCCTACTATCCGATCAGGCTCGTCGAGGAGAAACGGATGCTCCGCGACTATGTCGAGCTGGCCGGGCAAGAGGAGCGCATGACCTTCGTCGGTCGCCTGGGCACCTATCGCTATATCGATATGGACGTGACGATCCGCGAGGCGCTGGACACGGCTCGGCTCTTCAACGATACAGCGCGACGTGGCGCTCGCATGCCCGTTTTTCTCAACAGCCCCCTGTCGTGACGCCGGACCAATTTGCGCTGTGATATTTGCGATCATCCTTCGCCACACCCGCCCGGAGCACTGCCGATGACCTCGCGCAACCTTGTGGTGGCACGCGTCGGAAAGACGTCGCTTCACCCGCGCTGGCTGAACCTCCCCCATGACCAGCGAAGTTTCGACGTTCTCCTGAGCTTCTATTCCCCGGAGGCTTTTGCGTCATTCGTACCGTTGGAAGGGGTGGAAGCGGTCCTTGTGACCGGCGGCAAGTTCGACGGGCTCTTCTCGACGCTCGGCGGCGTCGATCTCGCGCGCTACGACTATGTCTGGCTGCCCGACGACGACATCGACACGACGTCTTCGACCATCAACGAGATCTTCCGTCTTTGCCGCGAATACGACCTCGCGGTGGCGCAGCCCTCGCTCAGCCGGGACAGCTATTTCTCGCACTTCCTGTTGAACAGATGCCCCGGTTTCCGGCTCCGCTACACGAATATCGTGGAAGTCATGGTGCCCTGCCTGCGCACGGACCTCCTGCGTCGGGCCCTGCCCTACTTCGAGGGCAACATGAGCGGATGGGGCCTGGACTACGTCTGGTGCCGGTTTCCCGAATCCGGCGCCTACAAGGCGGCCGTTCTGGATTGCCTGGAGGTTCATCACACACGGCCTGTCGGGCAGGTCCTGAAGTCCGTGGTGACCGCGAGCGGCGGATTGTCGTCCGAAGAAGAGGAGGAGCGGCTGAAACGGACGGTCGGGATCGCCGGGCAAACCGTACCGCTCGCCTTTGCGGGGGTCCGAACCAATGGACGCCTCGTGAATGGACGCTTGGCGACGGCCTTGCTGATGACCCTGTCCTGGCTCGGCGACTTGCGCCATTTCCCCGACCGGCGAAAGACGTTGCGGGCGATCCGCAAGGAGTTCCAGCGCCAGTTGCGGGGAAAGCTCGACTTGACGGTCCTCGTCGAAGGATAGCCGGTCGACGGGGTTCAGTTGCTTTGCGGCCGCTTGCCGCCCCTCACCCGCACCCGTCGGAACACCGCGACGATCTCGTGCCGCGTCGCGCTGACCGCGCCGAGCCGCAGCGCCCTGTCGCGCTCGAAACCGGTGATATCGTAGTGCGGGGCCGAGGTGCGCGGCGGCCCCTGGTACACGTGCATCGTCAGGCCCAGTCGGGCGGCGAAGCGATGCAGTTCCGCTTCGTCGTCGGCCATGAGATGACACCATTTCCGACCGGCCCAGAACCAGATCGGACTGTCGACATAGACCGTCATACCTTCAGTTGGCGCAGTTCGCCGTCCGGTCGAAGATCGTCAGGTTCACGAGCCTGCCCTTCATCGAGAACTCGCCATAGTCCATCACGAGGTCGCGGGTGATGCCGTTCTCGTGCAGCTTGAAGTCGATCCTGTAGTCGGGCACCTCCTCGCCTTCCACGTCGGACAGGTCGAAATAGGCCACCGAGACCGGCCAGTAGGGTGAAGTGCCGATCGCCTCGGCGGCGGGGAATTCCTCGTCCGGCTTCGGTGACGTTTCCTGCCTGCCGATGATGACGGTGGTCGTCATGATCCGGTCGGCGTCCTCCGATCCGTCGAACAGGCTGGTCTCGTAGAAGGTTTCGCCTGCCTTGGCCTTTTCGATCAGTTCGACCAGATGCTGGGTCGGGAAATGCGTCTCTTCCAGCTTGATCTCGGCCTCTTCCGGCTTGGCGACGTCGATGATCGTCGCTCCATTCATCCGGCGGGCCGAGCCCTTGACCTCCCGGTCGAGCTGCTGGTCGACATAGGATTTCGTGACGAAATCGAACGTCTCGCCCTTCGCCCCCTCGTAGGTCGTCGTCTGCTGGTCGGTGATTCGCGACAGTTCCGCCGTTTCGATCTGGGAGACGAAACGGAAAGTCACCGTGTAGCCTTCGCAAGGCGATCCATCGAACTCATAGACCATGCGGCCGCTGATCGAGGTGATGCCGGACCGGTCGGAAGCCTTTTCAAGCACGATGTCGTAGACGGCGCGATGCGGGGTCAGGACCGTTTGCGCCGCGACCGGGGACGCGATGACGGAAACCGCGCCGATCGCCGCGACTTCGATGAAGCGCTTGAAGCGCATGGGTGAAACTCCCTTTTGGACACGGCACGGATGCGGCACCTGAAATCCGCTTGCCTCACGATAGAGAAAAACTCATGGCCTTTGCGAGGCGAAAATTGCAGATTGCGACGCAATCCCACCTTAACGTGACCAAGCGGAGCTAACCGATGACCGAAACGGTCGAAACCCGCCTCCTGGCAATGGGCGTGCGACTGCCGCCCGCGGCCGCGCCCGCCGCCAATTACGTTCCGTTCAGTCTGGCGGGCAAGCTCCTGTTCACCGCGGGCCAGTTGCCGCTCGAAGGCGGCAAGCTTGCGGCGACGGGCCTGCTCGGGCGCGATCTCGGCACGGCCGCCGGCAAGGATGCAGCGCGCCTGTGCGCCATCAACGTGCTGGCGCAGGCCAAGGCCGCCATCGGCGATCTCGACGGCATCGCCCTGGTCAAGATCACCGTCTTCGTGGCCTCCACGCCGGATTTCACCGAACAGCATCTCGTGGCCAACGGCGCTTCGGACCTGCTTGCCGAGGCGCTCGGCGACAAGGGTCGGCATGCCCGCTCGGCCGTCGGCGTCGCCTCGCTGCCGCTCAATGCGCCCGTCGAGGTCGAAGCCGTGTTCGAAATCGCCTGACCCAACGGAAGCATCCATGACCGACCTTTCCTGGCTGACCGCTCGGCCGATCGCCCATCGCGGCTATCACGACCTCAACAAGACCCGTTGGGAAAACACCCTGTCGGCCTTCGACGCGGCGATCGCGAAGAACTTCGCCATCGAGTGCGACGTCCACCTCACGGCCGACGGCGTTCCCGTGGTCTTCCACGACGACGACCTCCTGCGGCTTGCCGGCCGTGACGGCTACGTCTGGCAGCGCACGGCGGCCGAGATGGGCGCACTGTCGATCGGCGGCACCGCCGATCACGCCCCCACCCTGTCGGCCATGCTCGAGCGCGTCGCCGGCCGCGTGCCGCTGGTCATCGAGCTCAAAGGCATCCCTGGCCACGACGAGGGGCTGGTGGCGAAAGTCGCCGCACTGCTGCGCGCCTACCCCGGCCCGGCCGCCATCATGTCCTTCGACCACTGGCTCGTTCGCCAGTTCCCGATCGAGGCCGCCGGCATTCCGGCCGGCTTGACCGCCTGCGGCCAGAAGCAGAGCGAGATCGAGGCGCATTTCTCGATGATCGGCAACGGCATCTCCTTCGTCTCCTACGGCGTCTTCGATCTCCCCAACCCCTTCATCCGCTTCGTGCGCGAGAGGCTTTCGCTGCCCGTCATCACCTGGACGGTGCGCAAGCCGGCGGAAGTGGCCCAGACCTTCGCCGAGGCCGACCAGATGACCTTCGAGGGGTTCGATCCCGACGCGAGATCTTGATGCTGCAATGCGAAAGCCGCGTCTTGCAACGCCGCGCCCGGACCATATCTTGTTGCGCATGAAGGCTGTCGGGGCGGCGACATGAGCAAGGGCGAATTCGTCATCAAGGTCGTCCCGTCGCTGACGGATTTTTCACGCGAGGATTGGAGCCTGCTCTCAGGTGCTTCCCGCGATGAGTTGGAAACACCTTACAACCCTTTCGTTTCGTGGGAATTTCTGGCTTCCCTGGAGGAAGCGGGCTGCGCCACCGCCCGCACTGGCTGGCAAGGCCAGCATCTCCGCCTCGAAGCGCCCGACGGAACGCTGCTCGGCGCTGTTCCCTGCTATCTGAAATCGCACAGCCAGGGCGAATATGTCTTCGACCATGGCTGGGCCGACGCGTTCTCGCGCGTCGGCGGCGACTACTATCCCAAGCTCCAGACCTCCGTACCCTTCACGCCGGCCACCGGACCGCGCCTGCTCGTGGCGCGCGGGCAGGACGGCCCCGCGGTCCGCCAGGCGCTCGCCGCCGGCTTGAAGATGCTGGCCGACCGGCTCGGCGTATCGTCAGCCCACGTCACCTTCGCGCACGAGGACGAGGTCGCCATCCTCGAGGAAGCCGGCTTCCTGCACCGCAACGACCAGCAGTTCCACTTCTTCAACGACGGCTACGGCTCCTACGACGATTTCCTCGACACGCTCGCCTCGCGCAAGCGCAAGGCGCTGCGAAAGGAACGCCGCTCCGCGCTCGACAACGACATCACCATCGACCGCCTGACGGGCAAGGACCTGACCGAATCCGTCTGGGACGATTTCCACCGCTTCTACGTCGACACCGGCAGCCGCAAATGGGGCCGCCCCTATCTCAACCGGCGCTTCTTCTCCCTGGTCGGCGAGCGCATGGCCGACGACATCCTGCTGGTGATGGCCAAGCGCGGCGGTCGCTACATCGCCGGCGCGATCAACTTCATTGGCGCCGAGACGCTGTTCGGGCGCAACTGGGGCTGCGTCGAGGACCACCCGTTCCTGCATTTCGAGGTCTGCTACCATCAGGCGATCGATTTCGCCATCGAGCGCGGCCTGAAGGTCGTGGAGGCTGGCGCGCAGGGCGAACACAAGCTCGCCCGCGGCTATCTGCCCGTCGTCACCCATTCGGCCCACTACCTCTCGCATCCCGGCCTGCGCCGCGCTGTGGCCGACTATCTCGTGCGCGAGCGCGCGGAGGTGGCGGCAGTCGGCGAGTACCTGGAAGAGCGCGGACCCTACCGCAAGGGCGAACGGCCGGGCGAGGACGAATGAGCGCGGACGAGACTGCCCTGCTGGTCGACCTGCACCGCCATACCCCCCGACAGGGGCCTGGCGGCGACGACCAGACGCGGTTGGCCATCGCTTTGTCTGGGCTCGCCGGCGGCCAGAACCTGTCCATCGCCGATATCGGCTGCGGCACCGGCGCGTCGACATTGGTTCTCGCACGCGATCTCGACTCGAGGATCACCGCCGTCGACCTGTTTGAGACCTTCCTGGAAAGTTTGTCGACCGCCGCCGAACGCGAAGGCCTTGGCGGCCGCATTACCCCGGTCCGCGCACCGATGGAGGCCCTGCCCTTCGCCGACGCGTCGCTCGACGCGATCTGGTCGGAAGGCGCGATCTACGCCATGGGCTTCGTCGAAGGCATCTGCGCCTGGCGCCGCTTCCTCAAGCCGGGAGGAATCCTCGCGGTTTCCGAACTCACCTGGCTGACGCGCGACCGGCCGGACGATCTGACGGAATACTGGATGCACGAATACCCGCAGGTCGACACGGCCGCGGCCAAGATGGCGCAACTGGAGGACGCGGGCTACGCGCCGCTCGGCTATTTCGTGCTGCCGGAACAGTGCTGGCAGGACCATTATTACGGGCCGCTTCAGGCCTCTTTCGACGAGTTCCTGGCGCGCCACGACCATTCGGTTGCAGCCCGCGCCGTCGTCGCGGCCGCCAAGGCCGAGATAGCGCTCCACGAGCGCTACGCCGCCTTTTTCAGCTACGGCTTCTATGTCGCTCAAAAGCGTGGCGCCTGAGCCGCCATCATGACGACGAAAAGGACCGCCAAGGCCGACTTGCCCATCAAGACCTGCGCCGCCTGCGGCCGTCCTTTCGCCTGGCGCAAGAAATGGCGCAAGGACTGGGATCAGGTGAAGTATTGCTCGGATGCCTGCCGAAAGAAGCGGTGAGCGCGAGCACCGAGAGGCTCCCGTTATCGCAAACGCCCTGCGGTTTTCTTCTTCGGTGTTTCCGGTTCGGTCGGCCTATCTCGCAGAGCTCGCAAACCCTGCTTCGCCACAAGAACTCCCGGCGCCAGTTTTTTTACCCGAAGGCCGACCATCTGGGGTGTGATCGTGATCGCCCTTGCGATCCCCTTACCAGGAAGTCGCAACCTCGATCCGACATCCTGCGGCAGTATCTCCGCATGGCGACCGAAGCCATAAATCGACTTGACTATCTTCCCGCTTAAACGGCCACCAAAACGTGGCTTGAAGTTGTAAGAACCCGACGTCTCCACGATTTTCCCATGCATCTCGTCGATACTCCGGAGTGGCTGATCGTTCTGATCCGTGGAGATCGACAATTGCGATCGCTCGTACACCCCCGCTTGACGAAGAGCCTTCGCCAGATCATCCGTCGCTTCAATACGCTCCGCCAGCACGTGCACCATCCGATCCCCTTCATGTGCAGCAAAACGGACCCGCTGCGGTTCCCCATGTCCGGGAGAGATCGTGAGATCGAAAAAGCGATACCTTCCGAAATCGTCTTCGTCTTCGGACAGGACTTTCTTCGCCGCGCGCGCGAGACTCGAGATCGGCCCGCGAACGGCGACATGGCTGTGGCGGAGAGGCATTGTCATCGGCATAACCTAGGTGTCATCGTAGCTTTCGGCAACGATACCTGTTTCGTAAGGGGTCGATCGGAACGCAAGCGAAAGTGTCGCCGACGTGCGTCCGAGCCGTCACTCGTGCGTTGCCTCCGTTTTCCGGCAAGTACCAGTAGGCCCAAGCGGGATCGCCATTCTTCGCGAACGGCACGTCGGTTGCGAAACTGGTTCCCTGTTCAATCTCGGGAAGCTCGCCGACCCAAGCGAGCGCGGCGGGCAGCCCGCCGAATGCTCCACGCCCCCACAACTCCTTCGATCGGTTCTGTAGGACAGCAGTTTTCAAGTTTTGGGTCTTCCGGTTCGCTTTCCGATGGAATGAAGACAATGTTGGTCTCTTCAGCGATTTTTGAGAGGCCAGTGTTTCATTCCTAAATGTACTCGGTCAAACTGCAATGATGCAAGACCGCCAAATCCTGCCGGAACGTCCACAATAGCCAGAGCATTCGGCCCGGTCACACGTTGACGTCGCCGTCCTCGTCGCCCGTCCGCGACGCCTTGTCGGATCGGACGCGCCCAGGTTCTTGCATTCCAGCCCCGTGTAATTGTGCAGTGCAGCAACCATATCCCAGGGATGACGTTTGACCTGCTGACGTCCGGTTCGGACGACCCAACAAGGATACCTCACTTGCGCAAGATCTCGGACACCATCGCGCGACTCGCAGCGCTGAGGACGATGCACGCAACCCGTCCGGCCGCCCGCGAGACCCCCGCGGAAAGCCTGCCGGTGTTAGCGGACTTCGGCTCCAACCCGGGCGCGCTGACGGCCCGCCACCGCATTCCGTCAGGCCATGGCGACGGACTCCCGCTGGTGGTCGTTCTGCACGGCTGCACCCAGAGCGCAGCGGCCTACGATCATCATTCGGGCTGGTCGCAGCTCGCCGACGAGGCGGGCTTTGCCCTGCTCTATCCCGAGCAGCAACGCGGCAACAATCCCAACCTCTGCTTCAACTGGTTTCTCCCCGGCGACACGCAGCGTCAGGCCGGCGAGGTGGCGTCGATCGGCCAGATGATCGATACGATGGTCGAGGCGCACGCCATCGACCAGGATCGCGTCTTCGTCACCGGCCTGTCGGCTGGTGGCGCGATGGCCGCCTCCCTGCTGGCCACCCACCCGGAGGTCTTTGCCGGCGGCGCCATCATCGCGGGGCTCGCCCATGGTACGGCGCGGACTATCCCTGAAGCCTTCGACCGCATGCGCGGACAGGGCCTTCCGCCGGAGAAGACCCTGCAGTGCTTCGTCCGCGATGCTTCCGACCATGGCGGCCCGTGGCCTCGTGTCTCGATCTGGCAGGGCACCGCTGACCAGACGGTCGCCGCCTCCAACGCCGACGCCATCGCGGCCCAGTGGCGCGGGGTGCATGGGCTTGACGAGGCACCGAGTTACACCCGAACCACTGACGTCCTCGCCCGGCACGTCTGGTGCGACCCCGCCGGCGATGCGGTGCTCGAAATGAACCTCGTCGCCGGCATGGGCCACGGCACGCCGCTGGCGCCCGGCCTCGGCGCGCCAGGGCCCTACATGCTCGATGTCGGCGTGTCGTCCACCCGCGAGATCGCCCGTTTCTGGGGCATTTCGGACGCGGCGGACGAGCGGATCTCGGCGCCTTCGGACACCCGGGCCGTCGTGCCTCCTGCCGTGCCCTCAGCCGCGCGCGACCGGACGCGCGATGCACCGCAACGACCGACCGCGGATGCGCCGTCGGCTTCGTCCGGCGCAGCTGTGTCCGGCATCCAGAAGACGATCGAGGACGCCCTTCGCGCCGCCGGACTCATGCGCTGACGCTGACCGGCGACATAGGCGGGATCGCTCGGCCGGCGGTTTGGCCGAGCGGCCTGCTCAATCCGCGAGTTTCGCGGCCTTCATCGTAATGGTCACGATGATGCCGTCGTCGGACCAGTCGGTCTTGATGGTCCCTTCAAGCTGGCGGGTGACGCTGCGGTTGAGGAGCTTGCTCCCGTACCCGTCTTCACCGTTGGACGCCACGGGAGGTCCGCCCCGCTCCGTCCACACAAGGGTAACCTCATCGTCGGTGGTGGTTCCCGAGATATCGAGCAGCCCCGAATGCGTCGACAGGGCGCCGTATTTGAGAGAGTTCGTCGCCAGTTCGTGGATGATCAGAGCCAGCGTCGTGGCCGACTGTTCGCCGATGCCCATGCGGGGAACGCCGACACGGACACGCCCGGCGAATGCACCCGAATCATCATAGGGCGCGAGCAGGACAGCGATCAGGTCGCCGAGCAACGCCGCCCTGCCCTGATCGTCCGCGAGCGGGCGAACCAGGTCGTGCGCCCTTCCGAGCGCGGTCAGGCGCTGGATCAGTTCCCGCGTCATCTCCTCCACGGAAGCGGCCGACCGCGAGGTCATGTTGGTCAGCCCGGCGGCAATCGCCAGGAGATTCTTCACCCTGTGGCTCATCTCGCCAGCCAGGAGTTCATGGCTCTCCTCCGCCTGCTTTCGGCCCGTGACGTCCAGGAAGACGCCGGACATGCGTCCCTTGTGCAGGCCTTCGTCATTGCCGAGGCCGCGCGCCGAAATCCAGCGGATTTCATCGTCGATCAGGATCCGGAAATCGATCTCGTAGGCCCCGACCAGGGCACGCGTCGCCGTGAAGGCGGCCCGCACCCTGTCGCGATCCGCCGGGTGGATGCGCGACGACAGATCCTCGAACGTCACCTTGGTCTTCGGCGGCAACCCCCACAGTGTGAAAGCCTGATCGTCCATCGCGAATTCGTCGGTCTCGACCGTCCAGATCCACAGCGCGACGCCCGCCGCATGAAGCGCGCGCTTCAGGTGCGAAACTTCCCGCAGAGGATGGTTCTGGTCGCTGAATGGCATCGCGCGCTTCCTTGCTTGCCGTCCTGGCGGACGACCGTGTCCGCGTCATTCCCGGGTCGCCCGAGGGGCGAATGATCGTACCCCATAGCACGCGTTCGGCAACCTTCGAGCCAGAAACGCGCGATGGGCCTGGGACATCCGCGAACCGCCGAGATCGTTCGACGCCGGTTCGCAACCGGCGCGGGCGGTTCACATGCTCGCCCGGTTGACGCCGCCTGCCCCGTCCCCCAAACATCCGCCCAACGATGCACCAGCCTGCGAGGATCGCATGACACAGCCCTACGACGACCAGAACGTCTTCGCGAAAATCCTGCGCGGCGAGATGCCGTGTATCAAGATCTACGAGGACGCCGACACTTTGGCGTTCATGGACATCATGCCGCGCTGCGACGGCCACTGCCTGGTGATCCCGAAGCGGGCCGCGCGCAACATCCTCGACGTCGACGCCGACAGCATGGCGGCGGTGATGCGCACCGTGCAGAAGCTGTCGCACGCGGTGATGACGGCCTTTGCCGCCGAGGGCGTCACCATCCAGCAGTTCAACGAGAGCGCCGGCGGCCAGGTGGTGTTCCACCTCCATGTCCATGTGCTGCCGCGCCATGCCGGCGTTTCGCTAAGGCCGCACACCGGGCAGATGGCCGACAAGGCGGTGCTGGAGGCGAACGCGCAGAAGATCAGGGATGCACTGGGGGCCTGAGCCTTGCGGCTGTGCGAACGGCGCGCCGGGCGCCGTGCGTCTTCGAGGCTCGCCCCAGCCGGTCGGCGATCGAGCGATGAAAGCCGTGCGGGCTCGCGCCTCAGGATGAGGACCGTTGGTGGCTCGTAGGTACACCGTGCGATATGGCCGGCATCGCTCAGACGCCCCTCATCGTGAGGCGCACACCGCTCGATTTGGACCGGCGCACCACAAACGGGCCTCATCCTGAGGCGCGAGCCCGCACGCCGCCCGGCGGCGCAGGGACAATCCCCGGCGGGCGAGCCTCGAAGGACGCACGACTTCACCCCAGCGCGAACCATCCGCCGATGAAGACGGCCTCGGCCACGACGATGCCGACGACCACCCGCCGCCCGCCGAAGATATAGGCGGCAAAGCCGGCGATCGACGCCGCCAGCCGGAGCGCCAGCGGCGAGTCGGCCAGCGCGCCGCCTGGAAAGAAGATCAGGTTGGCGATCACCGCCGCCACCAATGCGGTGGCCACCGAGCGGACGAGGACGAGGACGTCCGAATCCTCCGATATCCGTCCGCCGAAATAGACGCCGAGGTAGCGCCAGGTGTCCGTCGCCAGCCATCCGGCGACCAGGATGAACAGGAACGGCCACCACCAGGCGTCGATCGCGTTGAAGCTCAAGGTGCTGCCCTCCGCCGGGCGTAGCGGTGCCAGCCATAGGCGGCCAGCCCGCCGATCAGCCCGGCCGCCAGCAGGTCGAAGCCCGGCAGGACCACGTGGAAGACCGGGCCAAGGCACAGGCCCAGAACCATGGCGACATGCGCGGCCCGCTCCCGCGCCGATCCCCAAAGCGAAGTCAGGAAGTACATCGGGGTGAGCATGAACAGCGCCGCCGACGCCACAGGCGGCAGCTGTTCGGCCACCATGTAGACCACCGCCACCACGATCATGTTGTTCAGGACCAGCGTGCCGCCCAGCCCCGCATAGAAGGTGGTGCGCATCTCGATCGGCACGTGGCGGAAGCGCTCCAGCGCCAGCACCCAGCTCGTCACCGCCACGAAATGCGACAAGACGTAGAGCACCCACGGACGCGTCCTGGGCGTGCGCATTTCAGGCACCAGCGCCACCACCATCGGCATCAGCCGGATCGACGACAGCGCCACCGCGAAGGCGGCGGCGAAGATCGAGGCGTTGGACAGGATCGCGCCGATCAGCACGACCTTGGCCGGCAGCGCCCAGACGACGGCCACCATGAACACCGTCTCGACCATGGTCAGGCCGGTTTCCTTGGCGAGACCGGCGAAACCGACGAAGGCGGAAACCAGAATCAGGCCCGGGATCGAATAGGCGACCGCCACGCCACGCAGGAACCACCGCCATGGGGCGCCTGCCTCACCCGGCGATGTCTGCGGAGCTTCTGGGACCATATCCGGCGCTTAGCACAATAGGGCGCAGGTGACGACGCCAGGCGGGCCGAAGCCGTTGCACCAGTTCGCGCGCCGCTGCCTGCGGATGCGCGCCGCGCCTTCCGATGCATCGAGCCCGGGATCTCGCGATCCCGGGCTCGAATGTGTCGACAGGCTTGACGGTTTTCAGCTCTTGCGCGGCAGCTGCGGCACGAGGCTGCGCTTGGGCGGTTCCTTGCCCTTGGCGGCCGGTTTCGGCTTCGGCTTGGTCGTCGTCGCGGCCTTGGCCGGCTTTGCGCGCTTGGCCTTCGGCTTGCGGAGGGGGGCGCCTTCCGGGTCCTCCTTCTTCGGCTTGACCGGCGTTTCGTCGGCGATCGTGTCGAGCCGGAGGCCGGTCGCGCCGCCCTCCTTGGCTTCGACCGTCACGCGCACCGTCCCGCCCTTCTTGAGCTTGCCGAACAGCACTTCCTCGGCCAGAGGCTTCTTGATGTGCTCCTGGATGACGCGGCCGAGCGGACGCGCGCCCATGCGCTCGTCGTAGCCCTTCTCGGCCAGCCAGGCGATGGCTTCCGGCGACAGGTCGAAGGTGACGCCCCGCTCCGACAGCTGCGCCTCGAGCTGCATGACGAACTTCTGCACGACCTGATGCACCACCGGCACCGGCAGCGAGCCGAACGGGATGATCGCGTCGAGGCGGTTGCGGAACTCAGGCGTGAACAGACGGTTGATCGCCTCCACGTCGTCGCCCTCGCGCTTCGACGAGCCGAAGCCGATCGCCGCCTTCTGCGCTTCGGCCGCGCCCGCATTGGTCGTCATGATCAGGATGACGTTGCGGAAGTCGATCTGCTTGCCGTTGTGGTCGGTCAGCTTGCCATGGTCCATCACCTGCAACAGGATGTTGAACAGGTCGGGATGCGCCTTCTCCACTTCGTCGAGCAGCAGCACGCAGTGCGGATGCTGGTCGACGCCGTCGGTCAGAAGGCCGCCCTGGTCGAAGCCGACATAGCCGGGCGGCGCGCCGATCAGGCGCGACACCGTGTGCCGCTCCATGTACTCCGACATGTCGAAGCGCAGCAGTTCGACGCCGAGCGAAGCGGCCAGCTGCTTGGCGACCTCCGTCTTGCCGACGCCCGTCGGGCCGGAGAACAGGTAGGAGCCGATCGGCTTCTCCGGTTCGCGCAAGCCGGCGCGGGCGAGCTTGATCGCCGAGGCGAGCGCGGTGATCGCGGTATCCTGGCCGTAGACGACGCTGCGCAGTTCCTGCTCCAGGGTGGCCAGCACCTTCTCGTCGTCGGCCGAGACGGTCTTCGGCGGGATGCGGGCCATCGTGGCGATGGTCGCCTCGATCTCCTTCACGCCGATCGTCTTCTTGCGCTTGTTCTCCGGCAGCAGCATCTGCGAGGCGCCGGTCTCGTCGATCACGTCGATCGCCTTGTCCGGCAGCTTGCGGTCGTTGATGTAGCGCGACGACAGTTCCACCGCCGCCTTGATGGCGTCGTTGGTGAACTTCACCTTGTGGAAGTCCTCGTAGTACGGCTTCAGGCCCTTCATGATCTCGATCGCGTCGTCGAGCGAGGGTTCGTTGACATCGATCTTCTGGAAGCGCCGCACCAGCGCGCGGTCCTTCTCGAAGAACTGCCGGAACTCCTTGTAGGTGGTCGAGCCGATGCAGCGGATCGCCCCCGACGACAGCGCCGGCTTCAGGAGGTTCGACGCATCCATCGCGCCGCCCGAGGTCGCGCCCGCGCCGATGACGGTGTGGATCTCGTCGATGAACAGCACCGCGCCCGGATAGTCCTCGAGTTCCTTGACGACCTGCTTCAGCCGCTCCTCGAAATCGCCGCGGTAGCGGGTGCCGGCGAGCAACGTGCCCATGTCGAGCGCGAAGATGGTGGCGTTCAGGAGCACGCCCGGCACGTCGCCCTCGACGATGCGCTTGGCGAGACCTTCCGCGATCGCCGTCTTGCCGACGCCGGGATCGCCGACATAGAGCGGGTTGTTCTTGGAGCGCCGGCACAGCACCTGGATGGTGCGGTTGATCTCGCTGGCCCGCCCGATCAGCGGGTCGATCTTGCCGGTCTTGGCCTTGGCGTTGAGATTGACGCAATAGGCCGTCAACGCGTCCTGCTGCTTCTTCTTCACGCCTTCCTCCGGCTCCGCGCCGGGCTGTCCGGGCTGGTCTTCTTCGGCACCGCGCGGCGCGCGCGTCTCGGTCGCACCGGGACGCTTGGCGATGCCGTGCGAGATGTAGTTGACCGCGTCGTAGCGGGTCATCTGCTGTTCCTGCAGGAAATAGGCCGCATGGCTTTCGCGCTCGGCGAAGATCGCCACGAGCACGTTGGCGCCGGACACCTCCTCGCGTCCCGACGACTGCACATGGATCACCGCGCGCTGGATCACGCGCTGGAATCCGGCGGTCGGCTTGGAATCCTCGTCATAGCCGGTGACGAGGTTGTCGAGTTCGGTGTCGATGTAGTTGACCACCGTCTTTTTCAGGTCGTCCAGGTCGACATTGCAGGCACGCATGACGGCGGCCGCGTCGACGTCGTCGATCAGGGACAGCAGCAGATGTTCGAGCGTCGCGTATTCGTGATGGCGCTCGTTCGCGAAGGTCAGCGCCTGATGAAGAGCGCGTTCCAGGCCTTGGGAGAAAGCCGGCATTCAGTACCTCACTTTTTCTCCATCACGCATTGCAGGGGATGCTGATGCTGACGGGCAAAATCCATGACTTGCGACACTTTGGTCTCGGCGACCTCGAACGTATAGATGCCGCATTCGCCCACGCCGTGATTGTGGACGTGGAGCATGATCCGGGTCGCCGCCTCCCGGTCCTTCTGGAAGAATCGTTCCAGGATGTGGACCACGAACTCCATCGGCGTGTAGTCGTCGTTGAGGATGAGGACACGGTAGAGGCTGGGCTTCTTGGTCTTCGGCTTCGCCCGCGTGATGACGGCTGTGCCACGCCCGGGTGTGTTGGACCTGTCGTCGCTGCCCTGCATTCGACCTGTGTGGTTTCGCATGGCTTGCCCACCCGTCTTCAAGTCCTGCCTTCCCGTGTTCCGGTCATTCGAATAGCGTTCTCAATGTAGGCGATCATCGACGGATTTTAAGGCCTTCTTTCGCGCTGACAATATGGCGAGCCTCCGGCACCCCGGATTTTTCGGCGGCAGCGGTTCCCGCCTTGATCGAAAAATGAAAAAGCCCGGCTGCGAAATCACAGCCGGGCCTGTCTAGCGCGGAGCGTCGCCCCTGTCCCGTCATTTCCCGTCCATGGGCGTCATTTGGGCCTGGACATCACCGATTCGAACGGCTTGAGGGCATCGCGCGCCATGTCGGCGAACAGCGCGCTCATGCGGGTCGCCTCCGTAACGCATGATTCGTAGGCGCTCCGCGCGAAATCCGTCTGCACCTCGATCACCTTGTCGAGAGAATTCGAGGCAAGCAGCTTTTCCAGCGCGGCGCTGCCGGTCTCGGCCGACGTCCTGGTGAATTCGGTCGCTTCCGCCGCGATCGCCTGAGCGCCCTTCGTGACGGCCGCGACACTCTTGAGGCTGGTGTCCATGAGATCCTTGCCGAGCTTGTTCATGTCCTGAAACGAGTTGACCATGCGACTGCCTTTCCAAGCGGTGGTTCCGGCGATCTCTTGACCGCAATGCACCAAAATTAGTTTGCAGCGCACAACCCGTCAAGTTCGAGGCCGGTCGCCCAGCCTTGCGAGCCCGCCGGCGCCTCGCTACATGGGCGTCATGAAGATCAAGGACGCCGACATACTGATCATTCCCGGCTACACCAATTCGGGGCCGGACCACTGGCAGAGCCGTTGGGAGAAGAAGCTGTCGACGGCGCGCCGCGTCGAGCAGGCGGAATGGTCGAAGCCCGTGCGCGAGGACTGGTCGGTGGCAGTGGCGCAGGCCGCCAACGCCGCCGAGAAGCCGCTTGTGCTTGTCGCGCATTCGTTGGGCATCCCCACCGCCATCCACGCGCTTCCCGCCATCGAGCGCAGGATCGCGGGCGCCTTCCTCGTCGCGCCGCCGGATGTCTCCAATCCGAGGATCCGGCCGAAGCACCTGATGACCTTCGGCCCCTATCCGCGCGATCCGCTGCCGTTTCCGTCCATCCTGGTCGCCAGCCGCAACGACGAGTTCTGCGACTTCGCCGTCGCCGAGGACATCGCGGCGGCCTGGGGATCGATGTTCCTCGATGCCGGGGAAGCCGGTCACATCAATTCGGACGCCGGCTATGGGCCATGGCCGGAGGGCACGATGGCGTTCGCCCACTTCCTGACGCGGCTGGAAGGCTGAGTCGGCCTGAAACGAAAGAGCGGCGGCCGATCGCGCCACCGCTCCGTAAACGTCGTTCACGAACCGGCGGAAATCAGCCGACGAAGGCGCGCTCCACGACGAAGTCGGCGGGCGCGGCGTTCGAGCCCTCGACCAGACCGAAATCCGCCACGAGCTTCGACACGTCGCGGATCATGTCGATCGAGCCGCAGATCATCACCCGGTCCGTTTCCGGATCGAAGGCGGAAAGGCCCAGGTCCGAAAACAGCTTGCCGGACGAGATCAGGTCGGTGATGCGGCCCATCCGGGGCGAGGCGTCGCGCGTCGTGGTGGAGTAATAGGTCAGCCGGCCGGCGGTCAGTTCGCCGATCAGCGGGTCATCGGACACGGCGGCAAACAGCTGGTCGCCATATTGCAGTTCGGCCACGCCCCGGCAGGTGTTGGTCAGCACCACCTGTTCGAACTTGTCGTAGGTTTCCGGATCACGGATCAGGCTGGCGAAGGGCGCGATGCCGGTGCCGGTGGCTATCATCCACAACCGCTTGCCGGGCTTCAGCGCGTCGAGCACCAGCGTGCCCGTCGACTTCTGCCGCAGCAGGATCGTATCGCCCGGCACGATCTTCTGCAACTCCGAGGTCAAGGGCCCGTTCGGAACCTTGATCGAGTAGAACTCCAGTTCCTCGTCCCAGGCGGGGCTCGCGATCGAATAGGCGCGGTAGATCGGCTTTTCGGCATTCGGCAGGCCGATCATCACGAACTCACCGGAGCGGAACCGAAAGCTCTGCGGCCGGGTGATGCGAAACGAGAACAGTCTGTCGGTGTAGTGCGTCACCGAAACCACCGTCTCGGCATGGACGTTGGCCGGGATCGGGAAGCGCAGGGGCGCTGCATTCTCATTGGCGGGAACCGCGGTCATCGGCTCAACTCTCCCAGTGTGGTGTTTCGAGCGGGGTTCCATAGCACGGAGCGGCCCTGGATTCCCATGGGTGGAAAATGCGACGCGGATGCACGCTCTTGCTCCCTCGAATTATTAGTATACAAATGATTTTCGGGTCAAGGCGCACGGGTAGTCTGCCATTCCAAACTGCGCCCTTCCCTGAGGTCGTGGTTGCGGGAATCGGGCATGGACGAGAAAAACGGCGCATCATCCGAAAGCGTCGTCGCCGGAGTTGACGTCGGCGGGACCTTCACCGACCTGATCCTGATCGACGGAACCCGCGGCGGCAAGGTCCATCTCGCCAAGACCCCGACCACGCTGGACAACCAGGCCTTCGGCGTCATCGCCGCGCTGGAAGCGACCGGCTTTCCGATTCCCGACATCGATCTCCTCGTCCATGGCACGACCACCACCACCAACGCGGTTCTCGAACGGCGCCTGGCCCGCACCGGCATGATCACCACCGCCGGGTTCCGCGACGTGCTCGAACTCGGGCGGCGCACGCGCCCCCAGCCTTATGGCATGACGGGCGTGTTCGTGCCCTTGATCCAGCGCAATCTCAGGCTGGAAGTGGCCGAGCGGCTGGAAGCCTCGGGCACTGTCCGCACCCCGCTCGACGAGGACGGCGTGCGCGCTGCGGTCCGGCAACTGCTCGACGCCGGCTGTGAGTCGCTCGTCATCCACTTCCTGCATGCCTATGCCAACCCGGCGCACGAGATCCGCGCCGCCGGGATCGCCGCCGAGCTCTGGCCGAACGACCACATCACCATGGGCCATGCGCTCCTGTCGGAAGCACGTGAGTTCGAGCGTGGCGTCACCGCCGCCGTCAACGCCTCGGTGCAGCCGATCCTCAAACGCTATGTCGAGCGCCTGCGCCACGAGTTGCAGTCGCGCGGCTACCGGCGCGAGTTCCTGATCATGAACGGCAATGGCGGCATGATCTCGGCCGCCCTCGTCACCCGCGAGGCGGCCAAGACCGTCATGTCGGGTCCAGCCTCGGGCGTCATGGCCGCCGCCTATACAGGACGGCGCGCCGGCTTCGACAACCTCGTCACCTACGACATGGGCGGCACCTCCACCGACGTCGCGCTGATCCGCGGCGCGCGGCCGGCGGTCTCCAACGAGATCGAGATCGAATACGCCATGCCGATCCACGTCCCGATGGTCGACGTCCACACGGTCGGCGCCGGAGGCGGCTCGATCGCGCGCGTCGACGATGCCGGCCTGCTTCAGGTCGGTCCGGAGAGCGCGGGTGCGGCACCCGGCCCGGTCTGCTACGGGCGCGGCGGCACCGAGCCGACCATCTCGGACGCCAACCTGCTGCTCGGACGGCTGAGCGCGAACAAGCTCCTGTCGGTCGCGAACACCGCCAGTGTCGAGGAGATCGGCGCCATCTTCGCCGACAGGCTGGGCACCCGGCTCGGGGTCGATGCCGTCTCGGCGGCCGGCGCCGTGCTCACCATCGCCAACATGAAGATGGCCGGCGCCATCCGCATGGTCTCGATCGCCAAGGGCAACGACCCGCGCGACTTCGCCCTGTTTGCCTTCGGCGGCGCGGGACCGCTGCACGCGGCGGCGCTCGCCCGCGAGCTCGGCATCCCCAAGGTCGTGATCCCGGCGCGCCCGGGCATCACCAACGCGCTGGGCTGCGTGGTGGCCGACCTGCGCCACGATTTCGTCCGCACCGTCAACCAGCCGGTCTCGAGCCTCGACGAGGCGGCCATGCAGGCCATTCTCGCCGCCCAGGCGGCCGACGGCATGGCGCTGATCGACGCCGAGGTGGTGAAACCGCAAAGCGTGCAGGTGCTACATTCGGCCGACATGCAGTTCGTCGGCCAGACCCATCTCCTCAACGTGCTCCTGCCCTCCGGGACGGTCGACCGCGCGATGCTGCAAGGCCTCTTCGAACAGGCCTATTTCGACCGCTTCAAGGTCGAGCTGCCGGAAATCCGCGCCAACCTCGTCAACCTCAACACCTCGGTCATCGGCCTGCGCGCGCCGCTCGATCTCTCGACGCTGATCGATCCAGCCGGCCGCGCGGCGAGCCTCGATGGCGCCTTGAACGAGGTCCGCCCGGTCTGGTTCGACGGCCGGTGGATCGACACGCCGGTCTATGCCCGCGAGCGCCTGCCGCTGGACGCCGCGCTCGACGGCCCGGCGATCCTCGAGCAGATGGACGCGACCACCGTGCTGCCGCCGGGAGACAGCCTGACCAGCGACAGCGATGGCAATCTGGTCATCACGATCGGAGGCGCACACGCATGACCTCGCTCGACGCCATCACGCTCTCGGTCATCCAGGCTTCGCTGGCCCAGGTCTGCGACGAGATGGACCTGACCTTCTCGCGCGCCGCCTTCTCGCCCGTCATCGCCGAGGCCAACGACCGCTCCGATGGCATTTATTCGGCCGAGGACGGCTCACTGATCGCGCAGGGCATCGGCGGCCTGCCGGTCTTCGTCGGGGTGATGCAGTATTCCACGCGCACCATCATCGAGATGATCGCCGACGGCCGCTGCCAGCCGCCGGAGGACGGCGACATCTACATCGTCAACGACCCCTATCTCGGCGGGACGCATCTGATGGACGTGCGCTTCGCCATGCCGGTCTGGCGCGATGGCCGCATCTTCTGCTGGCTCTCCAACACCGGCCACTGGCCCGACATCGGCGGCTCGGTGCCGGGCGGCTTCTCGGCGTCCGCCACCGCCGTCGAGCAGGAGGGCCTTCGCCTGCCGCCTGTCAAGCTGTTCAAGCGTGGCAAGCTCGATCCCGAGATCCACGCCATCATCGCGTCGAACATCCGCATCGCCGACCAGCGCATCGGCGACATCAAGGCGCAGGCCGCCGCGCTCATGGTCGGCGCCGAGCGGCTCGCCGGCATCCTCGACCGCTATGGCGACGCCACCATCACGCAAGCCATCGAAGAGCTTCGCCGCCGCGCGGCCGACCAGATGCGAGCCCGCATCGTCGAAATTCCCGACGGCACTTACCGCTCGACGGCCTTCGTCGATTCCGACGGCGTCGTGAACGAGCCGCTGACCATCGCGCTCGCCGTCGAGAAGGCCGGCGAGACGCTGACCTTCGATTTTTCCGGCTCCAGCGCGCCCTGCGCGGGGCCGATGAACTCGGTTCTCGCGACCACGCTCTCCTCGGTCTACCTCGCGATCCGCCACATCTTCCCCGATGTGCCGATGAGCGCCGGCGCCTTCGAGCCGCTGATCGTGAAGCGCCCGGAAGGCACCTTTCTCGACGCGCATTACCCGCGCCCGGTCTCCGGCTGTGCGGCGGAGGTGTCTCAGCGCATCGCCGAAGCCGTCTTCGCCGCCATGGTCCAGGCGATCCCCGACAAGGTGACCGCCGCGCCTGCCGGTTCGTCTGGCAACTTTGCGCTTGGCGGCTTCGATCCGGCGCGCGGGCGCGGCTATGTCATGTACCAGATCTCCGGTGGCGGCTATGGCGGCAATGCCGCTCATGACGGCCTCTCCAACGGCTGCTCGACCATCGGCATCTCCAAGTCGCCACCGATCGAGGTCATGGAGCAGGCCTATCCGATCCTCTACCGCCACTACGCCCTGCGCGAGGGCTCCGGCGGCGCCGGAAAGCATCGCGGCGGCTTCGGCCTGTCCTACGAGATCGAATTGCTGCGCGGCGAAGCCCGCGCCTCCTTCGTCATGGACCATGGCCGCTTCGGCCCCCAGGGCGCGCTCGGCGGCGCCGACGGCGCGGTCAACACCGTCACCGTCTGGCGCGACGGCGTCCCCCACGTGCCGGCCCACCTCTCCAAGGAACAGGACATCCCGATGAAGCCCGGCGACCGCGTCAGCGTCGGCACGCCCGGCGGCGGCGGCTACGGCGACCCGGCCAGTCGCGACCCGGCGCTGGTGCGCCGCGACATCGAGATGGGCTATTTTTCGGCTAAGGAAGCGGCGGAGAAGTTCGGCGGCGGGGGCTGACGGCTCAACGCCATCCTCACCCCATCTTCGCCAAAAGCCGCATCAGCGTCGCCGCTTCGCGCGCGGTCAGCGGCGACAGCGTCTCCTCGGTCACGGCGCGGGCCACCGGAACAAGGCGCGCCAGAGCCTCGGAGCCGGCCTGTGTCAGCGACACCACGATCCGGCGGCGGTCCTCCTCGTGGTTGCGGACATCGACCAGCCCCCGCCCCTTCAGCCGGTCGATCACGCCCTTGACGGTCGCGGCATCCATGGCGACCAGCGACCCCAGCTGGTTCTGCGAGGTCTCGCCCACCTCGGCGAGCTTGGCCAGCGCGGCGAATTGCGGCGGCGTCAGGTCGCCGATCTGGGCGGCGAAAATCGCCAGGTGCCGCTGGTTGGCCTTGCGCAGCACGAAGCCGACCTGGTCCTGCAGCCGGTAGTCGGCGGGCTGCGGCGCGATCGGCTTCAGCGGCTTGTCGGTCATCGCAACCCGTCCTCGCCGGTCACCTGGAACGCCTCCAGGCCGCCCATGCGCGAATGCACCCGCCCGCCGCAGCTCATGGCCAGGCAAAACAGGATCTCGTCGGCGCGCGGCCCGTCGGGCGCCATCACCGTGATGGCGTCGAAATGGCTGCGCACATAGGCTGCGTTGACGTGGCCGAGCGGCACGTCGAGGCTCGCGCCGAAGCCGCCGACCTTCATCGCCGACGGCACGATCGCCTTCGACGGCGAAATCCGCCCGCGCATGGCGTAGCCGCCCGGCACGTGCCAGAGCGCGCCATGCTCGATCTCGCCCGCCGTGCCGACGATCGCGCCCTTGCCATAGGCGTCGATGCGCGGCGCGTCGTCGCCGAAGGCGGCGATCAGCCGCTCGGTCAAACGCAGGCCGAGCGGCTCAAGATCCTTCATCGCCGGCTGCAGATCCGGCTCGTGGCGTCCGGCGAAAGGGTTCTTGACCAGCGCCATCGCCACCCCCCGCCGCCGAGGTTCAGGTGCCACCGGCCCGCCGTCGTGAAAAATGTCCTCGACGGTGACGATGATCTTGCGGATGGTGAATTCAGGCATGCGGCGTTTCCTTACGATCTGGGTATCTGCTTCGGAGTTCGCGCTCCACGGCGCCCCCCTCTGGCCTGCCGGCCATCTCCCCCACGGGTGGGGAGATCGGCAGCGTCGGTGCCGGCACTCGTCCTTCGACGGTGGAAACAACGCGCCGCCGCAGCAAATGCTGATCTCCCCCTCGTGGGGGAGATGTCCGGCAGGACAGAGGGGGGCGCGACGGAACGCGACGTGCGAACCCCCGCACACCCGCCCTTCCCCCGCCAGAAACAGCGCCGCCGCCTCGATCAGCCCGCGCCGGCGAAAATCCTCGGCCAGTGCCACCCCCCGCTCCAGCGCTGCGCTCACCTCGTCCGGCCCGAGCACGCCGACCGAAACCGTCACCGGCCGTTCGCCCAGGTCGCTGTCCGGCGCGAGCGCCACGGCCGGCGTTCGGCCGATCGCCTTGTGTCCCGCCAGGTCCACCGCATTGGCGATCAGCGTCGCGGCGACATCGGCGCTCGCCGCATCGCGCGCCAGAACCGTCACGGCGTCGGCGATGCCCAGCGAATGGCTGCGGCCGCGCCAGCCCGAGGTCGCCACGCCGCGCACGGCGTCCTCGGCGCAGACCGTCACGCGGTCAGCCATGGTTTCGTCCTTGCCGCCGATGGCGAGCCGCAGCGATTGTCCCGGTGAGAGGTGCAGCGCGATGTCGCCGCCGTCGTTGACGTAGGCGTGGTCGAGCCGCCGTCCATCGACCATCGCCGCCAGCACCTCGTCGGCCACCGCGCCCGCCACCGCCGCCATCGGCGTCACGAACGCCGCGCCGTCATCGCAAAATCGGCTCACCGCCGCCTCCATGCGCCATGCGGTCGCGCCCACGAAACGCCGCGCCACCGCGCCAGCCGGTCGCCGCAACTCCGGCAATTCCGCCACCAGCGCCCCGAGGATCGTGACGAACCGCGTCGCCGCCTGCCGATAGGCCGCCTTGCGCTCGCCTTCATCGCCGAACGCCTCGACGATCAGGTCGATCGGCCCGTGGTTCATGTGCAGCCGCCGTCCGTCCGGCAGCCAGGCGATCTGCGGACCAGTCACCGCGGCGCGTCCCGGCGCAGTTGCGCCAGCGGCGGCCAGAGGTTCCCGGCCGGCGCGCCGCTCACCTGGCGCGGGCTGCGGTACTCGCCGCCCGTCTCCAGCACGTCCGCGACGGTGCGGATCTCGTTGGCGTAGCCGCCCAGCCGCAGATAGTCGTCACGGCGCAGCGTGAACTCGATCGGCGCGACGAGAGCCGGCGTCGGCACGTATCCGAAGGCGTTTTCCGGCGTCCGCATCACGTCGACCATCAGCGTGATCCCGCCGCCCGGCCAGACATAGACCGGCGCGCCGCCGCAGGTGACATAGGTCTTCAGACCTTGCACGGAGCGCGTCAGGTTGACCGGGTTCTCCGTCACCCCGGCGCGCAACGAGCCACCGGCCCCGGCCATGAACAAGACGGTGCACAGCGCAGGTTCGCAATTGTCTTCAATCAGTTCGACCGATTTCCGCAACCGATCCGGAAACGGTTTCTCGACCGGCTTCAGGTCGTCGTCCAGTTCGAAATAGGCGAACTGCTCTCCGGTCGTCGATACCATCAGCAGGGAAAGCCCCGGTCGCGCGCCCTTCTTCTGGTTCCAGCCGCCGAGGATCTGCAGCGGGTCGGTGATCGTCGTGCCGCCCCATCCGAGCCCCGGTTCCGACACCTTGAAATAGCGCCCCGGCGTCGAGCGCCGGCCGATGATCCTGATCCCGGTGTCCTCCCAGCCCAGCACCTTGCCCGCCTGGTGCTCCGACACGACGCCGGTGATGTGGTCGTCCACCACAACCACCTCGTCGACCAGTCCGCGCCATTGCGTGGCGAACATGCCGATCGTGGCAGATCCGCAACCGACCCGCATGCGGTGCTCCGGCTTGCCGTCGATCACCGGCGCCTTGCCCGCCTCGACGACCACGGCGGCGCCGCCGTCGATGGTCAGTTCCACCGGCTTTCGGTTGCACAGGTCGAGCATCGCCTCGCAGGTCGCGCGTCCCTCCGCCTTCGAGCCGCCGGTCAGGTGATGCACGCCGCCGAGCGACAGCATCTGGGAACCATATTCCGCCGTGGTGACATGGCCGATCGCCTCGCCCTTCGCCCGCACGATCGCCGTCTCGGGGCCGATGTGGCGGTCGGTGTCGATCTTCACCTTGACGCCGCAATAGGAGAAGATGCCCTCGGTCACCACCGTCACCAGATCGACGCCCTCGACCTCCTGGGCGACGATGAAGGGCGCCGGCTTGTAGTCCGGATAGGTCGTGCCCGCGCCGATCGCGGTCACGAAAGGCCGCGCGCCGACGAGGCTGCCGTCCCAGTCGTCTGCCTCCATGGCGAAGGGGATCGCCTTGCCGCCCACCTCTTCGGCATGGTGGAGAATCGTCACCGGATCGAGCCGCACGATGTGGCCATCGCGGTTGCCATAGCGGTCGCAGGCGCCGGTACGGCCTTCGGCGATGTAGCACATCACCGGACAGGCATCGCATCGGATCTTGTCGCCCGCCGGCCGCGGCGCTTCGATCGGCTCGAAGCGTTCGGAGAGCTCGTTCATGGCTGCGCCGTTCCGCAATTGGTGTCGCGACGTTCACCCCCCTCTGGCCTGCCGGCCATCTCCCCCTCAAGGGGGGAGATCGGCTGTCGCCATCGCTTCGCCCGCTGGCCAACGTCGAAAGACTGGCACCAGCTCAGAATCTGCCGATCTCCCCCCTTGAGGGGGAGATGGCCGGCAGGACAGAGGGGGGTATGCCGGGCCGAAACCTGTCCCCTCATCCCCGCCTCCTGATCGCATCCAGCACGCGCGAGGGCGTTGCCGGCAATCGCGTCACCAGCGCGCCGGTGGCGTCGCGGATGGCGTTGAGGATCGCCGGCGCGGTGGGAATCAGCACATGCTCGCCCAGCCCCTTGGCGCCGAACGGTCCTTCCGGGTCCGGCACCTCGATCAGGATCGTGTCGATCGGCGGCACGTCGCCGATGGTCGGGATCAGGTAGTCGTGCAGGTTTTCGGTGCGGCCCGGCACGTAGTCCTCCATCAGCGCCATGCCGATGCCTTGCGCAATGCCGCCCTCGATCTGGCCTTCGGCGAGCAACGGGTTGATGGCGCGGCCGACGTCGTGGGCGGCCGTGATGCGCGTGAGCTTCACCGTACCGAGCGCCATGTCGACGTCGAGTTCGACGATCTGCGCGCCGTATCCATAGACCGCGTAGGGCTTGCCTTGCCCGTTCGCGTCGAGCGGCGCCGTCGGCGGATCATAGCTTTCCTCGGCCACCAGCACGTAGCCATGGGCGTACTCGGCGAGCGTCGAAAGCTCGATGCGCCGCCGCGCCTCGCCCTCCGCCACCACGATCGCGCCGGCATCGAGGACGATGGTCGCCGCCTCCGACACGTTGGCGGCGCGCAGGATCGTCTCGCGCAGCGCGCGGCCGGCCTTCTCGGCCGCCTTGCCGGTGATGAAGGTCTGGCGCGAGCCGGACGTCTTGCCGGCGTCGGGCGTGATCGCGGTATCGGCGCCCTCGACGCGGATCGATGCCAGCGGCACGCCCAGCGCATCGGCGCAGATCTGCGTGATCACCGTGTTCGACCCCTGGCCGATGTCGACCGCCCCCTGGTGCAGCACCAGTTTGCCGGCACGGGTGATCCCCAGCCGGATCGTCGACGGGTTCGGAATGCCGGTGTTGCCGCAGCCATACCAGCACGACGCAATGCCGATGCCGCGCCGGGTCGTGCGATCCTCCCCGTTGATCCGGGCGGCCTCGGCCAGCGCCCGCTCCCAGGCCGGCTTCAGCGCTTCGAGGCACTCGACGATGCCGACGCCGCTCTCCATCACCTGACCCGCCACCGTCGTCTGGCCGTTGCGCAGCGCATTCGTCAGGCGGAAGTCGAGCCGGTCGAGGCCGAGCTTGCCGGCGAGTTCGTCGTAGAGCGTCTCCTGCATGATCGCGGCCTGCGGCACGCCGAAGCCGCGGAAGGCGCCCGAGATCGGCCCGTTGGTGTGGATCGCCCGACCAACCGCCCGGTAGTTCGGCGTGAAATAGGGGCCCGACGCATGCACCGGCACGCGCACCGCCACCGTCGGCCCCCAGCTCGCATAGGCGCCGGTGTTGAAATCGCCCTCGAAGACCATGCCGGTGATACGACCGTCCGCATCCGCACCGATCGACGCCCGCATCGTGCCCGGATGGCGTTTGGTGGTCGACATCATCGATTCGGCGCGCGTGAAGGTCAGCGCCGCCGGCCGGCCCGTCTTCAGCGCCACCAGCCCGATCAGCGGCTGCACCGACAGGTCGAGCTTGGAGCCGAAGCCGCCGCCGGTCGCCGTCGGCACGATCCGCACCTTCTCGGGAGACAGTCCCAGCACCTTGGCCGTGTCGTCCCGGTCCATGAAGGGCGACTGCGTGCAGGCGGTGATCACCAGGACATCGCCGTCCATCGCCGCGAAGCCGGCCTCGGGCTCGATATAGGCGTGCTCGACATAGGCGGTCTCGATCTCGCCGGTCGCGACCACGCGCGAGGCTACCAGCGCGCCTTCCGCGTCGCCGCGCTCCACCCGGCCCGCCACCAGCACGTTGCCGGGGCGCTGCGTATGGATCGCCTCGGAACCGAGCGCTGTGGTGATGTCCAGCGCATGCGGCAGCTCGGACCACGTCACCGGGAAGCCGGACAAGTCGAGCGCCTCGACGGCGTTCTTTTCGCCCGCGACCAGAGCCACCGCCTCGCCGCGGAAGCGCGCGGCGCCGTCGGCCAGCGCCGGCTGGTCGGCATAGGCCGGAATCACGCCGAACCGGTTGTCGCCGGGAATGTCCTTTGCCGTAAACACCGCGACGATGCCCGGATGCGCCGCCACGAAGCCGTCGATGTCGCCAAACGAGAACGTCGCATGCCAGTGCGGCGAGCGGATCACGGCGACCGCCAGCGCGCCGGCCGGCCTGAAATCGGCCCCGAAGCGCTCCTCGCCGGTCACCTTCGGCCGTCCGTCGAGCCTCGGCATGGCCGCGCCGACGGCATGGCCGGCTTGCGGCGGCGCCTGGTTGTGGGGCCTGTCGGGCAGATGCGCGTTCATCACCGCGTCGACGATCTTCCTGTAACCGGTGCAGCGGCACAAGACGCCGCCTAGCGCGTCCTCAACCTCGCTCCTGCTCGGCGCCTGGTTGCGCTCCAGCAGAGCCGTGGCCGCGACGAGGAAGCCAGGCGTGCAGATGCCGCACTGCGCCGCGCCATGCCGCAGGAAGGAATCCTGCACCGCCGAGAGCGACCCGTTGGCCAGCCCCTCGACCGTGGTGATCTTGCGGTCGCTGGCCTGGGCGAGCGGCATCAGGCAGGCGCAGACCGGCTCGCCGTCGACGAGCACCGTGCAGGCGCCGCAGTCGCCGGCATCGCAGCCGACCTTGGTGCCGGTGCGGCCGAGATCGTCGCGCAGCACCGCCGACAGCCGCGCGACCGGCGAAGCCCTCACCGTCACGGGCACGCCATTGAGTTCGAAGGCGATCGGAACCGAAGGAAAGCTCATGCTGCCACGCCCTGTTCATCCGCCGGCCCGAAAGCGTCGAGCAGCGCCCGGCCAACGATTTCGCGCGCCGCCGCCACCCGGTACTCCGCGCTGCCGCGCACGTCGGCGATCGGCGACAGCCCGTCGAAATGCCGCTCGCCGATGATCGCAAGCGCCGAGGCGTCCGCCGGCAAGCCGACAAGCGCGGCCTCCAGCCGCTCCAGCCGCCGCGCCACGGGCGAACAGGCGCCCACGGCGATGGCGCAACGGCTGATCCGCCCATCCGTGTCGGTCTCCACGCGCGCCGCCGCCATGGCGATCGAAATCACCAGATAGCGCCGCGCGCCGAGCTTGAAGAAGCTCGACCGTCCGCCCGTCGATGCCTTCGGGACGCGAATGGCGGTGACCAGTTCGTCCGGCGCGCGCGCCGTCTTGCGGTTGCCGAGCACGAAGGCCTGCATGGGCAGCCGTCGGATCCCGCGCACCGATGCGAGTTCCACCTCTGCGTCGAGCACCATCAGCGCCGGAACGCCATCGGCGGCCGGAGAGGCATTGCAGAGATTACCGGCAATCGTTCCCGTGTTCTGGATCTGCACCGAACCCACCTCGCGCGCGGCGAGCTTCAGCGCATCGAACCCCCTTGGTAAGCTCTCGCGCACGGTATCGGCCCAGGTGGTGGTGGCGCCGATCACGATCTTCTCGCCGTCGTCATGGATGCCGCGCAGCGCGCCGATCGCGCCGATGTCGAGGATGTCCTCGCGGATCGGCCGCGTCCCTTGCGCCGGATAGAAATCCGTGCCGCCGGCCAGCACCGTCCAGCTTCCCTCGGCCAGGAGGGCGATGGCTTCGTCAGGCGTCGTCGGCCTTGCGTAGCGTGGCATGCGTCGGTCCCCTCAGGCCGCCGGATCGCGTCGAACCGGGTAGCCCCCGGTGCGCGCCAGCCTCGCGAAATTCATTCGCATACAAATGATATCAGCAAGCCGGCGCTTGTCAAAGCCGTGCCACCTTTGCAACGATGGGGACAGTCACGGCCAGCCGCCATCCGCGGAGCCGCATGCAACGGAGCTTGCCCATGGCCCAGCGCGCCCTGATCGTCATCGACGTCCAGACCGATTTCTGCCCCGGCGGGGCGCTGGCCGTCGCCGATGGCGATGCCATCCTGCCCGTCGTCAACCGGATGATCGCCAAAGCCGAGCACGTCGTCCTGACGCAGGACTGGCACCCCGCCGGCCATTCGAGCTTCGCGTCCAGTCACCCGGGCAAGGCGCCGTTCGAGACCGTCGCCATGCCCTATGGCGACCAGACGCTCTGGCCCGACCACTGCATCCAGGGCACGCCCGGCGCCGCCTTCCACCCGGCGCTCGACTGGACGAAGGCAGAGCTGGTCATCCGCAAGGGTTTCCGGCCGGCGATCGACAGCTACTCGGCCTTCTACGAGAACGACCACGCCACGCCGACCGGGCTTGCCGGCTATCTGCGCGAGCGCGGGCTCACGGAGCTGACGCTTTGCGGCCTGGCCACCGACTACTGCGTCGCCTACTCCGCCCTCGACGCCGTGCGCGAAGGTTTTTCGGTCACGGTGGCGCTGGAGGCCTGCCGGGCGATCGATCTTGGCGGTTCGCTGGCCGCCATGACCGAGCGGATGAAGGCGGCGGGCGTGACGCTCGCCTGATCGCCCGCCCGTCGCGACCGGTTTGCCCGCGTCGCTCACGCGGCGCCCCGGGGCACTTTTTTCGCCCGCGGCTTTCGGCGACGCAACGTTTCCCGGATCCGGACGTTTGAGCGGAATCGGAAACGTCTGGCGCGTCGAAGATCACGGCGATGACGGGGCGCTCCCCTCAAGCAAAGCCGACCGTTGGCTGGAAAAGGATTGGCCGACACATTGTCGCCGGCACTTGGTCCTATTGATACAACCTGGGAGGATAACGACCGATGCATCCTTGCCAGTCTTGAGACCCCGCGGATGCACCGGCCCGGATTTTGGAGATGATCGGCCTCAAGTTTTGTTTGCCGCCGGGCCGGACGGCAGCAAAGCGGGCCTTCATCGAACATACCATTTACAATAACGATTTCTGTTTTGCTCTTGCATCGCTGCGCTTTCGTGGCTAACCAGTTGAAATAAATTGTATTGAGGACGTGATGCTCGTGAATGCAGAGACCGAGAGCGCTGTTGCCCGACCACTGGACCAGGGTATCCTGCATGGGCTCCTCGGAAGACAGCTGCGCGTGACGTATCTCGCGGTCTTCCGTACCATCGAGGATCAGCTCACCGGTCTTGGAATCACGCCGCAGCAGTTCGGACTTCTGGTCATCGTCGACCGCAACCCTGGCGCGCGCCAGACCCTCATCGCCAAGGCCCGCGGGCTGGACAAGTCGACGCTCGTTCCGATGATCGACCGGCTGGAGCGCGACAACCTCCTGGAGCGTCGCCCGCTCGCCAACGATCGCCGCATCCGGGCGATCTGGATCACCGAGCGCGGCCGGGACGTGCTGCGCCGGGCCGAGCCGATCGTCCAGAAGGGCGACGACCTCGTCCGCGCCCATCTCAGCGACGGCGAACTGGCCGAGCTCGTCCGCCTGATGGAAAAGGTCCGCGAGGGGCTGGGCGCCGCCGACTGACGCGCAAGGCTTTGGCGCGCAAGTCTTTGGCGCGCAAGATTGTGGATAGCCGGCCGCCGCCCCGCCGTCCGGTTGGCGCGCGCGGCGCGGAAGGATAGGGTCGCCCATGCTTCCCGCCAAGGACATCGCCCGCCTCATCGAGATCATGGCCGCGCTGCGCACGCCGGTCACCGGCTGTCCGTGGGATCTCGAGCAGGATTTTTCCAGCATCGCGCCCTATACGCTCGAGGAGGCCTACGAGGTCGCCGACGCGATCGAGCGCGGCGACATGGACGACCTGCGCGACGAGCTGGGCGATCTCCTGCTCCAGGTCGTCTATCACGCCCGCATGGCCGAGGAGGCCGGCGCATTCGCCTTCGGCGACGTCGTCGAGGCCGTCACGGCCAAGATGATCCGCCGCCATCCGCATGTCTTCGGCGATGCGCAGGCGCGCGCGGCCGGCTCCGCGAAAGGCATGTGGGACGCGATCAAGGCTGAAGAGAAGGCGCTGAAGCGCGAGGCGAGGCTTTCGCGCGGCCTGCCCGCCGAGGATCATGGCCACGGCTTTCTCGACAGCGTGCCGGTCGCCCTGCCCGCCCTGGTGCGGGCGCGAAAACTCCAGGACAGGGCCGCGAAAGTCGGCTTCGACTGGAAGGACGCCGCGCCCATCCTCGACAAGATCGAGGAGGAGATCGGCGAGCTGCGCCGCGCCATGGCCGACAACGACGCGAAAGCCACCGCCGACGAGTTCGGCGACGTCTTGTTCGCTCTGGTCAATTTCGGCCGCCACGCCGGCATCGAAGCCGAAACCGCCCTCCAGGGCACCAACGCGAAATTCCGCCGCCGCTTCCACTTCATCGAACGCGAGCTCGAAGCCGGCGGCAGGACGCTCGGCGATGCGACGCTGGACGAGATGGAGGCGCTGTGGGAGAGGGCTAAGGCGGTGGAGGGATAGGGGTGGAGGCAGGATTGGTAGCGGAAGGACTGGCAGCTCTTCGGGAACGGGATCGGCACGCAGATGCACGCGTCATTTTGAGAGCTGCGCGGCGCGCCCTCCGAAAGGCGAAATCCGTACCATTTTGAACGGGCACCGTCACGGTGCCGACAGCTCTTTTGCAACCGCGATGAAGTAGTCAGGGTATGCAACTAGAACCGCGATGACCGCGTCGGGGTTCGCACGACAGAGATTCCTCGCGGCTGACCGATCCACAATGCCGGGGAATGCCGCGGCTAACTCCTGTGCCACTATTCGGTCCGCGAACCCCGCCTCATAAAATGCGTTTGCTTCATCGCTCGGCAAGCCGTTCTTGACTTGGCGTTGCACCGACGCGACGGCCTCCCGGAGGTCTTGGCTCACAGCTTCCACCAAGTCAGTGATGGAGGCTAGGATCATCGCCAAGTGATACCCAAAGCCATCCTCGCAGATGGCTACGGCGTGTTCGGCCGTGGGCCAACTGTTGCCGATTTTTACTCCTGCAGCGGTGAGTACGGCCTGAATGTCCACAAAGCTGCCGCCAGACATCCAGAGCTTGAGCGCGGGGAGGACGACCTGCTTGGCATCGAGCGACCTCAACGACTTTGCCGTGACGAATGGAAGAGCCTGCTCAACAACTAGTTCAAGCAACTTGCCCTCCACGGCCGCTTGCAGAAGCGCCTCCTGGTTTGCGGCAAGCCATGCGCTAAGAAGCTTGATATCGGCAGGGGGCAGAGGAGACTTTCGGATGAGCGTTCGGTAGTCCGCGTCCGCATTAGTTCTCAGCTTTTCGGCGATCGCGGCGAAGGCCTGAAGAAGCTTTTCGCGCGTATCATTATCCGCCAAATGGTAAGCTAACGTATTTGCCGCCAGCTCCTCAACCTTCTTGGCTGCCTCGGGGGCGTCGACGTCAACGTGTGTTGCGAGATAGGCAGCGATACTTTGTACCGCTCGCGCGCGTCCGGCCAGGTAGTCGCGGAATTCGAGTGTGCTTACAATAGGGTGCTTCGCTACAACGCCCGCTACGACGGCGTCAATACTTTGGGTGTCAGCAAACACGAGGTCCAACCACTCCGGGTCCGCGCCCAATACCACTGGTGGCACGGTCTGTTGATAGTCGTCGAAGACCTCCAGAATGCTACTGCGACTAGGCTCCGCATTATTTGAATCTAGGAGCCTTTTCGCAGCGTCCCAGCGCCAGCGTTGGTAGAAATTGTCCTTCCCGTCGAAGATTTCCGCTGCGGCAAAAATGACGCTGCTCTCCGTGTGCATCCCAGCGCGACCAGCCCGCCCCATGAGGTTGTGGAAGTCTCGGACCTTGATCTTCTCTTTGCCTTGCTGGGTGGCGGTAACGATCAGGTACTTGATGGGGAAGTTGACGCCTTGGGCCAACGTCGAGGTGCACACGACAAACCGCGCATGGCCTTCCTTCATGGCATGTTCGACCGTCAGCCTAAGACCGTGTGGAATGTTGGCATGATGAGCCAGGACGCCGTAGGCGGCGCCTGCGGCGACATCTGCACCTGCCCCCATCTGCCGGGCAAACAGGTTCGAAATTTTTCCTACCTCAGGTGCATCGGAGAACGCTAAGGGGGCGTCTAGCGGCACCTGACGCGCGAAGATCTCTGAAGTGCGCCGGCACGTCTTACTGACGCTTCCCTTCTGCCCGCAGAACACCGCCACACTGCCGTTCTGAACGAGGTTCAGGCCCAAGTGAAGTCCGACCTCCGTACTTTGGGTGGTGTCGTTCTTGCCATTCCGTTCCGGAAATGACCGTGCGGCTTTCTCTTTGGCAGTCAGCTTTTGTAATGCAACCGGAGCGATGACTCGGGGTACGAAAAACTCCGACTCTTCGGGATCGGTCGGCTGCACGTACTGAAGTTGGCCGCGTTCCGTTTTCCAGCTCGCGAACGCAATGCTCTTCGCCGTCGGTAGCATACCTTCGCCGCCCACCAGGGCGTCCGGATCGCGGATCAACCACGCCGCGATCTCCGGTGCGTTTCCGATCACAGCGGAAATCAACACGACCTGCGCATCGTCTTTCAGTGTCATTCGAAGCGACGACAAAAGAAGTTCGTAGGTGGGTCCGCGGGCGAAACCTTCAAATTGGTGACCTTCGTCGTAGACGATCAATCCGATGCGTTCTGCCAATTCGGGGGCCTTTCGAAGCATGTACAAAAGCTTCTCCGGCGTCACCACGATGATGCTTTTTTGCGCGAGCAGTTCCTGGAGTTCAATGTCGAACAGGTACGAGTCCGATACCTCGTCCAACAGAACATTCTCGCCCGTGAAGGCTCTCACTATGTCTGTTCGTATGTCGTGGCATAGTGACCGAAACGGCGCGACGATGACAGCAAGCGATGTTCGCTTTGACAGAAAAGCTGCACGAATGACCAGCTCGGTCGCCCGCGTCTTTCCAGCGCTCGTGGGCATCTGAATGACTGCGGAGCGCCCTTTCAAGAGCCCTGCTTCACAGATGCGCTGCTGCGATGGCCAAAGCTCCGTCGGGAAATTTGACTTGAGAAGTGCGGGTGCCCAGGCTTCCAGTGGGAGGTCGGAGTGGGGCGGTATGAGATTGCGCGCCGAATTGAGAAGCTTCCTCGCGCACAGCGAAACTACCAAATCTCCGTATATTAGCTCCCTAGGCGTGCCGTTTGCATAGACCTGCGCTCGTAGTGTGGCGCACATGTCCACGATTTCGGCTTCGTCACCCTCAAGGGCGAAGTGTCGCCGCAAGGCAGCGATCAACTCTTGTCCAAATCTTCCATGTTCCGTGTCGGCAGGGAAGTCAGAATAGTCGCCGCGAAGAATTCGGAAGGCAAGAAGGGCCAGACCGCCACCAAGAATATTTTGCGGCGCCTCAGAACGCCGCACGACAACGGTCGCGTTACCAACCGCCTCAGAGAAATAGTAAGAGCAGGCGCACAGTAGCGAGAACTCCGCAGTGATGTCGGCGTTCAAGTGGGCCTCGAGGTAAGCATCGAAGAACGTGGCGGAGAACCGCACCATCTCGGTAATTGAACCATCGTCCTCGGTCCACGTCTCAGGGTGGCCGTCAAATTCCGGCTCGACGAAGTGGCGGGCAAGCGCTGCTGCGGCATCGCCAAGGATCCCAAGCGCCAACGAGAAGAGCATATTCGGATCGCGTGGTAGGGCATTGTAGTTCGCAGGCGGAACGCGAAATTCGTGCATCTTCGCGCGGGCGCGCACGGTCGAGAGCACATTGATTGAACCGGCGTCAGGCTTCATTAGCCGCCCTTTCGTACAGAGCGTGCACAAGCTTCATCATGAAAATGCCCTTGATCACGACAAGCTTCAAATTGCCTTTGTTCGGATGTTTGGAAGCGTCCGCCTTTTCGATCTCCATTTTCGCCAGCACGTCGGCTTCGAGCACGGCCGACGCGCCACTGACGCGTTTAAATGGACGGTCGACGGCATTCTGAAATCGTTCGACTACGAGCGCTTGATCCCTGTCCTTGAGGAGCAAACGTTGCTTTATGGCACTTAGAGTTGTGGCGTCGCGAAGCATGTCCTTACCGGAGTCATCGATCGCCGTTTGGAGCCGATTCTCCTTGGTCGCGCTGAGCCCTGCCTTGGCTTCCATCGTGAAAAGTTCGTCGTTCGGATCGACCTTTCCCGAGAACCTAAATCCCACAATGTCGGTACCTGGATCAGAAACGTTTGGGTTTTTTCGACCTTCATACCGATGTTCGCGTGGGCACCAGTAGCCAAGAATGTACTCCAAGAAATCGGCAACCAGTATCTCGCCGAAGTCACCGGACCTAGTCGCTGGCCCCAGTCCCGCCGCGCCATCGGGAAACTTCATGTCTAACAGGAACTGCGCATTCGACTTCCCCGTGCCAGACACGAGGCCGGGTAGCTCCACGTCCCTGCAATAATGCTCTCGGAAGTGTTTGGCCCAAGCGGACATAACCGCTTCATCTTGCTCGTAGTTGAACTCCCAAATGCTTGCGATGGAGCCGTCCGCCGTTTTCACGGTCTCGCCGGTGTCTTTGAGCCAGGCAACGTGCGACGGTTTTGTCATTCGCTTAAAATATCTGACACCCACGATTGCCGCGAGAAGTAACTGCCCCATATGGATAAGCTTTCAGGCAATAATAGCTTTGGGAAGTCGAAGATTTGGCCCCCACCCCCCTCAACCCTTCCCGCTCAGCCGCTCCTCCACCTCGTCACGCATCGCCCGTGTCACGCGCAGCCTGAGTTCCATGCCGCCGTCCTCGAGGTCCTCGCGGGCCAGCACGTCGGCGTTTCGGTAGAGCCAGTCGATCATGTTCATGCGGTCGGGCGTCAGGTGCACGGTCATCTCGGCCAGTTCGCCCGACAGGCGCGCCTCCACCTGCCGCATCAGCTGGTCGACGCCCTCGCCGGTGATCGCCGAGACGACGATGGGCGACGGGGCGCCGTCGCCGTCGCCCG
Organism: Mesorhizobium sp.; assembly: GCA_051860465.1. Classification (GTDB taxonomy): domain Bacteria; phylum Pseudomonadota; class Alphaproteobacteria; order Rhizobiales; family Rhizobiaceae; genus Aquibium. The sequence continues at coordinate 202,293 of JBHYDY010000003.1, forward strand.
GCTGGACCAGCCGCTCGCGCGTGCCGGCATCCAGCCGGTCGACCTTGTTCCACACCTCGATCACCTTGCCGTCCGACGACACCTCGACGCCGAGGTCGGCCAGGATGCGCTCGACGTCCTCGGCCTGGGCGGCCGTGTCTGGATCGGAAATGTCGCGCAGGTGGATGACGAGGTCGGCCTCCACCACCTCTTCCAGCGTCGCGCGGAAGGCTGCGACCAGGTGCGTCGGCAGGTCGGAGATGAAGCCCACCGTGTCCGACAGGATGATGATCGCGCCATGCGGCAGCTTCACCCGGCGCAGCGTCGGGTCGAGCGTGGCAAACAGCATGTCCTCGGCCAGGACGGTCGCGCCGGTCAGCCGGTTGAACAGCGTCGACTTGCCGGCATTGGTGTAGCCGACGATCGCCACCACCGGGAACGGCACCTTCTTGCGCTTGGCGCGGTGCAGGTCGCGCGTGCGCTTCACCGTTTCCAGCTCGCGCTTCAGCTTGGTGATCTTGTCTTGCAGGATGCGCCGGTCGGCCTCGATCTGGGTCTCGCCGGGACCGCCGAGAAAACCCGCGCCGCCGCGCTGGCGCTCGAGGTGGGTCCAGCTGCGCACCAGCCGGCCCTTCTGGTAGTTCAGGTGCGCGAGTTCGACCTGCAGCGCGCCTTCCTTGGTGCGGGCGCGCTCGCCGAAGATTTCCAGGATGATGCCGGTGCGGTCCAGCACCTTGGCGTTCAGTCCCTTTTCGAGATTGCGCTGCTGCACCGGCGTCAGGGGATGGTCGACGACGACCAGGGTCGCCCCGGTTTCCTTGATCTTCTCGGCCAGCTCCTCGATCTTGCCGGTGCCGATCAGCGTTGCCGGACGGGGATCGTTCACCGTGACGATCTCGGTATGGACGGGTTCGAGGTCGATGGCGCGGGCAAGCCCGACCGCCTCGTCGTGGCGCGCCTCGGGCGACCGCGTCAGCCGCGGGCGGCCGGTGTTCTCGTCGTCATCGCGGTAGTGGCGCGGCAGGACCGGAACGACGATGACGGCGCGCGTGGGACGCTTCGGCGAACCATCGGTCTGCCGATCCTTCGCCCCCTGCTGGCGCCCGCCCGGACTGTTTGCGTCCAATCAGCTATCCCGACCGGCATCCTCACCATCGAACATCTGAACCGGCTGGCTCGGCATGATGGTGGAGATGGCGTGCTTGTAGACGAGTTGCGAGTGACCGTCGCGGCGCAGCAGGACGCAGAAATTGTCGAAGGAGGTGACAACACCGGTCAGCTTGACGCCGTTGATCAGGAAGATCGTGAGTGGGTTCTTGCTCTTCCGGACAGAATTGAGAAACAAGTCCTGAAGGTTCTGCGAACGTTCCGCCATTTTTCTTATCTTCCGCCGTTCCCCTGAACCGTGCGCGACGGCGTCCACATGACGACGCTCGATCCAAGCACACGGAAACAACCCGCCTCCGAAATGCGCGCCAGACCCTTGCGCGTCATTCCCCTAGCCCCAAGCGGTTATCAGGCTTGGCATTTTTCCGCAATGTCAAAAAAAGCCGCCCGCAGGGAAAGGACCGTGCTGCCGGGGTGGCCGTTGGCGATCGGAGCGCCGTCGATCTCCACCACCGGCATGGCGATCGTCGTGGCCGAACTGATGAAGGCTTCGCGCGCCGCCTTGGCCTCGGCCACGGTGAAACCGCGCTCCTCGACGGTGAGGCCAAGCTTTTCGGCCACCTCGAGCAGGGTCGTGCGGGTGATGCCGCGCAGGATGCCGTGCTCGGCCGGCCGGGTGACGAGGCGGCCGTCCGTCGTGACGATCCAGGCGTTCGACGATCCGCCTTCCTTGACCGTGCCGTCGGCGTCGACGAACCAGGCCTCCTGCGCGCCCGCTTCCCTCGCCGCCTGCTTGGCCAGCACGTTGGGCAGCAGCCCGACCGACTTGATGTCGACGCGGTCCCAGCGGTTTTCCGGCACGGTGATCACCTTGATGCCGGTTTCGGCGCGCCGGGCGGCGAGCGCAGGGTCCACCTTTCGGGCCGTGATCACCAGGGCCGGCGCCGCCCGCCCCGGAAACAGGAAGTCGCGCGGCGCCACCCCGCGCGTCACCTGGAGATAGACGAGGCCGTTGCGCACGCCATTGCGGTTCACCACCTCGCGCAGGACGAGTTCGAGCGCCCTGCGGTGCATCGGCCAGCCGATCGAAAGCTCGCGCAGCGAGCGGTCGAGCCGGTCGAGATGGCGCTTCATGTCGACGATGTAGCCGCGCGCCACCTCGCAGACCTCGTAGACGCCGTCGGCGAACTGGTAGCCGCGGTCCTCGACATGCACCGAGGCATCGGCGTGCCGGACATAGCGACCATTGACATAGGCAATTCGCGGCATCGTTTCCCCGCAAGGCTGTGCGGCCGCCGCCCGCGAGCGGACCGGCCGGGTTGATCAGAAGAACTCGAGACTGACCCTGAACATCTGCTCCACCTGGCGCACGGCGGTGTCCATGGCGAAAATGATGACGCGGTCCTTCGGACGGATCAGCGTCGCGCCGTTGGGCTTGATGGCGACGCCGTCGCGGTAGATCATGCCGAGCCGCATGCCGTCGGGCAGGTTCAGGTCGCGCAGCGGCGAGCCGACCAGCGGCGAGGTCTCCAGCGCCTCGGCCTCGATGATCTCGGCCGTGCCGCGCTGGATGCTGTGGACGGCGCGGATGCGGCCGCGGCGCACGTGCTGCAGCACGCGCGAGATGGTCACCGAGCGCGGGTTCACGTGGGCGTCGATGCCGAGCGTGCGGGTGAAGTCGTGGTAGGTCGGGTTGTTGATCAGCGCCAGGTTGGACTTGCAGCCCAGGCGCTTGGCCATCACGCTCGACAGGATGTTCACCTGGTCGTTGTTGGTGAGCGCCACCATCAGGTCGGCGTCCTGGATGTCGGCTTCCAGAAGGAGCTTCTGGTCCAGCGCGCTGCCGTGCAGCACCACCGTCCGGCGCAGCTTGTCGGCGATCGCGATGGCGCGCTCGCGCGTGTCCTCGATGATCTTCACCTTGGTGCGCGACTGGCGCGCCTCCAGCGCCTTGGCGACGTAGAGGCCGATGTTGCCGCCGCCGCCGATGACGATGCGCAGCGCCTCGGTCTCCTCGTGGCCGAACAGCCCGAGCGTGCGCCGGACCTGTTCCTTCGTCGTCACCACGTAGGCGACGTCGCCGGCGACCAGCTGGTCGGCCGAATGCGGGATGAACAGGCGGTTGTTGCGCCAGACGCCCACGACCGTCGACGGCAGGTCCGGAAACAGGTCGGACAGCTGCGACAGCGGCGTGTTGATGACCGGGCATTCCTCCAGGCATTCGATCGCCACCATCGCCACCTTGTCGTCGGCGAAGCGCACGACATCGGTGGCGCCAGGAAGCGCGATGCGCCGCAGCACCATCTCGCCCACCTCGATCTCGGGCGAGATGATGACGTCGATCGGCAGGTTCTCGCGCGAGAACAGGTTCTGGTAGTGCGGCTGGAGATAGGACTGGGCGCGGATGCGCGCGATCTTTGTCGGAATGTTGAACAGCGAATGCGCCACCTGGCAGGCCGTCATGTTCACCTCGTCGTAGAGGGTGACGGCGATGAACATGTCCGCCTGCTGCGCGCCGGCCAGTTCGAGCACGTCCGGGTGCGCGCCATGGCCGACGAAGCCGCGCACGTCGAGCTGGTCGCGGATGGTGCGGATCAACTCGGGCGACGTGTCGATGACGGAGACGTCGTTCTGTTCGGCCGCGAGCCGCTCGGCGATGCCGTAGCCGACCTGGCCGGCGCCGCAAATGATCACACGCATGACGGGCTCCGATCCGCGAACATCAAACGCCGAGCGACTTCAGCTTCCTGTGCAGGGCGGATCGTTCCATACCAATGAACTCGGCCGTGCGCGAGATGTTGCCGCCGAAGCGATTGATCTGCGCGATCAGATATTCCTTCTCGAACAGTTCGCGCGCCTCGCGAAGGGGCAGCGCCATGATGTGCTGGTCGGACTGGCTCGGCGTGCGCGGCATGACGTCGCCGATTTCCGCCGGCAGCAGGTCGGCTGTGATCGGCGCCTCGACGTCGTCGCCGCGCGACAGGATCATCAGCCGCTCGACGTTGTTGCGCAGCTGGCGCACGTTGCCCGGCCAGTTGTGCGCCTGCAGAACCGCCAGCACGTCCTCGCCGATGCGGCGGTTCTTGATGCCGGACTGGCGCACGATCTGCTTCATGAAGTGATCGACCAGGTAGGGTATGTCCTCGCGTCGCTCCGACAGCGGCGGCACCAGCACCGGCACCACCGCCAGGCGATGATAGAGGTCCTCGCGGAACCGTCCCTCGGCGATCATCGCCTCGAGGTTCTGCGCCGTGGAGGAAATGATGCGCACGTCCACCTTGACGCGCTTGGCCCCGCCGACCCGCTCGAACTGCTGGTCGACGAGGACGCGCATGATCTTGTTTTGCGTCTCGCGCGGCATGTCGGCCACCTCGTCGAGATAGAGCGTGCCGCGATGCGCCTCCTCCAGCGCGCCGACCTTGCGTTCCGAGCCGTTGGGCTCGGTGCCGAACATCTCGATCTCCATGCGGTCGGGGGTGATGGAGGCCGCGTTGACCGATACGAACGGACCCTCCTTGCGCGCCGAAATCGCATGGATCGCGCGCGCCGCCGCCTCCTTGCCGGAGCCCGACGGCCCGATGATCATCACCCGGCTGTTGGTCGGCGCGATGCGCTCGATCGTCTGGCGCAAGTGCCCCATCGCCGTGGAATTGCCGATCAGGTCGAAGGTGTCGGCGGTTCGCTTCTTCAGCTCGGTCACCTCGCGTCTCAGCTTCGAGGTCTCCAGCGCCCGGTCGCAGATCAGCAGCAGCCGGTCCGCCTTGAACGGCTTCTCGATGAAGTCGTAGGCGCCGCGGCGCAGCGCCGACACCGCGGTCTCGATCGTGCCGTGGCCCGAGATCATCACCACGGGGACGTTCGGATGGATCGTCTTGATCTCGTCCAGCAGCGCCAGGCCGTCCATCCGCGAGCCTTGCAGCCAGATGTCGAGCAGGATCAGCCGGGGCACGCGATCGGCGATGGCGGCCAGCGCGCTGTCGCTGTCGAAGGCCGTACGGGTCTCGTGGCCCTCGTCGCTCAGGATGCCGGCGACGAGTTCGCGGATGTCTTCCTCGTCATCGACGACAAGAATGTCAGACGCCATTGTTCACCTGCTTGTCTTGATTTTCTTGGTCTCCGGACAACCCCGCCGTCTCGTCGGCCGACGTCGAGGGCAGGACCACGCGAATGAGCGCGCCGCGCCCGCCGTAGAATTCCGCCGGTGCGTCGTGCAACTCGATCCGGCCGCCATGCTCCTCGACGATCTTCTTGACGATCGCCAGGCCAAGGCCGGTGCCCTTGGCGCGGGTGGTCATGTAGGGCTCTAGCAGGCGCTGGCGATTCTCCGCCGGCAGACCCTTGCCGTTGTCCTTGATGTCGACCGAAATCCAGCCGCCTTCGCAATGCGCGTCGATCTGGATCACGCCATGGACGTCGTCGGTCCGCTCCGCTGATTCGATCGCCTCGGCCGCGTTCTTGATCAGGTTGCCGAAGGCCTGGCTCATCAGTCGGCTGTCGAAACGGCCCTTCAGTGGCCTGTCGCCGAAATCCCGGCGGAACTCGATCTCCGCCTTCGAGACCTCCACCAGGAACGACGCCTCGCGCAAGGCCTCGCGCAGGTCCATAACCTCCAGCGCCGGCTTGGGCATACGGGCGAAGGCCGAGAACTCGTCGACCATGCGGCCGATGTCCCCGACCTGGCGGATGATCGTGTCGGTGCACTGGTCGAACACCTCGCGGTCCTCGGTGATGACCTTGCCGTAGCGACGGCGGATGCGTTCGGCCGACAGCTGGATCGGCGTCAGCGGGTTCTTGATCTCGTGGGCGATGCGACGGGCGACGTCGGCCCAGGCAGACGAACGCTGCGCCTGCACGAGATCGGTGATGTCGTCGATCGTCACCACGAAGGACGGCAGCTCCGATTCGCCCTTCCCCTCCTCGATCGTCACCTGCACGTTGAACGTCCGCTCCACGCCGCGCCGGGTATAGACGACCTGCTCGCGATAGACGGGTTTTCCCGTCGAGCGGGCCAGTTCGAACACGCGCCCGAAATGCGGCAGCACCGTCGACAGCTTCTCGCCCTCGGACTGGACGGCGTCGATCGAGAGCATGGTCTCGGCCGACCGGTTGACGATGGTGATCATGCCATCGGCGTCGACGCCGACGATGCCGGCGCTGACGCTGGCCAGCACGGCTTCGGAAAAGCGCCGCCGCTCGTCGATCTGGTCCTTCGCCGACAGGATCTCGTTGCGCTGCGATTTCAGCTGCAGCAACATCTTGTTGAACGTGTCGGAGAGCGAGGCGACGTCGCCGTCGGAGTTGCGCACCGGCACGGCGACGTCGAGGTTTCCCGTCGCCACCTCGTCGGCCGCGCCGATCAGGCGGCGGATCGGCCGTACCAGCCGATCGGCGACCGCGATGCCGGTCCAGATCGCCGACAGGACGATGATCAGCGTCAGGCCGAGATAGATCACGGCGAACGCGATCTGCACCGTCGTGCGGCTGCTTTCGAGGTCGGTGTAGTCCTCGGCATTGGCCTGGACGATCTGGCGCGCGCGGATGACCTCCGGATCGACGAGGCGCAGCGTGTAGAGATAAGTGTCCTCTATGTCGCGCAGCCTGATGATCGCGCCGACGATGTTTCGCGTGCGCGGCTCGATCAGCACCGGCGCGCCGCCGGCGGCATCGCGCAGCGCGCCCGGCGGCGGCGGCGGCATGGTGAAATCGGCGCGCGTGTCCGCCTGCATGGTCACCGTGCCGTCGATGCGCACCAGCGCGGCGTGGGCCAACGCCCGCCCGACGGCCTGCTGGGTCAACAATTGCCGGAAGCCGGTCCGGTCGAGGCCGTAGAGGGCTCGGCGCTGGTCGAGATCGATCGCCATCGACAGGCTGGTGCCCTGGAGATTGCGGGCGTTCTCCTGGATGTAGGCCTCGGCGATCGACAGGGAGGAGCTGACGATCGTCTTTGTCTTCAGTTCGAACCAGCGGTCGAGGCCGATGTCGAGCGTGATCGAGGCCACCACGGCAATGACGATCGCCGGTACCGCCGCTATCGCCGAAAACAGCCCGACGATGCGCACGTGCAGCCGCGAGGCCGCCTTGCCGCGCCGTCTCGCCTGGAAGATCTGATGGACTTCCCGGCCGATGAGGAAGCAGAGGAGCAGGATGAGCGCGACGTTGATCGCGATCAGCGCCAGCATGACGTTCTGCGTTGGCGAGACCGGACCTAGACCGACCAGGATGACGAAGGACACCGCCGCGCAGACCAGGGCGGCGACGACGCTGATGATGCCCGGCAGCGCGGCCAGCCGCCGACCCTCGTAGGGGGTCACCGGCTCGCTCAGGCCGAGGCCATCGAGTATTTCGGTGCGTGCTGTCATTGTGCTGCGATTCGCCACCTTCTCCGTTGCACTCTTGCAACGCTTTGTGGCTATTCTGCAACAAGATCGCGGCGGCACGAGGTCCATGCCGCAGCGTCATCCCTTGCCGCCTCTGCCCGGCAGTAGAACGACATGACCTTGCTCATGGTCCTTTCGACATTTGCGCGGGCGCTTGGCCCGGCGGGATGCAAATGTCGGAATCGGACCATCAGGTCAGGAGCCGCGCGAGGTCCGATAGACGTTGACGCCGAGTTCGCGGATCTTCTTGCGCAGCGTGTTGCGGTTCAGTCCGAGCAGTTCGGCGGCGCGGATCTGGTTGCCCCTGGTGGCCGTCATCGAGGCAAGCACGAGTGGATACTCCACCTCGGCCAGAATGCGCTGATAGAGGCCGGATGGCGGCAAATCATCGCCGAACGAAGTGAAATAGCGCTGGAGATAGTGCTCGACCGCCTGCCCGATCGTTAGGTTCTCCGGCACCAGCGAACTTTCACCCGACGTCGGAGAACGCCCTGCGGTCTGCAGTTCGTTCTCGATCACCTCGGCCGAAATCTCGTCTTGCGGATAGAGCGCGGCCAGCCTGCGCACCAGGTTCTCCAGTTCGCGCACGTTGCCCGGCCATGGGTAGCGCTTCATCATGTCGAGGCCGGCGGTGGAGATCCGCTTGACCTGCAATCCCTCGGCCTCGCCCAGCTTGAAGAAATGGCGCACCAGGTCCGGCACGTCCTCCGAACGCTCGCGCAGGGCCGGCAGGCGCAGCGGCACCACGTTCAGCCGGTAGAACAGATCCTCGCGGAAGAGGCCCTGGTTGATCAGGGTGCGAAGGTCCTTGTTGGTGGCCGCGACGATGCGCACGTCGGTCCTGATCGGCGTGCGGCCGCCGACGGTGGTGTATTCGCCCTGCTGAAGCACGCGCAGCAGCCGCGTCTGCGCCTCCATCGGCATGTCGCCGATCTCGTCGAGGAACAGCGTGCCGCCCTCGGCCTGCTCGAAGCGTCCGCTCGACCGGTTCTGCGCGCCGGTAAAGGCCCCCTTCTCGTGGCCGAACAGTTCCGATTCGATCAGGTCGCGCGGGATCGCCGCCATGTTGATGGCGACGAAGGGCCCGTTGCGGCGCCGGCCATATTCATGGAGCGCGCGCGCGACCAGTTCCTTGCCGGTTCCAGACTCGCCGGAGATCATCACCGTCAGGTCTGTCTGCATCATGCGCGCCAGCATTCGATAGATGTCCTGCATCGCCGCCGAGCGGCCGACCAGTGGCATCGATTCCAGCTGCTCTTCCGTGCGGTGCTCGACCGTCGGCTTCTTCGGCTCGGCCAGCGCCCGATTGACGATGTTGAGCAGTTCGGTGAGATCGAAGGGCTTGGGCAGATACTCGTAGGCGCCCTTTTCCGACGCGCGGATCGCCGTCATGAAGGTGTTCTGGGCGCTCATCACGATGACAGGCAGGTTCGGCCGCGCCTTCTTGATGCGCGGCAGCATGTCGAAGGCGTTCTCGTCGGGCATCACCACGTCGGTGATCACCAGGTCGCCCTCGCCCGCCGCCACCCAGCGCCACAACGTGGCTGCGTTGGAGGTCACGCGCACGTCGTGGCCGACGCGCGACAGCGCCTGGTTGAGGACGGTGCGGATCGCGGCATCGTCATCCGCGACAAGGATGCTGCCCCGGTTCATCGCGATGCTCCTTCCAGAGTGCCGGCGGGCGCGGCGTGGTCTTCCTTCCACGTCGGCATCAGGATGCGAAAGCTCGTCCCGCGCGGCGAGGATTCGCACTCGATGACGCCGCCATGCTCGCCGACGATCTTGGCGACCAGCGCAAGACCGAGCCCGGATCCGTTCGGCTTGGTGGTGATGAACGGATCGAACAGGATCGGCTTGATGTCTTCGGGCACGCCGCCGCCATTGTCATGGACGATGAACTGCAGCGGCAGGGATACGCGGTCCTGCGTTCCCGGTACGGAAAGCCGGATCCCCGGTCGATAGGCGGTCGACAGCGTGATCTCGCCGGACGGATCGCCCGCGATCGCCTCGGCGGCGTTCTTCACCAGGTTCAGGAAGACCTGCACGAGCTGGTCCCGGTTTCCGAACACCGGCGGGAGCGAGGGGTCGTAGTCCTCGATGATGCGGATTCCCTGCCCGAAGCCGTTGCGCGCGATCGCCTTCACATGGTCGAGCACGACATGGATGTTGACGGGCGTGCGGTCGATCGGCCGCTCGTCGGAAAACACCTCCATGCGGTCGACAAGGGAAACGATCCGGTCGGTCTCGTCGGTGATCAGCCGGGTCAGCGACCGGTCCTCGTCGGAGACGACGCTCTCCAGAAGCTGCGCGGCGCCGCGAATGCCCGACAGCGGGTTCTTGATCTCGTGCGCCAGCATCGCCGCCAGTCCGGTCACCGAACGGGCCGCGCCGCGATGCGTCATCTGGCGGTCGATCTTGTCGGCCATCGAGCGTTCCTGCAGCATCACCACGACCGAACCGGGCAGTTCCGGCACCGGCGCGACATAGATATCGACCAGCTTGTCGGGTCCAAGCCGTGGCGAGGAGATGTCGACGCGGTACTCGTTGACCGGCGACTGCCGTTCCCTGACCTGGTCGATCAAGGTCAGCAGCGGGCTGCCGAACGGCACGAAATGGCCGATCGTGTTACGCGCCAGGATCGAGGCGCTCGACCGGAAGAAGACCTCCGCGTCGGCATTGGCATAGGTCAGCCGGCCCTCGTGGTCGATCATGATGACGGGGTGTCGGATCGTGTTCAGGACGATCTGCGCCGGGTCGAAGACCGGCGGTCTTGGCATTGGACTTGCGCTCATGCGGCGTTCCTCATGGCGCGGGCGCCGGTCCCTTCGACCAGCGCCGCGCGCAATTGCTTGATGACTGTCTTGGGATCGTTGGAGGTCATGACGGCGAGGCGGTGCTCGTCCGGAACGTCCTCGGCATGGCGCTCCAGGTACCAGCCGAGATGCTTGCGCGCGTGGCGCAGGCCCGGGCCGACGCCGTAGAGCGACAGCATGTCCTCGTAGTGGGAGACGGCGTAGTCCGCGAGCGCTTGCGGGCTTGCGGGCACGCCGGCCGCTTGCCGTCCGGCGGCTTCGGCGGCAACCACCCCCGCCATCCACGGCGCGCCGCAATGGGCGCGCCCCATCATGACGGCGTCGGCGCCGGACCGCGCCAGCGCCTCGGCGGCATCGGCCGAATTCCGGATGTCGCCATTGACGACGACGGGGATCGCCACGGCGGCCTTGACCGCGGCGACGGCCCTCCAGTCGGCGTTGCCCTTGTAGAACTGGCAACGCGTGCGGCCGTGGACCGTCACCATCGCCACGCCGGCCGCCTCGGCGCGTCTGGCGAGCTCGGGCGCCACCAGCGCCGTGTCGTCCCAGCCGAGCCGCATCTTGACCGTCACCGGCACCTCGACCGCCTCGACCACCGCCTCGATCAGCGACTGCGCCAGGTCGAGGTCACGCATCAGCGCCGAGCCGCAGTAGCCGCCCGTCACCTTCTTGGCCGGACAGCCCATGTTGATGTCGATGATGTCGGCTCCTTCCCCGGCTGCGATCCTTGCGCCTTCGGCCATCCAGCGCGCCTCGCGACCGGCGAGCTGGACGATGTGAATCTGGTCGCCGGCCCGTTCGATGCGGCGCACGGAATCGAGGCGTCCGCGCGCGAGCTCGCCACTTGCCACCATCTCCGATACGACCATGCCCGCCCCGTGCGCGAACGCGCGAGCGCGAAACGCGCTGTCGGTGATCCCCGAGAGCGGCGCCAGAAAGACCCTGTTGCGGATGGTGGCTCCACCGATCACCAGCGGGTCGGCTAGCCTACGAACGTCACACATGCACAAAAACCGCGCAGATACCTGCTTTGCTTATTCACTAGACATGTCTGGCCGCGGTTGCAACGCAAAATTCCGTGGCGCCTGGTTGCTCGTGGTCCTGATTCGACACTTGCATTCCGCTGGCACGCGCCCCCGGCAAAGGTAGAAGGTGAGATTTCAAACGGAAGTCTTTGTTATAAACGTTCCTTTGATCTCCGAACCTGATCTTTCGACCGTCACCGGCGGGAGGCGAATGCCAATTTCGATCCACTAGCACAAAAACGCTGGTCACGCTTAAGCCGCCCCGCTAGATCGATCCCATCCGCAAGGAGCGATCGTCGGCGATGTCCACAATCCAGCCCAGCAAATCCGGAACCGCCGTCGTAATCGTCGCGGCGGGACGCGGCGAGCGCGCCGGCCAGGCGGACGGGCCAAAGCAGTATCGCAACATCGGCGGCGTTCCGGTCATCCGGCGCGCGATCGATGCCTTCCGGTCGCATCCCTCCGTCGGCCCTATCGTCGTTGCGATACACAAAGATGACGAAGCGTTGTTTGGCGCCGCCATGCCCGACCCAGATCCCCGGCTCCGGATCGTCTTCGGCGGCGCCACGCGACAATCCTCGACCCGGCTGGCGCTGGAAGCGCTGGCGGACGTCGCGCCGCGCGACGTCCTGATCCATGACGGCGTACGTCCTTTCGTCGATGCGGCTCTGATCGGCCGCGTGGTGTCGGGCCTCGGCGACGGCCAGGGCGTCCTGCCGGCGCTGGCGGTCTCCGACACGCTGAAGCGGTCTGGCGCGGCCGGCCAGGTCGAGGCGACGGTGCCACGCGCCGGCCTGTTTGCCGCGCAGACACCGCAGGGTTTTCGCTTCGCGCCGATCCTCGAGGCGCATCGCCGGGCCGCGGCCGAGGCGCGCGAGGATTTCACCGACGATTCGGCCATCGCCGAATGGGCCGGCCTCGCCGTCCGCCTGGTCGAGGGTTCGCCCGACAACGTCAAGCTCACCTATGCGCGGGAGATCGCCATGGCCGACGAAAAGCTCTCGCGCGCCCCATCCTTTCCGGACGTTCGCACCGGCAACGGCTACGACGTTCATTCCTTCGAGCCCGGCGACCATGTCACGCTGTGCGGCGTCGCCATCCCGCACGAGATGAAGCTCAACGGCCATTCCGATGCCGATGTCGGCCTGCACGCCCTGACCGACGCGCTTCTCGCCACCTGCGGAGCCGGTGACATCGGCGTCCATTTCCCGCCGTCGGACCCGCAATGGAAAGGCGCGGCCTCGCGCCTCTTCGTCGAGCACGCCGCCCGCATCGTTCGGGCGCACGGCGGCCGCATCGCCAATGCCGACGTCACCCTGATCTGCGAGGCGCCGAAGGTCGGGCCGCACCGCCCGGCGATGGTCGAGGCCATGGCGTCCATGCTCGCCATTTCGCCCGACCGCGTCTCGATCAAGGCCACCACCAACGAGAAGCTCGGCTTCGTCGGCCGCCGCGAGGGCATTGCCGCGATCGCCACCGCAACGGTCGTCTTTCCCGGAGAGGTCCCCGCATGAGCCCGCACGCCGATCTCGCCCGCGCCCTGCTCGAAGCCTGTGCGGCCGACGGCATCACCGTTTCGACCGCCGAATCCTGCACCGGCGGGCTGATCGCCGCTGCGCTGACCGACATCGCCGGATCCTCGATCGTGGTCGATCGCGGCTTCGTCTCCTATTCCAACGAGGCGAAGATGGAGATGCTGGGCGTCGCCGAGGCCACGCTTTCTGTGCATGGCGCGGTTTCGGCCGAGACGGCGTACGAAATGGCGGCAGGCGCGCTGTCGCGCTCGAAGGCGACCATGGCAATCGCGGTGACCGGCATCGCCGGACCGGGCGGCGGGTCGGAGGAAAAGCCCGTCGGGCTGGTCTGGTTCGGCTTGGCCGCGCGCGGCGCCGAGCCGATGGCGGTTCAACGCCTGTTCGAGCCGAAAAGCCGCGACCATGTCCGCCAGCAGACCGTTCGCACGGCGCTCGAGCTCATGCTCGCGAAGCTGACGCAGCCGTGAAATCGTCCGCCGGCTGGCCATGGACCGCGTCGGCCCGCTTTTCGAAGGCGCCGGCAAACAGCCTGAAGGCGCGGTCGAACATGGCACCCATCAGCGCGCCCAGAACGCGGCTCTTGAACTCGTACTCGATGAAGAAGTGGATGTTCGTGCCGCCCTTGCCGTTCGGCTCGAACCGCCAGCGGTTCTCGAGATAGCGGAACGGGCCGTCGAGATACTTCACGTCGATCGCAAGCTCGGCCGCGCGCGCCACGACCTGGCTGGTGAAGGTCTCGCGGATCGCCTTGTAGCCGACCGTCATGTCGGCGACGAGCACCTCGACGCCATCGCGCTCCTTGCGCGACCGCACCACCAAGGCCTCGCACATCGGCACGAACTGCGGATAGGTCTCGACGTCCATTACCAGCGCATACATGCGCTCCGGCGCATGGCGGACGGGGTGGACGGTTTCGTATTTCGGCATGGCGCGTTCGCTTCAGGCCAGGGTCGCGCGCTTGCGGTCGCGCGCCGCCTTCAGGCGGGCGAAGTCATCGCCGGCATGGTGCGACGAGCGCGTCAGCGGCGACGCCGCCACCATCAGGAAGCCCTTGGTATAGGCCACCGTCTCGTAGGACTTGAACTCGTCGGGCGTCACGAAGGCCTTTACCGGATGGTGCTTCTTCGTCGGCTGCAGATATTGCCCGATAGTCAGGAAGTCGACATCGGCGACGCGCAGGTCGTCCATCAGCTGCAGCACCTCGTTACGCTCCTCGCCGAGCCCGACCATGATCCCCGACTTGGTGAACATGCCTGGATCGAGTTCCTTCACCCGCTGCAGGAGCCGGATCGAATGGAAGTAGCGCGCGCCGGGGCGCACCGTCAGGTAGTTCGACGGCACGGTCTCGAGATTGTGGTTGAAGACGTCGGGCCGTGCCGCAACCACGATCTCCAGCGCCCCGTCCTTGCGCAGGAAGTCGGGCGTCAGGATCTCGATGGTGGTGTCGGGCGAACGCGCGCGGATGGCATGGATCACATCGGCGAAGTGCCGCGCTCCGCCATCGTCGAGGTCGTCGCGGTCGACCGAGGTGATCACGACGTGGTTGAGCCCCATCTTGGCGACGGCGCTTGCCACGCTGTCGGGCTCGGCGCGGTCGAGCGCGTCCGGCTTGCCGGTCGCGACGTTGCAGAAGGCGCAGGCGCGGGTGCAGATATCGCCCATGATCATGAAGGTGGCGTGCTTCTTGTCCCAGCATTCGCCGATGTTGGGACAGCCGGCCTCCTCGCACACCGTCACGAGATTGTGCGAGCGCACGATCTCGCGGGTTTCCGAATAGCCTTTCGACACGGGCGCGCGCACGCGGATCCAGTCCGGTTTGCGCAGGACCTCCTGGTCGGGCCTGTGGGCCTTCTCGGGATGGCGGGCGCGGGGACGCGCGATCGTGTCGATAACCGTGACCATCGTTGCTCCGGCGGCTTCGGCATGCCACCCGAACGGGACAAGGACATGCCAGAACGAAGACCTGACGCGTGCCGGCGAATCCGGAAGGACCGCGATACGCGTCAGAGACACCGATATAACGCGTCACGACGCCGGTTGGTAGGCCGCCATCACATGGCGGCCCTGCCGAATTGACGGCTGCCGCGCCTTATCGTTTCACGGCGCGTCCGATGGCGATCAGGATGGAGGCGCCGATGAAGCCCACGATCAGATAGACGAGCCAGCCGGTGCCGGTGTAGAAGCCGAGCGCGCTGAGAAGAAAGTTGAGCAGCGCCGCGCCGACGATGCCGAGGATGATGTTCATCAGGAGCCCCATGTTGCTCTTCATGAACTGCTCGGCCAGCCAGCCGGCGATACCGCCGACGATGATTGCGCCCAGAATTCCCACGCCGTTCAAGTCCATTCCATCACTCCATTGTCAATCCATTGAGGAGCAACAATGGACAAGCGGCCACATGGTTCCAGTGGCGCGCCATGGGCACGACATTTTTCCGCCATCAATACGGCGAGCGAAACCCGCCGCCGACTCAGCGCCGGACGAGCTTGACCACGAAGAGCAGGATGCAGGCGCCGATGAAGCCGACGATCAGGTAGCCGAGCCATCCGCCCGCCACGGCGACTCCGAACTGCGCCAGCACCGCGTTGCCGATGACGGCGCCGACGATGCCGATGATGATGTTCATGAAGACGCCGAAGCGCATGTCCATCAGCTTGCCGGCCAGCCACCCCGCCAACCCGCCCACCACGATCGCCACCAACCACCCGACTTCCATGATGCCCGACTCCACGAGGTTTCCAGGATCGACATTCTGCGACGAGCGGCCATCGGGGACAAGGGCGGGAGAAGGAATCGGGGGCGGGAGAAGGAATCAGGAGATGGCGAAGCGCCGAAAACGCCGATCTCCCCCCGCGTGGGGGGTGAGGTGCGGTCCGGGCAGCGGACGGAAAGCCAACGATTTGGCTATCCGAGCGCCGAACGCCCGGAGCCCAAGCGAAGGGCCGTGCCGGCAGGCAAGAGGGGGGCCGTAGGATGCGAGCGCCCGGATGAACGTCGTCCATCCCTTCTTGTCCCGCGCCTCGATCGCGGCAAGCGCATTGACCGGAAGCATGGCATAGACCTCGACCGGCGTCCCCTTCAACGTCGCAGGAGCGTTTCCTCTCCGCCATGGTCATGGGGGAGAACAGGCGCTCCACGTTCCTACGCCCTCACCTTCGTCATCCCGCTCTTAGCCGGCGTGCGTCCTTCGAGGCTCGGCTTCGCCTCGCGCCTCAGGATGAGGAC
>JBHYDY010000004.1:0-207161 GCA_051860465.1 Mesorhizobium sp.
GCGCTCAAGGCCAATCGCCCGGCGATGCTGAAGGCCGTCGCAGCCTTCTTCGCCGACCCGCCGGAGCCGCTCGAAAGCTTCCAGACCACGGACGCCGACCACGGACGCATCGAGACGCGCCGCCACCGCACGACCGAGTGCGTCGACTGGCTGTTCGGCGACCGTGCCGAGCCGGGCGCTCCCACCATGCCGGGTCTTGCCACCCTTGCCTGCGTCGAGGCCGTGCGCGACGACGGCGCGCCGTCCATCCGCTACTATCTCTCTTCCGCCCGTCTCACGCCCGAACGCTTCGCCCGCGCCGTCCGCTCCCACTGGGCCATCGAAAACAGCCTGCATTGGGTGCTCGACGTCACCTTCGACGAGGACGCAGCCCGCAATCGCGCCGACAACGGCCCGGAAAACCTCGCAATCCTACGCCGACTGACGCTCAACCTCCTGCGAACCGCCAGACCCGAACTCGCCATCAGCCGAAAACGAAAGCGAGCAGGGTGGTCCGACGCCTTCGCCAGATCAATCATCGGCCAAATGCGATAGCCCTAGCGGTCCACGGTCGCCATCTTGCGCCGGCAGGTGCTTTGCGCTAGAACAATACGAGAACAAAAAACTTGATGTGGACAGGACGCGCATTTTTTGTCCGCGAGCCTGCGGTCGGAGAGCCTTTCCTGTATAGGATGCGCGGGTTTCGCGGTGGCGAACGGTTTCGGACAGGCGTGGAGATTTCGAGATGGCAGGAAGCGTGAACAAGGTCATTCTGGTCGGAAACCTGGGAGCCGATCCCGAAATCCGCCGTCTCGGCTCGGGCGACCCGGTCGTCAACATGCGCATCGCGACGTCGGAAAGCTGGCGCGACAAGCAGTCGGGAGAGCGCCGCGAAAAGACCGAATGGCACAATGTCGTGATCTTCAACGACCAGCTCGCCAAGGTGGCCGAGCAGTACCTGAAGAAGGGCATGAAGGTCTACATCGAGGGCCAGTTGCAGACCCGTAAATGGGAGAAGGACGGCGTCGAGCGCTACACGACGGAGGTCGTGCTGCAGCGCTTCCGGGGCGAACTCCAGATGCTCGATTCACGCGGGGACCGAGAGGGCCAGTCGGTCGGCTATTCCGGCGGCCAGACGTCGGGTCGCGGCGGCGGCTCCGATTTCGGCTCGTCGGGACCAATGGACGATCGCGGCGGAAGCGGCGGCCGTGGCGGCGGCGGCGGATTCTCACGCGATCTAGACGACGAGATTCCATTCTGAGACAGCTTCGGGTCATGTGAGCCATGCCTCTGGTCCACGTCCGGATCGGCATCGCGCACGATGGGACAGCCGATTGCCGGATCGACGACGACCCGCCGACCAGGTCTTCGTCGCCTTCCGATCTGTGGTGGCGGCTGGCGGCGGGGCAGGGGAACGCGTTCCATCTCCTGCCAGAGGGAACCGATCCGACCGAAGAGAGCTGGATGGCGGCCGAGGCGATGGTCGCGCAAGACCGTCTGGCCGTGGTCGGTCCCATTCTTCGCGCGAACGGCGTCGAGCGTCCCGCGCCATCGCGGCCCGATACGGTCCGCTCGGCGCGTGTCCCCGGCGGCGGCCTAATCGTCTCAACGACGCTTGCGGGCGAACTCGCCGCACGTCTCGAAGGCCGCTGCTGGGACCGTTTCTGGCCGAGCGACCTGGCGGCGATCGTCGGCGAGCTTTGCGAGCCGCTGGCTGACATGCGCGTCCTCGCAAGGCGGTCGGCGGATGATCCGGACGAGGCGCTTCGCGCGGACCTGCTGTCGCCGCACCGGGCCGGGTTCAGGCCCCATGACCCGGGCGCGCCGACCGTCGTGGTGCTTGGCCCGTGCGATGCCTCGTGCATGCTCTTCTTCGACGCCTTCTCCCGATCCGAAAGGGTGAACCTGCGCTTCCTGCGGCCCTCGCATCCGGCGGCCGATCTGGGCTGGCTCTGCTCGGCATCGGCCGTGGTGCTGGTTCGCGGCCTGGCGCGGGGACTTCAATCGGGCGTCGTCGACTTGATGCGGGCTGTCGGGGTGCCGGTGTACTGGTTCGTCGACGACGATTTCTCCGCCTTGTCGCATGAGTATTCGAGTTTCGCCGCCTACGGGCCTGGCCGGATGACCGACCTGGCGGAGCGGATCGCCGGCATCATCGTCTCGACCGCGGCGTTGCGCGACACGCTTTCGCAATCGTTCGGCTTTCCGACGGAGCGTGTCGCCGTTCTTGGTCCGCGCTTGTCGCGACACTGGCCGCTGCCCAGGCACCCGGCAAACGGCATCGGGCTGATCGGCGGTGCCTTCCGGGGCGACGCATTGCGCAGGCAGGTGATGCCGGCGCTGGCCTCGCTCGGGCCGCTGCCCCGGATCATCGCCTGCGACAATCTCCGGCCATTTCTCGAGGGCGTCGAAGCGGAATGGGAGCCTTTCGAGCCCGATTTCCTCACCTTCCTGCACCGCTGGCAGCGCCGCGCGCCGGCCGTCATCGTGCATCCGCCCGGGCGCACCGGCAACCTGCCTGGCAAGAGCGACGCAACGATCCTGGTCGCGCATATGATCGGCGCGGTGCCGGTGGTGGCCGACGAGAGCGGCTTCGTCGACTGGGGCGAGGCGCAAGGGGTGGTGAAGGTTTCCGGCGACAACTGGAAGGAAGCGCTGCGTCATGTGCTTTCGCCGGGCGTCGCGCGGCAATTGCGCGGCCGGCTCGACGCGGCGATTGCCGGCGACGAGCGGTTCCTGGACGATGCTCGGGAACTGCTTTCGGCTGTCGGATACCCCGAGCCCGTCAGCGAGGCGCTGTTCCACGACCGGCTGAACGCCTTGCTCGGATCGCAGGTGCTGGCGCAGGCCTTCGTTCCGGCCCGCGTTCGCCGGAGCTTGAAACGGCGGCTGCGGGACTCGGCGGTCAAGCGGTTGGGGTGGCTGGGGCTCCGGTGATGGCCTCCTTGTAGCGGGCGAGGCGATCGGAAAGCTGCTCCTGCGCCTCGACGCGCCGCAAGGCCTCGACGGCAAGCGACTGACGTAGAGCCGGATCGCGCTGGAGACGGCGCAGCGCTTCGGCGAAGGCCGCATCGTCGCCGGCCTGGCAGAGAAGGCCCGTGACCCCGTCCTCGACCAGTTCGGGAATGCCTCCGACGCGACTGGCCACGACCGTCACGCCGTGGCGTTGCGCCTCCTGGATGACGAGCGGCCGTCCGTCGATCAGCGACGGTACCAGCAACACATCCAGGGCAGCGAACTGCCGGGCAAGGGCGTCGTCGCTGAGGTGTCCCCGCCAACGCACGTTTCGACGAAGGGAGAGCCGCAGGGCGTCCCACCTCACGCGGCGCTGCAGTTCGCCGCCGCCCGCCAGCACGAAGGCGAAGTCCTCTCTCGGCAACAGGGCGGCGACGCGAAGCACGGCCTGCGGATCCTTGATCGGGTCCATCCGGCCGATGAAGCCGACGAGAAGACGGTTGTCGACGCGGAGGGAGCGCGGTACGGGGCGCACGGCCGGCGCACTTGGGATCAGCCGCGCCGGCGGGCCGTCGAGGCGCATCTCGCCGATGCTGTTGATGACGTCGAGGCTTTCGGCGATAACCAGATCGACGCAGGGCGCAAGATCGCGCAGGCGGGTGCGGCCGTCGTTGGAATTGAACAGGAAGGCGACCTGCCGCATCGAACGGCGCGAGGCCGATATCGCGGGTGCGAAATCCAGCCCGGCGGGAAAGTTGCACCAGACGACGACCGCGGTGTCGGGCTCGGCGATCGCACCAATGGTGGCGGCGACGTCGTCGGATCCGATCCTCCGCCATCCGTCGATCGCGCCGTCGAACCACTCGCCGAGCGAGCTACCGGCGAGTGATCGGCGTGTTTCGATGCGCAGTTCCACGCGGTGGCCATCGTCGCGCAGGGAACGGCAGATCATCGACAACAGGCGCTCGCCGCCGCCGAAGTGGGGGAAGGGGATCACGATGGTGATCTTGCCGCGTCGTTTCGAATCTGCTGACATGCCGCGCACGGGGAGAGGTGGAATGCTCATCGATGGACGCTTACATGACGAGCCCGACCGCCGCCATGGCGGAGTTGCGCGCCGCGTTTGCGTCACTGCCCCCGCCGGTCATCGTATATTGCAAGTCGCATTCGGGTAGCCGGCTGCTTGCGCGTCTCATGATGGCCGGAGGTCTTTGGCTGGGTGAGGGACGGAACGAATCGGAGGATTCCGCCGATATCCTTCGACTGATCGAGCCGTTGGTGTTGCGGCATTTTCCCGACTTCACTGGTCTGTTCGCCCGAGGCGACGATGAGATGTTCGCGCTGGCACACGACGTGCTGATGTCGCATCTGCGCGGACGACCCGAAGGCCGACCCTGGGGCTGGAAACTCTGCGAGACCGGATATGCCCTGCCGCTGCTGCTGCGTATATTTCCCGAAGCCCATTTCGTCCACATCCTGCGCGACGGCCGCGACGTGGCGTTCTGCAACCATGTGGCGCCGGAGAGCCCTTTCTGGAAGAAGATCTATTTCAGCACTGATCGGATCGAGCGCTGGAACGGACTGAAGCTGACGAACAGGACGTACAAGCGGAAGTCGCATGTCTTCAACGCACAGCACTGGGTCAACAGCGTCATCGTCGGTCGCGGCTTTGGGACGATGACCGGCGAGCGCTACCACGAGATCCGGTACGAGGACATCGTGGCCGATCCGGTCGGCGCCATGCGCGCGCTGTTCGAAGCGCTGGGTCTTGCCATGGACGAGACAGGCGTGCACGCGGCAGCCGCAAAGGTGCACGGCGGCAGCGTCGGCAAGTACAGGCGCAGGCCGGCAAGGCATTTGCGCGAGGTACTGGGTGTGCTCGGGCCGACGCTGCAGGCTTTCGGTTATGCGCTGGATCCCGCGCCGGCTGTCGGCTTTGCCCGCTTCACGGGGAGGTTGCGTGCATCCTGACGTTCGTTCGGCTTTCGAAAACCTGATCCTTGAACTGCCGGCGCCCGAGCGCGTGCTGGAGGTGGGGCAGCACGCCGGAGAGGCGGCGCTGATCGACCTGCCAGCGCTTTCACAGGCGAGGGAACGCGTTGCGGTGGGGCTCGAGGCCGGCGGCGATTTGCCGGGCGTGAGGGTGATCCGCGACAATGCGAACGATCTGGCGGTTTTGGCATCCGACCGCTTCGATCTCGTCCTTTGCAACTCCATGCTCGAGCATGACGCCCGGTTCTGGCTCAGCCTTTCTGAGATGCGCCGGGTCACGCGGCCCGGCGGATGTATGGTCATCGGGGTGCCGGGATACGGCGCCATGCGCGGGCCACGTCGGGGGTGGCGCGGTCGGCTCGCGTCCGTTATCGGCGGGGATCGCGCCGATGCGCGGGCGGCCTCGACGTCGACACTGGGCCTGCACGGCTATCCGTGCGACTACTATCGCTTCAGCCGCGCAGCGATCGAACAGGTGTTCCTCGACGGGTGCGAGGACAGGCAAGTGATAGAGGTGATGGATCCGCCTCGGTTCATCGGGAGGGGGCGCAAGGCATGAGTGGAAGTTCCGCGTGAGCAGACCCGGAGGCATCGTCATTACCGGCGCGGGCGGTTTCATTGGCAGCCACCTCGCCGAAGCAGCAATCGCCGCCGGTCTGCAGACGACCCTGATGTTGCGCTATTCCTCGAATGGCGGCATCGGCAATCTCGTTCACCTTGATCCGGACACGCTCAAGCTGGCGAACCTGGTCTGGGGCGACATTGTCGACAGCCGCAGCCTCGCGCGCATCATCGACGGCGCTGACGCGGTCATCCACCTCGCCGCGCTGATCGGCATTCCGTACTCGCTTGCCGCGCCCGAGAGTTACGTGGCGACGAACGTCACCGGCACCCTTAACGTCCTGGAGGCGGCGCGACAGGCTGGGGTTGCGCGAGTGGTGCTGATCTCCACGTCCGAGGTCTATGGCGATGCCGAGACGGCCGCGATCGACGAGACGCATCCGCTGAAGCCGCAGTCACCTTATGCTGCGACGAAAGTGGCCTCCGATGCGCTGGGACGCGCCTGGCAACAGAGTTTCGAGCTTCCGGTCACGATCATCCGCCCGTTCAATACATTCGGACCGCGCCAGAGTCGGCGCGCCGTGATTCCGACGATCATATCGCAGGCACTGCAAGGCGGCACGCTGCGCCTGGGGAGCCTCTGGCCGCAGCGCGACTTCACCTTTGCCACCGATACGGCAGCTGCGCTGCTGACGGCCGCGACCGGCCCGGCTATCGGTCTCGGACCCTACAATCTTGGAACCGGACGGTCTGTATCGGTCGCGGACCTGGTCGAGATCGTCGGTCATATCCTCGGACGCGAACTCGAGGTCCAGACGGATCCCGAGAGGATCCGGCCGACCAATGGAGAAGTCGACCGGCTGACCGCCGACAACCGGCGCTTTCGACAAGAAACCGGCTGGGAACCTCGGCTGTCGCTGGAGGAGGGCATCGCCCTTACCATCGAACATCTCCGGCACGACGACAATCACAGCGACGCCTACCGGGTCTAGAGATGCAGGTCGTGATCATGGCCGGCGGGCTGGGAACGCGGCTTGCGCCCTTGACCGAGGACCGCCCGAAGGCGCTGCTACCTTTCGGAGAGACCACCCTGGTCGGCGCGTTGCTCGATCGTCTTTTCGCCTGCGGCATGACAGAGGCGGTGATCTGCGCCGGACACATGGGGGAGCTGGTTGCCGAAACACTGGGGACGAGCTGGCACGGGGTGCCGTTGCGCGTGCTTGTCGAGCAGGAACCGCTCGGTACCTCGGGCGGGCTGGCGCTGGTCGAAGGTCTCGCGCCCGACTTCCTGGTGGTGAACTGCGACATCGTCACGGCACTGGATTTCCGTGCGCTCTTCGACAGCCACCGCAAGAGCGGCGCGGCGGCCACGCTTGCCACCGGCGTATGGCGCGAGCGGCTGCGGTTCGGGACGGTCGAGGCTGATACCGAAGGACGCGTGCTGCGGTTGCGCGAAAAGCCGGAGGTCCGGCACACCATCCTGCTCGGCGCCTATGCGCTGAACGCGAAAGCCGTGGCCAGCGCACTCCCGGTTGCAGGCGAGCGCGTCGACATGCCAGCACTGCTGGCCCGCGTCATCGCGGCCGGTGAGCCGGTTCTGACCTTTTTCTCGACCGCCGAATGGATGGATGTCGGGACGGTCGAGGATTACCGCAATGTCCGGCGCGGCACAGACGCGCCAATCGACGAATGACGCGGCCGATCATCGTGACGGGGGCAAGCGGCTTCGTCGGACTCATGGTAGCGGCGCGCCTGGTTGCATCCGGCGAAAAGGTCGTCTCGTTTGGCCGCGGCGCACCGAAACAAAGTGGTGTCGAGCACCTGGCCGGCGACCTTGGCAACCCAGTCGAGGCGATGGCGTTGGTGGACCGGTTTCGTCCCCGCGCGATCCTGGCCTTGGCGAGCGCGCCGCCTCCTGCGCCGGAGGGGCTCCACGATGCGGTCACGCTGGGGTCGGCGCTGACTCTGATGGCTGCGGCACGGCGGGTCGAAGGCTGCCGCTTCATCGCGATCGGCAGTGCTGCCGAGTACGGTGCGGCCGCGGGTTCGACAGCCATTGGCGAATACGCGACTCGCGAACCGTTGTCGGCCTATGGGCGCGCCAAGGCGCGCCTGATGGATGCCATCGCCGAGCGCGCCCTCGCTGGCGAGGACGCCTTGGGGCTGCGCCTGTTTGCCGCAATCGGACCCGACATGCCGGAACACAGCCTGTTGGGGACGGTTGTCAGGCAGTTGCGCGAACCCGATCGGCGGATTGTGGAAACCGGCCACCTCGACGGCGAGCGGGACTACCTGCCTGTGGCAGAGGTGGCGACGCTGATGACCTCGCTGGCGCTGGCGCCGTCGCTTTTGCCTCCCTGGATCAACGTCGGTTCGGGGCAGGGCACTAAGCTTCGCGATCTCGTGGCCGCAACCATTCGCCTGTCGGGCCGCGACCTTGAATGTCGGGAGGTTGGCGCGCCAACCGGCCCGGGCGGGCAGCGATTCGTGGCGGACACCGCCCTGCTGCGCTCCCTCGGGTACGAGATCGTCCCGTCCAAGATCGACCGGCTCGCGGCTCTGGCGCTGGGCAACGGGTCCGTAGGTCGCGACCCGACTTGACCAAATAGGCTCGTCGATGGGGCGACCATCGATGTCGTTGACGTGGCAATCGCCAAGCTTGGTCTTGCGTCGATCGGTGGCCTGCGCTAACCCTCGCCGCGTTGCAACACGGGCAGGCCGCGCACCTTTCCCGTCCCATCGCCTCGGCCATGGCCCGAGTCGGTTCGGTCGGTCGAACAGGACGGCATGCCGCGGAAGGCTCAGGCATGGACGAACTTCTCGTTTCGTATCTACCCATCATGATCTTCATCGGCGTGGCGCTGTTCGTCGGCGTCGCGCTGCTGGCCGCGCCCTTCCTGGTCGCCTACAAGAATCCGGACCCTGAAAAGCTCTCGGCTTATGAGTGCGGCTTCAACGCCTTCGACGATGCGCGCATGAAGTTCGACATCCGGTTCTATCTGGTGGCGATTCTGTTCATCATCTTCGACCTCGAAGTGGCGTTCCTGTTCCCGTGGGCGGTCTCTTTCGGCGAGATTGGCATGCTCGGCTTCTGGTCGATGATGGTGTTCCTTGGCGTCCTCACAATCGGCTTTATCTATGAGTGGAAGAAGGGAGCGCTGGAATGGGATTGACCGATGGTTCCCAGACCCTCGTCGCGCCGAAGCCGAAAGGCATCATCGACCCCAACACGGGCAAGCTGATCGGCGCCGATGACCGGTTCTACGGCGAGATCAATTCGGAGCTGGCCGACAAGGGTTTCCTCGTCACCTCGTCGGAGGCGCTGATCACCTGGGCGCGCACCGGGTCGCTGATGTGGATGACCTTCGGTCTCGCCTGCTGCGCGGTGGAGATGATGCACATCTCCATGCCGCGCTACGACGCCGAGCGTTTCGGCATCGCGCCGCGCGCCTCGCCGCGCCAGTCGGACGTGATGATCGTGGCCGGCACGCTGACCAACAAGATGGCGCCAGCGCTGCGCAAGGTCTACGACCAGATGCCGGAGCCGCGCTACGTCATCTCGATGGGCTCGTGCGCCAATGGCGGCGGCTACTACCATTATTCGTACTCTGTGGTGCGCGGCTGCGATCGGGTGGTGCCGGTCGACATCTATGTCCCGGGCTGCCCGCCGACAGCCGAGGCGCTGCTCTACGGCATCCTTCTCCTGCAGAAGAAGATTCGCCGGACGGGCACGATCGAGCGCTGACCGCGCCGCGAACTGGAGACAAGACACGTGAGCGAAGCGCTGAGGGATCTGGCCGGCTACATCGAAGAGCGTCTCGACGGCAAGATCGGGCCGGCGTTGGTGGCGCATGGTGAACTGACGCTGGCGGTCGCGGCCGGCGACATCGTCGATGTGCTGTCGTTCCTGAAGCGCGACGTGCAGTGCCAGTTCATCTCGTTCATCGACATTTGCGGTGCCGACTATCCGACGCGCGAAAAGCGGTTCGAGGTGGTCTACCATCTGCTGTCGCCACGCCAGAACATGCGTATCCGGGTCAAGGTCGCGACCGACGAGGACACGCCGGTGCCGTCGGCAACTTCGGTGTTCCCGGGTGCCGACTGGTTCGAGCGCGAGGCCTACGACCTTTACGGCATCTTGTTCACGGGCCACCCGGAGCTGCGCCGCATCCTCACCGACTACGGCTTCGAGGGGCATCCGCTACGCAAGGATTTCCCGGTGACGGGCTTCGTCGAGGTTCGCTATGACGACGAGGTGAAGCGCGTCGTGTATGAGCCCGTTGAACTCAAGCAGGAGTTTCGCAACTTCGACTTCTTGTCACCCTGGGAAGGCACGGACTACGTGCTGCCGGGGGACGAGAAGGCGAATTAGCGGTGAGGACCGCGCGTGGTGCGACTCGTCTTCTTCGCGCTGGTGGCCGCCCTAGCGGTGGCGGCGATCTGGTTCATTGTGTCGCGCCTGTCGGGCCGGCCTTTCGCCAGCGACACCACGGGCAAGGTGCTGGTGGCGCTGATCATCGCCGCCCTGGCCTTCGGGCTGTTCGGCGGCGGAGCGCTGGTTTGGGATTGATCTGGATGACGGACGCCACGGCGTCGATTATGTCCATGGACGCCGATGCGTCCGGGCGGGTTCGGGAAGCAGGACTATGACCGAGCACAACGTACGCAACTTCAACATCAATTTCGGGCCGCAGCATCCGGCCGCGCACGGCGTGCTGCGTCTGGTGCTCGAACTCGACGGCGAGGTCGTCACCCGCGTCGATCCCCATATCGGCCTGTTGCATCGCGGCACCGAAAAGCTGATCGAACAGAAGACGTATCTGCAGGCGGTGCCCTATTTCGATCGTCTCGACTATGTCGCGCCGATGAACCAGGAGCATGCCTTCGCGCTCGCCACCGAACGGCTGCTGGGCATCGAGGTGCCGAAGCGCGGGCAGGTGATCCGAGTGCTCTATTCCGAGATCGGACGCATTCTCTCGCACCTCCTCAACGTGACCACGCAAGCCCTGGACATCGGGGCGCTGACGCCGCCGCTCTGGGGCTTCGAGGAGCGCGAGAAGCTGATGGTGTTCTACGAGCGGGCATCGGGCGCGCGCATGCACGCGGCCTATTTCCGGCCGGGCGGCGTGCATCAGGACATTCCCGAAAAGCTGGTCGAGGACATCGGCAAATGGATCGACCCGTTCCTGCAGACGGTGACCGACCTCGATGAACTCCTGACCGAGAACCGCATCTTCAAGCAGCGCAACGTCGACATCGGCGTCGTCAGCTTGGAAGATGCCTGGGCCTGGGGTTTCTCGGGGGTGATGGTGCGCGGCTCCGGCGCGCGGTGGGACCTGCGCAAGTCGCAGCCCTACGAGTGCTATTCGGAAATGGATTTCCAGATCCCGATCGGCAAGAACGGCGATTGCTACGATCGCTATCTGATCCGCATGGAGGAGATGCGGCAGTCGGCGGCGATCATGCGCCAGTGCGTCAACCGCCTGCTCTCGACCGAGAAGACCGGCCCGGTGTCGAACACCGACGGCAAGGTGGTGCCGCCGAAGCGCGATGCCATGAAGCGCTCGATGGAAGCGCTGATTCATCACTTCAAGCTCTACACGGAAGGCTATCGCGTCCCCGAGGGCGAGGTCTACGCGGCTGTCGAGGCGCCGAAGGGCGAATTCGGCGTCTACCTCGTGTCCGACGGCACCAACAAGCCCTATCGCTGCAAGCTGCGGGCTCCCGGCTTCGCGCATCTCCAGGCGATGGACTTCATCTGCCGCGGCCACATGCTGGCCGACGTCTCGGCCGTGCTTGGTTCGCTCGACATCGTCTTTGGCGAGGTCGACAGGTAAATCTGTCGGCGGGGTCGGCAGATCGGCGCCGTTTCCGCGCGGAATGATCTTCGACGCAGCCGCGGTCTGCTGGCCTCGTATGCGCGTCACTCGGGGACGTTCGCCAACCCGCTGCGGTTGCCGGCGGTCCGTAACATGTTCCGTGGTTTATCCGGTTTCCTTCACCTCAAGCATTTCCGCGAACCGTTCGGCCATCCGACTCACGATTCCCCGAAACAGGCCCCACCTCGCTTGCGCCTCTCGGAATGAAGGGCGTCGGACAGGACGGCCGCTGGCCAGTTGAGCAGGCCGAGGACCAGCGTCCTTGGACGCCGATCGATTCGTGCCGTTCCTTCGATTTTCGTTTGACATTCATATAAAGTTCGCTTTACGCTTCTATCAAGGGTGAACGAAAATTCAAAAACTCATGACGAATGCCCTGGGAGAGACGCTTGGACGGCGCGATCTACGACATCCTGATCATCGGCGGCGGGATCAATGGCTGCGGCGTGGCGCGTGACGCGGCCGGGCGAGGCTACTCGGTCTTCCTGGCCGAGATGAACGACCTTGCCAGCGGCACATCATCGTGGTCGACCAAGCTGATCCATGGTGGATTGCGGTATCTTGAGCATTATGAGTTCCGGCTGGTGCGCGAGGCGCTGATGGAGCGCGAGGTGCTTTGGCGCATGGCGCCGCACATCATCTGGCCGATGCGCTTCGTACTGCCGCACCACAAGGGTCTTCGACCTGCGTGGCTGTTGCGGCTCGGCCTGTTTCTCTACGATCACATCGGCGGGCGCAGACTGCTGCCGGCGACGAAAACACTGGACATGCGCACGGACCCGGCCGGACAGCCGCTGAAGCCGCTGTTTTCGCGCGCCTTCGAGTATTCCGACTGCTGGGTGAACGATGCCCGCCTGGTGGTGATGAACGCCCGCGACGCCGCCGACCGGGGCGCGGTGATCCGCACGCGCACCCGCGTGACCTCCGCGCGGCGGGATAACGGGATCTGGTCGGTTACCGTCGAGGATGGGCGTAGCCGCACCTCCGAGACGGTCAAGGCGCGGCTTCTCATCAATGCCGCCGGGCCGTGGGTCGACAAGGTACTGGGATCGACACTGGGCAGGAACGACATCCGCAACGTGCGCCTCGTGCAGGGCAGCCACATTGTCGTGAAGCGCAAGTTCGATGATCCACGCGCCTATTTCTTCCAGAACCGCGACGGTCGAATCATCTTCGCGATCCCCTACGAGGAGGATTACACCCTGATCGGCACGACCGATCAGGACTATGCGGGAGAACCGGGGGAGGTCGCGATCACCGACGCGGAAGTCAGGTATCTCTGCGAGGCGGCGAGCGAGTATTTCGTCGATGCGGTACGGCCGGAGGATATCGTCTGGACCTACTCCGGCGTGCGGCCGCTGTTTGACGACGGTGCGTCGAAAGCCCAGGAGGCGACGCGAGACTACGTACTGACAGCCGAAGGCGGAAGCGGCCAAGCGCCGCTGCTCAACATCTTCGGCGGCAAGATCACCACCTATCGGCGGCTTGCGGAAGCGATGCTGGAGAAGATCGAGGCGCTTCTCGGCCGCAAGGGAGAGCCTTGGACGGCGGGCGCCATCTTGCCGGGCGGCGATTTTCCGGCCCTCGGGTTCGACGCGGAGGTGGCGGCGTTGACGAGCGCCTATCCCTTCATCGACGGCGCACATGCGCGCCGGCTGGTCAGGCTCTACGGCACGCGCGCCCGCGCAATCCTCGGGGCGGCGCGCTCGACCGCCGATCTGGGCCGGCATTTCGGTGCGGATCTCCACGAGGCGGAGGTGCGCTACCTGATCGATCACGAGTGGGCGCTGACCGCCGACGACGTCTTGTGGCGGCGCACCAAGCGCGGGCTGCGGCTGAGCGCGGCGGAGGTTGCGGCGCTCGAGGATTTCATGCGCGGCGCGGCGGGGCGGACCCGGACGGCGGCGGAATAAACGATCGCCGGATGACCGGTTCGCGCAGCGGCATGCGTCAGAGGCCGGCCGACAACTCCGCCAGCACCCGTTCCGCGACCGCACGGTGCCTTCGGTTCGGATCGAGGCCGGTGACCGTGATGGCGGCCTTCCAGAGCGCCCAACCGCGCGCGCGCGACCAGACCTGCGCGTCGTACGGCAGGCTTGCCGCGAAGGTCTCGCGCGCGGCGCCGTCGAACAGGGTCCAGGCGGCGACGAGGTCGCAGGCAGGGTCGCCGACGGCCATGTTGCCGAAGTCGATGACGGCCGCCAGACGGCCATCGCGCAAGAGCAGGTTGCCGGACGACACGTCGCCGTGCAACCAGGCGGGCGGGCGCGACCAGGACGAGGCCTGGGCCTCGTTCCAGATCGCAGTGGCGGAGGCGGCCTGCGCCGCCGGCAGCGCGGCGATGGCCGCCCGTGCCTGACCGTCATAGACGCGCAGGCCGCCGCCGCGGTGGAAGCTGTGCGCGCCCGCCGACGGTCCGCCGTCGGGCTCCAAGCCGTGCAGGGCGCGCAGGAAGGTGGCGAGGTCATGCGCAAGCGTCGCGTCGTTGCGCGCCGCGGCATCGCGGGGCGGGTCACCGGCAATCCAGCCGTAGACGGCCCAAGGCCAGGGATACCCAAGTCCCGCGCGGCCAAGGAACCGGGGAGCCGGGATCGGCAACGGCAGCAGCGGCGCCAGGCGCGGCAGCCAGCGCCATTCCTTCTCGACCTGGGCGGCGTAGCGTTCCGCGCTCGGCAGCCGGACCGCCAGGCCGTCGCCCAGCCGGAAGGTCCGGTTCGACCAGCCGCCGTCGGGCACCGGCCGCACGGGCAGGGCGGTCCAGTGCGGTGCCTGCTCACGGATCAGCGCGCAGACCAGCTCCGCATCGATCGCGGGTTCGATCGCCCCGCTCACGGCGTCGCCTCGGCGCGGAAGCGGACGATCCAGTCGCGGCTGGTGGCGTCGGCGAGCCGGGCTGTGCCGGGCGCGACGCCGCCGGCTGCTTCGCGCGGCAGGCCAAGGGCTTCGAGGACCGTCGCGAGCGTGCCGGCGGGATCGGCCGACAGCGCATCGTAGGTGAGCCGGAGCGGGTCGAGGCCCTCGCGGGCGAACCAGTCGGCCCAGTCGCGTTCGTAGCCGGCGAGTTCCGCATGGGTCCTGGCGATGGCGTCGAAGTCGTAAACCGGCTCGCGCGGCGGCGCGGTGCGCTCCAGTTCGGAGCCGTCGGCGGCCCGGTGCCAGAGGCCGGTCTGCTCGGCGCGGACGAGCGACACGGCCTGATCGACCTTGTCCGCCCGCGTCAGGTGGATGAACAGGGTGCGGCCGAAGGCGGCCCGCATGCGCGCGACGTCGCCCGCCGGCTCGGGACGGACCAAAGCGAGTTTCTCGGAAAAGAAGGCGAAGCTGTGCCGTTGCAGGCGCAGGCCGAAGACGGGCGTGCCGCCGCGGCCGTGTTCGATGGCGGCGGCGAAGACGGCGGCGACCGTGTCGCGCTCCGGCCGGCCCGGCACCTCCGGCAGGTCGTAATCGGCCAGCCACTCGGCAAGCGAGGGCTCGTGGAAATGCGAGCCCGGATTTCCGGCGATACTTGTGGCCGCGAGCAGCTTGCACAAGAGCGTGCTGCCGCTGCGCGGCGCGGTGCAGAGGACGTAGGCATCGTAAGGCGGCACGGCGGGATCCAGCGATCAACGGGCGAGGGGTGCGACCACCGCTTACGCCGGAGGGCCGACCAAGCAAAGCGAATACTCCCCCGCGGCGTCGGGAAGCCCGCGCGCGTTGCGCGGGCGCCACGGATGCAACCGCTCAGGCGCTCGCGGCGCGCGCCAGGCCGTGGTCGACCAGCCGGTCGAGCAGCTCGGGATAGGCCACGCCACTGGCGGCCATCGCCTTGGGATACATGCTGATGTCGGTGAAGCCCGGGATGGTGTTGAGCTCGTTGACGATGAGGCCCATGTCGGCGGTGACGAAGAAGTCGACGCGGGCCATGCCGTCGCAGCCGACGGCGCGGAAGGCCTGCGCCGCCATCGCGCGCATGCGCGCCTCGACGTTCTCGGGCTGGGCGGCCGGCACCATGATCGCCGCGCCCGCCGCGTCGGTGTATTTGGCGTCGTAGGTATAGAAGCTATGGCTCTCGGCCGGGGCGATCTCGCCGGGACGCGAGACGAAGAGGCTGCCGTCCGGCGCCTCCAGCACGGCGCATTCGATCTCCCGGCCATCGACGAAGGCCTCGACGAGCAGCTTGCGGTCATGCGCGAAACCTTTCGTCAGTGCGGCCGCGTACTCGGCCTCGGACGCTGCCTTCGAGACGCCGACCGAAGAGCCCTGGCGCGCCGGCTTGACGAAGACCGGCAGGCCGAGCGCGGCCTCGACCTCGACGAAGGACGGCGCGTCCTGCGCATGGACGGTGAGCGAGCGAGCGGCGGCGATTCCGGCCTGCGCCAGCAGCCGCTTGGCGACGTCCTTGTCGAGCGCCGCGGCCGAACCGAGGATGCCGCAGCCGACCAGTGGCACCCGCGCCACCTCGGCAAGGCCCTGGACCGAGCCGTCCTCGCCGTCAAGTCCGTGCAGCACCGGAAACAGGACGTCGATAGCCGGCAGTTCGCTCGCGGCGCCGTCGGCACCGATCGCCAGCAGACGTCCGCGGCCGCCGGGCACCAGGCAGAGTTCCGAGCCGGAGGACGGCGTGGACAAGGCACCATCCTCGAACGCGCCGAGCCGCCAGAGCCCGTCGCGCGAAACGAAGACCGGCACGACCTCGTAGCGCTCCGGCCGCAGCGCCCGCGCGACGTTGGTGGCCGACATCAGCGACACCGCATGCTCGGAGGAGCGGCCGCCATAGAGGATGCCGATGCGCATGCGGGACAAAGGGTGGTTCATGGAAGGCTCCGGGATGGGCATGCTTTAGGCTGCGCGAGTCGGAAAGGAAAGCCCGCCGAAGGAACCGGATACGTCCTCGTCGAGCAGCGGAACCGTGGGAAGGGCCTCCCGCGGACCGTCAACAGAGCGGCAGGCCGAATTGCGCCCGGTTCGCAGTCATAAATGTGAAATGCGATTGGCTTAGCGCAGATCGAATCAATCGGAGCCATGCTATGTCGCTGGGTGTCTTTTCGGCTGTCTTGTGCGCGGCTTTGCTCCACGCAACGTGGAACGCACTGGTTAAGGTCAGCGCGGATCGCCTCGTCTTTTTGGCGGTGATGAAAACTGCGACAACCTTCGTGGCAATATCCGCATTGCCGTTCATCCCGATTCCGCCCCTCGAAGCATGGCCATACATCGCGACATCGGTCGTCATTCACACCGCATACTTTCTGTTTCTGACCATTGCTTACCGGTTCGGCGATCTCAGCCAGGTCTACCCGTTGTCACGAGGAGCCGCGCCCTTGATCGTGGCAGCTCTTGCAGTGCTCGCCCTTGGAGAAACCTTGGGTCAGCAAGCCGCATTCGCTCTGCTTTTGATCTCTTTGGGGGTCATGAGCCTGGCCTTGAGTGGCGGACGTGATGCTATTGGGCAGCCGAAAACGGTCCTCGCGGCCTTGGCAACGGCCTGCTTTATCGCGGGATACACGGTCGTCGATGGGACGGGGGCGCGACTTTCCGACAATGCGCAAAGCTACATTCTTTGGCTGAACGTCTTCAATGGCCTTCCGATCATCGTCATTGCCATACTCCGCCGGCGGAAGGTGATGGTGACGCAAGTCAAGCGTGTCTGGACGGCAGGCTCCTTGTCCGCGATCGTCTCCCTGCTGGCCTATTGGATAGTCTTGTGGGCCAGCACTCAGGCACCACTGGCGTTGGTCGCCGCGGTGCGCGAAGCGAGCATGGTATTCGCCGTCATTTTCGGCGTCGTGTTCCTGCACGAAAAGCTGGACTGGCGGCGTCTGATCTCGGTGTTCCTGGCCATGACAGGAACTGTCTTGCTGAAGACCAGCAAGTAGCCGGTGCTGCAAAGGCGCTGCTCAACACGCGTCTTGAGCGTCCGAACGCGCGTCGGCTGGTCAGGGTTGCGTAGGCCGATCGGGTGCGGCTAAGTCAGGCTGCTCGTTATGAGTTCTGAACGCCCGATCGGAGTAGGCCCAGTGGACTCCAAGCCAATCGAAATCTATCGACCACGTGGTGTCCTGAACTTGGGCCAATGGGACATCGGCGGACTCGCATTTAAAGTCTACGGACTCGTTGCGGATAACAAGACAATCGACGGAGACATCCTGACTTTAGCACAGTCGTTCGTTCAACAAGACGTTATGCCGCGCGTGATTGACGAGGGCGATGACAACGGCATGGGCTTTGTGATCCTTTACACTGGCGAAACCGGTATCTCCATATTGGCGCATTGGTGGATACAAGGTTCCGTGCTGTGTCAGCACATCTACAGGAAGCAATACGCTGCCAGCACGCCTTTGGACACAGCAAGGAGGCCCGTCATTGCCTGTGTGTGGGAACTGGCCTTGATAAACGCCGAGCAAGAGGCCTGGCGAAAAACGATGATGAGAAGCGAACCGCGTCCAACGGCATATATGGACATTCGTGCGGACTTCGAAGCGGCATAGGGGTCTGACCGATACTCAGACGGCGGATCTCCTTGCCGCATAAGATAGATTATGGAACTTACGAGCATGCCGTGTGCGGCGGTGATGGCTGGATTTCACCCTGCTTCATCGCACGGACGTCCATGATCCGTCGGCGCAATGAGAACCTGTGTAGACTACCACGCACATGGCAGACGTGGACGAGAATTCAGGATCGCGCTGCCTAAACGGCGACGTCGGCGCTCTTCGCCCCAGCCGCGACGAGCAACGCGTTCGGCTCGGCGGAAAACACCGCGTCATGGGCGCCGGCCGCGGCCCAGACGATGTCGTAGACCACGAGCGTCTGGTCGGCCCAGGCCTCGATGGGTTCGAGGTGGCCGAGTGGCGAAACGCCGCCGATGGCAAAGCCGGTGCGGTCGCGGATCTCGCGCGGATCGGCGCGGCCGAGCGTTTCGCCGGTGAGCGCAGCGGCCTTGGCGCCATCAAGCCGCTTGTCGCCGGAAACCAGGAACAGGTAGAGCTTGCCGGTCGCTTCGCCCTTGAAGATCAGCGACTTGACGATCTGCCCGACGGTCACGCCGCACTGCGCGGCGGCTTCCTCGGCGGTGCGGGTCGATTCTCCCATGCGACGGATCTCGATGGCGAGGCCGGCTGCGTTTGCGGCCTGGCGAACCCGTTCGATACTCTTGCTCATGTAGATTACCTAAAATTGTCGTGAAATCAATTCGTTCAAGCGGGTTGTTCGATCACCATGCCATCATAGCCAGGTTCCACGTGTTCCGGCGTGTCGCGCATTGTCTTCTCGTAGTCGAGCGGAACATGCATGTGGGTCAAGACGGCGCGGCGCGGTGCCAGGCGCTCGATCCAGCCGAGCGCCTGCGCCAACGACAGGTGCGACGGATGGGGCTTGTGCTGCAAGGCGTCGATGATGAGCGTATCGATGCCGGCAAGGCGAGCAATGGTTTGTTTCGGGAAATCCGAAACGTCGGGACAGTAGGCGATGGCGCCGATGCGGTAGCCCAGCGAGAGGATGTCGCCATGGATCAGCGGCAGCGGCTCGAAGGAGAGGGGCCCCCCTTCCCCGTCGATCGTGAACGGCGTGTCGTGGTCGATGGCGCGGGCTTTGAGGATTGGCGGATAGGAACTGCCCGGCGGCGTGTGGAAGCAATAGCCAAAGGCATCGTTCAGCCGCTTCAGCGTGGTGGTGTCGGCGTAGACATCCATCAGGCGGCGCTGCTCCAACGCATAGCCGCGCAAGTCGTCGATGCCGTGCATGTGGTCCGCGTGCGGATGGGTGAAGACGGCCGCATCGAGGCGTTCTGTGCCGGAGCGGAGCATCTGGACGCGGAAGTCCGGTCCCGTATCGACCACGACGACCGTTCGTCTGCCATCCGCGGCGATGCGCTCGACCAGCGCGGATGCGCGGGTGCGGACGTTCTTCGGGTTTGACGGATCGCAATTGCCCCAGTCGCCGGTGATGCGCGGCACGCCGGGCGAGGATCCGCAGCCGAGGATGGTCAGGCGGACGACGTCGCCGGGCATCAGGTGGCGTATCCGAGGGGCGGCATCACCTTCGAAAACAGACGCAGGAAATTGGCGGTCGTCTGGCGTGCGATCCGATCGGACGACAGGCCGAGCGTTTCGCCGAGCACGCGGGCGGTGTGGGCGACATAGGCCGGTTCGTTGCGCTGGCCGCGATGCGGCATCGGCGCCAGATAGGGCGCGTCGGTTTCGACCAGCAGGCGGTCATGCGGAACCAGCGCCGCGATGTCGCGCAGTTCGGTGGACTTCCTGAAGGTCAGGATGCCGGAGAACGACACGTAGCCGCCGAGCTTCACGCCGGTTTGCGCCAGCGCCGCGCCGGAGGAAAAGCAGTGCAGGACGAAGGCGAAGGCCCCCTTCCCCGTTTCCTCGGTCAGGATCGCGGCCATGTCGTCGTCGGCGTCGCGCGAGTGGATGACCAGCGGCAGGCCGGTCTGCCGCGCGGCGGCGATGTGCCGCCGCAGGCCCTGCGCCTGCGCGTCGCGCGGGGCCTTGTCGTAGAAATAGTCGAGCCCGGCTTCGCCGATCGCCACGACCTTCGGGTGCGCCGAAAGCCTGACGAGATCTTCGGTCGTGACGTCTGTTTCTTCGCCGGCATTGTGCGGATGGGTGCCCACCGAGCACCAGACATTGTCGTAGGCCTCGGCGATGGCACGGATTTCATCGAAGCGTCTGACGCGAGTCGAGATCGTCAACATCATGCCGATGCCCGCCGCACAGGCGCGCGCGATGATCGCGTCGCGCTCCTCCGCGAAGTCCGGGAAGTCGAGGTGGCAGTGGCTGTCGACGAGCATCCCGTCAGCCACCCGTCGCTTCCTGCTCGACATAGCGCGGGAACACGCCCGAGGGCGCCGGCAGCGGTGTTCCAGGCGCCAGCGCGTCCTCGTCGCGGGCATGGGCGAACAGGCGCCTGCCGGCTGGGATGCCCAGAAGGTCGAGAAGCTTGGCAGCCGATTCCGGCACGTAGGGCTGGAGCATCAGCGCGATGCGGCGCACCACCTCGGCCGTGGTCCACAAGACCGTCTCCATCCGGTCGGGGTCGGTTTTCTTGAGCCCCCAGGGCGCCTGGCCGGCGAAATAGCGGTCGGCTTCGGCCACAACGCTGATGACGGCCGCCAGCGCCTGGTGGATCGCCTGGCCGGCCATCGCCTTGCGCGCGATGTCGAGCGCCTCGGTCGCGACGGCGAGGATTGCCTCGTCCTCGGGCGCGAGCGTGCCCTTTTGCGGGACGACGCCGCCGCAGTTCTTGGCGATCATCGACAGCGAGCGCTGCGCCAGATTGCCGATACCGTTGGCGAGGTCGGCGTTGGTGCGGGTGACGATGCCCTCGTGGCTGTAATTTCCGTCCTGGCCGAAGGGAATGTCGCGCAACAGGAAATAGCGCAGTTGGTCGAGCCCATAGTGTTCGGCCAGCGCGAAGGGGTCGATCACGTTGCCGACGGACTTTGACATCTTCTCACCCCGGTTGAAGACGAAGCCGTGGCCGAAGACGCGCTTGGGAAGTTCGACGCCCGCCGACATCAGGAAGGCAGGCCAGTAGATGGCGTGGAAGCGCACGATGTCCTTGCCGATGACGTGGATGTCGGCCGGCCAGCGATGCCACAGCGGCGCATCGGCGTCGGGATAGCCGACGCCGGTGATGTAGTTGGTCAACGCATCGACCCATACATACATAACGTGCTTCTCGTCGCCCGGAACTGGCACGCCCCAGTCGAAGGTGGTGCGCGATACCGACAGATCCTTCAGGCCCTGCCTGACGAAACTGACGACCTCGTTGCGCCGCTCGGGCGGAGCAATGAATTCGGGCTGTTCGTCGTAGAGTTTCAGCAGCTTGTCGCCATAGGCCGAGAGGCGGAAGAAGTAGCTCTCCTCCTCGACCCATTCCACCGGCGTGCCCTGCGGCCCATAGCGCAGGCCGTCGTCGCGGACTTCGGTCTCCTCCTCGCCGTAATAGGCCTCGTCGCGCACCGAGTACCAGCCGGCGTAGCTGTCCTTGTAGATGTCGCCATTGGCCGCCATCGCCGACCAGATCGCCTGGCTCGACCGGTAGTGCCGCTCTTCGGTCGTGCGGATGAAATCATCGTTCGAGATGTTCAGTGCCGCCGCCATCTTCTTGAACTCGCCCGCGTTTCGGTCGGCGAGTTCGCGTGGGGTCAGGCCTTCCTTGCGGGCGGTCTGCAGCATCTTGATGCCGTGCTCGTCGGTGCCGGTGAGGAAGTAGACGTCCTTGCCGTCGCAGCGCTGGAAGCGCGCGATCGCATCCGTCGCGATCATCTCGTAGGCGTGGCCGATGTGCGGCCTGCCGTTGGGATAGGAGATCGCGGTCGTGATGTAGAACGTGTCCTTGGGCATGGAGATCGGATTCCGGAAGTTGCGCCATCATGGTGCAAGATTGAGCGGTGCAGATAGCGCATCATGTCGGCGAATGCCATCCCCACGCAACGCCCGGGCCAATGCTCAGTCACGCGGGTTGATCTCGATCAAGGCGCGATCTCTCATGCTTTTTAGCATTCATCCATATGGAGGATCGCCATGTCCGCACAAGAAGCCGTCACCACCGGAGTCCGGAACCTGCTGGAAAGCATCGCCAGACGCTGGCGCAACCACCGCGACGCGGTGGTCACGTTGCGCGAGATCGACTGCATGGATCCCGCGCTGGCTAGCGAAATCGCAGCCGAGGCTGGTCTGTCGGTCCGGGAACTGCGGGATGTCATCTCGCATGGCGTCGGTGCCAACCGGCTGATGCGTCGGATGATGACCGCCTACGGCATCGACATCAGCGAAATCGAACAGGACGCGCCAGGCATGTTGCGCGACATCGCCGTCCTGTGCTCGCGCTGCAAGGCCAAAGGCCGCTGCGAAGAGGAACTGGCGGCCGGAACCGCGCGAGAGAGCGCTCGCAGCTTCTGTCCCAACGCCGACACGTTCGAGACCATCGGGCCCGCTCCGAACTGAAGCGTGGCGTCATGCCAGTCAGCCGAAGTTGAACCAGAGTGTGGCAAGGCCCAGGAACGCAAAGAACCCGACAACATCCGTGACGGTGGTCACGAAGACCGATGAGGCGATGGCGGGATCGATGCCGAGCCGGTCGAGAAGCAGCGGGATAAGGATGCCTGCCAGAGCGGCCGCCAGCATGTTGATTATCATCGCCGCGGCGATCACGCCGCCCAGTCCGGCGCTTGCGAACCAGCCTCCCGCGACCACGCCGATCACCAGGGCGAAGATGACGCCATTGAGGATTCCGACGATCGTTTCGCGCCGGATGATGCGGCCGGCGTTGTAGATGTCGATGTCGCGCGTGGCCAGGGCACGCACAGTGACGGTCATCGTCTGAGTGGCAGCGTTACCGCCCATCGATGCGACAATGGGCATGAGGACGGCAAGGGCGACCATCTGCTCGATCGTGGCGTCGAACAGGCCGATGACAAGCGACGCGAGGATCGCCGTCGCGAGATTGATCAGCAGCCACGGCGCGCGCGAACGCGTGGTGGACAGAACGCTATCCGACAGTTCCTCGTCGCCAACGCCGCCCATCCGCAGGAGATCCTCCTCCGCCTCTTGCTGGATGACATCCACCACGTCGTCGATGGTGAGCACACCGACGAGGCGCTCGTTCTCGTCGACGACGGCCGCCGACAAAAGATCGTACTGCTGGAACTCGCGCGAGGCCTCCTCCTGATCCATCGTGGCCGGGATCGCGTGGCGCGTCTCGTGCATCACCTCCTCGATCTTCACCGCGCGCTTCGTGCGCAGGATCTTGTCGAGGTCGACCGCGCCGAGGAGCTTGAAGGTCGGGTCAATGACGAAAATCTGGAAGAAATGCTCAGGGAGGTTCTGGTCCTCGCGCATGTAGTCGATCGTCTGCCCGACCGTCCAGAACGGCGGCACGGCGACGAACTCGGTCTGCATGCGCCGACCGGCCGATTCCTCGGGATAGTCGAGCGAGCGACGCAGCCTGATGCGTTCGGTGAAGGGCAGTTGCGCCAGGATTTCGTTCTGGTCGGCCTCGTCGAGATCTTCGAGGATGTAGACCGCATCGTCTGAATCGAGTTCCTGGACGCCTTGCGCGATCTGAGCGTTGGGCATGGCGTCGACGATCTGCATGCGGATCGCCTCGTCCACCTCGGTGAGCGCGGTGAAGTCGAAGTCGGCACCCAGCAGCGCCACCAGCGCCCGACGCTGGTCGGGAGCCAACGCCTCGAGGAGATCGCCGAGTTCCGACTGGTGCAGGTTGGCAACGTCCTGCTTGAGGGTCAGGATGTCGCGATCGGCGATGGCGCCGCCGATATGGGCGACGTAGGACGGCTTTATGACGCCAACATCATTGTAGATGTCGGCGAGATCGATGGGTGGCTCGGCGCCGTCGGAGGCGTTTTCGTCCAGTTCGGCCATGGCGACCTCCAGGGCAGAGAGCGATCGGTTCGGCGACCCGTCTAGCGGGCCGACGTGGCGAACTCAAAGCCTATTGCACTGCACGCGCGCATTCATTCCTTGACGCGGCGCAGGATTGCAAGCCCCTCCTCCCGATCGAGCGCGTCGCGCACCCCGATCGGGATGCCGCCGCGTCCGGCTGGCGCATCATCGAGCGCGACGTCGCGCACGGTGACGCTGAGCCAATGGGTCAGTTTGCGTGCGCCGCCCAGCGACAGGTCGCCGCCGATCAAGGTGAAACCCGATGTCGCCAGAGAGATCGTCGGCCGCGCGCGTGCGTCTCGCGTCACGTCGAAGCTGACGTCGTAGGAATAGGCAGCCGGCGTCTCGCGGACATTGATCAGCGCCACCGTGGTGTTGAGGATCCACTCCTTGAGACCGAGCCCGCCGGCGATCCGCTCCGGCGGGTTGGCGATCTGGCCGGCGCATTCGAGTTCGCTGAATGGATAATAGACTGACACCGTGGTGCGGACGGAACTGACCGAGCGGCTGGTGGCTCCAATGCCGAGGCCCGCAACGCCATTGTTGACGGGAATGACGAAGGTGGCGTTGCCGCCCGCATCCAGTACCTTCATGAGTTCGAGGCCGGCCGTTACCTTGGCGTATTGCCGGTCGATCGACACACCGGCTTCGTCGAGCTTCGCCGCAACGCCCGGCTCGCTCTTGATAAGGGCCAGCGATTCGCAAAGCTCCTGCTCGACCGAATAGAAGAGCGCTTCCATCTTGATGAAGTCGCGCTCGGCAAAATCCGGAAGGGTGGTACATCCTGACAGAACTGCAGCCATGAAGGCCGCGCCCACCGCTGTAGACCTGCGCCTGCTTCCCGCCATTGTCGCGCCCCCCTTGCCGATGCCGCGACCAAGCTTCGCGGTTCGGGATAGGACAGGCAAGCGGCAAAACCATTGGGAGGCGCACAACCGGGTTGATATCCCCTGCCCGGTTCCGTCAGCCCTCGGCCTTGAAGTCCATGGCGTCCTGCTCGACCTCGGGATTGTTCCTGCCGTGCTTGCGGATCAGATCGTGGGCCTGACGCACGGACACGTCGGTCGTCTCGGCCAATCGCAGTGCCTTGCGGTCATCGTCGCCGGACGGGAGTTTTCGTGTCATGTCTTCGTGTTTCTGATGGTCGCTCATGGCAGCCTCCGTTTCGAAGGTAGAACGGACATGTCGGACGGGTGTTCCGCCCGGCAAGGCGAAGGTGCCAGTCCGTGACCAGATGACATGAAAAAACCCGCCGAAGCGGGTTATTTTGGTGCGGTCGAGAAGACTCGAACTTCCACGGGTTGCCCCACAGCGACCTCAACGCTGCGCGTCTACCAATTCCGCCACGACCGCACGTGGTAGGGCCGGTCCTGACCGGCTCGCGGCGTTTAGCAAATCACCTGTCGGGAAACAAGAGTGACGAAACGAATAAATCGCCGTTTCGACAATGGCATGACGATTGGCGTGATCGCTTGGGTGGACGGCGCCCGGCTTTGCAGCCATATCTGGCCCGTAAGGACTTTCCGACGATGATCCAGCGCAACCAGCTCGGCTTCGATTTTCACTCCGCACCGGGCTGCCCGCCCGTGGAATGGTGCATCGAGGACCGCCCCGTGGACTACCCTGACGCGCTCGTCGTCATGGAGGCGCGAGCAGCGGCAATCCGCGACGGGACGGCCGGCGAGATGGTGTGGCTAGTCGAGCATCCGCCGCTCTACACCGCCGGCACAAGCGCGCGGCCGACCGACCTGCTGCAGCCCGACCGGTTTCCGGTCTTCGTCGCCGGCCGCGGCGGCGAGTACACCTATCATGGGCCTGGACAGCGCGTGGCCTATGTGATGCTCGACCTGAAGCGGCGGCGCGAGGACGTGCGCGTCTTCGTCGGGGCGCTGGAGGAGTGGATCATCCGCACGCTCGACCGGTTCAACGTCAAGGGCGAGCGGCGCGAGGACCGTGTCGGCGTCTGGGTGGTGCGGCCCGATCGTCCGCCACTGGCGCCAGGCGTGCCGGCCGAGGACAAGATCGCGGCGGTCGGCATCCGGCTGCGGCGCTGGGTGAGCTTTCACGGCATCGCCATCAATGTCGAGCCCGACCTGTCGCATTTCGACGGCATCGTGCCCTGCGGAATTGGTGGGTATGGCGTGACCAGCCTTGTCGATCTCGGATTGCCGGTTACCATGTCTGATTTGGACGTGGCGCTGAAACAGGGCTTCGAGCAGGTTTTTGGACCGACTGTGGTGACGGACTGAGGATGATCCGGGCGGACACGCTTCCGAGACGGATGCGGATCAAGGAGGCGGCAATGACGTTACGAGCGAATCTTCTGGGCGCGCTTATGCTGTTGGCCGGCGTCGCGGAACCAGCCATTGCACAGCAGGCGACCGATGCAGTCGCGCCGGAGACCCCGACCAGCGTCGAGACAAAGACCGCCGTGCGCGCCCGCAGCCAGATGGTGGTGGCCGCCAATCCGCTCGCCGCCGAGGCCGGCCTCGCCGTGCTGCGTGACGGCGGCAGCGCGGCCGACGCGCTGGTAGTCGTGCAGACCGTGCTTGGCCTCGTCGAGCCGCAGTCGTCGGGCCTCGGCGGCGGTGGCTTCCTTGTCTGGTACGACGGCGCGACGGGCAAGCTCACGACCATCGACGGGCGCGAGACCGCGCCGCTCGCCGCCATGCCCGACCTGTTCCTCGGCGCCGACGGCAAGCCGCTCGCGTTCTTCGAGGCG
Organism: Mesorhizobium sp.; assembly: GCA_051860465.1. GTDB lineage: Bacteria > Pseudomonadota > Alphaproteobacteria > Rhizobiales > Rhizobiaceae > Aquibium. The sequence continues at coordinate 26,487 of JBHYDY010000004.1, forward strand.
GTGGTTGGCGGGCGCTCGGTGGGAACGCCGGGCGTCGTCCGGTTGATGGAGAAAATCCATGGCTCGCATGGCAAAATGTCATGGGCGGCACTGTTCGAACCGGCCGTGAAGCTCGCCGAAGAGGGCTTCGCCGTGTCGCCGCGTCTCGCCGCGCTGATCGCCGAAGACGCCGAGAGGCTGGGCAGCCAGCCGAGTACCCGGGCGTACTTCTTCGATGCGTCCGGCGCGCCGCTGGCGGCTGGCACGCGGCTCGCCAACCCCGATTATGCCGATACGCTGCGGCTGATTGGCCGCGCAGGCGCCGACGCCTTCTACGAAGGGCCGATCGCACAGGCCATCGTCGATGCCGTGAGCGGACATCCGACCAATCCAGGTCAGCTGACGCTCGGGGATCTCGCCACCTACGAGGCCAAGGACCGCGAACCGGTCTGCGTGCCCTATCGCGGGCATGACGTCTGCGGCATGGGACCGCCCTCATCCGGTGCGCTGGCCGTCGGCCAGACCCTCGGACTGCTGTCGGGCTTCGACCTTGGAACGCTCGGACCGTCGGATCCGCAAAGCTGGCGTCTCTTCGGCGACGCGACGCGCCTGGCCTTCGCCGACCGCGGCCGCTATGTCGCCGACACTGACTTCGTGGACATACCGGAGGGGTTGCTCGATCAGGACTATCTCGCCTCGCGCGCCGAACTCCTGAAACGCGAAACGGCGCTGCCGGCGGATCTCGCCGGTCCGGGCGAACCGCCCTGGGACAAGGCGGAACTGCGCATCGACGGGTTCGGCCCCGACGTGCCCGCGACGACGCATTTCGTCATCGTCGACGCGGCTGGCAATGTCGCCTCCATGACGAGTTCAGTGGAAAACGGTTTCGGGGCGAGGCTGATGGCGGCCGGCTTCCTGCTCAACAACCAGTTGACGGACTTCTCGTTCGCGCCCGAGGAGAATGGCGCGGCCGTCGCCAACCGTGTCGAGCCCGGCAAACGGCCGCGCTCATCGATGTCGCCCACCATCGTGATGAAAGACGGCAAGCCGGCCTTCGCGCTGGGGTCGCCCGGCGGCAGCACGATCATCCCCTATGTCGCGCGAACACTGATGGCGCTCATCGACTGGCGTATGGATATGCAGGAAGCGATCTCGCTGCCGCATCTAGCCAACCGATTCGGCCGTTACGAGGTGGAGGCCGGCACGACGGCGGAAGCCCTCGCCGACGATCTCTCCGCCCTCGGCTACGACGTCCGCGCGACCGCCATGAACTCGGGCCTGCACGGCGTCGCCTTCCTCGACGATGGCACTCTCGAAGGCGGCGCCGATCCGCGCCGCGAGGGCGTTGCGGTCGGCGATTGATGATGCAGGGCAGGCTCCGGGGCTGTGACAGTGCTCCGGAGGGGAACCGGAGGAACGCCGGGGGCAAGGCGCGGGGACCTGTTCGCACGGAAGCCTGCCCTGCGTCCCAGGCCGCGACGCGGCGGCATTGCGGACCGGGAAAAGGAAATGCGTGGGTCGCGGCTGGCGCGACAAGGCGCGGATCAGTAGGCGCCGATCCACATCGCCATCGAGACGATGAACAGGCTGACGGCGACGAGCGAAGCGACGTCTTGAAGCAGTGCGGACATGAATCTCTCCCGTTTTCACTCTATGTACGCATCATGTTCACTAAATGTTCTTTTTGCAAGCGGATTCATCCCTCGGTGCAGCCGACACTGACGCCTGCTGACAGGAGGGTAAACGAAAGGTAGCGCGACCGCCGTATGGGCGAATGATCCACGTCCCGCGGTCGCGGCGCGGCGGCGACCTGTCCGGAGTGCCGCGCCGGGGGCGCTCCTACATCTCGACGATCTTGCCGGCCGAGAGCGTTACGCGGCGGTCCATGCGGGCCGCCAGATCATGGTTGTGGGTGGCGATGAGAGCGGCGAGCCCGGAGTGGCGGACCAGCGCCTCCATGGCATCGAAGACGTAAGACGCAGTGTTGGGGTCCAGATTGCCAGTGGGCTCGTCGGCTAGAAGCACCAGCGGCGCATTGGCAACGGCGCGGGCGATCGCCACGCGCTGTTGCTCGCCGCCAGACAGTTCCGCCGGTCGATGATCAGCCCGCGGACCGATCTTCATGTAATCGAGGAGCTGCCGCGCTCGTTCCTCCGCTTCCCGGCGACCAAGACCCCGCACCAACTGCGGCAGCATGATGTTTTCGAGCGCGGAGAACTCTGGGAGCAGATGGTGGAACTGATAGACGAACCCGACCTCGTTGCGGCGGATGGTGGTGCGCTTGTCGTCCGAAAGGCCGCTGCAGGGAATGCCACTCAGAAGGACTTCGCCTGCGTCCGGCCGCTCGAGCAGACCGGCGGTGTGGAGCAGCGTGGACTTGCCGGCGCCCGACGGCGCAACCAGCGCGACCGTCTCGCCCCGTCGCAGCGCGAAATCCGCGCCGTCGAGAATGACCAGTTCCTTTGCGCCCTGCTGATAGCGTCGCTCGACGCCGATCAGTTCAAGGGCCAGTTCGCCCGACATCACTCGTACCTCAGCGCTTCGACGGGATCGAGGCTGGCGGCTCGCCAGGCGGGGAAGAGTGTGGCGAGGAAGGAGAGCGCCAACGCCATGAGAACGACCGAGATCGTTTCGCTGACGTCGATCTTGGCTGGAAGCTGGCTGAGGAAATAGAGTTCGGGATTGAACAGCATCTCGCCCGACAACCACGAAAAGAACCGGCGGATGGATTCGACGTTGAGACCGACGACGACGCCCAGCACCACCCCGGCCAAGGTCCCAACCACGCCGATGGCTGCGCCGGTCATGACGAAGATGCGCAGGATCGCGGCGCGTGTCGCCCCTATGGTGCGCAGAATCGCGATGTCGCGGCCCTTGTCTTTCACCAGCATGAACAGGCCTGAAATGATGTTCAGGGCAGCTACGATCACGATCAGCGTGAGGATCATGAACATGACGTTGCGTTCGACTTCCAACGCGGAAAAGAAGGTGTGATTGCGTTGCCGCCAGTCAATCATGAACAGCGGGCGCTGCGCGGCAACCTCCACGAGAGGTCGGATCTCGTCGACCCGATCGGGGTTCTCGACAAAGATCTCGATGGTTTGAGCCCGCCCTTCCGAATTGAAGTAGAGCTGTGCCTCCGGCAGGGCCATGAAGATGATGGAAGCGTCATATTCCGACATGCCGACCTGGAAGACGGCGGTGACCGGGTACCCCTTCTGGCGGGCTGTCGTTCCAAACGGGGTGACGTCGCCGTCCGGGGACGTGAGGGTGATCACGTCGCCGACCATAAGCCCGAGGCTTTCGGCCATCCGCTGGCCGATGGCGACACCCTGCCCTTCCGAAAAGTCGTCCAGAGTTCCGTGGCGGATGTTGCCGGCTACGAGGTCCACCTTGCGCAGGTCTTCCTCGCGCATTCCGCGCACCAGAGCGCCTGCGCCGGATCCGATATTGCCGGTGGCAAGCACCTGGCCTTCCACGAGAGGTATGGCATAACGCACGCCCTGGATCCCGTTGATGCGCGCGGCGACCTCGGCGAAGTCGTCGAGCGGCGTGTCCACCGCCTGGACGACGAGATGGCCGTTGATGCCCAGGATCCGGGTCAGGAGTTCGGCTCGGAAGCCGTTCATGACCGCCATCACAATGATGAGCGTGGCGACGCCCAGCATGATGCCGATGAAGGAGATCGACGCGATGACGGAAATGAAGGCTTCCTTGCGTCGCGAGCGCAGGTAGCGCCATGCCACCATGCGCTCGAAGGCTGAAAAGGGCCCGGCGCCGCCCGGTGTCGCCGCCGTCTCGCTCATCAGTGGCCGCCGAAGCGCGCCAGCAAGCCGGCCGGAGACAGCGTCTCGCGCTCGCCGGACTTGCGGTTCTTGATCTCGACCTCGCCAGCGGCAACGCCGCGCGGTCCTACGATTACCTGCCAGGGAAGGCCGATCAGGTCGGCCGTGGCGAACTTGCCGCCGGCGCGCTGGTCGGTGTCGTCGTAGAGCACGTCCTTGCCGGCATTCGTCAGGCGCGCGTAGAGGTCTTCGCAGACGGCGTCGCAGGCCTGGTCGCCGGGCTTCATGTTGATCAGCGCAATATCGAAAGGCGCGACACTTTCGGGCCAGATGATGCCGGCATCGTCGTGGAAGGCCTCGATGATCGCCGCGATAAGCCGCGAAGGGCCGATGCCGTAGGAGCCCATTGAGACATGATGCTCCTTGCCGTCCGGCCCGGTGACGCTCGCGCCCATGGGCTTCGAATACTTCTCACCGAAATGGAAGATGTGGCCGACCTCGATGCCGCGCGCCGACAACTGGTCGTCGGCTGAGACGCTGGTCCAGGCAGCTTCGTCATGCATTTCGTCGGTGGCGGCGTAGGGCGTCGTCCATTGCTTCACGATACCGGCGATCTCGCCGTCATCGGAAAAATCGGTCGTGGCGCCCGGCACGGGTAGCGCGAGATAGTCGCGGTGACAGTAGACTTGGCTTTCGCCGGTCTCGGCCAGGATGATGAACTCGTGGGAAAGATCGCCGCCGATCGGGCCGGTGTCGGCGCGCATCGGAATTGCCTGAAGTCCAAGCCGCGTGAAGGTGCGCAGGTAAGAGACGAACATGCGGTTGTAGGCGGCTTTCGCGCCCTCGTAGTCGAGATCGAAGGAATAGGCGTCCTTCATGAGGAATTCGCGCGAACGCATGACGCCGAATCGCGGTCGCATCTCGTCGCGGAACTTCCACTGGATGTGATAGAGATTGAGCGGCAGGTCCTTGTAGGATTTGACGTAGGAGCGGAAGATGTCGGTCACCATCTCCTCGTTGGTCGGCCCATAGAGCATGTCGCGCTCGTGCCGGTCCTTCAGCCGCAACATCTCGGGTCCGTAGGCGTCATAGCGACCGCTCTCGCGCCACAGTTCGGCCGACTGGATGGTCGGCATCATGATCTCGAGCGCGCCGGCGCGGTTCTGTTCCTCGCGGATGATCTGGCAGACTTTGTCGAGCACGCGCTTGCCGAGCGGCAACCAGGAGAAGCTGCCTGCTGCCTGCTGCTTGATCATGCCCGCCCGCAGCATCAGACGGTGGGAGACGATCTCGGCCTCGCGCGGGTTCTCTTTCAGGATGGGCAGGAAATAGCGCGACAATCGCATGGAAGGGTCCGTCGAAAAAGGAAGGAAACGCCGACAAGAATCGGGCGTTCGGCAGGGTATCTACATGCGCTTCATAGCCATTTCGTGGCCGGATGGAAACCCGACCGCATACCCGCCCTGGAACGAGACGGCTAAGAACGTTCCGAGCTATAACTATAAGGAAACCTTGCTGTTTTTTTGTGCAGCGCAGCACATATTTGCGGCCACCGGGACGAAAAACATCGTGACAGACGTGTGAAGCTTGCGGTAATGTCCCCTCATAAACGAGAAGACGGAGACACAATCCGTTTTCCTCACGCGGTCAAAGTCTTGGGAGGATGCGATCTAGGCGCGTTAACACGCAGCCGCCGGACACCGGAAACAGATCGGACGCGTTAAATATTGCAAGGCTTCGGCCTTGCTTTTTTTTTGCGCAGAATTGGTGTTGCGGCTAAGGGGGCCAAACGACGAGATCATATGTCGTTCCCGTCCCGGCCGGCTTGATCGGTTCAGTCAATGACCGGCGCGATTCGGGGAATGTCGTCGATACTGTAACCAAGCTGGATGGTGAGCACCCAAAGCGCGCCGAAGATCAGCAGCGAAACGATGGTCGTGCGCAGGGCGGCACGCCGGACATGCGATCCGCGCGGCGCGCTTGCGGTCGTCCCAAGCGTGACGTCACCGTCCTCATCTTGAGTCTTCAGGCTGAACGGCAGGATCGCGAACAGCGTTACCCACCAGATCAGGAAGTAAACGGCGAAGTAGGATACCCATGTCACGTCCCGCACTCCTCTTGGCGATCGTTCAGACCTGCTCGAGCTCGACCAGTGTTCCCTGGAAATCCTTCGGATGAAGGAACAGCACAGGCTTGCCGTGCGCGCCGATCTTCGGCTCGCCATCGCCGAGCACGCGGGCACCTGATGCCTTCAGGCGGTCGCGGGCGGCGATGATGTCGTCCACCTCGTAGCAGACATGGTGCAGTCCCCCGGCCGGATTCTTCGCCAGAAAGGCGGCGATGGGCGATGATTCGCCTAGTGGCTCCAGAAGTTCCACCTTGGTGTTGCCGAGTTCGATGAACACAACCGTCACACCATGCTCCGGCAGCATCTGCGGAGTGGTCACCGTAGCGCCCAGTGTCTCGCGATACACCGCGCTTGCGACCACCAGGTCCGGCACCGCGATCGCCACGTGGTTCAGTTTTCCAAGCATGTCATCCTCCGGCTGGCGCAAAGTACGGTCCCCGGCCGAGACGACTAGTCGTCACGCCCGGGGGATATGAAGCATGAGTCCGCTTTTCGACCGCCCGATACCCATATCACCTCGTCACGAACACCGTAACGATCGGTTTTTTGCCCCAGAACTGGTTGGCGGTACTCCGCACGGCCCGACGAACCGCCTCCAGCACGAGGTCCAAGTCTTTTCGCCTGACGCGGGGGATGCTTTCAAATGCGCCAATCGCCGCATCCAGGAGCAGATCCTCGAAAAGCTTTCCGCTGCGATCGGCCTTGGGCAGGCCGATGGCGATCAGATCGGGATCGCCGGCAAGGTCGAACTTCTCGTCCAGCACCACGTTCACGACCACGTGGCCGACATAAGAAAGCTTGCGGCGGTCCTTGACCCCGACATCCTCTTCGCTGCCGATCACCAGGCCGTCCTTGAAAATGCGGCCGAAGGGCACCTGGTCGATGACTTCGGGATCGCCGGGCGCGATCTTCAGCACGTCGCCATTGCGAACCCTTGGGACATGGGGAATGCCGGCCGAAAGGCCCAGGGCGGCTTGCGCGACGAGGTGCGCGGCCTCGCCATGCACCGGCACCAGCACCTTGGGTCGCACCCATTCATACATGCGCCGCAATTCGGCCCGGCGCGGATGTCCCGACACGTGGACTAGCGCTTCGCTGTCCTCGATGATCCGGACACCCTGCTCGATCAGCTGGTTCTTGATCTCGAGGATCGGCTTCTCATTGCCGGGGATGGTGCGCGACGAGAACACGACGATGTCGCCGGCCGTGAGCGCGACGCTCCTCATCTCGTCGCGCGCGAGCTTGGCCAGCGCGGCCCGCGGTTCACCCTGGCTGCCGGTGCAGATGATGACGAGGTTTTCGCGCGGAATGAACCCGTAGTCTTCCTCCGCGATGAAATCGGGCAGTCCGTCCATGTAGCCGAGCTCGGTCGCGACATCGATGACGCGCTTCAGCGACCGGCCAAGCACGAGCACCTGGCGACCGGCGTCACGTGCAGCCTCGGCGATCGAGCGGATGCGTCCGACATTCGAGGAAAAGGTGGTGACGGCGACACGCCCCGGTGCGGCCTCGATGACCTCGCGCAACCCCTGCCCCACGGCCTGCTCAGACGGAGAATCGCCGTCGCGCATGGCATTGGTGGAATCGCAGATCAGCGCCGTGATGCCTTCGTCCCCCAGCGCACGGAACCGCGCCTCGTCGGTCATCGGGCCGATCTCCGGCGCCGGATCGATCTTCCAGTCGCCGGTGTGGATGATTTTGCCAACCGGCGTCGAAATGGCTAGCGACACCGGCTCGGGAATCGAGTGCGTGACCGGGATGGCCTCGATCTCGAACGGCCCGACGGTAAAGCGATCGCCGCCGCGATAGATCTCGACCGGGATCTTCGGCTTCGGTCCCGGCTCCGACTGGCGCTTGGCCTCAAGCAGGCCCGCGGTGAAGGGCGACATCCAGACCGGGCATCCGAGCTGCGGCCAGAGGTCCAAAAGTGCACCATAGTGGTCTTCGTGGGCATGGGTGATGATCATGCCGCGCAGGTTCTGCTTCTGCGAGACGATGAAGCGGATATCCGGCAGCACGAGATCGACGCCCGGCAGGTCGGGCCCCGGGAAGGTCACGCCGCAGTCCACGATGATCCATTCACGCCGGTCGCGCGGCCCGAAGCCGTACAACGCGAAGTTCATCCCGATTTCGCCTACGCCGCCGAGCGGCGCGAAGACCAGTTCGTCGCCCGAGTTCTTCGCCATCTTGTCTCCAGCCTATGTGGCCGCGGCCGATGCCACGGCTCCGAAATGCACGTCACCTGCCGCCACGGGCCAGAGCCGACCCGTCTTGTCGCGGACGAGGAAGCGGCACTCCTCGTCGATCGTCTCGAATGTACCGCGCACGACGTCGCCGCCCATGTTGACCGCGACCTCGGATCCGAGGCCGGCGGCGCGTGCCAGCCAAGCGGTGCGGATCGCCGAGAGGCCCCTGCCCTGGTTCCAGGTCCGCTCATGCCGCAACCAGGCGTCTGACAGGGCAAGGAAGAGCGTCTCGGCCGTGCAGGCCGCCCCCAGCCCCGCCAGCGAGATTGCCGGATAGGGCAGTCCGCGCGGATGCGCAACGACGTTGACCCCGATGCCGAGGGCAACGGCGAACCGTTCTTCGGACAAAATGATCGATTCCAGCAGGATGCCGGCGAGCTTGGCGCCGTCGGCCAGGACGTCGTTTGGCCATTTCAGCTCGTAGCGGCCCGCCCCGTCGCGCCCTTGCCCGCCATCAGGACCGACGGCAATGCGCGTCGTTGGCGCAACCGCCGATAGCGCATCCGACAGCGCGAGACCGGCGACGAAGCCGAGCGTGGCGGCCAACGGCAGCGGGCAGCAGTCGACCAGAAGCAGCGTCGCCGCGAGATTGCCGGACGGCGTCTCCCAGACACGTCCGCGCCGGCCCCTGCCCGTTTCCTGGCGCGTGGCGGCAAGCCACAACCGCCCGTGGTCGCCTTCGCGGGCCCGCTCGAGCGCCACGACGTTGGTCGAACCGACGCTTTCGAAGGCTTCGAGGCGGTAGCCTTCAATCAGGGCGGTCGGCGCGAGGGCAAATCCCATCGGTTCAGAAGAAGGTGCCGGCCGCCGCTTCCGCCATGGTCTCGATCGGTCCGCCGATCAGGACATAGAAGAAGACGAAAGCACCGGTCACCGTCATGACCAGACGCAGCTCGCCCGCCATCGGCTGGAAGCCGCCGGCCGGTTCGTCGAACCACATGATCTTGATGACGCGCAGATAGTAATAGGCGCCGACGACGGAAGCGAGAACGCCGATGACCGCGAGCGCGTAGAGCCCGGAATCGATCGCGGCGAGGAAGACGTACCATTTGGCCCAGAAGCCGGCGAGCCAGGGGATGCCCGCCAGCGAGAACATCATGATGGTGAGAACGGTCGCCATCATCGGGTTCGTGGACGACAGGCCCGACAGGTCGTCGATCTGCTCGACATTGCCTTCCTTGCGCCGCATGGCCAGGATGAAGGCGAAGGTACCGAGCGTCATGATCAGGTAGATCAGCATGTAGAGCGCGACGCCGCGCACGCCGGCCTCGGAATTGGCGGCAAGGCCGACCAGCGCGTATCCCATGTGGCCGATCGAGGAATAGGCCATCAGACGCTTGATGTTGCGCTGGCCGATGGCGGCAAAGGCGCCGAGCAGCATCGAGGCGATCGAGATGAAGACGATGATCTGCTGCCAGTCGAAGGCGATCGGCTCGAAGGCCCCCATGGTGACGCGCACGATGAGCGCCATCGCCGCCATCTTGGGCGCCGCCGCGAAGAACGCGGTCACGGGTGTCGGCGCGCCTTCATAGACATCAGGCGTCCACATGTGGAACGGCACGGCCGAGATCTTGAAGGCAAGGCCGGCGAGCACGAAGACGAGGCCGAACACCAGGCCGAGCTGGCGTTCACCGCCGGCGAGCGCGGCGGCGATGGCGTCGAAGCCGGTGTTGCCGGTATAGCCGTAGACGAGGCTGATGCCGTAGAGCAGCATGCCCGACGACAGCGCGCCGAGCACGAAATACTTCAGGCCGGCCTCGGTGGAGCGGACGGAGTCGCGATTGATGGCAGCGATGACGTAGGCGGCAAGCGACTGCAGTTCCAGGCCCATGTAGAGCGTGATCATGTCGTTGGCCGACACCATCAAAAGCATGCCGAGCGTCGACAGCAGGATCAGAACGGGGAACTCGAACTTGTCGAACTTCTCGGCCTTGGCAAAGCCGACGGACATGACGAGGGTGACGATCGAACCGATCAGCGTCAGCATCTTCATGAAGCGGGCGAAGGGATCGCTGACGAAGACCCCGTTGAAGCCCAGCCCGTCCTGGCCGAAAAACAACATCCAGGCGCCGGCCGCGATCAGGATCGCAACGGACAGTCCGTTGACAAGCGTCGTCGAGCGTTCGCCGCTGAAGACCCCGACCATGAGCATCGCCATCGCACCGATGGCGAGCATCAGCTCTGGAGTGGCCATCGTCAGGCTGAAGGAGAGTTCAGGCGTCATCGTCCCACCAAACCTTTACTGCGCCAAAGCCGCCGCGGCGGTTGCCCGTCCGGCATCGATCGAGGCAGTGATATTGCTGACGAGCGCTTCGACCGAAGCGGCCGTCGCGTCGAGGATCGGCGCCGGATAGACGCCGAAGAAGATCACCAGGATGACCAGCGGATAGATCACCGCCTTCTCACGGGTCGAGAGATCGAGCAGGCCCTTGAGGCTGTCCTTGGTCAGTGCGCCGAACACCACGCGACGGTAGAGCCAGAGTGCATAGGCGGCCGACAGGACCACGCCGGTGGTTGCAAAGAAGGCGACCCAGGTGTTGGCCTGGAAGGCGCCGAGCAGGGTCATGAATTCACCCACGAAGCCCGACGTTCCCGGCAGGCCGACATTGGCCATGGTGAAGATCAGGAAGACGACGGCGTATTTCGGCATGTTGTTGACGAGGCCGCCATAGGCGGAGATCTCGCGGGTGTGCATGCGGTCGTAGACGACGCCGACGCACAGGAAGAGCGCGCCGGAGACGAGGCCGTGCGACAGCATCTGGAAGATGGCGCCCTGGATGCCGATGTCGTTCATGGTGAAGATGCCCATGGTGACGAAGCCCATGTGGGCGACCGACGAATAGGCGATCAGTTTCTTGATGTCCTCCTGCATCAGCGCCACCAGCGAGGTGTAGATGATGGCGATGACCGACAAGGCGAAGACGAAGGGCGCGAAGTCGGCCGAGGCGAGCGGGAACATCGGCAGGGAGAACCGCAGGAAGCCGTAGCCGCCCATTTTCAAGAGGATGCCCGCCAGGATGACGGAGCCCGCCGTCGGCGCTTCCACGTGCGCGTCGGGCAGCCATGTGTGGACCGGCCACATCGGCATCTTGACCGCAAAGGAGGCAAAGAAGGCGAGCCACAGCCATGTCTGCATGCCGGCGGGGAAATCGTGCGCGAGCAGCGTCGGGATGTCGGTCGTGCCGGCCTGCCAGTACATGGCCATGATGGCCAGCAGCATCAGCACCGAGCCGAGCAGGGTGTAGAGGAAGAACTTGAACGAGGCATAGACGCGTCGCTTGCCGCCCCAGACCCCGATGATGATGAACATCGGGATCAGTCCGGCCTCGAAGAAGACGTAGAACAGCACGATGTCGAGCGCGCAGAACACGCCGATCATGAGCGTCTCCAGCACCAGGAAGGCGATCATGTACTCCTTGACGCGCTTTTCCACCGAGACCCAGGAGGCCAGAACGCAGAGCGGCATCAGGAAGGTCGTCAGGATGACGAACAGCATCGAGATGCCATCGACGCCCATGTGATAGGAAATGCCCGATCCGAGCCAATCCACCTTTTCCACGAACTGAAAGCGGGCATCGCCCGGATCGAAGGCGGCCCAGATGAACAGCGAAAGCACGAAGGTGAAAGCGGTCGTGAACAGCGCGACATTGCGGATGTTGCGCCGGGCGGCAGCGCCCTCGTCCTTGATCATCAGGATCAGGAACGCTCCGACCAGAGGCAGGAAGGTGACCGTGGAGAGAATGGGCCACTCAGACATCAGAAATTGCTCCCCAGCATCATCCAGGTCACGAGCGCGGCGACGCCGATGAGCATGGCGAAGGCGTAGTGGTAGAGGTAGCCGCTCTGCAGCTTGACGACGCGGGCGGTGATGTCGCCCACGCGGGCGGAGATCCCGTCCGGTCCGAGCCCGTCGATCACCTTGCCGTCACCGGTCTTCCAAAGGAAGCGGCCGAGACGCATGGCCGGGCGCACGAACAGGAAGTCATAGAGCTCGTCGAAGTACCACTTGTTGAGCAGGAAGGCGTAGAGCCCGCGATGCTGGGCGGCCAGCCGCTTCGGTGTCTCCGGCGAGCGGATGTAGAACTGCCAGGCGAGTCCGAAACCCGACAGCATCGCCACCAGCGGCGCGAGCTTCACCCACAGCGCAACCTCGTGGAACTCGTGCAGGATGTGGTTTTCGGGCAGGATGAAGAGAGCGCCCTTCCAGAAGCCGTCATAGCCATGGCCGATGAAGAAATCGTGGAAGATGATGCCGGCGAACAGCGCGCCAAAGGCCAGGATGAACAGCGGCACCAGCATCACCATCGGCGATTCGTGCACATGGTGCATGACGTCGGCGGTGGCCCGCGGCTTGCCGTGGAAGGTCATGAAAATCAGTCGCCACGAGTAGAAGCTCGTGCAGAGAGCCGCCACGACGAGCAGCACAAAGGCGAAGGGCGCGGCGGCGCTTTGGGCGGCGAAGGCGCCCTCGATGATGGCGTCCTTGGAGAAGAAGCCGGCGGTGCCGATGATGGTGGCGGGAATGCCCACGCCGGTGAGCGCCAGCGTGCCTATCACCATCATCCAGTAGGTGCCCGGGATCAGCTTCCTCAGACCGCCCATGCGGCGCATGTCCTGCTCGTCCGAAACGGCGTGGATGACCGAGCCCGAGCCGAGGAACAGCAGCGCCTTGAAGAAGGCATGCGTGAAAAGGTGGAAGATCGCCGCCGAATAGAAGCCGAGCCCGATCGCCACGAACATGTAACCCAGCTGAGAGCAGGTCGAATAGGCGATGACGCGCTTGATGTCGTTTTGTACCAGGCCGACGGTCGCGGCGAAAAAGGCCGTGAAGGCGCCGATGACGGTGACGACCAGCAGCGCGGTTTGCGACAGCTCGAAGATCGGCGAGAGGCGGGCGACCATGAAAACGCCGGCCGTCACCATGGTGGCGGCGTGGATGAGGGCCGAGACCGGGGTCGGGCCTTCCATCGCGTCCGGCAGCCAGGTGTGCAGCGGCACCTGCGCCGACTTGCCCATGGCGCCCATGAACAGGAGCAGGCAGACCACGGTGAGCGCGGTGCCGCGGTCGAGTTCATAGCCGAGGAAGTTCAGCACGGCAGCGCCGTTATCGGCGACTGCCGCACCCTCGACCGGGATGAAGGCCTGGGTGCTGGCGAAGATCGTCTCGAACTCGACGGACCCGAACAGCACGAACACGCCGAAAATGCCGAGCGCGAAGCCGAAGTCGCCAACACGGTTGACGACGAAGGCCTTCATGGCGGCGGCGTTGGCCGACGGCTTCTTGTACCAGAATCCAATCAGCAGATAGGACGCCAGGCCCACCCCTTCCCAGCCGAAGAACATCTGGATCAGGTTGTCCGACGTCACCAGCATCAGCATGGCGAAGGTGAAGAGCGACAGATAGGCGAAGAAGCGCGGCCGATGCGGATCGTGATGCATGTAGCCGATCGAATAGATGTGAACGAGGGCCGAGACGCTGTTCACCACGACCAGCATCACCACCGTGAGCGTGTCGATGCGGAACGCCCAGGCGACGTTGAGGCCGCCGCTTTCGATGAAGCGCAGCACCGGCACGGTGAAGGATGCGCCGTCGCCGAAGCCGACGCTGAAGAATGCCACCCATGACAGGAGCGCGGAAACCACGAGCAGGCCCGAGGTCACATATTCCGAAGCCTTCGCGCCGATCGAATTGCCGAAGAGGCCGGCGATCAGGAAGCCGAGGAGCGGGAGGAAGACGATCGCGTGATACATGGTCTGCCGATCAGCCCTTCATCATGTTGACGTCTTCGACGTCGATCGAGCCGCGATTGCGGAAGAAGACGACGAGAATGGCGAGTCCGATCGCGGCCTCGGCGGCGGCGACGGTGAGCACGAACAGGGCGAAGACCTGTCCGACGAGATCTCCGAGCTCTGCCGAGAAGGCAACGAAGTTGATGTTGACCGCGAGCAGGATCAACTCGATCGACATCAGGATGATGATGACGTTCTTGCGGTTCAGGAAGATGCCGAACACGCCGATCGTGAACAGGATCGCCGAGACGGTGAGAAAATGCGAGATGCCGACTTCCATGATCCTGCCTCAGATTCCCTTGCCGGTCTCGACATCGACCACCTCGATCGCCGTGGCCGGGGTGCGCGCCACCTGATCGGGGATCGACTGGCGCTTGACGCCTTCCTTGTGGCGCAACGTCAGCACGATGGCGCCGATCATCGCCACCAAGAGAACCATGCCGGCGATCTGGAAGAACAAGATGTAATCCGTGTAGAGCACGTCGCCGAGAGCGGCGGTGTTGGAGCGCTCAGCCATTGGCGGGATCGGACGACTGATCTCCGTGGCAAGCTCGGGCGCCAGCGTGTAGCCGGCAACCACGATGATCAGCTCGGCGGCGAGAATGAGCCCGACCAGCGCGCCGATCGGCGCGTATTGCAGCGCGCCCTGCTTCAGCTCGGCGAAATCGACGTCGAGCATCATCACCACGAAAAGGAACAGCACCGCCACCGCGCCGACATAGACGACAAGCAGGATCATCGCCAGGAACTCGGCGCCGGTCAGCAGGAAGAGCCCGGCCGCGTTGAAGAAGGTCAGGATCAGGTAGAGCACCGAATGCACGGGGTTGCGTGCCGCGATCACCATGAAGGCGCTCGCCACCGCAATGAAGGCGAACACATAGAAGAAGATCGCCCCGAGTCCTGTCAGCATGGGTTTCCCCCGGTTTCGACGGCGCAGCCTGCGCCGCACCCTTGAGCGGTCCGGATCCGGTTCTTGCCCGTCCGCAGCCGCGTTGTCCCTTAGACGAGCGAAACCCGCCCGTCCATCATTGGCGGATCACCTGTAGGGCGAATCCAGCGCGATGTTACGCGCCAGCTCGCGTTCCCAGCGATCGCCGTTGGCGAGCAGCTTGTCCTTGTCGTAGTAGAGTTCCTCGCGTGTCTCGGTCGAGAACTCGAAGTTCGGGCCTTCCACGATCGCATCGACCGGGCAGGCCTCCTGGCAAAAGCCGCAATAGATGCATTTCACCATGTCGATGTCGTAGCGCACGGTGCGGCGCGTTCCGTCGTTGCGGCGCGGCCCGGCCTCGATGGTGATGGCCTGCGCCGGGCAGATCGCCTCGCAAAGCTTGCAAGCGATGCAGCGCTCCTCGCCATTTGGGTAGCGGCGAAGCGCGTGTTCGCCGCGAAAGCGCGGGCTGAGCGGCCCCTTCTCGTGCGGATAGTTGATCGTGTACTTCGGCGCGAACAACTGGCGCATCGACAGGAAGAAGGCGCCGACGAATTCCTTCAGGAGCAGTGACTTGGCGGCTTGAGCAAGGGCCGACATGGCTATTCTCCGGCAAACAGGGGGGCCACGAAGTAGCCCACGATCGGCAGGAGCACCAACTGGCTCAGGCCGGTGACGTTCAGGACGCGCTTGGTCTCGGGAAGCTCGACGCGCGACGCGAGGAGCCGGAGCAGCGCGAAATCCGCGATGGCGATGACCAGACCGATCAGGGCGCCGACGATGCCCGCGCTCATCACGACAGCCCCGTGATCTTCAGGAACGACGCCGTGGCGACGACCATGAACAGGGAGATCGGCAGGAACACCTTCCAGCCAAGGCGCATCAGCTGGTCGTAGCGGTAGCGCGGCACGAAGGCCTTCACCATGGCGAACATGAAGAAGACCATGCAGACCTTGAGCACGAACCAGATCACGCCCGGCACCCAGGTGAAGGGCGCGAAGTCGAAGGGCGGCAGCCATCCGCCGAGAAACAGGATCGTGGTCAGCGCGCACATCAGCACGATCGCCACGTACTCGCCAAGGAAGAACAGCAGGAACGGCGTCGACGAGTATTCGAGCATGTGGCCGGCCACGAGTTCCGATTCGGCCTCCACGAGATCGAAGGGGGGGCGGTTCGTCTCGGCCAGCGCCGAGATGAAGAAGATGACGAACATCGGGAACAGGCCGAGCCAGTGCCAGTCCAGGAAGGTGTTGGGCAGGCCCATCATCGTGCCGAGGCCGTCGACCTGGGACATGACGATGTCGGTCAGGTTCAGCGACCCGACGCAAAGCAGCACGGTGACGATGACGAAGCCGATCGACACTTCGTAGGAAACCATTTGCGCGGCCGAGCGAAGCGCGCCGAGGAACGGGTATTTCGAGTTCGACGCCCAGCCGCCCATGATCACGCCGTAGACCTCGAGCGAGGCGATGGCGAAGACGAACAGGATGCCGACGTTGATGTCGGCGATGGCCCAACCCGGCGCGACCGGGATCACCGCCCAGGCGGCGATCGCCAGCACGGCAGAGACCAGCGGCGCGAGCAGGAACACGCCCTTGTTTGCGCCTGACGGGATCACCGGCTCCTTGAACACGAACTTCAACAGGTCGGCGAAGGCCTGCAGGAGGCCCCAAGGACCGACGACATTGGGACCGCGACGGCGCTGCACGGCGGCCCAGATCTTGCGGTCGGCGTAAAGCAGATACGCCACCAGGATCAGCAGAGCGACAATCAGCACCACCGACTTGAGCAGGATGATGAGCGCGGGCAGGACATAGATGGTGAAGAACTCTTCCATGGTCCCTGCCCTATTCCGCAGCCTGCTTGAAGCCGTCCCGGGCCAGCGCCGAGCACTCGGCCATCACCGCGGAAGCGCGTGCGATCGGGTTGGTCAGATAGAAGTCGGCGATCGATGGCACGAAGCGGGCATTGCCAATCTCGCCACCCACGGCGGCAAGCCTGGCGATGTCGCCGGTGTCGCCAGCCGCAATCTCGTCGATGTCGCGCAGATGCGGGTGCAGCACATACAGCGCCGAGCGCAGTTGCGCCAGCGAATCATAGGGCAGCTTCTTGCCCAGCACGTCCGACAGCGCCCGCAGGATCGCCCAGTCCTCCTTGGCCTCACCCGGCGCGAAGCCGGCGCGGCTGGTCATCTGCACGCGGCCCTCGGTGTTGACGTAAGTGCCCGATTTCTCGGTGTAGGTCGCGCCCGGGAGGATGACGTCGGCGCGGTGCGCGCCCTTGTCGCCGTGGCTGCCGATGTAGATCGTGAAGGCCGATCCGATGGCATCGGTGGCCAGTTCGTCGGCGCCGAGCAGGAAGAGAACGTCGAGCGCCCCCATCATGCCGGCGACATCATTGCCGCCCTCGCCCGGCACGAAGCCGATGTCGAGGCCGCCGACGCGCGAGGCCGCCGTGTGCAGCACGGCAAAACCGTTCCAGCCCTCGGAGACGGCGCCGACGTCGGCCGCGATCTTCGCCGCCATCGAGAGCACGGCCGCGCCGTCGGGACGCGCCAGTGCGCCCTGTCCGATGATGATCATCGGGCGCTCGGCCTGCTTCAGCACGTCGAGGAACGACAGGCCGCCGGACGCCAACTCCTTCAGCGTCTCGGTGCCGGCGCCGAGCATCTCATGATCGTAGCGCAGGTCGGCCGCCTCGCCGATGACGCCGATGGGGAAGTTGCCCATGCGCCAGCGCTTGCGAATACGCGCGTTGAGCACCGACGCCTCGAAGCGCGGATTGGAGCCGATGATCAGGAGCGCGTCAGCGCTCTCGATACCCTCGATGGTCGGGTTGAAAAGGTAGGAGGCACGCCCGAGCGATGGATCGAGGGCGGCGCCATCCTGGCGGCAGTCGATGTTTTGCGAACCGAGCGCGGCCATCAGCGCCTTGAGCGAGAACATTTCCTCGACGGTCGCGAGATCGCCTGCGATTGCGCCGATCCGCTCCGGCTTCGCTGCTGAGACCTTGTCGCGGATGGCGGCGAAGGCCTCGGCCCAGGAGGCGGGCGCAAGCCGGCCGTTGCTGCGCACGTAGGGCCGGTCGAGACGCTGCGAGCGCAGGCCATCCCAGATGAAGCGGGTCTTGTCCGAAATCCACTCCTCATTCACCGCTTCGTTGACGCGTGGCAGGATGCGCATGACTTCGCGCCCTCGCGTGTCGACGCGGATCGCGGAGCCGACGGCGTCCATCACGTCGATCGATTCGGTCTTGGTCAGTTCCCACGGACGCGCCTGGAAGGCATAGGGCTTCGACGTCAGTGCGCCGACCGGGCAAAGGTCGATGACATTGCCCTGAAGCTCGGAGGTCATCGCCTGTTCGAGATAGGTGGTGATCTCGGCGTCCTCGCCCCGGCCGATCAGGCCGAGCTCCGAGATTCCAGCGACTTCCGTCGTGAACCTCACGCAACGCGTGCAGTGGATGCAGCGCGTCATGATCGTCTTGACCAGTGGGCCGATGTACTTGTCTTCGACAGCGCGCTTGTTCTCATGGAAGCGCGAGGCGTCGACGCCGAAGGCCATCGCCTGGTCCTGCAGGTCGCACTCGCCGCCCTGGTCGCAGATCGGGCAGTCGAGAGGATGGTTGATGAGGAGAAACTCCATCACCCCTTCGCGCGCCTTCTTGACCATCGGGGTGTTGGTGAAGATCTCGGGTACCTCGCCGTTCGGGCCAGGACGCAGGTCGCGAACGCCCATGGCGCAGGACGCCGCCGGCTTGGGCGGGCCGCCCTTCACCTCGACCAGACACATGCGGCAATTGCCGGCGATCGACAAACGCTCGTGGAAACAGAAACGGGGTACCTCGGCGCCGGCCTCTTCCGCCGCCTGCAGCAGCGTGTAGTGGTCGGGTACCTCGATCTCTTTCCCGTCGACCTTGATCTTAGCCATGCCGTCTTCCGATCTCCGCAACGCTCCAGCGGCGCTGCATTCTCGTCTTCATAGTCTTTCGACCAGCCCCATCAACCGGATTTTCGCCGCAACGCAAGTGGCCGCGTCGCGAATACCCCTCGAACCCCGCGCGCGGCATCCGGTCTTTCGCCTCTCAGCCGTTGGCGCCTGCCAGCGCCGCGGCCTGCTTCAACCAATCGTCCCGTGCGATCCGCCCCCGGAAGCCCAAATGCTCGTCGAGCCACTGCACCTCCCCCTCGGTCAGGCCGGCGATCTGAGCGTAAGTCCAGACCCCGAGACCGTTCAAAACCACTTCCAGCTTCGGTCCGATACCACCGATCGCCTTCAGGTCGTCTGGTGTATCGGGCCGTTCGGTGGCCTTCGGCGCCGCCACAATCGTGGCCTTCGCGATCCGTTTGGCGGGCACTTCGACCGGTTCTCTCGCCACGACCTTGGCCGCTGCCACTGACGCCTCTGCCTTCTGAGCCGCTGCCTCCGGCGTCGAAGGAGATCGTGCCGGAGCGGCCTTGCCGAGGGCCAGGTCCGAGAACCGTTGCGCCGCTTCCAGAGAACTCGACACCGCACTCAGCCAGACGCCGAAGGCGTGGCCGGCCATTCCCGCCCCGAGCGCGGCCATGGCCGCCGACGTCGCGATGTTGCGCTTCACCGCCTCCGCGTCGCCGACGAAGGCAGGCTGGAGCGCGGCGAACGTGTCGCGGCCAAGATCCTGAAGCTTAGCATCCATCATCTTCGTCTCGGGCAATCGGCCGGGTGGAACCTTGGTCGACATGGCAATTCTCCTCGTCGCGCTGGCCCCTCGCCCTGGTCGTCTCCTTTACGCGGCCATTCGACCTGTTCTTGCTACTCCGCCGCCACCAGCACCGGCGCGTGCCGGTGCGCGTTGCGGCTGAACTCGTCGATGCGGCGCTCGATCTCGGGCCGGAAGTTGCGGATCAGGCCCTGGATCGGCCAGGCGGCGGCATCGCCCAGCGCGCAGATCGTGTGGCCCTCGACCTGCTTGGTCACGTCGAGCAGCATGTCGATCTCGCGCTTGTGCGCCTCGCCGCGCACCAAGCGCTCCATGACGCGCCACATCCAGCCCGTGCCCTCGCGGCAAGGCGTGCACTGGCCGCAGCTCTCATGCTTGAAGAAGTAGGACAACCGCGCGATCGCCTTCACGATGTCGGTGGACTTGTCCATGACGATGACAGCAGCCGTGCCGAAGGACGATTTCTTCTCGCGCAGTCCGTCGAAGTCCATCGGGCAGTCGATGATGTCCTCGGCCTTGACGACCGGGCATGACGCTCCACCGGGAATGACCGCGAGCAGGTTGTCCCAGCCGCCGCGAATGCCGCCGCCATGTTTCTCGACCAGTTCGCGGAAGGTGATGCCCATCGCTTCCTCGACGGTGCACGGCGTGTTGACGTGGCCGACCAGCATGAACAGCTTGGTGCCGACATTGTTGGGTCGCCCGATCGACGAGAACCACGATGCGCCGCGGCGCAGGATCGTCGGCGCGACCGCAATCGATTCGACGTTGTTGACGGTCGTCGGGCAGCCGTAGAGGCCTACGTTCGCTGGGAATGGCGGCTTCAGGCGCGGCTGGCCCTTCTTGCCCTCGAGGCTTTCGAGCAGTGCGGTCTCCTCGCCGCAGATATAGGCGCCGGCGCCGTGATGGACGTAGATGTCGAAGTCGTAGCCGTTCTTGTTGCCCTTGCCGATCAACCCGGCATCGTAGGCCTCGTCGATGGCGCGCTGCAAGGCCTCGCGCTCGCGGATGAACTCGCCACGTACGTAGATGTAGGCGGCGATGGCGCCCATGGCGAAGCCGGCGATGAGGCAGCCCTCGACCAGCGTGTGCGGATCGTGGCGCAGGATCTCGCGGTCCTTGCATGTGCCCGGCTCAGACTCGTCGGCGTTGACGACCAGATAGGACGGTCGACCGTCGCTCTGCTTGGGCATGAACGACCATTTGAGACCCGTCGGGAAGCCGGCGCCGCCGCGACCGCGCAGGCCAGACGCCTTCATCTCGTTGATGATCCAGTCGCGGCCCTTCTCGATGATCCCGGCGGTGTCGTCCCAATGGCCGCGCGCCTGCGCGCCCTTCAGCGACTTGTCGAACCGACCGTAGATGTTGGTGAAGATGCGATCCTTGTCAGCGAGCATGGCGGTTCACCGATGAGTTCTGGTCTGCGAGCGAGCGCTTGCCCGCCATCAGCACCTGGAAGCCGACGACGAGCGTCGAGAACGAGACGAGCACGGCCGCAAGCATGAACCAGCCGGTCTCACCAGTATAGGCCCCCGCCCCGAGGATAACCACGAGCGCGACGGCGGTTTTCACGAGCGTCATGCGTGCGCATTCGGTGAGGCCGAAGCGCGTGCCGCAGGAACCCGCCGGACAACTGTCCATCAGCGCGGCTCCTTGCCGAAGACGCGGACATATTCCTCACGACCGCCATCGGCGAGCGCCTTGGCCTGGGCTTGCCAGTTCTCGCGCTCGATTCGGCCGCGGAAGCGAAGATAGCCGTCGACCCATGCCCGCTGCTCGGCCGACCATGCGGCGATCTGGGCGTAGGTGAAGATGCCGATCGAATGAAGCGTGCCCTCGATCTTGGGACCGATGCCCGAGATCAACTGCAAATCGTCGGGCGCGGCCGGGCGCTCGATGCCGGCCGGACGATTCGCATCGTCGGGCGCCGCCGCCGCATCAGGAGCCGCCAAGCCCTCCGCCGAGGAGGAACCGGCCTCGCTTTGCGCCTTCAGGCCTTCGCCGGACGGAACCTCCGCATCCGATGGCGTTCGCGCGCTGCGCCGCTTGGCGGCGCCTTCCACCAGTGGCTCGGCCTTGTTGGCGGCCGCGGCGTCTTCCCTGGGCGACGGCGCGCTTGCAGCCTGTTCGACCGCGGGGCTCACCTTGACGTCGGACGGCGACTTTATCGCGGGGTTGGTCTCGGGAGCATCAGTTTTCGGTCGCGCAGCCCTCGACGGTGCGGCCGCTTCGGGATTCGGTGACGGCGCCGACGGTTCGGACGGCGCGGCGCGCGTGGCCTTGAGGACGTTCTTCTCGTCCTTCAAGGCGGTGAAGCCGCTCGCGGGCGCGGAGAACCAGCGGTCGGTCTGCGGCCCGGTCTTCACGGCGTCGCCGCGTCCCGCCTCGAACTCGTCGATGATCTCGGCTAGCCGCTCCGGCGTCAGATCCTCGTAGGTGTCCTTGAAGATCATCACCATCGGCGCGTTAACGCAGGCGCCGAGGCACTCGACTTCTTCCCACGACAACGTGCCGTCGGCATTGGGATGGAACTGGTCCGGATGAATCCTCGAACGGCAAACGTCCATCAGCGCCTCGGAACCGCGCAGCATGCAGGGCGTGGTGCCACAGACCTGTATATGGGCGCGGGTGCCGACCGGTTTCAACTGGAACTGCGTGTAGAAGGTAGCGACCTCGAGGACGCGGATGTAGGGCATGGCAAGCATGTCGGCGACATGCTCGATGGCGGCCTTGGTCACCCATCCCTCCTGCTCCTGAGCCAGCATGAGGAGCGGAATCACCGCGGATTGTTCGCGGCCCTTGGGGTACTTGGCGATCCAGGTTCCGACTTCAGCCGATTTCGTCTTGTCGAAGGCGAAGGCTGCTGGCTGAACGGCTGGCTCTGCTAGACGGCGGACGGACATGGCGCCCCATGTTTTTGCTGCTTATGTTGCGGCGCGTTCTAACACACGCACCGCAAAAGGCCAGTGCTTCAACGACGCATATTCAACACGAAAATGCCGTGGCTCAAAGCCTCTTCCCGACCCCGGGCAAAGCACGGCCAAGCCGGGTTTCCCGGCCTCTCACGCGCACAGTCCGGCGTAGAAGCGGTTGGCGAAGATGTCCTCGTGGGCGACCAGCGCGGGGATTCGCATGTGCTCGCCCCGCAGGGCGCCCGTGCCCAACAGGTCGATGAGGGCGGCTGCGTGCGCCGCACTTCCCGCCGCCAGGGCGCCGTGGTCGGCTCCGCCGGCTTGCTGCTTGAGGCGCATCGCGAACCGCTCTTCGGCGGGCTTTCCGGCGCGGTTTCCGGTCGCCCGGACCTGGATCAGGACCACGTCGGCGCCGCCCGCCGGGAGACCGTTGCGCAGCACGGTTCCCAGAAGGTCGCGGCGCGAGCGAAGGCCCAGATCATCGAGCAGAAGCAGCATGTAGTCGAGATGGCCGGGATGGCGGATCGTCCTGAAGACAAGGTTGCGCGCGTGCGACGCAACAAGGGACGCCAGTCCCTCGATGCTTCCGGCGGTCAGGAAGGCTTCGTACCGATCGCCGTCGAAGCTAAACTCCTCCAGGCCAGACAGCGGTGGCAACGTGATGCGCTTCCCGTCGACGATGGCGGTGCAAGGACAAGTGTACTCGCTCATCAAGCCGTCGAGGTTCCATATAAGGCCATAGCCCAGTCGATTGGTGCGGGCGGCCGGGATCGCGCCGACGCGAATGTCGAGGTCGCAGCCAGGGTCGAGCCGGCGGACAAGCCCGTAGGCGATCGAGTCGACGATGCCCGGCGAGACACCGCAGCCGGGAAAAAACGCACGGTACGCCGCCGCGCGGGCGGCAGCCGTCCGGGTGTGTTCGTTTGCCTCGCTGAAGTCGAGATAATGGACGCCCGCATCGGCGGCAGCGTTGGCCAGGCGATGGACGAGGCGGTCGGGAACGGCTGCTGCGACCAGATCCACTCCCGGCAGGATCCTGTTGATGTCCTCCGCGCGCGAAACATCCGCGTGCGCGACCGAGTGCCCAGCGGCGGAAGCGGCGGCGAGCGCCTCTTCGGTACAATCCGCGAGTATGACGTCGTAGTCGCCGCTGCCGGCCAGAAGATCGGCGAGACAGAGGCCGACACGACCCGCGCCGAAGATCGCAACCTTGCGCGGACGTAAAGCCTCCGTCATCCGTCGATCCTCAATGGTTGAAGCGGGAGACGAAGCTCGCCAGCCGCTCGTTGGCCGGATTGCGGATCGTCTCGTCGGGCTTTCCCTCGACAACGATCCGGCCCTCGTCGAGAAACAGGATGCGGTCGGCGACATCGGCGGCGAAGGCCATCTCGTGCGTTACGATCGCCATGGTCATGCCGTTGTCGGCGAGCCGCCGGATGACGTTGAGCACCTCGCCGACCAGTTCGGGGTCGAGCGCGCTCGTCACCTCGTCGAGGAGCAGCACTTCGGGCTGCATGGCGAGAGCACGGGCGATCGCGACACGCTGCTTCTGACCGCCCGACAGATGGCTTGGATAGGCATTCCGCTTCTCGGCCAGTCCCACTTCGGCCAGCAACGCCATCGCCCGCTCCTCGGCTTCCGCCTTCGGCGTCTTGCAGACCACGATCGGCCCTTCGGTGACGTTCTGCAGCACCGTCTTGTGCGGAAACAGGTTGAAGTGCTGGAACACCATGCCGACATGGCGGCGCAGGGTGCCGATGCCGGTGGTTCCGTCCCGGTCGCGGAAGGACTTGCCGATCTTGTGGCCGCGGAACATCACCGTGCCGTCGGTCGGCTTTTCCATCATGTTGAGGCACCGGATCAGTGTCGACTTGCCCGAGCCGGAGGGACCGATCAGTCCGACGACCTCGCCGCGCGAGAGCGTCACGTCGACGCCCTTGAGCACTTCGAGCCCGCCGAAGGATTTTCGGATGCCGCGTGCTTCGAGAACGGTCTGGCTCCCGGCGGCGGCTTGTTGCATGTTGGTCATGCTGGTCTCCATTCTCGTCAATCGCTGACGCGCAGGCGCCGCTCGATCCAGTCGGCGATCTGCGTGAGCGGGAAGAGCACCGCGATGTAGAGCGCTGCCATGACCGTGTATGATTCCAGCGGCCGATAGGTCTGGCCGTTCACGACAGCGGCCATGTAGGCGAGGTCGGCGACCGAGATGACCGACACCAGCGAGGTGTTCTTGAACTGGATCACCGACTGGTTGATGAAGGCCGGCAGCATGCGCTTGAACGCCTGCGGCATGATGATCCGCGTCATCGCCTGCCACGTGCTCATGCCGATAGCCGCCGCCGCTTCGCGCTGGCCGCGCTCGATCGAGAGGATGCCGCCGCGGAAGATCTCGGCGTAGAACGCCCCGACATAGAGCGACAGCGTCAGCATCGCGGCGACACGGTTGTCGATCGATATGCCGACCAGGAGCGGGAAGGCATAGTAGAACCAGAGCAGTTGCACCAGAAGCGGCGTGCAGCGGAAAATCTCCTGATAGGTCCGCGCGATCAAGGACAATATCTTCCAGCCCGACAGCCGGGCGGCGCAGACGAGGAGACCGATCAGCACGCCGAACACGATGGAGCCGAAGGTGTAGACCACCGTCAGCCACAACCCGTACATGAACAGGTCCCAGTACTGCCAGATTACGCTGAAATCCCATCTGTACATGGCTACACCCCTTCGCCGCGGCTCGTTCCGAAAGGCCGCATCGTGTGTTCCGTCCTCGTCGTCGACACTCTCATATGCTGCTTTCCGCGCTTTGCCTCAGCGGCATGGAGCCTGCCGAGCGATAGCGGTGCATCACGGCCCGGAGCCTGTCGAGGTTCGCCGGTTCCATCTGGGTCAGCGGCAATCGAAGGTCGGCATTCGCGAGACCTTCGAGCGCAAGCGCCGCCTTGGCCGGAACCGGGTTTGGCTCGACGAAGAGAACCTCGGACAGTTCCGCCAATTGTTCGTGCAGGGCAAGCGCCCCGGCCGCGTCGCCCGCCTGCCAGCTGCGCACCAAGGCCACCATTCCTTCCGGTGCGACGTTGGAGACCACGCTGGTCACGCCGACCGCGCCCGCGGCCAGGAAGGCCAGCGTCAAAGCGTCGTCGCCGGAATGGATCGGGAAATCACGACCGCATTGGCGTCGAAGTCGGGTCACGCGCTCGACCGATCCGCCAGCTTCCTTGATTGCGACGATATTGTCGTGACGGTCGCGCAGGGCGGCGCAAGTTTCCACCGCGATCTCGACGCCGCAGCGGCCGGGCACGCTGTAGAGTATGATCGGCAGGCCCGTCGCGTCGGCCACCGCGCCATAATGCTGGAGAAGCCCGCGCTGGGAGGGCTTGTTGTAATAAGGCGCGACGATCAGCAGCCCGTCGGCGCCCGAAGAATCGGCCCGGCGTACCTTTTCGACCGTGGCGAGCGTGTCGTTTGTCCCTGCTCCGGCGATGACCATCGCCCGGCCGCGCGCGATCCGTACGGTGCGCGCGACGAGGTCGTCGATCTCGTCCTGCCGCAGCGTTGCCGCCTCGCCGGTCGTGCCAGCCGTCACCAGCCCGGCCACCCCCGCCGCGATCTGCCGCTCGACCAGCGCCTCGAAGGCGCCGGTATCCACCTTGCCATCCCTGAAGGGCGTCACGAGCGCGGTGAACACGCCATCGAGCATTCCTGCGTCAAATGTCATCGTCGTCTCCATGTCAGTCGATCACCACGCGCGTTTCCGACATCTCGCGGATAGCGATGCGCACGCCCTCGCGGCCGAGGCCACTCGACTTGATCCCTCCGAAGGGCACGTGCTCGGCGCGAAAGTCGGGGCCTTCGTTGACCATCACGCCGCCGACAAGCAGATCGCGCGAGAATCGCTTCACCAGTGCATGGTCATTGGTGAAGACGCCGGCCTGCAGCCCATAGGCGCCGGCATTCACCTCGGCGATCACGTCGGCCGCTTCGTCAAAGGAGCGGATGGCGATCACCGGGCCGAAGGTTTCCTCGGCGATGACCGGCGAGCGTGGATCGACGCCCGCAAGGACAGTCGGCTCGACCAGCGTACCGTTGCCGCCGCCGCCCGCAAGCCGCTTCGCGCCGCCCTCCAGGGTCGCCGCGATGCGATGCCTTACAAGGCTTGCCGCGTCCTTGTCGATCACCGGACCCATGTCGGTCGCCTCGGAGGCCGGATCGCCGGTGCGAACGGCGGCGACCGCCTCGAGAAGCCGCTCGATGAACGCGGCTTCGATGTCGCGGTGGAGGTACAGTCTCTTCACGGCGGCGCAGCTCTGGCCGGCGATCTCGAAGCGATGCGCGACCGCGGTCTCGACAGCCTTTTGCATGTCGCCATCGGGAAAGACGAACAGCGGATCGTTGCCGCCGAGTTCCATCAGGCAGCGCACCAACCCGCTGGCGTTCTTCAGTGCCAGTCCGGCCGTCGGACCGCCAGTGAAGGACAGAAGGTCGATCGGTGCACGGGCGAGCGCCAGCGCCGCCTCGGCGCCGCCATGAACGACCTGGAACAAATCCTCGGGGAACCCGGCCTCGATCGCCAGTTCCGCCAGGCGGGCCGCCGCCAGCGGCGCCTTCGGCGAGGGCTTGGCGACCACGGCATTGCCGGCCGCAATCGCCGGTCCGAGCTTGTGGCACAGGAGATTGAGCGGATAGTTGAAGGGTGTGATGGCGCCGACCACGCCGGTGGGCGCATAGGTGATGGTGGCACGACGATCGACCCCGCCCGATACGATGCCGCAATGCAGGACCTCGCCGTCGAGGAATGTCGCCGCATCGCCGGAAAGGCGCAGCGTGTTCTGCGAACGTCGAACCTCGTTGCGCGCTTCGCGGATCGTCTTGCCGACCTCGCGGCAGAGCGTCTGCGCCAGTTCCTCGGCATGGGCGGCGATGCGATCGGCCAGCGCAACCAGAAGGGCGCGGCGCTGGAAGGGCGTCGAGTGCCTGAACCCGTCCTGCGCCCGA
This sequence comes from Mesorhizobium sp., assembly GCA_051860465.1. Lineage (GTDB taxonomy): Bacteria > Pseudomonadota > Alphaproteobacteria > Rhizobiales > Rhizobiaceae > Aquibium. Next base: position 53,942 of record JBHYDY010000004.1, read on the forward strand.
CGAGCGGCGGCGACTGCCAGCGCGATCTCGGTCGGCGTGCTGGCCGCGACCTCCGCAACCAACTCATCGTTGAAGGGATTGCGCACGAAGATCGCCGGTGGCGTGCCTGTTGTGCCTCTGGGAGCGGTCAGGGTCATGATGTCTCTCGTGGTTCGTCGTCGGCGGCAAGAGCCGCGATCGAGACCGGCCGAAGCGGCCAGCGGTCGCGGCTCAGTCGGCCGGCAGGAATTGCGCCGTCATCTCGCGCGGAGGCGATCATTTTCAGAACGTTGTCGGCGCAGAAGCGGCCCTGGCAAAGGCCCATGCCGAACCGTCCATTGAGCTTGATTTCTCTCGGACTTGGTCCGCCTTCGGCCAGCATGGCGCGCAGTTCGCCAACCGTACGGCCTTCGCACCGGCACAGGATCGTCTCGTCGGGCAGTTCGGCCAGTGGGTCGGCATCGCCGACCGGGCGAAACAGGTCGGCCAGGATCGACTGCGCCCGGCGTTGCGAATCCACGATCGGGTCGGCGGCGTCGGCTTCTCGTGACGAAAGCAGAGCGATCACCCGCCGCGCGGCATGGCGTCCATCGGCGACGGCGGCGCGAATGCCAAGCGACTCCCGGCAATCGCCGGCCCGAACCACGACGAGTTCATGGCTGGAGACCTCGGGCAATCCGAAATCGTTCGGCCGGATGCCGTCGTGCAGCGCGATCACGTCCGCCGCGATGGTTCGCGCATCTCCCCGGCGGTTCCGTACGTTGGCGACGAGCCGCCCGTCGCGGCGTTCGATCGACGTCAGGCGCGTGCCGCGTATCCACGGCGTGCGGGAGGCGAGGACGCGCATCAGATGGCCCGTCGCCTCGATTGCCAGTCCCGGATGAGCGGCAAGACGCAACGCCGCCGCCGGTCGCGTGATCGGATCGCCGGCTTCCACCAGCGCTGCCGCCGGGCGCCCGAGGCGGGCGAGATCGGCGGCCAGCGCAATCGTCAGCGGGCCGTTGCCGGCGATCACGATGTCGCCCGGCGGCACGGCGCCGCCTTCCTTGAGGATCAGTTGCAGTCCGCCGGCGGTCATGACGCCTGGCCATTGCCAGCCGGGCCGGGGCAGCACGCGTTCGACGGCGCCGACGGCGATCACCAGCGCGCGCGGCCGTACCGACACGACGCGGCTCGCGGCGCGATCGTCGAGCATCGCCAGTCCGTCGCTGTCCAGGCCGAGGAAGACGTGGCGCAGGCGCGGCGCCACGCCGGCGCGCGAGAGCGCGTCGGCAAGGCGCGGCCACTGCTTGCCGCCGCGTGATCCGTTTGCCGACCCTTCGCCGCCTGCCGGCTGTCGATGATAGGCCCCGCCAAGCGTCGCGCGTTGCTCGGCCAATTCGACGGACAGTCCCGCCCGGGCCAGATCCGTTGCGGCCGCGACACCAGCCGCACCGCCGCCGATCACCAGGACGTCGCATGGCAAGGACAGGGCTTCAGTCATGTCGACCTCCGACGGCCGCGACGTCGAGCCCGTCGCGGGCCGGTGTCAGGCAGGCCTCGACGACGGTGCCGTCAATGACGACCAAGCAGTTCTGGCAGGCGCCGATGCCGCAGAAATAGCGTCCGCCGTCCCCCTCGCCGCGCGCGCCGCCGAGGTCGCGCTGGCCAGACCTTGTAAGGGCGACGGCAATGCTCTCGCCTTCGCTGAAGACGATCGGCTCGCCCTGCCAGAGGAAGCAACCGCGTTTCATGCAACGAGGCTCCTTTGCGCGAAGCGGTCCGGCGCGAAGGGCCGCAGGTCGAGGTCTCCCGGTTCACCGGCGATGATGCGGCTGACCGCCTGGCCGACGAGGGGACCAAGGCAGATGCCGTCGCCCTCGAATCCGGTCGCCACGACGAGATTGTCGCGACCTGGCATGCGACCGATGATGGGCAGGCCGTCACGGGTCGCCGAGCGCACGCCGGAAAACACGCGGATGACGCGCAGCCGTTCCAGCGGCGGCAGGAGCCGTACGGCGCTGGCAAGGAGATGACGGATGGCGGCGAGGTCGTTGCCCGTGTCTGCTGTCTCCTCACGCGTGCCGCCGATCAGGAACTGGCCGGTGCGCAGCGGATCGACCACCAGGCCGAAGCGGCGCGCGGTAGTACCTCCCGCGCCTATGATCGCGTCCTTGCTCAGCAGATACCGGCACGACATCAACGCGCCCGGAAGGGCGGCGGCGAGGGACGGCGCGCGTTCGGTGACGACGAGTTGGCCCTTGCGAGGGCGCACGATGTCCGAAAGGCCGATCAGGTCGGCCGAGCCGCCACCGGCCGCGATGACGAAATGATCGGCCTCGACCGGGCCGCGCGCCGTGGCGACGGCGGTGACCGAGCGGCCCGTCGCGCTTTCGACGAGGCCGAGAACCTTGGTGTTGCGCTCGACGGCGACGCCGCTCGCCGAAATCAGGCGCCGCACGATCTCGTAGCCGATGGCGTGGCCTTCATTGCCGACCTCGATGGCGAGCCGTACGCTTGGCGAGACGGCGGGCAGGTAGCGCCGAAGCGCCTCCCCTTCGATGCGGCGCAGCGACATGCCCTCGCCGGCCAGTGCGTCGGCATGACGGACGAGGCTTTCGACCTCGCTCTCGTCCTCCGCGACCATGACGGTCGGCCGCTGCTTGAACAGGCCGGAAAACAACCCCTCCTTCTCGAGCTGGCGGTAGAGCGCTATGCCGGCCAGCGCCGTCGTCATCATCGGTCCAGGCCGCTTGCTGGCGACGGAGACGGCGCCATCGGCCGAGCCGCTGGCCGCGGCGGCGGGAGCGACCGCCTCGATCAGACGGACCTGGAAGCCGTGGCGAGACAGAAAATACGCCGTTGCCGCGCCGACGATCCCGGCACCGACCACAACCACCGATTTCCCGCCCCTGCCATCCATCGACTGTCGTCACCCTTTCGTGCCAGACTTGCTTTTGTGCGAGACTTGGCGACGGGGATTTTCAGCGGCGCGCCCCATGCTGTCGATGCAAGAAGGCGCCCTTGGCTGCGTAGCAAATTTGTAGGGTCGCGGGATGAGCAAGACGGGCAAAGGCAGGAGCGGTGTCAACCTGACACTGATCCAGACCTTCTACGAGGTCGGCAGCCATGGTTCGTTCTCGGGTGCGGCGCGCGAACTCAACATCAGCTACCAGTCCGCCGCCAACCACGTGCGCCGGCTGGAGCAGGTCCTCAAGGCGAAGCTGATCGAATCCGAACAAGGGGCCAAGCGCATCTCGCTCACGCCGCGTGGGCGTGCGCTGTTCAACCTTCTTCATCCGGAATTCGACATCATGCTGGCGAGGCTTTCCAAGCTCCTGGAGAACCAGCGCTCGGAGCTCAGGGTCGGCATGCCGCAGGCGATATTCTTCTATTTGTTTCCGAACGTGCTCAAGACGTTCCGCGAGCGGCATCCGGACATGGAGATCGCGGTGGCCGAGCGAGACACGGTACTGGCCGAGATGGTCAAGAACGGCAGCCTCGACATCTGCCTGTCGGAGCGGCATTTCGGCGATCCTGTCGTGCCGCAGAAGCTGCTCGGCTCATACCGGCTGAGCCTCGTCTATCCGAGCGCGTGGGGTGCCGCGCCAGCGCCGGAGGACGTGCCCGGCTGGAGCATCGGGCGTCCCTTCGTCACCTATGAGCCCGGCCAGACGCTCAGAAACCTGGCGCTCGACTTTCTCGGCCGCGATGGCCCTGCCGCGCAGCCGGCGATCTCGACGTCCGGCAGTTCCAGCGTCAAGCGATGCGTGGAGGCCGGACTTGGTTTTGCGATCATCCCGTCGTGGTGCATCCGCGATGACGATCAGGTCATTTCAAGCGTGAAGCTGACCAACCTGCCGGCCGTCGGGGTCTATTTCGGCAATGCCGAGTTTCTGCAGAACCATCCCGCCGTGCGCGAACTGTTCGATATCTGCCGGCACGAACTGGTCGGGCGTGAACTGGAAGACGTCGGCGCCGACACGTTCTGATCGGCCCGGAACGGCACCAACCTACAAAATTCGAGATAAGTCGCCGCTATTGTCTAGCATTGTTCCCGTTCCTCCCGGGGTTACGCTGAGTCTGGATGTGCAGAAATGGCGATCCACCGCGCAAGCGGATCGGGGAACAACAAGGGGTTTTTGAATGAAGATGCTCAAGACAATCTTGGCGGGCGCGGCGATCGCGCTCGGACTGATGAGCGGCGCGGCGCAAGCGCAAAGCACCGTCGACGAAATCAAGGCGCGCGGCGTGCTGCGCGTTCCGGGCATCCTCAACGAGGTGCCCTACTTCTCCAAGGACCCGCGTTCGGGCGAGTGGAACGGCTTCGTCATCGAGATGGCGAGCGACATCGCCAAGATCCTCGACGTCAAGCTTGAGGTGGTCGAGTCAAGCTGGGCCAACGCCATCCTGGACGTCCAGAGCGGCAAGGTCGACATGGCCTTCGCCGTGACCGCCACACCGACGCGCGCGCTTTCGGTCTGGTTCTCGGAGCCGACCTATTTCAATTCCTTCGTGCTGGTGTCGGCGAAGGCCGAGCTGGAGGGCAAGACCTGGGCTGAACTCAACGACCCGCAATACACCTTCGCGGTCGATCTCGGCTCGGCGCAGGACCTTATTTCGACCCAGTACCTGCCAAAGGCCAACATGCTGCGTTTCAAGACGCGCGACGAAGCGATCGTGGCCGTGGCGACGGGCAAGGCCGATGGTCTCGTCAACACCATGCTGAACGGGCTCGTCATGACGAAGAAGACGCCCGACCTAGGCAAGGTCGTGGTTCCGACGCCTGTTTTGTCGACGCCTTCGGTGGTTGCGATCAACTATGGCGGCGACGAGGTGTGGAAGAGCTTCGTGTCGGGCTGGGCAGCCTACAACCGTCGCATCGGCAACAACCAGACCTGGATCGTCAACAGCCTGGAGCCGTTCGGCATCACCCTCGACGACATGCCCGAAGGATTTGGCTTCGGCGGCTGAACCCGCGAACCCGAAACACGTCTCGACCGACCGGAACGGCCGCCAGACCTGGCGGCCGTTCGCGTTTACACCATCGCCGCGCGCCAGCGAAATCCATGGCTCCCGCTCGAACGCGGCCCATGGCGGCGGTCGTCAGGGCATGCCGATCGTCATATATCCGGCCCAGGCCGCGGGATGGGCCCAGGTGCCGTCCTCGATCATTCCGCGCTGGGCTGCGGCCATGGCCACCAGCGCATCGTCCTCGTATTGCTCGTAGAACCGTGTCGCGAGCTCGAGCGAGGCAAGATCATTGACCTTCCAGAGGGTGGCCGAGACGGTTGGAACGCCTGCATGGGCGAAGGCGCGCGACAGCGTCTGGAATTCCACCCCCTGACCGCCGAGCCCGGTCTCGCAGGCTGACAGGAAGACCATGTCGGTGTTGGCGAAATCGAGAAGCTGGATGTCGACGAGTTTAAGCTTCCTGTTGCCAGACAGGAGAATGTAGCTCTCCTCCGGTCGAACGGCATCCAGCACGCCGTGCGTGGCCAGATGAACCGCCTTCGATTCAGGACCCAGTTGCAGGAACGCATCATAGTCCGCCGCATCACCGATACGCGTTTCCGCGAACAGGCTTGTCCGTTCGCCGACGGCCTCGGCCTCGCGCCGCGCGCCGGGAAGCGAACCATCCGGATCGCCTAGGATGAGCATCTGGTCCGAGGCCGAGCCGACATGGCTGAGGAACAGATGCACGAGATAGAGCGAAGGCATCAGGCCGATGGTGTGATCCTGAACGACATAGCGGTTGCGCTCGCCCCGCTCGCTGATCAGTCCGGCGAAGGGGACTTCCGCGAGCGCCCCGGCCGGCACGATGTAGACGTGCTCATACCCATCAAGCTCATGCGCCACGGGCAGGATGAGTGTCCTGTAGAGATCATGCAGGAGGTCGAAGAGTTCCTCGTCCCGCTCCTCGGGCGAGGGAGCCGACAGCACCTCCTTTCGCAGGGACCCTCCGCCCCGGTCGCCTTCCCTGAGCCCGGCGGCGCGCGCCTCCAGGAGCCGCCGCGCCTGGCGTGCCCGCTCGAACAGGGCCTTGGTCTCGACCTGAACCTCCCGGACGTGACGTTCCTGGCGCGAGACAAGATGGACGTAGAGCGTCTTGGCGGTGGGAATGTACTGCACCATCGCCGCGCCTTCGGGAATGTCCTTCTGCAGCGCGGCGAGATCCAGCGGCTTCATCTGCAGGGTCTGGGCAAGTGCCTCGGAGTCTCGCTCGAGTTGCAGAAGGAGCCGAGACATCTGGCGCTCGCGCTGCGTGACGAGGTTCCGGATCCGCTCGGCGCTGTCGGCGGGCTCCTTCTCAGTCGCGTCGCCGTCCGGACGCTCCGAGGGCCGCGGCGCCAGGCGAGCGACCAGGGGCGCGGAATCGATCATCCGTTCTGCCATGGAGAGACGTGACACCTCCGCTTCGAGCGCGAGATAGCGCTGGGCGAGCTTGGCGCGGGGATCGTCGCCGTCCAGACCGTTGATGAAGATCTGCCGTTGCCGGCGCAGGTTCTCCTCTTCCTGGATGCTGAACGCGCTGTCGCCGAGCCCGCTTGCGAACAGGAAGTTTTCCGCCCCCGCGCCGCCTGTGTCGAAGATCAGGAGACCGCGGTCGGTCCCGGCGTAGATGCGCCCTTCCCCATCCGTCTCGACGGCGTGGACCATCTTGGCGCCATATCGGGCAAGCTGGCTGTCGGGCAGGAGTTGGTTGATGCGCTCGGGGTAGAACCAGCGGCCCGCGTGATAGCCGATGATTCCGGCCGCCGAGGGAAAGAGCCAGATGTCGTCTCCGATCGCCGCGCCGCGCCTGCCGAGGAACAGGTTGGGATGGTCTTCGAGGAGCGTCTTGTAGCTTGCGTCGTCGATGCCTTCGACATACGCGAAGCGCCCCGTCTCATGCAGGCCCATCCCGCCTGTCGTGCCAAGGATCGCGCGGCTTTCGCCGATCCGCGTGTAGCCGGTGATGAACCATGGCCGGCTGTAGAGGTCGTCTTCGTTGCCCGCGAGATCGAAGGACGTCCCGTTCCACTGAGCCACCCCGCCGACCATCGCGGTTCCGTCGATCTGGATATGTTTCTCAAATGACCCGATAACCCAGATTCGGTCGTCGAACGTGACATGGACGCCCGCGATCCAGTTGGTTGGCATGGGAAACGCCGCTCGGTCGAGGAACCAGGAGAATTCGTGTGTGTCGCCGTCGACATGCCGGAACACGGAGGTTCTCGTCGTTGCCCAGACCACGCCGTCGGCACCGAGCGCGACGCCGGTCACCTCGTTGTCTTGCTCTGCGCGCGCATCGGGCGCGTCGTAGGCCTTCGCATTGTTCCTGGCCGAGAAAAGCAGTTCCGGATACGCGTCGCCGGTGCGGTATCGCATGATGTCGGAGCCGTCGTTGAACAGCATCCCGCCTGGCGCAGGCACCATCGCGGTCACACGGGCGGCAAAGAGATATTGCGGCTCGCCCTCTCCGTCGTGCAGCCTTGCGTAGATGCCGGACTCGCGCGCGAAATAGGTCACGCGCCCCTCCGCGTCCGTGACCAGATGGCGAACAGGTCCGCGCTTGTCGACCAGCGCCTGCCCACGTTCGAAAGCGTGGAGACGTCCATCGTCGGACAGGATCCAGATGCTCCCGCCAGCCATCGCGATGGCGAGCGCTGGGGCCTGGCGCAGGGTGTGCGGCAGGTTCAGATGCTCGAAATAGCCGCGATGATGGATGGAGACGCCAAGATCGGTCAGCACGGCGAGCGCCTCGGGTTCGTCCTTGATGGCCTGAACCGAGGCAAGTCCGTAGATCGATCTGGCGACCTGCATGTCCTGCTGTCCGTCTAGCCGCGTGAGCGGAGCAAGAGTCCCGTCGGTGCGGCGCGTCAGGGAAAACAGTTCGGTCGCGGTCGCGACCGTGATCGTCCCGTCTGGCAGCACCTGCGCTGCCCTGACGTCGATCTCGGCCAGACGTTCAGGTGCCGCGCCCGCGCGCAGCAGCCACAGGCCCGCATTGACACCCACGAGGAGTTCATCGTCGGAAATGGGTGTGACGAAGAGAGGCTCGGCATCGGCCAGCAGACCGGTCGCGCCAAACAGTTCCGCGCGTTCGGTCCTTGGACCGGCGCCGTCGAAGAACGACAGTCCGCCCTGTCCCGCTGCGATGATGCCTCCGCGCCAGCTTGCCAGCGCCACGACCCGCCGTGCGGCGAGGCCATCGGCGGCCGAACGGTAGCGCGCCACGATCGCGCCCTTCTCGTCCACCTGGTAAAGCCCGTCGGCCGTACCAAGCCACAGCGATCCGTCGCCGGCATCGCCGATCGCCAGGACGTCGGACACCGCGCTCGCCTTTCGATCCGGCGCCGCCTCGACCAGCGCGCCGGCCCGCAGGTCGACGAGATGGCGCAGCCAGAAACCGTCCTTGCGGATGAATAAGCCTTCGTTGGAGGCCAGCAGGACACGGCCGTCCTCCGTCGCGTGGAGGGTCCGGGCGCGCAGTCTGGCCCGCAGCGGCTTCGGGGCATAGGTCGCCATGTCGTAGGCGGCCCAATAGCCGGGATTGGAAAAGTCGGAGCGTGGCAGCCACCGGGCCTGCGCAAGCAGCGCGAGGGGCCTTGCGAGAATCTCTCGAGCCACCGCATTGTCGCCGTCGAGGCTCCCCGCGGGCATCAAGTCCCTGGCCTCGCGCCAGTTTTCCCAATGCTCCTCGTCGAGCCCGGCGGGGAACGTCGTCGCATAAAGTCGATGGAGGAGCGCGAGGGCCCGAAGGCTGAGGTCGGGTGTTTCGCTTGCGTACAAGATATCGAACAGACGATCTTCGGCGACGCGGAAGCCCTGGCCGGTGCCGTCGATCCTGGACACCAACGCCTCCAGCCTATCCAGGAGCAACAGGTTCGAAGGATCGTCGCCAAATCCGCGAACGTCGCCGATCAGCCGGTTGAGCTCCTGTTCGAACGCCGGATCGACGAAGGCGCCGTCGCCTCGCGACTGGTTCGACAGTTGCAGAACCTTCTGGAAGGCCGACGTGATCTTCAGCGCCGTTGCGTGGTCACCGTTGTCGGTCTCGACCTTCTCGATGACGCCCTCCGCGTCGTAGAGGACCGACAGACGACCGGTCCCCGCGATCTCGATGACCACGGGCTTGCCGTCATCATTGTATTCCAACGTCAGTTCGCCTTCATCCGACGTCACGAATCGGGCGATGCGGTTTGCCTCGTCATAGCTGAAGAGGATCGAGCGACCGTCCGAACGCTCGACCGAGGTCAGGTTGCCCCGATCGTCATAGCCGAATCGCTGCCAGCTGCGACCGCGTTGGCGAAAGACCGCTGCTCCCGTGGCCGGGTCGTCGGTTTCGATGTGTCGTTGTCCGTCCGGAAAAAGAGTGGTCTTGGTCACCGTCGCGGCGTCGACCTGGACGATGGGCGAATTGCCCTGCGCCTTGGTTCGTGCGGTTTCGAACCAGCCGACAAAGCGAAGGCTGTGGGAGAGGTACTTCGAACGGCCGTACTGCTTGACGTAGTTGTCGGAATCGCTCTCGAATCCCCTGCTCACGTGGATGTAAAGCGATTCCTTGTCGCGAAAGACATCGGGCGCGACCTCCTTCATGCGCTCCAACAGCACCTTGGCCCAGATGCCGCTGCCGCCCCACTTGGAATGACGGTCGGCGATTTCGGCCATTCGCACGCCATCGTACGGATCGCGTTCGTACCAGCGGTGCAGCGCGATGAAGATGTTCCGTCGGTTCAGCGTACCGGCCAGACCGCCATAGAAGCCGTCCGTGAGTGCCGCGGCCCAATCGGGATACAGCCGAACCGAAACCTCCCAGTCAGGCACCATCCTTGCGGTGTCGCCGAAGAAGCTCGAAAGCCGCGAGATCTGGCGTGCGACCTCGCCCTGGTTCTCTCCAAGACGTGCTGCTTCCTCGCAATCGGCGCGCGCGCTGGCGTAAAGCGCATCGTCCGCCGCACCACCCTCCTGCCTGAACAGGGTGACGATGTGACACCGCTCGAACAGCACCCGATCGAGTTCGCTGCCGGGAAGGTCGGCCATTACCGATTTCGCCATGTCGAGAGTCTCGAAGACATCCGTCCAGCGCCGCGCTTTACGGTGAAGTTCGACGATCTTCCTGACCGGAAAGGCGCGATCAGGAGCGCTCTCGCGCACCCCTTCCCAGAATTCGAGGCGGGCCTCGTCGGTCGTGCGCTCGTCGGCGAGCGGCGTCCAATAGGCTTCGTAGGCGCCCCATCTCTCGGCCATGCGACGGTATTGCGCGAGTGCGCGCTCAGGCGTTTCGACGGCGCGAAGGTGTTCCAGATAGAGGCTCGTGCCGCGAGACGGGATTTCGAAGCGGTCGATCCACTCGTCGATCACGTCCTCGTTGTCAGCCGAGGCGCCCCCCTTGATCAGATGGTGGGCGAGGTTGCGCATCATCCATTCGGACGACGGGTGAGCGGCAACCGCCGCACGAAAATGATCCAAAGCCTCGGGCGAGCCGGTCTCGTAGAGGTCGCCGGCGTTGTAGAAGGCGGAGGCCGAGGGTCGGCCGAACCGCTCCTCATACCGCGTCATGATCGCCTCGACCGCCGCGCTGTTGCCGGCACCCGCCTCAATGCTGATCAGGTTCTCGAGATCGACTTGCGAGGCGTTGGACGTTTCGGTCGCCTTGCGGGCATGCGGCGCGGCCTCGGCCAAGCGCTTGCTGTCGATCTCGATCCGCGCCATGACGCTATGCAGCTTGGCCTCTTCGGGCCAGCGCGCAAGCGCCGCTCCCGCGATACGCCGGGCCGCGCCGCGATCGTCGGACCGCCTGTAGGCGTCGGCAAGAATTCGTTCGGTCTCGATCTCCAGCGCGTCGCCGCGCAACGGCGTGATAGCCTCGAGTCGCGCTCGCAAATCGGCGCGGACCGCATCTTCCGGTTCTATACGCACAGCGATCCTGGCCGTGGTCGCGACGGAGGAGAGGAACGGATAGATTTCCACAATCCGTCGCTGCAACGCCAGCGCCCCCACCCAGTCGCGCGCCTGATCCAGCATCTGCGCCTTGAAACGGAGGGCGCCCTCATCATCGGGATACGATTCCAGCCAACGGTTCACGAGCGCCAATTGCCTGGACCGCGGCATGGCGGCCGCGCCCTCGAGCATGGCGCGCGCGGTGTCACGCCACAACTCGTTTTCCTTCTCCGCATCGATCAGTTGCTCTACCTTTTCCCGTGTCTCCCGCAACTGGTCGACATCGAAGAGAAGCTGCCACAAGGGATGAAAAGCCCTGTCGCCGGCAGCAATGCTTGCCAGATTCAGATCCGCTACATGACCAGGGTCGAAAGCCTGCCAGATGGCGAGCTTGTAAGTCTCCGGCACGGGTTCGACGCCTGGCTCTAGAGCGAGCGCCAGGGCCATGCCGCGCGCGTCGTCGGCTTCCGCATGGGCCAGAAAGAGATCGGGGAACGACCCGAGTCGGTCGGCAAGTCCATCAGGAGCCTGGTCCCGCCAGTCATGTGTGAGCTCGCCGCTCGCGTATTTCGCCCTCGACCAGACTTCGGGAGCGTAGGGATGCATCTCGCCTGACAGGATGTCGCCTTCGGTCTCGGTAATCAACCGATCGAGACGGCGCTCGACAAAGTGCTCCCGCCATGCTGCCAGTCTCTCGTCCGGTTCCGCCGGCTGCGCCGACAGCAATGAAGGAAACAGAACAAGTCCGACCAGGGCAATCGCCCTCATCAATGCAATCATCAAACCACCCCAAGCTCGTCACGTGCCCACGCGTAAGGGGACGGAGAAAGATGTCAACACTTGGGTCCGCTCGGTATTTTCCCGTTCGTTCCCCGTGATCCGACGATGCGTGGGATCTTGCGGGTTGCAGAGCCGAGAAAATCGACTATTGGTCCCTTGACGATCAAGGCTTCCCGTTGGCGCGAAGTTCCGTTTATTGTAGTGGTTCGGCGCCTAGGGAGGTCTTGGCGTTTTTTGGAGGAGTTTACCGTGAACATGTTCAAGAAATATCTTTCCGCGCTGGCAATAGCCGCCGCCATGGCGGTCCCCGCCGTTGCGCAGGACAAGGAAGGCTGGCCGAGCGAACTGACCATCGGCACCGCCAGCCAGGGCGGGACCTACTTCGTCTACGGCAACGGTTTCGCGAGCTACATCTCCGAAGCCATCGGTCTCAACGCCACCGGCGAGGTGACCGGCGGTCCCGTGCAGAACGTGACGCTCGTCGAGACCGGCGATCACCTGATGGGTCTCGTCACCATGGGGCCGGCCTATGACGCATGGATCGGCAAGTCGGAACTGGCGCCGGGACTCGAGCACAAGTCGATCCGCGCGTTGTTCCCGATGTACCAGACGCCTTTCCAGGTCATCGCGCTGAAGTCCTCCGGCATCACGTCCGTTTCCGATCTCGCCGGCAAGCGCGTCGGCGTCGGTCCGGCCGGCGGCACGCCCGGCACATACTGGCCGCGCTTCATGGAAGCGGTCGGCGTTTCCGCCAACATCTCCAATGCCGGGGCGTCCGATGCCGCAAGCCAGCTCAAGGACGGCCTGATCGACGCCTTCGCCTTCGCGGCCGGCGTGCCGATCTCGGCCTTCAGCCAGCTCGCCGCCGAAAACGACGTGGTGATGTTCGGCTTGACCGACGATGAGAAAGCCAAGGTGCTCGAGGCTTTCCCGGCCATGGCCCCATTGTCGATCCCGGCCGGCACCTATGCCGGTCACGACTACGACCAGGACACGGTGGCTCTCTGGAACTTCGCGATCGCGCATCAGGACATGCCGGATAGCCTCGCATACGAGATCACCAAGCTGGCGCTGGATAACCCCGATCGCATGGTGCAGATCCACGCGGCGGCCAGCGAGACGCTGCTGGAGCATTGGGACAAGAACACGTTCATGCCGTTCCACCCGGGCGCCGTGCGCTACTACGAGGAAAAGGGAATCACTCTCCCCGATGAGCTGAAGTAAGGAAGGATCAACTCGACAGTCGCGGCGCGGTCCGATCCGGATCCGCGCCGCATCTGTCTTCGTCTTCAAAGCCGGAGGGGAACCACGATGTCGTCAAGCTCGTCCATAGACGCCGGGTCCTCGGTGGACCGGGCCCAACTCGCTAGCGCCGTCGACGCGGAGATCGTCGCGTCCAACCAGCGTGTTCCGATCGGCATTGTCGGCAAGGCGATCATCGCGCTCTGCATCCTCTACACGTCCTTCCACGTGGGCGTCATGAACCTCTATCCGCTCGAGACATGGACCTACCGGCTGATCCATGTCGGCGGTGGACTGGCGCTCGGCTTCCTGCTTTTTTCGGCCGCTCTCTTCACTGACGCGAAAGCGGGCACCCGCCAGTTTTCCCGGAATGTCTACCTGCTGGTGCTGGCGCCCGGCGCACTGGCCGTGGTGGTCGCCTTTCTCCAGGCGGTCGGATTCTATCTTACCGGTGAAGGCGTGGGCCAGGCGTCCGCGAAGACCGCGCTCGTCGCGGGTTTCGGCTGGCCGCTGGTCGGCGGCACGGTGTGGCTGATCGCTGTGAGCTGGGTCGCGCCGCAACGCGAGCGCGGCGGCATCGACCTCGCCGACGTGTTTCTCGCGCTGGCCGCGATCACCGTTGCGATGTACATCATTTTCCACGCGCCCGTCCTGAGACTTCGCGCCGGCACGGCGCTTGCCAAGGACGCCGACATGTTCGCCGCGATCGCCGGCGTGATCCTCATCCTCGAACTGACCCGCCGGCTCGCCGGCCTGGCACTCGTGATCATCGCCAGCCTGTTCATCCTTTACAGCTTCGTCGGTCCCTACCTGCCGGGCGTGCTCAACCACCGCGGCTATTCGCTGTCGCGCTTCTTCACTTATGTCTACACCGATCAGGGCATTCTCGGCCCAACAACGGCGATTTCGTCGACCTACATCATCCTGTTCGTGACCTTCGCCGCCTTTCTGCAGGCGTCGCGGGTCGGCGAATACTTCGTCAATTTCGCCTTCGCCGCCGCCGGTGGCGCGCGCGGCGGCCCGGCAAAGGTCGCGGTGTTCGGCTCCGGACTGATGGGCATGATCAACGGCACGTCCGCCGGCAATGTCGTCTCGACCGGGTCGCTCACCATCCCGCTGATGAAGAAGGTCGGCTACAAGCCGCAGACGGCGGCGGCCGTCGAGGCGGCCGCGTCGTCGGGCGGGCAGATCCTGCCGCCGATCATGGGCGCGGGCGCCTTCATCATGGCCGAGATCACCGGCATCGCCTATGCAGAAATCGTCGTCGCGGCGATCATTCCGGCGACGCTCTACTTCATCTCCGTCTACTTCATGGTCGATCTCGCGGCCCAGAAATACGGCATGAAGGGACTCCCGCGCGATGAATTGCCGAAGTTTGCGGTCCTTCTGCGCCAAGTCTATCTGTTTATACCGATCATCATCCTGATCGGCGCGCTGTTTTCCGGCTATTCGGTCATCCGTGCCGGCACGCTGGCGATGGCGGCAGCGGCGGTGGTCAGCTGGCTGACGCCCCACCGCATGGGGCCGAGAGCGGTGCTGTTTGCACTCGAGATCGCGGCGAAGATGTCCCTGCAACTCGTCGCGGTTTGCGCCGCCGCCGGCATCATCGTCGGCGTCATCGCGCTCACCGGCGTGGGAACGCGCTTTTCCTCGCTGCTGCTGGGGCTCGCGGACCAGAACCAGGTGATCGCCCTGTTCTTCGCCATGATCGTCTCGATCGTGCTTGGCATGGGCATGCCGACGACCGCCGCCTATGCGGTCGCTGCCTCGGTGATCGCGCCAGGACTGATCCAGATGGGCATCGCGCCGCTGACCGCGCATTTCTTCATCTTCTATTTCGCGGTGATGTCGGCCATCACTCCCCCTGTAGCGCTTGCGGCCTATGCGGGAGCGGCCCTGTCGGGCTCCGATCCGATGAAGACGAGCGTCGAAAGTTTCCGGATCGGCCTTGCAGCCTTCGTCGTGCCGTTCATGTTCTTCTCTTCGCCGGCCATGCTGATGGACGGAACCTGGCTCGAAATCTTCCATGTCACGATCACCGCGATTTTCGGCGTCTACATGCTGTCGTCGACGGTCCAGGGCTGGTTCTTCGGGCCTGCCGGAACCATCGTCAGGATCGGCACGCTCGCGGCTGGTCTGGCCATGATCGAGGGAGGCTGGCTCACCGATCTCGTCGGGTTCTCGATCGCGGCGGTTCTCTTCGTCTTCCAGAAGCGGCTGGTTCGTCCGAAGGATCTGGCGAGAGGCCCGGACTGACGTCGCGGGACCATCGCGGTCGCTTGCCCTGCTGCCTAAACGGCGGATTTGCGCGGGGTCAGCCCGCTCTGAACAGGGGAAAGGACGCGCCGAGCGACCATGCCAGGCAAAGCCCGAGACCGAGACCCGCCGAAATCGGTCCGCTCCGCTGTCCGACCCAGCGGCCCATCAACCCGTAGAGGAGGAAGAACAGGACCAGGACCGGAAGGATGATGAACAGGAACATCAACCGCTCGGGATCGATCAGCGCGGCCCCGCCCAAGGATAGAACCAAGGCCGTTCGCGTCGCAAGGCGCCGCGAAAGCGTCCCGCGTCCCGCCTGCGTGAGAATACCGTCGGCCATCATCGCGGGTATGGTTCCGACGCACAGGAGTGCGATGATCGCCAGCCGTTCGGCGTTGGGAGCAAAGCTCGCCACGTAACGGTCCATCGGCAGGCCGAAGACGACGACGCCCCAGACGGTAAGCATGACCACGGCGGGCAGCGACAGTCGCCAGGGCACGTGCCGCCAGACCATGAGCAGCTGGAACCCGCCATAGACCGCCAGATGGATCATCAGGTAGTCGGCGACGAGCACCGGCATGAACGGAGCGTAGACAGTCGTTCCGAGGATCGGCACCAGCACGGCCGGTGCCGCCAAGGCCAGCCAGAACCGCACCGCCGGAATGGCCTGCGACGGCCGCGGCTGGGTCGGCAGCAGACGCGTCAGGGGCCACAACAGCGCCACGATCCCCCCCAGAAGCAAGACGATCCACAGCCCGATCCGCACGATCGGTCCCTCACTCGCATGGTCGAACGAGGCATCGAGCCAATCCCGCGCTTCGCGAAGGGCCGTGGCGCTGAACAGGACGCCGACATGCTCGACATCCGGCGCGACGACAGCCCGCCGCGCCACGCCGTCGAGGCGGACGGTCTCGCCCTCCTCCGCATCCGTCCGCAACAGGCGCAGATTGGCCAGCGCGACGTCCCGCAGTGCACCTTCCCACTGGCCGGAAATCATCAGCAGGCTTGCTGGCTCGCTTGCCGTCACCGCCCCCGAGAACATGGAGATCGCCACCACGGCTTCGACTGGCCGGCCTTCGGCGCTCTCGGCGATCGCGGCCCGCACGATGATGTCGGTCGCCATGGAATGTCCGAGCAGGGCAACCTCGCCCGACCCGTCCTGTAGTTTCCGCCCGGCGGCGATCACGCGCCGGGTTTCTGCCACCAGTAGCGCGGTGGTCCCGTTGACCGACGTCACGTCCCCTGACATGGGGATCGGATTGCGACCGTGGCCCTCGAAATCGAACGCCAGGACGATGTAGCCGGCATGGGCCAGCGTCAGAGAATAGGACTGCATCAACTGGCGCGAACCGGCAAAGCCATGCGCGACGACGACGAGCGGACCGATCGTTCCCGGCTTGCGATAGAGGGTCGCGGGCGTTTCGTCGACCTGCAACTGCGTGATGTCGAGACCGGATCTTACGCCCTCCAGCCGAAAGACAGAAAGGGCGATGACGAGCACGGCCAGCAGGCCGAGCGAGCAGTTCCACCACGGGGGCGGAACCAGCCTGCCGATCCGCCGAATCGTCGGCCTTATGATGGATGTTTCGTCGTTCATTCGACCCGCCCGACCCGATTGGCGAAGCAGCCGTCCGTCCGGCTTCCCAAGCCATTTCGCGGAGCTTCAGATGGGTGACTTGCTTCGCACGAATGCATGATGATCAGCCGGCGCCAGATCGCGGGATGTCGGATCGCTGGTACTCCCTCGCCCCGCATTGCCTGCTATTGTCAGCGATAGGGTCTAACTTTTCAATCGTCGGGATGCCCATGTCCGAGAACGCGCTGCCTTTCCCAGACGGCGATTCCCGCTCGTCGAACCCGCGCCGTGTCTTCGTTTTGGGGGCGACCGGATCGATCGGCCGCGCAACCGTGGGCGCGCTGGTCGCGCGCGGGCACGAGGTCGTGTGTTTCGTCCGTCCTCGGGCGGGCACCGGCGGTGCGCTGGCGCCCGACGACACGGCGCGACTGCTGCCGGGAGCCAGACTCCGGTTCGGTGACGTTACCGACGCCGCGTCGCTGTCAATCGATGGATTTCGCGGCGAACGGTTCGACGCCTTGGTATCGTGCCTCGCCTCCCGCACGGGTGCGGCCCGGGATGCCTGGACCGTCGATCACGGCGCGCACGTTCTCGCGCTCGCTGCCGCCCGTCAAGCTGGTGTCGGGCAGATGGTGCTTTTGTCGGCGATCTGCGTCCAGAAGCCGAAGCTGGCTTTCCAGCATGCCAAGCTCGCCTTCGAACACGAATTGGCCGAGTCGGGCCTCACCTACTCCATCGTTCGCCCCACGGCGTTCTTCAAGTCGTTGTCCGGGCAGGTCGAGCGCGTCAGGCGCGGCAAGTCGTTTCTCGTCTTCGGCGATGGCCGGTTGACCGCCTGCAAGCCGATCAGCGACGGCGATCTTGGCCGTTACCTTGCTGGATGCCTGGACGACGAAGCACGGTGGAACTGTGTTCTGCCGATCGGCGGGCCGGGCGAGGCCATCACGCCCAGGCAACAGGGCGAAATGCTGTTTGCGCTTTTGGGCCGCGAGCCCCGGTTCAGGAGCGTGCCGCTCTCCCTGCTCGCGGGCGTGCGCCTCGTTTTGGGCGGTCTCGGGCGGTTCAACCGAAAACTGGCGGCCAAGGCGGAGCTTGCCAGCATCGGATACTACTATGCCAGCGAATCGATGCTGGTCTGGAATCCGGAGGCGGGCCGCTATGACGCCGACGCTACCCCGTCGGCGGGCACAGAGACCCTGTCCGACCACTATGCCCGACTGCTGGCGGGATCGGCCGACGACGAACGCGGCGACCACGCCGTGTTCTGAAGTTCTGCGACAAAACGCCCAGGCGCGGTCGCCAGTGGAAAAGTCCCGTGGATGAGGGCCGCAAGACACCCGAAGCTCCAGAATGCTGCACCGCGGCAAAAATCAAACGCCAATCAGTTTAGTTCCCGCTTGCGCACTTGGCGGGATCGCATATTCTGCCGTTCTCTAAAGAAAACAAAACGGGAGGTATGAAATGAGCAAGGATCCAATCTCACGTCGCCGCTTTCTCAGGAATGCATCCTTCGCGGGTGCTGGAGCGGCTGCGGCAACGACATTGGCGGCGCCCGCCGTGCTGGCGCAGGCGCCGCTCGTGGTGAAGATGCAGACGTCATGGCCGGCTTCCGACATCTGGATGGACTTCGCCCGCGAGTACACGACCCGTGTGGAAGAAATGTCGGCCGGTCGTCTCAAGGTCGACCTCCTGCCCGCGGGCGCCGTCGTCGGCGCGTTCCAGGTGATGGACGCGGTGCATGATGGCGTTCTGGATGCATGCCACACCGTTCCCGTCTACTGGTACGGCAAGAGCAAGGCGGCTTCCTTCTTCGGAACGGGCCCGGTTTTCGGCGGCTCCGCGACCACGATGCTGGGCTGGTTCTACCAGGGCGGCGGTGCTGAACTCTATCGCGAGTTGACCCAGGACATTCTCAACCTCAACGTTGTCGGATTCATGGGCTTCCCCATGCCGGCCCAGCCATTCGGCTGGTTCAAGCAGGAGGTGAATACGGTCGCCGACCTCCAGGGCTTCAAGTACCGCACCGTCGGTCTCGCGGCTGACCTGCTTCAAGCCATGGGCATGAGCGTGGCGCAGCTTCCCGGCGGCGAAATCGTCCCCGCCATGGAGCGCGGCGTCATTGATGCCTTCGAGTTCAACAACCCATCGTCGGACCTCCGGTTCGGGTCTCCGGACGTGGCCAAGAACTACTATCTGTCGTCCTACCACCAGGCGTCGGAAAGCTTCGAGTTCTGCTTCAACCGCGACTTCTTCGAGGATCTCGCTCCCGATCTGCAGGCCATCCTGAAGTACAGCGTGGAAGCGGCGTCCACGTCCAACACCGCGCTTGCGATGGAAAACTACTCGAACGACCTCCAGAAGATCCAGAACGAACTCGGCGTCACGGTTCACCGCACGTCGAGTGAAATCCTGGCCGGGCAGCTTGAGGCCTGGGACAAGCTCATTGTCGACCTGGAAGCCGATGCCTTCTCCAAGAAGGTGATGGACAGCCAGCGCGCATGGGTCGAGAAAGTCGGATACTACGAACTGATGAACGCACCCGATCTTGCGCTTGCCTACGAGCACTACTTCCCCGGCAAGCTCAAGCTCTGACGACCGCGCGAGCAAGAGATCGAACCGGCAGCGGGTCGGTCGCACGTTACGACAGGACATCCGGGCGTGGCCAGCGCAGCGCCGGATGTCTGGTTCCGTAATCCGACGGTCGATGGGGTCGACGTCGCGCCGGACGGCCGACGTCGCACCTTGGTTCATCTGACTGTCGGGTTCATTCGCTTGCGCACGGGAGGCGCGTCGTCTTGATCGGCTTCATCAATTTCGCAGACCGGCTTTCGGCCTGGTTTGGCAAGTCGTTCGGCTGGCTCATCATCCTGATGACGATCGGGATGAGCTACGAGGTGTTCGTACGCTACGTGCTGAACCGACCGACGTCATGGGCTCTCGACGTATCCTTCATCATGTACGGCACGCTGTTCATGATGGGCGGTGCCTATACGCTGTCGCGCGGCGGCCACGTGCGCGGCGATTTCGTCTACCGGCTCTGGTCCGTCCGCACGCAGGGCGCGGTCGATCTCGTGCTCTACATCTTCTTCTTTTTCCCCGGCGTGATCGCCCTGATATTCACCGGTTGGAAGTACTCGGCACGCTCGTGGGGCTACGCGGAGGTGAGCGTCAACAGTCCCGCCGGCATCCCGATTTTTCAGTTCAAGACGGTCATGGTGGCCGCCGGCGTCCTGCTCTTCATCCAGGGCATCGCCCAGATGTGCCGCTGCATCATCGCCATCCGCAAGGGCTATTGGCACACCGCGGAAGAGGACGTCGTCGAGACCGAACAACTGCTGCTGAAGCAGCGTGCAGAAAGCCAGAACTAGACATGATGCCGGTCGCACCGGACCATTCGTAGCGGAGTTGCGAAAGTGACCGACCCTCAAGTCGCATTGGCCATGCTCGGGATCTTCATCCTGCTGGTCTTCCTGGGCTTTCCGATTGCCTTCACGCTGATGGCGCTGGGCATTTTCTTTGGATACTACGCCTATTTCGACCCCAATCGAATGTGGCGCAGCTTCAACAGATTGGGCGAGGACGCCGACACTTGGACCTCGACGTCCACTTGGATCGACGGATTCTTCAACAACCGGATCTTTGACCTGTTCATCAACCAGACCTACACGGTGATGTCGAACGAGGTCCTGACCGCGGTCCCCCTGTTCCTGTTCATGGGCTACATCGTCGAGCGGGCGAACATCGTCGACCGTCTGTTCTCCACGCTCAACATCGCCGCCAAGAACCTGCCGGGCTCGATGGGCGTTGCCGCGCTGATCACCTGCGCGCTTTTTGCCACCGCCACCGGAATTGTCGGCGCTGTGGTGACGCTGATGGGACTGCTCGCGCTGCCGGCGATGCTGAAGGCGCGCTACGACACCAGTTTCGCGTCAGGCATCATCTGCGCCGGCGGTACGCTCGGCATCCTCATCCCGCCCTCGATCATGCTGATCGTCTATGCCGCCTCGTCGGGCGTCTCCATCGTCCGGCTTTATGCCGGTGCGCTGCTGCCCGGACTGGTGCTGGTCGGGCTCTACCTGGTCTACGTGATCGGGCGGTCGATCCTGCAACCTTCGATCGCTCCGAAGCCGACCAAGGAAGAGGTGCCGGATGTACCGTTCTTCCAGCTTGCCTGGATGCTTTTCACCTCCTTCTTCCCCCTCGCCTTCCTCATTCTGGCAGTTCTGGGATCCATCCTGTTTGGCTTGGCCACACCGACGGAGGCTGCCTCGATCGGCGCGCTGGGCGGCATGGTGCTGGCGATTGCCTACAGGGCGATGACGTTCCAGCGTTTGCGTGAATCCGTCTACCTGACGGTCCGCACCACGGCCATGGTCTGCTGGCTCTTCGTCGGCTCCTACACCTTCTCGTCCGTGTTCTCCTATCTGGGCGGCGAACATCTGATCTCGGAATTCGTCCAGAGCCTCGACCTGACGCCCCTGCAGTTCCTGCTGCTTGCCCAGCTCATCATCTTCCTGCTCGGCTGGCCTCTGGAATGGTCGGAAATCATCATCATCTTCGTGCCGATCTTCCTGCCGCTCCTGCCGCTGTTCGGCATCGACCCGCTATTCTTCGGCATCCTGGTCGCGCTCAACCTCCAGACCAGCTTCCTGACGCCGCCCATGGCGATGTCCGCCTATTACCTCAAGGGCATTGCGCCGCCAGAGGTGCAACTGATGCAGATATTCAAGGGCGTGATGCCGTTCCTGTTCATGGTGTTCGTCTCCATGGCCCTGGTCTACATCTTCCCCGAACTGGTGTTCCACCTGCCCCAGGTGTTCTATGGACGCTAGGGCATCCGCGGGCACGAATCCCATCCTCGGGCTTGGTGCCGTCGAACTGCGCAACAGGCTTGCGCGCGGCGCCTTGCGCGCCGTCGACGTGGCGCAGGCCTGCCTCGACCGGATCGCCACCGAGGAGCCTCGCGTTCAGGCATGGGCGTGGCTCGACGGCGACCATGTCATGGCGCAGGCGCGCGCGCTCGACGCGCGGCGAGCGTCCGGGCGTGCGATAGGACCGCTGCACGGCCTGCCCGTCGGACTGAAGGATATCATCGACACCGTCCGAATTCCGACCGCCAACGGCACTGCCCTGGATGACGGACGCGTTCCCATCGCCGACGCCTTCGTGGTGGAACGTCTGAAGGCGGCCGGCGCGATCATCATGGGCAAGACGGTCGCCACCGAACTCGCCTTCCTGCATCCGGGCAAGACCCGCAACCCACACGATCCCGAACGGACGCCCGGCGGTTCGTCATCGGGATCCGCCGCGGCGGTGGCGGCCGGCATGGTTCCGCTGGCGATCGGAACCCAGACCGGCGGGTCCGTGATCCGGCCTGCCGCCTATTGCGGCGTGGTCGGCTTCAAGCCGACCTTCGGCGCCATTCCGCGAACCGGCGTCCTGGTCCAGTCTCCCACGCTCGACACCATCGGCGTGTTCGCGCGCTCCGTGGTTGATGCCGCGCTTGTCGCCGACGTCCTGTTCGGCTTTCATGCCGCCGACCGCGCGACACAATCGACACCGGATCCGCGCCTGCTGGAAACGGCCAGCACCGCCCCGCCGGTCGTCCCCACGCTGGCCTTCGTCCGGCCGCCCGGCTGGGACGAGGCCGACGACGACACGAAGGCGGCCTTTGCTGAACTGGTGGACGTGCTTGGCGACCGCTGTTTCGAAGCGGTGTTGCCTCCCGCATTCGCCGAGGCGTCGACCATTCGCGAGCGCATCAACTTCGCCGAGATGGCCAAGTTCTACTATCCCTACGAGCGGCGCGGGCGCAACGGTCTCTCGTTGGTCCTGCGGGACGCGCTGGATGCCGGCAAAGGCATTCCGGCCAGGGACTACATTGCCGCGCTGGACTGGCCGGACATCCTCAACGCGGGCCTGGAAGAGATTTTCCAGCGATGCGACGCCATCATCACGCCCGCCACGCCGGGCGCGGCGCCGCTCGGGCTCGCCAGCACGGGCAGTTCCGTGTTCAATGGCCTCTGGACGCTCTGCGGTACTCCCGCGGTGACCCTGCCTCTCTTGAACACCGAAACCGACCTGCCGATGGGCGTGCAACTGGTCGGCCGGCGCGGCGACGACGCGCGTCTGCTCAGGACCGCGCGATGGCTGAGCGAATGGCTGACGTCGGCCGAAACCATGGGAGCAGAACGATGATGGACCGCCTGATGGCGCTTCTGGCACTGACCGTTCTTACGGGGTTCCTCGGCATTCTCGTCTGGAAGGTTCCCCGCTTGGACCTCTTCGCGGTGATCGCGCTAACCCTGTCCCTCGCAACCTGGGATTTCATAGCCAATGCCTGGCGCAGGTCCGGACGCCGCTGACTCGAGAGCGACCGGCGAGTGAGGCTCTTGGAGGCGCTCACGCGCGGGAGTTCGACATCGGCCAGTTTGCCGGCATCACCTTCATGACGTCTTACTCCGCGCCGGGAGGGCCGAACGTTCCACGATGATCGAGAACCCTTGCTGACGTCGGCCCACCTGTGGCCTCCAGAGAGCTGCTTTGGACCGGCTCTATCGTCGAGCCCCGACGATCGCCCTTTCAAGCGATCGACGGGCGTATTCTGCGCCTCTGCAGGAACACCCAGATCCGAGGACCGAAGATCGCCAGGATCGCGATGGCGTAGATGGACAGCGCGATGTTGGACGTGACGAGGAAACTCCAGTCCCCGCGGTTGATCATCAGGCCGCGACGCAGTTGTTCCTCCGCCAGCGGGCCGAGGATCGCGCCCACCAGCGCCGGCGCCAGCGGGTAGCCGAACCGCCGCATAAGGAAGCCGATCAGCCCAAAGCCCAGCAGCAGGACCAGCGCGAAGGCCGAGCCTTGGGCGCCCACGATGCCGAGTGTGGCGAAGGTGAGGATGCCCGCATACAGCCAGGGGCGCGGAATCGTCAGCAGCTTCACCCAGATCCCGATGAAGGGCACGTTCAGCACCACCAGCATCAGGTTGGCGATGAAGAGGCTGGCGACAAGACCCCACACCAGTTCCGCATTGTTGGTGAACAGCAGCGGACCCGGTTGCAACCCGTACTGTTGGAAGCCCGCGAGCATCATGGCAGCGGTGGCGGAGGTCGGGAGGCCGAGCGTCAGGAGCGGGATCAGTGTGCCCGCGGCCGAGGCATTGTTGGCCGCCTCCGGTCCGGCAACCCCCTCGATGGCGCCCCTACCCTCGTCGAATTCGCGCCGGGCCTCTCCGCGCGCCAGGCGCTTCTCGGTCGTGTAGGACAGGAAGGTCGGTATCTCGGCCCCGCCGGTGGGCAGCGGGCCGAACAGGAAGCCCAGTCCGGTGCCGCGCATGTAGGGGCGGATGCAGCGTTTGAGATCATGCCAGTTCAGCCAGACGGATCCCTTGACCGGCTCGGCCTTGGTCTTGTGGTTGATGTGCTGCGAGGCCAGGAACATCGTCTCGCCGATCGCGAAAAGCCCGACGGCGACGATGGCGATCGAGATGTTGTCGCTCATCTCCGGAACGCCGAAGGCGAGCCGCACCTGTCCGGTCAGCTTGTCCGTTCCCACCAGGCCGATGGTCAGGCCGATGAACAGCGCGGTGAGTCCGCGCGAGATCGAGCCTCCGAAGGCGGCCGAGACGGTTAGGAAGGACAGCACCATCAGCGCGAAATACTCCGCCGTGCCGAAGGACAACGCGACCGCGACCATGAAGGGCGCCACGAAGGCGAGGCCCATCGTGGCGAAGGTGCCGCCGAAGAACGAACCGATGGCCGCCGCGCCCAGGGCCTTGCCGCCAAGGCCACGCTTGGCCATCCGGTTGCCTTCGAGCGCAGTCATGATCGAGGCGGTCTCGCCAGGGGTGTTGAGCAGGATCGAGGAGATCGCGCCGCCATACATGCCGCCATAGTAGATGCCGGCAAACATGATCATCGAGCCGGTGGCCCCGAAGGACAGGCTGACGGGCAGCAGCAGCGCCACCGTAAGCGCCGGGCCGATGCCGGGCATCACGCCTACGGCGGTTCCGAGCATGACGCCCAGAAGCGCATACATGAGGTTGATCGGTTGAAGCGCGGTTCCAAGGCCATCGACGAGAAACAAAAGCGTGTCCATGCCGTCCTCCCTATCGCAACAGAAGGTCGATGCCGCGTTCGAGCGGACCATTGGGAAGGGCCAGGCCCAGGGCGTATCGGAACAGCAGGAACAGGAGGGTCGACAGGAACACTCCGATGGTCAGGTTCAGGACGTGCGTGGTCTGGCCGAAGGCGCGAGCGGCGCAGGCGAAGAGCACGGTCGAGGCGGCAATGAAGCCGGTGCCAATGTTCAGCATCACGATTTCGGCCACGATCGCGGTGATGATCCAGCAAAGGCCGGCGACGTTCAGCCGCTCGCGGGCCTCGAAACCGCCGCGCCAGGCGATGACCACCGTGATCCCGGCAAGCGCGACGATGCCAAGCGCGATGATGTAGGGGAATATCTCGGGTCCGAATTGCGCGTAGGAACGACGGACCGGATAGCCCGACGCGTCGCTGTAAATGACGACGGCGAGCGCGAACAGGCCGGCGGCGATGCCAAGTCCCGCAAGATCGCGCCGGCCGCTGGCTCGTCCCGCTTCGTCCTCACCGTAGAGGCGCGCCTCGTGCGTTGCCTGTTCGGTCGACAGCCGGGTTTCCCCGGCTGTCTCGGCTCTGTCGGCGGACATTACTCGGCGATCCCGAGGTCTTTCAGGATCGCACGGGTACCCGCGATTTCCTGCTCCAGATAGGCGGCGAACCCGTCGCCCGACAGGAAGGTGTTGACCCACCCCTTGCTCGCCAGTGCCTCCGACCATGTGTCAGAGCCCGCCATCGTCTCGATCGTGCCGAGAAGGGTCGCTTTCTGCTCCGCCGTGATGCCGGGCGCGCCCGCGATCATGCGCCAGTTCTGTACCTCGACGTCAAAGCCCTGCTCGGAAAAGGTTGGCGCATCCAGGTAGCTCTGACGCTCGGGCGCCGTGATGCCGATGACCTTGAGCGCGCCTGCCTCGATCTGCGCCGAGAACTCGGAGAAGCCCGACACGCCCACGCTGACCTGGCCGCCCAGGATCGCCGCGAGCGCCTCGCCGCCACCCGCATAAGGGATGTAGTTGATGTCCTCGGGGGCCACGCCCGCCGCCTTGGCGAACTGGCCGGCGGCGATGTGATCGACGCCGCCCGCCGATCCGCCTGCCCAGGTGACGGCCCCGACATCCGCGCGCAGGGCATTCGCCAGATCCTCGGCCGTGCCGATCGGGCTGTCGGCCTTCGCAACCACAACCACGTATTCGCCCGTCAGGCGCGCCAGCGGCGTGATGTCTGCCAGGCTGACCGGAGAGTCGTTGGCGATGATCGCGCCGACCATCACGTAGCCGCCCACGATGGTGGCGGCCGGATCGCCGCTGGAGCGGTTCACGAATTGCTGCAGGCCGATGGTGCCGCCGGCGCCGGCGACATTCTCGACCTGGATGTTGGCGACGAGCCCTTCCGACTGCAGCGTCGACTGGATCGTTCGCGCGGTCTGGTCCCAGCCGCCGCCGGGGCCGGCCGGCGCCATGATCCTCAGTTCCGACATCTGCGCCATCGCCATCGGCGCCACGAGCATGGCGGAGACGAGGGCTGCGATTCCTAGTGTCTTCATGATTTCCTCCCGGGACAATCGTTGCGGCCCGAAGGCCCTGACCGGAAATGGGAGGATGCTGATCGCCGCCGCCGGATCGGCCGGAGGCCAGCGCCTCCCCATGGGCTCGCCGCACTCGCCAGACCTTCTCCAGGCTTACGCCGGGACCGGACACCTCCCATGCCCAGACTGAGCGGAGCATAGCGGCGTATCCTGTCATCGTCCTGTCATCGCCCGGTTCGGGTGTGGGCAAGACCGATCACGGCGCGCTGGGTGCGATGATCTCCTTCCAGGTGGCCAGGAACCGGCTTCTGCGCAAGGGGTCGAGTGCCACCAGGAGCACGGGGGAAAGGGCGATCGGCTGGATGGCCCCTTGCCCCATTGCCGAGATCCGCTCCTGCGTCCAGTTTCCCGGCGTTTCGGGCACCAATGCGCCCAGGGCGGATCGTCCCGCGGCTACCGATTGCCCGGCCGGCGAGAGGGCGAAATCCACGAACTCGCGGGCCAGGTCAGCGTTCGCGGCAAGTTGGGGAATCAGCATGGTTCGGGTCAGCACAAGGACGTAGTCGTCGGGAACGATGATGCCGATGGGCGCACCTGCCGCCTGCCGCGCGAAGGCATAGGAGCCGAGCACGTTATAGCCCAGCGCCAGATCGCCCGAGGCCACGCCGTCGAGGATGGCCGGGCTCGAATCGCTGAGCCAGGCGCCCGCCCGTCCGAAGGCGGCCGCCAGTCGCCAGAACTGCGAGGAGATCTGCTGGTCCTGAGCGGCCAGGAGATAGCCGACGCCGCTGCCGGCGATGTCGTAGGTGGCGATGCGGCCACGAAACCGTTCCGGCTGTCGTTCCAGCATCTCGGCCAGTTCCAGATGGCTGCGTGGCTGGCTGCCGGGCGGCAGCCATTCGGGGCTGTATATGATGACCGCCGGTTCATAGGTGAACCCGAACAGTTCGTCGCGCCAGCGCGCCCAGTCGGGCAGGCGCTCGAGCCAACGCGAGGCATGGGCCAGCGCATGGCCGTCATTGGCCAGCTTGAGCTGCAGGTCCGAAGCCGAGCTGATCAGGAGATCGGGCGGCGTCGGCAGGTCGCCGGCCAGGAAGCCCTCGTAGAGCGCGTTGCTGTCCGTCTCGGTATAGGTTACCGCCACCGCCCGGTTTTCGGCCTGGAAGGCATGGATGAAATCCGCAAACAGCAAAGTGTCGGTGGTGCCCGCGATATGGAGGCGCCGGGCTTCTGTCTCCGTCGCCGGGTAGAGAAGCGGCTCGCTTGCCAGCGCCTGGTCGAGGGACAGAAGGAGCGCGCCTCCCAGGCAAAGCGCCAGCGGGCCGGCCATGATCCGTGCCCGGCTGACTGGACGCGGCTGGACATCGTCATGGCCGTCGGACGAATCGCATGGCAGTTCCAGCACGACCGACAGACCGCTGCCCTCGCGATCCGACAGGACAAGCGCGCCGCCATGATTTTCCGCCACGCGCCGCGCGATGTCCAGGCCGAGGCCGGAGCCGATCCGGCCCTCGCCCGCAGTTCCCCTGACGAAGCGCTGCAGCACCTTCGGTTTGTCGGCATCCGGGATGCCCGGACCGCGATCCAGGACCGACAGGGCGATCCGCCCGGATCGCGCGTGGCGCACGTCGATGTCGACCGGACCGTCCGAATAGCTCAACGCGTTGCCGATCAGGTTGGCGAGGGCTTCTCGAAGCGCGATCCGTTCGCCCTGCACGACGGCGGTTTCCGCTTGCGGCGAAATGATGGTCCCGACCCTCGGAGAAAGTCCCGGGTCCAGTCGACCCACGACCTCTTCCACCAGCGCCGCGATCGACAGGGGCTGTGCCCGGGTCGTGTCCATCCGGTGCGAGATCGTGGCATCCATCAGCAACTGCGAGACGAGATGGCTCGATTCGATGGCCAG
Organism: Mesorhizobium sp.; assembly: GCA_051860465.1. Classification (GTDB taxonomy): domain Bacteria; phylum Pseudomonadota; class Alphaproteobacteria; order Rhizobiales; family Rhizobiaceae; genus Aquibium. The sequence goes on from JBHYDY010000004.1 coordinate 82,213, forward strand.
TTCGTTGATCCGACCCACCCGGGCGCGCAGGCTCGCCTCGTCCGGTTCCGAGAGTGCTAGGTCCGATTGGGCCCTGAGCGCAGCCAGCGGATTGCGCACCTGGTGGGCGGCCTCGGCCACCAGTTCGCCCATCCGTCCCATCGAGGCGTCCAGCCGCGCCATGAAGCCGTTGACCCCCTCGACCAGCCGCTGCACCTCGACGGGTACCGGGATGTCCAGCGCCGACAGATCGTCGGGCCGACGCTCGCGCAAGGCTCGGTCGATGTGGGCTAGCGGCGCGAAGGCCCGCCCGATCACGACCCAGACCATCGCCAGGGCCAGCGCGGTCAGCACTCCGACGGGAACAAGCGCGTTCTTCAGGATCTCGGCGGCCAGGGCCGACCGCGCGCCCCGGGTTTCCGCCACGCGCACCGTCACCCATCCCGTTGCCTCGGCTGTCGAGATCAGCCGCCCGACATCGACGAGACGCACCGGCTCGCCATTGTGCGTGGCGTCGGTGAACCGAGGCTCCACCGAAGAGGCCAGCGCGGCACCCCGCGCCAGATCGGGATAGCCGGTCACATGGGCGCCGTCCGGGCCCAGCACGGCGTAGAAGATGCGTTCTCGTCCCGAGACCATGGCGAAGGCTGCCACCGGGAGCTCGAGCGCCACCATGCCATCCTCGACCTGGACCGCTCCGGCAATGGACAGTGCCGAGGCCGACAGGAGCCTGTCGAAGGCGCGATCCGAGGCGCGGTTGGCATAGTCGCTGATGAAGGCAATGAGCAGCGCCGCCGCCGCCAGCAGCATCACCGCTGCCAACGCCAGGATGCGGCGGCGCAGCGACAACGAGGTCCTAGCTCCGCTCATTCCTCACATCCCGCACGAGATAGCCGACGCCTCGCACCGTCACGATCTCGACACCGGCGCCGGCGATCTTGCGTCTCAGCCTCGAAACCAGCAGTTCCAGCGCGTTCTCGGACCCGCCATCCTCGAGATCGAACAGACGCGACATCAGGCGCTCGCGCGTCACCACGCGTCCCGCCATCTTCATCAGGGCTTCGAGCAGACGGAATTCGCGCGGCCCCATCTCCACCGGTCGCCCCTCCTGCCAGAGCACCTGCCCGCCCGGATCGAGCTCCAGGAGCCCCAGCTCCAGCCGGGACGCAAGATGGCCGGACGGCCGTCTGGTCAGCGCCCGCAGCCGCGCTTCCAGTTCGCGCATGTCGAAGGGTTTCACCAGATAGTCGTCCGCGCCCAGATCGAGCAGGCTGACCTTGTCGTCGATCTCAGCCTTGGCGGTGGTGACCAGAACGGGCAGGTCGCGACGGCTGCGGCGCAGATGTTTCAGGATCGTCATCCCGTCCGTGCCGGGAAGGGTAAGGTCCAGGATGATGGCGTCGAACTCTCCATTGGCCAGGAGGTCGATCACGTCGCGGCCGTCCGCGTTCCACGTCAGCTGGTGGCCAGCGGCGCGCAGACGGCGCTCGATGGCCTCCCCAAGGTCGTGATTGTCCTCGACGAGCAAGATGTTCATGGACGCATGAAAACAGCAGCGACGGGAGAATGTATAGTCGCAAGCGGCGAGGCGTCGAACGGTATCCCGCCACCCTCTTCGAGCGCGGCATGTTCCACCCATGCCTGGAGCGGATCCAACCGAATTGCAGCACCAATCGAACCTGACGGCTTGACCTTCCACCAGCAGGAAGGACTACGGTTTTCATCTGGTGAGTCGTTCTGACGTCGGGCCTCGGGCTGCGATGTCGATGGGAGACTATGCGGAACCGAGCGGCAGCCTGTATTCGGATGATCGCCGCGAGCCTTTTGCTCGCCGCGCATCTTGCGCTGGTGGTGCAAGGTGGAGCGGCGCATGCGTCACATCACGGCGGTTTGGCGGCGTCTATGACAGAGACCGCCAACGAGACACATGGACCCGAGCAGTTCCTGTCCCGCGGGCACCATCAACATGGCGACGAGGCGCAAGGCCACGCCCACCAGGATGGGTTTGCCTGCCCGGGACACGACAGCGGAAACGGAGCCTCTTCCGAGGGCTGTTGCGGCCAGTTCTGCTCCTTTGCCGCCGACCTCGCGAGGGTCAAGCCGATGGTCGCTCTGACACCGTCGATCGGGGAAGCCGCGCGTCAGGAACGGTTCGGCCGCGGAGGCGGCCCCGACGGTCCCATGCGTCCACCCCGAACCAGCGACATGGGTTGACTGGCGGCCGGCCCAGGCCGCGTCGCAGAACGCGCGTTGCCTTGATCCGGAATCCCATCATGCACTCATCCTATCTCGATGCCCTGCGTCGCGTTCGTTTCGCGCTTGCGTGGCTGATGCTCGCTTCGTGGGGTGGCCTCGCCGCCGCCCACGAAGGTCACGATCACGGCACGCCGCCGCCGCTTCCGGCTTCCACCTCGTCGCCGCGACTGGCGTTGCAGTCGGAAACCTACCAACTGGTCGCGGTCCTGCGTCCGGATGGGCTGCTCATCCATCTCGACCGCTATGAGACCAACGAGCCGGTCGTGGATGGCTCGCTGGCCGTGACCGTCGGCGGAACCGAGGACATCGTCGCCGCTCCGTTGGGAGACGGGACCTACCTGGCGGTCTCCGAGCAGCTCCGGCCCGGCCAAGCGATCGAGCTCCTCTTCGTGGTCTCGGCCTCGGCGGGCGACGATCTGTTGATCGGCCAGCTCGAAATCCCTTCCGAGGGAGCTACAGCAAAGCAAGAGGACCCCCTGAAGCCGCAGGAGGGTTGGGGCAGCAGTGAACCGGTCGTGGTCGGCGGTATCGCGCTCGCCCAACCGCATCTCGTCGGCGCTGCCGCTCTCCTGGCCGGATTCGTGCTCGGAATAGCGGTGCGGAGCCGCAGGCGGGCCCTCCCTGCGACCGCCCTCACCGTGGTTGTCATTGCCGCGACCACCGCCCTTGCCTTTGGCCACGAGGGCCATGATCACGGCGCGGAGCAGGTTGCTCTTCCAGCTACCGGGGACGCGCCGGGTAGGCTTTCCGACGGGTCCGTTTTCCTCCCCAAGCCGTCCCAGCGCCTTCTCGATGTTCGCACGATCCTTGCGCGACCCGAAGCCGCGCAGCGGGCCGTCCGGTTGATCGGCCGCGTCATCGCCGATCCGGACCGATCCGGTGTCGTCCAGAGTACTAATGGCGGACGCCTTATCCCCGCCGACGAGGGGTTGCCACGCCTTGGACAGATCGTCCGCAAGGGCGATGTGCTCGCCTATGTCGAACCGGCGCTTTCGCAGGCGGACGAGACCGGGATCGCCGAGCAGATCGCAACGATCGAGCAGGAGATCGCCATGGCGGAAGCCAAGATCGATCGCGTCCGCACGCTGGCCACCCGCGGCGTATCGGCTCAGAGCGAAGTCGCCGATTCCGAAACCCAGCTGGCGGGTCTGAAGCGCAGACTCCAGATCGTCGAGACCTTGCAATCCCGACCGGAGGCATTGCGCGCGCCCGTCGACGGGGTTGTATCGGAAAGCAGCGGTATGGCGGGGCAAGTCGTCGGGCCGGAATACACGATCTTTCGCATCATCGATCCGGCCAGCCTTTGGGTGGAGGCGCTGATCCACGGCCAGCTCGATCCATCGAACCTTTCTGGCGCATCTGCGGTCACCGCCGATGGCCATGTCTTCGATCTTCGACTGGAAGGCTTCAGCCGGGCACTCCGGCAGCAGGCCATGCCTGTCCACTTCTCGATATCGCTCGGCGGTGACGCGCTCTCGATCGGTGAGCCAGTCGCGGTTCTGGCGCGCAGCGGTGCCGATGTCAGCGCCGTGGTGCTTCCGCGCGAGGCCGTGGTCAGGAACGACGCGGGGCAACCAATCGTGTGGCGCCATGCGGAGCCAGAGCGGTTCGAGGCGGTGCCTGTTCGGGTTGATGCGTTCGATGGAAGCCGCATGATCGTTCATGCGGGGGTCGAGGAAGGCGACCGCGTCGTTGTTCGCGGCGCCGAACTGATCAACCAGGTCCGGTAGCCGCTCATGTTCAGCTTTCTGGTAACCTCAAGCCTCAGGAACAGGCTGTTCGTCATCGCCGCGGCGCTGGTACTGGTCGCCTACGGATCCTGGGTCCTGCCGCAGGTGCCCGTCGACGTCTTTCCGGACCTGAACAGGCCGACGGTCACTCTGATGACAGAGGCCGAAGGCCTGGCGCCGCAGGAGGTGGAACAACTCGTCACCTACCCTCTCGAAGCGGCCATGAACGGCATGCCGGGCGTCACCCGCGTGCGCTCCGTATCCGGCGTTGGCCTCTCCATCGTCTATGTCGAGTTCGACTGGAATAACGACATCTACCGCTCGCGCCAACTCGTCGCCGAGCGTCTCGCCCTAGCCAGTGAACAATTGCCGGCAGGCATCCTCCCCCAGATGGGACCGGTTACCTCAATCATGGGCGAGATCGTGCTCATAGCGATCACGAGCACCACGTCCTCGCCGATGGAAGTGCGTGAGATCGCCGACTTCGTTGTGCGGCCGCAACTCCTGACGATCCCGGGCGTCGCCCAGGTAATCCCGATCGGGGGCGAGGTGCGGCAGTATCTCGTAGAGCCCAATCCCGCTGCACTGCAGGCGCTAGGGGTGACCTACGACGAAGTCGAGGCGTCGATCGCCGGTTTCGGCACCAACACGGGTGGCGGCTTCATCGACCAGCACGGCCGGGAGTACCTGATCCGCAATATCGGCCTGACACAACGGCTTGAAGACCTACGCAACACGGTCGTGGCACAGCGAGGAGGTCAGGCGATCGCGCTGCATCAGGTGGCGCATGTGGACTTCGCAGCACGCGTGAAACGCGGCGACGCGGGATTCAACGGTGCTCCCGCGGTCATCGTGTCGGTCCAGAAGCAACCCGGCGCCGACACCGTCGCGCTGACCGGCCGGATAGAGCAGGCTCTGGCAGAAATCCAGCGCACCTTACCGGAGGGGGTTTCAGCGACCAACCTGCAGTTTCGGCAGGCGACGTTCATCGAGACCTCGGTCCGGAACGTGCAGACCGTCCTGGTCGAAGCCGCGGTGGTGGTCGCCGTAATCCTCATCCTGTTCCTGATGAACTGGCGCGCCACCTTCATCTCCCTCACTGCGATACCAATCTCGGTCCTCGTCACGATCCTGGTGTTCGATGCCTTCGGCATGACGATCAACACAATGACGCTCGGTGGTCTCGCCATAGCGATCGGCGAACTGGTCGACGATGCGGTGGTCGATGTCGAGAACATCATCCGGCGGCTAAGGGAGAACAGCGCTTCCGCGACGCCGCGTCCCGTGCTCGCCGTGATTGCCGCCGCCTCGCAGGAAGTGAGATCCGGAATCGTCTATGCGACGATGATCGTCGTTCTGGTCTTCATTCCGCTGTTCGCACTTTCCGGGATCGAAGGCCGGCTGTTCGCGCCGCTCGGCGTCGCCTACATCGTATCCATCCTGGCATCGCTCATCACGTCGATTACCGTCACGCCCGTTCTTGCCTACTATCTACTGCCGGGTCACCTCCGGGAGAGCCACGGCGACACCTTCGTGGTTCGTCACCTGAAGCGGGCCAATGCTGCCGCCCTGAGCGTCGCGTTCCGCCACAAGGCGCTTCTCTTCACCACCGTTGCTGTCGGCGTCGCCGCCGCCGCCTTTGCAGCCACGCTGCTTCCTCGCGCGTTCCTGCCGCCTTTCAACGAAGGCACGCTCACAATCAGCATGGCCTACAATCCTGGGATCGCGCTCGCCGAGAGCCACCGTCTCGGCATGGTGGCGGAGCGACTGATCGCGGACGTACCGGAGGTTGTGTCGGTCGGCCGACGCACCGGTCGCGCCGAACTCGACGAGCATGCCGAAGGCGTTCATTCGTCCGAGATCGACGTCGACCTCTCCCGCTCAGCCCGCAGCAAGGAAGAGGTCATGAGCGATATCCGGTCCCGCCTTTCGGCCTTGCCGGTGGCGATCAATCTTGGGCAACCGATTTCGCATCGTCTCGACCACATGCTTTCGGGGGTGCGAGCTGAAATCGCGTTGAAGATCTACGGCGAGGATCTCGATACCCTGCGGTCCCTGGCCGACCGACTGCGTGACGAGTTGAGCGGCATTGCCGGTCTTGTGGACCTCCAGGTCGAGAAGCAGGTGCGCATCCCGCAGCTTCGCGTGGACTTGGACCACGAGAAGGCCGCGCTGTACGGGTTGACGCCGGCCAGTGTGACGGAAGCGCTCGAGACGATGTCAAACGGGCGCGTCGTCTCCCAGATCGTCGACGGCAACCGCCGTTTCGACGTCGCCATCCGTCTGTCTGACCAGAACCGGTCGACCGCTGGCCTGGAGGATCTGCTCGTGGCGACCCCGGAGGGGTATGTGAGGCTGGGCAAGATCGCCACCGTGGTCGAGACCGACGGGCCAAACCAGATCCTGCGGGAAAACGGTCAGCGGCGGATCGTCGTCCTCGGCAATACGGACAGTGCGCGCGACATGGCGGCCATCGTCGCCGACATTCGCGAGACGATCGCGCAAGCCGAATGGCCACAAGGCTACTCCACTGCCCTGGAAGGCACCTTCCAGGCGCAGGAGGAGGCAAGCCTGCGGATCGGCGCGCTGTCGCTCGTCTCTCTCGCGCTCATCTTCATCGTTCTCTACAGTCGTTACCAGTCGTCGGTACTCGCGATGATCGTGATGTGCAACATCCCTCTCGCGCTGATTGGAAGCGTGATCGCGCTCAACATCGCCGGCCAGCCGCTCTCGGTGGCCTCGATGATCGGTTTCATCACACTCGCGGGCATCTCGGCGCGCAACGGTATCCTGAAGGTCTCGCACTACATCAATCTCGCGCTTTACGAGGGCGAGGAGTTCGGCAAACCGCTCATCATCCGCGGCAGCCTCGAACGTCTTTCGCCCGTGCTGATGACGGCGCTCTCCGCGGGGCTCGCGCTGGTCCCGCTGCTGCTCGGCGCCGGCGAACCCGGCCGGGAAATCCTCCATCCGGTCGCCGTCACGATCTTTGGCGGCCTGATATCGGCGACGCTTCTGGACGCCTTTCTGACACCGGTCCTGTTCCTGGTCTTGGGTCGCAAGCCGCTGGAGCGCATCATCGCCAGCCGACGCGCAAGTGCCGGCACCGCGAGCGGGGCCATCGAAGCCTACTGAAACACGAGATTCGAGGAATGAACACCGATGAAGACAATCCTGGCCCCAATCGCCATGCTGCTGGCCTCCATTTCGACAGCCCAGACGCACGAGACCGCGAAGGGACCGAATGGCGGTCCCGTCGTTGACACCGGCAGCCATCATGTCGAGATGGTCGCGGTCGAAGATGAACTGCTCCTCTACGTCGCCGACGCGGTCGATGCGCCGCTGTCCACAGCAGGCACGACCGCCGCGCGGGCGATCATCCAGGATGCGGGACAGACGACGGTCGTCCCGCTCGAAGCGAGGGAACCGAACATGCTTGCCGGCGTGCTTGGCCAGTCGCTCGCCGCGGGGGCCAAAGTCGTCGTGTCCTTCAAACTGCCCGATGGCGGAGCCGTCCAGGCACGCTTCGTGAAGAACTGAAACCACGAGGCGACAAGACGTTTTCGGGCGACCTGAGAAATTGCCCCCCTTCTGACACGAGGAACCGACCCCTTTTCGAGTTTGATGAGGAAATGATCGAGACAACAGAATCCGGCCGCTCTGTCTTGCGTAGAGCAATGACGCGGGAGACGAGCCATGACTGTCCCCAACGTCCTGCGCGGGGGTGGGTTACCGCGGGTGCTAGTGGTCCGATTCCGGCGTTTGCATCCGGCTCGGACAAGCGCCCGCGCAAATGTCGGAGACAAAGGACCACCACCAAGTTCATGTTTTTGAGTGGAGCTTTGAATATGACATCTGATCGGTCCCTCGCCGTGGACGGAACTCAAATGTCGAATTCGCTCTACTGGGCCTCGCCGTCCAGCATGTCCTTGACGACCGTCGCCAGCTGCTTGAGCGAGAAAGGCTTCGGCAGGAAGCCGAATTTCGCGTCGGCGGGGAGATTCCTGGCGAAGGCGTCCTCGGCATAGCCTGAGACGAAGACGAACTTCACGTCGGGCTGGCGCTTGCGCAGTTCGACCAGCAGGGTCGGCCCGTCCATCTCCGGCATGACGACGTCCGACACGACGATGTCTATGGCGCCGTCCAGTTCGTCGAAGATCTCCAGCGCCTCGACCCCCGATGAGGCCTCATGCACGGTATAGCCGCGCGAGCGGAGCGCGCGCACGCCGCCCATGCGCACCGCGTCCTCGTCCTCGACGAGAAGAACGGTTGCCGAGCCTGACAGGTCCTTCTGGGCTTCCGGCTGCCTGGCCGCCTGCGAAGCGGCGGCCTCGCTCCGGGCGGCTTCCGCGGCCTGCTTCTCGTCGGGTACGTGGCGAGGCAGGAAGATGCGGAAGGTCGTCCCCACTCCCACCTGGGAGTCGCAAAAAATGAAGCCGCCGGTCTGCTTGATGATACCGTAGACCATCGACAGGCCGAGACCCGTGCCCTTGCCCACTTCCTTCGTCGTGAAAAAGGGCTCGAAAATCTTCTTCAGCACATCAGGCGCGATGCCCGTGCCCGTATCCTCGACGTCGATCTGCACGTAATCGCCTGGCGTCAGCTCGCGATAGCCGAACTCGGCGCACTGATCGGCGGAGACGTTGTTGGTGCGCACGATGAGATCGCCCCCGCCTGGCATCGCGTCGCGCGCATTGACGGTGAGGTTGACGATGACCTGCTCGAACTGGCCGAGATCGACCTTGACCGGCCAGATGTCGCGGCCGTGGTCGATGCGCAGGCGCATGTCGTTGCCGGCAAGCCGGGTGAGCAGCATGCGCAGGTCGGCCAGCACGTCCGTGAGGTTGAGCACTTCCGGCCGCAGCGTCTGGCGCCGCGAGAACGCCAGCAACTGGCGCACCAGCGACGCGGCGCGGTTGGCGTTCTGCTTGATGTTCATGATGTCGGCGAAGGACGGGTCGGAAGGCCGGTGGCTGGCCAAAAGGAGGTCCGACGCCATGATGATGGCCGTCAGCACGTTGTTGAAGTCATGCGCGATGCCGCCGGCGAGCTGCCCCACAGCCTGCATCTTCTGGCCTTGCGCCATCTGCGCCTCGAGCGCCTTCTGCTCGGTCGTGTCCACGGCATAGACGATCGCCGCCTCCTCGGCGCTTTCGCCCTCATTGGCGTCGGCCACGGCGCTGACATAGAAGCGGATATGCCGCTCCTCATCGGTCGGAAGGATGGTGTCGATCGGCGCGATGTCGGCCTGGTGCTGCTTGGCCTTGTCGAGCGCAGACGCGAAGCTTGCCCGGTCGCGTTCGTGGATCACGGTATCGAGGCGCGCCCGGCGGTCCACCGCGTCACGATCGACGACACTTGAAAACAACGACAGGAATGGCGCGTTGGTGCGCAGGATGCGGCCGGCGCCGTCGATACCGGCGATCGCCATTGGCGTGGAATTGAAGAAGCGCGTGAAGCGCACTTCCGACGCGCGCAGGTCGGCGGAGGCATCCTCGCCCTGCGCCCGGTTGAGGACGATGGTCCGGGTCGCTCCCGGCGCACCCTCGCGGCTGGCTGTCGCGCGATGCATGAAGCGCACGGGCAACGCCTCGCCTTTCACCGTCGACAGGTCGAGATCGATCACCGCGTTTCGCGTGGCCCCCGGATCGGCCTTCACCGAACGGATCAGCGCCATGCCGTCGCCCGCCACGATCGTCGACAGTCCAACGGAGCCCGGTGTGAAGCTGGCGAGATCAATGCCCAGCCATTCGGCCAGCGTCGCGTTGAGGTAGGTGATGCGGCCAGCGGAATCGGCCGAAAAGAAGCCGGCCGGCGCGTGGTCGAGATGATCGATCGCCTGCTGGAGATCGAGGAAGAACCGCTCCTGCTCGGCGCGCTCGCCGGAAATGTCGGCGATCTGCCATGCCAGCAGCGGCTGGCGCTGGCCAACGGCGCGGAAACTGCGTGCCCGCACCCGGTACCAATGTGCGCCAGGCTCCGAGCCGGGGCGAATCGACTGGGAGACGCGGAACTCGCCTTCCCCGCTCCGCCCGTCGCGAAGCCCGAGCGCCAGGCGCTCGACCGTGGGCGAGGCCTCGATGTTGTCGGCAAGTTGAACCTGAAGCGTTCGAACGTCCGCGCCCGAGGTCGCGCCGGTCAGCCGCGCATAGGCCTGGTTGGCATAGAGCACGCGCCCGCGCATGTCGGACACGACAAGCCCCTGCCCCATCGTGTCGATGAAGGCCTTGGCCAGTTCGTCGCCGGAAGAACGCGGCGCCACCTGAACGAAGCCGATCGCCGAGGCGAACAGATAGCCCACGCCGATCATCGCCAAGATGCCGAGAAGCCCAAGCAGGAAGGGATCACCAAGCTGGTCGCGCATCAGCGCGAACACGAAGGCGGCGCAGACGAGCACCACGATGAACACGATCAGACGCGCGATCGTCCCTGGACGCGAGTTCTGGTCGACGATGGGCGTCGGATAGAATTCGCCTTCGCCGTTCCCCGCCATCCGTTGCGTATCCTGCCCGAATCCTGCCATGCTACCCCGCGCAGGTATGAATCACATTATGACTGGATGCGAAAGCCCGTCAGGTCCATTCTTCCGGCCTAGACGCCCATAAGCCGCGCTCCTGATCGCCGGGCGGCCGCTGGATGGGCGGGCGACCATAATTCCCACGATGTCGCATGCTCATTTGCTTGCGGCGCGGCAATTGCCGTGTCAATCGTGTCGCGGCACCGTAAAGGAGAGTTTGATGACCAGCTTGCTGGATGGCTTGATTGATCCCCGGCTGATCACCTGGCTCATCATCGGCGTTATCGCGCTGATCGTCGTCTACACCGCGTACCGGATCGTCCGCATGTTGACCGCCGGAACCTATATCGCCGGTGGTCGCAATCGCCGGACGAGGCTGGCTGTTCTCGACGCGGCGGCGGTCGACGAGCGAAGGCGGCTGGTTCTGGTCCGTCGCGACGATGTCGAACATCTGATCCTGATTGGTGGGCCAACCGATGTCGTTGTCGAGCAGAACATTCGAATCGGCGCGCGGTCCAGCGCCGATCAGGAGGTTCGCGCGGCCGCGCGCCCGACACGACCGGTTGTGTCCGATCCCGAGGAAGCACTAGATTCCTACGATCATGGCGACCAGGCGCTTCAGCCGCACCCCTTGCCGCCCGCACCCCCGCGCCAGCCCCGCCAACCCGAGCGCACCGCCGAACGCAAGCAACCCCAGCGTGCGCCATCGCGGCCAATCCATGCCGAGCCGGCGCCATCGCGGCCAATCCATGCCGAGCCGGCGCCATCGCGACCAATCCATGTCGAGCCGACACCTTCGCGTCAGGCCTATGCAGAGCCGGCGCCCTTTCGACAGGAACAGCTAGAGCCGCCGACGCCTGAACCTCAGCCGGTCGCCGTCGCGCAGATGATACCCGTCGCCCCCATGCCCGCCCGGCAGAAAGCCTTGGCGCCCATGACTCCGCAGGCGCAGTCTGCAGCCGCGCCGCAGCGGCCGAACAGGCCTGTCATGCCGCGCGTGACCCTGCCGGCCGCAACGCAGCCGAGCTTTGCCAAGTCGAACTTTGTGCAGCCCCCCGAGGAGCACCGCGACCCGCCGATGACGGCACAAGTGACCCCTCACCCGTCGCGAGCCCAGGCGACCCGCAGGGCCCAGCAGCAATCACGGCCGCAGTCCGCTCCGATCGAACACGACCTGGACGACGCGCTGTTGCAGGAGCTCGAGACCTCGCTTCGCTATCCGGCTCGCGAGCGCCCGCGCACGAAAGCCGCCGACATCGACGACGAGATGAACAAGCTGCTCGGCGAAATGTCGCGGGACCGCCGATAAGGTGGTTTGAACCTTAACACGCGCGATACGGCTAAGCCGACCACTTCAAAGGGAAGGCCAAACAACGGAAAACGGATCGGGCCGCTACGGCCATGGCCTTACTGGCTCATGCGAGGAAACCTGGGCGTCACAACCCGCCTCGCCGTATCGACTCGCCATCGGGCAAGGCCGCAGACCGCCTTCAACAGGCCGCAAGCCGATCGCTCGTCGACCTGTACGACTTGGGACTGGAGATCACGCCGAAATCGGCGTCAGTCGTCGCGGTAGACCTTCTCGCGACGCTCATGCCGTTCCTGCGCCTCAATGGACAGGGTGGCGATCGGCCGTGCATCGAGACGCTTGAGCGAAATCTGCTCGCCGGTCTCCTCGCAGTATCCGTAGGTGCCGTCCTCGATCCGCTGCAGCGCGGCGTCGATCTTGGAAATCAGCTTGCGCTGGCGGTCGCGAGCCCGCAATTCGATCGCCCGATCCGTCTCCGAGGAGGCGCGGTCCGCGAGGTCAGGGAGATTGGCGTTCTCCTGCTGCAGGATTTCGAGTGTCTCGCGTGCCTCACGCAGGATATCGTTCTTCCATGTCGCGAGCTTGGAGCGGAAGTAGGCCTTCTGCCGTTCGTTCATGAACGGCTCGCTCTCGCTCGGCACGTAGTCTTCCATGGTTTCGCTCACCCGAGTCTCCCCATAGCTATGGACCGGCGCCTATATATTCGCGTGTCCACACCTGCACAAGCCGAAAGGTGAACAAAGTCACGCGTTTGTTAGCCGAACATCGAGAGCTGACGGAAAGCTGTCGGGCCGCTCCCTTCTGCTGGTTTCGTGGGCATGCCATGGCCGAAACAATGGCAGTCCGGGCCTTCTCAAGTCGACGCCGACGATGCGAGTTGCGTCGTGCCGGGCCTGCCGGTAATGCTCCCGATCCCGAGACCGCGCGAGCGCCCGAGGAGGATGCCCGATGAGTCGCCTTTTCCTGTTGCGCCACGCACGGGCCGCATGGGCAGATCCTGGTGATCGCGACTTCGATCGTCCGCTGACGGACGTCGGGCGGCGAGAGAGTCGGGCGGTAGGCGCGATTATGCTGCAGAACGGCTACCGTCCGGATCGCGTCGTCTGTTCCCCCGCGCGCCGGGCGCTGGACACCTGGCGGGGGGTGGCGGAAATCCTCGGCATGAAGCACACCGAGGCGCTTCTGTCCGAGACGCTCTACTCCGCCGATGCCGCCGGCTACCTGAACATCGTGCGAAACAATGGCGCGAACGGGTCACTCCTGCTCGTTGGCCACAACCCCACGATCGAGGACCTGGCCGTTGGCTTTTCTTCGTCCGGGGTCGGACAGACCCGTGCCGATCTCGACAAGGGCTTTCCCACCGGCGGCCTTGCAGTCCTGTCGTTCGGGAGCGATTTGTCGGAAGCGATGCCGGGCACCGCGACGCTGGAGGCATTCTTCATTCCCTCCGAGCACTGAGACCCCGTCGGGATTACAAATTGCCCGTCACGAGCCTATATCTGGCGTGATGCAGCGCAGGCGAGGTTGACGGTTGGCGTCTCTCACGAATCTGACCGACGAAGCGTTGATCGCGCTCGACACCCTGACCGGCCGGGCCGCGAGCCTCATGTCTCCCTCCCTCAGGCTGGGTGTCACGGGGCTTTCGCGCGCCGGCAAGACGGTCTTCATCTCGGCTTTTGTCCACAATCTGATCCACGGCGGGCGCCTGCCCATGTTCGAGGCGCAAAAGACCGGCCGGCTCGCACGCGCCTTTCTCGAACACCAGCCCGACGACGCGGTGCCGCGATTTCAATACGAGGACCACGTGGCCGCACTGCTCAACGCGCGGACTTGGCCCGATTCGACGCGTGCGATTTCCGAACTGCGCCTCACCATCGAGTTCGAGTCGGCCTCGGCATGGGGACGCATGCTGTCGCGCGGACGGATTTCCATCGACATCGTCGATTATCCCGGCGAATGGCTTCTCGACCTGCCCCTGCTCGGCAAGGACTACGCCGCCTTCTCGGCCGATTCCTTTCAGCTTGCCGCCCTCCCCGTCCGCGCCGATCTGTCCGCCGAATGGCTGGCGCTTGCCGGCACCATCGATCCGGATGCCGACGCAGACGAGATGACGGCGCGGCGTCTGGCGGAGGCCTTCACCGCCTATCTGCGGGCGTGCCGGCAGGATGAACGAGCCCTGTCGACCCTGCCGCCCGGCCGGTTCCTGATGCCGGGCGATCTCGAGGGCTCGCCAGCCCTCACCTTCACGCCCTTGCCACAGCTGCGCGAAGGCCGCGCGCGGCCCGGATCGCTGCGCGCCATGATGGAGCGCCGCTTCGAGGCTTACAAGACACATGTGGTGAAGCCTTTCTTCCGCGAGCATGTGGCGCGGCTCGACCGACAGATCGTGCTGATCGACGTGATGCAGGCCATGAACGCAGGGCCGGCGGCCCTCGCCGATCTGGAACGTGCCCTGACGGAGATTCTCGGCTGCTTCCGCCCGGGCTCGGGAGGCCTCCTGTCGGGTCTCCTGTCGCGGCGTATCGACCGCATCCTGATCGCGGCAACGAAGGCCGACCAGATCCATCACACGAGCCACGACCGGCTGCAGGCCATCGTACGGCGACTGACCGAACGCGCGGCGGCCCGTGCGGGCGTGTCTGGTGCCGCCGTCGACGTACTGGCTCTGGCGGCGGTGCGCGCAACCCGCGAAGGCACGGTCACCCAGCGCCGAGACGAACTGCCGGTCATCATCGGCACGCCTCTGGCAGGCGAGACAATCGGCGGCGAGAGCTTCGACGGCGAGACGGAAACGGCCGTCTTCCCGGGCGACCTGCCGAGATCGCCCGACATTCTCTTCGATGCCGGCGCCGTTGCGGGGCAGTCACGCGCCATCCGCTTCGTCCGCTTCCGACCGCCAAAGCTGGAACGCAGCGCCGATGGCGTGACGCTGTCCCTGCCGCACATAAGGCTCGACAGTGCGTTGCAGTTTCTGGTGGGAGATCGCCTGTCATGAGCGACGAGCGCAAGCCGAAGGCGTTCCGACTGCCGCCGGACCGCACCGACGCCATTGAGCCCGAGCGCGAGCCACGCGCCCTTCACGGCGCCGACTTGGCGGTCGTCAAGGCGGCCGCCATCGACATCTTCGAAAGCGAGATTGACGAAGCCGCGCCCCCGCCGCCGCCCGGCCCCCGGTTTCGCTCGAGGCTGGGCGCCATCTTCCTTGGCGCAACAGGCATCCTCGTGTCGCTTGCGGTCGGGTTGTCGATCGACGGGCTGATCCGCTCGCTGTTTGCCCGCGCCGACTGGCTGGGCTGGTTTGGAGCCGGCCTGGCGGCTGTGGCGGCCGCCGCGCTCCTCGTCCTGCTGGCGCGCGAGGCCATGGCCCTGGCGCGCCTGTCTTCGGTCGAACGTCTCAACCGTCGAGCAACCGACGCGTTCGCCAGCAACGATCCCCGGGCGGCCCGCGCCCTGGTGGACGACCTGGCCGGATTCCTCGCGGCGCGACCGCAGACCGCGGCCGGACGCCGAACCCTGGAGGCCTTGCGCCACGACGTCATCGACGGTCCCGACCTGATCCGGCTGGCCGAGACGGAACTTCTGGCGCCTCTCGACGCCAAGGCCCAGCAGCTGATCCTCGATGCCGGAAAACGCGTCTCCGTGGTCACCGCCGTCAGTCCTCGCGCTGTGGTCGACCTCGTCTATGTGATCTACGAGGCCAGCCGCCTGATCCGGCGCCTTGCCGAGCTCTACGGCGCGCGACCCGGCACACTCGGCTTCCTGCGCCTGGCCCGCGGCGTGCTCGCCCACCTCGCCGTCACCGGTTCGATGGCGGCTGGCGATTCGCTCGTCCAGCAGATCGTCGGCCACGGCCTCGCCGCCCGCCTCTCGGCCAAGCTCGGAGAAGGCGTGGTGAACGGCATGATGACGGTCAGGATCGGCATCGCGGCGATGAACACGGTTCGTCCCTTGCCGTTCGTCGCGGTCCGCCGTCCGAGCTTTGGCGATTTTCTCGGCGCTTTGGCGCGTTTCGCCGGAAACGGGCAATCGGGCAAGGACACAGCCTCGAAATCAGCATCGTAACCATGTCTGTAATCAGGGATCGTCAACGCCGCATCTAGACGAAGCATTAACCAATCTTCTACAAGGTCGGGTCACAGAGAGCTGTCCGGTCGGTGCCCATGATCAAGAGTGTATGTCGTTCCGTCATGCTTCCGCTGCTGGCCAGCGTGCCGCTCGTGTCGGAGGTTCCGTCTGCCTTCGCGGCGGATGGCGATCAGCAGTTTTTCCAGAACGTGCGCGGAGAATGGTCAGGGCCGGGCGAGATCGTCGCTGGAAAGTACAAGGGCACCAAGTTCACCTGCTCGCTGACCGGCGAGACGCCTTCGGGCAAGGTCGGCATGGCGCTCGAGGGCAGTTGCCGTGTCGGCTTGTTCTCGCAGAAGATGTCGGCTCGCATCGAGCGGAAGGGCCGCTCCTACAAGGGCACTTTCCTTGACGGTTCAGGTGGTGAAGGCCTCGACATCATCTCGGGCAACGTCAGCAAGTCCAAGGTCGTGATGTCCCTCAACCGCAACGATCTGAACGGTGCGATGCTCGCCAGCATGAAGGGCGACGACGCCATGATCGTGACCGTTTCGGTTCGGGTGAACAAGGAACTTATCCCGGTCATCGGCATGAACCTCAAGCGGGTCGACTCGGCCGCGGTCGGCGCCATCGCGCGCGACTGAACCGGGCCCGGCCGGCAGGTCCTGTCGCGTCTGATGCGGCGCGTTGCGCGCAGCTCAGCCTGTCCGCCACCAGCCGCTGCCCTTCTCGACCACTGAAATCCCACCCCGGTCGACACTCTCCAGGATTTCGTCCAACGTTCTTCCCCCGAGCCTCAGGTCGGGGGCGATCTCGCGCAACGGCACCAGCACAAAAGCGCGCAGGGTCATGCGCGGATGGGGAATCTCCAGTCCGGGTTCCTTCAGCGTCAGCCCGGCATAGGTGAGCACGTCGACGTCGATCACCCGCGGCCCGCCCGGCTGCAGGCGCACCCGCTTCAATGCATTTTCGGTCCCCAGGCACAGGTCCAGGAGATCTCTGGCGGGACGGCCCGTGCGGACTTCCGCCACGCAGTTGAGGAAGTCCGGCTGGATCACGTCGCCCCACGGCGGCGTCCGGTAGATCGAGGAGACCGCTACGACAGCGCAGGCTGGATCGGAGTCGATCATCCGCAGCGCCGCCGCCATGGCCTGTCGCGGATCACCTAGGTTGCCGCCAAGCCCCAGATGCGCGGTCACCTCATTCCGGCCAGGCAACCGTCACCTCCACGTGGTCGAGGACGCCGGCAACCGGCGCGTTCGGCTTGCGGATCGTGATTTCCGATCGGCGGATCTGCGGAAACCGCTCCGAAAGCGCCTTGGCGACCTCGATCGCCAGCGCCTCGATCAGGTAGCGGCGCTGTCCCGTGACGATGCGCTCGATCACCTTGAAGGCCACGCCATAGTCGACGGTCGATTCGATCGAGTCCGCTTCCAGCGCCGTCGCCGGCTCGACGGTCAGCACCGCATCGACGTAAAAGCGCTGGCCAAGCGTTTCTTCCTCGTCGAGCACCCCGTGCCGCGCGAAAAAGGCGCAGTTCTTCATTCGTATCTGGTACTTCACGCGGAAATCTCCTCAGTCTGCCCGTCCGGACGAGATCATAGCATCCACGACCTTGAGCGCGTCGGCGTTCAAAGCGACATCGTGGACGCGAAAAATGTCGGCTCCGCTCAACCGCAGGATTACGCTGGTCGCCGCCGTGCCCGGGTCGCGCCCGGGGGCCTCTCGCCCCGTCGCGTGGCCGATGAAGCGTTTGCGCGACGTCCCGACGAGCAGCGGGAAGCCGAATGCCTGCAACTCCTCGAACCGCCTCATCAGCGCGAAGTTAAGCTCGGGGCTCTCCTTGCCAAAACCGAATCCCGGATCGAGGACGATGCGGTCATCGGCGACGCCGGCCGCGCGCGCGATAGCAACGGATCGATCCAGGAAAACGTGCTGGTCGCGGACGGGATCCGGATCGACGTCGCGGTCGCGGCCGGTGTGCATGATTACAACGCCCGCGCCGCTCTGCGCCAAGACGCCAGCCATGTCCGGGTCGCGTTGCAGTCCCCAGACGTCGTTGACGATGTGCGCGCCGGCCGCGATCGCCTGCCGCGCGGTTTCGGCCCTATAGGTATCGACCGATATCAAGGCGCCCGTTGCCTCCGCAATGGCCCGAATGACAGGAAGGATGCGCGCCTGCTCCTGCTCGGCCGACACCGGGGGACCACCCGGACGCGTCGATTCCCCACCGATATCGATGATCGCGGCGCCCTGCCCGACCATGAACGCGGCCTGTGCGCAGGCCTGGTCGACATCCAGGAACTGGCCGCCATCCGAAAAACTGTCGGGCGTCACGTTCAGGATACCCATCAGAACGGCATCCCGGCCGAGTTCCAGCGTCCGGCCGCGCGCCAGCCGCCACGTCCGCTCGAGCCTGCGCATTGAACCCCTTGTCATTGACCCAACTCTGTCTTTCGATCTGTCGCCGCGGCGATTGCGGTTGCGACCTCTCGCAGGCTGGCGCATGCTGGGCTTAATGGGAAATGGCCATGAAGAGAACGTTTCTTTTTGTCTTTGCGGGTCTTGTGGTGATGGCAGGGGTCAGTTCGGCCCAGACTGTTTCGCGCACCTATTCCTACTTCACGATCGGCGGGATCACGCTCCAGGAGATCGATGAGGAATTGTCGCGGCGCGGCCCCAAAGTCTCCTCGACCGGCAAGCGCCATCCGGGCGCGACGCAAATGCAGTTCTCCACCCGCTATACCTTTGCCAGCACCCCCGAATGGTGCCGGCTCCAGAAGGCGGAGGTGAGCGTCAAGGCGAAGATGATCTTGCCGAGTTGGCGCGCGCGTGGCCGTTCCGATCCGGATACGCGACTGGTCTGGGATACGCTCAATGCGGACATTCGCCGGCACGAGGAATCGCATGTCCAGATCGCCAAGAGCCATGCCCGAAAGCTCGAGGAAGCGCTGCAGGCGATTGGTCGGCGCGGCGACTGCGAGATCGTGAAGGCCGCGGCCGGCACGATCAGCGCCCGCATCCTCGCGGAGCACGATGCCGCGCAGGATCGGTTCGATCGCATCGAGAGCATCAACTTCGAGAAGCGGATGATGCGGCTTCTGTCCTACCGGATGCAGCAGATCGAGGCGGGGCGCATCGCCAACTGATGCTGGTCGCCGTCCGAAGGGCATTCGACGACCGACGCCGCTGTCTCCGTCTCTCAGGCCTGACGCTCTGGAACCCTGACGACGAGGCCGTTCAATTCGTCACGGACCTTGATCTGGCAGGACAGGCGGGAGGTCGGCTGCACGTCGAAGGCGAAGTCGAGCATATCCTCCTCCATCGCCTCCGGTTCTCCCACCAGCGCGGCCCACGCCTCTTCTACATAGACATGACAGGTCGCGCAGGCGCAGGCTCCACCGCACTCGGCCTCGATTCCAGGGACCGAATTGCGGATAGCGTTCTCCATCACGGTAGAACCGTTCTCGGCATTGACCTCGAACCTGGTTCCGTCGAAAGCGATATAGGTGATTGTTGTCATTAGAAGCGCCCCGGAGTTTCGTGTCGACTTAGCTCTTCCGCCGCGAGTGTCAACCGGGCCTGCGTGCCTGCGACGCAGGCGCACAGCCCAGGAACAGGGAAGGTCGTGTCAGCGCGTGATGGAGGATAAGAAATCGCGGACGTCCGCTATGGCCGCCGCCAGACTGTGAAGCTTGTCTCTGCCCGCGGGATCGATTTCGACAGCGTCAGCGATGTCGGCGACCCGGAATGCCCCGATGCTGCGGGCGGATCCCTTGAGCCCATGGGCGAGCATCACGCGCTCCTGCAGGGTCGCGCCCTCCATGCGATCGCCGACAAGCCGTGCCTGGTTCAGGAACAGCGACAATACCTCGCGCTCCAGGTCGCGGTCGCCCATCGTCTGCCGCGACAGATGGGTCAGATCGACCGGCCGGGCGCGCGATTGTCCGCTGGTCTCGCCACCGGGCATGGCAAAGGCCATGTTTTCCAAACTCATCGACGCCATGACGCTTTACCCGCCTTCAAAAAACCTGCCGCCCCATCGATAACCGTGCCGGGTAGACAGCGGGTTAACGGACAGGCCAGCCATGCGGCGAAAATCAGGCGCGATTTCTCAATTATCGTTAACCTTGTGTTTAAACTTTTACGCATCTGGCCGAATGCATGTTTCCTTTACCTAGGTGTGTCACTACGATACGCGAACCGGAAGTGCGCCGCGTGAGCGGTGGTCTGCACATGAACTCCAAGCGAGTTTGAACGACGCGTTAGTACAGGGTTTTCACGGCATGGCTCGCAAACCAACGACGACCAGGAACCTCGAGACAGACGTCGACAAGGAGCTTGAAGAAGCTCTGGACGTGTCCTTCAACGATCAGGACATCGATCTGACGTCGTCGATGGAGGAACTCGAGGCTCAGATTTCGCTCGCCGCCGACGAACTTGCGCGCGAGGGTCGCGGCTCAACGAACAGGCAAAAGCAGCCCGGCACGCCTGCAAGGACCGAGCCGCGCCCCGCGGCGGCCCGTCCCGCCAAGTCTGCGCCCGAGCGCAAGTCCGAGTTCAGGTCGGCGTCTAACGAACCCGCCCAGCGCAGCACGTCGCCGGCCTTCGCCCCGGCCAACGATGATCGCCAGAAGGATTTCGGCGCCCTGCTCGCGGCGCTGAACCGCGGCGGAACAAGCTCCATCTATTGGGTCGTCGCCCTGATCTCCGTCGTTTGGATCGTCGGCGGCCTCGTCCTCACCAACGGTCTCTACGGTCCCGCGATCGCGCGTGCTGTGTCTTTTGCCGATCTCCTGGCAACCCCCGGCATCCTCGGCCTTGCCGCGGGCGTGTTCGTGCCGGTCATCCTGTTCTGGGCCTTCGCGCTGATGATTCGCCGCGCGCAGGAGATGCGCCTGGCCGCGCAGTCGATGACCGCCCTCGCCTACCATCTGAGCGAACCGGAGGTGATTGCCCAGGATCGTGTCATGTCGATCGGCCAGGCCGTCCGTCGCGAGGTCAACGCCATGGGCGAAGGCATCGAGCGTACGCTGGCCCGCGCCGTGGAACTCGAGACGCTCGTCCATTCCGAGGTCAACGAACTTGAGCGCGCCTATACCGAGAACGAGCGCCGCATCCGCACGCTCGTCGACGGATTGGGCAGCGAACGCGAGGCCGTCGTGAGCCACGCCGAGCGTGTCCGCGCGTCGATCGCGGGCGCCCACGAACTGATTCGCGACGAGTTGAACTCGGCGACCGGCGTCATCCAGGAAATGGTAACCGGCGCTTCGGGCCATCTGACCTACACGATCACCAATGCCGGCGAATCGCTGATCGAGCGGTTCAACGAAAGCGGCAGCGCCATCTACGGCGCCATAGACGAACGCGTCGAGAGCATCACCGGGAGGCTTTCCACCTCCGGAGAGGCCTTCGCCAGCCTGCTCGACACCCGAATCGCGAAACTGGTGGAAAGCACCGACTCGGCCACCGGAACCCTCTCGCAGCTCCTTGACCAGCGCACGCGGGGCATGGTGTCGCTGCTCGGCGGCGCGACCGAGACTTTCACGCGCGCTTTCGACGTGCGCATCGACGCCATAGAGCGCACGCTGGCCGAGCGCGGCCAGTCGCTGATCAGCGAGTTCGAGACCCGGGCCGAAGCGCTCGACACCGGCACCGAGAAGCTCAACGCGGCGCTGGAAGCGCGGTCGCGCCAGATCAACGAGGCGCTGGCCGAACGCACCCGCGAGATCGCCGACGTGTTCCGCTCGGGCGTCAGCGAGATTTCGACGGCCGCCGACGACAGCCGCGCGAAGATCGAAGCACAGATGAGCGATCTCGTGACGTCCACCTCCACGATCCTGGAGGCGCGCGCCAACGAGTTCGGCGACCGCCTGGAAGAGGGCCGCAGCCGGATCACCGAGCAGCTCGATGTCGATCTGCGCCATCTCCACGATGCGCGTGGCGAACTCACCCGGACGCTCGAAGGCGACATCAACGCGCTGGACAGCGCATTGACCACGCAGGTCGACAAGCTCTCCGTCAGCCGCGAGGCTTTCTCGCGCTCACTGGAGCGCGAACTGTCCGGCATCGATTCCCTGGTCGCCGGCAGCCTGGATCGGCTGTCGCAAGGGCGCGGAAACGTCGTCAAGGCGATGCAGGGCGAGATCGCCAATGTCGAGGAGGCCTTCTCCCTCAGCCTCAACAAGCTCGTCGATGGCCGCAGCGCCCTAACCGCCGCGCTCAACGACGATCTGCAGAATCTGCAGGCCGCGCGGGCCGGGATCGACGATTCGGTCGTCGGCCACATCGGCAAGCTTGCCGAAGGGCGCAAGCTCTTCCGCAAGGCGCTGGAAGAGGACCTCAGCCATCTCGCGGCGACGCGCTCGGAGATCGACGAAGTCGTCGCCAACCATGTCGGCAAACTCGCCGACGGTCGGGCCTCGCTTACGACGGCTCTGGAGAACGACCTGACGACTGTCGGCGATTTCGTAGCCAACCAGATCGCCAAACTCGACGAGGGCCGTATCACGCTGAACTCCGCCTATCAGGAGGATCTCCGCCGCATGGGCGAAGCCCGCGCCGAGATCGACGCGGCCGCGATGGAACATATTGAACGCCTGGCCGCGAGCCGCGGTTCGCTGACACAGTCGCTCAAGGACGAACTGACGGAGGTCGCCCAGTCGGTAGCAGATCATCTCGACCGCATGGCGGACGGACGCACCAGTCTCTCGGCTTCGGTCAAGGAAGACATCGCCACCATCGAAGAGATCGTGGCCCTTCAGATCGAAAAAGTATCCGAGGGCCGGATTTCGCTCGCGGATGCCTTGCAGAGCGACCTGTCGCACGTCGCCGGCGCGATCGCGCAGCATCTCGACCGGATGGCGGATGCCCGCTCCACGCTCAACGAATCCGTCACCGGCAGCATCGCCGAGATCGAGGGTTCGATCGGGCGCCAGATCGGAAGGCTTTCGGAGAATCGCGGTCTGTTGACCCAGGCGCTCGAAGGCGATCTCTCCAGCATTTCCGATGCGCTTTCCCAGCACGTCGAGAAGATCGCCGAAGGGCGCGGGACGCTGACAGGCGCACTGCGCGAGGACATGGAGCGCCTGGAGCAGGCCCGCTCCGAACTCGACGGCCTGGTCATCGGCCATATCGGGAAGCTGGCGGAAGGTCGCAAGCTCTTCAAGAAGGCGCTGGACGAGGATCTCGGACGGCTGTCCGGGGCTCGGGCCGAAATCGACGAGGTCGTCATCGGCCACGTCTCGAAACTTGCCGAAGGTCGATCGACCTTGTCGGAAGCCCTCGACACCGACCTGCGGCAGATCCACGACGCCCGGCTGGGCATCGAAAACATCGTCTCCGACCAGCTGGCGCGGATCTCTCAGGGTCGCGACGAACTCACGCAATCGATGGAGGCGGACCTCAACCGCCTCGCCCAGACCCGCGACCTGCTGGACCGAGCAGTCGCCGAGCAGGTCGGCCGCCTCGCCGACAGCCGCAGCATCCTAACCGACGCGCTCGACGAGGATCTCGCCAAGCTCGCCGACACTCGTTCCATGATCGACCAGGTCGTGCGCGAACATATGGAAACCTTCGCCAACCGCAGGCAGGAACTGACTGCCGCTCTCAGCGCGGATCTGGCCCATATCACTGGCGCGAGCGAGGCCATTGACGGTTCGGTGTCCGCCCAGGTCAGCAAGCTGGCCGAGGGCCGCAACATCATGACGCGTGCGCTCGAGCAGGACATGCTCAAGCTCGCAGAGACGAGGTCGGCGATCGACGCCGCCCTTCAGGCGCATCTGGGCCTGCTGGCCTCGAGCCGCGGCGAAATCACCGAGGCGCTGGCCGGCGACGTCGAGCGCATCGAAGACGCCTTCCGCCGGCAGACCGGCGTTATCGAGGAACGCACCGAAACGATGCAGCGAGCCCTCAACGCGGGCATCGAAAACGTCCGCGGCGCGATCGAGAACAGTGCCATCATCGTGGCCGGTTCGCTGCGCGACAAGATGGTCGAAGTGACGTCGAAGCTGACTGACGAAGCCGACCGCCTCTTCACGGATGCGGATCGGCAGCTCGCCAATCGGATCGACCTCACGTCGAACGTGCTGGCCGAGCGGGCCGGCGATTTTGCCTCGACGTTCGACGACGCCGAACGCCGGCTGAGCGAGCGCGTCAACCTAACGGGCGAACATCTTGCAAAGCGTGCAAACGAACTCTCGGACGTGTTTGACGAGACTGATCGGAAGCTGGGGGACCGCGCCAGCCAGACCGCGAGCGTGCTGACGGCGCGAGCCGAGGAAATCGCCCGCAGTTTCGAGGAAGCCGATCACCGGCTGCTCGCCCGCGCGGACAACACGGCCCGGACGCTCGAAGAGCGCTCGCAAGGCATCGCGCAGGCCTTCGACGAGGCAGAGCGGCGCATCTATGCCCGCGCTGAGGAGACGACCCAGTCGCTCCTCGAACACTCAAAGGGTATCGCAGGCGCCTATGAACAGGCCGAGAAGCGCATGATCGAACGCGCCGAAGCCAGCGCCGGAACGATCGCCGCCCGCTCCAGGGACATCGTCGGCGTGTTCGACGAGGCTGAGGATCGCATCGTGGCGCGCGTCGGTGAAACCGCGACCACATTGGTCGAAAAGGCAAACGCCGTCGCCCTGACCTTCTCGGAAGCCGAGGACAGCCTGATCAAGCGCGCCGATCGCACGACGGGCACGTTGATCGATCGTTCGAAGGAGATCATCGAGGCCTATGAACAGGCCGAGGAAGGCCTGGCTGCCCGGGCCGAACAGACCGCGGCATCGCTGATCGATCGGACGAAGGACGTCACCAGCCTCTTCGACGAGACCAGCCGCGTCCTGTTCCAGCGTGCGGAGACGACCGCCGAATCGCTGACGGAACGCGCCAGCGCGCTTGCCGGTATCTTCGACGAATCGAGCCGCGTGGTGGTCCAGCGGGCCGAGACAACCGCCGAGGCGCTTGCCGAGCGCGCCAGCGCGCTTGCCGGCATCTTCGACGAGTCGAGCCGTGTGGTGGTGCAGCGGGCCGAAACGACCGCCGATACGCTCATCGAACGGGCCAATGCGCTTGCAGGCATCTTCGACGAATCGAGCCGTGTCGTGGTGCAGCGGGCCGAGACGACCGTCGACTCGCTTGCCGAACGGGCCAGCGCGGTTGCCGACATCTTCGCGGATGCTGACCGTCGCGTTGCCGCCCGCACTCAGCTCAGCGCCGAGGAACTCCAAGAGCGAGCCGCCCAGATCGAGGCTTCGATGGCCAATGTCGAGGCGCGCCTCGGCGCCAGCGCCGACGTGGTCGCCGATCGCTTCAACGAACAGATCGCCAATGTCGAGGATCTCCTCGCGGCAAGCTCGGAGCGCATGGGCCAGAAGCTCGTCGAGCAGGTCGCGAGAACCGAGACGCAGCTTGTCTCGCGCGCCAATGTCATCGCCGAGACGTTCTCGGCGGTGAACCAGCACATCGAACAAAGCACGTCCGACGCTGCCTCGACCATCGACAGCCGCACCCGCGAACTCAACGACATGCTGACCAATCGGGCGTCCGAAATCGGACGTGTCATCGACGAGAAGGGTCGTCCGCTCATCGAGCGGTTCGTCGAGAGCGGCGGCGAGTTGCAGAAGGGCCTGGAAGCGGCCACACAAAAGGCCACCGACAAGCTGCGGGCGGAAAACGCTGCTCTGGTCAACGCGCTGGCGTCGCGGACCGCCGAAACTCTCGCCGCCATGGAAGGCGCGCGGGTGTCGCTGTCAGGCAACGTCAACGAGCTACTCGACAGGCTGACGCGGTCGAACTCCCAGCTCGGCGAACTGGTCGGACTGGCGGAAAAGAACCTCGGGGCGATCGACAGCCGTCTGGGGGATACGACGCGCAACTTCAGCGCTTCCGCCGAGAAGGCGTCGGAGACGTTCAGCAGTTCCGCGCGCATGATCGACACCAATGCGAGCCGCCTGTCGGAAATCTCCACCCAGACGCTTCGTGAAGTGGCTGCGATCGCCAACCGCTTCGACGAGCATGGGCGTTTGCTCGCCCAGGCGCGCGACATGCTCGGTTCGGCGCAGTCCAGCCTGTCCACCACAATGGAGGAACGGCAGGCCGCGCTTGAGGAGTTGTCGGTCGGCCTTGTCAAGAAGTCCGAGGATATCGAACGGATGATGCGTTCCTTCGAAGGCATCGTCGGCAAGGCCATGGAGAAGGTCGAAGGCCGGACGATCGCCTCGACCCAGCAGATCCGAGATGCCATATCCGAAGTGATCGAATCGGCAACGGAGCGGTTTGCCGGGGCGACGGAAGAGATCCGCCGCACCGCCGGCACTATCCGGTCAGAACTCGAAGACACGCGTTCGGAACTGAAGCGTGGCGTCCTGCAGCTCCCCGAGGAAGCCCGCGAATCGACCGGCGCCATCCGGCGGGCCGTTGGTGAGCAGATCGCGGCCCTGAAGGAACTCGCCGACATTGTCGCCAAGTCCGGCCGCATGTACGACGTGTCGCCCGGGCGCAGCACCGAGCCGGCGTCCTCTGCGCCGACCGCGCCGGTTCCGCAGCCGGCACGCGCTGCTCCCCCGCAGCCTGTTCGGACCGCACCGCAACCGCGTTCGCCGGAACCGCAGCCGGTGGCAACCAGCCCGGCGCTTCGCGGCACCGTCGCGCCTGCGCCGGCCGCTTCGACGGCTCCGGTGGCCCGTGAGGCCGGCCAGCAGGACGGTTGGGTGCAGAACCTACTGCGCAGGGCTTCTCAGGACGAAGCGCCCGGCAAGGCCGCGGCGGCGGCCCCGGCACAGCCCGCTCGTCCGCAGTCCAACGTGATGGAGTCGCTGAACTCGCTGTCGGGAGACATTGCCCGGGCGATCGATCACGAGGCGTCGGTCGAGCTCTGGCAGCGATATCGCCGTGGCGAGCGCAATGTCTTCTCGCGCAGGCTCTATACGCTGAAGGGCCAGCAGACGTTCGACGAGATTCGCCGCAAGTATCAGTCCGACGCGGAGTTCCGCACCGCCGTAGATCGCTATTGTGAGGATTTCGAGAAGTTGCTTCAGGACGTGGCGCGCAGCGATCGAGACCAGACGGTCACCCAGACTTACCTGACGTCCGACACCGGCAAGGTCTACACCATGCTCGCGCATGCGAGCGGCCGCCTGCGCTGACGCGACACGCGAGCGAGGCCGGACAGCCTCGATCGCCCACAACATGAAAAAACCCCGGGTGTAGCGCCCGGGGTTTTTTTTATGGTCGAGACATGCAATTTCGCCAGAGAGGCGCCCCGCTATCTCGACCGGGAGGTCGGCGGGATCGACGGCGGCGCCCGCCAGATCAGGCGAACTCCATGATGACCGCATCCACGGCGAGGCTCTCGCCGGGCTTGGCATTGATCTTTGCGATCGTCAGGTCGCGCTCGGCGCGCAGGACGTTTTCCATCTTCATGGCTTCGACGACGGCGAGCGTCTCGCCGGCCTTGACCTCCTGGCCTTCGGCTACGGTGATGGAGACCACCATGCCTGGCATCGGGCAGAGCAGGAGCCGCGAGGTGTCGGGCGGCAGCTTGACCGGCATCAGGCGTTCGAGGGCGGCGGTGCCCGGCAGCATGGCGCGTGCTGTCACCGACATGCCCTTCCAGGCGATCCGGACGGCGTTGGTGACCGGCCGGAGCTGCGCGGACACGGGGCGTCCGCCGATCGTGCCCTTCCACACCGGCTCGCCCGGCCGCCAGTCGGTGGAGACGGTCATCGGGGCGCCGCCATCGACGGCGACATCCATCTCCAGCGGGGTGGAGATCATGCCTTCGGTGACGGTCATCTGGAGATAGTCGTCGCCGATCCGCACCACCCAGTCCGGCTTCAAAGCGCCGGAATGCGGCGCCAGACGTCCGGGCAGCCGGTCCAGACGATCCTTGCGCAAAAGCTCGACGGTCAGCGCGAGCGCCGCGAGCACCTGCTTGTCGTCGTCGGACGGGACGATCGGCGCGAAGCCCTCCGGATATTCCTCCGCGATGAACGCGGTCGACAAGCGTCCCTCGCGCCAGCGCGGATGCTGCATCAGGGCGGCGAGGAAGGGAATGTTGTGCTCGATCCCGTCGACGACGAAGCTGTCGAGCGCATCCGACATGGCGTCGATCGCCTCGATGCGGGTCGGCGCCCAGGTGCACAGCTTGGCGATCATCGGATCATAGTACATGGAGATCTCGGCGCCCTCGGTGACGCCGGTGTCGTTTCGCACCACGACGTCGCCGAACCGTCCTTCCGCCGGCGGCAGATAGCGCGTGAGCCGGCCGATCGAGGGCAGGAAGCCTCGGTAGGGATCCTCGGCATAGAGACGGCTCTCGATCGCCCAGCCGTTGAGCGTCACGTCATCCTGCGCGATGGCCAGCGTCTCGCCCGCAGCCACTCGGATCATCTGCTCGACGAGGTCGATGCCGGTGATCAATTCCGTCACCGGATGTTCGACCTGCAGCCGCGTGTTCATCTCGAGGAAATAGAAGTTCCGGTGCTTGTCGACGATGAACTCGACCGTGCCGGCGCTCTGGTAGTCCACGGCCTTGGCCAGCGCCACCGACTGCTCGCCCATGGCGCGCCGCGTCGCCTCGTCGAGAAAGGGCGACGGCGCCTCTTCCACGACCTTCTGGTTGCGGCGCTGGATCGAGCATTCGCGTTCGCCGAGATAGATGACGTTGCCATGCGCGTCGCCCAAGACCTGGATCTCGATGTGGCGCGGGTCGACGACGAACTTCTCGATGAACACGCGGTCGTCGCCGAAGGAGGATTTCGCCTCGTTCTTCGACGACTGGAAGCCTTCGCGCGTCTCCGCCTCATTCCAGGCGATGCGCATGCCCTTGCCGCCGCCGCCCGCCGATGCCTTGATCATCACCGGATAGCCGATATCGGAGGCAATCCGCACGGCATGGTCTGCATCGTCTATGACCCCGAGATAGCCGGGCACGGTGGAGACCTTCGCCGCGTTGGCGAACTTCTTCGATTCGATCTTGTCGCCCATCGCCTCGATCGCCTTCGGCTTCGGGCCGATGAAGACGATCCCCTCCTTCTCCAGCGCCGCGCAGAAGGAGGCGCGCTCGGACAGGAAACCGTAGCCGGGATGCACGGCCTCGGCGCCGGTCTCCTTGCAGGCCGCGATAATGCGCTCGGCCATGAGATAGCTTTGCGCCGCCGCCGCCGGGCCAATGTGGACCGCCTCGTCCGCCATCTCGACGTGAACGGCGTCGCGATCCGCGTCCGAATAGACCGCGACGGTCGCGATCCCCATCCTGCGGGCCGTCTTGATCACGCGGCAGGCGATCTCGCCCCGGTTAGCGATGAGGATCTTCTTGAACATGGAATGATTTTCCCCCGAGACGAACGTCTCTCTTCTTATGGTCAACCGATGGGCGGCTCAAGGTGGCATCCAGCCCCATGGCGTCGGGAACGGATGTCATTGCGGACGGTCGTCTCGTCCTTTCGCGGATGCCCGGTCCGGAGCGGTTGCCTCAGGCCCGCATCAAGGCCACGACGGCCGAAGCCGACCAGAGACCAAGGGCCGTGAACAACCACCACAATGCCTTCTGGGCGAGCTGTTCGCGCATGGCGCTGACGATCAACGTCCGGGCGATGGGCTTCGTCGGACGATCCGCCTCCGGAAGCATGATCCAGACCTCGGTCTCTTCCACACGGCCACGGCGGTGGTAGAGGCGGGCATAAGTGGCCATCGCGAGCGAGAGGGCGAAAAAGCCGCCAGCGCCAAAACGCAGGCTCAGTGCGGTATCGTGGGCGGTTCCCATCATCACCATCAGGATGGCGATGCCCGAGAACCCGGATGCCCTCAGAACGGAGAACCCTGCGAGGCGCCTGATCTGGTCCACGAGCGATCTCCCGCCTGACCCCATGAAGCCATCGTAGCATGGACCGCCAGAATCCCGCAGCCCGACCGTTCAAAACAGCGTGACGATCGACAGGTAGATCGGGATGAAAAGCGGCGGCACGCCCATGAAGGCGTCTCCGAAAAGAAAGAGCTTCAGGAAGAAGAACAGGAAGGCGGCGTAGAGCGAGACCGCGAACGGCAGCAGAAAGCCGGGGGTGAGCGGCGCAACGAGAGCAAGCAGCGGATCGGTCACGCGTTTCAGGACGACGAAGAAC
Source organism: Mesorhizobium sp. (assembly GCA_051860465.1). Lineage (GTDB taxonomy): Bacteria > Pseudomonadota > Alphaproteobacteria > Rhizobiales > Rhizobiaceae > Aquibium. The sequence goes on from JBHYDY010000004.1 coordinate 112,186, forward strand.
ACGATGTCCCTGTCCATTCCGATGAAGAACTCGAGAAGCCCGCGCGAGAACAGGAAGGCGGCCAGCGCTGTCAGCGCATAGGTGCCACCGAGATAGACGGCCACCGCTTGCGGCGCGCCACCAAGGATGAAGGTGACGACGGCGATGAGATAGGTCGCCACCAGCATGAGAAGCCCGGTAAGGGCGGAAGCCTGGTTCATGATCGATTTCCGTGGAGCTAGAAACGAAACGCAGGGCCCGGAGGCCCTGCGTTAAGTCTTTTAGCGGGTTCGTCAGTGCGTTTGAACCATCATGTTACCACCTTTCGGCAGTCGCAGACGATCGACGAAGTCCTGCATTTCCTCACTGGGCGCTGGCGTTATCATCGAGACCACGTAGGTGACGATGAAGGCGACCGGAACCCCGAAGACGCCCGAAGAGATTGCCTGAACACCAAACCACGAGATCTCGTCGCCGGTGCCCTTGACCAGATCGAAGCCATAGACGTTGCCGATCAGGTAGTACATCGTCACCAGGAAGCCAGCGGACATGCCGGCAATGGCGCCGACATTGGTCGCCCGTTTCCACCACACGCCGAGCACCAGCGGCGCGAACAGGCCGGCCGCGGCGATCGAGAAGGCCCAGGCCACCATGGACAGAATGTCCGATGGTTTGGTGCGCGCCAGGAACGCAGCCGCGAGAGCGACGACCACCAACAGGATCTTGGAAATCAAGAGACGACGCTTGGCGTCGGCCTTGGGATCGATCATCTTGTAGTAGATGTCGTGCGACAGCGCGTTGGCGATGGCGAGCAGCAGGCCATCCGCCGTCGAGAGCGCCGCGGCGAAGCCGCCGGCGCCGACCAGACCCACGACCCAGATCGGCATGCCGGCGATCGATGGGGTCGAAAGCACGATCATGTCGTTGTTGAGCCGGAGTTCGGCATAGGGGAAGCCGGTTGCGAAGCCCTTGGCCTCGCACGCGGCCTGGATGGCGGCGACGGTCTCGGCCTTGACGCCGCAGATCGTCACCAACTGATGTCCGGCGATGGAGCCCCAGTTGATCATCCACTGCGGGATGGCGCTGTAGGCGAGCAGGTTGCCCTCGGCACCCGCGAACAGGCTCATGAGGTTCATCTTCGAGAAGGCGGCGTAGGCTGGCGCCGTGAAATACAACAGGAAGATGAAGAACAGCGACCAGCCGACGGACTTGCGTGCCTCACGGACCGTGGGGGTCGTGAAGAAGCGCATCAAGATGTGCGGCAGAGAAGCGGTACCGACCATCAGGCAGAAGATGAGAAAGAAGTAGTCCATCGGGCTATAGGTCTGGAACGGAACCACATGGCTCCTCACCACACCGAGAATCGCCTCATATTCGGCGATCTGCGACAGCGCGCCGCCGTAGGTCAGCTGCGGGATCGGAATGCCGAACTGCACCGTCGACATCCAGACGGCGGGCAGGAGGTAGGCGACGATCAGCACGATGTACTGAGCCACCTGCGTCCAGGTGACGGCCTTCATGCCGCCGAGCATGGAGCAGACGAGAATGCCCGCGAGACCCGCGAATACCGCCCATTCGAAGTCGATGCCGAGGAACTGCGAGGCGATGATGCCCGAAGCGTAGAGCTGCGCCGTGATGTAGGTGAAGGAACAGGCGAACAGCACGATGATGCCGACCAGACGGGCGGCATTGCCGCCGTAGCGGGTGCCGAGGAAGTCCGGAACGGTGTAGGCGCCGAACTTGCGCAGATAGGGCGCCAGAAGCACCGCCACCAGCACGTAACCGCCGGTCCAGCCCAGAACAAAGGCGAGGCCGTCATAGCCGAGAACGAAGAGCGTGCCGGCCATGCCGACGAAGCTCGCGCCGGACATCCAGTCCGCGCCGGTGGCCATGCCGTTGTAAACGGCCGGGACCGAGCGCCCCGCAACATAGTATTCCGACACCTGCGCCGTGCGCGACATGATGCCGATGAACGCATAGATGGCGATCGTCGCCGCCATGTAGGCCCACAGAATGAACCGGTCAGGAACGCCGAGCTGATCAAACACCGCCATCAGCACGACGAAAGCGGCAAAGCCGCCGACATAGATCCCGTAGATCTTGCCGAGGTTGTCGGTGAAATCACCCTTCATTGTAAGTGCCATGGTGATTCTCCCCTTAGTCCTCGGCCACGCCGAATTCTTCGTCGATGGCGTTCTGCCGGTGCGAGAACCAGAAGATCAGCACGACGAAGATGATGAGCGAGCCCTGCGCGGCCATGTAATAACCGAGCGGGAAACCCAGAATGACGACATTGTTCAATGCCGTCACGAACATGTGGATGAAGAAGCTGAAGATCGCCCAGATGGTCAGCGTCACAATCATCAGATTGCGCGTCTTTCCCCAGTGCGCTTCCGCCACTTCACGTGGCAGCTTTTCGGACACTTTCTTCCCTCCCAAAAAAGTAAAGCGAAACTTCGAGACCTGATACCTGATGGTGCAGGCAACACGTGAAACAGAATCCTCGCGCGGGCCAAGCCTAAACAGCCGGACCCTCTTATCCTTCACTGCAAAGGTGACTCGAGGAAATGCTCCGAAGGGATAGTTGCGCAGCGGACCTGTTTAGTCAAATGTCAAAGCCGGCCTTAATCCTAAAGGCTAAGTCGAGGGTTGGCGGTATCTGCCGACGTTGGGAGTGAATGCGTTGCTAGACCTTATCGGATCGATCCTGCCGAAGCGTCGAACGTCGGACTGGCCGTCATCGGTCGAAGCGATTCGCGCCGGAGCGGCCTTCCTGGCCCAAGGCGCGAGCTACTCGTATCTGCGCGCCCGTACCCTCCTTGCGGGGCCCAAGCTTTTCGCCGATCCCGACTTTGGCTTCGCCCTGCAGATCTGCAAATGGGAAGCTTTCGCGATAGCAGTGCAGGATCTGATCCTGATTCTCGAATCGGAATTGCGCCCATCCCTGCCCTCGGATCCCCTGCTGCGCGCGAAGGGACTGGCCACCCTGTACCGGGAGGTGCTGGCCAGCGAGGAGATGCCGGAGCACCGGGCAGGAAAGGGATGGGATGACGTCATCACGGGGTTCGAGGCGCGCCTCGAAGTCTACATGGAAAAGCCGCCCCTGAAGCCCGACGCCATATCGATCGCGACGGCCTTGACCATACTCCAGCATGCACCGATCGACGACGCGGTGCGTGAAGGCGACAAGATGATGGTGGTGAACAATGTCGCGTTCCGCTTCATCGACTGTCAGTCCAGCCTGCGAAAGAAGCTGGATCTGGCGTCCTTTGCTGCGGAACTGTCGAGGCGCATGACGGCGACGAACTGACGGCCCGGGACAACCGACGACGGGTGGGAAACGCTTGAAGCGGTCGGCCGCATCTCGGCCGCCTCTTTATGTCAGCTTGATGGCGCGCGCACGGTTGCAGCTGCCTCCAGCGCCTTGATGAGACGCGAGTCGCGGTCATAGACGTCGTCAAAATACTCGACCTTGCCGTCCTGGTCGGGCCAGGCTGTGAAATAGGCTACGTAGACAGGGATCTTGCGCGTCACATTTTCCGACGAATGACCCGCGCGAATCTTGGCCGCCACATGGTCGATGGGCTTGTCGAGGACGGCCGCCGCCATGGCCCGGGGATCGGACAGGCGCACGCAGCCGTGGCTGAAGGCACGGACATCACGCTGGAACAGGCTTTTCGACGGGGTGTCGTGCATGTAGATCGCATGCTTGTTGGGGAACATGATCTTCAGTTCGCCCAACGCGTTCGCCTCGCTTGGCGTCTGGCGCACGTTGAACGGCACCCTGCCGCCATACTGGTACCAGTTGATCGACGACGAGGAGATGCGCTTCCCCTTCGCGTCGGTGACCTCATACCCGGACCGGTCGAGGTAGCCGGGATCCTGGCGCAGACGCGGCAGCATCTCGTTGACGAGGATCGACTGCGGCACCCCCCAATAGGGATTGTACTCGACCCGTTCGATCTCGTCGAAGAAGAAGCTGGTCTGATTCGACACCTTTCCGACCACCACGCGCATGGACAGCCGGTCCTCACCCCCTTCATGATAGGTCGCCGTGAAGGCCGGCTGGTTGATGAAGACGCGCGGGCTCCCGAGATCGGACGGATGCCAACGCAACTGTTCGAGCGCCACCTCGACCTTGCGGATGCGATCGGCCTTTGTCACACCCGCGAATGCAGCCACCGTGCGCGGCCCGATGATGCCGTCGGACGACAGCCCCTTGAAGGCTTGCGCCGCCTTGACGAGGCCGACCAGCTCCGGCCCGTAGGTTTCGGATATGGCATGCGCCGCCAATGCCTCGGCATGCTCTGCGCGAAACGCGTCGTCTGTTTCGCGAGCAAACAACTGCAGGAGCTTAGGAAGTTCCGCGCTGGCGCCGCCAGGCTTCAAGAACAGTTTCGTGTCGATGACAATGTCGTTCTCCTGGCTTGCCCTCAGAACCTCGAGCTCGGCCCGCAAGGCCTGGTAGCGGTCGTTCTGCGGGTGCCGCGATTCGAGATAGGTCCGAACGTCCTGCGTCTTCGCCAGATGCCCGAGCACTGCCTGCAGGTCGAGGGGCTTCTCGGGAAAATCATAGTAGCCGGAGATACGGTTAGGATCGATCCGACCGCCGAACGCATCCCGAACATAGCGAAGGGCGCGGGCCGACAAGGCCATCTCGAAGCGAATCAACGCGCGATGGCGCGCCGGCAAGTCCGCACTGTCGAAGTCGAGCGATGGCGGCGTTACGACATAGTCGGCCGGGTCGAGACCGTAGCTTGCAGCCTCGCCGAGGACCCGCAAAGCTTCGACCGCGCGGGCGCTAACGCCGTCTCCGCCGACCCAGATGAAGTCTTCGTGCGCCGCGTAATAGGCTTCGATGGCGGCGGCGACCTGCTTTTCGGCGGACAGGTCGAAGTCCTCCAGGCCGGCCAGGGCCTCGACGAAAGAACCTGCATTCGGCGTTACTTCGACGGAAATGGGCCGTGGCGCCTCAAGAAGTCCGCGGAAAGAAACCTTGACCAACGAATCGGCCTTGTATGTACGGTAACTCGGCGCGGCGATCTTGACCACGGGGGCAGCCGCCTGCGCGGGGTTAGCCTGCGGACGGCGCTCCGCGGCTTCACGACGCTCTCGCGCCTCTCGTTGCTGAATGCCGCCTACAAACAGCATCTTGAAGAGATTTTCGGCGTGCGCGGGCGTCGCCGCGCCACCCATCAGCGTTCCAAGGATGAGCGCCGGAACAATCGTCTTTCGGGTCTTGGAGGTCATCGGATTTCCATCGCTCCCGCCGCGTTGCGGCATCCTTGGTGCTGGCGCCGGCCACGGCCCGTGGCATGTTGGTCGGCTCCTGGTTCGCCGAATGAAAGCGACCGCGCCACACTATAATGAATTGCTGCGCCGAGGTTAAGTTTTCATAAAGCCCGCGCCATTCGCTAGTCGGCCGTGGAACCCGCCCGGCGGTCTGAAACCCGTCGGCATTGCAGACCCGAATCACCTTGCCAGTGCTTCAAAGCCGTGGGACGATTAGGCTAGCCGGGCAATACGGCCCGGTTCGCGATGGCCGGGAGGCCGGCCGCCGCTCACAAAAAAGTGTGAAGAGGAGGCCGACTATGGGAAATCGCGCCGGAGGAAGACGTACGGGACCGAAATGCATCGCCATTGTCGGTCCCTTCGCCAGCGGCAAGACATCGCTTCTCGAAGCCCTACTGGCTCGAACGGGCGCCATCCCGCGCCAGGCAACGGTCAAGTCGGGCGGCACGGTCGGTGATTCGTCGCCGGAGGCCCGCGCTCATCAGATGAGCGTCGAAGCCACCTTCGCCACCACGCAGTTCATGGGCGAAAGCCTGACCTTCGTCGACTGCCCGGGTTCAATCGAGTTCGCCCATGAAGCCGATCCCGTGCTTGCGGCCTGCGATCTGGCGATCGTGGTCGTGGAACCGGACCCAAAAAAGATACCGGCCCTGCAACTGGTCATGCGGACGCTGGACGAGGTCGGCATTCCGCGCATGCTTTTCCTCAACAAGGCGGACAAGGCGACCGAGGGCGTCCGCGACACCCTCAAGATGCTGCAGCCCGCCAGCGCCGTACCGTTGCTCCTGCGCCAGATTCCTCTGCGCCGGAACGGGATCGTGATCGGATCGATCGATCTGGCGCTGGAGCGCGCCTACATCTGGCGGGAGCATGCCGAAAGCGAGGTCGCACCGATCCCCGACGACGACCGGGCGCGGGAGATCGAGGCCCGTTTCTCCATGCTCGAGCGGCTGGCCGACCATGACGACAAACTGATGGAGCAGTTGCTCGAGGAGATGGAGCCGCCGCGCGACGAGATCTTCGATGATCTCGCCGCCGATCTGCGCGCAGGCGCGGTCGTTCCGGTGCTGATCGGATCGGCCGAGCACGGCAACGGCATTCTGCGCCTCCTGAAAGCGATCCGCCATGACGCTCCGGACGTCTCGGTGACCCGCAAGCGGTTGGGCCTCAATGAGGGCGCCGGATCGATGCTCCAGGTCATGAAAACCATTCACACGCCGCATGGCGGCAAGCTATCGGTGGCGCGCGTGCTGGAGGGAACGTTTACCGATGGCTCCGACATCGCAGCGGCGGACGGGCGGACCGGCCGGGTCTCCGGTCTCTACCGCCTGATTGGGCGCGAGCAGGTCAAGATCCCGTCCGCCGAGGAGGGAATGACTGTGGCCCTTGGCAAACTCGACGACATCCGCACCGGTGACACCGTGGCGGCGGGAAAGTCATCGCCAGCCGTTTCCCTGCCGCGGCGCCCGACTCCAGAGCCGGTCTTTGCGATGGCACTGCGCCCGCGCGAGCGCAAGGACGAGGTCAAGATGTCGGTCGCATTGCACCGGATCGCGGAGGAGGACCCCTCACTCTCGATCGACCACAAGGAAACCGGCGAGACCGTGATATCCGGACATGGCGAGATGCACATGCGCGTAACGGTCGAGCGGCTCGACAGCAAGTACCAGATCGCCGTCGAGACCGGCCGACCCGGCGTTCCCTACTCCGAAACAATCCGCAAGCCGGCGAGCCAGCGAGGCCGCCACAAGAAGCAGTCGGGCGGCCATGGCCAGTTTGCCGATGTCGTTCTGGAGATCAGACCCCTGCCCCGAGGCTCCGGCTTCGAGTTCACCGACACCATTACCGGCGGAGTCGTCCCCAAGCAGTATGTCCCCTCGGTCGAAGCAGGCGTCCGCGATTTCCTGAAGGCGGGTTCGTTCGGTTTTCCCCTCGTCGACATCGCGGTGAACCTCTCTGACGGCTCCTACCATGCCGTGGATTCGTCGGACATGGCCTTCCAGATGGCTGCGAGGCTCGCCATGCGCGAGGCAATTCCATCCTGCTCGCCGGTGATTCTGGAGCCGATCATGAAGATCGACGTGTTCACCCCTTCCGACGCAACGGCCCGAGTCACCGCCATCCTGCCGCAGCGGCGCGGCCAGATCCTCGGTTTCGACGCCCGACCCGGCTGGGACAGTTGGGATGTGGTGGAGGCCATGATGCCGCAAGCCGAGATCGGCGATCTCATCGTCGAACTTCGTTCGGCAACGGCCGGCGTGGCGACCTATCGCGCGACTTTCGATCACATGGCGGAACTGACCGGACGGCTGGCCGACGAGGTGATGAACGCCAGGGCCAGCAAGGCGGCTTGAACGCAGGCGCCATTGCCGCCGCTCTGACGATCCTGGCCCGGCGACGTCCGCGACTGCACCATTGCGGCATCCCGAGACCGCGACTACTGCTTTGCGCGAACCGCATGGGAGCGCGCGCGTGCAGGATCGAATCAGCCTCGTCAGCGAGGAACTTCTGTCGGACGACTGGGGTGTCCTGAAGAAGCACGTCTTCGACTATCGGCGGAGCGACGGCGCCTGGAAGAGGCAGTCGCGCGAGGTTTACGACCGTGGGCACGGCGCGGCGATCCTCCCCTTCGATCCCGTTCGCCAAACGGTGCTTCTGGTTCGTCAGTTCCGATTTCCCGCCTGGATAACCGGTCATCCCGACCCGCTGCTCGAAGTCTGCGCCGGGCTGCTGGACGCCGACGATCCAGTGACTTGCATCCGCAAGGAGACCGAAGAGGAACTCGGCTATCGGCTGGAAAAAGTTTCGCTGGCGTTCAATCCGTACATGAGCCCGGGCAGCCTCAGCGAACGGCTCTGGTGCTTCACGGCTGAATACAGCCCTGGCGACCGAATCTCCGACGGCGGTGGCAACGCGAACGAAGGAGAGGACATCGAGGTCGTCGAGCTTCCCCTGGACGAAGCCTTTTCCGCGACCAGCGACGGGCGCATCATCGATGCCAAGTCGATCATGCTGATCCAGCATCTCGTCTTGAATGCATCGGTCAACGGAGCCCGGGAGCGAACCTTCGCGGCGCGACCGGAATGAACGCGGGTTTCGTCGCCGAACTGGCTGTCATCATGTTCTGTCTTGCCGCTGGCGGTCTCCTGAAGGGCGCGACGGGCGCAGGCGCGCCGATTCTGGCGGTTCCTGCCCTCGCAGCGGTTTTCGACGTGCGGTTTGCCGTGATCGTCATGCTGGTTCCGAATCTCTGTACCAATCTGTGGCAAGCGTTCCGCTTTCGCGCGCATGTTCTCGAATGGACCTTCATGCTGCCGCTGCTTGTCGGCGGCGTCATCGGCGCGGCTCTGGGAACCTTAGCACTCAAGGCTTTTGACCCGAATCTCCTGTCGCTGGGCGTGGCGATCGCGGTGCTCGTCTATGTGGCGGTGCGGATTTCTCGGCCACACTGGAGCCTGCCGATGGGGCTTGCCCTCTGGCTTTCCGCGCCAGCCGGACTTCTGGCCGGATTGCTGCAGGGCGGTGCCGGGCTTTCCGCGCCGGTGAGTATAACCTTCCTGAACGCGCTTCGCCTGCCGCGGGAGAGCTTTATCGCGACGATTTCGTCCCTGTTCGTCGCGTTCTCGGTGATCCAGATCGCGATCGCGTCGACGAACGGCCTGATCCGCGGCAACGAGTTGTTCTACAGCCTGTTCGCACTTGCGCCGGTTTCGCTTGCGATGCCATTGGGCACCAGGCTCGCAAATCGGGTCTCGCCGCAGGTGCTCGACCGAATCATACTCGCGATCCTCGCTATCCTGGCAGCAAAGCTGATGGTCGAGGCCCTGCTTTTAACCCTCTCCCGTGCGGTTTAGGTCAAGCTGCTCCGTGCCTCTCCGAGCAGTGCGGCGGAGCCGGCCGCGATCACGCGAATTTCCGATGCGACGGCCTGAAAACGGTATCCCATCTTTGCAAAGCGTCCGGCCATGGCAACGTTGGTGAGGTATATTCCGGCTACCTTGCCTGCTGCCAGCGTGCGCCGCGCAATGTCCGCGATGGCCTCCATCATGTCCTCCCTGACCGGATCGAGCGATGCGCCGCCGTTCCACGCGATGGAAAAATCGGCCGGGCCGACGAAGATGCCGTCGATCCCCGGCGCCTCGAGGATGCCGTCGAGCGCATCCAGCGCCGCCCGCGTCTCGACCATGGCGAAGGCGAGCGTCCGGGCATTCGAATTAAGCAGCCATTCCTGCGTATCGCGAACGGCGCTGCGCGGAAGTGCGAAGGTCGGCCCCCAGGACCGTTCGCCAAGAGGTGGGTATTTCATCGCGGCGCCGAAGGCGCGCGCATCGGCAACCGAGTTGATCATCGGGGCGATGACCGACTCGGCGCCGAAATCGAGCGCGCGGCTTGCCATGTCGAAGCGCCCAACCGGAATGCGCACCACCGGATGCGCGCCTGCCCGCAGGATGCCCGGGATCGACCGCAGCACGCTGTCTTCGTGATGGCCTCCATGCTGCATGTCGAGCGTCACCGCATCGTAGCCCTGGCCCGCCATGGTCTCAACCGTGAGCGCATCAGGGATACTCGACCACGCGGTGAAAATGGTTTCGCCCGCCACCAGGCGCGAAATGAGCGTGGTCATGTCGTCGTCTCCCCCATTGGGCAGATTCAAGTGCCGTGCGTCCCCGGTCCGACGGGGGCTCCCATGGCCACCCGTCGAATTCCAGACAGGCTAGCCCTGCGATATCTGTTCCGCCGCGACGACCAGAAGTTCGTCCATCGTGCGCCGAATCTGGTGGTCGGACTGGTCGACCCCCGCTGCGTCGAAGTCCCGGCGAACCTTGCGGAAGACGTCGTTGTCGCCGGCTTCCTCGAAATCGGCTGCGATGACCTCCCTGGCGTAGGCGTCGGCAGCCTCGCCAGTTTTGCCGAGCTTCTCGGCTGCCCAGAGGCCAAGCAACTTGTTGCGACGCGCCGTCGCCTTGAACTTCAGTTCTTCGTCATGCGCGAACTTGCTCTCGAAAGCATCCCTGCGATCGTTCATGTTGGTCATGGCGTAACCTCCGTAAAAGTGAAATCCCGGAGGTTCAATATGGCGGCTGGGCGGTGAAATCAAAGGGAATCGGGCCGCAGCCGCCGGAGGCGCGCAAACTGTCGCGCCTGAACTCGCTCAAAGCGTTGGACGGTCCGCGATTGCACATTGAGAAGATGATGCAGTTGCGATACAGACCGCGGAAGAGATACCTTATCCGGCCGCTGCCGTCGCTTCCCGACCCCGGTCCCCTCCTTTAGCAAGGACCTCCAATTTCAATGAACCGCCGCCGCCGCATCTACGAGGGAAAGGCCAAGATCCTGTACGAGGGTCCCGAGCCAGGCACGCTCGTGCAGTTCTTCAAGGACGACGCAACCGCCTTCAACAAGAAAAAGCACGAGGTGATCGATGGCAAGGGCGTCATCAACAACCGTATCTCGGAGCATATCTTCACCCACCTGAACCGGATCGGTATCCCGACTCACTTCATCCGCCGGCTCAACATGCGCGAGCAGCTGATCAAGGAAGTCGAGATCATTCCGCTCGAAGTAGTGGTGCGCAATATCGCGGCGGGCTCGCTGTCCAAGCGCCTCGGTCTCGAGGAAGGCACGGTGTTGCCGCGCTCGATCATCGAATTCTACTACAAGGCCGATGCGCTCGACGATCCGATGGTGTCCGAAGAGCACATCACGGCCTTCGGCTGGGCCTCGCCGCAGGAAATCGACGACATCATGGCGCTCGCCATCCGCGTCAACGACTTCCTGTCCGGCCTTTTCCTCGGTGTCGGCATCCAACTCGTCGACTTCAAAATGGAGTGCGGCCGTCTCTTCGAGGGCGACATGATGCGCATCGTCGTGGCCGACGAGATATCGCCCGACTCCTGCCGGCTGTGGGATATCGCCACCAACGACAAGCTCGACAAGGACCGCTTCCGCCGCGACATGGGAGGCCTCGTCGAGGCTTATCAGGAGGTTGCGCGTCGGCTGGGCATCATGAACGAGAACGAGCCGCCGAAGCCGAGCGGCCCCGTCCTCGTGACCTCCGGCAACGGCAAGGGTCGCGGCAAGCCGCACTGAGCGGTCCTGCCCGTCTCCATTCAAGAACAGGAGTACCGGCCTCGTGATCAGGGCGCGAATCACCGTGACGCTGAAGAATGGCGTTCTCGACCCGCAAGGGAAGGCGATCGAGGGCGCACTTGGCGCGCTCGGTTTCGAGGGCGTCGGCTCCGTGCGCCAGGGCAAGGTCTTCGACGTCGAGATTCAGGGGTCTGACCGCGCCAAGGCGGAAGCAGACCTGAAGGCCATGTGCGAAAAGCTTCTGGCGAACACGGTGATCGAGAACTATAGTATCGCCATCATCTGACGTTACAGAAGACAAACATGACGGAAGTGACGAACGACCCTCTCTATGAACTGGTGAAATCGATCCATCAGAGGGTGGACCGCCTCGACGCGGCCCTATCCGGAGTGAAGCAGGAAGTTTCGTCGGTCCGGCTGTCGATGATGGGCATACAGAGCTATACCCATAACCTCCTCGGAATGATGGCGCGCCACGAGGAACGTTTCGATCGCATCGAACGCGGCTTCGATCTTCGTGAATTCGCCGAACCTCAGAGACCGATCCAACCTTGACCGGCAGGCGGTTTCTGCGCCGCCCCGTGGCCGCTTTCCCAAGGATCCCCTCGCCGATGAAATCAGCCGTTGTCCTTCTTCCTGGCCTCAATCGCGACCGCGACATGATCGCGGCGCTGACCAAGATTTCCGGCACCCCGCCGATGACCGTCTGGCAGACCGAGACGGACATCCCCGCTGTCGACCTGATCGTCATTCCCGGCGGCTTTTCCTACGGCGACTATCTGCGCTGTGGCGCCATCGCGGCACGCATGCCGGTGATGCGCGCGGTGGCCGAGAAGGCACGGCGGGGCGTGATGGTGCTGGGCGTCTGCAACGGCTTCCAGATCCTGCTCGAGGCTGGCCTGCTGCCCGGCGCGCTGATGCGCAACACGTCGCTGAAGTTCGTCTGCCGCGAGGTGAAGCTCCAGGTGACGAACGAGAATACGGCCTTCACCCGCAACTATCGTCCAGGCCAGATCATCCGCTGCCCCGTCGCCCATCACGACGGCAACTACTTTGCCGATGCCGAGACGCTGGCCCGTATCGAGGGACAGGGGCAGGTCGCCTTCCGTTATGCGGAAGGCACCAATCCCAATGGCTCGATCAACGATATCGCGGGGATCGTGTCGGAACGTGGCAACGTGCTCGGCCTCATGCCCCATCCTGAAAACCTGATCGAAGCAGCACATGGTGGCGACGACGGTCGTGCCATCTTCGAGAGCGCATTGGGGATTGCCGCGTGAGCCGAGCGGCCTTTGCTCGCGCGGGACCGCTTCTCGTGTTCGCATTGGCACTTCTGGCCGTCCTCCCGGCCTGGGGGCAGACGAGGGCTAAGGCCGACCCCGTTACCCATGTCTACTTCATCCGCGGCTTCCTGAACGTCTTCTCGACGGGTCTCGACGAGATGTCGGCCCAACTCGCGAAAGCGGGTGTCAATTCGATCGTCCATGGCCACATGTCGGGAAGTTCGGTGCGCGCTCAACTCCTTGCCGACCGCAAGAAGGCAGGAAAGCCACCGAACCCGGTCGTCCTCGTCGGCCACTCCTTCGGCGCGAACGCCGCGCTGTCCGTGTCATCGCTGCTCGCGGCTGACGGAATACCCGTCGATCTGGTGATCACCATCGATCCGACCGTGGGCGGCCCGCTGACGCCGAATGTCCGACGCTACGTGAACTACCATTTCGCGGGAAACAATCTTGGCGTTCCACTGACATCGCCAAAGCTCGGCAAGCGCATTTCCAACATCGACCTTTCAAGGCGCAAGGATGTTGCCGGCGTCGGTGACGATCACTGGACGGTGACCAGCAACAAGGCTCTGCAGAAGGAAATCCTCGCGGCGATCCGCAGGGAAGTTGGCCGGCGCAGATAGGCACCCCCGCCGCATACGCACGAGTGGCGCAGTTTTGCTCGGTCCCTTTCCAACCGGCACATGCTCATCTACGACCTGTCAGGTCGACCAGACCGAATCAAACAGGTGGAACCGCACGATGACCCCAGTTTCGCCGTGGCGCCAAAGGCCGGCCGAGACACGTCTGCTGGCAATCATCACCGCCGGATTCATGGCCGCGTCCTGCTCGACGACGGCGCCGCCGCAAGCCCGATCGACCGGCACCTCGATCTCCGTCTCGACCTTGCAACGCATCAACACCCAGGCGCATCGCTGCTGGCTGACTGACACGGAATTCAAGGCATACGGCATCGTCCCCGAACTCAACACGACCGGTACGCCCAGGCTGCTGGTCATTCCGCGCGGAAAGCCGCAATCATTGCCGCAACTGGTCGTGACGGCGTCCGGGGCAGCGCCGCAGGTCTACGGTCCCCTGGCAGCCTCGCCGCTTGCGCCGCGCATCGAAAAGGACGTTGCGCGGTGGGCGGCCGGGGCAACCACCTGCACGACCTGACCTGTTTCAGCCGCGCTCCAATCCGACGCCAAGCGATGACAGGGCGTCCCAGTATCCCGGATAGGTCTTGCCCACGCAGTCCGGGTCGAGGATCGTGATTCCCTCGATCCTGAGCCCCGCAAGCGCAAAGCTCATGGCAATACGATGATCGGCAAAGGTGTCGATCGCCGCCGGCAGTCGCTGCCCCGCCAGCGCCGGGTCGGCGGCCACGACGAGGTCGTCGCCCTCCTCGGTCGCAAGTCCAGGCCGGATCGCGTTCAGGCCTCTGGAAAGCGCCCGAATACGATCGCATTCCTTGACGCGCAGATTGGCGATGCCGACGAACCGCACCGGCGTCTCGTTGAAGGCAGCCAGAACGGCCAGCGTTGGGACGGCATCCTGCATCTGCGACCCGTCGATGACGGCCGGCATGCGAGGGAATGACGCAATTAACGCGTGCGCCATGGCGTCCGGCTGCGTGAAGGCCTCCGCGGGCGTGCCGATGTCGATTGCCCCGCCCGTGAGGACTTCAGCCGCCCAGAGATAGGTCGCAGCCGACGCGTCCGGCTCGATGTGGAAATCGGTCGCGACGTAGCCCGTGGACTCGACGCGCCAGATCGATGGTGATGGCTGGCCGATTTGCGCGCCGAAGGCCCGCATCGCGGCGAGCGTCAGGTCAATGTAACCACGCGCGCCGATTTCAGAGCCCGCAAGCTCGATCTCGAAAGGGTCTTTTCCACAGGCAACGGCCATCAGCAGCGCCGAAACATACTGGCTCGACAGCCCGGCGTCGATAACCACACGGTTCGCATCGATGCGACCGGTCGCGTCGATCGTCACCGGCGGGCAACCGGTGGGCGCCTCCGCGGCGACACCCATGCGACGAAGCGCGTCGACGAGCGGCCTAATCGGTCGTTTGCGCATATGCTCGTCGCCATCGATCACGAAGCGTCCCCGACCGAGCGCAACGGCAGCCGTCAGGAAGCGCGTCGCCGTACCGGCGTTGCCGAGAAAAAGCGGCTCAGCCGGCGGCTTGAGCTCGCCTGAGGCAGTGACCTTGAAGCTCGTCTCGTCAGGTTCCTCGACAACCACGCCCATCGCGCGCAGTGCGTCCGCCATGTAGAGCGTATCATCGCTCTTCAGGGCTCCCGTCAGACGGCTGACGCCCCGCGCGAGTCCCGCGAGAAGAAGCGCCCGGTTGGTGATCGATTTGGATCCTGGCGGGGCAAGGCGCCCGTTCAGTGGGCCGCGGATCGGACGAATGGTCAGTCTGTCTTCGGTCGACATGCAATCCTGCCGGGGCCCTGCCCCCTCCCGCCGGTTAAAACCTGTTGCGACCGTGCGGTACCGCACAGGGAAAGCACTTGGCAAGCCGAGGAACGGCCAACTCGCACGTCATCGGGCAGGCCGCCGACATCGCTTCGCATCAATCCCAGAACGGACGCGCCGCTTCGCGCCGTGCCTGCCGTCGTGTCAGCCCGATGTCGCGCAATTCACGGTCTGTCAGTTCGAGAAGATCGCTTCGCTGGCGCCAGCGCTCAACAGCACGACCGATACGGCCTAACAGACCGGACAGCGGTAGGGTTGTGGACGAGGGAACAGGCGCGGAATGCGCCCTGCGGTCCTTGCGAGGCATTGTATCTATTGTACTCATTGCCATAATTCCTTGCGTAAATTGACCCCCTCCTCAGCGCGAGGCGCGTATGCATTGACGCAGATAGGGTGACAATGTACAGAATTGTCATGATGACAAATTGGTTGCCCTCCTTGTCCGACGGCGCGGGTCCGATCTACGTGCGGCTCGCCGACCGCATCGAAGCCGATATTGCCGCTGGGACCCTACCGGCCGGCGTGAAGCTGCCGCCACAGCGAAACCTCGCCTTCGATCTCGGCGTGACGATCGGTACGGTCGGTCGCGCCTATGCACTCGTGCGTGAACGAGGGTTGGTTTCAGGTGAAGTCGGCCGCGGGACCTTCGTGCTCGGCAGCGGAGACGAACCGTCCCGGCAGCCTCAGCCGGAGGTTTTCGGCGGTACGCGTTTTGCGCCGACTCCCGGCAAGCTCCGAATGGATTCGACCGCCGCGCCCGATGTCGGGCAGGCCCACGCGATTGGCGAGTTCGCCGCTCGCATAGCCCGCGATCATGCCGGCGACCTGCTGGATTATGTGCGACAGCCCCTGCCCTCCTGGCTGGAGGCAGGTCGCGCCTGGCTGTCGCGCCCAGGTTGGGAACCGCAGACAGACGCGATCGTGCCAACGGCGGGTGCCCATGCCGCCATCATGGCCGTGATCGCCGCGATGACCGCGCCCGGCGACCGCATCGTGTTCGAAGCACTCACCTATTCGTCGATCGCGCGAAGCGCTGCTCTGATCGGCCGGCGTCCGGTGCTGGTCGAGATTGACGCGGACGGAATGATCCCGGAGGATTTCGAGCATGTCTGTGCCCAGCAGCACCCGAAACTCGCCTTCCTCATGCCTGGCCTGCACAATCCCA
Organism: Mesorhizobium sp.; assembly: GCA_051860465.1. Taxonomy (GTDB): domain Bacteria; phylum Pseudomonadota; class Alphaproteobacteria; order Rhizobiales; family Rhizobiaceae; genus Aquibium. The sequence continues at coordinate 128,458 of JBHYDY010000004.1, forward strand.
CGCTGGCAACGCTGACAGCGAAACGACTGGCCGAGATCGTAAGCATCGCCCGCCGGCACAATGTCTGGCTGATCGAGGACATGGTCTTTGGCAATCTCGTGGATGGCGCACCCGGGCCACTGGTGCTGCTTGCGCCTGAGCGAACATTTCATGTTGGTAGCCTGTCGAAGAGCGTGGCGGCCGGGCTTCGCGCCGGTTGGGTCGCCTGTCCTCCTCACACGGCCCAACGCGTGCACACGGCAAATCGTATGGTGGGCGGCAGCCTGCCGAACTACCTGATGACCGAAACGGCGGCTCGCCTGGTGCTTTCCGGTGAAGCCAATGCGATACGCCAGGCCGTTCGGGCCGAGACCGCCGAGAGGGAAGCGATCGCGAGGACGGTCCTTCATGGAAACGACTTCACCTCGAAACCCGATATACCCTTCCTGTGGATGAAGCTGCCGGAGCCCTGGCTCTCGGGCTTGTTCCGCCGCGCGGTGGCGGAACAAGACGTGCTGGTCGATGAGGAAGACGAGTACAAGCCGGCCCGAACCGAGCGCACACATCACCGGATACGCGTTGGCTTCTCTTCCGTCGGATCGCGCGAGGACGTCGCGCGCGGCTTCCAGACCATCCGCCGCGTTCTCGAAGGTGGCATCGCAGGCCATGACAGTTTCGGGTAACAATCCGCCGTCCCGACCGGCGGGCGGCGCACTGCTGTCATCTCCATTTTCTCTTCCCGCACCGGTGTCATCCGCCGCCCTCTTGCGCTATGGGAGCGCAAAGACCGCACGACCGGAGTCCATGGCCCGCGATGAGCATCCCGAACACCGTCCCGATTACGCCCGAACTCGTTGCCTCGCACGGACTGAAGCCGGATGAATATCAGCGGATCCTCGACCTGATCGGCCGCGAGCCGTCCTTCACCGAACTCGGCATCTTCTCGGCGATGTGGAACGAGCACTGCTCCTACAAGTCGTCCAAGAAGTGGCTTCGAACGCTGCCGACCACGGGTCCGCGGGTCATCCAGGGGCCGGGCGAGAATGCCGGCGTCGTCGATATCGGCGACGGTGACTGCGTCGTCTTCAAGATGGAAAGCCACAACCACCCGTCCTACATCGAGCCCTACCAGGGCGCGGCGACCGGCGTCGGCGGTATCCTTCGCGACGTCTTCACCATGGGTGCACGGCCGATCGCGGCGATGAACGCGTTGCGCTTCGGCGAGCCCGACCATCCCAAGACACGCCATCTCGTTTCGGGCGTGGTGGCCGGCGTCGGCGGCTACGGCAATTCCTTCGGCGTGCCCACTGTCGGTGGCGAGGTTCAGTTCGATGCGGCCTACAACGGCAACATCCTCGTCAACGCCTTCGCGGCGGGCATTGCCAGGACCGACGCGATCTTCCTCTCGGAGGCCAGGGGCGTCGGCTTGCCGGTCGTGTATCTCGGCGCCAAGACGGGCCGTGACGGCGTAGGCGGCGCGACCATGGCCTCGGCGGAGTTCGACGACCAGATCGAGGAGAAGCGCCCGACCGTTCAGGTCGGCGATCCGTTCACGGAGAAATGCCTTCTCGAGGCCTGCCTGGAGCTGATGGCCTCCGGCGCCGTCATCGCCATCCAGGACATGGGCGCGGCCGGGCTGACCTGCTCGGCCGTCGAGATGGGCGCCAAGGGCGATCTCGGCATCCGGCTGGATCTCGACAAGGTTCCCGTCCGCGAAGAGCGCATGTCGGCCTACGAGATGATGCTGTCGGAGAGCCAGGAGCGCATGCTCATGGTGCTCAAGCCGCAATTGCGGGACATTGCCGAGGCGATCTTTCGCAAATGGGGGCTCGACTTCGCCATCGTCGGCGAGACGACCGACGACCTGCGCTTTCGCGTCTTCCACCAGGGCGACGAGGTCGCAAACCTGCCGATCAAGGATCTCGGCGATCAGGCGCCCGAATACGACCGGCCGTGGGTCGTGCCGCCGGTACCCGCGGCGTTGCCGCAGGCCGATGAACTGCCCGGCGTCAGCGACGAGGCGCTTGACCTCTTCTCCCGCGTCCTCGACGGCGACGAAACCGCCGGCCACAAGATGGCGGAACTGGAGAAGGAACGCGTCTTCTCCCGACCATGGCTCGGCGGTTGTACTCCGGCGCCTGGTTTTCGCGGCGATCCGTTCGATCTTGGCGATGCTTTGCTGGCGCTTCTGGGCTCGCCCGATCTGTCCTCGCGCCGCTGGGTGTGGGAACAATACGATACGCTGATCCAGGGCAATTCGCTGCAGCGCCCGGGCGGCGATGCTGGCGTCGTGCGCATAGACGGTCATCCGACGAAGGCGCTCGCGTTTTCGTCCGACGTCAACCCGCGCTACTGCCAGGCCGATCCCTACGAGGGCGGCAAGCAGGCCGTCGCGGAATGCTGGCGCAACATCACCGCCACCGGAGCTCTTCCACTGGCCGCGACCGACAACCTCAATTTCGGCAATCCCGAGCGACCGGAAATCATGGGCCAACTCGTTCAGGCGATCAAAGGTATCGGCGACGCCTGCCGTGCCCTCGACTTCCCCATCGTCTCCGGCAACGTCTCGCTCTACAACGAGACCAACGGCAAGGCGATTCTGCCCACTCCCACCATCGCCGGCGTCGGCCTGATCGACGACTGGTCGAAGATGGCGACCATCGGGTTCGCGGCCGAGGAGGAAGCGATCATCCTCGTCGGTGCGGCTGGGCCGTGGGGCGCGCATCTGGGCCAGTCGGCCTACCTGCGCGAGGTCTTCGGCCGCACGGACGGTTTGCCGCCTCCGGTCGATCTCGTGCACGAGAAACGGGCTGGAGACCTCGTGCGCGGCCTTATCCGCGACGGACTTGCCACCGCCGTCCATGACCTGTCGGATGGCGGACTGGCGGTTGGCCTCGCCGAAATGGCGATGGCTTCGGGCATCGGCGCGACGGTCAACCAACTCATCGATATCGATCCGCTGACCTGCTTCTTCGGAGAAGACCAGGGCCGGTATCTCGTCACCTTGCGCCACGCGGACGTGGACCGCTTCCTTCAGGACATCGGGCCGGCTTCCGGGCTATTTGCCCCTTGGATCGGCAACACCGGGGGCTCGTTCTTGAAGCTGGGTGATGCGCGTGCGATACCAGTCGGCGAACTCAGGGCGACGCACGAAGGCTGGTTCCCGAAATTCATGGATGGAGCACACTGATGCCAATGGATGCCCGCGACATCGAAAGGCTCATCAAGGAATCGATCCCCGACGCGCGGGTGACGATTCGCGACCTGGCGGGCGACGGCGACCACTACGCCGCCGAAGTCGTGGCCGAGAGCTTTCGCGGCAAGTCGCGCGTCCAGCAGCACCAGATGGTCTACAATGCACTGAAGGGCAACATGGGCGGCGTGCTGCACGCCCTGGCGCTGCAGACCAGTATTCCGGAATGACGAATGGGCGATCCCGGAGCTTGTCGCGCGGGGCGAAAGTCGACTCGACAGCGCGCAGCCTCGACAAGAACCGGTCGATCTTCTATCTAGAGTCCAGCAAGTTCCCGCATTTCATCGTCGGCCTTCAACCGGACGGAGAAGGACATTCAGCCATGAGCGCCATCACAGATTTCATCGCCAACGAGGTCAAGGGCAACGACGTCGTCCTGTTCATGAAGGGCACGCCGGGCTTCCCGCAGTGCGGATTTTCCGGCCAGGTCGTCCAGATCCTCGATTATGTCGGCGTCGACTACAAGGGCATCAACGTGCTGACCTCCGATGAGCTGCGCCAGGGCATCAAGGAGTTCTCGCAGTGGCCAACGATCCCGCAACTCTACGTCAAGGGTGAGTTTGTCGGTGGGTGCGACATCATTCGCGAGATGTTCCAGGCGGGAGAGCTGCAGACCTTTCTCGACGAGAAGGGCGTGAGCGTCAAAGGCGCGGCCTGACCGACACGGCCGCCCGATCGCGGCTCAGACAATAAAGAACCCCCGGAAGCCATTCGGGGCAGTCAGTCGAAGATGCGCCGATGCCGGCGCTTCTTCTTTTTTTGTTTGTGTCGAATCTGGACGAAACGCCATGGACCAGACGGTCTCCCCTTTGCCTGCCAAGGCGCCGCTGCTGACGATACCGCGGTGGGAGTTCATCGCGATCACCGCGGGCCTCATGGCACTCAATGCGCTGGCGATCGACATCATGCTGGTCGCCCTGCAGCAGATCGGCATGAGTCTGGCAGTCGAGGACGAGAACGCACGCCAGCTCGTGGTCACCGCCTACGTCATCGGCTTTGGCGTCATGCAACTGGTGTTCGGCCCGATTTCGGATCGCTACGGTCGGCGCGTGCCGCTGCTGGTCGGGCTTGGCGTCTATGTGGTGGCGGCTTTCGCATGCGCCTTCGCGCCGAGCTTCACAATCCTGCTGGTCATGCGCTTCATCCAGGGGCTGGGGGCCGCGGCCACGCGGGTCATCGCCGTGTCGCTGGTCCGCGACGTTTACGGCGGCCGTGCCATGGCCGAGGTCATGTCGCTCGTGTTCATGGTCTTCATGGTCATTCCGGTGGTCGCGCCGGGCATTGGCCAGTTCATCATGCTGTTTTCCGACTGGCCGATGATCTTCGTCTTCATCGGCGTTATGTCGCTCGCCTTCACGATCTGGACCGGCTTTCGCCTGCCCGAGACGCTGCCTATGAGCCAGCGCCGTCCCTTCACCGCCACGGTCATCCTCGAGGCCTTCCGCATCGTCCTGACCGAGCGCGTCGCGATCTGCTACACGATCGCGATGACGGCCGTGTTTGGCGCTCTCTTCGGGTTCATCAACTCGGCCCAACAGGTCTATGTCGGCATCTATGGTGTCGGCGAGATGTTCCCGATCTACTTCGCGCTGGTGGCGGGTCTGATGGCGATCTCGTCCTTCCTCAACGCCCGCATGGTCGGACGCTTTGGCATGCGCAGGCTGGCGCACGGCGCCCTTCTGGGCTTTCTCGCCGTGACCGCGTTGTCCTTCGGGCTGGCGTTGCTTGGCCCGATTCCGTTCTGGCTGTTCCTGTCCCTCTTCGCGATCGCCATGATGCAGTTCTCCTGGATCGGCTCGAACTACAACGCGCTCGCCATGGAACCGCTCGGCCATGTCGCCGGAACGGCATCCTCGGTCCAGGGATTCCTGCAGACCGTTGGCGGCGGCGTGGTCGGCGCGCTGATCGGTCAGGCCTATGACGGAACGGTGGCGCCACTGGCCGGCGGCTACTTCTTCGCCGCTCTCATCGCGCTCGTGATGACGTTGATCGCCGAGAAGGGGCGTCTCTTCCGATCACAAAACGCGCCGGTCTGAAACGCTCGATCGGAGCGCTCAATCGGCCCACAGTTCGCGGCGCAGTTCCGTCCAGCTTTCACGGTCCGGCGCCACGAGCAGACCGCCGTCCAGATGCTCGGGTCTGTAGGCGCTACCGTCCAGCCTTGCAACGTGGCCTCCCGCCTCCATCTGGATCAGCGTGCCGGCCAGATGATCCCATGGCATGAGCTTGTTGTAGACGACGAAGTGCGCATGGCCGCTGGCGATCAGCCGATACTCGTGCGCGGAACAGCGGTAGGCGATCTGCGACAGCGCCTTCGAATGGTTGCGCGCCAGTTTCGAACGCTCCGGCTCCGGGAAGTACTGCCATGATGCACTCCCCGTCATTTCCGAAAGCGGCGCGGCAGCCGCCGCGCGCACGGTAGTCTGCCGGCCGTCGGCATGGCGCAGGCGGCTGCCGCCCCCGCGCACTGCGATCATGCAGTCGCGTCCGAGTGGATCATGTATCAGGCCCGCGACAGTCTCGCCCTTCGCCACGATGGCAAGGATAACGCCGAAAAGCGGGACCCCGGCCGCGAAGTTGAAGGTCCCGTCCACGGGATCCAGGACAAAGGCGAGGTCTGCCGCGGCCAGGCCGTGGAGCAGCCCGGGATTATCGGAGCAGGCCTCTTCGCCGATCACCAGCACGCCCGGATAGCGTTCCAACAGCCTCTCCGTCAGGAACCGCTCGGCCTCCACGTCCGCATCGGTAACCAGGTCGATGGCGCTCGTCTTGCGGCGGACGTCTCCGGCGGACAGCCGTCGAAAGCGCGGCATGATCTCGCGGCGCGCCGCCTCGTCGAGCAGATCCGCGAGCCAGTCAACGTCCCGGTCGTCAAATCGCACCGCCGGGCTCCGCAACGCCACGCCTGTCGTCGAGACCGGCGAAATCGAACACCTTGGTATCGAGCAGATGGCTCGGCCGCATGTTGCCCAGCGCCCGCAGCATCGTGTCCTTGCGGCCGGGCATCCGGCTCTCGATCTCGGCCAGCATCGCCTTCATGGCATTGCGCTGCAAACCGTCCTGGCTGCCGCAAAGATCGCATGGGATAATGGGAAAGCGCATCGCGTCGGCGAACTTCGTCAGGTCCGTCTCGTCGCAATAGGCAAGCGGCCTCAGCACCATCACGTCACCGTCGTCGTTGAGCAGCTTCGGCGGCATCGCCGCCAGCCGGCCACCATGGAACAGGTTCATGAAGAAGGTTTCCAGGATGTCGTCGCGATGATGGCCGAGCACGAGCGCGGCGCATCCCTCCTCGCGGGCGATGCGGTAGAGATGGCCGCGCCGCAGGCGTGAGCAGAGCGAGCAATAGGTCTTGCCCTCGGCGATCTTGTCGGTGACCACCGAATAGGTGTCCCGGTACTCGATGCGGTGTGGCACGCCGAGCGATTCGAGATAGTCAGGCAACACCTGCTTGGGAAAGTTGGGCTGGCCCTGGTCGAGGTTGCAGGCGAGCAACTCGACCGGCAAAAGGCCGCGCCACTTGAGATCCAGCAACAGGGCGAGCAATCCGTAGGAGTCCTTGCCGCCGGACAGCGCCAGCAGCCAGCGCTCGCCGGCCCGCACCATCGAAAAATCCTCCAGCGCCTGGCGTGTGTTGCGCAGGAGACGCTTGCGCAGCCGATTGAACTCCACGGTGGACGGGACCGCGAGGAACATCGGGTGACAGACATCCCCTGCTTCGGCCTGCTCCGCCCGCCCCACATGCGTGTTCATGGATAGACTTTCCCACTCTCGATCAACTCGAACCCCTTGATCTCGAAGACATAGGGGCTGCCGTCAGCCTTAAGGACTGGCGCGACGAGCGATCCCGAATCGTCGAAGAAGATGGCCTGAACCGTATGGAGCGGCCGGAAGCAGAACGTGTCGTCAGGGTAGATGAAGCGGACCACGGACGCGTTCTCCTTCGCCATCTCGCCGTCTGGATAGCACAAAGCAAAACGCCCGGCACATGGCCGGGCGTCCGAAAGACATGATGCTGACAACTCAGCGCGAGTAGAACTCGACGACCAGGTTCGGTTCCATCTGAACCGCGTAGGGCACGTCGCCGAGACCCGGCACGCGCGCGAACTTGGCGGTCATCTTGGAGTGATCGGCCTCGACGTAGTCCGGAACATCGCGCTCGGCGAGCTGGACGGCCTCGAGCACGATGACCAGTTGCTTCGACTTCTCTCGTACCTCGACCACGTCGCCCGGGCGGCAGCGATAGGAGCCGATGTTGACGCGACGGCCGTTCACGTTGACGTGGCCGTGGTTGATGAACTGGCGCGCCGCGAAGATGGTGGGAACGAACTTGGCGCGGTACACGACCGCATCCAGGCGCGACTCGAGCAGCCCGATCAGGTTCTCCGAGGTATCGCCGCGCATGCGGTTGGCTTCCTCGTAGACCTTTCGGAACTGCTTCTCGGAAATGTCGCCGTAGTGGCCCTTCAGCTTCTGCTTGGCGCGCAGCTGGAGACCGAAGTCCGACAGCTTCCCCTTGCGGCGCTGGCCATGCTGGCCGGGACCGTATTCACGCTTGTTGACCGGCGACTTCGGACGACCCCAGATGTTTTCACCAAGGCGACGGTCGATCTTGTACTTTGCGGATTCGCGCTTGCTCATCGCATTCCCTTTCGAATGAAACAATCCGGAGACGTCGCCGTCCCGGACGAAGGAAACGCGCCCTCCTCTGGCTCCCGTTTTCGGAACCTGACAGGATTGCCACGCAGCGATGCGGGCGATCCACGGGACACGTCAATTGAAGACACCGGCCCTTGCGGACCGGCGCTGGGCGGGTCTTTAGGCCGATCGGCAGGTGATGTCAACGGCACGGGAACCGTCTTCGATCTTACCGGGAACGGTTGGCGCGAGGCGATGGAGGGCAATCCCCTCCTGCCCGGCGCACCCTGCGTCGAACGGTGCTATCAGGACGACCGGCCGCGAACGAAGCTCTTGTAGATGTATCCCGTACGGCCTTCGTAGCTGATCTTGCACCACTGGTCGCAGTCGATGACCCCGACCTTGGCCTGACGCGGGATGACCATCATCACGCCATGCTTGGCCCCAGGTCCCTTGCGCATGTTGACTGGCGCGTTGACGGAGGCTGTCCGGGTCGCGTCGTCGACCTGCTCGGGCAGTTCCGCAGGCAGCACGATCTGCATCGGACGACGCGTTGTCGAACCCGTTTCGGCAAAAGCAGACATACCCCGGTCGTTTCCAGCAAAGGCGAGGAGACTGGATCCGCCCTCGTCGACCTGAGCGGCTTTCTCGACAATCAATTTTCTAACCGCCTCCAGCGCAGGGGACCCCTGCCTTGTTTCGGCCCGAGCCCAACGCGGATCGTCTCTTCTGGGGATGTCAGCAACGCGAGCCGTCCCCGCCTCAGGAGCGGCGGCGACAACGGCCGGGGAAACAGGAACTTCGGCTGGCTGAGCACTGGACGCCTCATTGACCGCCGGAACGGGTTCGACAGCGCTGACTGTCTCCGCCTCCGTGTCGTTCGCCACGGTCACGCTTCGTGTGGTCGCGCCATGGTCTGCATCCGCAACTCCGACCGGCGTAAAGCCGGCATCACCGCGCGGCATCAAGAAAAAGAGGCCACCGCCGAGAAAGACGACCGTTGCCATGACGGCGGCCACGACAGCTTTCGGAGGGCGACCAGCCTTTCCGGGGCGATGCTGCGGCAGGAAGATCGCAACAGGTTTTTCCTGTTCCGTCATGAATACCTGGCGGTCTTGACCGCCTTGTCCGTCTATTTGACCAGTCACGTGCCCTCTCCAGGCAATCTTGTCGACACTCCGTTTCGCAGCGCCCCAGCCAGCGTCGTCAGGTTAATGTCCGGCCCCCGCCGGAAGATAAGGCCACGGGCTGCCATGTCGAGAGCCTGTCTGGGAGCCGAATGTGGCAATGATTTGTTAAACTGGGTCTTGATGCAGATGGGAGCGTGGTTCGACGGACCAAGGGCTACACTAATTGTGACGCAGTGAGATACGACGTGAAAATGGGAAGCAAACCAGTCGGTTAGGCTGCGACTTCCTACCCTACGGATAGGCCGAAACCCTGCATGAGTCGACGCGTCGCATGATCCGGCGCGTTCGAGGTGAAGATGGCGATGTCATCGCCTTGTGGCTCCACCAAAGCCAACCTCGTCGGCACCCCAGGGGCGCCGGTCAGGAGCGAAAGCGCCCGGCGCGCGATCGCTTCTGCAGGGTCGAGCCAGTCAACCGGCCAAGGCGCGGTCTTGCGCATGCGATTGGCGAGGAACGGATAATGGGTGCAAGCTAGGACGACGATGTCGGTGCGCCGGCCGTTCTGCTCGACGAAGCACGGTTCGATTTCGGCGCGGACCGCTTCCTCGTCGACATACCCTTCGCGCATATAGGCTTCCGCGAGCGTCGCGAGTCGGTCGCTGCCCACCAGCCGCACATGACATCTGGCCGCCCATTCGCGGATCAGGTCACGCGTGTACTGGCGCTTCACTGTGCCGGGCGTGGCGAGAACGGAAACAAGACCGCTTGCAGTGCGCTCGGCCGCCGGCTTGATCGCCGGAACGGTCCCGACGAAAGGCGTGCCTGGGTAGGCCGCGCGCAGGTCGGATAGCACCAGTGTGGACGCGGTGTTGCAGGCGATCACAGCGATCTCTGGCACGTGTTCGGCCAGCAAACGGCCGAATAGCTCGACGATATGCGCGTTGAGCGCCTTCTCATCCCACGCCCCATAGGGGAAGCCAGCATCATCGGCGACGTAGACGAAACGCCGGTCGGGCATCAGCACCCTCGCTTCGCGCAGCACGGTGAGCCCGCCGATGCCCGAATCGAACATCAGCACGGGGCTATTGCTCATCCGCGTCGTCCATCCGCGCAGCGCGGTCGGCTTCCGCCTTCCGGTCGGGGTAGCCGGCGCCACGCGGCTCCTTCGGCGAAAAATAGTCGAGCGACGACAACACGCCACGAAGCACCTTGATCTCCGCTTCCGCAAACGCGGGACGCGTGAACACCGAACGCAAGTTGTCGAGCATCTTGGGCTTCTTCTCCCGTGGACGGAAATACCCGCGCACGTCCAGCGCCCGCTCGAGATGGCCCATGAAGGAGTTCAGGTGCTCCTTGGTCGCCGGCTCCAACTCCGGACCGCGGAAATTCGTGTCGGTTTCCTTGTCGAGTCCGGCCTTGGTCCATTCGTAAGACATCAGGAGCACGGCCTGGGCGATGTTGAGCGACGAAAAGTCCGGATTCACCGGAAAAGTCACGATGACGTCGGCGAGCGCCACTTCCTCGTTCGACAGGCCGAACTTCTCGCGCCCGAACAGGATGCCGGTACGCTGCCCAAGGCCGTCGCGACCGCGCAGTTCGCGACCCGCCTCGACCGGTCCATGCACAGGCTTGAACCCGTCGCGCGGGCGGGCGGTGGTGGCATAGACGAATGCCAGGTCCGCTATGGCTGCCTCGACGGTTTCGAACACCACCGCCTTGTCGATGACATGGTCGGCGCGGCTTGCCGCCGCCTTCGCCTTCTCGTTGGGCCAGCCATCGCGCGGATTCACCAGGCGCAATTCCAAAAGCCCGAAATTGGCCATGGCGCGCGCCACCATGCCGATGTTCTCGCCAAGTTGCGGCTCGGCCAGGATGATTGCCGGTCCTGTGGTCGTGGTGATTTGGCCGCGGTAGTCCTGGTTCATGCGTTTCTTCGGCAGGCTGATATCGGATGGCGGGAGATGTCGGCAAGCGGACCAGCCGGCATGGCCGACGGTTGTTCCCCGTTTGCGGCTTTCTCGCGTCCCTGCCACACTCCGTCCTGAAAATGAAGCTTTGTGTATGGGCACGATGACGAACGAACTTGCCAAGCGTATCCGCTCCATCCTGGAGGGCGACCCGAACGTCGGCGAAATCCGCATGTTCGGCGGCGTCTGCTTCACCCTCAACGGCAATATGCTGGTCGGTTCGATGAACCGCGGCGACCTTCTGGTCCGGGTCGGCAGGGAACGAGAGGCCGAGGCCCTCGCTCGCCCGGGCGCCGCCCGGATGGATTTCACCAACAGGCAGATGAGAGGCTTCGTCGTGGTGGCGAACGAAGCCGTTGCCGAGGATGATGCGCTGACCCGCTGGATCGCGCTGGCGACTGACTATGTCGGTCCACTCCCGGAGAAGGTGAAGGCGGACAAGCCGGCGAAGCCGAAGAAGAGAAAGGCCGCCTGACAGTCAGTCTCGCCGGAAAAACTCTCGCATCCTGGCGGCGACCTCCCCCGGCTTCTCGTGCAGGATCCAGTGGCCCGCCCCCCGGATGCGGTTCACCGTCAGGTCGGACGCGTAACGCTCCAGACCTTCGAGGCAGGCAGGCCGCAGCGCCTCGTCGTCCTCGCCCCACAGGACCAGATGCGGAACGCTGACCGACACCCGTTCGGGCGCAACCGCCAACAGCGGCGCGTCGGATACGGTCTCTCCCGGCTTCGGCACGACGATCGGAGAGGACTTGTACCAGTGCAGCATCGCCTCCATCGCGCCGGGCTGGCGCCAAGCCGCGCGATAGGCTTTGGCGCGATCGGGCGACAGCCAGTCGGTGCGCGAGAATCCGGCGAGCATTTTCATGGTGCGGGCGAAGTCGTTTTCCACCATCCGCGCGGCCGCGCCCGGCGCGCGAAGTGTATGGAAATACTGGCTGGCGGCGCGCTGGCCATCGTCATCCAGGATCGCGCGCTGGAAGCAGACCGGATGCGCGCCATTGGCAATGACGAGATGCGTCAGGCGATCAGGGTGCGCGAAGGCATAGGCATAGGCCACGGACGCGCCCCAGTCATGGCCGGCAAGCACGAAGGGACGACCGGGCGACAGATGGTCGGCGAGCCTGGCCAGATCCGCCTCCATGTTCTTCGTGCGGTAGGCCTCCTCGCCTTGCGGCTTGAAAGACAGGTTGAAGCCGCGCTGATCAGGCGCGACCAGGAAGAAGTCGTCAGCGAGTTCGGCCATCACCCCGCTCCACGCGGCCCAGTATTCCGGAAAGCCGTGCAGGCAAAGGATGAGCGGACTGGCCGGGTCTCCCATGGACGCATAGTGCAATCGCCCCTCGCCCATGTCGAGGAAACCGAAATCGAAGTCCGCCATCCGTCGTTCTCCCTGCCGTCGAATCCGCCGCCGACCCGCCAACGAAAGCGATTATGCGCATTGCGGCCTTGCCTGTTCAACCGGGCCGAAAGGCTTGCGCGGCTTCGCTTTTGGTAGCGTTTGCGCCCCTCCGCTCCCTTTGCTATAGCGTGCCGCATTCCTTCAACCGCGGGGCAAGCCGACCGTCCCGCCTCCCCGAACACGAGGCTTTCCCGATGTCGAAAATCAAGGTGGTCAATCCCGTCGTCGAACTCGACGGCGACGAGATGACCCGCATCATCTGGCAGTACATCAAGGACAAGCTGATCCACCCCTATCTCGACGTCGATCTGAAATATTACGATCTCGGCATCGAGCACCGGGACGCGACCGACGATCAGGTGACGATCGATTCGGCGAATGCCATCGCCCAGTACGGCGTCGGCGTGAAGTGCGCGACGATCACGCCCGATGAGGCCCGGGTGGAGGAGTTCGGGCTCAAGAAGATGTGGCGCTCGCCCAACGGCACGATCCGCAACATCCTGGGCGGCACCATCTTCCGCGAGCCGATCATCATGAAGAACGTGCCGCGGCTCGTGCCGGGCTGGACCAAGCCGATCGTGGTGGGCCGCCACGCCTTCGGCGACCAGTATCGCGCGACCGATTTCCGCTTCCCCGGCAAGGGCAAGCTGACGATCAAGTTCGTCGGCGAGGACGGCACCACGATCGAGCACGAGGTGTTCGACGCACCGGGCTCGGGCGTCGCCATGGCCATGTACAACCTCGACGATTCAATCCGCGACTTTGCACGTGCTTCGCTGAACTACGGCCTGCTGCGCGGCTGGCCGGTCTACCTGTCGACCAAGAACACCATCCTCAAGGCCTATGACGGCCGCTTCAAGGACATCTTCCAGGAGATTTACGAGAAGGAGTTCGAGGCCGAGTTCAAGGCCAAGAAAATCTGGTACGAGCACCGCCTGATTGACGACATGGTCGCCGCGAGCCTGAAGTGGTCGGGCGGCTACATCTGGGCGTGCAAGAATTATGATGGCGACGTCCAGTCCGACACCGTCGCCCAGGGCTTCGGCTCGCTCGGCCTGATGACCTCCGTACTGATGACGCCAGACGGCAAAACCGTCGAGGCCGAAGCCGCGCACGGCACCGTCACCCGCCATTACCGCCAGCACCAGAAGGGCGAAGAAACCTCGACCAACTCGATCGCGTCGATCTTCGCCTGGACCCGCGGCCTCGCCCACCGCGCCAAGCTCGACGACAACGACACGCTGAAACGCTTCGCCGACACGCTGGAGAAGGTCTGCGTCCAGACGGTGGAATCCGGCTTCATGACCAAGGACCTGGCGCTGCTCATCGGCCCCGACCAGCCCTGGCTGTCGACCACCGGTTTCCTCGACAAGATCGACGAGAACCTGCAGAAGGCGATGGGCTGACAATCAGCTCTCAGAAACGAACAAGAGGCCCGCGGCGAACGCCGCGGGCCTCTTACTTTCTACCGACCCGGATAGTGCGCGCGATAGCGGCTCGCCAGCCGGATCAGGCGGCGAGCGCCTTCCTCACCGCCTCGATGGCATCGGTGCTTCGGCTACCGTCGGGGCCGCCAGCCTGCGCCATGTCGGGCCTCCCGCCGCCGCCCTTGCCGCCAAGGGCTTCCGACGCCACTCGGACCAGATCGACAGCGCTGAAGCGGCCCACGAGATCCTGAGTGAGGCCAACCACGACGCTCGCCTTGCCTTCATCGTCGGCGCTGACGAACACAACCACGCCCGATCCAAGCGACATCCTGCCCTCATCGGCGAGCGGCTTTAGATCCCTCGCGCCGACACCGTTGACGACCTTGCCCAAAAAGCCGATGCCGTTCACGGTTTCGGCGCCCTGCCCGGCGCCATTGCCTCCGCCGCCGAGCGCCAGCTTCTTTCGAGCGTCCGTCAACTCGCGCTCAAGCTTGCGGCGTTCCTCGACCAGCGTCTCCACGCGCGCTGTTGCGTCGGCGGGAGCAACCTTGAGCACTGCGGCAATCGACTTCAACCTGCGATCCTGCTCATCCAGATGGCGGCGCGCCGCTTCCCCGGTCAAGGCCTCGAGACGGCGAACGCCCGCCGCTACCGCGCCTTCCGAAAGGATGCGCACCAGACCGATTTCACCGGTCGCGCCGACATGGGTGCCGCCGCAGAGTTCGGTCGAATAAGGCTTGCCTGCCCTTTCGCCGTCGATCGCGGTGCCCATCGAGACGACGCGAACCTCGTCGCCATACTTCTCGCCGAACAGGGCCATGGCGCCCTCGGCAATCGCGTCATCGACGGCCATCAGGCGCGTAGTCACCGGGCTGTTCTGAAAGACGATGGCGTTGGCCAACGCCTCGACTGCCTCCAGTTCCTCGGCCGCGATCGGCTTGGGGTGGGAGAAGTCGAAGCGGAGCCGATCGGGCGCCACCAGCGAACCCTTCTGGGCAATATGGGTGCCGAGCTTTTCGCGCAACGCTTCATGCAGGAGATGCGTGGCCGAGTGATTGGCGCGCAGCGCGGCGCGGCGGGCGTGGTCGACCTGCATGGCGACCGCGGCACCAGGCCTGACCGTTCCGCTTTGAACGATGGCGGAATGAACGAAGAGGCCATCGACCTTCTTTTGCGTATCGGTGACCGAAATCCGGAAACCTTCGCCTTCGAAGGTGCCGGTATCGCCCTGCTGCCCCCCGGACTCGCCGTAGAATGGCGTCTGGTTGACGACGATCTGGACCGTATCGCCATCAGCCGCGCTCTCCACCAGCACGCCGTCCCGGACGATTGCGGAAATCACGCCCTCCGCCTTCTCGGTGTCGTAGCCGAGAAACTCGGTTGCGCCGACCTTGTCCCTGACCGAGAACCAGATCGTTTCCGCAGCCGCCTCGCCCGAGCCAGCCCAACTGGCACGCGCCTCCGCCTTCTGGCGTTCCATGGCG
This sequence comes from Mesorhizobium sp., assembly GCA_051860465.1. Lineage (GTDB taxonomy): Bacteria > Pseudomonadota > Alphaproteobacteria > Rhizobiales > Rhizobiaceae > Aquibium. The sequence continues at coordinate 143,735 of JBHYDY010000004.1, forward strand.
GCGTTGAAGCCATCCGTATCCACGGAGATCCCGCGCTGGCGCAGCGCATCCTGCGTCAGGTCGAGCGGGAACCCATAGGTGTCGTAGAGTTTGAAGGCGGTTTCGCCATCGAGCCGCGCGCCTTGGCCCATCCCTTCAGTGGCATCGGACAGAAGACCGAGGCCGCGAGTCAGCGTGGTGCGGAACCGCTTCTCCTCAAGCTTCAACGTCTCGGTGATCAGCGCCGCGCCGCGCACCAGTTCCGGATAGGCCTGGCCCATTTCGCGCACCAAGGCCGGAACGAGCCGCCACATCAAGGGTTCCGCGGCACCGAGAAGCTGCGCATGGCGCATGGCACGGCGCATGATGCGCCGCAGCACATAGCCCCGACCCTCGTTGGACGGAAGCACGCCATCGGCGATGAGGAAGCTCGAGGCACGCAGATGGTCGGCGATGACGCGGTGGCTCGCCCTGTTCTTGCCCTCGGCCGGGACGCCCGTCGCCTCGACGGAGGCGCGGATCAGCGCCTTGAACAGGTCAATGTCGTAATTGTCGTGCTCGCCCTGAAGAACCGCCGCGATGCGCTCGAGCCCCATGCCGGTGTCGATAGACGGACGCGGCAGCGCCACGCGCTCCTCCTTCGTCACCTGCTCGAACTGCATGAAGACGAGGTTCCAGATCTCGATGAAACGATCGCCATCCTCGTCCGGGCTGCCGGGTGGTCCACCGGGAATGCCCTCACCATGATCATAGAAAATTTCCGAGCAGGGGCCACAGGGGCCGGTATCGCCCATCGCCCAGAAATTGTCCGATGTCGGAATGCGGATGATCCGATCGTCCGAGAGGCCCGCGATTTTCTTCCAGTGCTGCGCCGCCTCGTCGTCGGTGTGGTACACGGTGACCAGCAGACGCCGGGCATCGAGGCCGAACTCCTTGGTGATCAGGTTCCAGGCGAGTTCGATCGCCACATCCTTGAAATAGTCGCCGAACGAGAAATTGCCGAGCATCTCGAAAAAGGTGTGATGACGAGCGGTGTATCCGACATTGTCGAGGTCGTTGTGCTTGCCGCCGGCCCGCACGCATTTCTGCGACGTCGTGGCGCGCGAATAGGGCCGCTGCTCGATACCGGTGAAGACGTTCTTGAACTGCACCATGCCGGCATTGGTGAACATGAGCGTCGGGTCATTGCGTGGAACGAGCGGACTCGACGCGACGATCTCATGACCGTGCTTCCGAAAATAGTCGAGGAATGCCGACCGGATTGCGTTGACGCCACTCATTTCGATGCCTTCTCAAGGAAAACCGGAGATGCCCGGAAGCCGAACGGCTTCATATCGACTGGCCGCCCAGGTGTCCAGAATGACAGCGATTGTGAGAAGGGTCTGATGCACCTCACCTTCATTGCCCCCGACCTCCGGGAACGAAAAAGGCCGCCGATCAATCGAACGGCGGCCAACAGCTTTGAAAAACGCGGTACGTCGAGACTCAGGCTTCCTCTGCCATGTCCCCGTCATCGTCTTCCGGTCCGCCATCGAGCAGTTTCTCGGCGATCAGGCCGGCGCTCTGGCGCAGCGCCAGTTCGATCTCGTTGGCGAGTTCGGGATTGTCCTTCAGGAACTGCTTGGCGTTTTCGCGTCCCTGACCGAGACGCTGCGAATTGTAGGAGAACCAGGCACCCGACTTCTCGACGATGCCCGAGGTGACGCCGAGATCGACGAGTTCGCCGGTCTTGGAGATGCCCGAACCATAGACGATGTCGAACTCGACCTGCTTGAAGGGCGGCGCGAGCTTGTTCTTCACAACCTTGACGCGGGTCTGGTTGCCCGTCACTTCACCGCGCTCCTTGACCGAACCGATGCGGCGGATATCGAGACGAACGGACGCGTAGAACTTGAGCGCATTGCCGCCCGTTGTCGTCTCCGGCGAGCCGAACATGACGCCGATCTTCATGCGGATCTGGTTGATGAAGATGACCATCGTGTTGGAACGCGAGATCGACGCGGTCAGCTTGCGAAGTGCCTGGCTCATCAGCCGCGCCTGGAGGCCGGGCAGCGAATCGCCCATCTCGCCCTCGATCTCGGCGCGGGGCGTCAGCGCCGCCACCGAATCGATGACCAGCACGTCGATGGCGCCGGAGCGCACCAACGTGTCGCAGATCTCCAGCGCCTGCTCGCCCGTATCGGGCTGCGAGATCAGGAGGTTCTCGAGGTCGACGCCGAGCTTGCGGGCGTAGATCGGATCCAGCGCATGCTCGGCGTCGACAAAGGCGCAAATGCCACCCTTCTTCTGCGCCTCCGCAACCGTATGGAGCGCAAGCGTCGTCTTGCCCGAGCTTTCCGGACCGTAGATTTCGATGATGCGCCCCTTGGGCAAACCGCCCACCCCGAGCGCGATGTCGAGGCTGAGGGACCCCGTCGAAACCGTCTCGATCTCCACGATCTGCTCGTTGCGGCCAAGCCGCATGATCGAGCCTTTGCCGAAGGCGCGCTCGATCTGCGACAGCGCCGCGTCCAGAGCCTTGCTTTTGTCCACCGATTTTTCCTCGACCAGCCGCAATGAGTTCTGAGCCATGATACATTACCCCTCGATCGTCAATGAAGTCCGGCCGCTTCGCCGTCTTGTTTCAAATGTACCTGTTTTGTTCTATCTATGCAACCCCCCACGAACTGTTGAAAATCATAGACATAGAGTTCGTGTTCCGGTCTTGTTCCGGATCGGGGCTCCACGTGGCAGGACGGTTCGGGATCCGTACCCGGCAAGGCGGTTGGTTCACCTTACCGGGCGAATGTCCAGGTCATGCACGCCGAGGGCTTGATCTCGAGAATCGCGACGATGGGTCTCGATGCCGTATCGCTGTCGGCAGGTCGGACGAAGAGGACCCCCGGTTGCCGAAACGAAAAATCCCGCCGGAAAGGGCGGGATTCGGTTTTCGATCGTCGGGACCAATCAGGTGATGGGTGCGAGCCTGATTTCGACGCGACGGTTGGCTGCCCGCCCGTCGGGCGTTGCGTTCGAGGCAATCGGCTGCGTATCGCCCAGACCAAGGATGGAGAAGCGGCGCTGGTCCACGCCCTGCGCTCCAAGATAGTTGGCCACCGACAGCGCGCGACGCTGCGAAAGGCCGAGATTGTAGTTGGCGCTGCCGGTCGAATCCGTATGGCCGTAGACGTCGACGATCGTGCGGTTGAACTTCGTCAGCACCAGCGCAACCGAGTTCAGCGTGCCGTAGAATGACGCCTTGACCGCATCCTGGTCGGTGTCGAAGGTGATGTTCGAGGGCATGTTCAGGATGATCTGATCGCCCTGGCGGGTAACGCTGACGCCAGTTCCCTGCAACTGCTGGCGCAACTGGGCCTCTTGTTGGTCCATGTAGCCGCCGATCGCGCCGCCGGCCAGTGCGCCGATGCCGGCGCCGATCAACGCATTGCGCCGATCGTTTCCGCCGGCGAGCGTGCCGAGACCCGCGCCTGCGAGTGCGCCGAGGGCCGCACCGCCAGCCGTGTTGGAAATCTTCTGTTGTCCCGTGTACGGATCGGTCGTGCAGGCTGCGAGCGCGAAACTCGCGACGCCCACGGCGGCAATCATGGTCTTCTTCATCGAAATCCCTCTCCTTGGTGCGCAGGCCCGGACCCCGCCCGAGTCGCTTCAACGCCGGTCTATTGTCGGGAATTGCGGCAAAATGCGGAACGCTCTGACAGCGTATTCGACGGACACGATACGCAGATCAGTTCTTGCGCCGCTTTCGGCCATAGAGTTCGAGCCGATGGTGAAGGATGTCGTAGCCGAGTTCGCGCGCGATTTCGTCCTGCAACTTCTCGATCCTGTCGGATCTGAACTCAATCACGTCGCCCGTGTCCAGATCGATCAGATGATCGTGATGCTCTTCACCCATATGCTCGAAACGGGATGGACCGCCGGCGAAAGCATGACGCTGGATCGCCCCATGCTCCTCGAGCAGTTTCATGGTCCGATAAACGGTCGATAGCGAGATACTGGCGTCAATGATGCTGGCGCGGCGGAAGATCTCGTAGGCATCGGGGTGATCCTCGGTTCCTGAAACGATTTCGAGGATGATCCGCCGAGGGCGCGTGATGCGGACCCCCGCGCGTCGGAGTTCGGCCTCGTAATCCACCTTCTGCTTTTGCTCCGTTGTCATGTGCGAACTATGGTCCAGATGACAATCAGTTGCAAATGAGCACCTGCCAGCCCGTCTTCTTGCAAATGATTTGCATTTGCGTTGACATCCCGACACAAGATGCCTAGGTTGGCTACCGACGCTTCCGAATGCGTCCCATGCCCCCTTCGCCCCAATGAGACCGAAACCATGCTGAAAACGCTCGCTTTCGCCCTAGCCGCTCTCTTGGCCGCCAACGGCGCCGCTCTCGCAACCGACGACAAGTTCAAGGTCGTTACAACCTTCACCATCATCGCCGACATGGCGAGGAACGTCGCCGGCGATGCCGCCAACGTCGATTCGATCACTCGTCCCGGCGCAGAGATCCACAACTACCAGCCGACGCCCGGCGACATTCTGAAAGCGCAGGATGCCGACCTCATTCTTTGGAACGGGCTAGGCCTCGAGCTTTGGTTCGAACGCTTCTTTGCCAATCTGCGCGACGTCCCGTCCGCCGTCGTGTCCGACGGCGTGGAACCCATGTCGATCGGCGATGGACCCTATTTGGGCAGGCCGAACCCGCATGCCTGGATGTCGCCATCCGACGCCCTGATCTATGTCGACAACATCGCAAAGGCGCTTTCTGCAGCCGATCCCGCGAATGCCGCGATCTATGCCGGTAATGCAGAGGCATACAAGGAACGGATCCGCGCGGCGATCGATCCCATTCGCGAGCAATTGAGCGCCATTCCGCCAGAACGCCGATGGCTCGCCACCAGCGAGGGCGCGTTCAGCTATCTGGCGCGCGATTTCGACCTGAAGGAATTGTATCTCTGGCCGATCAACGCCGACAGCCAGGGCACGCCACAACAGATCCGGCGTGTGATCGACGTCATGCGCGCCGAAGGCGTGCCCGCGATTTTCAGCGAGAACACGGTGTCGGACAATCCGGCCCGGCAGATCGCACGCGAAACCGGCGCGGCCTATGGTGGTGTCCTCTACGTCGATTCACTGTCCGAAGCCGACGGACCCGTGCCGACCTATCTGGATCTCCTGCGCATCACGTCCGAAACCATCGCGAAAGGCTTGTCCGAGTGACCGCAACAGCCAGGATCCCGGTCGCCGAAGCGCGGCCGGGAATCGTAGCCAGCGACGTCGCCGTCACCTACCGGAACGGGCACACTGCCCTCACCGGGGTCAGTTTCTCAATCCCGCAAGGTTCGATCACCGCCCTCGTCGGCGTCAATGGCAGCGGAAAATCCACGCTCTTCAAGGCCATCATGGGATTCGTGCCGCTTGCGCGGGGCACGGTCTCTATCCTCGGCCAGCCAGCGGGCCGCGCCCGCGACCGAAATGCGGTTGCCTATGTTCCCCAAGCCGAGGAAGTCGACTGGAACTTCCCCATCCTCGTCGAAGACGTCGTGATGATGGGGCGTTACGGCCATATGAATTTCTTGCGGATTCCGAAACGGGTCGACAGGGAAAAGGTCGCCGCCGCTCTCGACCGGGTCGGCATGGCCGACTTTCGCAAGCGCCAGATCGGCGAACTGTCCGGCGGACAGAAGAAGCGCGTCTTCCTTGCCCGCGCGCTGGCGCAGGAAGGCAAGGTGATCCTGCTCGACGAACCCTTCACCGGCGTCGACGTCACCACAGAGGAAGCCATCGTGTCGTTGCTGCGTGACCTTCGCGACGAAGGCCGCGTGATGCTGGTCTCCACTCACAACCTGGGTAGCGTTCCGGAGTTCTGCGACCGCGCGATCCTGATCAACCGGACCATTCTTGCCGCCGGTCCGACCGGGGAGGTGTTCACCCGCGCCAACCTGGAGATCGCCTTTGGCGGCGTCCTGCGCCATTTCGTGCTTGGTGGCACGGATCTCCACGACGACGCCGACAAGCGCCAGGTCACCGTCATCACCGACGATGAGAGACCCTTCGTCCTTTACGGCGAAGACGGCGTCGACGGCGCGGCAAGTCGGTCTTCGCAGGTGCAGCTCGATCTCGAACCGACATCGAGTGGATCGGACAGGCGGGACTGACCATGGACCTGCTGCTCGAGCCCTTCTCCTATGGCTACATGGTCAACGCGATCTGGGTCAGTTCCCTTGTCGGCGGCGTCTGCGCCTTCCTGTCGGCCTACCTGATGCTTAAGGGCTGGTCGCTGATCGGCGATGCGCTCTCCCATTCCATCGTCCCCGGCGTGGCCGGGGCCTACATGCTAGGGCTCCCGTTTTCACTTGGCGCCTTCCTTTCGGGCGGATTGGCGGCGGGCGCCATGCTTTTCCTGAACCAGCGCACCAAGTTGCGCGAGGATGCCGTCATCGGCCTGATCTTCACGTCCTTCTTCGGACTTGGCCTGTTCATGGTCTCGCTCTCGCCCACCTCGGTGAACATCCAGACCATCGTGCTCGGCAACATCCTGGCGATCACGCCCGAGGACACGCTGCAGCTCGTCATCATCTCCGGCGTCTCTCTGGTCGTGCTGTTGGCCAAGTGGAAGGACCTCATGGTCGTGTTCTTCGATGAGACGCACGCCCGCTCGATCGGTCTCAATCCCTTTGCCCTCAAAATTGTCTTCTTCACGCTGCTTTCGGCCTGCACGGTCGCAGCCCTCCAGACTGTCGGCGCCTTCCTCGTCATCGCCATGGTCGTAACGCCCGGAGCGACCGCCTATCTCCTGACCGACAGGTTCCCGCGGTTGATCGCGGTCTCGGTCGCCGTCGGGTCGCTGTCGAGCTTCGCCGGCGCCTATCTTTCCTACTTCCTCGACGGCGCGACCGGCGGGATCATCGTGGTGCTCCAAACCCTCGTCTTCCTGACGGCCTTCGTCTTCGCACCGAAGCACGGCATGCTGGCGGCGCGTCGGAAGGCGCGCGCAACCTTGCAGGAGGCTGTGTGATCGACCAGCTCCTGGTTCCTTTCGCATTTCCCTTCATGCAGCAAGCCTTCGCGATTTCGCTGCTGGTCGCGGCGCCCATGGCGCTGCTCTCTACCTTTCTAGTGCTCAAGGGCTGGTCGCTGATGGGCGATGCCATCAGTCATGCCGTCCTGCCCGGGATCGTCATCGCCTACATCATCGGCATCCCGCTCGCCGTGGGCGCCTTCGCAGCCGGCATGATCTGTGCGCTTGCGACCGGTTTTCTCAAGGAAAACAGCCGCGTCAAGGAAGACACGGTAATGGGCGTCGTGTTTTCCGGCATGTTCGGGCTCGGCCTCGTGCTCTATGTCGGCATCCAGACGTCAGTTCATCTCGACCACATCCTGTTTGGCGACATGCTCGGCGTCACGTGGCGGGACGTCGCTGAAAGCGCGTCGATCGCGGTTTTCGTCTCCGGGCTGCTTTTGCTGCGCAGGCGCGATCTGCTGGTTCTGGCATTCGATCCCCAGCACGCTCGAGCGATCGGGCTGCCAGTCAGGCTTTTGCACTACGGCCTGCTTGCCATCCTGTCGCTGACGATCGTCGGGGCGCTGAAAGCGGTCGGCATCATCCTCGCCATCGCCATGCTTATCACGCCCGGCGCGACGGCATTTCTCATCGCGCGCCGTTTCGAGACGATGATGGCGATATCGCTGGCCGTCTCGCTTCTCGCGAGCTTCTTCGGCGTCTATCTGTCCTTCTTCATTGACAGCGCGCCGGCACCGACCATCGTTCTCCTGATGACGGCGGCCTTCATCCTCGCTTTCCTGCGCGCACGCTATCTCGCCAGCCGGACGGCGGCGAATGCCGCGACACCATAGGGCGTGGCACTGGCGCGCGAGATTCCTGTATGATGTGGATGGGATTCAGCCTGCACCGCATGTTGCGTATCGTGTGCGTCCTTGTCACGGCGATGTCGGCGCTTCCGTCCTTTGGACATGCCCAGACAGTGACGGCGCCCCCGATCGTCGGAACCTCCGGATCGACGCAGCGAACGAGGCCACTCATAGACCTTCAGATACAACAAGCCATCGACCGTCGTGAGGCGTTCGAGCAGTTGCAGCGGCTCCACCGCCAACAGGATCGTGACGCCGTACGCTATCGCCCCGAGCGGCTTGAAATTCCCGTCATGAAACCGTCCTGCAGCTCGTCCATCCACGGAAGCAGCCTTTCGTCCGGCTGTCGCTGACGAATCGGCTTCATCGAACCGGCAGCAACAGTCTGAGCACAGACGGGCCGTCGAAGTCGCCGTCGCGCGGATACTCCTCGCGGTGATGTGGGCCCTCCAGGGTTCGCTCCAGTCCCTGTGACGTCAGCCAACCAATCATCCTTCCGTAGTGCGCCACGACGTCACCGTCGGCTGGTCCGTGCCAGGATGCGACATGGCGGCGGGGCGGAAGGTCCAGACACACGAATCCGGACGCATTCTTCGCCTCACTTGCCGCGATACCGACGAAGTAGCGGAAACGCTCGGGTCCCTCGTTGAAGGACAGGCCAACGATCGGCCCGCTCCAAAGATCGCCCTTGCCCAGCCTCTGTTGAAGGGACTTCAGCGTAACCCGGATCGAACCCATGGCCGCCTGACCGAGGCTGCCTTCCCATTCTAGACCGACCAACGCCTCCGCCGGGCGATCGATCACGGAAAACCCGAAGTGTTCGAGACGGTCTGCCTCGCAGAGCTGGCACATGGATGGGGCCTTCGGTTCGTTGGGGCGAAGCCTGTTGCCTACAGCATCGGCGAGCAAGATGGCCAGAGCGAGTCGGGAATGTCGCCAAGACACCTTTCGTCAGGAGCCACTTCCGGTGGGCAGCTTTCGGGTTGACGCCGCCGCCCGGCCCCGCGTTAGCTGGCCCGCGAAACGCGCATCATCTCCGCCATCCTGGATTTTATCCCATGACGACCACGATCTCACTTGCGTCGGCCCGGCGCATTGCGCTCGCCGCGCAAGGCTTCGGCGAAAAGCGCTCGGAAGCGGCGCGAACATGGAGGCACCTCAATGCAGTGCTTGCCCGCACTGGGCTGTTCCAGATCGATTCTGTCAGCGCGGTGGTCCGCGCGCACTACATGCCCGCCTTTTCGCGGCTTGGCGCCTATCCGAGGCAGTTGATCGACGATGCCGCCGCCCGCAGGCCGCGGCGGCTGTTCGAATATTGGGCGCATGAAGCATCCTACCTTCCGGTCGAGACGTGGCCATTGATGCAGTGGCGCATGCATGACGCCCGTGACAACCGTGGGATCTATGGCGGGCTTGCTCGGTTCGGGCGCGAACGCGCCGACTACATCGAGGACATCTACCGGAGGGTCGAGGCGGAAGGACCAATCGCCGCGTCGGCGATCGAAGGGCAGAAGGGCGAAGGCGGCTGGTGGGGCTGGAGCGACGCCAAGCATGCGTTCGAATGGCTGTTCTGGGCTGGCCGCATCACCACCGCCAGCAGGCGAGGCTTCGAACGTCTCTATGACCTGCCCGAGCGGATCATCCCGCGCGCGATCCATGACCAGCCGACGCCCACGCCCCAGGATGCCATCCGGGAATTGCTGAAGATATCGGCCGGCGCCCTCGGTGTGGCTACCGCCGCCGACATGCGTGACTATTTTCGACTGTCACCGGCGCAGGCCGACGGTCGCATCGCCGAACTGGTCGAGAGCGGCGACCTTCTGCCTGTGAAGGTGACAGGCTGGAGCCAGAAGGCGTTTCTTGCCGCTGGAGCGAGGGTCCCGCGAAAGATCGGGGGCAGTGCGCTGCTCGCGCCCTTCGACCCGCTCATCTGGGAACGCGGCAGGACAGAGCGGCTGTTCGGCTTCCGCTACCGCATCGAGATCTACACACCCGCGCACAAGCGCACGCATGGCTACTATGTGCTGCCTTGGCTCCTGGACGAAGGACTGGCCGCCAGGGTCGACCTGAAGGCGGATCGAGCGGCACGCATCCTGCGCATGAACGGAGCCTTCCTTGAAGAAGGCGCGCCAACGGATGCTGCGCAAGCGCTCGCGCGCGACTTGCGTCACATGGCCACCTGGTTGGACCTCGACGATATCGCTGTCACAGTCAGAGGCAATCTCGCCTCGGCGCTAGCCGAGGCGTTGCGAACGACCTGACCGAATCAGCCGATCTTGCGGACGCGCGCCTTGCGGGCCGCATAGCGTGCGTCGCGACGCGCCTTGCGGGCAACATCCTCGGCGAGCTCTTCCGCGCGGCGCGCTTCTTCTTCCTGCGCCCGCAGTTCGGCTGCACGCCGCTCTTCTTCCTCGCGCATCAGGCGTTCCGCTTCGCGCTGAGCTTCGCGCTCGGCCTTCAGCCGGGCTTCCTCGGCCAGCTTCGCCTGCCGACGTGCTTCCTTTTCCTTCTCGCGTTCGGCCCGAGCCTCGGCGATGGAGCGGCGCTCGGCGATTCGAGCCTGGTATTCAGGATCGCTGTCATCCGGGCGCTGCTTGAATTTTTCCAGGAGTGCGGCCTTGGCGGCCAAGGCGTCCTGACGCCTGTCGACAAAATTATCGCGGTACTTCAATTCTGACCTTCAACTTGTTCAATGCACATGCATTTGGTCACGCAGACCGAGCTTGATCCGATCAACGGGGAACGGAGATCGGCGGGCGTTTACGCCGTAGTGGGAGCGACCCGTCGGGGCCGCGGTGGAAATTGTCGCATCGTGTCCCACCGGGTTACCCCATGAGGCGCAACGATTCACGGCCACAATACTGGTAAATCGCTCGAGCAACGCCCGCGATCTAGTCCCTGGCCGCCATAAGGTCAAGCCTCGGACCGAGAATTCGCCAGCATTTGTCTACTAAGCTGGTTCCACGTTCCGCTCCGGACATCGCTGTGACCGCTGTGCGGTTTGAAGTTCAACGATGTACGCTCGTGCGTCGTGATCGCGCCCGAGCAGGCAATTGCGAACGCAGGATCTCGCCAACCTCGACGCGGGCCATGTCGATCAGATAGGCAAGCATATCGAGTTTCTCCATCTCCGCCATGACACGGAGTTGGCCAAGCATCGAATGGATGTAGTCCAGCTTGGCCTCTCGCTGAGAGTCGCTGGACGGGCCAGATGTTAATCTCTTGCTTTCGGATTGGGTCATGGCGTCCGCGGCAACTCCTCGAGCCGGCCCGCAGCCGGTTCAACCCCAATGCCTTGGCTGGATTCTCGACGCGATCCTTTAAGCGGCCATTGTCTTGCCACTCCCCCGGTACAACCGCGCCCCACAGGCATTTGCATATTATTAGTTGTATTTTATAAGCATAACAACCAATCTTAGGTTGTGTCTCGCCGGAGGCTATTCCGGACCTGGGGCTTGACCATGGCGATTTCGCCCGCCATGTGACGGAAGAATTCCAACATTGGCGGCTTGTACGGACTAGATCCGGACTTTCCCGTCGCCCAGGGAAGCACCAGACCATATGGACGTTGTCGTCGTCGAATCGCCCGCCAAGGCGAAGACCATCAACAAGTATCTCGGCAAGAACTACAAAGTTCTGGCTTCTTTCGGCCATGTCCGTGACTTGCCTGCCAAGGACGGTTCGGTTAGGCCCGACGAGGACTTTGCCATGTCCTGGGAAGTGGATGGCCCATCCGCGAAACGGCTTACCGATATCGTCAAGGCGATGAAGGACGCCGACGGACTGATCCTCGCGACCGATCCGGATCGAGAGGGCGAAGCGATCTCGTGGCACGTTCTCGAGGTGTTGCGGCAAAAAAAGGCCATCAAGGACAAGTCCGTCAGCCGCGTCGTCTTCAATGCGATCACCAAGCAGTCCGTGCTCGACGCCATGGCAAACCCGCGGGCCATCGACGTTCCGCTGGTGGATGCATACTTGGCGAGGAGAGCTCTCGACTATCTCGTCGGCTTCACGCTGTCGCCCGTCCTGTGGCGCAAGCTGCCGGGCGCACGTTCGGCTGGCCGCGTTCAATCGGTATCCCTGAGGCTGGTCTGCGACCGCGAAGCCGAGATCGAACGTTTCATCCGCGAGGAGTACTGGCTCATTGGCGCGGTGCTGGGCACGCCGCGATCGGAGAGCTTCGAAGCCCGCCTGACCGGGTTCGAAGGCAAAAAACTGCAGAAGCTCGATATCAAGACGAAGGAGCAGGCAACCGCCATCAAGTCCATGCTCGATGGCGCTAGCTTCAAGGCACTGTCGGTGGAGGCGAAACCCACCAGGCGCAATCCCGCGGCGCCGTTCACCACATCGACGCTGCAGCAGGCCGCGTCCTCGCGCCTCGGCTATTCGGCATCCCGCACCATGCAGGTCGCGCAACGACTTTATGAAGGCATCGACATCGGCGGCGAGACCACCGGTCTCATTACCTATATGCGAACCGACGGCGTACAGATGGCGCCCGAGGCGCTCGAAGCGGCCCGCGCCACCATCGCCAAGGAGTTCGGTGCGCGGTACCTGCCCGAAAAGCCGAGGCAGTATTCCGCCAAGGCCAAGAACGCCCAGGAGGCGCACGAGGCGGTGCGCCCGACCGATTTCTCGCGCACGCCTGCCTCCGTTCGAGCCCATCTCGACAACGACCAGGCCCGGCTCTACGAACTGATCTGGAAGCGCGCGATCGCGAGCCAGATGCAGCCGGCCGAGATCGAGCGGACGACGGTCGAAATCGAGGCTGTCAACGGTGCCCAGACCGCCAGCCTGCGCGCGGTCGGGTCGGTCATCCGCTTCGATGGTTTCATCGCCGCCTATACCGACCAGAAGGAAGAGGACGCGGACGACGACGATGAGCGTCGGCTGCCCGAAATCCGAGCTGGCGAGACGCTGAAGCGCGAGAAGATCGATGCCGTGAAGCACTCGACCGAGCCGCCGCCGCGCTATTCCGAGGCCTCGCTGATCAAGAAGATGGAAGAGTTGGGCATCGGCCGCCCGTCGACCTATGCCGCGACGCTGAAGACGCTCGAAGACCGCGAATACGTCAAGGTCGAGAAGCGAAAGCTGATCCCCGAAGCCAAGGGACGGCTGGTAACGGCCTTCCTCGAAAGTTTCTTCCGTCGGTATGTCGAGTATGACTTCACCGCCGCCCTCGAGGAAAAACTCGACGAGATCTCCGATGGCCGCCTTGCATGGAAGGACGTGCTGCGCGATTTCTGGCGCGAGTTCTCCGGTTCGGTCGAAGAGATCAAGGAGCTTCGGGTCACTGACGTCCTGGAAGCGCTGAACGAGGAACTGGCGCCACTGGTCTTTCCGGCGCGTGAGGATGGCGGCGAGCCGCGCTCTTGCCCGAAATGCGGCGAAGGCCAGCTTTCTCTCAAGCTTGGCCGCTACGGCGCGTTCGTCGGCTGCTCCAACTATCCCGAATGCGGCTTCACCCGCCAGCTCGGAGATGCCAACGGTAATGGCGAGCAGGCCGCGGATGGCGGCGACAAGGCACTCGGAGCCGATCCGCACACCGGCGAGGAGATCGCGCTCAAGAGCGGCCGGTTCGGGCCTTACGTCCAGCGAGGCGAAGGCAAGGAGGCCAAGCGCGCGAGCCTGCCCAAGGGCTGGACGCCGGACAACATCGACCACGAGAAGGCAATGGCGCTGCTGTCGCTGCCGCGCAACGTCGGCCAGCATCCCGAGAGCGGCAAGATGATCTCCGCCGGACTGGGGCGATACGGTCCGTTCTTGCTGCATGATGGGGTCTATGCAAACCTCGATTCCATCGAAGACGTGTTCTCGGTCGGCATCAACCGCGCTGTGTCCGTCTTGGCGGAAAAGGTGGCCTCAAAGGCCAGCGGCGGTCGCCGCGGCGCGACGGCGGCGGCGTTGAAGGATCTCGGTGACCATCCCGACGGCGGCGGCAAGATCACCGTGCGCGACGGCAAGTATGGCCCTTACGTCAACTATGGCAAGGTGAATGCGACCTTGCCGAAGGGCAAGGAGCCGTTGACCGTCACGGTCGAGGAAGCGCTTGCCCTGATCGCCGAAAAAGCAGGGAAGTCGGGCGGCGGCAAGTCGACCTCAGCAAGGAAGGCGGCAACCAGGAAGACTGCCCCGAAGAAGGCGCCGGCCAAGGCCGCCGCAAAGAAACCCGCTACGGCGAGCGCTGGAAAGAAGGGCTGAAGCCTTTGGCAAGACGAGTTCCCGGCACGAAGAAATCCCGCGACAAGAGCGGGAATACAGTGGCCGCGGAGAATGAACCGAACGCCTTTCGCCCGACGCGGGACCAGGTGCTGACCTTCATCGCCGAGAATCCGGATCGCGCCTCGAAGCGCGAGATCGCCAAGGCGTTCAATCTGCGCGGCGACGACCGTATCTGGCTCAAGAACCTCCTCGCCGACCTGCAGGACGAAGGTCTGCTCGAGAAACGCGCCAAGCGCCTGCACAAGCCCGGCGCCCTGCCGCATGTCACCATCCTTGACATCTACGGCCGCGATACGGATGGGGGGCTGCTTGCACGACCGTCCGAGACCCATGTGGACGTGGACACGGATGTCGTGGTGGCCATTCGCGCCTCCAAGATCGGCAAGGGCCCTGCCCCCGGCGTCGGCGATCGGGTGCTCGCCCGCGTCTTCCCGGGCGAGGAGGCCGATGGGCCAGACTACACCGGCCGGGTGATGAAGATCTTCGAGAAGCGGCGCGATACCGTGCTCGGCGTGATCCGCAAGCTCTCCGACGGAACGTTGCGCACCGAGGCTGTCGATCGCCGCCAGCCGGAAATGCTGATCGATCCGGAGCATCTGGGCGAAGGACAAGTCGGCGATCTCGTCGAACTCGAGCCGCTCCGGCCGACACGCTATGGACTGCCGCGTGGGAAGGTCATTTCGGTCGTCGGTTCGCTGACGAGCGAGAAGGCGGTCTCGATGATCGCCATCCACGCGCACGAAATCCCGCATGTCTTTCCGCGCGACGCCATCGAGGAAGCCGAGGCCGCGCGGCCCGCCACCCTTGACGCGCGTGAGGACTGGAGGGATGTCCAGCTCATCACCATCGATCCCGCCGACGCCAAGGACCATGATGATGCGGTCTTTGCCGAACCCGACCCTGACGTAACCAATCCGGGAGGCGTTATCGTCACCGTCGCCATCGCCGACGTCGCGGCATACGTTAAGTCTGGATCGGCGCTCGACCGCGAAGCGCTGAAGCGCGGCAACTCCGTCTATTTTCCGGATCGCGTCGTCCCGATGCTGCCCGAGCGCATTTCCAACGATCTCTGCTCGCTGCGGGAGGGCGAAGACCGCCCTGCGTTGGCCGTGCGCATGATGTTTGCGGCCGACGGCCGCAAAGTCCGCCATACCTTCCATCGCATCATGATGCGCTCGTCCGCCAAGCTTGCCTATCCGCAGGCTCAGGCAGCAGTCGATGGAGCACCGGATGAGGCGACTGCCCCCTTGCTCGACAGCGTCATCAAGCCGCTTTGGGACGCCTATGCCGTCCTGTCGCGCGGACGTGACCAGCGCGGGCCGCTGGAGCTCGACTTGCCCGAACGCAAGATCCTGCTCAAGCCCGATGGCGCGGTGGACCGCGTGACGGTTCCCGAGCGCCTTGCGGCGCACCGTCTGATCGAGGAGTTCATGATCCAGGCGAATGTCGCGGCCGCCGAGACGCTGGAGACCAGGAAACAGGCGCTCGTCTATCGCATCCACGACGCGCCTTCGCTCGCCAAGCAGGAATCACTGCGCGAATTCCTGCAGACTGTCGGCCTGTCGCTCGCCCGCGGAGCGCAATTGCGTCCCTCCCAATTCAACTCGATCCTCGAGCGTGCACGGGGGCAGGAGAACGAGACGCTGATCAACGAGGTGGTGCTTCGGTCGCAAAGCCAGGCGGAGTACTCACCTGGCAACATCGGGCACTTCGGCTTGAACCTGCGACGATACGCCCATTTCACCTCGCCGATCCGGCGCTACGCCGACCTGATCGTTCATCGAGCACTGATCGCCGCCCTCGGATTGGGCAAGGACGGCATGACGCCCGGCGAGGAAGCACGCCTCGAGGACACCGCGGCATTGATCTCGGCCGCGGAGCGTCGGGCCATGGCCGCGGAGCGCGACACGGTCGACCGGCTGATCGCCGAGCATCTTGCCTCCCGCAAGGGCGAGACCTTCGAGGGACGCATCGGCGGCGTAACCAAGGCCGGTCTGTTTGTCAGATTGCCGCAGTATGGCGCGGATGGCTTCGTACCGGTGTCAACGCTCGGCAATGATTACTATATCTACGATGAAGCGGCGCACTCGCTGGTCGGCGAGCGGCGCGGCAAGGGCTTCCGCCTCGGCGACACCGTCGAGGTGAAACTGGTCGAGATCGCGCCGCTTGCCGGAAGCATGCGCTTCGAGATGCTGAGCGAACCTCGGCCACTGCCTGCGGCAACGCGTTCCTTCCACAAGGCAAAGGGCCAGACGCGGCGGCTGCAGTCCAAGGCACCGCGGCGGGCGCAGTCCGGCCGTGGCAGGAGCAAATAGATGGAACGACAGACCTTCGGTGGCGAAAACCACTCTGGCCGCCCGCAGCGCAACCTGTGGCGGGCGATGAAGCGCGGCTTCATGGGTCGCTGCCCCCATTGCGGCGAAGGCCGGCTCTTTTCCGGCTTCGCCCGCACGGCTGAACGCTGCGATGTATGCGCGGAAGAATTTCACCATCACCGCGCCGACGACCTGCCCGCCTATCTGGTAATCTTCATTGTCGGCCACATCGTCGTCGCCGCATTCATGGGCGCGGAGGCGACCACCGACCTTTCGATGTGGACGCATCTGGCGATCTGGGTTCCGATCACCATTCTATCGTCGATTGCATTGCTTCAACCCGTCAAGGGGGCCGTTGTCGGGCTGCAATGGGCGTTGTACATGCACGGCTTCGGTGGTCACGCCGAGGAACTCGAGACGCATCCGGAAGCCTGACGGCATCCGCACTGGCGAGGGAGGACGCTCTCCATGGAGGGCATGACGCGAACCGAGGTCGACAAGGCCGAGAACAAGGATTTCGCGCTCGGCGGCGGGCCGATGCGCCCGCGTGACGCTGCCACGTTGATCCTCCTCGATCGCTCTGGCGAGGACGTGAAGGTATTGATCGGCAGGCGCCATCGCAGCCACGCCTTCATGCCCGGCCGCTTCGTCTTTCCCGGTGGGCGAACCGACCCGCATGACAGCCGCGTGCCGACCGCGACGCCGCTTCTCCCGGAAGAGGAGATGCGCATCGTGGGCAACGGTACGCGGGCTTCCGCCGCCCGGGCGCGCGCCATCGCCTTGTCGGCCATTCGCGAGACCTACGAGGAAGCCGGATTGCTGATTGGCCGTGCCGCCTCGTTCCAAACCAAGCGTCCTAGCTGGCAGGGGTTTGTCGAACACGGCGTATCACCCGAACTCGACCGCCTGCGCTTCATCGCGCGCGCCATTACGCCTCCCGGACGCGTTCGCCGATACGACACACGATTCCTCGCCGCCTGGCGGGACGACGTCGCCGTGGAACTGCCGGAAGGCGGCCCGACCAACGAACTCGAGGAACTCTGCTGGTTGTCGATCGAGGACGCCAAGAGGGCGGAAATTCCGGCCATCACCCGCACCGTGCTCGAGGAACTGAAGATCCGCCTCGACACCGACCCGGACCTGAAGCCTGGCCATCCCGTTCCCTTCTACAGGATGTTGCGCAACCGCTTCATACGCGATCTCGTCTGAGAGTGGACCAGGACACATGACGGGGGTCGTTCCGGTCGATGACGGCGTCGCGCCTGATGGCGTGAAATGGTTGTCGCTCGCGGCGGCCATCGCGTCGATTTCCGCTGTTGGAGTGGCGATCGGCCTCGGTGTACCTTTGTTGTCGGTCATTCTTGAGCAGCGCGGACATTCCGCAACGGCCATCGGCTTCAACACGGCGGTCGCAGGCCTTGCCTCGGTCGCGGTCGCGCCGCTGGCCATTCCCATCGCCACGCGCCTTGGCGTCGCCTTTACCATGCTGATCGCCATCGCGCTCGGGGCAAGCTGTTTTGCCGGTTTCTACTTCACCGACGATTACTGGACGTGGATCGTCCTTCGCGCTTTCATGCATGTCGGTATCACACTGCTCTTCATCCTGTCCGAATTCTGGATCAGCGCATCGGCGCCGCCGCGTCGACGCGGACTGGTGCTCGGCATTTATGCCACCGTGCTGTCGCTCGGCTTCGCCTTCGGACCCTGGCTGTTCGCCCGAATCGGAAGCGAAGGCTTTGCTCCTTTCGGAACCGGCGTCGCGATAACCTTGCTGGCCGCCTTGCCCGTCCTTGCCGCATGGCGGGAGAGCCCGGATATCTCGAGCCATTCGGGCGGTGCGGGGGGCCGACGCTTTTCGCACTACATCCTGCTCGTGCCAACGGCGACCGCGGCCGTCCTGGTCTTCGGAGCGGTCGAGACGGGCGGCTTCGCGCTGTTTCCGGTCTACGGCGCGCGGCTTGGGTACTCGGAAGCGGATTCAGCGCTGCTGCTCACGGCGATCGGGCTTGGCAATGTGCTCCTACAGGTTCCGCTGGGCATGATCAGCGACCGGACGCGCGATCGCCGCATCATGCTCGCATCCTGCGCCTTCGTAGGCCTCGCGGGCATGCTGGCCCTGCCCTGGCTCGCTTCGAACTGGCACGCGACCGCCGCTGTCCTGTTCGTCTGGGGCGGCGTGGTCGCGGGTCTCTACACGATCGGCCTCGCCCATCTCGGCTCGCGCCTCAGTGGACGCGATCTGGCGTCGGCCAATGCGGCCTTCGTGTTCTGCTACGGCCTGGGAATGATCCTTGGGCCGCAGGCAATCGGGCTGGGCATGGACCTGGTCGGAACTCACGGGTTTGCGTGGTCCCTGGCGATGTTCTTTGCCGCTTATCTGATACTGGCGTTCGGTCGAATGCTGCGTCGCGCGCCATGAAGACCCCGTCTCATCGAGCGTTTCGCCGGCCGATGCCCTTGACATTCGGGCCCGCTCGTTTAAGTCACGGCGAACTTTCCGCGGACGGTCGGACCGTCGCGCGCCTTATGGCGTGAGATCGGAAGCCCCAACTTACAGGATGGACATCTGTCATGGCCAAAGCCGCGAACATCAAGATCAAGCTTCTTTCGACCGCCGACACCGGCTTCTTTTACGTGACGAGCAAGAACAGCCGCACGAAGACCGACAAGCTGTCGTTCCGCAAATACGATCCAGTTGCCAAGAAGCACGTCGAGTTTAAGGAAACGAAGATCAAGTAGCCGGTTCAATCCGCGTCAACAGCTTCGAGCGCCGCCCACGGGCGGCGTTTTGCGTTGCGGAACTCCTTCAACGCCTTCCTCGCAATGCGACATGGATGCCTCGCACAACCGAGCGAGACGACCATGGCAAAACCCGATTGATGATGCGGGGAGATCTTAAAGGCGGCCGGCCGGTAACTGACAGCGGTACGAGGAGGCCACTTGACGTCAGCACCGGCCGGCCAACCCCACGGAACCCAGGAGATGCGGCGGACCTGAGCATCATGGGGTATCTGGGTTGGACGCAAGAAAGGGTTTCGCAGCTTCGCGATTGCATCCTTGTGCTCGGAGATTTGCGCAACGTCGGATAAAAATCAACAGTTTCTTAAGCATGCCGGCACTTTACGTCATGTTAACGTAAACTTTCGCCGCAATACCCCGGAAACTGTTTCGTTTTGGGTCGATCTGGGCCAATGCGCCTCAGGCAGCGCGACCGACCACCCGATTTCGACCACCGTTCTTGGCGTCGTATAACGCGCGATCAGCACGTTTGAGCAACGCAGCCGCATCGTCGTGCATTTCGAGCATCTGGGCGACGCCGATGCTGATGGTGACGGGGATCTTCTCGTCGCCCACCGCGAAGGGCGCGCCGGCCACGTCCTTGCGAAGCCGCTCGGCGATCCGCTCGGCGGTCGGCCCATCTGTATCGGGCATGACGACGACGAACTCCTCGCCACCATAGCGGCAGGCAAGATCAACCCCGCGCACGCTTCGCCTCAACCGCCCGGCAAACTCCCGCAGGACCGCATCGCCACCGTCGTGGCCCCAGGCATCATTGATGGCCTTGAAGCGGTCGAGGTCGGTGATCATCAGCGACAACGGACGACGCCGCGCCTGTGCTCGGTCGACGAGGGTCAGCAGATGGCTGTCGAGATAGCGCCGGTTGTGCAGTCCGGTCAGGCCATCGGTGACCGCCAGCTCGATGGTTTCGGTGACAGACGCTCGAAGGTGGTCGTTGTAGCGCTTGCGCTTCACCTGGGTGCGCATCCGCGCGATCAGTTCCTGCGGATCGATCGGACGCACGATATAGTCGTTGACGCCCAGTTCGAGCGCCCGCGCGACGCGCAAATCGTCGCCATGCTCGACGACCAGGATGATCGGCAGGAAGCGGGTACGGTCGAGCGACCGCAGTTGCGAACAGAGGCGCAAGGGATCGAATCCCTCGAACGCCGTCGTTGCGACGACGCAGTCATACGCCCCTTCCGCGGCTCGAAACAGGCCGTCCTGTGGATCGTGGGTCACGTCGACCATCGCGGCGTCGGAAAACTTGGCGCGGATCGACAAGGCCGATTCCGGCTGACCGTCAACCAGAAGGATGCGCGGCAAGCCCCCCTCCGGCCCCTTCATACCGGCAATCAAAGCTTCGACGCCTATCGCCCTTGTTGTCGAGGCGCGCAACCGAAGTTCGTCGGACAGCACCTTGAGCCGCACCAGGCTCTTGACGCGTGTCATGAGTTGGAGGTCATTGGCCGGCTTGGTAAGAAAATCGTCCGCTCCGACTTCAAGCCCGCGTATCCGGTCCGCAACCTGATCGAGTGCCGTGACCATCACAACCGGAATATGAGCGGTCGCCGGATCGGCCTTGATGCGCCGGCAGACCTCGAAACCGTCCATCTCCGGCATCATGATATCCAGCAGGACCACGTCCACGCGGCCGGTTTCGCAAAGCTCGAGTGCTTGCGCACCGCTGGTTGCCGTCAACACTTCGAAGTACTCGGCGAGCAGCCGGGCCTCGAGCAGCCTCAGATTGGCCGGAACGTCGTCCACGACGAGAATGCGCGCAGTCATGCCGGATGTCCGTCGGTCGGGGCGCCGCTCATGCATCGCCCAGGTAGGATTTGATGGTCTCGATGAACTTGCCCACCGAAATGGGCTTGGAGATGTAGGCCTCGCAGCCACCCTGGCGAATCCGCTCCTCGTCGCCCTTCATGGCGAAGGCCGTGACCGCGATCACCGGAATGGAATGAAGGTCGTCGTCTTCCTTCAACCATTTCGTGACTTCGAGTCCCGAAACCTCCGGAAGCTGGATATCCATCAGGATCAGGTCCGGTCGATGTGTACGCGCAAGGTCAAGCGCCTCCAGCCCGTTGCGCGTTCGCACGGTCTCGTAGCCGCTGGCCTCGATCAGGTCGCGGAAGAGCTTCATGTTGAGCTCGTTGTCCTCGACGATCATCACCTTCTTGGCCATTGTTTGTCCCATCCAGTCCACGACATCCGGTCTTCCCCGCCGTCGCGTTCCTGTCCCATCCTGATGAAGACTTTACCGCAATATGATTGACGAAAGACAAATCGCCTTTCGGTGCGATCCATGTGCCCGGCCGTTGCGTGCGCATTCCTGACGGCATAAGAGCAGCCATGGCCATTTCAAGAATCCGGTCGGGCGCCGGCAAGCCCACCGTCAGCCGTGGCGATGCCGAAGCCCTCGCCATCGAGGCGCTCGGCTTCATCGCGTCCGATCCGGTCCTCATGCCGCGCTTCCTGGCAATCAGCGGCATCGAGGCCGAACAGATAAGGCTCGCCGCCGCTGAACCCGGCTTCCTGGCAGGAGTGCTCGGCTTCCTGCTTTCGCATGAACCGAGCCTGATGGCCTTTTGCGGGGCGACGGCGACCGACCCGGCCGCCGTTGGACGAGCGAGGCATGCGCTGCCCGGCGGGGCCGACGACTTCGAGGGGTCAACGTGAGCGATGATCCCGAGACCGCGCGCCAGATCGCGGAACTGTCACTGGACGACCGTCCCCTTCTGGTCCTCGACGTCGATGACGTGCTCCTGCATTTCGTGCGGCCCTTTCCCCGCTATCTCGAAGGCCTCGGCTACCGGTTGAAATTCGATTCATTCCGCCTCACCGGAAACATCCATCATATGCAGACCGGTATCGTCGCCGAGCAGGCGTTGGTGACCGAACTGCTCGACGCATTTTTTGTCTCCCAATCCCAGTGGCAGACCTTGACCGACGGCGCCGCCGAAACACTGGCCGGATTTGCCGATGACGTCGAGATCGTCCTCCTGACCGCGATGCCGCACCGCCATCGCGATGCCCGCCGCCTGCATCTCGACAGCCTTGGCCTGACCTATCCGCTGGTCACGACGGAAATGGCCAAGGGTCCCGCGATCCGCAGCCTGCGCGGCCCGAAAGGCCGACCGGTTGCTTTCGTCGACGATCAACCGCGAAACCTCGTCTCCGCCAAGGAAAGCGTGCCCGACACCCACCTCTTCCACCTGATGGCCGAGAACGCGCTGCGCGAACTCTTGCCGCCACCTCCCGACGGTATCTTGGTGGTGAACGACTGGCCGGAAGCGGGACCGAAGATCGCCGCGGCGCTCGGTGTCTGATCATCCATCACGCTCACCGTCCAGCGACGCCGCGGCGCGCAGATCCAGCCGCATCAGCGGCCTCCCAGGCTTGCGAAGCGCAACCTGCGTGAAACCGGCCGCCTGAAATATTCGTGTCGAGCCGACGAACAGTCCGACCGACTTCGATTGCTTGGCCTCGTCGATCGGGCAAGCATCCAGGATCCGCGCGCCATTCGCGCGCGCGAATTGAATGCCTTCGGCCACCAGACGGTGGGAAAGTCTCCTGCCCCGCACGTTTGGGCGGATGAAGAAGCATGAGATCGCCCAATTTGCGGGATCGGCCACTCCCTCCTCGTCGAGCGGCGCCGAGACCCGGCGCGCATTGTTCCACTCGGGCACGTCGGCGCGGGGACCGATCTGCATCCAGCCGACGGAGGCGCCGTGTTCGAAGGCGATCAGGCCCGGCGGCGGCCCGGTTTCCACTCGATCCATAAGATGCGCCTTGTTGGTTTCGCGGGTGCCGGCGCGCCGACGCGCGGGCGGAAGGCGAAAATAGGTGCACCAGCATCCATAGCAGGCGCCCTGCGGGCCAAACAGATCCTCCAGCGCGGGCCACAGGTCGAAGGTCAAAGGCCTAACGTCCACGTCTTGCAAGTCGATCATCATCGCAAGTCCCTCGTCACGGGTTGTCTTGCCCCCGCCCGGTCGCTCGACTATCATGCTGTTTGTTCTCTTTATGTTCGCATCGATGCCGTTTGCTGTCAACGATCCCTCGGCCGGTTTCTGCCGCGACTGCCTGGGTCTCCAGGCTGATCGGAGCGCTCGCCGCTGCGTTCACTGTGGAAGCCCGCGTCTCGTCCGCCATGCCGAGCTCTACGGGCTGTCCCTCGCTCACATCGACTGCGACGCGTTTTATGCCGCCGTCGAAAAGCGCGACCGACCCGAGTTGCGCGATCGGCCCGTCATCATCGGCGGTGGCAAGCGCGGAGTCGTCTCGACGGCCTGCTACATCGCGCGCATCAGCGGCGTCCGGTCCGCGATGCCGATGTTCAAGGCGCTCGCCGCCTGCCCGCAAGCCGTGGTCATCAAGCCCGATATGGAGAAGTATGCCCGCGTAGGCCGAGAGGTCCGAGCGATGATGCAGGCGCTCACCCCGCTCGTCGAGCCGATTTCCATCGACGAAGCGTTCCTGGACCTGTCGGGCACGGAACGGCTGCATGGCATGCCGCCGGCGCTCGTGCTGGCGCGGTTTTCGCGAGATCTGGAAAAGGAGATTGGCATTTCCGCCTCGGTCGGTCTGTCTTACTGCAAGTTTCTCGCGAAGGTCGCATCCGACTTCCAGAAACCGCGCGGCTTTTCCGTCATCGGCGAGACGGAGGCGGTGTCCTTCCTGGCTGGCAAGTCGGTGACCTTGATCTGGGGTGTCGGCAAGGCGTTTGCCGAGGTGCTCGAACGCGACGGGATCAGGCTCATCGGTCAGTTGCAGACGATGGATCGCGTCGACCTGATAAAGCGCTACGGCGGTATGGGTGATAGGCTTTACCACCTGTCGCGCGGCCTCGACGAGCGCAAGGTTCACGCCGAGCATGAAGCCAAGAGCGTCTCGGCCGAAACCACGTTCGCCTCGGACCTCGCATCGTCCGAGGATCTGGTGCCAGTGCTGCGCTCCCTCTCGGAGAAGGTCTCGACGCGGTTGAAAAAGGCCGGGATCGCCGGCCGCACGATTGTGCTGAAGCTCAAGACCAGCGACTTTCACATCCGCACCCGCAATCGCCAGCTCGCTGACCCGACCCGGTTGGCCGACCGGATTTTCTCGACCGGACTGGAACTTCTGCGCAAGGAAACCGATGGTACCCGCTACAGGTTGATCGGCATCGGCGTCAGCGATCTGACCGACGCCGCGCGCGCCGATCCGCCCGACCTCGTCGATATGGGCTCCCGCAAGCGTGCCCTTGCGGAGGGTGCGATGGACCGATTGCGGGACAAGTTCGGCAACGCGGCGGTGGAGACGGGCTACACCTTCGGGCGTGGTGGCAAAGCCCGACCACAACGTGAGGGCGAGGAGTGACGGCAATGATCAGGCACCGCGCAGGCGCGGCAAGGCCGTTCCCCGGCGGCACGGTTGACGAACGTAACAACATAACATATCGACTGCCGGGCCGCAGTTTCGCCGGCAGATGATGCCATGACCCAGCCCGTTCTCGCCTTTCGCGACCTGACGCTTGGATACGATCGCCATCCCGCCGTTCATCATCTGACGGGCGATGTTGCGCGAGGTTCGCTGACGGCCGTCGTCGGTCCGAACGGCTCGGGCAAGTCAACGCTCATGAAGGGAATCGTGGGCGTGCTCGCTCCCATTGGCGGCGAAGTCGGAGTGGCGCCGGGGACGCGCATCGCTTACCTGGCCCAGCAATCCGAGATCGACCGGACCTTTCCAGCGCGCGTGATCGACCTCGTGCGCCTTGGCTTGTGGGGCAAGCGCGGCTTGCTTGGTCGCTACGACAAGACCGACCATGCCAACTGCCGCAATGCGCTCATCGCCGTCGGCCTGGACGGCTTCCAGGACCGGCCTCTCGACACACTATCGGGCGGACAGTTGCAGCGCGCGCTGTTTGCGCGGGTTCTGGTTCAGGATGCCGATCTGATCCTGCTTGACGAACCCTTCAATGCCATCGATGTCAGCACGGTTGCCGATCTCGTCGCCCTCATTCGTCTCTGGCACGGGGAGGAGCGAACCATCCTGGTCGTTGCGCACGATCTCGACCTGGTGCGGCGTCATTTCCCCGAGACGCTGATTCTGTCGCGACGGAAGGTGGCCTGGGGACCGACATCCGAAGTGCTCGTTCCCGAAAACCTCGCACGTGCCCGCAACTTCGACGAAGCCTGGAGCGACAACGCGCCATGGTGCGAGCCCGACCACACGCACGGCGCGGGCGAAGGGCGCCACGCGCACGATCACCCGCCCCACGGTCAGGCTCGTTCTACCGAAAGCGCCGTCCATCCGCGCGGGCTGACCTGAACCGCAGATGATCGATTTCCTCGTATCGCCTTTCATCGAGTTCGCCTTCATGCAGCGCGCACTTCTCGGCGCGGTCCTGCTGTCGATATCGTCCTGCCCTGTCGGCGTGTTCCTGATGCTGAGGCGCATGAGCCTCGCCGGTGACGCGATGGCCCACGCCATCCTTCCGGGCGCGGCGATCGGCTTCCTGCTCTACGGGCTCGCAATCGTTCCCATGACGATCGGCGGCCTGATCGCGGGTGTGGTGGTCGCGCTCGGCGCCGGCGCCGTGTCGCGCTTCACGCTGCAGAAGGAGGACGCCTCGCTTGCCGCCTTCTATCTCATCTCGCTGGCGCTTGGCGTCATGATCGTGTCGTTGCGCGGCTCGAGCGTCGACCTGATGCATGTGCTTTTCGGCACCGTACTCGCCTTGAACAACGAGGCGCTGACGCTGATCGGCGCGATCTGTGCCATCACGCTTGTCACGCTTGCGATCCTGTGGCGCGGACTGGTGGCCGAGTGCCTCGACCCCCTCTTCCTCCGCTCGGTGAGCCGCATTGGCACCATCGTCCATTTCGCCTTCCTGGCGCTCGTCGTCCTCAATCTGGTCGGGGGGTTTCAGGCGCTAGGCACCTTGCTCTCCGTCGGACTGATGATGCTGCCGGCCGCAGCCGCGCGGTTCTGGACCGCGCGGGTGGGACCGATGTGCTTCCTCGCCATGGGGATCGGTCTCGCTTCGAGCCTTTCAGGCCTGCTCCTGTCCTATCACGCGGCGCTGCCTTCGGGGCCCGCGATCGTGCTTTCGGCCGGTGCTGCCTATCTCCTGTCGATTCTGTTTGGCACGCGCGGGCTCATGGCCGTACGCAGCCGGCATCGCCACAAGGCGGCCTGACGCTGGCCTACTCGTGCCGTAGCGCGTCGATCGGATCGAGGCGCGCGCCCCGAAGCGCCGGAAAGAAACCGAACACCATGCCGATCATCGCCGAGAACCCGAAAGCCATCAGCACGATGAGCGCGGACGGGCTGAACGGTATCGACAGGGCGTAAGCGACACCGCCAGCGATACCGAGACCGAGAAGCACTCCGGTGAGCCCGCCGATCGCCGACAGAACGGTGGCCTCGACGAGGAATTGCAGCAGGATGTGCCGTTCATGCGCACCGATGGCAAGCCGGATGCCGATCTCTCGCGTTCGCTCAGTCACCGAGACCAGCATGATGTTCATGATGCCGATGCCTCCGACGAGCAGCGAGACGCCCGCCACCGCGCCCAGCATCCCCGTCATGGCGGTCGTCGCGCTGGTCATCGCGTCGGCAACCTGCGTCATGTCGCGGACGGTGAAGTCGTCGTCGGCATCCGGCGCCACACGCCGGCTCTCGCGCAGGAGATCTTCCATCCGCGACTGGATTTCCGAGGTGGCCACGCCGTCACGGCCCGCGACATAGATCGTCTCGATGTCCCGGCTGCCGACGATTCGACGCTGGAAGGCGGCGAGCGGCATCATCACGACGTTGTCCTGATCCTGACCGAAGCCGGAAAAGCCCTTCGATTCGAGCAGGCCTATCACCCGGCAGCTCATCTGCTTGACCCGGATCATCGATCCTTCGGGATCTCCGGCGCCAAAGAACTGCCGGCTGACGGTGGTGCCGATGATGCAGACGTTCGAGCCGGCTCGAAGCTCCGAATCGTTGAAGACCCGGCCCGAGGTCAGCGCCCAGTTGCGGGCCGGAAAGTAGGAATCGTCCGTACCCGTGACGGCCGATTGCAGGCTTTCCGTGCCGAACACGACGCGCACTCGAGACTGCGAAGCCGCCGACACCGCCTCGACATCGGTGAGCCTCATCGACAATGTCTCATAGTCTCTCTGCGAAAGCGGGCGCGCCGCGACTCGCGGACCACCGGGGCCCGTATCGGCCCCCGAGCGGACCACCAACAGGTTGGAGCCCAGCTTGGAGATGTCGGCCTTCACCTTCTCGGTCGTTCCGGTGCCGATCGTGATCATGGCGATGACGGCAGCCACGCCGATCACGATGCCGAGCAGCGTCAGGAAGGAGCGCAACGCGTTGCGTCGCACGGAAGTCAGCGCCAGACGGACGGCTTCCCAAATCATCCCACCATCTCCGAGACACGCGAATCGGATGCGACCTTGCCATCGACGAACTTCAACGAACGTTCCGCGTAGGCGGCGATGTCGGCCTCGTGCGTGACCATCACCACCGTCAGATTGTTCTCGCGGTTGAGCTCCATGAGAAGCTCCATGATCTCGTGACTGCGCGCGGTGTCGAGATTGCCTGTCGGTTCATCGGCGAGCAGGAGCGTCGGCTCCGATACGATGGCCCGGGCGATGGCCACGCGCTGTTGCTGACCGCCCGAGAGTTCGGCCGGCGTATGGTTCTCGCGTCCGGTCAGTCCGACCCTGTCCAGCGCTGCGAGCGACCGGACCCGCCTTTCGCGCGATGGCACGCCGCGATAGACAAGAGGCAGTTCGACGTTTTCGGCCGCCGTTGTGCGGGCGAGCAGGTTGTAGCCCTGGAAGACGAAGCCGATGTAGAGGTTGCGCAGCATGGCGCGGCGGCGCCGATCGAGGCGGCCCGCATCGATACCCTCGAACGCATAGATGCCGCGCGTCGGCGTGTCGAGGCAGCCGATGATGTTCATCGCGGTCGACTTGCCTGAACCAGACGGCCCCATGATCGCGACGAAGTCGCCGCGCTCGATTTCCAGATCGACCCCCGCCAGCGCGTTGACGGTCGCCTCGCCGCGTCCGTAGGTTTTCCAGATGTCGGAAAACGAGAGGAGTGGCGCGGTCATCGGGCCGCGTCCCCGCTCGTGCGGGTGCCCACGATCACCGGATCGCCCTCCTCGATGCCGGAGAGGATTTCGGTGTCTTCTCCGTCCGTGGCGCCGGTCCGGACGCGGGTGGCGACGGGCTCGCCGTCACGCAGCAGATAGATCGTGCGGCTGCCGTCGCTAGCGACCGTCGGGCTGCGCCTTTCGAAGATCCGTCCCATGCGCCGACCACCAAACAGACTGTCAAGGCTCCAGCCTCGGGATTGCTCCGTCACCGGCGGGCGAAACCGGAACGCCGCGCTCGGCACGGTGATGACGCCGCCCGCTTCACGCGTCACGATCGTCACCGTCGCCGTCATGCCCGGCCTCAGCGACAGATCCCGGTTGTCCACGGCGAGCTTGGCGTCGTAGGTCACCACGTTGTCGGTCGCCACCGAGGCGAACGAGATGTCGGAGATCGTCGCATCGAAGGTCCGATCCGGATAGGCATCGACGGTGAAGCGCGCTTTCTGATCCTTCTTCACCGCACCGATGTCGGCCTCGTCGATGGCCGCCTTCAGCACCATCGTCGTCAGATCCTCGGCGATGACGAAGAGCACCGGAGCCGAAAGCGACGAGGCCACCGTTTGCCCCGGATCGACGTCGCGCGTCAAAACGATGCCGTCGATGGGGGCATAGATCGTGCTCTTGGCGAGGTCCGTTTCCTGGATCGTCAGGTCGGCGGCGGCGATGGCGACGTTCGCATCGGCGATCGCGACCGCGCTCTGGGCCCGATCGCGCGTGGCGACCGCGCTCTCCAGCGCCTGATCGGAAACCATGCCGCGTCCGAAGAGATTTCGCGTTCGCGACAGCGTCTGCTCGCTTTCTCGCAAGGTGGTCTGCGCATCGGCAAGCCGCGCTTCCGCGGCCTTCAGAGATGCCTGGGCGCGCTCGACCTGGGCCGAGCGGCTGGTCGTATCCAGCACCAGGAGCACGTCGCCCCTGGCGACCTCCTGGTTTTCCGCGACCTCCACCGACCGCACCACCCCAGACAACTCGCTGGAAACGTCGACCTGGGTCAGCGGCTGCAGCGTACCGGTCGCCGAAACCTCGATCGTCAGGTTGCCGCGCGTTGCCGGTACCGTCGCGAACGCGACGGTCTGGGCGCCCTGCCCCGAACTCCACCAGGCGTAGAGGCCTCCGGCCGCGCCCAACACAAGCGCTGCGATGACCAGCCATCGCCAGGACCGCCGAGGCCGACCGCCGCCGGGCTCGAGGCCGAGCGTCCGCTCGATCGATTGTGTCGTCGCCGGCTTCGGCTTGTCGACGATCTGGTCCATGACCGGCCTCTCTGACCCGGGACGGGCGCCGCGCCCCATTGCATGACCGGCGCGGGAACCTCCCGTAACGTCCTCTTCCCGCCTGAAATCGGCGGAGGCCCTTCGACTTACAAGTTAATTCTTGCTCATCTTTGCGCTGGATCAGATGGCTTCGGGAGTTCGTCGAACCGGCGGCGCCTTTCGCGTCCTTGATCCATCAACGTGGCGGCGGTGATGGCGTCGCCGCTGACGTCACGTCCGCGCCGCCTCCATCTGTAGCCACATGGTCGAAACGCCGTCGGTTGCCCTATGCAGCGAAACGGCGAACACACCAGCCGGAACGATCCGGCCGGCGTTTCGTTGTCCCGGCTCCCTCATCCCCTCACCCGGAGCCCGCCCAATGGACGTCGTCCGCATCCTCGCAGCCATCATACTGCCGCCACTCGGCGTCTTCATGCAGGTGGGCCTCGGGCTGCATTTTTGGCTCAACATCCTCCTGACGCTCCTTGGCTATGTGCCGGGCATCATCCACGCGATCTGGGTGGTGGTGAGGAAGTAACTTCGGAAGCGCCGAGCCTTACCTGTACTCCGCCAGCCGCAACTCCAGCCCCGGCGCGTTCAGCGCCGTCAGCGCGTCCTCCGGCCGGACGTCGGCGACGCGGCGGTAGCCGATCGGGCTTGGTTCGCGGTGGACGGTGGTGAGGCGGGTGACGGCGTCGATGACCCAGAGTTCGGCGATGCCGAAGCCTGAAAAGATCAGCGCCTTGCGGCCCTTTTCGTAGTCGAGGCTGGTGTCGGCGATCTCGATCGCCAGCAGGCAGGTCGCGCCGTTCAGCCCTTCCAGCCCGACGGCGGTGTCGTAGAGGACGAAGTCGGGTTCGAGGAAGGTGTCGGGCGACAGCCGTAACGTTGTCTCAGGCGTGAAGCCGATGGCATCGGGCAACTGCGTCGCTAGCTGCCGCATCACCCAGGTTTTCAGGCGCTCATGGCGCAGGCCCTTGGGCGACATCGGCACCACCTCCCCGCCGATCAGCTCGAAGCGTTCGTTCTCCGCGATGATGCCGGCCTCCACCATCGCCTCGATCTCGGCCAGGGTGAAGGCGCGCCGGCGCAGTCCTTCGGCCGCCTGCGTGGTGCGCAGCTCGGACGTCGCGACGGGGATGAAGCGCTCGTTCATGCGTGGAAGCATAGCACGGCCACGAATCGCAAAAAACCCGGCGTCGCCGCCGGGTTTTCGAGCCTGTTCGGGGAGCCCTGCGCGGCGGGCGATGAGATCCCGGCGGCCGCCGGCCCTAGCGGCGTCAGCGGACCCGCACGACCGGGCAGCCGCGGTCGTTGGCGAAGACGGCGCGCACCCAGCCGCCGCGATCACGGCCGTCGACACGGATGACGCGATGGTTCACGTCGACGATGCGGGCATGCCGGATGCCCATTCCGCGCGCCTTCTGGAGCGCGTGGCCCGGTGCGCAGACGCCGCGGCCGTAGCGCGGACCGCCGTGCCAGCCGGAGCCGCGACGATGGTTGCCGTCCCAGCCCGAGCCGCGTCGATGGCCACCGTCCCAGCCAGACCCGCCATGGTAGCCGCCGCCGCCGATGACGATGCCAAAACGAACGTCGCTGGCCGAGGCGGTGGTGGCGGAGGCGCCGAGGCCGGCCGCGGCGAGCGAGAGAGCGACGAGCGCGGTCTTGAGGAGAGAGGTCATGGACTTGATCCTTCGCGTTGCTGCCGGGGGGCCGGCCGACCGGGACTGTCCCGATCCATTGAGCGGAGGATAGACGCCCCAGCCTGAACCCAACCCGAAGGCCTCGTTCATCTGGCGTTCGGAATTGGCCTGCCCGAAACGAAGGAACCCGGCGTCGCCGCCGGGTTCCCGATGCTCGTCCGACAATGCGCGTCGTCAGCTGTCGAGGAAGCTGCGCAGCTTGCGAGACCGGCTTGGATGCTTGAGCTTGCGCAGCGCCTTGGCCTCGATCTGGCGAATGCGCTCGCGCGTCACCGAGAACTGCTGGCCGACTTCTTCGAGCGTGTGGTCGGTGTTCATGCCGATGCCGAAGCGCATGCGCAGCACGCGCTCCTCGCGCGGCGTGAGCGAGGCAAGCACGCGCGTCGTCGTCTCGCGCAGATTGGCCTGGATCGCGGCGTCGATCGGCAGGATCGCGTTCTTGTCCTCGATGAAGTCGCCGAGATGCGAATCCTCCTCGTCGCCGACCGGCGTTTCGAGCGAGATCGGCTCCTTGGCGATCTTCAGCACCTTGCGCACCTTCTCAAGCGGCATGGCGAGCTTTTCGGCCAGTTCCTCCGGGGTCGGCTCGCGGCCGATCTCGTGCAGCATCTGGCGCGAGGTCCGCACGATCTTGTTGATCGTCTCGATCATGTGGACCGGGATGCGGATGGTGCGGGCCTGGTCGGCGATCGAGCGGGTGATCGCCTGACGGATCCACCAGGTCGCATAGGTGGAGAACTTGTAGCCGCGGCGGTACTCGAACTTGTCGACCGCCTTCATCAGGCCGATATTGCCTTCCTGGATGAGATCGAGAAACTGCAGTCCGCGGTTCGTGTACTTCTTGGCGATCGAGATGACGAGGCGCAGGTTGGCCTCGACCATCTCCTTCTTGGCGATGGCCGCTTCGCGCTCGCCCTTCTGCACCTGGTTGACGATCTTGCGGAACTCGGCGATCGAGATCGCGGTTTCCTGGGCGAGATTCTGGATTTCGCTGCGCAGCGAACCGATCGTGACACCCTCGTTGCGCGCGAATTCCTTCCAGCCGCGGCTGCCGAGATTGGCGATCGACTTCATCCAGTTCGGGTCGAGTTCGCTGCCCTGATAGTGCTGCAGGAAGTCGTCGCGCCGCACGCCATAGCTCTCCGCCAGGCGCAGCAGTCGCCCCTCGTTCTGCACGAGCCGCTTGTTGATGTCGTAGAGCTGCTCGACCAGCGCCTCGATGCGGTTCTGGTTGAGCGACAGCGACTTCACCGCCGTGATCAGCTCGTCCTTGAGCTTCTTGTAGGACCGCTCCTGGCTGGACGACAGCGCGCCGGCCGCGGCCAGCCGGGATTCCACCTGCTGGTCCTGAAGCTTGCGCAGCTTCTTGTAGGTGCCGGCGATGAAGTCGAGCGTCTCCATGACCTGCGGACGCAACTCGGCTTCCATGGCGGCGAGCGACAGATTGGCCTCGTCGTCCTCCTCGTCGTCCTCCTCGCCGCGGGTATCGCCGCCGACATTGGTGACGTCGTCATCCTCGCGGCCGCGACGGCCACGGGTGTCCTCGACCTTGGGCTTGTCATCCTCCTCGATACGCTCGACGACCGGCGCCTGCTTGGCCTCGGGTCCGGCATAGGTGGCTTCGAGGTCGATGATCTCGCGCAGGAGGATGCGCGCCTCGTTGAGTTCGTCGCGCCAGATGATGATGGCCTGGAACGTCAGCGGGCTCTCGCAAAGCCCCGCGATCATCGTCTCGCGGCCGGCCTCGATGCGCTTGGCGATGGCGATTTCGCCTT
This sequence comes from Mesorhizobium sp., assembly GCA_051860465.1. Classification (GTDB taxonomy): domain Bacteria; phylum Pseudomonadota; class Alphaproteobacteria; order Rhizobiales; family Rhizobiaceae; genus Aquibium. The sequence continues at coordinate 176,769 of JBHYDY010000004.1, forward strand.
CGCGCGAGAGCAGCTCCACGGAGCCCATCTCGCGCAGGTACATGCGCACCGGATCATCGGTGCGGTCTGTCGGCTCCTTCTTGGCCACGGCCGCGACGGCGGTGCCCTGCTGCTCGGCGATCTCGTTGGATTCTTCTTCGGCGTCGGCGTTCTGGTCGCCTTCGGGCTCCTCGCCGGTCTCGTCGTCCTCGACCACATTGATGCCCATGTCGGAGAGCATCGACATCGTGTCCTCGATCTGCTCCGAGGTCACTTCCTCCGACGGCAGGACCGCATTGAGCTCGTCCATGGTCACGTAGCCGCGCTTCTTGGCGAGCTTGATCATCTTCTTGACGGCATCATCGGAAAGGTCGAGAAGCGGCCCGTCGACGGCGCCTTCGCGCTCGGTCTCGGGCTCTTCTTTTTCTTTTGTCGTCATGCTTTCCTGTCTCCAACAAGTCCGGGAGGCGGTCCTTGCGGGTCCGTCCGCGTAACCGGATTACGCCGTATCGCCTGCCTCAGCGAGTAGCGGCATCGCGTGAATGCATCATTAACCTTGACGCGATGGCGTCGCGCCGACCTTGCGAATGAACGTTGATCGCCGCCGGCCCCCGCCGATTGCCCAAGACGCTACGCCTGTTAACGAATTCGAACCGTCCTGATTCCGTCATTTCATCGCAAGGTCAAGCCGTTGACGTGCTATTCGGTCGAAAAAAGGTCGCCCCGATCGCTCCGCGCTCAACCCTTCCCGCCGGTCCTGCCGGAAGAGACGCCAAAGCCTTCGATGAGCGCTTCGGTCGCCTGCACATCGCGAAACTGTGTCTGTATCGCCAGCAGCTGCCGATAGTTTTCCTCCGTCGGCTCCACGGCCAGCGCGGCTTCCGCCGCTCGAAGTTCCTTATGTAGAAAGCCGGCGCTCTGGTGCAAGTGCAGGGCCTGCGAGAACGCGTCGCGGGCATCGTCGAGCGCCGCGTCTTCCAGCGCCGGCCATTGCCGCGTGCGACGAACCAGTCCAACGGCGGTCTCCCAGAGCGGCGACAGCCCCGAACGCGCCATCGACGCCACGATGGCGTCGCGATCGCTGGCTTCGTCATGGGCCACGGCATCGAGCAGACCGCCATGCAGCCGCCGCAGGTCGGCGTGCCCCATGTCCAGTCGCTCCACCTGGTCGAAGAATTCGTCTATCAGCGGTGGGTGATTGACGAGGGCCACCAACAGGACGGCCCCGCGCACCGGCATGACGGCCGCTGACGTGCGCACCAGCGCGGACCGGGCGAGGCTGTCGGAGACGGCGAGCCGACCCGACGGACGCTGACCGCGTCCCCACCCATCCTTGCCGCGTTCTGCGCCGCGTTCGCCCGGCTGCCATTTGCGCTGTGGCCTGTTCGTGCCGAAGAAGGCCTGCACGCGCTCGCGCATGTCCTGCTGGTAATGACGACGCACATCCTCGTCGCGAATGCGGTTCGTGGCTTCGCGCAGCGCCTTTTCCAGTTCCGCGCGACGTTCGGGCGTCTCGAACACCCCACCCTGCGTCTCGCGCTGCCAGACCATCTCGGCCAGCGCCCGGGTTTCGGCCAGCACCGTGCGGAAGGCGTCCGGCCCGCCGGCCCGCACCAGGTCGTCGGGATCCTGGCCTTCCGGCAACATGGCGAAACGCACAGTGCGCCCGGCCTGGATCGAGGGCAATGCGAGATCGGCCGCCCGCCAGGCTGCCTTCAGACCTGCCTTGTCGCCGTCGAAGCACAGCACCGGTTCCGGCGCCATCCGCCACAGGAGTTCCAGCTGCGCCTCCGTCAGCGCCGTCCCGAGCGGAGCGACAACGTTCACGAACCCCGCCTGCGACAGTGCGATCACGTCCATGTACCCCTCGACGGCGATCACCGCTCCGTCCTTGCCCTGCCCCTTTCGGGCGTTGGCGAAATTGTAGAGCACACCGCCCTTGTGGAAGAGCTCGGTGTCGGGCGAGTTCATGTATTTGGCCGGAGCATCCGGCGAAAGCGCTCGGCCGCCGAAGGCGATCACCCGTCCGCGCGAATCCTCGATGGGAAACATGACCCGGTCGCGGAACCAGTCGTAGGAAACGGCGATGTCGTCGCCATGGCGTACGAGGCCACACGCCTCGATCTGGTCCTTCGCGACGCCTTTCGAGGCCAGATGCTCCTTCAGACCGTTTCGGCTTTCCGGGGCATAGCCAAGCCGAAACGCCTGCTGCGTGGTCGACGACAGCCCGCGCTCGCGCAGGTAGGCGCGCGCCTTGGCGCCGCCGGCAGCCTGAAGCTGATCCTGGAAGAACCGGGTCGCCATCTCCATCACTTCGTGCAGGCTGGCACGCTGCTGCTCGCGCCGTTCCATGTCGGGATCGCGCACCGGCATCGGCACGCCGGCAAGCTCTGCAACCCGCTCGACGGCTTCAGGAAAGCTCAGCCCATCCAGTTCGGTCAGGAACTTGAAGTGGTCGCCCGAGACTCCGCAGCCAAAACAGTGGTAGCGGCCCTTCTTGTCCTCGCAGTGAAAGCTCGGGCTCTTTTCGCCGTGGAAGGGACAGCAGGCCCAGTAATCGCCGCGAGACGTGTTGGTCTTGCGCTTGTCCCACGAGACACGCGCGCCGATGACCGACGAGATCGGCACTCGATCGCGGATTTCGTCGAGGAAGGAGGGCGAAAATCGCATGGGGTCTTGTTCTCTCTCCTCCCTACATAGTCGTTCAAGCCATCCCAGACGACACAATTTGTCCGCCCTGCCCGCTTTCCACAGCCGGTTGGCAGCCAGACGCTACCCGTCGTCTGGAAACGAGCTGCCGCGTCGGCCATGCGCTTGGCGCCCGAGGCGAGCGCAACAGATGAACTGGCTACTTTCTTCTCCTTCGAACATATGCCGATTTCGGTGGTTCGAAACATGATGATGGTCCTCCGTCGAGCAGCAAGGGCCGCGTTCACCCTCCGGTCATGAGCAGATCCCTTGTCCTGCTCCATCGCGCGGGGGCGGTGGCATGATGGACACCGCCGGGTACATCGGCGTCGCGAGCAAAGCGGAACGTATCGCGCTTGACCTTCCACCTCATGGAAGCCCGATTGTTTCTCGGGGCCATCCACGAGTGTCGAACCGCGTGGTCGGCTCCCTCGATGCGGAGAGTTCCCACCGCGGAAAGAGGAATGAGACATGAAGACGCTGAAAATCGTTGCCACTGCTGCAGGATTGAGCGCTGTCGCCGCCGTTGCTTTCGCCCAGATGAACCATGGCATGCATGGATCGGGCGGAGGCATGATGAACATGGGCGACATGCAGGGCATGATGCAGATGATGATGCCCGCGGACGGTGATTCAGAATCGACCCGAGCCTACAAAAAGGCCGACATGGACATGATGCACGGCATGGCCGTGGCATACACGGGCGATCCCGATGTCGACTTCCGGCTCAAGATGATCCCGCACCACCAGGGCGCGATCGACATGGCCAGGGTTGCCCTGCGGTACGGCGCCGATCCCGAGACCAAGGCACTCGCCGAGGCGATCATCGCCGCGCAGGAAATCGAGATCGCCGAAATGCAGGCATGGCTCGAAAAGAACCGGAAATAGTCATCATCGCGATCGTCGCCCGCCAACGCTGTCCGCGGACGTGTAGCGGGCGTCGATCGCGATCCGCCCCGGGGCGTGACGGAACCATCACGCCCAGCAAGCCGTCCGACGGACGCCGTGCCAGAGCGCCGCAGCCACGTCCACCGCCGCCAAGGACAACGCACTCTTCCGACTTGTCTTCCGAACCCCGGCAGCCAAAGACCGTCGTTAGGGCCTCGTGAGGCCCACGGCGCCTGCCCTCAAAGACAAGCAGACAGGTCTTGGTGGGTACCATGACCGCGGCAGCTGTCAGGGTGCCATCGGCGGCCCGGCGGCCACGGTACGGCTCGCGGCGATCCCATCTGGAAACCCGAACTGCTTGGTCCCGCTTCGCCAAAGGTAAAGCGCTATCGGCGTCTTCGCCGCAACCGCCCGGGGATCGCTCGCTCAACCGTTGCAGCCGCTCCGCTTCTTGCCCTACTGCAGGAGACCCTTCACGATCCCGCTCGCCTTGCCGAAGTCCATGCGGCCAGGGTACTTCTCCCGAAGCGCGTTCATGCAACGGCCCATGTCACGCAGCCCGTCCGCGCCAACCTCGGAGATCACCTGCTGGCAGGCCTGCTTGACCGCCTCCTCCTCGAGCTGGCGAGGCAGGAAATCGCGAATGATGGCGATTTCCTCCCGCTCCTGCTCGGCGAGTTCAAGACGATTGCCCTCTTCGTAGAGCCGAGCGGATTCCTGACGCTGCTTGATCATCTTGACGAGAATCAGCGCGATCTCTTCCTCGCTGACCGGATCTCGTCCGGCACCGCGATTGGCGATGTCACGATCGTGTATGGCAGTCTGGATGAGACGGATCGTCGAGACCCGCCGTTTGTCATGCGATTTGAGCGCCTGTTTCAGCGTCTCCGCGAATTTCTCGCGCATCGGAATAGAGACTCCCTTGGCAGCCGCCGAACCTTAGCGCCGGGGATTCCCGGACGCAATTCGATTTTTTTCGTGGCAAGCCGCTGTTTTCGTTGACAAAAGCTTTTCTGCTCGGACAGAGCCCAGCGGATTGACCCACCCCGGCGTTTTTTCTATTGTCCGGCCCTTGCATGGACATGTATTGAGCGCGCGGAACTGGTCTCAAAACGACCATTCGCGGTTTTCAGCTCGGGCATATGAGCCTTTGCCCGGGCACTTTCAAGACCGCCCGCCCCTTGGACCCGACGGAGACATCTGATGATCGCAGCGACAGCGCCCTGGGGCGCGGAGAAAGCCACGGCCCTGCTCGTGCTTGCCGACGGCACGGTGATCGAGGGGCGCGGGCTTGGCGCCACGGGTCACGCAGTGGCGGAAGTCTGCTTCAACACCGCGCTTACCGGCTACCAGGAAATCCTCACCGATCCGTCCTATGCCGGCCAGATCGTAACCTTCACGTTCCCGCATATCGGCAATGTCGGCGCCAATGCCGAGGACATCGAGGATCTGACGCCGGCGGCCCGCGCCGGCGCCGTCGGGGCCGTGTTCCGCGCCGACGTCACCCAGCCGTCCAGCTATCGCTCGAACGGAGGCCTCGACGAATGGCTCAAGCGCCGCGGCATCGTGGCGATGACCGGCATCGACACGCGTGCGCTGACGGCCCGCATACGCGATCTCGGAGCTCCGCACGCGGTCATCGCCCATGCGCCCGACGGCGTCTTCGACATCGACGCATTGAAGCGCGAGGCCGCCAGTTGGGCTGGACTCGTGGGCCTCGACCTTGCCCGCGAAGTGACATCCGGCCAGAGTTCGACCTGGACCGAAACCCCCTGGGCCTGGGGTAAGGGCTATGGCGAGCAGAACCAGCCCACCATGCACGTGGTGGCGGTCGACTATGGCGTGAAGCGCAACATCCTGCGCCTGTTCGCCGGGCTCGGGGCGGAGGTCACGGTGGTGCCGGCGATGACCCCTGCCGAGGACATCCTCGCCATGAACCCGGACGGCATCTTCCTGTCGAACGGACCAGGCGACCCGGCGGCGACCGGCGAGTACGCCGTGCCGGTGATCCGCGACCTCCTCGATGCGGACATCCCCCTGTTCGGCATCTGCCTCGGCCACCAGATGCTGGCGCTGGCGCTGGGCGGCAGGACCGTCAAGATGCACCAGGGCCATCATGGTGCAAATCATCCCGTCAAGGATCACACCACCGGCAAGGTGGAGATCGTGTCGATGAACCACGGCTTCGCGGTCGACGGCGATTCGCTGCCCGACGGTGTCGAGGAAACCCACGTGTCGCTGTTCGACGGGTCGAACTGCGGCATCGCAGTGGCAGGAAGGCCGGTCTTCTCAGTGCAGCACCACCCCGAGGCCTCGCCGGGTCCGCAGGATTCGCACTATCTCTTTCGGCGCTTCGTCAACCTGATCCGCGAGCGCAAGGGCGAGCCCGCTCTCGCCGAGCGCTGAGCCCGACCTGTCACGAACGCAGACGGGAGGCGACCTGGGACGCCTCCCGCTAGAGGCAACGTGCGCCGTGACCTTGGCTATGACGAGATGCGCAGCCTGACAACGTCGTCGCGGATCGACCTGAACACATCGTCGAGCTGGCCGCGCGATGGAGCATCGAAGAAGTGGTTCACGCTCGTGGCACAATCCTTCAGCATCGAGCCGGTCTTCACGTCCGGCTCCTCGAGCCTGATCGTGTAGACCACCGTTCCGGCCTTCTTCGCATTCTCGCACGCCGCGAGCGTGCGGGCGTTCATCAGCTTGTTGGTATCTCTTGACGACCCCGCCGAGATCCCCAGCCGCCCGTCGACCAGGTAGCCGTTGCTCGAATAGGAGGAACCGAGTTTCGTGCCGTTGTTGCCGAAGACGTTCGAGCCATCGGTCAATACGATCATGATCTTCTCGATTCCCGGGGCCTTTACCGCGCCCTCCGTGAAGGGTGCTTCGGGCGAAAGCACGCGCATACCCCAGGCCACGCCTTCCATGATGTTGGTGGTGCCGTTGGCCTGCAGCGACTTCACCATTCTCCTGATCGTTTCGTAGTCGCTGGTGAGCGGCAGGATCGGCTGCGAGACGCAATCCCGGTTCGGCCCCCTGCCGCCCGACATATTGGTCGCGATCGGAAGCCATTCCAGCGCGGGGTCCGGCGTCTCGACGGCCGTAGCGCTGGGGATCCCGTATTTCTGAAGCTTCTTCAACTGGCCGGCCGGTGTCTTGTCGAGGGGATCGGCCGCCGACACGATGTAGCTGTTGAAAAAGCCTCCACTGTCGGGTTCGTCGATGGAGAAGGCTGGAACGAAGAGCGTTTCCGGTTTCTTGGAATCGGGCGCGACATCCTTGACGTCGAGATCCTTTCCGGCCGCGTGGCGTGTCTCCACGCAGCCCTTCCAGCTCTGCCCGAGATGCTGGAACAGCTCGAAGCGGCTCAGTCCGGTCGGCAGCTCAGTCTGCGGGAAGTCGGCATCGCCCTTCAGGTCGAGCCAGTCTGCGCCGGTCTTGTTCTTCACCTTGCCGTTCTTGAGAAACTGCGGGCCGTGATGGCCCCCCACATTGACGAAATTGGCGAAGGGGACGACGGCAAACTTCAGCTTCTCGGCATCCTTGATCTGCGACGACATGGTGTCGACGAGCCCGAGCACCGCATCCTTCATGGCTGAAAGCTTGCCCCCGTACATGGAGCCGGTCGTGTCAAGCACCAGCGCGATCTCATATCGGTTGAAGGCGATGTCAGCCGCGGACGATGCCGACACCTGCCAGTCTTCATACCCTAGAACGCCGGCGAAATGCAGGGCCTGCCGGCTGGTGGCTTCGACGGTGACGCGCGTTCCGGTCCGGCTAACCTTCAGCCCGCCATGCTCGATCTGGAAGTTCGCCAACAGGAAGGATCTCGCAATGGCGATGGCCTCCTCATCGCTGATCGTATCGCCTTCGCGCGCCACAGCGAGCGCAGCCGAATCGAGCGCGTTCTGCAATTCGGTCTGGCGGTTGCTGATCGAGGAAAAATCGACCGCCAAGCCTGCCGCCAGGACGAGAGGAACCATCGCAACTGCGGCGACAATGGAGAAATTTGCGCGTTCGTCGCGGGACAGCCGCCCCAGCAGTCGACCGATCATGCCAACCCCCTGCACGTATCATGGCAATGGAGATCATAGCGCACGGCCATTAAGTCGAGCCTAAAGCACAGACTTAGCAGAAGCTGAAGAAGATCGTGAATGCTCGCTCAGGTTCCGACCGATCGACATCGGACGGACGCGGGATACCGCGATCGGACTTGCCGCCTTGTCAGAGATCGGCGCTGAACGTATCGCAGTCGTCGAGACGGCCGGTATCGAGCCCACGACTGAACCATTCGCGCCTTTGTGCCGAGGTGCCGTGGTTGAAACTGTCAGGCACGACATAACCCTGGGTCTTCTTCTGCAACGTGTCGTCGCCGATCTGGTTGGCCGCGTTCAGCGCCTCGTCGATATCCCCCGCCTCTAGCAAGCCTTTCTGCTCGGTGAAGTGCGCCCAGATTCCAGCGAAGCAATCGGCCTGCAATTCGACACGCACCGACATGCGATTGGCCTCGATCTGGCTCATCGTCTGGCGTCTGCGGTTGAACTCCGGCAACACGCCGATGATGTTCTGGACGTGGTGGCCGACCTCGTGCGCAATGACATAGGCTTGGGCGAAATCGCCCGATGCGCCGAAGCGGCGGTCAAGTTCGCCGAAGAAATCGAGGTCCAGATAGATCTTCGAATCGCCGGGGCAGTAGAATGGACCACTTGCGGCAGACGCAAATCCGCAGGCCGAGCGAACCTGGCTGGAAAACAGCACCATCGTCGGCTCACGATACGTCGCCCCCTTCGCCTGGAAGATCCCGTGCCAGACATCCTCCGTCTCCGCGAGGACGACGCCCGCGAAACGAGCCATCTCGTCGGACCCCTCCGTGGTGGTGACGCGCGTCCCGCCGCCACTGTTGTCGCCTTCCATCTGCGCGAGGATCTCCAGCGGATCGATGCCGCAGGCGCGGAGTGCGAAAAAGACGACGACGAGAATGATGATGCCCGATATCCCACTCCGGCCGACGGATCGGCCGATCGGAATGCGCAGTCCGCCGCGCCCCGGACCACCGCTGCCGCGTCCAGGCGCTCCCTGGCCGCGCCGGTCCTCCACGTTGGAACTCTGACGCCTGTCCTTCCAACGCATGGTTTTTCTCCCGTCCGCCCAACCGTACCGCGGCGGCGGAGTGACTCGTAACCCGCCCCGAGCCCGCTGTCACAGGCATTCGCACGCTCGCGCGTCCCGATCTTGATCCAGCGCAAGGCGTTCAGTTGGCAAGGCAACGACCTGATTGACCGTGGCGGGGGCGGCTCCGACCAAGAGGCTGCCCGAGGAGGATTCGGGCACTTCGTCGAGCGGAGACGCGGCGGCGGATACGAGGCCGTAGCCGCAAGCGCCGTTCAGCTATTCCTGGTCGCGCTGCGTTTCCTCGACGTCGCGGCCGTCGGAACTGCGTGAGCGCTCGTCCACTCGGTCCGCGCCCTTGGCCAGGTCGCTGCCCTTGCGCTCCTCGGTCTTCCGCTCTTCCTGCCTGGCGCTTTCCTCCAGTTTGCGCGCGGCTTCCTTGCCCTCGAGGGTGGGTGCTTTGTTGGTCGCCATGATTGTTACCTCCTTCGGCGCTTGTGTGCAGACGAGGCAACGCCCATCTGACATCCGGGTTCCAACGCCGAATGCCCATGATCTTGCCGAATTCGTTTGTGACACGTCGTCCTCTGGCCAGGCGACAGTCGGGAGCGGAGGATTTGACGTTTTCGATCTGTTATCCGCCGCCACACTGGCCTAAGGAAAGGTCTCGACCTCCATCAGGGCCCATGATCAAAACGCTCCGCCAGCCCATGACCAGGACACTCTTCGCGATCGGCACGCTGCTCGCCCTGGGCGTGGCCGCGCAGGCGCGGGACCAGGCACAGAGTTCTGACGGTTCGGTTGCCCAGGCTGCCGATGACGGGGCAATCGAGACGATCGCGGCGGTCGTGCACGGCCTTTCCCACAATGATCTCCTCAACGTGCGGGCCACCGCCTCGCCGATCGGCCTCGTGCTGGCCCGTATCCCAAACGGTACGATGTTGACGCGCCTGGAATGCGCCACGTCCCGAAACACCCAGTGGTGCCGGGTCGAAGTGCCCGAACTCGACGGTCTCGTAGGCTGGACCCCGGCGCGCTACCTGCATTTCGCCCGAGACGACGACGACGGGATGGGCGAGGGACCGGCACCCCTGCCCGTTTCCCCGGTCATCGACCCGTCGCAGATCACCGTTGGCATCCTGCCCGATCCGCTGCCGATGCCGGAAGACCCTCTTGCACATACCTCGGCCGGTTCGATCGACGGGGCTGGTGATCTTCAGACCGTGCTGCTGGCTCCCGCCTCGGACGGGGCAGCAGTTATCGATGCCGCCCGCGAAACCCAGAAGATCGATGGTGCGGCAACCGAGTTGACCCTCGCCTATGCCACGCGCAGCGATCCGGCAGCGACAGAGGTCTATAGCGCCTTCGAAGCAGCCGGAGCCGATGCGACCGAAAGCGCGGGCGCCTCGAGCCCTTCTGTCCAGACGGCCGTGCCGCTTCCCTCGCCGCGTCCACCTCGCGACATCGAGGCAGAGACTTCCGCTGCCGAGCCGTTGGTCGCGGCCCTGCCCTCGACCGACGCGCAGGTGGATGAGAACACCCAGGAACCCGCCGCTGCGGCTCGCAGCGAACCGGCGGTATCCGTTCCGCCGGACGAAACCATGGCCGCGCGTGTCGAGGTACAGGAGATGGCCGCCGCCCCGGCGGAACGGCCGATCGCGCAGCAGCCGGAACCACCCGTCGCGCCGGTATTGGGAGCACCGGACGCGACGGTTGCCCTGTCGTTGCCCCCAGACAATCCGGAGGAGGCGCCCCAAGGGTCTCCTCACGCCCCGGAACCCGAGGCCATCGAGACGCCACCCCAGCCTGTTGCCCCGTCTGAACCGTCAGTGGGAGAGACCGACGCCGTTTCCTCCGACCAGACCCTGCGCGAACAGCTCGCCGCGCTGCTGCCGTCGTGGAGCCGTCCGGCGGCGCAGCCTGTGGCGCAATCCGAACCTGAACCGGTCGTCGCTGAAGTCGATCCGGCCGAAGCGCTGGAGGGCGGCGACGGTGCCAGCGCGCCCCAACAGCCCGCTGCCGCACCGGCCGAAACACCTGCGCCCGCGATCGTTCCTTCTCCTCCGGCTGCCTTGATCCCCGTCCCTGCCGCGCCTTTGGCGGAAATGCCGGAGCCGGCACCCGCGCAGGAGCCCCAGATCGTCGCACAAGCGCCGCTTCCCGAACGCGCCGTCATCGCCGGGCCGAGCGCCGAGATTCCCTGCGCGCGCTATGTTGGCCAGCCCATGGCACGCTGCGAAGTCCGAGTGCTGCGCCTTGCCGCCGACGATGCCGACATTTTTGTGGTCTGGCCGGATGGTGGCGAGCGCCTGATCCGCTTCCGCGGCGGACAGCCCGACAGCACCAACGGGCGCGGTGATTTCCGCTTCTCCCGCGAGGCCGAACTCAACCTGATCCGCATCGGCGCTGGCGAGCGCTTCGAGATTCTCGACGCCCTGCCCTTCGCGGAGTAATCCGCCATGCCGGTTGCTCCAGCCGAGCGCGGTGAGCGCACCGTAAAAGACGCGAAATCGGGGTTCCCTCCCCCCGCTTCCTCCCCTATAAGGCGCGCTTAGCCAGACACCCCTCTCCCTTGCGCACCGGCCGGGCCTTCCCGTTCGGCGCTTGGCGCAAGCAGCCTGCCGCGTCGCGCCAGCGCGCGAAAAAAGAAAGCCCCGACGCCCATGCCCAGACGCACCGATATCTCCTCCATCCTGATCATCGGCGCGGGGCCCATCGTCATCGGCCAGGCCTGCGAATTCGACTATTCCGGCACCCAGGCCTGCAAGGCGCTGAAGGCGGAGGGCTACCGGGTGATCCTGGTCAATTCCAATCCGGCGACGATCATGACCGATCCGGAGCTGGCGGACGCGACCTACATCGAGCCAATCACGCCCGAGGTGGTGGCCAAGATCATCGCGCGCGAGCGGCCCGACGCGCTGCTGCCGACCATGGGAGGCCAGACCGCGCTCAACACCGCGCTGTCGCTCAGGCGCATGGGCGTGCTGGAGCGCTACGGCGTCGAGATGATCGGCGCCAATGCCGAGGCGATCGACATGGCCGAGGACCGCTCGCTGTTTCGCGAGGCGATGGCGAGGATCGGGCTGGAGACGCCGCGCTCCTGGCTGGCCAACGCCAGCGCGGTCAAGGACGAGGACCGCAAGCGCCACGAGGCCGAACGGGAGGCGCTGAAGGCATCCGCTCCCGACGATCTCGACGCCGCGCTCGACGATCTGGAGACCCGCTGGAACCTCGGCGAGGGCGACCGCAAGCAGCGCTACATGAGCCATGCCATGGGCATCGCCGCCCAGGCGCTCGACGTCGTCGGCCTGCCAGCCATCATCCGTCCCTCCTTCACCATGGGCGGGACCGGCGGCGGCATCGCCTACAACCAGGCGGAGTTCTTCGACATCGTCCGATCCGGCCTCGACGCCTCGCCGACGACAGAGGTGCTGATCGAGGAGAGCGTGCTCGGCTGGAAGGAGTACGAGATGGAGGTCGTCCGCGACAAGGCGGACAACTGCATCATCGTCTGCTCGATCGAGAACATCGATCCGATGGGCGTCCACACCGGCGATTCGATCACGGTCGCGCCGGCGCTGACGCTCACCGACAAGGAATACCAGATCATGCGCAACGCCTCGATCGCGGTGCTGCGCGAGATCGGGGTGGAAACCGGCGGTTCGAACGTGCAGTTCGCGGTCAACCCCGCCGATGGCCGCCTCGTCGTCATCGAGATGAACCCGCGCGTGTCGCGCTCGTCGGCGCTCGCCTCCAAGGCCACCGGCTTCCCGATCGCCAAGGTCGCGGCAAGGCTTGCCGTCGGCTACACGCTCGACGAACTGGAAAACGACATCACCGGCGGCGCGACGCCCGCCGCCTTCGAGCCGAGCATCGATTACGTGGTGACCAAGATCCCGCGTTTCGCGTTCGAGAAATTCCCCGGCGCCGATCCGGTGCTGACGACGGCCATGAAGTCGGTCGGCGAGGTCATGGCGATCGGCCGCACCTTCGCCGAATCGCTGCAGAAGGCGCTGCGTGGGCTGGAGACGGGGCTGACCGGCCTCGACGAGATCGAGATCCCCGGCATCGGCGCGGGCGGCGACAGCGGCGACGACCGCAACGCCATCCGCGCCGCGCTGGGCACGCCGACGCCCGACCGGCTGCGCATGGTGGCGCAGGCGATCCGCATGGGCACCTCGCTGGAAGAGGTGCATTCCATGTGCTTCATCGACCCGTGGTTCCTGGAGCAGATCGCCGAGATCATCGCCATGGAAGCCCGCGTGCGCGAGCACGGGCTGCCGCGGGATGCCGCCAATTTGCGCATGCTGAAGGCCATGGGCTTCTCCGACGCGCGGCTGGCCTCCCTGGTGAGGAAGGACGCCGACGACGTGGCCGCCCTGCGCAAGCGGCTCGACGTCCACCCGGTCTACAAGCGCATCGACACCTGCGCGGCCGAGTTCGCCTCGCCGACGGCCTACATGTACTCGACCTACGAGAGCCCGTTTGCCGGCACGCCGGCCGACGAGGCGCAGGTCTCGGACCGCAAGAAGGTCGTCATCCTCGGCGGTGGGCCGAACCGCATCGGCCAGGGCATCGAGTTCGACTATTGCTGCTGCCACGCCGCCTTCGCGCTGGCCGAGGCCGGCTACGAATCGATCATGATCAACTGCAACCCCGAGACCGTGTCGACCGATTACGACACCTCCGACCGGCTCTATTTCGAGCCGCTGACGGCCGAGGACGTGCTGGAGATCCTGCGCGCCGAGCAGGCCAGGGGCACGCTGGTCGGCGTCATCGTGCAGTTCGGCGGCCAGACGCCGCTGAAGCTCGCCGACGCGCTGGAGAAGGCCGGCATCCCGATCCTCGGCACCTCGCCCGACATGATCGACCTCGCCGAGGACCGCGACCGCTTCCAGAAGCTTCTGACCAGGCTCGGGCTGATGCAGCCGAAGAACGGCATCGCCTGGTCGGTGGAACAGGCCCGCGTGGTGGCCGGCGAACTGGGGTTCCCGCTGGTCGTGCGCCCGTCCTACGTGCTCGGCGGCCGGGCCATGCAGATCATCCACAACGAGGGCATGCTGCAGTCCTACCTGCTCGACACCGTGCCCGGCCTCGTGCCCGAGGACATCAAGCAGAAATATCCCAACGACAAGACCGGCCAGATCAACACGCTGCTCGGCAAGAACCCGTTGCTGTTCGACACCTATCTGTCCGGCGCGATCGAGGTCGACGTCGACTGCCTGTGCGACGGCCAGAACACCTATGTCTCCGGCATCATGGAGCACATCGAGGAGGCCGGCATCCATTCGGGCGACAGCGCCTGCTCGCTGCCGGTGCATTCGCTGTCGCCGTCGCTGGTCGACGAACTGGAGCGCCAGACGGCGGCGCTCGCCCGCGCGCTCAAGGTCGGCGGGCTGATGAACGTGCAGTTCGCCATCAAGGATGGCGACGTCTACGTGCTCGAGGTCAACCCGCGCGCCTCGCGCACCGTGCCCTTCGTCGCCAAGACCATCGGCAAGCCGATCGCCAAGATCGCCGCGCGCATCATGGCCGGCGAGAGCCTGGACGAGGCCTTCGCCCATTACGGCGCCAAGCCCGACCCGCGCGCGCTCGGCCACATCGCGGTCAAGGAGGCCGTTTTCCCGTTTGCCCGCTTCCCCGGCGTCGACACGCTGCTCGGCCCCGAGATGAAGTCGACCGGCGAGGTCATGGGGCTCGACACTGACTATGCGCTGGCCTTCGCCAAGGCGCAGCTCGGCGCGGGCGTCGACCTGCCGCGCTCGGGCACGCTGTTCGTCTCGGTGCGCGACGAGGACAAGGCGGCCGTGCTGCCCTCGGTCAAGCGGCTGGCCGGCATCGGCTTCAAGGTGCTGGCCACCTCCGGCACCGCGCGCTTCCTGGCGCAGAACGGGGTCGAGGCCGAGAAGATCAACAAGGTGCTCGAAGGCCGCCCGCACATCGAGGACGCGATCCGCAACCGCCAGGTCCAGATCGTCTTCAACACCACCGACGGCCAGAAGGCGGTGTCGGATTCGAAGTCGCTGCGCCGCGCCACGCTGATGCAGAAGGTGCCCTACTACACGACGATGGCCGGTGCGGCCGCCGTCGCCGAGGCCATCGCGGCGCTGAAGGCGGGATCGCTCGAGGTGCGTCCGCTGCAGAGCTATTTTTCGTAGGGCGCAGTCGGAGAGATCGTGGGCGGGGTTTGAGAACGCAAGCGAAACGTCGCGTTCCTTGATACCCCCCTCTGCCTGCCGGCCGGGGCGAGCCAAGGCGCACCGCGCGACGTGACTTTTCACGCCCGGCTCACCCTATCCGACGATCATGATGCTCCCGTCGGTCACGTCCTACGACGTGTCGTAGAGGCCCTGCGGCGGGCCGAAGGTCACGGTGACGGCCGGCCGCGCGAAGGACGTGCCGCCTGGCCGCGCGCCGTCACGGCCAGCGTTCCAGTCGTCGAAACAAAGGTCTTCCGGCGGCAGCAGTGCCCCGAGCACGGCGGCAAGCAGGCGCAGTCGTTGCCCGAGCAACATCGCGTCCATCGGGCCGCTGCCGGTTTCGAGCTCGTCCTCGAAATGCGGCCATGCCCATGGCGCGGATTCGATGACGTGGTCGAGCGCCACGCGCTCGGCATAGCGCAGCACGACCAGAACGAACCATCGGACGGGAAAGGACCGCGCGGCAGTCCGCTCGGCCAGCACGGCGAGCGAGACGAGCAGCGCGATGGTGCGCCTCAGCGTCCGTTCGTCCAGTGTCTCGCCGCCTTCCATGCCCGTGCCCTTTCACAACCCGCGGCCATTGTGCGGTGGGTGGCGGAGGGTGTGGATAAGATGCGGGCGGAAATCTTTGAACGGGTTGGTTTTGCTCGGGTAGGTGGGTACTGTGCACTCTGTAAACACCTGGGTGTGCGTGCTTCGAGGCTGTCTCCGACGAACGAAATGTCTCTTCTACGATGTAGATCGTGCTATCACCCTCCAAGGCTGTACTCGTATCGATGCATTTTTTATGATATCGAGGCGAAGTATTCGCTCAGATTCTATGAGGGTTCCAATTGGAAGAGTATCCGTTTACGTTTCGAGACCCTATACACGGATTTATCGGGTTCAATGCGTTAGAATGGGATTTGATAAACTCAAAACCTTTTCAGAGACTGAGACGCATCCGCCAACTCGCATGGACAGATATGGTCTATCCAAGTGCAATGCACACGCGTTTTGCTCATTCACTAGGCGTCTGTCATATTGCAAGCCGCCTCTATGATGCGATAGTTCAAAGAGATAAAGATTTATTGCGTTCCGAGTATCATTTTACCGATTCTGGAGTTCATCGGCAAAGGCAAATTATTCGCCTCGCTGCGCTTATGCATGATTTGGGCCATGGGCCATTTTCACATGCTGCCGAAGAATTATTTCCCTTCAAGGAAGAGGGAAAGCGCTGGGTTCATGAAGATTACTCGGCTGCCATAGCTCTGCAGGAACTACGTGAACTAGTGGAAAATCATAATTTAAATAAAAATAACTATGGTATTAAAATTGACGAAATAGCTGATATTTTTTCACCGGCGTCGAAAATGAGCTCATCAATCGTATGGAAAGAAATTATTTCCGGCCAGATGGATGCTGATCGAATGGACTATCTATTAAGAGACGCCTATCATGCAGGCGTAAGTTATGGCAAGTATGATCTTGATAGAGTAATAAACACGATATGCTTGTGTGAGGACGAGGAAGTCGGCGGTCATCTCGTGGGAGTTGAGGATGATGGTATACATGCCGCTGAGGGACTATTGATAGCACGTTATATGATGTTTACTCAAGTTTACTTTCATAAAACTCGCGTTATATACGACTATCATTATGAACAGGCTCTTTTACAAATTCTTAGCCAATCTGGAGGAACATTTCCGGAACCAACTATGTCGCTGCATGAATATCTTTGTTGGGATGATTGGCAGGTTTTAGCAGAGTTGAAGGCCGGCAATGGCGGCGACCACGGACGCAGGCTGATGGATAGAGATCACTTCCGAATGGTGTTTTACACTTCCGAGGTTCCAGATGCGAATGAAATGGATCGCTTCGAGACAGCATGCACTGCATTATCAACACATAACTTTGTCGTGCGAGATGCGAGTAAATCCTGGTATAAATTTAGACGGGACGAAATCCGAGTTCGTCTCCGAGGTCCAGGGAGAACGCGTAGCGTGCCGCTTGCAACTCGTTCCCCGATCGTGAATGGTCTGAGAACAGTGAATCAGCGTCGTCTCTATGTCAATGTCATTGACAGGCTTGACGCCACGCGCGCTCTAAGGGATGCAAGGTTGTGATATGAGCCATCTGGACGAGAGTTACGCGCTCGTGTCGTACGTTATCAAACTCGCGAGCCACAGTGGCAAGTTGGGCAAAAAGGCAGCCCAGAAATTCGTCCACATTATCACCTCAATTGGAGGTGTTCCGTCGAAATACGAGTTTCAGCTTTATACATATGGACCATTTTCTAGGGAATTGGCTGGCGATCTCGATATTCTTGAATCGGTGCAAGCTGTATCTATACAATACAATGCCGAAAAAAATAGTTACGAAATCCAGCCTGGCTCTCGATCTGACGAACTAATCTCACGTCATTCGAAATTCATCGACGCAAATAAGAGCCGTATCGATGAATTAATTAGCAGATTTGGCGGAAGATTGGCTAGGCAACTTGAGCTTTCTTCTACACTTCTATTTGTAATTGACCGCGATCTTGTCGATAACTCGTCGGATGACGAGCAGGTGATAAAAAAGTTTTCGGAGATAAAGCCGCATTACTCCCGCAGCGAGATTAAGCCGGCGCTTGCCGAACTCCGACAACTTCTTCAGTAATTCTTAGTTGGTTCAGACGAAGTAATCCCCGACGCCGGGTCCTGCCACTTGTCTCGCCCTGCGTTTTGCCTGATTGCCCCGGGGAAGAGGATGGGCGCCCTCTCCCCTACGCCCCGTCCCGATACCTGTTCGTGATCGGGTAGCGGCGGTCGCGGCCGAAATTCTTGCGGGTGATCTTGACGCCTGGCGCAGCCTGGCGGCGCTTGTATTCGGCGACGTAGAGCAGGTGTTCCATGCGGGTGACGGTGGCCGCGTCGTGGCCGCGCGCGACGATGGCGTCGACCGACATCTCGTTTTCGACCAGGCATTCCAGGATGTCGTCGAGCACCGGATAGGGCGGCAGCGAATCCTGGTCGGTCTGGTTTTCGCGCAGTTCCGCCGAGGGCGCCTTGTCGATGATGTTCTGGGGAATGACTTCGCCAGATGGCCCGAGCGCGCCGGGGGGGACGGTCGTGTTGCGCCAGGCCGACAGCCTGTAGACCTGCATCTTGTAGAGGTCCTTGATCGGGTTGAAGCCGCCGTTCATGTCGCCGTAGAGCGTGGCGTAGCCAACCGACATTTCCGACTTGTTGCCGGTGGTGACGACCATGGAACCGAACTTGTTGGACAGCGCCATCAGGAGCGTGCCGCGCGACCGGCTCTGCAAATTCTCCTCGGTGATGCCGGCCGTGGTGCCCTGGAACAGCGGGCCGAGCGCGGCCATGAAGCCCTCCACCGGCTCGGCGATCGGGATCACGTCGTAGCGGCAGCCGAGCGCCCGCGCGCAGGCCTCTGCGTCGGCGATCGAGGATTGCGAGGTGTAGCGGTAGGGCAGCATGACGGCATGCAGCCGCTCCTCGCCCAGTGCATCGACGGCGAGCGCGGCGCACAGCGCGGAATCGATGCCGCCCGACAGGCCGAGCACGACATCGCGAAAACCGTTCTTGTTGACGTAGTCGCGCAGGCCGAGCATGCAGGCGCGGTAGTCGGCCTCCTCGGTCTGAGGAATGCGCGACATCGGGCCGGCCGCGCAGCGCCAGCCACCGGCCCCGCGCGTCCAGGTGGAGACGGAGACCGCCTCCTCGAACTGGCTCATCTGGAAGGCGAGCGACTTGTCGGCCTGGATGGCGAAGGAGGCGCCGTCGAAGACGAGCTCGTCCTGGCCGCCGAGCTGGTTGGCGTAGAGGATCGGCAGGCCGCTCTCGATCACCTGGCGGATGACGACCTGTTGGCGCACGTCGACCTTGCCGCGATAATAGGGCGAGCCGTTGGGCACGAGCAGGATCTCCGCACCCGCCTCGGCCAGCGTCTCGCAGATGCCGAGATCGCCCCAGATGTCCTCGCAGATGGGCAAGCCGAGCCGCACGCCGCGAAAATTGACCGGCCCCGGGATCTCGGGCGCCGGCTGGAAGACGCGCTTCTCGTCGAACTCGCCATAATTGGGCAGGTCGAACTTGTAGCGCTCGGCCAGCGCCTTGCCGGCGTCGGCGACGACGACCGAATTGTGCAGCCCGGAGGCGCGGCGAAGCGGGGTGCCGATGATCAGCCCCGGCCCGCCATCGGCGGTGTCGGCGACGAGTTCGGCCACCGCCGCCTCGCAGGCCTCGACGAAGGAGGCGCGCAGCACGAGGTCTTCCGGCGGATAGCCGGAGATGAACAGCTCGGTGAACATCACCAGCTCCGCCCCGTGGCGCGCGGCCTCGGCGCGGGCGGCACGCGCCCGGGCGAGATTGCCTGGAATGTCGCCCATCACGGGGTTGAGCTGGGCGACGGCGATGCGGAGCGTGTCGGGCGTTGTCATGACGCCGGTTTAGCGCGCGGCACGGGGCGCGGCAATGGCGGGTGGATGGGCGGGCGTTGCATCCGGCGATCGACGAGAGCATTTCCGGCGAACGTAGAATCGCTCTGCCGGAGGGTTTCCCGCTTGCGGGCGCCCGCTTCGCAATCGGGCAAACAGAGCGAACCAATGTTCGCCGGAAATGCTCTGGATTTCATGTCAGACCGTCCATCGATCCACACATGGCTTGGCGAAAGCCTGGCGGCCGGAACCAGCCGCTCCGCCAGCCTCAATGCGGCTCGAGCGCCGCGTCGCCGCGATCCAGGATCAGCGGGATGATCAGGTCTTCCTCGTCGTCGAGATGGCGGGAAAGCATCGCCACCAGCGCATGGTTGGCGTCGGCATAGGCGTCGGCCGCGAAGCGCTGGCGATCCTCGCTCTCGCGCAGCGCGCGAAGGAAAAAGTTCGCCGTCTCGGCGTTGTGGGCGAGCGCGTCGTGGATCTGGTGATGGTCGGCGTCGAGGATGTCGAAGCCGCGCTTGAGCCGGGCCTCCGCCTGCGCGAAGACCGGAAAGTAGTGCTGGTCCTCGACCGTGTGGTGCCCGTCGAGATTGCCGAGGAAGAAGTTCAGCCGCGGCGCGAACCATTGCGCGAATTCCGGCGCGGTCTTGCGGCCTTCGCGGTAGTCCGCGATGCCGGCGGTCAGCATGGCGCCGACTTCGCGGAACATGTCGTGGCGCTGAAGCCAGAAGGACGCCATGCCCTGGAGGTTGGCGTGCGCGCCCCAGTCGCCGCGCGGATACTTCTCGACGAGGAAACGCAGGTCCGCGGGCAGGCCGGAACGCAGCAGGAGGTCGGATTCGGGTCTGTCGGTCATGTCGGAGGTCCTTTTGCAGGCCGTATATAGAACCTTCGACCAGACGCGAAAGAAGGCACCCGAAGTCGCGTCGGTTACGCCCGCGAAACCGGCTTCAGTTGAACCGGTAGCAATCATAGGCGAAGTAGCCCATCTCGCGCGAGGCATGGATGCGCTCGCCGTGGGCGCCGTCGCCCGCCGCGCCGAGGGCGAAGAAGATCGGCATCAGGTGCTCATCGGTCGGATGGTTGTCCGCCACGAAGGGCGCCTGCCGGCGCCAGTCGAGCAGCGCCTCGACGTCGTTGGCTGCCATCTTCTCGGCGAACCAGGCGACGAAACCGTCGAACCGGGCGCCGAGCTCGGGCGGGACGGCCTGGCCGGTGCGCATGGCGCCGATGACGGCGCGCAGATTGTGGGTGATGTGGCCCGAGCCGATCAGAAGGATCCCCTCCTCCCGCAGCGGCGCCAGCGCGCGGCCGACATCGTAATGCCAGCGCGCGTTGCGTTTCGGGTCGATCGAGACCTGGACGACAGGAATGTCGCCATTGGGAAATGCGAGCTTCAACGGCGTCCAGGCGCCGTGGTCGTAGCCGCGCCGTCCGAGCCGCGAGGGCGACAGGCCCGCTTCGTCGAGCAGCGCGATGACGCGCTCGGCCAGCCGCGGCTCGCCCGGCGCCGGATAGACCATGCGGTAGAGTTCCGGGTCGAAGCCGCCGAAATCGTAGATCATCGCCGGCTTCGGATCGGTTACCACGGTCACGCCATGGGTCTCGAAATGCGCCGACATGATGATGATGGCCTTCGGACGCTCCACCAGCGCGGACAAGCCCTCGAGAAAATGCCGCGCGGGTATGTCGTCGATGACGATGTTGGGTCCGCCATGCGAGATGAAAAGCGAGGGAAGCGTGGGCATCGATGATCTCCTTGCCGCCAGTATATGGCCGGAAGGCGCGATTGTGCAGCGCGCGGACCCGCGACTGATCGTTCAACAAATGAGAACGACTTGGGATTGAGCGTCAATCGCAGGCGATCGAAAGCGGGGCGGCTTCAGGCGGTGAGCGACAGCGGCTCGACTTCGAGCGGGTGGACACGCACCGTGCCGCGGCCCTGCGCCTTGGCGGCGTAGCAGCCCTTGTCGGCATCGGCAACGATCTCGGCGGGCTCTCGCCCGACGGTGATCACGGCGATGCCGACGGAGGCGCCGACCCGATGCTCCTGGCCCTCCCAGTCGAAGGCGAGCCGCCCGATCGCCTCGACCACCAGCCGGGCGATGGCCTCGGCCTCCGATAGCCGGCAGCCGCGCAGGATCACGGCGAATTCGTCGCCACCCAGCCGGGCCAGCACATCCGTGGTGCGCACGCAGTCCCGCATGGCCGACGCGATCCGCTTCAGCAGCGCGTCGCCCGCGACGTGGCCGGCGGTGTCGTTGACCAGCTTGAAGCGATCGAGATCGATGAAGAGGAGGTGGTTCTCCTCGCCGAACACCCGGTCGCGCCCCTCGGTCAGCTCTTCCAGCGCATCCATGAACCGCGCCCGGTTGGCGAGACCGGTCAGGGAATCATGGCTTGCCGCGTGGGCAAGCTGGCGCTGGAGCGCGCGCGCGTCCGAGATGTCCTGGAACACGATCACGGTGCCCTCGTATTCGCCCTCGGAAGACAGGATCGGCGAGGCGACCTGGCGGATGAAGCTGCGCGTGCCGTCGGGGCGCACCAGCATCGCACGATGCTGGACGGTATCGCTCTCGGCACCCTCGGCCTGGAAGCCGGTGCCGATCGGCTCGCGCGTTTCCTCGTCGAGCGGCGCATGGATTTCGGCGAGCGGCAGACTGATCGCCTTCTCGAGGCTGTATCCCGTGAGGGTTTCGGCGACCGGGTTCATGAACGCGACGCGGCCATCGGCGTCGGTGCAGATCACGGCATCGCCGATCGAGCGCAGCATCACCCGCAGGCGATCTTTCTCCGCCCGCAACGCGCGCGCCGTCTCGGCCAGTCGCTCCTGCGCCTCCTTCTGTCGGGTGATGTCGGTGTGCGTCCCGATCGCCCGCACGACCGCCCCGTCCTGGTCGCGTTCGATGACCTTGCCGCGATCCAGCACCCAGACCCAGTGGCCGTCCTTGTGACGCATCCGGAACTCGGCCTCGAAATGGGCATTCGTTCCGTTGCGATTGGCTCGGTCCATGTTGAGCGCGATCTGGAGGTCATCGGGGTGGATGAGGTCGAGCCACAGACCCGGCGCTTCGGTCAGCTCGTCCTCCCGGTAGCCCAGCATCTCCTTCCAGATGGCGGAGTGGTAGATCCGGTGCTTTCGAAGGTCCAGATCCCAGACGCCCTGCCCCGCGCTCGAAAGCGCGAAGTTCCAGCGGTTCTCCGCCTCGGCCACCGCTTCCATCGACCGGCGGCGTTCGTCGATGTTCTCGACGTGGAAGATCAGGTGGGTCGCCCTGTCGGTCTGCGGATCGAAGACGGCGGAAATGGAGCCCTGCCCCCACAGATGGCTGCCGTCCCGGCGCAGATAGCGCTTCTCGATGCGCGCGGCGGTCTGCCGATCCTTGATCGCCCGGCGTGTCTGCTCGATGGCGGTGGGCCGGTCTTCGTCGTGGACGAAATCGGCCAGAATGCGGCCTTCGAGTTCCTCGATCGAATAGCCCAGCATGTCGGCCAGCGCCTTGTTGACCTTGCGGATGTTCCCCAGGACGTCCGTGATGGCCATGCCGATCGCCGAATCCTCCATCGAACGCCGGAAGACCGCATCGCTTTCTTCACGACCGCGACGGTCGAGCGATGCGCGCTCGCGCACGATGGCGAAGAAGACCGGCACGACGAGCGCCAGGGACAGCGAAGGCCGAAACCGCAACGGAAAGGGCGCACCCACCGATCCGAATCCCGGCACCAGGCCGAAGGACGCAATGGTGACAGCGATCAGGCCGCAGACCGAGGCGATGACGGCCGTCTCGTCCAGCGGCCGCACGAAGGCAACAACCAGCAGGCTGAGCCCGATCAAGGCGAGCGGATGGGCGAGCGTCATCATGGCGATGCTGGTCGCGGCCACCAGAGCGATCACGGCATGCGCGAATGCCTTCCGGTCGGCCGGCCTCGCCTTCAGCCGGTCGTAAGCCGCGCCGCCGCAGATCGCCAGCGGCAGCATGATGGCCCCGCCAAGCAGTTGCCCGACGACGAAGTCATGGATCGTGGCGCCGATGTTCCAGCCCGCGGCGGCGGCTGCCAGGGGGCCCGCAACCAGTGCAAACAAGAGCGGCAGCGCCAGGACGACGATTGCGAAGAACTGGATCTGGCGTTCGGGCGAATGGGGTTGCGGCACACCGCGGCCGAGCCAGACCCGCAACACCCGGATCGTGACGGAGACCTGGGCCGCATGGCCAAGCGCCAGGACCAGCGCCGCCAAAGGCTGCGTCCCGAAGAGCAGCAGCGAAATCAGCGCGCCGGACAGCACGGTGGCAAACGGAGCGACGCCGCGCGCGTCCATGCGTGCAAACTGGACGACGGCTAACGCATTCGCCAGCCAGATGGCGTACAGAACCTCCGTTCCGCCCGACAGCCACAAGGAAACGCATGCCGCGAGCAGATAGCCGGACCACGTCCGGACCCACTCCGCCGAAAGGCGCGGCACCGTCCACATTGTCGTCCTGATCGCCACTCGGTTCCCCGTCTTTCTGTCCGGCCGACCATGGCAGCCCGGTGCTTAATGCCCGATTGCCATGACTGACCTTTTGGGGAACCGGACGCGCGCAAGGCGAACGAGCGGTTAACGCAAACGGCAGGATTTGAGCATTGCCCCGCCGATCAAGCGAGCCGGCCCAAAAGAAGGCCCGGCGCTTCGCTTGGAAGGCCGGGCCCGTTTCGTTGGTCGGTACGTGGCTGGAAGCTGCGGCTCAGCCGTTGACGACCTGCTTTTGCGCGCCGCCAGAGCTGCTGTTCTTCAGCAATTCGCTGACAAGGAAGGCCAGTTCGATCGCCTGGTCGGCGTTGAGCCGCGGGTCGCAATGCGTGTGGTAGCGATCCTGCAACTCGTCGTCGCGGATGGCGCGGGCGCCGCCGGTGCATTCGGTGACGTTCTTGCCGGTCATCTCGATGTGGATGCCGCCCGGATGCGTGCCCTCGGCGCGGTGGATGTCGAAGAAGCTCTGCACTTCCTTGAGGATCCGGTCGAAAGGCCGCGTCTTGTAGCCGGCGGCGGTGATGGTGTTTCCATGCATGGGATCGCACGACCAGACGACCTTGCGGCCTTCCTTCTGGACGGCGCGCACCAGCGCCGGCAGGTGGTCGCCGACCTTCTCTGCGCCGAAGCGCGCGATCAGCGTCAGGCGGCCGGGTTCGTTTTCGGGATTGAGCAGGTCGATCAGGTTCAGGAGCCCGTCCGCCGTCAGCGACGGGCCGCACTTGAGGCCGAGCGGGTTCTTGATTCCGCGGCAGTATTCGATGTGCGCATGGTCGGGCTGGCGGGTGCGGTCGCCGATCCAGATCATGTGGCCCGAGGTGGCGTACCAGTCGCCGGAGGTGGAATCGACGCGGGTCAGCGCCTCCTCGTAGCCGAGCAGCAGCGCCTCGTGGCTGGTGTAGAAATCGGTTTCGCGCAGCGCGTAGTGCGTGTCCGAGGTGATGCCGACGGCGCGCATGAAGTCCATCGTCTCGGTGATGCGGTTGGCCAGCGCCTCGTAGCGCTCCGCCTGCGGGCTGTCGGAGACGAAGCCCAGCATCCACTTGTGGACATTCTCGAGCGAGGCGTAGCCGCCCTGCGCGAAGGCGCGCAAAAGGTTGAGCGTGGCCGCCGACTGGCGGTAGGCCATTTCCTGGCGCGCCGGATCGGGCAGCCGCGCCTTCTCCTCGAACTCGATGCCGTTGATGATGTCGCCGCGATAGGACGGCAGCGTCGTGCCGTCCTTGGTCTCGAAATCGGACGAGCGCGGCTTGGCGAACTGGCCGGCGATGCGGCCGACCTTCACCACCGGCTGCGAGCCGGCGAAGGTCAGCACCACCGACATCTGCAGGAAGACGCGGAAGAAGTCGCGGATGTTGTCGGCGCCGTGTTCGGCGAAGCTTTCGGCGCAGTCGCCGCCCTGGAGCAGGAACGCCTTGCCCTCGGCCACGGTGGCGAGCTGCTTCTTCAGCTTGCGCGCCTCGCCTGCAAAGACCAGCGGCGGAAAGCTTGCGAGCTGCTTCTCGACGGCCACCACGGCAGCCGGATCCGGAAAAGCCGGAACCTGGCTGATGGGCAGGTTGCGCCAGGAGTTCGGTGACCACTTCTTCGACATGACAGCACCCAATGATGGATCGCGGATAGCTCGCGATTTCGCCCCCGGTATGCCCGGGATGCGGTCCTATACAGGAATGGGGGGGCTGATTCTACCCTGTATTGGGGGCGGAACCGCTCAGCGGAAGGCTTCCGGTTCGCCGATCCGGGAAAGCAGCGCCTCGAACAGCGCGACCTCGTGCGCGGCAAGGTCGACGGCGCGCGGATAGATCGGACGCGCCCGGTCGTCATGGATCGGCGTCACGAAGCCTTCGGTCTCGGCGACGAACCGGCGGACGCCAGCCTCGCCGTGCTCGGCCAGGAAGCCCTGCAGCACCGCGTCTAGATAGGAGCGCAGGATCATCGGCGGCTCGGGATGCGGCGGAATGTCGGTCTGCGCCAAATAGACGTGGAGCGGCAATCCGTCGGGCAGCGGCGCGACCGTCTCGAGGCTCGCGGCGGGCAGCGCCACGCGCCGGTAGCGCGCTTCCCGCGCATCGACGGCGGCAAGGTTCTCCGCCCGGTCGAACACGACGAGCCCGTCGCAGACCGCGTTCTGATCCGGCCGGATGCTGAGCAGCGCGGCGGGAAAGCCCGGCATGTCGGGGCGCGGCCGCCAGGTCCGGCGCCAGCCCGCCAGTCGCGCGGGCACGGCGTGCAGGATCGCGGTGCGGTGCGTGGCGCGGTTGACCAGCGAGCCGTAGCCGAAATAGGCGACGATCTCGCCGCGCGCGCACAGTCTGGCGAGGGCGTCCGGAGCCATCGTGTCCATCGCGGGCGCTCGCCTGCCCCCGTCAGGAGACGCGTTCGCCGTTTTTCAGGCGGTAGGTCGGCTGGTACATGGTGACGAGTTCCTCGGCGGCGCTCGGATGCACGGCCATGGTGCGGTCGAAGTCGGCCTTGGTGAGCTTCGCCTTGACGGCGATGCCGAGCAGCTGCGCCATCTCGCCCGCGTCGGGCCCGAGGATATGCGCGCCGACGACGCGCTTCGACTGTCCGTCCACCACCAGCTTCATCAGCATCTTCTCGTCGCGCCCCGACAGCGTGTGCCGCATCGGACGGAAGAGCGCGCGGTAGATCTCGACCTCGGCATAGCGCTTCGCCGCCTCGTCCTCCGACAGGCCGACGGTGCCGATCTCGGGCTGCGAAAACACGGCGGTCGCGACGCAGTCATGGTCCGGCACGGTCGGATTGTCCTTGAACGCGGTCTCCACGAAACACATCGCCTCGTGGATCGCCACCGGCGTCAGCGCGACGCGGTCGGTCACGTCGCCGACGGCATAGATGTTGTCGACGCTGGTGCGCGAATAGTCGTCGACCTTGATCTCGCCCTTGGGGCCGAGGTCCACGCCAGCGGCCTCGAGGCCGAGCCCCTCGGTGTTGGGATCGCGGCCGAGCGCCAGCATGACGTGGTCGGTCACGAGCACGCTGCCATCCGAGAGATGCGCGTCGAGACGTCCGTCGGCGCGCTTCTCGATCTTTTCGAAGATGGTGTGGCAGAGAATGGCGATGCCCTTCTTCTCCATGGTCTCATGCAGCTGGCGCCTGAGGTCCATGTCGAAGCGGCCGAGAATCTCGCGGCCGCGATAGACCAGCGTGGTCTGGACGCCGAGGCCGTGGAAGATGTTGGCGAACTCCACCGCGATGTAGCCGCCGCCGGCGATCACGATCGAGCGCGGCAGGTCGTTGAGGTAGAAGGCCTCGTTCGAGGACATGCAGAGCTCGTGGCCGGGAAGCGCCGCGTGCGGGTTCGGCCGGCCGCCGGTGGCGATCAGGATCTTGTCGGCGGTGACGGTGCGGTCCTGCCCGACGAGGCGGATCGTGTGGCGGTCGACGAGTTCGGCGCGGCAGTCGAAGAGATCGGCGCCCGCGTTCTGCAACCCGCGCCGGTAGAGCCCTTCCAGCCGGGCGATCTCCAGGTCCTTGTTGGCGACAAGCCTGCGCCAGTCGAAGGAGGCTTGCGGCACCGTCCAGCCGTAGCCGGCCGCGTCCTCGAAATGCTCGGGAAACTGCGAGGCATAGACGAAGAGCTTCTTGGGGACACAGCCGCGGATGACACAGGTGCCGCCGTAGCGATGCTCCTCGGCGATGCCGACCTTCCTGCCCATCGACGCCGTCAGCCGGCCAGCGCGCACCCCGCCCGAACCGCCGCCGATGACGAAGAGGTCGTAGTCGAATTGCGCCATGTCGCCGGTTCCCGTCCTGCCTGCTGGATCTGTTCGCGCCGTGGCCGGCGCGGCTCCTCCATAGAACAAGCCCGCCTTGCGCGAAACGCACAGAATGGCCCTGATCCGGTAACGAGACGAAAAAAGCCCGGCACGGGCCGGGCTCTCACGGTGAATTGAGGCAGTCTTGCGTTACTGCGCGGGCGCCGGAGCCGGGTTCGCGGCCACCCTCGCCTGGATCGCCTCGCCCACAGCCTGCGCCAGATCGCGGGCGAGGCCCCGCTGCCAGATCTCGGCGGCCTGGGCCACCTCGCGGATGATGTTGGACCCGTTGGCAAGCAGCGCCTTGCCCGCATCGGAATTGTAGAAGGCGGCGATCGCCGTCAGGTCCGCCTCGGAGAAGGTGCGGGCATAGGCGAGCGCGGCCTCGCGCTCCAGGTCGCCGCGGCGGCTGGCGAACTCCAGCGACTTCTCGTCGACGATCTCGTTGATGACGTCCTGCAGGTGCGGATCCTTCTGGATCAGCTCGTTCTTCAGCGCCGCGCCCGCGCCCAGCAGGATGTTGTCATACTGCTCGGTGGCGTTCAGCGCCGCGATGGCATCGCGCGCCGCCCGCAGGTGGGTGTCGGAAACCGTCTGGGCATAGGCGGAGGAGGCGCCGGCCACGAAGGCCACCATGGCAATGGCCGTCATGAGACGCCGTGCGGTCGGGATGAGGATCATGCGAGAAAACTCCCTTCTATCGGGTGACGGCGAGCGTCTTGATGCCGGTCTCGCCGGCAATGATCGCAATGCTCGCGAGATCGAGGAATAGTCCGTGCTCCACGACGCCTGGAATCGCATGGAGCGCATTCGAGAGTGCTCTTGGATCGGGAATGAGGCCAAAAGATGCATCGATGATGTAGTGGCCGCCGTCGGTCACAAACGGCTCCTCGCCGGCCTTGCGCAGCCCGAGCGTGCCCTCGAGGCCAAGCCGGCGCGCGACCGCCTCGATGGCGCGCCGGGTGGCGGCGAGCCCGAACCGGTTGACCTCGATCGGCAGCGGAAAACGGCCGAGGGATCCGACCAGCTTGGTCTCGTCCGCGATCACGATCATGCGGTCGGAGGCGGCCGCGACGATCTTTTCGCGCAGCAGCGCGCCGCCGCCGCCCTTGATCAAGGACAGGTCCGGATCGACCTCGTCGGCGCCGTCGATGGTGACGGCAAGGTGTGGGTTCTCGTCGAGCGTCGTCAGCGGAATGCCGAGTTCGCGGCAGAGCGTGGCCGTGCGCTCCGATGTCGGCACGCCGGTGATCGCCATGCCGTCGGCCACCGCCGCGGCCAGAAGCCGGACGAACTCCTCGGCGGTCGATCCCGTGCCGATGCCGATCACCGTGCCGCGCTCGACATGCGAAAGCGCGGCGCGCGCAGCCTCGATCTTAAGCAGTCTGGCATCCATGAACGACCAGTCGACCTCCCCTTGGCCCGCATTGGCGATTTCGCGGCTGCTCCTATCATTTCTGGCCCGCACGGCAAAGGCTTTCTCGCCGGGCAAAGGCGTCTTGCGACAAGGCGCGCGAAGGCCTATCGCCGCGAGACCGGGTCACGACAAACGGAATCGCCCATGCCCGACTCCCCGCCGACCATCGTCTTCGACCTCGACGGCACCTTGGTCGACACCGCCGACGACCTGATCGCCTCGATCAACCATGCGCTGGCCGACGAGGGCATGCGCCCGGTCGACCCTGCCTGGCTGCGGCCCTATGCCGGCCATGGCGGGCGGGCGATGATCGAGCGCGTCTTTGCACTCGAGCGGCGCCTTTTGAAGCCGCGGACCACCGACCGGCTGGTGAAGCTCTTCCTCGACCATTACGCCGACACCATTCCCGGCGTGTCGAAACCCTACGCCGGTGCGCTGGCGGCGCTCGACCGCTTCGCTTCGATCGGCGCGCGGCTCGCCATCTGCACCAACAAGCCGCAGGCCTTCGCCGACAGACTGATCGGCGCGCTGGGGCTCTTGCCACGCTTCGCCTCGATCTGCGGCGCCGACGCCTTCCCCTTCCGCAAGCCCGACCCGCGCCACCTGACCGGGACGATCCTGCGCGCCGGCGGCGACCCCGGCCACGCGCTGATGGTGGGCGACTCGCGCACCGACGTCGATACATCGCGCAACGCGGGCATTCCCGTCGTCGCGGTCTCGTTCGGCTATTCCGACGTGCCGGTGAAGGATCTTGGACCAAGCATCGTCATCGACCATCTCGACGAACTGACGGTGGATCTGGCTAAGCGGCTGATGCGGGCGGCGCGGGTGTAGGCCCGACGCGCCGCGCGAGGCCGTCGCCTCGCCGCTAGGCACCAAACGATACGTCGTGAAAACGACCGCGCGACGTAGGGGAATCGCATTTGAGAAATAGGACTGGCGTGGAGGTTTGATCTGGATTCTTTGGATGGCTCCGATTTTGGAGTTTTCGGATGCCTTCCCTGATCACGATCTTCCGCGACATTCCCGACCCGCGCAGTGGCAATGCGCAGCGCCACGAGCTGCTGGACATTCTGACGATTGCGCTCGTCGCCTCGGTTTGCGGGGCGGAAAGTTGCGTGGATTTTGCCGAGTTCGCAGAGGACAGGGAGGTCTTGCTGAGGGAATTTCTGAGCCTTGATAATGGCTTGCCTAGCCACGACACTTTCAGCCGGGTGTTCCGCCTGCTCGATCCGGCGGCCTTCGGGCGCGCCTTCGAGGCGTTCCTGGGTGACCTCGGCGCGGCCGGCGGCGGAGTGCTGGCGATCGATGGCAAGACGCTCCGGCGATCCTTCGATCGCGCGGCCGGACGCTCGGCGCTGCATGTGGTGACCGCCTTCGGGGCGGACGCGCGGCTTAGCATC
>JBHYDY010000005.1:0-189785 GCA_051860465.1 Mesorhizobium sp.
GGCGAACGGCTGTCATCACGTGCTGGTCTCGAGCGAGGAGGATGTCGCCTCCCGCGTCAGGCAGCTGACGGCAGGCGCGCATCGCCGTCTGCACCGCCATGAACGGTATCGGCCAGCGCACCGCCGCGGCACTCATCGCACAGCTGCCCGAACTCGGCACAATGACGCGCCGCCAGACCGCAGCGCTCGCCGGCCTCGCCCCCCATCCCAACGAAAGCGGCCTCGCTAAGGGATACCGCAAGATCCAGGGCGGCCGGCCCGACATCGCGACCATCCTGTTCATGCCAGCCCTGCGTGCCGCCGCCGGCAAGGGCGAGTTCGCCAGCTTCTACAGGCGCCTCGTCGCCAACGGAAAAAAGCCCCTCGTCGCCATCGCAGCCGTCATGCGCAAGATCGTCGTCACCCTCAACGCAAGGCTCAGAGACGCAGAAATTCCTCAGAGTTGATGACGAGTTGGAGGGAACGCGCACCCACGATACGGGCGCGCTTCTCCATCGTCCCGCAGGGCGCGAATGGCGAGGCATGGATCCCGGATACGACGTTCTTCGCTTCGCTCTAACCTCGTTCCAGGATGACGAGTTGGAAATACGGGGACAGTTTACTTAACTCGGGATCACAGACTGCCGGTCGGCCCCTGCGAAATGCCCCGAATTAAGTAAACTGTCCCCGTGTTTCCCGCGTCACGCGCCTGAGTGTCAGGTTGATGCGGCCGCCGTTCTTCAGCAGCGCGGAGGTCGACGGATAGATCCGGTCCACCCCGTGAAAGCAGAGACGGCCCTCGCCGCCGAGAATGACGAGGTCGCCGCTTTCGAGCCGGATCGACGTGGTGCGTCCCCCGCGCGCGGCCTCGCCGACGCGGAACAGGCAGGCATCGCCGAGCGAGACCGAGACGACGGGCGCGGAAAGATCCTGCTCGTCGCGGTCCTGGTGCAGGCCCATCCTGGCGTCGTCGGTGTAGAAGTTGACGAGGCAAGCCTCGGGTGGGGCCGGGTGGTTGGCGACGACGTCCCAGAGGTCGAGGAGCGGCTTCGGGATCGGCGGCCATGGCGCGCCGGTGACGGGATGGGTGGGCTGGTAGCGATAGCCACGGTCGCGGTCGGTGACCCAGCCGAGCGAACCGCAATTGGTCATGCGCACGCTCATCGGCTTGCCGGTGCGTGGCATCGCGGGGACGTAGAGCGGGGCGGCCGCCACCACCGCGCGGACCTCCTCGACCAGTGCGCGCTGCGCACCGACGTCGAGATAGCCCGGAATATGCTTCACGCCGCGCGGCAGGACGTTCATTCGGTGATTAGGCTCCTCCAGAAGCGAGGAGATATGTGACGCGCGATAGTATCCGGCAACCCGAAAACCGAAGCCATTCGGGCTGGCGAGAACACGGAACCGCTCTTTTCAAATGGCTCCGTGAAGCTGTTGGAAGGGCCTACTTGTCGACGCCGCCCCAGATCGCCTCGGCGGTCTTCACCACCAGCTCGAGCTTGCGCTTCTGGTCGTCGGCCGTGATCTTGTTGCCTTCCTCGGTCGAGGCGAAGCCGCATTGCGGTGCGATGCCGAGCTGGTCGAGATCGGCATATTGCGATGCGGCCTCGAACTTGCGCTTCAGGTCCTCGACGGTTTCGAGGTCGCCGGTCTTGGTGGTGATGAAGCCTGGCAGCACACGCTTGCTGCCCTTCGGCAGCAGCCGCAGCGGCTCCAGGCCGCCGGCGCGCTCGCTGTCGTACTCCATGAAGTAGATGTCGACGCCGGTCTTGTTGAAGATCGCGTCGGCGGCGGGATCGTAGGCGCCTTCGGCGGCATAGGTCGAGACGAAGTTGCCGCGGCACATGTGCATGCCGATGACCATGTCGGAGGGACGATCCTTGATCGCCTCATGCATCATCCAGGCGTAGCGGTCGATCAGCCAGTCGGGATCCATGCCCTCGGCCTGCTTGGCCGCCCGGTGCTTGGGGTCGCACAGATAGGCGAAGAAGATGTCGTCCATCTGCAGATAGCGGCAGCCGGCGTCGTAGAAGGCCCGTACGGCCTTGGCGTAGGTCGTGGCGAGATCGGCAAACAGCGCCTCCGGGTCGTCCTGGTACTCCTTCGGCTTGATGTCGGCCTTGGCGGTGCGGAAATGGCAGCAGCTGGGGCCGGGAATGGAGATCTTCGGCATCGCCTTGGTGTTGGCGGCGACGAACCGGAAATGCTCGATCATCGGATGATCGGCCGGGAAGTCGAGCTTGCCGGTGATGGTCGGGAAGATGGGCCGCAGCTTGACGCCGTGGAACTGAACGCCCTCGTCGCGCTGTTCGAGGTCGAGCCCGGTCAGGTCGCCCATGAAGTCGTAGTGCCAGAACGAGCGCCGGATCTCGCCGTCGGTGATCGCCGGGATGCCGACATCTTCCTGCAGCTTGATGACGTCGCGGATCGCCTCGTCTTCGACCGCCTTCAGCTCGGCGGCATCGATCGACTTGTCGTCGAAATGCTTCCGGCGCGCTGCCTTGACGGAGTCCGGCCTCAGCAGGCTGCCGACATGGTCGGCGCGGTAGGGTGGCTTGGCGGTTGTGATCGACGACACGTTTCATCTCCCGTGAAGTATGCTGTTGAGCGGGGCTTACGCCACTTCGCGCGTGGCTGTCGAGGCTTTCGTCGAGGCTCCGGCGCCGTCCTCCGCCATAAGGGGCACTCACCCGCGCCTCCGTGCAACCGGCCACTTTTCATCGAAAAGGTTTTACCTTATAACAAAGGGATACCAAAGGGAGGTGCTTCCATGAACATGCTGAAATGCTCCATCGCCGCTGTCGTCGCGCTCGGCTCCATGACGGTCTCCAGCTTCGCGCAGGACGTCTCGCTTCGCCTGCACCAGATGCTTCCGCCGCAGGCCACGATCCCGGCCAAGGCGCTCAAGCCCTGGGCCGAGAAGGTCATGCAGGAATCGGGTGGTCGCATCAAGATCGACCAGTTCGACGCCATGGCGCTGGGCGGCAAGCCGCCGGAGCTCTATGACCAGGCCAAGGATGGCGCGGTCGACATCATCTGGACCGTCATCGGCTACACGCCCGGCCGGTTCCCGACCACGGAAGCGTTCGAGCTTCCCTTCCTGATGACCACTGGCGAAGCCACGTCGAAGGCCCTGCAGGAGTACTGCGAAAAGCACTGCATGGAGGAGTTCGCCGATGTGAAGGTCATCGCGTGGCACGCCCATGGCCCCGGCCTGATCCACTCGAAGAACCCGGTCAACAAGCTCGAGGACATGAACGGCCTCAAGATCCGCGGCGGTTCGCGCACCATCAACCAGATGCTCGAGAAGCTGGGCTCGATCCCGGTCGGCATGCCGGTCCCGGCCGTGTCCGAAGCGCTCTCCAAGGGCGTGATCGACGCGACCACCATCCCCTGGGAGGTGACGCCCGCGCTCAAGGTCTCCGAACTGGTCAAGAACCACACCACCTTCTCGGGCAAGAACGGCCTCTACACGCAGACCTTCGTCGTCGCGATGAACAAGTCGGCCTACGACGCGATGCCCGACGACCTGAAGAAGGTCATCGACGACAATTCCGGCATCGAGACCGCCGCCATGTTCGGCCGCGCGATGGACGAGGGCGATATCGCCGGCAAGGGGATCGCCGAGAAACTCGGCAACAACATCATCGTCCTGGACGAGGCCGAGACGCAGCGTTGGAAGGACACGGCCGCCCCGCTCGTCGCGGCCTGGGAAGCCGAGATGACGGCCAAGGGCAAGGACGGCAAGGCGCTCGTCGAGGAGGCGCGCGCGCTCGTCGACAAGCACTCGACCGGCATGTAAGCCGCCGCGAGGCGTACCGAGACACGACGGCCGCGGGACACCGCGGCCGTTTTGCTTTCTGGCTCTTCATCCCGGCGCAACAGCGCGATATCATGCGTGGTGCGGAAGGAGGAGACCGCGGCATGTCCGGACTCGCGCATCTCGTGGCGACCGTGTTTCGCAAGGCGGCGGGCCGTGCCCGCTTCCTCGTCGCGATCGCCGGACCGCCCGGCGCCGGGAAGTCGACGCTCGCCGAGGCCTTGCTGCCCCTCTTCCCCGAGGGATCGGCCGTCATCATTCCGATGGACGGGTTCCACTACGACAACGCCGTCCTCGTCCGACGCGGATTGCTTGCGCGCAAGGGCGCCCCGGAAACCTTCGACGTTGCCGGCCTGTCCGCGACCCTGACGCGCATCCGCGCTGGCGACGATGAGGTCGCCGTGCCGGTTTTCGACCGCGAAGCCGATCTCGCGAGAGCCGGCGCGGCCGTCGTGCCCCGCGACGTCCGCTTCGTGCTGGTGGAGGGCAACTACCTGCTGTCCGACGAAGCGCCATGGGACAGACTGGCCCCGCTCTTCGACTTCACCGTCTTCCTCGAAGTCGCCGAGCCCGTTCTCGAGGAGCGGCTTGTCGACCGTTGGCTACGGCACGGCCATTCGCCCGAAGACGCGGTTGCGCGCGCCTTCTCCAACGATATTCCCAATGCACGTCGCGTTTTGGCACGCCGCCGTGGCGCCGATGTGGAATGGAGTCCGTAGGCACCGGCTCCGCGGGATCGGAGTCGGCGCGGCCAGCGACATCAACAGGCAGGGGGAATTGACATGAAACTGGGCTTCATCGGCCTTGGCAACGTTGGCGGAAAGCTCGCCGGCTCGCTCTTGCGCAACGGCTTCGACCTGACCGTCCGCGACCTCGATCCGAAGGCGGGCGAGCGTTTCCTGGCCAAAGGCGCGACTTGGGGCGAAAGCCCGCGCGCGATGGCGCAGACGTGCGACATGGTCATCACCTGCCTGCCGTCTCCGGCCGCCTCGGCGGCGGTGCTCGAGGCCGAGGATGGTATTCTGGCCGGTCTGGCGCCCGGCAAGATCTGGTCGGAAATGTCGACGACGGACGCAGCCGAGATCACGCGCCTCGCCGGCCGGGTCGAGGCGCTCGGCGCCTTCGCCGTGGACTGCCCGGTCTCGGGTGGGGTGCATCGCGCCGCGACCGGCAACATCTCGATCTTCGCCGGCTGCGACCGCGACGTCTTCGAGCGGATCCTGCCCGTGCTGACCGTGCTCGGCCGGCGCGTGCTGCACACGGGGCCGATCGGCACTGCCTCGACGCTGAAGGTGATGACAAACTATCTCGCCACCGCCAACCTTTTGACGCTGTGCGAGGCGCTCGTCACCATGAAGGCCGCGGGCATGGACCTCGCGACCACCTACGAGGCCATCAAGATCTCCTCGGGCACCTCCTTCGTGCATGAGACCGAAAGCCAGCTGATCCTGTCCGGCTCGCGCGACGTCGACTTCTCCATGGACCTCGTGATGAAGGACATCGGCCTCTTCCAGACCATTGCGGACCGGAACGGGGTGCCGTTGGAAATCTCGCCGCTGATGATCGACATCTTCCGCGACGGCCAGCGCCGCTATGGCGAGCGGGCCAATTCCGACGACATCATCCGCAGGCTGGAGGAAGCGACGGGCCTGTCGATCCTGGCGCCGGGCTTCCCGCGGGAACTGGTCGACGACGAGCCGGAGGAGCCGGGCTACGAGGTTCGTCCGCTCGGCTGACGGACATGAATTAGCCGGCTAAGAGGCGGAGGGCGCGCTCCAGGTCTGGGCGGCCGCGAGCACCGCCTTGAGGTCGAAGCCCTTGGCCTCGACGGTCTCCAGTGTCGGGACCTGCGGCAGTGCCAGCAGCTTGCGGGCGATCATGTGATCGGCCGGCGCGTTGACGGTCTCGACGCCGATCAGCGCGCCGTGGCGGAAACAGTGCACCGTCAGCTTGGCGCCGTCCTCGGAGGCGCGCGCGACCTGGTGGTCGGCGCCCGCCGTCAGACCGGCGATCTGCAGCTTGCAGGCTGCCTGGTCGCTCCAGAACCACGGCACCTTGTCATAGGGCTCGGGCTTGCCGACCAGGCGCTGGACCACGCATTTCGCCTGGTCGATCGCGTTCTGCACCGATTCGAGCCGGATCAGCGTGCCGTCCTGGCCGAACGGAAAGGAGGCGCAGTCGCCGATCGCGGAGATGTCGGGGGCGGAGGTCTCCATCAGATCGTTTACCCGTATGCCGTCCTGCACGTAGAGCCCCGCGGCCTCGGCGATCTCGACGTTCGGCACGATCCCGGCCGAAACGAGCACGATATCGGCCTCGACGGTCGCGCCTTCGTCGATCTCCACCGCGACAGCCCGGCCCCCTGCATCGCCCCTGATCCCGCGCGCCATGGTGCCCAGGCGGACATCGACGGCGCCATCGCGGTGCATGGCGAGGAAATGCGCGGAGATCGCGGGGGAGACGACGCGCGACATCAGCCGGTCGGTCGCCTCCAGCACGGTCACCCGCGCGCCGGCCGCCGCGGCCGTGGCCGCGATCTCGAGGCCGATGAAGCCGCCGCCGATGACGACGAGCGACTGCCCCGGCGCGATGGCGGCGCGGATGCGTTCCGCATCGGCCAGCGTGCGCAGTTGAAGCACGCCCTCGAGGTCCATGCCCCGGATCGGCAGACGGCGGTTGCGCGCGCCGAGCGCCAGCACCAGATGGTCGAAACCATGCGCCTGGCCATCGTCGAGTTCGATCGTCCGGTCGGCGCGGTGGATCGTCGTCAGCCGCCGTCCGTCGAGATAGCGGATGGCGTTCTTGTCGAAGAAGTCGGCGTTGCGGAACAGGAGCCGGTCGGCATTGCCGGTCTTGATGTACTCCTTGGACAGCGGCGGTCGCTGGTAGGGCAGGCCCGGCTCGTCGCCGACGAGCACGATCTCGCCATCGAACCCGTCCTGTCTCAAGCTGGCGGCCACCTGGAAACCACTCTGGCCGGCTCCGGCGATCACGACGCGCTTCAGGCTCATGGACGCACCTCCCGGATGCGGGCGGGCGCGCAGCCCGCATTCGGTCCGGTCTCCGCGCGCGGCCTGGGTCTCATCGATCCGTCCCGTTCACGTTGCCGGTCCCACTGGTTTCATCCGACAGGGATTGGCGCTTTCGCGGTCGCGGGTCAAGACGATGCTGGAGACGATGCGGTTCCGCGCGCCCTGCCTGTCAGCCCAGAACCTCGGCCACGGCTTCCGTGGTCCTGCCGACCACCTCGTCGGCCTCGGCGCGGGTCAGGCAGAGCGGCGGCGCGAAACCGAGGATGTCGCCCTGTGGCATGGCTCGCGCGATCACCCCGCGCTTGAGCAGGGCCGCGGCCACCGCCGGGCCGATCTTCCGCGCTGGATCGAAGAAGCGCCGCGTCTCGCGATCCTCGACGAACTCGACCGCGCAGAGCATGCCTTCGCCGCGGATGTCGCCGACATGGACGTGGTCGCCGAGCGCGGACGTCATCGCCGCGTTGAGATAGGCTCCGGTCTCGCCGGCATTCCTCACCAGTCCCAGCCGGTCGATCAGTTCCAGGTTGGCGATGCCCGCGGCCGCGCCGATCGGATGGGCCGAATAGGTCCAGCCATGGCCGATCGGCCCGTTCTCGCCGGTGCCGCGCTCCAGGACAGTCCAGACCTTCGCCGAGAAGATCGACCCTGACAGGGGCGCATAGGCCGAGGTCAGACCCTTGGCGATGGTGATGACGTCGGGCGTCATGCCGTAGTGGGTCGATCCGAACATGGATCCCAGCCTGCCGAAGCCCGTCACCACCTCGTCGGCGATCAGGAGGATGTCATGCTTGTCCAGGACCGACTGGATCGCGGCCCAGTAGCCGGCGGGCGGGGGCACGATGCCGCCGGTGCCCAGAACCGGCTCGCCGATGAAGGCCGCGATGGTGTCGGCGCCTTCGCGCGCGATCATCGCCTCCAGCTCCGCGACGCAGTGAGCGACGAAGTCGGCTTCGCTCATTGCGAGGTCGGGTCTGCGGAAGTGGTAGGGCGCCTCGGTGTGCAGGATACGGTCGAGTGGAAGATCGAACTTGTCGTGAAAGAGTTTCAGCCCGGTCAGCGAGCCCGTGACGAGGCCGGAGCCGTGATACCCACGCCAGCGCGAGATGATCTTCTTCTTCTCCGGCCGGCCGAGGATGTTGTTGTAATACCAGACGAGCTTCACGTTGGTTTCGTTGGCGTCCGAGCCGCCGAGACCGAAATAGACCTTCGACATATGCGCCGGCGCGCGCTCGAGCACCATCTTGGCCAGCGTCACCGAGGCCTCCGTGCCGTGGCCGACATAGGCGTGGTAGTAGGCCAGTTCCTTCGCCTGCGCGGCGATCGCCTCCGCGATCTCGGTGCGGCCATAGCCGACATTGACGCAATAGAGACCGGCGAAGGCATCGAGCAGCCGGTTGCCGTCACGGTCCTCGATGTGGACGCCCTTGCCACCGGTGATGATGCGGTTCGGGCTCTCGCCGCGCGCGTGCTGGGCGAGATGGGTGGACGGGTGGAAGAAGTAGTCCCGATCCCACTGGTCGAGCAGATCGTTCTTCAGCATGACGTGTCTCCTGTGATGTCTGGCCCCGGGCCGCAAGGGTGGGACGTCGCCGACCTCCGCTCCTGGCGCCTCGGCTGAACGTTCAGGTCGAGATGACCGATCCCGCTCCCGCATGTCGTGCCCGCTCGGCGGCAAAGGTGGCGATGGCGGTGTCCTGCGCGCCCGTGCCTGTCAGGTCGCAAAGGGTCACCTGGTCGTCGCGCGTTCGGCCAGGAGCTGCGCCTGTGACGATGGCGCCGAGTTCGGGCGGCGTGTCCTTGCGCCACAGTCCGGCCGCGATGGCGCTGCGCAGTTCGCCAAGCGTCTCGCACTGGCTCACGCGATCGCAGGCATAAAGGTCGGCGGCCACCAGCGCCGCCGGTTCGATCTCGTTCTTGCCCGACTGATCCGAACCCATCGCGGTGATGTGCAGGCCCGGATGCAGCCACTCGGCCTTCAGCACCGGTTCGGTGGCGGGCGTCGTGGTCACGACGAGCTGGCTCTCGGCGACCAGCCGGGCGGGATCCAGCATGGCAACGGCTTCGATGCCATGGCGGCTCGCAATGTCGCGCGCGCAGGCCGCCGCCTTGCCGTGATCGCGTCCCCAGACAAGAACCCGCCGGATCGGCCGCACCAACAAGGCCGCCGCGATCTGCAGCCGCGCCTGGACACCGGTCCCGATGACGCCCGCCGTGTGCGTGTCGGCCGGCGCCAGGTGCCTGGCTGCCACGGCGCCGGCGGCGGCCGTGCGGACGTCCGTCAGGTAGCCATTGTCCAGAAGCAGCGCCTGCACCAGGCCCGTCTTCGCCGAGAACAGGATCATCAGCCCGTTCAGACTGGGCAGGCCGATCTTCGGATTGTCGAAGAAGCCGGGGCTGACCTTGATGGCGAAACCGTCGAACCCCGGCAGATAGGCGGTCTTCACGTCCACCTCGCCATGCGCGTCCGGGATTGCCATCGACAGGATCGGCGGCATGACGACCTGCCCTCCGGCCAGGGCGGCAAATGCCTTCTCCACCACAGCGACCGACTGAAGGTCGAGCGACACGATGCGCCGCAGGTCGGCCTCGGCCAGGATCGTCACGTCATGCGCCATAGGCTTGTCCTTTCAGCGTCAGGTCGCCCAGCGAGACGTCCTGACCGGCCATGATGCGGTGGAACACCGTCATGTCGACGTTGCGGCCGGTGATGATGGTGGCAATCGATCCCTTCGGGGCGGGAAGCTTGCCGGCTTGCAGGGCCGCGATGCCCACCACGCAGGCGCCCTCGGCCACCATGCGGTCTTCGTAGAACAGGGTCTGAAGGGCGCGATAGATTTCCTCTTCCGTGACGAGAACCACGTCGTCGAGCAGGTCGCGGCAGAGCGGGAAGGAAAGCCGGTTGTCGAGGCCGATGCCGCCCCCAAGCGAGTCGGCGAGGCTTGCCACCTCCTCGACCTCGACCGGCCGCCCGGCGCGGATCGAGGCGTCCATCGCCGCGCCCCGGTCCATCGAGATCCCGATGACGCGGACGGACGGCTTGATGGTCTTGACCGCCAGGGCCACGCCGGCCGCAAGCCCGCCGCCCGACAGCGGCACCAGCACCATGTCGAGGTCGGGCCGGTCCTGCATCAGCTCCAGTCCGATCGTGCCCTGGCCGGCGATCACCAGCGGATCGTCGAAGGGCGATATCTCGACGAAGCCCTCGTCGGCCGCGACGCGTCGGCTTTCGGCCAGCGCGTCGTCCTGGCTTCGCCCGACGATGCGGACCTCCGCGCCCAGGGCGCGAATGCCGT
Organism: Mesorhizobium sp.; assembly: GCA_051860465.1. GTDB lineage: Bacteria > Pseudomonadota > Alphaproteobacteria > Rhizobiales > Rhizobiaceae > Aquibium. The sequence continues at coordinate 10,125 of JBHYDY010000005.1, forward strand.
CGATCTTGGCCGGCGGAACCAGCGCGGACATGCAGATCACCGCCTTCATGCCGCGCGCTCGTGCGGCGAAGGCGACGCCACGGCCGTGGTTGCCGGTCGAGCAGCAGGTCACGCCGCTGACGTCGGCCGGCAGGTTCAGGATCGCGTTCGCCGCGCCGCGCAGCTTGAAGGCGCCGATGGGCTGGGTGTTTTCGAGCTTCAGCAGGACATCGCGCCCGGCCAGTCGCGCCAGATGAGGTGATGGCACCAGTGGCGTTCGAACCGCCACGTCGCGGATGGTCCGCGCGGCGGCGAGGATGTCGGCGAGCGAGAGGCTCAAGTCGCCTCCTTGACCGCGCTCAGGAACTGCTGGGTGCGTTCTTTCCGCGGGTTTCCGAACAGCTCGTCGGGCGCGCCCTGTTCTTCGATGCGGCCGCCGTAAAAGAAGCAGACGCGATCGGAGATGTCCTTGGCGAAGCCCATCTGGTGGGTGACCATCAGCATGGTCAGGTTGTGCTCGGCCACCAGCCGCCGGATCACGTTGGTCACCTCGCCGATGACCTCCGGATCGAGCGCCGAGGTCACCTCGTCGAACAGCATCACCTTGGGCCGCATGGCGAGCGCCCGGGCGATGGCGACGCGCTGCTGCTGGCCTCCGGACAGACGGGAGGGATGCTGGTCGCGCTTGTCGGCCATGCCGACCATGTCGAGCAGTTCCTCGGATCGTTCGCGGGCTTGCGTCTTCGAGATCCCCAGCACGTGGACCGGCCCTTCCATGCAGTTCTCCAGCGCGGTCATGTGCGGGAACAGGTTGAAGTGCTGGAAGCACATGCCGATGTTGGACCGCATCTGGCGCAGGTACCGGCTGTCGGCGCGCACCAGCCTGCCGTTGCGGGGCATGTGGGTAAGGGGCTTGCCATCGACATAGATGACGCCGCCATTGATGGTCTCCAGCGTCATCAGCATCCTGAGCACGGTCGTCTTTCCGGATCCGGACGGGCCGATGACGCTCACCATCTCGCCTGCCGCGACGTCGAGATCGAGGGCATCGAGCACCACGAGCTCGCCATACCGCTTGGTGACCTTCCTGAAGCTCACCATCGGCACGTCGGGTCCCTCGAGCGAGAGGGGGAAGGGCGAAAGGTCTTCGTCGGTCATCAGCTCAATCCCAGTTTCCGGCGAACCCAGCGCTCGAAGACACGAATGCCGGCGGCGGTGGGCAGCGAGATTGCCAGAAAGATCAGCCCGACCAGCGTGTAGGGCTCTAGATAGCGATAGGTTTCCGAGCCGATCGCGGTCGCGGTGTGCATCAGTTCGGCCACGCCGATGACCGACAGCATCGGCGTATCCTTGAAGATGCCCACCAGGTAGTTGCCCATGCCGGCCAGCGACGGAGGCAGGGCCTGGGGAATGATGACGCGGAAATAGGTTCGTGTCGTCGACAGGTTGAGCGAGGTCGCCGCTTCCCACTGGCCTTTCGGAACGCTGTCCAGTCCGCCGCGATAGACCTCCGACAGATAGGCCGCGTAGTGCAGGCCGATCGCGATCATCCCGGCCGTCCAGGGCGACAGCCTGAGCCCGAATTGGGGGCCGACATAGAAGACGAAGAAGATCTGCAGGACGAGAGGCGTCGAGCGGATGAATTCGACCGCCTCCCGAACGACGAAGGACAGCGTGCGGGAGGGCGTCCTCTGCGCCAGGGCGAAGACGAGGCCGAGCACCACCGCGATGGCATAGCCGAAGCCCGCCGCCATCAAGGTGTTGCCGGTCGCGATGACGAGGCGGGGCAGGATCTGCCAGGTGAAGTCCCAGCGCCAGTCGAACATGGCTCAGGCCCTCCCCACCTTGCGCAGCATGAACCGCTCGAGCCAGCGCATGAAGGGCGTGATCATGAAGCGTGCGAGGATGTAATAGATGATCAGCGCCGTGCCGAAGGTCTCGGCCGAAAGGAACGTGGTGCCGTTGATCTGCTTGACCTGGAACATCAGGTCGGCGACGGCGATCAGCGCCACGAGGGCGGTGCCTTTCAGCAGTTCGATCAGCAGGTTGCCCCAGGCCGGCAGCATGATCAGAAGCGCCTGCGGCAGGATCACGCGACGCATGCGCGTTGCCGGCGACATGTTGATGGCCAGCGCCGCCTCCCACTGCCCCTTCGGCACCGACAGGATGGCCCCGCGCACGACCTCGGCGCCGTAGGCGCCGAGATTCATCCCGACGGCGACGAAGCCGGCCGTGAACTTCTCCAGCGTGATGCCGAAGAGCGGCAGCACGAAGAAGATCCAGTAGAGCTGCACCAGCAGCGAGGTGCCGCGGAAGATCTCGATGTAGACGGTCGCGGCCCCCCGCACGAGAAAGCTTGGCGCCAGCCGCATCAGGCCGGCAACCAGCGCGATCGCCACCGCCAGGACCGCGGCGAGGACGGTCAGCACCATGGTGACCAGCGTGCCGCTGAGAATCCGGTCGCCATACTGGGAGAGGAATTCGACGTAGGACATGGCCGCTCAGACGTTCCCCTGATGGCCACGAAGGCAGGACGCAGACGTTCCCGGCGGGCGGCCGCAAAGAGCGGCGGACTGGTTGCCCGGCCCGCCTCGCTGCAAGATCAGCGGTTGGCGCAGACCCATTCGGTCGTCCGGTCGCCGGGCAGCGAGCCTTCATCATAGCCGTACTCTGCAACTGCCTCGAGCATTTCCGGCGAACCGAGATAGGCCTTCTGCGCCTCGTTGAACTTGGCCAGGAAATCCGTGTCGTCCTTCCGGAAGCCGATTCCGGCCCAGTTGACGGCGTCCTCGGGCATGGCGCTCGGGTCGGTGACCTCCACCGCGCCGTCCGAACTGTCGGCCAGCTGCCTGACGGTGAAGTAGGTGCCGCCCCCGGCGTCGGCGCGTCCGGCCCGCACGGCGGCGAGGATTTCGGTCGGACCGGGAACCTGCATGATGTTGCCGTCTGCGACACCCGCTGCCCTGGCCGCCTCGATGTTGGAGTAGCCCGCGCCGGTCACCATGATCGCGCCGCTTTCGGCCACGCTCTCGTAGTTGCCGATGTTCTTCGGATTGCCTGGCGCCACGATGAAGGCGTCGCCGACCTTGGCCATGGGCTCGGAGAAGGCGATGTTCTCGCAGCGGCTGGCCAGGATGTTCATGCCGCCGGTGACGATGTCGAAACGGCCGGCGTTGAGACCCGGGATCAGGCCGCCCCACTCGGTCTGCACGGCCTCGATGTTGGTGTGGCCCATCTTCTCGAGCACGCCGAGCGTATGGGCGTTGACGAAGCCCCTGGGGCTGCCGTCGTCGCCCGGATAGGCAAAGGGGATCTCGTTGGCGAAGCCGATCCGGATCGGCTGTCCGGCCTCGATCCTGTCCATCAGCGGACCGGCCTGGGCGATGGAGGCTCCCATCGTCACGGCGGCGATGCCGGCGAGCAGGGTTTTCATCACGGTGCGTGTCATGGCATTTGTTCCCTTGTTTTTTGGAATTGAGAAACACGGATGTCAGACTTCGTTGTGCACAACATCATACCATAGGCCGGGACTGTCAACGCTTTTTGCCTGACAACGCTGCGGAAGACCCTTTCTAATCGACGGGAAATCGGGATAGATGTACACAATATAGCAAGTGCCGCCTGCGTGGGCTCCCCGCGGGGCGCCAGGAGGACGCATGCCTGCAAGTCAGTTGCCATTCAGCGCGGCCGAGTATGGGCGCCGCCTGGCGAAGGTGCGAGCCGCGATGGCCGCGCGCGAGATCGACGTCCTGTTCATCGAGGACCCCTCCAACATGGCCTGGCTGACCGGCTATGACGGCTGGTCCTTCTACGTGCATCAGGGCGTCATCGTCTTCCACGACCAGGATCCGATCTGGTGGGGCCGCAGCCAGGATGCCAATGGCGCCGTGAGGACGGTCTGGATGGCCGACGAGCGGGTGGCGAGCTATGCCGACCGCTACATCCAGTCGCCGACGCTGCACCCGATGGAAACGCTGGCCGCGCTGCTGCGCGAGCATGGTTATGGCCGTCGGCGCATCGGCCTGGAGCTGGAGAACTATTATTTCTCGGCGAAGGCCTATCTCGTCCTGAAAGACGAACTGCCCGACGCCGACCTGATCGACGCGATGGCGCTGGTGAACTGGCAGCGCACCGTCAAGTCAAGCGAGGAGATCGTCTTCATGCGCCGCGCCGCGCGGATTTCCGAGAAGATCGTCGACGGCATCATGCAGCGTGTCGAGCCGGGACTGAAGAAGAACGACCTCGTGGCCGAGATCTATGGCGACGCCATCCGCGGCGTCGACGACGACTGGGGCGAGTATCCGGCAATCGTCCCGCTGCTGCCGAGCGGATCGGATGCCGCCGCGCCGCACCTGACCTGGGACGGCCGCCGCTTCGAGACGGGCACCGCGACGTTCTTCGAGATCGCCGGCTGCTACCGCCGCTATCACGCGCCGTTCTGCCGGACGGTTTTCCTCGGCACGCCGCCGGCCCACATGCTGGAAGCGGAAAAGGCGCTGGCGGAAGGCCTGGAGGCGGGGCTGGAAGCCGCGCGCCCCGGCAATCGCGCGGGCGACGTGGCCGATGCGCTTTACCGGTCGCTCGAGCGCGCCGGCATCGAGCGGGAGGGTCGTTGCGGCTATCCGATCGGCATCTCCTATCCGCCGGACTGGGGCGAACGCACCATCTCCTTCCGACGCGAGGACGACACGATCCTGGAGGCGGGCATGACGTTCCATTTCATGCCGGGCCTGTGGATGAGCGACTGGGGGCTGGAGATCACCGAGAGCATCCTGATCCGGGAGGATGGCGCGGCGGAGTGCCTGTGCAACCGTCCCCGCAAGCTGTTCGTGAAGAACTGAGCCCGCCATGGAGCTTCTGGCGCGGACGCGCGGCATCCTGGGCGAACTGATTGCCTTCCCGACGATCTCTTCCGACAGCAATCTGGAACTGATCACCTATGCCGCTGACCTGCTGTCGAGCGCGGGCGCGACGCTGTCCTTCACGCGCGACGAGACCGGAACCAAGGCCAATCTCTTCGCGACGCTCGGACCGGCCGGCGACGGCGGCATCGTGCTGTCGGGTCACTCCGACGTCGTTCCGGTGACGGGCCAGGAGTGGACGAGCGATCCCTTCGTCATGACCGAGCGCGAGGGGCGGCTGTTCGGCCGCGGGGCCTGCGACATGAAGGGCTTCATCGCCTGCGTCCTGGCGATGGCGCCGCATTTCGGATCGCTGGACCTGAAGCGCCCCCTGCACGTCGCCCTGACCCATGACGAGGAGGTGGGTTGCATGGGCGCGCGCACGCTGGTGGCCGAGATCGAGCGCAGCGGCCTCAAGCCGGCGGTGGCGATCATCGGGGAGCCGACCTCGATGCGCGTCATCGAGGGACACAAGGGCTGCCATGAATACACGACCGAGTTCACCGGACTGGAAGGCCATGGCTCCCGGCCGGAACTGGGCGTCAACGCGGTCGAGTATGCCGCGCGCTACATCGGGCGGCTGCTGGAACTGCGCGAGGCGCTGGTCGGGCGGGCGCCGGCCCGGAGCCGATACACGCCGCCCTGGACGACGCTGCAGGTCGGCCGCGTTTCCGGCGGCGTCGCGCACAACGTCATCGCCGGCCATTGCACCGTCGACTGGGAGATGCGGCCGGTCCAGCGCGGCGACGCCGACTTCGTCAAGGACGAGATCGGCGCCTATGTCGAAGGCGAGCTAAAGCCAGCCATGCGCGCGGTCTCGCCGAATGCCGATATCGTCACGCACACCGTGGGCGAGATCGCCGGGCTCGCGGTGGCGGACGAGTCCGAGGCGCGCGACATCGTCTTCGCGCTGACGGGGCAGAGCGAGGCCGACGTCGTGGCCTTCGGCACCGAAGCGGGTCTTTTCCAGGCGCTGGGCATGTCGGTGGTGGTGTGTGGACCCGGCTCGATCGACCAGGCCCACAAGCCTGATGAATATGTCGCGCTTGACCAGTTGTCGGCTTGCCTGAAAATGCTCGACGGGTTGGGCGGCACGCTGGCGGGATGATGGAAACGGCACGCAAGGTGGGGGAAAGTGGCGACGACTTGCGCTCCTCGGCGACGGAGGAGGGTTCACGCGGGCGCTTCGACCGCATCTACGACACCTTGCGCATGCGCATCTGCCTGCTCGAGTACCAGCCGCTGGAGCGGCTCCGCGAAGAGGATCTCGCCGCCGAGTTCAAGGTCTCGCGCACCCCGATCCGCCGTGTCCTGGTCAAGCTCGAGGCCGAAGGGCTGCTGCGCTCGGTCCACGGGGTCGGCACCATCGTGACCGACATCGACATCCGCGAGCTGGAACAGGTCTACCAGCTGCGTGTCGAACTGGCCGAACTGATCGGCAAGCTCGCCCCGGTGGCGCCTGACGCGGCCAGGCTTCAGGCGTTCCGCAACGCGCTATCGCGCTGTGCGATCCTGGTGGTGAAGCCGGAGCCGCGCGCTTTCTCGCGGCTGAACATGGAGTTCTTTCATCTCCTGAACGGGCTGTCGGCGAACGAGCCGCTGCGCGAGATTTCCGAGAGGCTCTACTACCAGACCACGCGGATCTGGCTGAAGACCGCGTCGACGCTCGATCGCTACAGCCAGGTGCTTCACGAGGAAATCGGGATTTTCCATCGCGAGGTGTCCGACATCGTGGCCGCCATCGAAATCGGCGACCTGGCATCCGTCGGTCACATCAGGCGGGCGCATATCGCCATGAGCTTCGCCCGGCTTCGCGCCCAGTCCTCGCGGCAGGCGCTCGCCGCGGCATCCTCGACATAGAGCCGCAGGGGCCTTATCGTCCGAGGGGCCGGGTTCACCAGCCCTCAGGCCACCCTGGACATGAAGATCGCGTTGCTCGGATCGCCTTCGTAGCAGGGGGCGAAGGCGGCGGCGCCGCTCGCCAGCTGCTTCACCGCGTCGAGGATGTATCCGACCTTGGCGTCGCTCATCAGGGCGCTGAAGTTCAGCCGGCAGAAACCGGGCTTCTCGAGCTCGCGACCGGCGAGGATGTCGTCGCGAATGCGGGCGGATTCGTCGTCGCCGATGCCCAGCAGGCGATGGACATAGGGTCCGGCGCAGGCGCATCCGCCGCGCGCCTGGATGCCGAAGCGATCGCTGAGGATGCGCGTCACCAGTTGATGATGCACGTAGCCGCCCTGTCCGTCGCGGATCCTGAAGGAAAAGATGGGGAGCCGTTCCGCCGTCAGAGACCCGAGCAGTTCGAGGTTTTCGACATCCTCCCACGCCGCGATCGCGCGATCGACGTTTTCCGAATTGCGCCGCGCGATCCGCTCCACGCCAAGGGCCTCCTTCACCAGAAAGGCCAGCGCCGCCCGGATGTCGCCGATCACGTTCGGCGTCCCGGCTTCCTCGCGCGTCTCGACCCGGGCGGAATAGTCGTGCGCCATGGGCGACACGAAGCGCACCGTGCCGCCGCCGGGCCAGGTGGGGCGATCCGCAAGGACGGCGTCGCGCCGGACGATGAGAACGCCCGATGCCGCGGGGCCGCCGATGAACTTGTGCGTCGACACGACGACCGCGTCGATCTCCGCGCCCGGTTCCGGGTTCATCGAGATCGGCATGTAGGCGCCGCCGCCGGCATAGTCCCAGATCATCTTGGCGCCCGCGGCCTTTGCCCGTCGCGTGATGTTGAAGATGTCGGCCAGGATGCCGGTGACGTTCGAGGCCGCGGAAAAGGAGCAGACGAGCGGCCCCGCCGGGGCGGGACGCGCCAGGGCGTCGTCGAGCGCGGCCATGTCCGGGCCGCCCGACGGCCCTTCCGCGATCTCGATGATCTCCGCGCCGCTCTCGCGCCAGGCGAGGATGTTGGAATGATGCTCGTAGGGTCCGATGATCACCCGCGCGCCGGCGCCGGAGGCGACCGCCTGGGTGATCCCGAAAAGGTTGACGAGGCGGTTGATGCCGGCCGTCGCGCCGGAACCCGCGAAAATCACCGCGTGTTCGTCGCCGGCGCCGCAGCATCGCCCGATTGCGGCGCGGGCATCGCGCCGCAGCCTGGTGACGTAGCTGCCGCAGAACGAGGCTTCCGTGTGGCTGTTGGCATAGTAGGGCAGCACCTTCTCGAGGATGAAGCGCTCCACCTGCATGAGCGCCCGCCCCGAAGCGGCGTAGTCCGCATAGACCAGCGGCTGTCGGCCGAAGGGACCGTCCAGCAGCGCGTCCTCGCCGATCAGTCCGCCGCGAAGCGCCGCCACGATGTCGCCCTGGTCGAGATCCGTCGCGAACTGCGTCAGCAGGGGCGCATCGGGGCTGGGGGCGGCGGGCATCGGTTGTTCCTCTTGAATGAAGCGGGTATCCGTGGATCATAGTCGAGCTTGAGGTGGCGAATCTTCACCTATTCGACCCTGGAAATCGCAGGAAATCGTTCAAATGATCGCAAAAGGTGCGAAAATCGACCGGATCGATCTGAGTATCCTCACGGTGCTGCAGCGCGACGGGGCGATCTCGCAGCGCGACCTCGCCGATCGCGTCGGACTGTCCCAGAACGCCTGCTGGCGGCGCCTGCAGCGCCTGCAGCAGAGCGGGATCATCCGGGGCGTCGGCAGCTCCATCGACCTGGCCGCGCTCGGGCTGGACCTGACGGTGTTCGTGATGATCCGCACCCGGCATCACTCCAAGGACTGGTCGGTTGCGTTCCGCGCCCATGTCGAGCGGCTGCCGGAGGTGATCGATTTCTACCGGATCGGCGGCGACTGGGACTACCTGATCAAGGTCGTGACGCGCGGCATGTCGGGCTATGACGCCTTCTACCAGAAGCTGACGACGGATTTCGAGCTTGCCACCGTCACCGGCTTCTTTTCCATGGAAGCGATGGTGCAGAACCGTCCCGTGGACCTGACCAGGATCTGATCCGCCGGTCGATCAGGCCCGGGCCTGCGCGATCCTCGCCCTGCGCGATCCGCTCCCCCCCATGTGGACGATATGGCGATGCTCGAGGCCGATCGCCGCGAAACGGAGCGCGGCCGTCAGGGCTCGACCGCCAAACGACGGTCGCTCGATCCCGCCGCGATCAGCGCGTCGATGAGGCGGTGGACCTTCAACGCCTCCTCGCCGGTGACGCGGGGCTCGCGTCCCATGCGGATCGCCTCGACGAAATCGGCCATGACGGCGCGGTGGTCGTCGTGCGGAAACGCCATCGGATCGGCGCCGGTGCCGCCGGCGCTGTCGTCGGGCTCGACATCGATGCGGCGACCATCCTGGAACCGAACCTTGAGCGACGTGCCGGCCAGGACCGCCGTGCCCTTCTCGCAGGTCAGCTCGATGCGCTCGGGAAAGCCCGGATAGGCCGCGGTGGTAGCGTCGATCGTGCCGAAGGCGCCGTTTGCGAAGCGCACGGCGGCGCAGACCATGTCCTCGGTTTCCATCCGGTGAACGGGCGTGGTGGTGGCGAAACCCGCCACCTCGGTGATCGGACCGGCGAGGCTCAGCATCAGGTCGAGCGTGTGGATGCCCTGCGACATCAAAACGCCGCCGCCGTCGCGGGCAAACGAGCCGCGGCCCGGCTCGTCATAATAGCCCTGCGGGCGCCACAGGCGGATGACGGTGGAACAGCCGACGATCGTGCCGAGTTCGCCCGCCGCCAGCAGATCCGCGAGCCTTTGCCCGGCGGGGCGGAATCGGTGCTGCAGCACGACGCCGAGCGTCACGCCGGCAGCGCGGCATCCGTCCACGAGCTCGACCGCGCGCGCGGTGGTGATGTCGAGCGGCTTTTCCATCAGCACGTGCTTGCCCGCCGCCGCGCATGTCAGCGCGATGTCGCGGTGCGTGTTGGCCGGCGTCAACACCGCCACCGCCTCCACCCGGTCGTCGCCAAGGATGGCGTCGAGACTGTCGCAGGTCGGGAAGGGGAAGCGTTGCGCGAAGGACGTCCGGCGTTCCGCGCTCGGGCTGAAGGCATGGACGACCTCGACCGTGTCGGCGAGATCGACGAGCCCGCGGGCGTGCGGCGCGACGGCCATGCCGAGGCCGATGATGGCGATGCGTGTCTTCATTCGGGAAATCCGTGTTCGTCGGTCACGAACCGGCCCGGCGGGCCCGAGCCTGCGCGGTATCGTAGCCGATCGACAAGCGCGCGACCAGCGGCGAGCGCATGACGTCCGGGCGGGAGAACCGCGGCGCGGATCCGCCCGCCAACGGCTCCGCGCGAGGCGGGAATGGCGGCGCGTGCCGGGGAAGGAAGCCCGCGGACGCCTACTCGCTCATGGCGCGCAGCGTGTCCCATTTCAGGATGCGGACGCGACGCAGGCTCGGCAGCCGTACGATGCCCTTGTCCTTCATGCGCGAGAAGACGCGCGAGACGGTCTCGATGGTGAGGCCGAGATAGTCGGCGACATCGCCGCGCGACATCGGCAGGTCGAATTCTTCGAGGTCGCCCTGGCGGGTGGCCATGTCGAGCAGGAAGGCGGCCACGCGCTCGGCGGCGTGCTGGCGGCCGAGCACGAGCAGATGCTCCTGCGCCTTGACCAGGCCCTGCAACACCAGCGGCAGGAGTTCGTGCGAGCGGTCGGCGCCGTGGCCGGCGCGGATGACGCGGATGCCGGTGGCGCCGATCGCCTCGGCGAAGAAGTGGTGCGTGCCACCCGATTCGAAGCCGAAGACCTCGCCGGCCAGATGGAAGGAGGAGATCTGACGGCGTCCGTCGGCCAGCAGGCGGTAGACGCGCACGGCGCCGAACTCGATCACGTACAGGTCGCCGGCCTTCTCGCCCTGGGCGTAGATTTCCGAGCCGGCGGAGAACAGCGTCGCGGGTTGCGCGGCGCTGCGATCGAACAGGCCGTCCATCCCGACGTCCGGCGTGACGGCATGGAGGGCTGGGTTGCGGAACTCGCGAGGATGGATGGTCATGGCTGTCTCCGACGCTGTTCGTTCTGTCGGAGGCAAACTCACCTATTTCGGCGATCGCTTGTATTCGTTCATGTCCCTACGGGAATCTACGTAGGACGTGGCCGCGCCCTATTTGGGCAGGATCGCGCTGATGAGCGCGGGGCCGAGCAGCGGCTTGTGGAGAAGCTGGAACGGGACGGCGGCGGACAGCGCGGCCGTCTTGTCCACCAGAACGACCACCGGCCGCTCGTCGCCGGCGATCCGCGCGAACTCGATCAGGTTGCGCTGGCCGGCGTCGACGGCGTCCTCATCGACGACGGCGCAGTCGAAGCCGTTGAACTTGTGCGTCGCGAACACGGTCGGAAAGCCGGCATGCGATTCGATCTGGTAACCCTCGGCCTCGACCGTGAACTCGATCGAGCGACGAAGCTCATCGTTCGGAACGACAACGAGAACCTTGCGGCCATGCTTCAAGAAGGTCGTCTCCATTGCGCCGCCCACGACCGCGCGCGAGGCGGCCCGTCGATCCCGAATAGAGATGAAAGGCGATCAGCGCATTGCGCCAGGTCAAAAACCGGCGCGGCCGCAAGATCGGCCTATCTGGGAACGATCCCCGCCGCGATCGACATGCGCACCAGTTCCGGCAGGCTCCGGGCGTCCATCTTGGCCATGACGTTGGCCCGGTGAACCTCGACGGTGCGCGGACTGATGTTCAGGTCGTAGGCGATGGTCTTGTTGGCGTGGCCTGCCACCACGCCGGCCAGGACCTCGCGCTCGCGCTCGGTGAGCTGGTCGAGCCGTCCGAGGATGGCGGTCGAATCCTCCGCGGCCCGGCGGTCGAGTTCCGCCGCCGCGCGCGTGATCGCGGCGATCAGTACATCGTCCTCGAAGGGCTTCTCGATGAAGTCGAGCGCTCCGGCCTTCATCGCCTCCACCGCCATCGGCACGTCGCCATGGCCGGTGATGACGATGGACGGCACATGCACGGCCATGTCGCGCAGGCGCCGGATGAGATCGACGCCGTTGATCTCGGGCATGCGCAGGTCGGTCACCAGACAGGCGTTGCGCAGACCGGGCGCGGCGGCCAGGAAGGCGGCCGCGGAGTCATGCATGCGGACCGGGAACCCGGCGATGGTCAGCATGAACGCCAGCGATTTCCGGACCGGCTCCTCGTCGTCGACGATGTGGACGACATAATCACCTGTTTCCATTGCTCGTCTCGCTCTCGATCGCAGGCAGGGTGAACCGGAAGAGCGCCCCGCCCTGGTCCGCGCGGTGCGCCTCCATGGCGCCGCCGTGCGATTCGATGATTCGCTTCGATATGGACAGGCCTATGCCCATTCCGCCAGCCTTGGATGTGACGAATGGCTGGAACAGGCGGGCGGCCACTTCATCCGAAATGCCCGGGCCGGTGTCGGACACCTCCACCGCGACCATGCCGTTGCCATGCGGCATGGTGCGAATGGTGAGTTCGCGCGTCTGGCTTTCGCTCATCGCTTCCATGGCGTTGCGCATGAGGTTGATCAGGACCTGCTGGATCTGGACGCGGTCGGCCAGCACGAGATTTGCACCGGGGCGGAAGTCGAAGACCGAGCGCACGCCGCGCTCGCGCGAGCCGACGAGCGCCAGCGCGCCGGCTTCCTCGACCATCTTGCGGATGTCCTCGGCTTGCTTGTCGGTCTCGCCGCGCATGACGAACTCGCGCAGGTGGCGGATGATCTGACCGGCCCGCAGCGACTGCCGCGAGATCTCCTCGAGGGCCTCGCGCACCCGCGGCGAAGGCCCGTCCTCGGCGCCGCGAAGAAGACGGGTGCAGCCCTGCGCGTAGTTGGCGATCGCCGAAAGCGGCTGGTTCAGTTCGTGGGCGAGCGTCGATGCCATCTCGCCGAGTTCGTTGAGACGCGCCAGGCGAGCCAGTTCGCCCTGCACCTCCTGCAGGCGGGCGGCCGATTCCTCGCGTTCGGTCAGGTCGCGCACGAAGCCGGTGAAGTAGAGCCGGTCGCCGCTCTTCATCTCGCCGACCGCCAGTTTCATGGGAAAGGTCGAGCCATCCTTGCGCCGGCCCACCACCACGCGGTCGATGCCGATGATGCGCTTCTCGCCGGTCGCCATGTAGCGTTCCATGTAGCCGTCATGCTGCGCCTGATAGGGCTCGGGCATCAGGATGCGCACGTTGCGGCCGATCACTTCGTCCGCGGCATAGCCGAACTGGCGCACGGCGGCCATGTTGAAGGACACGATGGTGCCCTGGCGATCGATGACGATGGTGGCGTCGAGCACCGTGTTCAGGATCGAGGTTAGATGCGCCTCTCTTTCCTCCAGGATCTTGCCGGTGCGCTCCGCGGCGAACCGCGACCGGTTGATGATCTCGCCCATCGCGATCGTCAGGATGCCCGTGAAGGCATAGAGCGCCAGCTCCACCGATGCGATGCCCTCTCCCGGTTGCAACTCATGGATGTACCAGGCGCCGGCGATCGAAAGCGCGAACGCGAACGCGGCCGGGATGAAGCCGCAGAAGCCGGACACGATCAGGAGGGCTGGCAGGAAAGGCACGAAGATGCCGTGTCCGTCGAGCGCATCGTTCAGCGCCAGGCGGGCGGTGAAGGCGATGGCGACGACGAGCACGGCGACGCCGTAGCCGCGAAATCCCGAACAGCGGTAGGCCAGCGAATTCCCGAGGAGGCGATTCTCCTCCCGGGCGATCGGATGAATGTCCATGGCCGTCAGCCTGGACGCGATGCGAGGCGGCGATTCGGGATCGAATGCCCGAAGATCGCCCCCGCGACGCGGCTCGTCTCGGCGTCGAAGGACATCAAGGCGCGATCACGATCATGCATGGCCGCATCATCGCAGGATCGGCTTCGTCCGGTCAACAATCGAAGCGTGACAGGCCCATGAAAGCGACATGGCCGCCTCGCACGAGCGGCGCCGCCAGGTTCAAGCCGCCAAGCGGCGGGCCTTAGGGCCGTTCGACGCGGGCCACCTGATAGGTGTGCATGGCGCCGTCGCTCTTCACCGAGACGTATTCGCCAGTGACGAAACGCTCCGCACCGAACCGGAAACCGACCTCGTCGTCCCGGTCGCCCTCTTCGTAGTCGAAGTACCAGGTGCCACCCGGCTTGCGGCGAAGGCGCCCGATGCGATCCTCCTGGCCGTGACGAAAATGGCGGACGCGGCAAAGCTCCTGATGCTTCTTCCAGTCCGCGGCGTCGAGGCGCCCGTCCGCCTCCAGCGGTGCGAGGATGTCGTAGCCCTCGTCCCGTTCGCCTGCCGGGTGGCCCTTCTCGCGGGCGAGCAGCAGGCGCACATGACGGAAATTCGGGGAGAGATCCTTGAGGTGCGTCATCGGTGTATCCTTCTTTCCGCCCGATGGTAGCCCGGCCGCGAAAACACGCCTTGATCGGAATCAAGCTCGGCGTGTCAGGCCGGAAAGGGCAGCGGCGGCAGCAGCAGGTGGACCGAGGCACCCGCCAGCGCCGCCAGCGCGGTCGCGGCCGCGAGCGGCAACAGAAAGCGCACCGGACCCGCCAGGGCCGAAAGGAACAGCCGCCCGAGCGAATTGCCCAGAAGCGCCAGCAGAACGGCAAGGCCCACGGTGGCCGGCGCGATCCCCTGTTCCACCAGGCGCAGCGAACTCAGGACGGCGACGTCGACATCGAACGTGGCGGACACGGCGGAGGTGACGAGCAGGCCGCGTTCGTCGACCTGCCCCGACAGGGCCGCGCTCACCGTGGAGACGAGTGCGAAGAGAGCCGCGAAGGCCAGCAGCGGCGCCAGATCGAACGGATTTCGCGCGGGCGGCTCCATCGGCTCCGCGCCGCCTTCGCGGAAAAACATCACGCCCGCCGACGCGGCCAGCACGAGGACGGCCGCCATCATCGGCAATCCGGCATGGGCGAGGACCGTCGGCTGGATGGCGCCGACGATGGCGCCGACGCGCAGCAGCGACACCATGGCCGCGAGCGAGGCGGCGCCGGCGAGTGGCAGGACGGTCTGTCCGCCCTTCGCCATGCGGGCGAGCACGACGGTGACCGCCGTGGACGAGACGACGGCGCCCGCCAGCGCACTCGCCAGCAAACCCCGCTTTTCGCCGAGGATTCGCGTCGCGACATAGCCGGCGAAAGAAATCGCCGCGATGAGAACCGTGAAGAACCAGATCTCGCGCGGATTGGCGCCGCCCCAGGGATCGATCGTCCGATCGGGAAGGACAGGCAGCACGATGACGGTCATGACGGCAAGGACGAGAGCCGAGCGCAGTTCGGCCCAGGTCAGCTTCCTCAGCAGGCCGTGAAGAACCTCGCGGCTTGCAAGCACGGCCGTCAGCGCGGTGCCGCCGGCAGCGGCGGCGAGAGTGTCCCCCGCCACAGCAAAGGCTCCAAGCGCAAAGACCGCCATGCCGGCGATCAGGCCGGTCACGCTGAAATCGGCATCACGCGTCGCCTCGCGCTGCTTGAACCAGGCAAAGACGGCGGTGAAGGCGACGAACCCGACGGCAAGGATTGCCACGGAATCCAAGGCTGCGTCGAGGGCGGCAAAGATGCCGCCGAGGAGGCCGGAAATGCCGTAGGTCCGGAAACCGGCCGTGCGGCTGTGATCGGGCGCATCGCGTTCGCGCCAGCCTCTTTCCAGGCCGACCAGCAGGCCGATGGCGAGGGCCAGACCAAGGCGCGGAAGGAGCGGATCCATCCGGTTGCGGTCAGGCGCGCGCGCGTTGGAGGTGGTCGCGGGTCCAGGAGACGATCTGGGATGTGGTCAAGGCGCCGGAGGTGCGGGCGATCTCGGATCCGGCGCGAAACAGGATCATGGTCGGGATGCCGCGGATGCCCAGTCGGCCGGCCACCGCCTGCTCGTTGTCGGAATTGAGCTTGATCAGCCGCACATGGGGCTCGAGCTCGCGCGCCGCCGCCTCGAAGGCCGGCGCCATCATCCGGCAGGGACCGCACCACGGCGCCCAGACGTCGACCAGCACCGGCACCGTCCCGCGCCTGACCTGCTTGTCGAAATTGGCCGCGTCGATGTCTTCGGGGTGGCCCGAAAACAGCGGCTCGTGGCACTTGCCGCATTTGCCCTCGTCGGCCTTCCTGCCGGGCAAAAGCCGGTTGACCGCGGCGCAGCGGCTGCAGACGATCAAGTTCTCCTCACCCATCACGCGTCTCCCGTCGCCATCTCATCAGGCGGCTTATTCCTGGATGCTCTCGATATAGGTCACGATGTCGTTCGCCTGCCCCGCATCCGGCTCGAAATCCGGCATCACCGCGTGGCGCAGGAACAGGTCGCCCGTCATCTCGGTTCGCAGCGTGGCGAGGTCGCGTCGCTCGGCCAGGCCGCGGAACGGCGGCGCTGCCGGGTCCATGCTTTCGTCGACCTGCGCGATGGCGTGGCAATCGGCGCAGTTCACCTCCGCCAGGCGCTTGCCGCGGAACGCGCTCTCGGGATCGCTGGCGGCAACCGGCTGCGCGAAGGCGAAGGCCATGAGCAGCAACCAGGACTTTTTTCTCGACATGGGCATCGTGGCCTTTCGTTGGAAGGGTCGCATCTTCTCACGGATGGCCGCAAGGGGCCTTGACCAGTGTCAAGACGGCCGCGCCTTCATGCGCGCCGCGCCGCCGGGTCGCCGCCGCCGAGCGCCCGCAACGCATTGAGGATGACGGCGACGTCGATGGCCTCCTGCACCAGCGCACCCGCAACGGGGGTCAGGTATCCCAGCGCGGCAAAGACCATCGCGATGCCGGAAAGCCCGATGCCCGCCACGATGCTCTGCATGGCGATGCCGCGCGTGCGCCGCGCGATGGTCACGGCTGTCGCTACCGGCTTCAACCGGTCGGTCAGGATCACGATGTCCGCCGCCTCCGAGGAGGCCGTCGCACCGCGGGCCCCCATGGCGATTCCAACCGTCGCCGAGGCCAGCGCCGGGGCGTCGTTGATGCCGTCACCGACCATGAGCGTGGGCGCGCGCGCGCGCTCTTCCGCAACCGCGGCGACCTTGGCCGCCGGGTCGGCGTTCGCAAGCAGACGGTCGAGCCCCAGGGTTTCGCCGATGCGGACAGCCGCGTCGCTGTCGTCGCCCGTCAGCATCACCGTCCGGGTGATTCCCGCCTCCCTGAGGGCGGCCAGCGTTTCGAGGGCGTCGCCACGAAGGCTGTCCCCGAAAAAGAACAGGGCGGCCAGGCGACCGTCGATGGCGAGGTGGACCACCAGCACGGGCTGGCCCGCGTACCGCGTGGCGGCCCGCTCGGCCCACAAAGGCGGCTCCGCGCCATCGCCGACATAGGCACGCGATCCGGCCTTGAGCCGGAGGTTGTCGACGAGGCCCTCGACGCCCGCGCCGCGTTGCTCGCGCACGTCGCCCGGTTGGGACAGCGCGAGGTCGCGCGTCCGGGCGATCTCGACGACGGCCGCGGCCACGACATGGGGCGAAGCCTGCTCGAGGGATGCAAGCAGGCGCAGGCACTCGTCTTGATCGCGACCCGGAGCGGCTTCCATCCCGATCAGTTCCGCCCCGCCATGGGTGAGCGTGCCGGTCTTGTCGAAGATCGCGGTCGTGGCGCTCGCCAGCGCTTCGAGCGCGGCGCTGCCCTTCATCAGCACGCCCGCCCTGGCCGCGCGCGAGACGCCGCCGATGAAGGCGACTGGAGCGGCCAGGATGAGCGGGCAGGGCGTGGCGACGACCAGCACGGCCAGCCCGCGCACCGGATCGCCCGAGAACCACCAGGCCAGCCCCGCGACTGCCAGCGTGATGGGCAGGAGCCAGAGCGCGAAGCGATCCGCCATCCGCATGAGCGGCGCTCTCGCCGTCTGCGCGGCCTCCGCCATTCGCACGATGCCGGCATAGGTGCTGGCCTGCGCCACGGCGCTCGCCCGCATCCGGAATGTCTCGCCCGCATTGACGGTGCCGCTGAACAGGCGATCGTCCTGGCGCAGATGCCGCGGCAGGGGCTCGCCGGTCACGGCCGCCTCGTCGATCGACGCTTCTTGGCCGAGGAGAACTCCGTCGACCGGCAGGACCTCTCCCGCGCGCACCAGCAACTCGTCGCCGACCGCGACCCGCTCGACGGCCACGTCCTCCAGCTTTCCGCCAACCTGGAGATGGGCGATACGCGGCGAGCGGTCCGACAGGGCGCGCAACTCGCGCTGGGCGCGGCCGCGGGCATAGTCCTCGAGCACGCTGCCGCCGGCATACATCACCGCCACGACCACCGCCGCGAGCGGCTGATCGAGCAGCAACGCCGCCGACATCGAGACCAGTGCGATGGCATCGACCCCGACACGGCCGATCATGAAATCGCGCACGATGGAGACGGCCAGCACCACGATGACCGGAAGGGTTGACAGCGTCCAGATGGTTCCGGGCGTCCAGCCGGTTCCCAGATCGGCGCCGACGAGCCCCGCCGCCAGACCCGCCAGTGCGATGGCCAGCAGTAGCTTGCGCAACATGCCTTCGCTCACTGCCGCAACCTCCCCGTCCCGATCGTCGCTGGAGGCCGGCCGCTACAGCGCGTCGACCACGTCCGACATCATCTGGCGGACCTTGCCGGCGATGTCGCCGAGCGCCGGATTCTGGATGGCCGACATCGATGCGACCGGATCGACGGCTGCCACCTCGACCTTGCCGGGCGCCGTTTCGGTGACGATCACATTGCAGGGTAGCATCGTGCCGATCTTGTCCTCGGCCTGCAGCGCGCTCAGGGCGAGCTTGGGATTGCAGGCGCCGAGAATGGTGTAGGGCTTGAAGTCGACGTCCAGCTTCTTCTTCATCGTCGCCTTGACGTCGATGGTGGTGAGAACGCCGAAGCCCTTCGCCGCGAGCGCCTCGGTGACGTGGGTGACCGCCGCGTCGAACGGCATGTCGAGCGTCTTGGTGAAATAGTAGCTCATCGTTCTCTTCTCCTTTTCGAACCGCGGCTTGGCCGCGGATCTGTTGCGAAGCGGTCCGGCGTCCCGAAAGATCGCGAACCTGTCGCACGATCGTGCGAGACTAGGTCCCACCTGCCGAACCCGCTTTGATCCACCGCAACGATTGGGCCGCGATAAGGTCGCAGACAGTGCCGGTGAAGTGATGGAGAAAACGACGTGACGATCAGGAACCTCGAATTCGCCGCCCACCCGCGATCCGTCGCCGTCATCGGAGCCTCGCCGCGCGAGCGCTCGGTCGGAAGCGTGGTGCTCCGCAACATCGTCGAGGGCGGCTTCGAAGGCGCGATCTGGCCGGTCAATCCCAAATACGGCGAGATCGCCGGCCTGACCTGCTATCCGAGCGCGGCCAGTCTGCCCGAAGCGCCCGACCTCGCGGTGATCGTCACGCCCCCGGCGACGGTGCCCGGACTGATCGGCGAACTGGGCAGGAAGGGCACGCGTGCAGCCGTCGTCATCACCGCCGGCTTGACGCAGGCCAACGGGCTCAGGCAGGCCATGCTCGACGCGGCGAAGCCCTATCTCTTCCGCGTCATCGGACCCAACACGGTCGGGCTGATGGTGCCCCCGGCGAAGCTGAACGCCAGCTTCGTGCACATGACCCCGCAGGCCGGCGGGATCGCGCTTCTGTCGCAGTCGGGGGCCATCGCGACCTCGCTGGTCGACTGGGCGGCGGAGAACAATCTCGGCTTCTCGCACATCGTTTCGCTGGGCGACATGGCCGACGTGGACGTGGGCGACTATCTCGACATGCTGGCCGGCGACGGGCGCACGAAGTCGATCGTGATGTATCTGGAATCGATCCCGAACCCGCGCAAGTTCATGTCGGCGGCGCGCGCGGCCGCTCGCATCAAGCCGGTGATCGCGATCAAGGCCGGCCGACACGAAGCGGCAGCGGCCGCCGCCGCGACCCATACAGGCGCCCTGTCGGGCGCCGACCGGGTCGTCGAGGCGGCGCTGTCGCGCGCCGGAATCCTGCGCGTCAAGGGCCTTGGCGAGCTCTTCGACGCCGCCGAGATCACCGCCCGTTTCCAGCCGCTTGGACGCGCCCGGGTGGCGATCGTGACCAATGGCGGCGGCGCCGGCGTTCTCGCCGTCGACCAGATCATCGACTGCGGCGGCGAGCTGGCCGCGCTGTCGGCGGAGACGATCGCCAGTCTGGACAAGGCGCTTCCGCCCACCTGGTCGCGGGCAAACCCCGTCGACATCATCGGCGATGCGCCGGCCGAGCGTTATGTGGCGGCGATCGAGGCGGTGGCGACCGATCCCGGTGCCGACGCCATCATGGTGTTCAATTGTCCGACCGGCCTCGCCTCCCCGGTCGAATCGGCCCGCGCCGTGGCCGACCTCACCACGAAAGGCATGATCAATGGCAAGCCGGTGCTGACGTGCTGGCTCGGCGAGAGCACGGCGCGCGAAGGACGGCAGATCCTGCACGAGGCCGGCGTGGCGAGCTTCTCGACGCCCGCCGACACCGGCTCCGCCCTGTCCTATCTCGCCGACTGGTCGAAGGCGCAGGCGGCCCTGTCGCGGGTGCCCGAAAGCCGCGGCGAGGACATCCAGACGGACCGCGAGGCGGTGCTCGCGATCTTCCGCGAGGTCGCCGCCGACGGCCGCGACATGCTCACCGAGCCCGAGGCGAAGGCGGCGATCTCCGCCTATGGCATCCCGGCGCCCGAGACGATCGTCGCGGCCTCGCCGGACGAGGCCGGACAGGCCGCCGAACGCTTGCTCGGCGCCTGGGACATGGTGGTCGTGAAGCTGTTGTCGAAGACGATCACCCATAAGTCCGACGTCGGCGGCGTGGTTCTCAGGATCGACACAGCCGACGGCGCGCGCGCGGCTGCCGAGGGCATCGTCGAGAAGGTTCGAAGGCTGGCGCCGGAGGGCGACATCGAAGGCTTCGCGGTGCAGCCGATGATCACGCGACGCGACGCACAGGAACTGATCGTCGGGATCGGCAGCGACCCGATCTTCGGCCCGGTGATCCTGTTTGGCGCCGGCGGCATCGCCGTCGAAGTGATGAACGACACCGCCGTCGCCCTCCCGCCGCTCGACGACGTGCTGGCCGGCGACCTGATCGACCGGACGCGGATAGGCAGGCTGCTTGCCGGTTTCCGCGACCGCAAGCCGGCCGATCGGGCCGCCATCATCGGTTCGCTCAATGGTCTGTCCCAGATGGCGGTCGACTTCCCCTGCATCGTCTCCGTCGACGTCAATCCTCTGCTCGCCGACGCGGACGGCGTGGTCGCGCTCGATGCGCGGATCCAGATCAATCCGACGATGGTCGAGCAAGCGGGGCCGAATCCCGCGCTCTCCATCCGCCCCTACCCGTCCGGCCTGGAAAGCGAGTTCGAAAGCGGCGAGGCGCGCTACGCCATCCGGCCGATCCGTCCGGCCGACATCGCGCTCTATCCCGCCTTTCTCGCCAGAACGTCGCCGGCCGACATCCGTTTCCGGTTTCTCGCGCCGCGCAAGAACTTTCCCGACGAGATGCTGAAGCGGCTGACCCAGCTCGACTACGGGCGCGACATGGCCTTCGTGGCGCTGGAGGCGGGGTCCGGCGATCTGGCCGGGATCGGGCGTCTGTCCAGCGACCCGGATCGGGAATCGGCCGAATACGCGCTTCTGATCCGGACCGATCTGCAGGGCCAGGGGCTGGGTTTCGCGCTTCTTGGCCGGCTGGTCGACTATGCTCGCGAAGAGGGGATCACCAGGATCGAGGGCATCGTGCTGGCCGAGAATCGCAAGATGCTGGACATGTGCCGCGACTTCGGCTTCGTCATCGAACATCATCCGCAGGAGCAGGGCGTCTATCTGGCGGTGCTGCAACTGCGGTAGCGCCCGGTCGGCTGTCGGCGATCACGGTCCCTAATCGGCGCCCGGTCCGGCCAGCGCCATGATGGTCTCGACGATCCTGGCCGTCGGTTGCGCTGCGTCGAGCCGGTCCCAGTCGCCGCACTCGACCTTGCGGGCCAGCTGCTGCGACAGGACATCGACCGTTGCGTCCGACGGTCCGCCGGAGCGGTCGCGTACCCTTTCCCACAGGAGCGCCGGATCGGCATCGAGCCAGACACCGAAAAAGGGCACGGATCGCGCCCGCGCGACCCTTGCGATCCGTTCGCGATCCGACAGGCGATCGAAGACCGCATCGGCGACCACGGTTCCGCCTTCCGACAGGATGAGCCCCGCCCGCCAGGCCATCTCGGCATAGACCCGCTCCGAAATCGCCGGCGTGTAGGCCTTCGGCGGAAGGTGGGTTTCGGCGGCCACGCCATGCATGGCCTTGCGGACGCGGTCGCTTTCGACGATCCGCGCGCCGGGCGGTGGCCCGAGCTTCGGCGCGAGCGCCTCGGCCACGGTCGTCTTGCCGGTGCCGCTCAGCCCGCCGATCGCGATCAGCCGGTTGGAATGCGCTGCAAGCAAAGTGCCGGCGAGATCGAAGTAGGACCGCGCCTCGGCGGCGAGCCGCCCGCCCGGATCGCTGCCTTCGTCGATCCGCGTGGCGGTGACATGGGCGCGCACGGCCGCCCGGATCGCCATGAAGAAGGGCAGGAGCGGGAAGCCGTCCTCGTCGTCTGCCTCGTCGAAATAGCGGTTCATCACCCGGTTGGCGAAGGCATCGAAGCCGCGATGCCAAAGGTCCATCAAAAGGAACGCGAGGTCGTAGAGCGTATCGATCGTGGCGATCGCGTCGTTGAACTCGATGCAGTCGAAGAGCCGAGGCGCGCCATCGATCAGGACGATGTTGCGCAGGTGCAGGTCGCCATGGCAGCGGCGCACTTTGCCGGAGGCCTCGCGACGGTCGAGCAGCACGGCGTGGCGGGCGAGATCCGCGCGGAAGGCGCGGTTGAGCGTGGCGACCGCGTCCTCGCCGAAGACGCCGCTCGAAGCAAAGGCCGCCTCGTTGATGTCGAGCACCCCGGCGATGTTGGCTGCGCCCCCGCCGGCATGAACGATCGGCGCGGCGCGGTGGAACCGCACGATCATGCGCGCCGTCTCGGTCATCAGGTCGGGTGTCAGCCCGGCCGCCAGCGCGATGCGGTCGAAGAGAGCCGCCTGGTCGAAACGCGCCATCTCGACCACGGCGTCGACGAGGGCACCGTCGCCGTCGAGAGCAAGGCCGCCAGCCGCGTCGCGCGTGATGGTGCGGACGCCGAGATAGAGTTCGGGCGTTGTCTCCCCATTGAACTGGACTTCGCGGCGGCACGCCTCCAGTCGCCTGGCCGGCGTCGAGAAATCGACATAGGGCAGCTTCACCGCCCGCTTCATCTTGTAGGCCCGATCGCCGACGAGGAAGATGCGCGAAATATGCGTCTCCATCGTCTCGACGGCCCCGGCGGAGCCATGGGTCTTCGGATCAGACAGGAACCCGACGACCTGGGACTGATCCTCGACGATCATCGCTTCGATCCTTCCCTGGTTCGTGCCGTCAGCGCTGGATGCTCTCGATGTAACTCGTCAGCTCGTGAATCCGTTCGGTCGTGATGAGCTCGCCACCCTGCGCGCCGAACATGCGGGCGTCTTCCTCGATGAACTGGCGACCCCAGACCGGCATTTCCCGGTCGCCATGCCCGGACACGAGGTACCGACCGTCGATCACCGCAAACACGCGGTAAAACGGAAATGCGCCGTCATTACTGCGTGTCAGAAGCGTGAGGTCGGTCGGTGGCTTGAGGAGATCGCCCGCGATCGGGCCCGCGCCGCGCCCGTCTTCGCCATGGCAGGCCGCGCAGGAGTTCAGGAACTCGGCCTCTCCATACGGCATGTCGACAGCCCCATCGTCGCTAGGCTGGGCGTCGTCCGCCCCCTGCGCCCACGCATGGCCCGTCACCAACGAAGCCGCCGCCATCGCCAGGATCGCCGCCGCCATCTTCTTCATTGCGGTCTCCAGTCATTCATTTCGTCGCAGGCTAGACCAACGTGGAGCCGGCGCCTTGATCCGGGTCAAGATGAACCCGGCGCGCAGACCGACAAGTTGATCCAACGCAAGGATTCCGTCCGCGTAAGAACCTAGGGTCGCATTTACAAGGCGACCGCGCCCGGAAAGGAACAGACGATGCCCATCAAGACGATTCTGGCGATCATCGGCACGGAAAACAGCGATGACGACCTGACGCTGGCGATGACGCTGTGCGAGAACGAGGGCGTGCACCTGTCGGTGCTGATCGTCGAGATCGCGCCCGCGCCGCCGGTCGGGGAATTCGCGGCGATGGTATCGGACGGCTGGATCCAGGACCGCCAGGCCGGCCAGAAGCGGCTTGAGGACCGCAGCGCAGCGGTGACGGCGAGGCTCGCCGGCACGTCAATCTCCGCGGATGTCTCGACGGCCTATCCGGAACTCGCCTGGGCCGACGAGGTGGTGGGCCAGCGTGCGCGCTATGCCGACCTGACCATCGCGGCCGCCGGACTGCTGGGTGACGAGGTTCTGGGCGCCAAGGCCATAGAAGGCGCGATGTTTTCATCCGGGCGACCGCTGTTGGTGGTGCCGGCGGGCGCAAAGGCAACGCTCTTGCCGCGGCGCGTGCTGCTGGCCTGGGACGCCGGCATCGAGGCCTCGCGCGCCATGCATGCGGCTCCGGACCTGTTGTCGGGGGCGGAGGTGGTGCACCTGACGCTGATCGATCCCGTCGAGGGCGAGGTGGGGCATGGGGCCGAACCCGGCGCCGACGCCGCGACCTACCTGGCGCGGCGGGGCGCCAAGGTCACCGTCGACCGCCTGCCATCGGGCGGCAAGCCCATCGCCGCCGTTCTGCGCCAGCACGCCACCGATGTCGCGGCCGACCTGATCGTGATGGGCGCCTATGGCCACTCGCGGCTGCGCCAGCGAATGTTCGGCGGCACCACGAAGTCGATGCTCGAGGATGCGACCATTCCGGTGCTCTTCGCCCGCTGAACGGATGCGGGCGCCCGCTCGCGCGGGTTTGATCCGGATCAACCAGCAGTCTGCCCGATCGCGCTATCCTGAGGCAATCAGGACACTTTGCGAAAAGGTGCCGATCGAAGCCGAGAGAGGCATTCGCGACAACCCGGTCCGGGCTGATCCGGATCCGGGAACCCTTTCACGACAGGAGCCGACGCCATGATGAACCCGATCGACCCCGCCGCCATGAAGATCTTCACCGGAGCCGCGCCCGGAGCCGCGAACGTGCAGAAATTCTGGATCGCCGCGGCCCGGCTGCAAGCCAATGCCATGAAGGCGGCCTTGCGCTACAATGTCGAGGCGCTGGATTTCGTGAAACACCGCATCGAACAGGACATCAAGCTGTTCGACGACCTGTCGTCCTCGGACGACATGAAGGACGCCTTCGACGTCTATGCCGGTTTCATGGAGGGCGCGATCGCCGAGTATTCCGGCGAGACCAGCAAATTCGCCAGCCTCGGCTCCAAGATCGCCAGCGAGACGGCGGAAGAGGTGCGCCGCGAGGCGGAGGCGGTGGTCGAGGACATGGCAGCCAGCACCGTCGCGTGACGCGCCTCGCCTTTGGACGGGAGCAGCTTCGATGACCGACCGACCGGGTCACGGCAGGAGTGGGGCGCGTCGCAAGGCGACGCCGCGAGACGCGCCGACACGGGTGGCCGCGCAGACGCGGAAGCGGGTGGCGCCCGCCACGTCGGCCGGTCTCCCCGTCGCCCACTCCCCGCATTCCGCGCTCCCGCCCGCGCGTGGGGCGAACGTCGCCGATGCCGCGCGCGCTCCTGGCAACCGCGACATCTTCCGCGACCTTGATCGCTTCCATCACGCCATGCTGGCCAGCGCGTCCATGGGCATGTCGCCGATCAGCCTGCTCGGCGCTTGGCAGGACTGGCTGCTGCATCTGTCGCTGGCGCCGGGCAAGCAGGCTGAACTCGCCCTGAAGGGGCTGGAGAAGATCCAGCGCTTCCGCGGCTTTCTCGCCGCCTGCGCGGCGGCCCCGGACGGCCACGCGGCGTGCATCACGCCGCTGCCGCAGGACCGGCGTTTCGATCATCCCGGCTGGCAATCGCCGCCGTTCAACGCCCTCAGCCAGTCCTTTCTGCTCTGGCAGCAATGGTGGCACAACGCCACCACCGGAATCGCCGGCGTCTCGAAGAAGCACGAGCGGCTGGTGGAATTCTACAGCCGCCAGATCCTGGACATGGTCTCGCCGTCGAACTTTCCCGCCACCAATCCCGAGGTGATCGAGCGGACGATGACGGAGGGCGGCGCCAATTTCGGCGCCGGCTTCCAGAACCTGCTGGCCGATTTGGCCGATCACGTCGACGGCCCCCCGGACGGTGGGTCCGACGCCTTCCGGCCCGGCCACGAGGTCGCGGTGACGCCGGGCGAGGTGGTCTACCGCAACGACCTGATCGAACTCATCCAGTACCGGCCCGCGACCGGGACAGTGAAGGCGGAACCGATCTTGATCGTTCCGGCCTGGATCATGAAATACTACATCCTCGATTTGTCGCCGGAGAACTCGCTGATCCGTCATCTCGTCGAACAGGGCTTCACGGTCTTCTGCATCTCCTGGCGCAATCCGGGACGAGAGCAGCGCGACGTTTCCTTCGACGACTATCGCCGCCTGGGTCCGATGGCGGCCCTCGACGCCGTGCAGGCGATAACCGGCAGCGGGACGATCCACGGCGTCGGATACTGCCTGGGCGGAACCCTGCTGTCGGTGGCCGCCGCCGCGATGGCGCGCGACGGTGACGACCGCCTCGCCAGCCTGTCGCTGTTTGCCGCCCAGGTCGATTTCGACGAACCCGGGGAAATCGGCCTGTTCATCGACGAGAGCCAGCTCACGCTGCTCGAGGACGTCATGTGGAGCGAGGGTTATCTGGATCAGCGGCGCATGGCGGGCGCGTTCCGGATGCTGCGCTCGCAAGATCTGGTCTGGTCGCGTCTGGTCAGCCGCTACCTGCTCGGCGATCGGCCTCAGGTCAACGACCTGATGGCCTGGAATGCCGACAGCACCCGGATGCCGTATCGGATGCATGCGGATTATCTGCGCCAGTTCTTTTTGAACAACGACCTTGCGCAGGGCCGCTTCAAGGTCGGCGGGCGCGCCGTCCATCTGGAGGACATCGGCGTGCCGGCCTTTGCCGTCGCGACCGAGACGGACCATGTGGCGCCCTGGCGGTCGGTGTTCAAGCTGGTTCATCTGCTGGACACCGACATCGACTTCGTGCTGACCAATGGCGGGCACAATGCCGGAATCGTCTCGGAGCCGGGTCATCCCCGGCGGGTCTATCGCCTGCTCAGCCATCGTGATGGCCAGCCCCATCCCGATCCCGATGGCTGGACGGCGTCCGTGCCCAAACAGCCTGGATCGTGGTGGCCGGCCTGGACGGATTGGCTCGCCCGGCATTCGAGCGGCGATGTCGCGCCGCCGCCGATGGGTCGCGCCGACGCGGGCTACGCGCCGCTTTGCGCCGCTCCCGGTCACTATGTGCTACAGCCGTAGCAGGCCGGCCACGCACCCGCATCTCTTCGGCACGGCAAGTGGAGTTCGAACATGAAGACGCCGCAGTCCCGTTTCGCCGCGATGGTCCTCGGATCGCTGATCGCCAGTTTCGCAGCCGGGAGCGCCATCGCCGAGGATGCGGATCTGGCCTTCGGGCGGCAGCTGGTCGAGGCCAATTGCGCCAGTTGCCACGCGATCGGCCTGGACGACGAAAGCGCCCATCCGGAAGCGCCGGCCTTCCGCACCCTGTCCGAGCGCTATCCGCTCGATGCGCTGGAGGAGGCCTTCGTCGAGGGAATCTCGACCGGGCACCCCGACATGCCCGAGTTCGTGGCGTCGCCCGAGCAGATCGGCGCCATCATCTCGTTTCTCGATACGCTGCAGCCGTAACGGTCGGCGGTATCGCAAGGAGGCCAAAGGCCGGGCGCGGCGCTGTGGCGCGCGGGCAGTGGTCGGATGTCGAGCGGGAGGAAAAGGGGACGCACGGCCGATCCAGGCGGGCATGCCGTCCAGCGGCGGGAAAGCCGCGCGCGCCGTGACGCCCGAGGGGCGTCGCGGCAGGGTCGTCAGTTGATGGTCATCACCACCACGTCGTCGTCCCGGTCCGGACGCGACACGCCGCGCACCTGCGCGAGCCGGTCGAAACGCACGTCAGCATCCAGTTGGCCACCGGCCTTCATGGCTTCGCAGGCGGCGCGGGCCGCTTCGTAGGCGCTGTATGGTATCTGTTCACGAAGCTTCGTCATCTTCGATTCCTCCAGTAGCGTCACTCAAGCGCCAGATATTGTCCTAATTCTGGCGGGGAGTTCTTTTCCTCCATCCCTGGCGATCGCAAGCAGGCAAACAGGCGTTTCGCTGCCCCAGGCCTGTCCATCGCAGGCCAGATCGATCTCGCTCCGGACAGGCGTCAGGTCCTTGTCGGCGTCCACCGCGCGCGGCACGTCCACCGCTGCGGGTGACAGGCTGGCAGCCGGCCATGGCATGGAGATCGACAGGATCGCCACGGTCGCGGCGACCGAAAACAGTCCCATCGGGTGGTCGGCCGCACGGCGGCGCAGAGCGGGAACGGAGAGAGCCGCGAGGATTGCCGGCCGGGCGTGAATGGCTTGATGCTGGGTCATCGTCATTGCCTCGGTGTTGTTCTGGACGTTGATCCCTTCAAGCATGCGTCACCAAACGAGACTGCCGAAAAATTCACAGATGCATTTCAGCTTGAAACGCGGATGCGGCCGCAAGGTTGCATCGGGTCCAGCGCCAACGCGACGATTAACCCTCCGGCATTTCAGAGCTTTCCCTCGAAGGCAACTTTCCGATTGAGCGGCTGATCCACTAAGGCATTGCAGAAGAATAGCTTTTGTGGCTATATTGAATGAACATTCAACAATTTTGGAGAAGGCTCGTGAACGGTCCCCTGCGCGACGTGGCCATTCCGAACGGATGGGACAGGCGCGGCCTTCCCGGCTGGACCTATCACAGTCCGGCCCTCCTGGAGCTCGAGAAGGAGCGGGTCTTCCGAAACCACTGGCAGATCATCGGCCATGTTTCCGACGTTCCGGAACCGGGCGACTATCTGACGATGGACGTGGTTGGGGAGCGCGCGCTGGTGGTCCGGGGCAGGGACGGCGTCGTGCGCGCCTTCCACAACATGTGTCGGCACCGCGGCAGCCGGGTGGTGGCCGACAGCCAGGGCAGCTGCAAGGGCGCGCTCGTCTGCCCGTTTCACGGCTGGGTCTACAATCTCGATGGCACGCTGCGCGGCGCGGCGCGGCCGCTGACCTTTCCGGAGCTCGACAAGGTGGAGTTCGGCCTGAAGCCGATCGATCTCGAAATCTGGATGGGCTTCATCTTCGTCCGGTTCCGCCCGGGACCGCAGCCATCCGTGGCCGAACTCATGCGTTCGGTGGAAGCGGAGATCAACCACTACAGGATCGGCGAGATGGTGCCGTCCTGGGGGATCTGGACGCAGACCTCGCAGGTGAACTGGAAGTCGGTGCGCGATGTCGACAACGAGGGCTACCACGTGGCCATGGCGCATCCGGCGCTGCAGGACCTCTATGGCGCCACCTATTTCGACGAGCCCTTCATCAACGGCGTGTCACGCTCCTGGGCAACCTACAATCCCCATGCCGGCCGCCGCTGGAGCGTTCGCAACTATGTCCGTATCGCGCCCCGGCCGCCTCATTTGCCCGAGGAGCTGAAAGCCGCCTGGATCTACTACGGCATCTTTCCCAACGCCGTCATCGCGGTGACGCCGGAGACGGCCCAGTTCTACCAGGAGTTCCCGCTGTCGACCGGCGAGACGATGCTTCGCGGCGCCATCTATCGCTATGCCGACGAAAGCCGCGAACAGGCCGCCGCCCGCTACCTGGCCTTCCGCATCGATCGGGACACGATGGCGGAGGACGTGCAGCTTTCCGAATGGTCGAACGAATCCATGCAATCGAACGCCTTCGAGGGATTTTACCTGTCCGACCTCGAATATGGCGTGCGCACCCACCATGACCATCTGCGCGAGACGCTGCCGGTGATGACGCTGGAAACGGCGCCGGAGGAGAAGGACGTCTGGAACCTCAACGAGGCGCTGCTGAGCCGTGGCTGACAGGCGAGTTCAGCCGCGCGAGGGAGCAGGCCCGACATAACGGGCACGCGGCCGGATCAGCGTTTCGGACGACAGCTGCTCCATGGCATGGGCGGTCCAGCCCGCCGTTCGCGCGATCGCAAACAGCGCGGTTTCGTGCCCGATCGGCAGGCCGAGCGTGCGCATCAGAACGGCCAGCGCGAAATCGATGTTGGGGTGCAGGCCCGTCGCCTCGGTGATGAGGTCGGGCGCCGCGATGGCCAGACGCCGATCGGCGCCCGCTCCGGCGAGAGCGGACAGCAGCGCGTCGGCCCGCGGATCGCCGTCGCGATAGACGGCATGGCCGAAGCCGGGAACGGGATTGCCGAGCGCCACCCGCTCGCGGATCTTTCCGGCCATGTCGCCCTCCGCGAGATCGGCGACCATCTGTGCGGCGAGCGGACCAGCGCCGCCATGGCGCGGTCCCTTCAAGGCCGCAAGGCCGGCGATCACCGCATCGTAGAGATTGAGGCCGGTCGACGCCGCGCAGCGCACCGTGAAGGATGACGCGTTGAGCTCGTGGTCGGCGAGCAGGACGAGCGCGCGGCGCAGGAGCGCGCGTGCCTTTGCATCGCCGGGCGCCCATTTGTCCGCGACCTGCTCGTGCAGGGGACGCGCGGACGGGTCGATGTCGAGGATGGCGGCCGCGACGAGGCGCATGACGCGCGCGCCGGTCTGCGCCCGCCCGCCGGGTGAGCGGTTGAAGGCGCGGGGATCGGTCTCGCCGGCCAGCGCCAGGACCGCGATGGCGCGTGACAGCAAACCCGCCGCTCCTGCCGCCGCGCCGATGGCACGCATGGCATCGCCGACCACCGGCAGGTTGGCGGGACCGAAGGGATTCGCCGCATCGAAGCCCCACAGCAGCGTGGCGGCCTGTTCGAGGCTGCCCTCGTCGGCCAGCGCGACCGCCGGGACGCCGCGATAGATGGGGCCGGCCTCGGTGATCGTCGACACGGCCGTGTCGAGAACGGGCGCGTCGGCGTCGCTGCTGCGCGGCGCGCCGAAGGGCGCGCGCCGTCCTTTCAGCGCGCGAACGTCCTCGGCCCGGTAGCGCCTGGTGCGCGTATCGGCCGAAGGCTCGGAGCGGATCATCCCGCGGCTGACATAGGCGTAGAGGGTGGCCGGCGAAACGCCGAGTTCGCCAGCGGCCTCGCGGGCGGAGAGATAAAGCGCTTGGTCGAATTTTTCCATATTGATCAAGCTAATCAAGATTGATCAATATGAAAAGAGGTCTCACCTTTGCCGCGAAAGCAAGAAGGAGACCGACATGACCATCCATTCCAGACCATCCGCCGGGCTCGACGGCGTCGTGGCGGCGACCACGGCGCTGTCACACGTCGATGGCGGTCAGGGCCAGCTGATCATCGCGGGCGCCCATGTTGGCGATCTCGCGGGACGGGTGGCCTTCGAGGAGCTGACCGCCCGGCTCTGGTCGCTCGCAAACGGCTCACCGATCGGCGAAAGCGAGGTTCGCCATTCCCTCGGGGTCGCGCGGGCCCGCACTTTCGAGCGTCTCCCGGCGATCCTCTCGGCGGCGGAGGGCCTGCCCATCGCGGCGGGCTTCCGGGCGGGTGTGGCGGCTCTCGGACCCATCGACAGACTTCCGGACGAGGCCGCGCTGGTGGGCGCTATGCCGGTCATCGCGGCGGCGCTCGTGCGCCGGTCGCGCGGTGAGGCGCCCATTGCGCCGCATCCGGCGCTCGGCCATTCGGCGGACACGCTGCGCATGCTGCGCGGCACGCCGGCGACCGACGTCGAGGCCAAGGCCCTCGACGCCTATTTGGTCACCGCCAGCGACCACGGCATGAACGCCTCGACGTTTGCCGCCCGGGTGGTGGCGTCCACCCAGGCCGATCTGTTCATGGCCGTCACCGCCGCCTATTGCGCGCTGACCGGTCCGTTGCATGGCGGTGCGCCGGGTCCGGTGCTGGACATGCTGGACGCGATCGGTGAGCGCGGCAACATCGCCGCCTGGGTCGATGCAGCGCTGGCGCGCAAGGACCGGTTGATGGGCTTCGGCCACCGGGTCTACCGCGTGCGCGACCCGCGCGCCGACGTGCTGCGCAAGGCGGTCGCGACCCTTGCCCGGACGCAGCGCGATCTCGGCCTTGCCGCGGAGGTCGAGGCCTATGCGCGCGAGGCGTTGCGGAAGGCGAAGCCGGATCGTCCGCTCGACACCAACGTCGAGTTCTACACCGCCATCCTGCTCGACGCGCTCGGTGTCCCCCGCGAGGCCTTCACTGCGATCTTCGCCACCGGGCGCGTGGCCGGCTGGACTGCGCATGCGATCGAGCAGCAACGGAAGGGCCGGCTCCTCCGGCCCGATTCGCTCTATGTCGGGGAGATGCCGGCCATGGCGGCGGCAACGGCCTGACGAGGCGGCGGCCGGAGCCTCGCGTGCCGCGCGGCGATCCTATCCCTGCCACAGCCCTTCGCGGCGCAGGTCGTCCATGGTGCGCGAGATGCCTTCGCGCAGGATGGCGACCATGTCGTCGATCTGGTCGCGGGTGATGATCAGCGGCGGGCTCATGACGCACATGTTGATCAGCGGTCGAACCAGCAGCCCGAGCTCGTGGCAGTGCGCGTCGATGCGCTTGCCGACGGCATTGTCGAGGGCGAGCGGGTTCTTGCTCTCGCGGTCGGCGACGCATTCCACGCAGGCCATCAGCCCGGCGCCGCGCACCTCGCCGACCAGCGGCAGGTCTTCCAGGGTCTTCAGCCTTGCCTGGAAGTAGGGCGCGACGGCGCGGGCATGCTCCAGCACGCCGCCTTCCAGCAGGTCGAGGTTCTTCAGCGCGACGGCGCAGCCGATCGGATGGCTGGAATAGGTGTAGCCGTGCCCGAACATCGCCTGCGGGTGGTTGGAGCGGCGCAGTTCCTCGGTCAGCCGCGCCGAGATCATCACGCCGCCCAGCGGGAAGTAGCCCGACGTCACGCCCTTGGCGAAGGTGATCATGTCCGGCTCGATGCCGAAGACGTCGCCCGAGGCGAAGACCTCGCCCAGCCGGCCGAAGGCGGTGACCACCTCGTCGGAGACGTAGAGGATGTCGTTGTCGCGGCAGAGCTGCCGGATGCGCTGGAGGTAGCCCGGCGGCGGCACGATGACGCCGCCCGAGGCCTGCACGGGCTCGGCGACAAAGGCGCCGATACGGTCCGGCCCGACCCGCTCGACGGTGTCGCGGAACTCGTCGACGAGAAAATCGGTGAAGGCCTTGATGGTCATGCCGGCTGGCCGACGGAAGGGATCGGGACAGGACAGCTTGACGACGAGGTCGTCGGCGCCGTCCATCCAGTCGCGGTCGCGCGGTCGTCCGTTGAGCGACGCGGAGAGATAGGTCGAGCCGTGATAGGCCCCGCCGCGCGAGAGGATCAGCTTCTTCTCCGGCCGGCCGCGCACATTGTTGTGGAACTGCATGAAGCGCAGCGCCGTCTCCACCGCCGACGAGCCGCCGGTGGTGAAGAACACATGCTGCAGGTCACCCGGCGCATGGGCCGCAAGCCGTCGCGCGAGTTCGGCCGAAGGATCGCTCATCGTGTACCAGGGGGTGTTGTAGGAGAGCTCCATCGCCTGATCGGCCATGACGCGGGCGAGCTCTTCCCGGCGATGGCCGAGATTGACGCACCACATGCCCGCCGGCCCGTCGATCAGCCGGCGGCCATCCGCGTCGGTGATGTAGATGCCGTCGCCCGTCTCGATCGGCGTGCGTGCCTCGTTGCCGATCGCGCCGGCGTAGGGCCAGGGCTGGATCAGATGACGCTCGGCGTCGACGAAGCGGGCGGCCAGGGGTGAGCCTGCATCGTCAGCCGGTTTCTTGATCGCCGCCATCGGTGTCCTCGCTGACCGCACGCCTGGGACCTGACGGGCTCCTCGCCCAACATCCCGGAACCGCGACGGTTTTTCCTGTCATTCTGAATGTCTGTTCAATCAATATTCCAGAAATAGCGCTTGATTTCAATCCGGCCATGGGCTCATGTTCGGTCAAGGCGCCGACGACAGGGGACGGTGCGATCCACGGGTGGAGAAGTGACGACACGTCCCGCGCCCTTGCCAGATGACCGGCCCGGAGCATCGCGATGACCGTCGCGATCGGGAGACGGTCCGCCACCCCGCCCCACCCGGGCTTGCTTCGTACGGAGCAGCGCCAGGGACTGGCGCTTATGAGCCCGACCTTCCTCTTCGCGCTCGTCATGCTGGCCGCGCCGATCATGGTGGTGATCGCGCATTCGTTCTGGACGCAGAACTACCTGACGATCGACCGGACCTTCACGCTCGACAACTACCGCATCGCGCTGACCGAGCCGATTTACCGCGACCTCCTGATGCGGTCGCTGGCCCTGTCGATGAGCGTGGCCTTCCTGACGGTGGTACTCGCCTATCCGGTCGCCTACTACATCTCGTTCCATGGCGGCCGCTACAAGAGCCTGCTTCTGTTCCTGATAACGATCCCGGCCTGGACGAGCTATCTGCTCCGGGTGATGTCGTGGAAGGTCATCCTCGGCTACAACGGCGTGCTCAATACGGCCCTGATGGGCACCGGCATCATCGACGAGCCCTCGACGGCTTTCCTCTACAACACCAACGCCGTGCTGATCACGCTCACCCATGCCTGGGCCGTGTTCGCGATCCTGCCGATCTACGTCTCGCTGGAGAAGGTCGACCGGACGCTGATCGAGGCGGCGTCCGACCTTGGCGACGGACCGATCCGCCGCTTCCTGCGGGTGACGCTGCCGCTCACCATTCCCGGCATCATCGCGGCGCTGATCATCGTCATGATCCCGACGGTCGGCGACTACGTCACGCCACGTCTGGTCGGCGGAAAGGACGGTGTCATGATCGCGAACGCGATCGAGGTGCAGTTCAAGAGGGGCGCGAACTGGCCGCTCGGCGCCGCCCTGTCGGTGACGACGATGATCGTCATCACGATCATGGCGGTGTCCTGCGTCGGACTCCTTCGGTGGGCCGCGGGGCGGATCCGATGACGGCCGGCCGACGCTTCCTCGGCTTGAACTGGCTGGCGCTCTACGTCGCCCTCTACGTCGCCTTCCTTTATCTGCCGGTCCTGCTGCTGCCGCTGTTTTCCTTCAACGATTCCGCTACGCCCAACTTCCCGCTCTCCGGCTTTACCTGGAAATGGTACGAGGGCCTGCTGACCACGCCGGCGATGCTGGACGCGGCCCGCAACAGCGCCATGGTCGGCGTGACGGCTGCAATCATCGCGACGCTGCTCGGCATCTGCGCCGCGCGCGCCATGACGCGCTACCGCTTCCGCGGCCAGAAGCCGATGAGCGCGCTGATCATGGCGCCGCTGGTGCTGCCCGAGATCATCATCGCGGTGGCGCTGCTTCTGGTGATGATGAGGCTCGGGCTCCAGCTCTCCCTGCTCACCGTGGTGCTTGGCCATGTGCTGATCTGCGTGCCCTATTCGGTCACGGTGATGATCGCCGGCTTCGAGGGCTTCGACCGCAGCCTCGAGGAAGCCTCGACCGACCTCGGCGAAACGGCTTTCGGCACTTTCCGGCGCGTGACCTTGCCGATGGTTGCGCCGGCCATCGTGTCGAGCCTGCTCGTTTCCTTCACCATCTCGCTCGACGAGTTCATCCTCGCCTTCTTCCTGACCGGTACCGATGTGACGCTGCCCGTCTACATCTGGGGCCAGCTGCGTTTCGCAGCGCGGCTGCCTGGCGTGCTGGCGCTCGGGACCATCATGCTAGTGCTGTCCTTCATTCTGCTCACGATCGCCGAAATCTACCGCCGCCGCGCTGCCCGGCGCGCCAATGTCGATGGAGGTATGCTTGCCTGACCGGCCGATGATCGAGATCGTCAGCGTCACCAAGACCTATGGCAAGTTCAACGCGCTCGACGATGCGAGCCTGGCGATCCGCCCGGGCGAGTTCTTCTCGCTGCTCGGTCCCTCGGGCTGCGGCAAGACCACGCTCTTGCGCATGATCGGCGGCTTCGACACGCCCACCAGCGGCACGATCACCATCGACGGCCAGCCGATGCTCGGCATTCCGGCAAACCGGCGGCCCACCAACATGGTGTTCCAGAGCTATGCGATCTTTCCGCATCTCAACGTCGAGCAGAACGTCGCCTACGGATTGAAGCGTCTCGGGCTCGACCCGGCCGAGGAGCGGCGGCGCGTCGAGGAGGCTCTGGCGCAGGTGTCGCTGGCGGGGTTCGGCAAGCGCGGCGCGACCGAATTGTCGGGCGGCCAGCGCCAGCGCGTGGCGCTGGCGCGCGCGCTGGTGATGCGGCCCAAGGTTCTGTTGCTCGACGAACCGCTTTCCGCGCTCGACAAGAAGCTGCGCGAACAGATGCAGGTGGAACTCCGGACCCTGCAGAAGGCGGTCGGCATCACCTTCGTTCTCGTCACCCACGACCAGTACGAGGCGCTCGCCATGTCCGATCGCATCGCGGTGATGTTTGGCGGCAAGATCGCGCAGGTGGCCGCGCCCAAGGACATCTACCAGCGGCCGGTGAACCGGCAGGTGGCCGACTTCCTCGGCGGGATGAACTTCATCCAGGCCGACCTCGTCGGCGAGAACGGCGCGTCAATCGAGGTCGAGACAAAGGGGTTCGGCCGCGTGGCGACGCAGAAGCCGGCGCAATGGTCGGGAAAGGGCGGCACGGTGACCCTCGGGATCCGCCCGGAACGACTTCGTGTCCTTTGGGACCAGGAAACGGCGCGGCACGAACTGTCCGGGACCGTCGTCGACCGGCACTATTTCGGCGAGATCACCCATCTGGTGATTGCCATTCCCGGCATGGACAAGCCGCTTTCGGTGACCGAGACCAACGATTTCGGCGCCGACGACATCCCCGTCGGCGCGCCGATCCGCATCGCCTACGAGCCCGACGCCCTGGTGGCGATGGCCGACTGAGGGGCGCGGTTCCAGCAGCGCTCGAACCACAGTCACCCAGTCCTCGGTAATTAGCCGGCTATGTGTTTCGACGGATAGCGGGCGCGGTTTCACAAAACTGACATCCAACTGTTGTCCGAGCGTCACCGACAGCCGGTAGTCGGAGACCGGAAGTACAAGACTTTCGCCAACGAACATTCGGGAGCACGTCATGAAGTCTACCGGCCTCGCCGCGGGTTTTGCCGCGGGAATCTCCATCCTTGCCATGAGCCCTGCATTCGCCGTGACGGAAGTCGCCTGGTGGCATGCCATGGGCGGCGAACTGGGCGAGAAGCTCGAAGCCATCGCGGCCGACTACAATTCGAAGCAGACCGACTACAAGGTCGTGCCGAGCTTCAAGGGCACCTATGCCGAAACGATGACCGCCGCCATCGCCGCCTTCCGCGCCAAGGAGCAGCCGGCCATCGTGCAGGTGTTCGAGGTCGGCACGGGCACGATGATGGCCGCCAAGGGCGCCGTCTACCCGGTCTACGAACTGATGAAGGACGCGGGCGAGCCCTTCGACCAGGCCGCCTTCCTCCCCGCAGTCGTCGGCTACTACACCGACACCGACGGCAACATGCTGTCGATGCCGTTCAACTCGTCGACCCCGATCCTGTACTACAACAAGGACGTGTTCGAGAAGGCCGGCCTTGACCGCAACACGCCGCCGAAGACCTGGGAGGAGGTCGAAGCCTTCTCCAAGAAGATCATGGAATCGGGCGCGGCCAAGTGCGGCTTCACGACCGGCTGGATCTCCTGGGTGCAGCTCGAGAACTTCTCGGCCTGGCATAACCAGCCGATCGGCACGCTGGAGAACGGCTTCGGCGGTCTGGAGACCGAACTGACCGTGAACGGCCCGGTCCAGGCCCGTCACTGGGAGAACCTGGCGCGCTGGCAGAAGGAAGGCGTGTTCCAATATGGCGGTCCGGTCGGCGGCAATGACGCGCCCCCGAAGTTCTACACGCAGGAATGCGCGATCTACATGAACTCCTCGGCCTCGCGCGCCGGCGTTGTCGCCAATGCGAAGGACTTCGAGGTCGGCTACGGCATGCTGCCGCACTATGCCGACATCGCGCCCCAGAACTCGATCATCGGCGGCGCGACGCTGTGGGTGATGGCTGGCCGTCCGGAGGCCGAGTACAAGGCCGTCGCCAACTTCTTCACCTACCTGTCCTCGGCCGAGGTGCAGGCGAAGTGGCACCAGGAAACCGGATACCTGCCGATCACCCAGGCCGCATGGGACCTGTCTACGTCGCAGGGCTACTACGCCGCCAACCCCGGGACCGACGTTTCGATCAAGCAGATGACGCTGAACGCCCCGACCTCCAATTCCAAGGGTCTTCGTTTCGGCTCCTATGTCCAGATCCGCGGCATCATCGACGAGGAATTCCAGGCGCTGCTCGGCGGCCAGAAGGACGCGCAGACCGCGCTGAACGATCTGGTCACGCGCGGCAACGTGCTGATCCGCGAGTTCGAGGCGGCGAACAAGTAAGGCGCCCCCGCGCCCCCGGCAGCCCGCGCCTCGCGCGGGCTGCCTTTGCATTGAAGGTTCCCCGGATGAAACGCGCGATCTTCCGCAATCAGCTGCTGCCCTGGCTGCTGCTGGCGCCGCAGCTGGCGGTCACCTTTGTCTTTTTCCTCTGGCCTGCCGCGCAGGCCGGATGGCAGAGTTTCCTGCGCGAGGACGCCTTCGGGCTGAAGTCCACCTTCATCGGGCTCGAGAATTACCGTCGCCTGTTCGCGGACCCGCACTACCTCAACTCCGTCATGGTGACCGTGGTGTTTTCCGTATCGGTCGCGGTGCTTGCGATGGCGATGGCCTTGATGCTGGCGCTGGCGGTGGACCGGATGATCAAGTCCGCACAATCCTACACCACGCTTCTGGTCTGGCCCTATGCCGTCGCGCCCGCCATCGCGGGACTGCTCTGGTGGTTCATCTTCAACCCGACCATCGGCCTTGTTCCCTATGCGCTTGATATCGTCGGCATTGATTGGAATCACAGCCTGGACGGCACGCAATCGATGATCCTCGTCATCATCGCCGCCGCGTGGAAGCAGATCAGCTACAACTTCCTGTTTTTCGTTGCCGGTTTGCAGGCGATCCCCGCCAGCATGCGCGAAGCCGCGGCGATCGACGGCGCCGGTCCGCTGCGACGGCTCTTCACCATCACGCTGCCACTTCTGGCCCCGACCTCGTTCTTCCTGCTGGTGGTCAACACGGTCTACGCACTGTTCGACACGTTCCCTGTCATCGATGCAACAACCGAGGGCGGCCCCGCCCAAGCCACCAACATCCTGGTCTACAAGGTCTATGTCGATGGTTTCCTCGGGCTCAACCTGGGCTCTTCGGCGGCGCAGTCCGTCGTGCTGATGGCGGTCGTGATCGTCCTCACCGTCGTCCAGTTCCGCTACATCGAACGACGGGTGGAGTATTGAGCATGGTCGAGAACCGTCCCTATCTGAACCTGCTCGCGCATGGTGTGCTGGTGCTGGGCGTGCTGATCGTGGCCTTTCCTGTCTGGGTCGCCGTCGTCGCCTCGACCCATCCGGCCGAGTCGTTCCAGACCGGGCGTATTCCCCTGTGGTTCGGCGACGCGGCCTTTCACAATTATGGCGTGATGCTGGGTGACGGTCTGTCGAACATGGGCGCGCCGCCCTTGGCGGGGATGCTCTTCAACAGTCTCGTGATGGCGCTGGTCATCGCCGGCGGCAAGATCGCGATTTCGATTACATCCGCCTTTGCCATCGTCTATTTCCGCTTTCCTTTCCGCATGTTCGCCTTCTGGTGCATCTTCATCACCCTGATGCTGCCGGTGGAGGTGCGGATCCTGCCGACGTTCAAGGTGGTGGCCGATCTGGGGATGCTGAACAGCTACGCGGGTCTCACCATCCCGCTCATCGCCTCGGCCACCGCCACCTTCCTTTTCCGGCAGGTGTTCATGACCATCCCCGACGAACTGGTCGAGGCCGCGCGGATCGACGGAGCAGGGCCGATGAAGTTCCTTCGCGACATCCTGATTCCGCTATCACGCACGAACATCGCCGCACTGTTCGTGATCCTGTTCATCTATGGCTGGAACCAATATCTCTGGCCGCTGCTGATCACCACGGACGAGGGTTACTATACCATCGTGGCGGGTATCAAGCGCATGGCCGAGGCGGTCGATGCCAACCCCATCTGGAACTACGTCATGGCCGCATCGGTGCTTGCCATGCTGCCGCCGGTGGTGGTCGTCATCGCGATGCAGAAGCTGTTCGTCAAAGGCCTCGTTGAGACGGAGAAGTAAGAATGGCGACGATCACTCTTGACCAGGTGCGAAAGGTCTATCCCGGCAAGGTCGAAGCCGTGAAAGGCATTTCACTGGACATCGCCAACGGCGAGTTCATCGTTCTGGTCGGTCCCTCGGGCTGTGGCAAGTCGACCCTCCTGCGGATGATCGCGGGCCTGGAAACCATCTCGGCCGGCACCGTGAAAATCGGCGAGCGCGAGGTCAACGAGGTCGACCCCGCCGAGCGCGACATCGCCATGGTGTTCCAGAACTACGCGCTCTACCCGCACATGACGGTCTATGACAATCTCGCCTATGGCCTGCGAAACCGCGGCGTGAAGCGGGACGAGATCGACCGAAGGGTCAAGAAGGCGGCGGGGATCCTCGAGATCGGCTCCTTTCTCGACCGCAAGCCGCGCGCGCTGTCCGGCGGCCAGCGCCAGCGTGTGGCGATGGGTCGGGCCATCGTGCGCAGCCCGAAGGTTTTCCTGTTCGACGAGCCGCTGTCGAACCTCGACGCCAAGCTGCGCGGCCAGATGCGCGTGGAGATCAAGGCGCTCCAGCGCGCGCTCGGGGTGACATCGGTCTACGTCACGCACGACCAGCTGGAGGCCATGACGCTTGCGGATACGCTGGTGGTCATGAATGGCGGCGTGGTCGAGCAGATCGGCTCGCCGCTGGACGTCTACGAGAAGCCGGCCAGCACCTTCGTGGCGAGTTTCATCGGTGCTCCGCCGATGAACCTTCTGCCGCTGACCGTTTCGGGCGACGGCTACAGGCTGCCGGACGGCTCGATAGTGCCGGCGAACGGCTATCCGCAAGGCAAGGTCGCGAAAATCGGTTTCCGGCCCGAGGACGTGGTGGTTGACGGCCCGGATGCCTTTGCCCTGGATTTCGAGGTCACGGTGGCGGAACCTGTCGGCGCCGAGAGCTACCTGCACGGAAAGGCGGGCGGCGCCAACATCATCGTTCGCGTTCATGGACGCACGCAGGTGCGCCCAGGCGACCGAATCCGGATCGGGCTGCCGGCAGGCCGCCTGCATGCCTTCGCCCCTGATGGCCGGCGCGTCGAATACAGCCCGGTCCACCACGGGGTTTCGGAGGCGATGCCGACACCGGCCTGAAGCCGGTGGCGCAACGGTTTCGGGGCTCAGTAGCCGGCCTTGATCTTCTCGAACTCGTTGATCATGCGCAGTTTCAGTTCCGGCGACAGCGGCGACTGGAACAGGGTCTTTTCGACGAACTTGTCGACATCGAGATAGCCCTTCTCCGCCAGCACCTCCGGATCGACGGCCGCCATCGCCCTGGCGTTGCCATGGCCGTAGCCCCAGTCGTTGACGATGTACTTGGCGACTTCCGGGTCGGCGTTGACGGCGCTGAGGAAATCATAGGCCTTGTCGACGCTGCCCGGCGCATCCTTGAGCAGGACATAGCCGCAGACCCAGGTGGTGATGCCCTCGGCCGTGTCCTTGTTCATGGCGAAGGGCAGGCCTTCGGCGGACAGCTGCGTGGCCGCGTCGTTCCAGGCCCAGGCGAGATCGACCTCGCCGCCGCCGAGCGCCTGCACGATCTCGGTGGAATCGGCCCAGTAGAGGCGGACGTTCTTGTGCACCTCGCGCAGGAAGTCGGAGGCCTGGACGAACTGTTCGTCCGTCATCTGCGTCCAGTCCTTCAGCCCGACGACCAGCGAGGCCAGGGCATAGGCGTCGTCGACATTGTTGGGCAGGGAGACGCGGTCCTTGAACTTCGGATCGGCGAAGGCCTTCAGCGAGGTGACGTCCGCGGCGGCGATCTTCTCGGTGTTGTAGGTGAGCGAGGTGTTGCCCCAGTCCCAGGGCAGGAACCAGGCCTGGCCGTCGGCGGTGGTGACAAGATCCTTCATCGCCATGATGCCCGGCAGGATGTCGTCCCAGCCCTCGATGCGGGAGGTATCGAGCGGCTGCAACAGGCCGGCGTCGCGCCACTTCACCACGCTCTGCGAGCAGGGATGCGACAGGTCGGCCCTGAAGCCCGAGCGGAGCTTCTCGAAGGCCTCGTCCTCGTCGCCGAAAAACGTGAAGGTCGGCGAATCGCCGTGCTTCTCGACATAGCGCGGATGGAAGGCCGGATCCTCGTAGCCCGACCAGTCGAAGATGACGAGATCTCGATCCGCTGCCAGCACCGGAGCGGTGGAAAGGCCGGTCGACGCGCCAACCAGCCCGAGCGCGACGGAGTGCTTCAACAATTGCCTGAAAGTCTTCATGCCTGCATGCTCCCGTTGTTGTGTCATCATCATGCCCTGGAGACGGCCCCA
Organism: Mesorhizobium sp.; assembly: GCA_051860465.1. GTDB lineage: Bacteria > Pseudomonadota > Alphaproteobacteria > Rhizobiales > Rhizobiaceae > Aquibium. The sequence continues at coordinate 52,352 of JBHYDY010000005.1, forward strand.
TCGGAGCCCCGCGCGAAATGCCGGGGAAACAGCGCGGCGAGAAGCTCCGCGGCGGCGGCGAAGGCGGTTTCGCGCGAGACATCGTCGGCCGCCAGCATGAGGCGCAGCCACAGCCCTTCGAGCAGCGCGTTGATGGCGAGCGCGCTGGCCTGCGGGTCGATCGGGTAGAGGCCCTCGTCCTTGAGGCGCGTGCAAACCTCGACCATCACGTCGTGGTAGGCCTGGTCGCGTCCGCCGCACAGCGCCTGGTAGGTCGGCCGCGACTTAGCCTCGCCCCAGAAGGCGCACCAGGCGGCGAGCTTGCGCCTGTTGCAGACGGCGCGGTCGAAATCGGCCGCGCACAACGCCCAGAGCTGTCCGGCGGGGTCGTCGCCCGCCTTGTCCAGCGCGCTGCGCCAATGGGCGGCGTATTCCTCGGCCATGAACTGCAGCGTGGCGACGAGCAGCTTCTCCTTGCTCTCGAAATGGAAATTGACGATCCCGCGCGACAGGCCGGCGCCATCCGCGACATCGGCGAGCGTGGTCTCGGCATAGCCGCGCCTGGCGAGCGAATCGATGGTGGCGTCGATGAGCTGCTGGCGACGGACTTCCTTGGAGGCCTTGCGGCCCTTCCGGTCGCCGTCGGGGCGCCGCTCGGCGATTGTGCTGTCGGACATGAGAACCGCTTTCTCCCGAGGAAGGTCCAGCACTATCCCGGCTTCCTTCCGCGCAGATGAGTGGGACGGTGCTCGCCCGAGTCAAGAACCTTCTGCATGGCTTCCCAGGTGCGGATGTTCTTGTCCACGTAGGCTTGCCCGACGACCGCCGAAACCCGTGCGTAAAGCGGTCCCTTCAGGCGTTCCATTTCCGCGCGGGCAACGTCGCGATACCAGGGATTGCGGTCGACCGTCACGACGTCGACGAAACCCGCCTTCTCCATGGCCGCGCGACAGCGGGCCGGCGACGCCATGGCGAAGCTCAGCCCCTCGGCGGCGACATAGGCCTTCATGTCCTCGCTCGGCTCGCCATCGTGGCCGATCATCCAGTCGCTGGCCGCGAGATGGCCCCCCGGCTTCAGCACGCGCCACAGATCGGCAAACAGCGCCTCCTTGTCCGGCACGTGCAGCATGGCGTCCTTGGAGAAGACGACGTCGAAGCTCTCGTCCCGGAAGGGCAGGCGGCCGGGCGGCCCCTGGACGAAGTCGACCCGCTGCGACAGCCCGCGTTCCCACGCGCGCGTCCGCGCCGCGACGATGACGGGCAGTTCGACGTCGAAGCCGGTCGCGTGGGCGGCGCCGTGGCGCTCAACCAGATGCAGCGTGACGCCGCCGGAACCGCAGCCGACGTCCAGCACGGTTCGTCCCATGAGGGAGATTCCGGCGAGGACGCGGTCGACTTCTTCGGGTCCGCCCGGCGAGAGATAGCCCTCGCCCCACAGCGCCTCCAGGAAACGGATGGCCGCGTCGTCGTACTCCGGTTCGTGCTGCAGTTCGGCGGCGGGCGGGCCCTGCATCCTTCGTCCCTCGAAGCGCGCGCGCCGGCGGCCATCCACCGGCTGACAGAGGGAAAGCCTAGCGGACGCTGACGAAAACGCAATCGCATTTGTTGAACATTCATTCAGAATGGCTGGACAGCGGCGGAAGACCCGTGCCAGATTTGGCCTGCAGCCGATGTTCGCCGGGCGCGGCACGGCGGGCGAAGGCGGCGCTGCCGGACGGGCGGCCGGCCGGGCAAACGGGGCAGACGACATGAAGCGCTGGGACGCCATCGTCATAGGAGCCGGCCATAACGGCCTCGTCAACGCCTGCTACCTGCAGCGCGCCGGGCTCGACGTGCTGGTGCTGGAGAAAAACGACTGGGTGGGCGGGGCGGCCGTCAGCCGCTCGCTGACACCCGGCTTCACCTATTCCAACTGCTCCTATGTCTGTTCGCTGTTCCGGCCGGAGATCATGCGCGACCTGGAACTGCCGCGCCACGGCCTGCAGGTGATCGCCTACGAGGGCGGCGCGGTGCTGACGCAGGACGGCGACTTTCTTGGCAACTACCGCGACCACGAGGCGCACCGGCGCGAGTTCGCCCGCTTTTCGCCGCGCGACGCGGAGGCCTATGACCGCTATTCGCGCGACGTGACGCGGCAATGCCGCTTCATCCAGCCGCTGTTGATGCGCACCGCGCCCGACCCGACGAGCCTCAAGCCGCGCGATCTTGGCGAACTGCTCTACCTGGGCAAGAAGTTCGCCGGGCTTGGCGCGGTCGAGATGGCCCAGACGGCGCGATTCTGGACCATGTCGATCTCCGACTATCTCGACGAGTATTTCGAGACCGACGTCATCAAGGCCTATTTCGCGTTGTCGGGCATCATCGGCACCGCGCTCGGCCCGATGTCGCCCGGCACGGCCTACATCCTGCTGCACCACTACATGGGCGAAGTCGACGGCTCTGTCGGCGCCTGGGGCTATGCGCGCGGCGGCATGGGCGCGGTGACGCAGGCGCTGGCCTCGTCCTTCCAGGCGTGCGGCGGGACGATCCGCACCGATGCCGAGGTGGACCGCGTGCTGGTGCGCGACGGCAAGGCCGAGGGCGTGGTGCTGGCCGGCGGCGAGGAGGTGCGCGGCGCCATGGTCATTTCCAATGCCGATGTGAAGCGGACCTTCCTGAAACTCGTCGACGAACAGGAACTGCCCGAGCCGTTCCTGCGGCGGGTCAGGAACTTCAAGATCCGCGGCTCGTCGGGCAAGGTCAACATCGCGCTGGACTCGATGCCCGAATTCCCGGCCCTCCCCAAGGATTCGCCCTGCCTGCGCGGCGACCTGCACTTCACCGACTCGGTCGAGCGCATGGAGCGCGGCTATGACGACTGGAAGGCCGGACGCTGGTCGGCCGATCCCTTCCTCGATGTCGTCATCCCCACGACGCTCGACCCGACCATGACCTCGCCCGGCAAGCACTTCATGAGCTGCTTCGTGCAGTATTGCCCGCCCAAGGTGGAAGGGCGCGAGTGGACCGACGTCGACCGCGACGCCTTCGGCGAGACCGTCATCTCCCAGATCTCGGAGTACTCACCGGGCTTCCGCGAGCGCATCGTCCACATGGAGGTACGCACGCCGCGCGAACTGGAAGCGGAAGTGGGGCTGACCGAAGGCAACATCTTCCAGGGCGAGCTGACCTTCGACCAGCTGCTGTTCAACCGGCCGGTGCCGGGCTACGCGCAGTATCGCTCGCCGATCGGCGGTCTCTACATGTGCGGCTCGTCCACCCATCCCGGCGGCGGCGTGATGGGCGCGCCGGGCCGCAACGCCGCCGCCGAGATCCTGCGGGACCTCAAGCGCGGCGCCAAGCACGTGAGCCCGGCCCATGATGTCATCTGAGGCCGCGCGCTTCGACGCCGTCGTCATCGGCGGCGGCCACAACGGCCTCGCCTGCGCGGCTTCGCTGGGGCGAACGGGGCGCAAGGTGCTGGTGCTCGAGGCGGCACCCACGCTCGGCGGAGCGGCGGGGACGCACGAGTTCGCGCCCGGTTACCGGGTTTCGAGCCTCGCCCACATTCTCAACCGGCTGCATCCGGAGATGGTCGCCGGGCTGGACCTGAAGAGGCACGGCCTGACGCTGGCCGCCGGCTCGATGCCGAGCGTCGCGCTGTCGGCGCGGGGCGATCCGCTCGTGCTGGACGGCGCCTATGGCGAGCGGCTGGATGGCGGCATCGACGAGGCCGACCGGGCCGGCTGGTCGCAGCTGCGGTCACTGCTCTTCCGGCAGGCGGGCATCCTGAAGCCGTTCCTGTCGCGCCGCCCGCCAGACCTCGGCGCCATGTCGCTCGGTCAGGCATCGATGCTGGGCTCGGCGGCTTTGTCGCTGCGCCGGCTGGGCAAGGAGGACATGCGCGAATTCCTGCGCATGGTGCTCATGAACGTCGCCGACGTGGTCGACGAGCATGTCGGCGACGACCGGCTGAAGGGCCTCCTTGCCTTCGACGCGACGCTCGGCGCCCATCACGGGCCGCGCTCGCCAACCTCGCTGCTCGGGCTCTACTACCGTCTCGCGGGCGAGATCGACGGCGTGGCGGGCGGGCAGATGCTGCCACAGGGCGGCATGGGCGCGGTCGTCGCGGCGCTGGCGCGCGCGGCCGAGGCCGCCAGCTGCACGCTGCGGACCAGCGTCGACGTGAGGCGGATCCTCGTCGAGAAGGGGCGCGCGATCGGAGTATTGCTCGACGACGGGACCGAAATCCGCGCCCGAACGATCGTCTCGGCCATCAATCCGGTTACCACCTTCCTCGATCTGGTCGGGCCGCGCCACGTCGACACAGGCTTCGTGCGCAGGCTGGGCAACATCCGCATGAAGGGCGACGCGGCCAAGCTGCACCTGGCGCTCGACGCGCCGCCGCGCTTCGCCGGCCTCAGCGACCTGGCGCATCGCGGCCGGCTGGTGATCGCGCCCTCGGTCGACCATGTCGAGAATGCCTTCAACCCGGCGAAGTATGGCGAATGTTCGCCCGAGCCGGTGATGGAGATCACGCTGCCCAGCCTGACCGATCCCTCGCTCGCGCCCGACGGAGCCTGCGTGCTCTCGGCGGTGGTGCAATATGCGCCCTACGCGTTGAAGCAGGGCTGGGACGCCGGCAAGCCGAAGTTCCTCGCCGCCATCATGGCGGTGCTGGAGCGCCATGCGCCCGGCCTCGGCCGCAGCGTGCGGGATGCCGAACTGCTCACCCCCGTCGACATCGAAGCGCGCTTCCGCATGCCGGGCGGGCACTGGCACCATGGCGAGCTGCAGGTCGACCAGATGCTTATGAACCGGCCTGTTCATGGCGCGGACGGCTACGACACGCCGGTGGATGGCCTGTTCCTCGCCGGCGCCGGCTCGCACCCCGGCGGCGGCGTCTCCGGCGCGCCGGGCTGGAACGCGGCGAAGCGGGTGGTGGAGTTACGGGGGTGAGGATGGTGGATCGATCCGCTAACGTTGCACCTTACGGCGCCCCCCTCTGGCCTGCCGGCCATCTCCCCCTCAAGGGGGGAGATCAGGCGCGTCGCCGAAACTGCCAATCTCCCCCCGTGTGGGGGAGATGGCCGGCAGGCCAGAGGGGGGCGCGAAGGAACGCGACATGTCCGTGACCACCCAACTCAACCCCCGCCTCGCCCAGCAAGACCACTGGCGCGCCATGCGGCGGGAGACGCCGTTCCACTCTCGGCTGGCGGCGCTCGACTTCCGCAACGACTGGTATGCCTGGGCCGGCTGCAAGGCGCCGCTGTCGCTGTGGGACGAGGAGCTGGAATACTTCGCGATCCGCAGTCAGGCGGGCCTGTTCGACATCTCGCCGATGATCAAGTACCGCATCGAGGGGCCGGATGCCGAGGCCTATTGCGAGCGCGTCATGGTGCGCAATGTCGCGAAACTCAGGCCCGGCCGCGTCCACTACACCGCTTGGTGCGACGACGAGGGACACGTGCTCGACGACGGTACGCTGTTTCGCCTTGCCGAGACGCGCTTCCGACTGTGCTGCCAGGAGCGGCACCTGCCCTGGCTCGCCGACAGCGCCATCGGCTTCGACGTGACGATCGTCGACGAGACCGATGCGGTGGCGGGACTGGCGCTGCAGGGCCCGACCTCCTGCGCGCTGCTCAAGGAGGCCGGCTTTGCCGGCATCGAGCGGCTCCAGCCCTTCGACCTCGCCGAGTTCCCGCATGAGGGCGGGACCGTGACCATCTCGCGGACCGGCTTCACCGGCGATCTCGGCTACGAGCTCTTCGTCGATGCCGGGCAGGCGCTGACGTTGTGGGACAGGCTATGGGCGCCCGGCGTCCTGCGCGGCATCCGCGCCATCGGCTACACGGCGCTCAACCGCGCGCGCATCGAAGCCGGCTTCATCGTGGCCAACGCGGATTTCGTCACCGCCGAGCACGCCGTCCGCGCCGACCGTGTGCGCATGCCCGACGAGATCGGCCTCGGCTGGCTGGTCGATCCCGGCAAGCCGCATTTCAACGGCCGCCGCGCGATCCTGGAGGCGCGCCGCCAGGGCACGCTGAAACATATCCTCGTCGGGCTCGAGATCGAGGGAAACGTTCCCGCCGAGCACGCGCTGGTCTATCATGGGCGGAAGAAGGAGGTCGGGCTGGTCAGCGCGGCCATCTGGTCTCCGATGACCAAGCGCAACATCGCCATTGCCAGCCTGACAAGGCCCTATGGCGACACGCGCAAGGACGACCTCTGGGTAGAGATCTACGCCATGCGCGAGGGGCAGTACATGAAGCTGATGAAACGGGCGACGGTGGTTTCCCGGCCGTTCATGAAGCTGGATCGCCGCACGGCCACCCCGCCCGCGGACTGCTGATGGACAGGGAGGCGGAACGCGACGCGGAGGATGCCGAGAACTGGGCGCTGGTCGACACGCCGCTCGGCGAGCCCTGGTCCGGCCGTGCCCGCTATGCGGCGGCGATGTCCTTCTACCAGCGGGGCTTCATGAATTCCGAGACGCTGGAGGTCTACCGGCTCTGCTCGCGCCTCGACGATCAGGACCCGCTTCCCCTGCTGCGCGAGCGACGGGTCGGGCGCGACTGGATCGCCCAGCTGGAAGCGCGCCGGGCGCCTTAGGCCTGCCGCTTCACGTGAATCCGCGCAGTGCTTCAGCCCGCGCCGACATGGCGCAGCACCGACTTGCGGCGCGGCGGGCGCTTGTCGCCGATCGTGTAGGCGGCCTGCACCGCCGCGATCGCCTCGGCGGCCGATGCTTCGTTGCGCGCGTGCACCATGGCGAGCGGATCACCGGCCTGAACCTCGCTGGCGACGGAGGCAAGCCCGCTCAGGCCGACCGCCGGATCGATCGCGTCGCCCGGCCGCACGCGTCCGCCGCCCAGCGCCACGACCGTCACACCCACGGCGCGGGTGTCGATGTCGGTGACGAAGCCGGTCGTTGGCGCTGGCACGGCGCGGATGATCGGCGCCTCCGGCAGGTGTCGCCGGCAATTCGCGACGAAGTCGGTCGGCCCGCCCAGCGCCGCGACCATGCGATCGAAGATCTCCGCCGCCTTGCCGCTGTCCAGCGCCCGGCGCGCCATCGCCTCGCCTTCGATCTGTGAAGCGGACAATCGGGCGGCGACCAGCATCTGCGCGGCCAGCGCCAGCGTCACGTCTTCCAGGCGCGGATCGCGGACCCGTCCGGTGAGGAAATCGACCGCGTTGACGACTTCGAGCGCGTTGCCGGCCGCCGAGGCCAGCGGCTCGTTCATGTCGGTGATCAGCGCGGTGGTCGCCAGTCCCGCGCCGTTGGCGACCTCGACCAGGCTCGTCGCCAGCGCGGCCGCGTCGCGGCTCTTCGCCATGAAGGCGCCGTTGCCGGCCTTGACGTCGAGCACCAGCGCCTGCAATCCGGCGGCGAGCTTCTTCGACAGGATGGAGGCGGTGATCAGCGGGATCGACTCCACCGTCGCCGTCACGTCGCGGATGGCATAGAAGCGCTTGTCGGCCGGCGCGAGGTTTCCCGTCTGGCCGATGATGGCGCATCCGATGGTCCTCACCACATTGCGAAAGAGATCGTTAGCCGGCTGACTGACATAGCCGGGGATCGAATCCATCTTGTCCAGCGTCCCGCCGGTGTGGCCGAGGCCGCGGCCGGAGATCATCGGCACGAAGGCCCCGCAGGCCGCCACGATCGGTGCGAGCATGAGCGAGACGTTGTCGCCGACGCCTCCGGTGGAATGCTTGTCGACGACCGGGCCGGGCAGGTCCCAGGCGAGCACGTCGCCGGAATCGCGCATCGCAAGCGTCAGCGCCACGGCCTCGTCGCGGCTCATGCCATTGAAGAACACCGCCATGGCGAGCGCTGCGACCTGTCCCTCGGTCACGTTTTCGCTTGCCAGACCCCTGACGAAGAACGCGATCTCGTCTGGCGACAGCGCCTTGCCGTCGCGTTTTTTCCGGATGATTTCCTGCGGGAGCATCAGGCTATACGCTCCCGGGTTCTCGCGATCCCTCGCTTGACGACACCCCCCTCTGCCCTGCCGGGCATCTCCCCCTCAAGGGGGGAGATCGACTGTCGCGAACGCTTCCTCCATTCACCACCGTTGCAGGACGAGCGCCGATGCCGAAGCTGCCGATCTCCCCCCTTGAGGGGGAGATGGCCGGCAGGCCAGAGGGGGGTATCGTAGAACCCGGCTTCCGGCATCTCGAAAGCCCTCACACCCCGAACGGCGTCCAGATCGACTTGATCCGCGTCGCCCGGAACAGGAATTCCTCGCCCTGTCCCTGCGCCGGATCATGCCAGTCGCGCGCCTTGCCATGGTTGACCCAGGTGGCCTTGAGATTGCCGGCCGACTCGCGCTCCACGGCGGCACTTCCTTCCGCCGAGCCCGCATACCAGCAGGCGGCGATGTCGTCGTGCCTGGCCATCACGCTCGCAAGCTGGTCGCGGTCGCCGGTAACGATGTTGATCACGCCGTCCGGCACGTCCGACGTGTCGAGCACCTGGTAGAGGTCGCAGGCCGCCAGCGGGTGGTGCTGCGAGGGCGTGACCACGACGCGGTTGCCCATGGCGATGGCGGGCGCGACCAGCGAGACGATGCCGAGCAGCGGCGCTTCGTCCGGGCAGGAGATGCCAATCACCTCGAAGGGCTCGGGCAGCGCCAGCGCCAGCATGCGCGGCTGCGGCGCGCGCACGCGGCCGTCATGCTTGTCGGCCCAGGCGGCATAATGGATGATGCGGGCGACCGAGGCGGCCACCTCGCGGGCGGCATGCTTGGCGCCGACGCCGGTCATCCGGTCGATGCGGGCGGCGAACTCTGCGGCCCGCAGTTCGAGGTTTTCGGCCAGGAACCACAGCACCTGCGCGCGGGCATGGCCGGTCATGTCGGACCAGGCGTCGGCCTTGCGCGCGGCCTCGACCGCGTTGCGGATGTCCTTGCGGTTGCCATGGCCGGCCTCGGTGATCAGCCGGCCCTTCGGGTCGAGCACCGGATAGGAATAGCCCGAATCGGGCCGCACCTGCCGGCCGCCGATGTAGAGCTTCACCGTGCGGTCGAGCGACGCGGACACCGAGCCGGGACCCGCGTCGCCATCGACCGGCACCGGTGCCGGCAGCGCCTTTCCGGCGGGCACGGGCCGCGCCTTCTTCTCCCAGGCGGCCACCAGATATTCGAGCATGCCTTCGCGGCCGCCCTCCCGGCCGAAGCCGCTTTCCTTGTATCCGCCGAAGCCGACGGCGGCATCGAACAGGTTGGTGGAATTGATCCAGACCACGCCGGCCTTCACCTTGCGCGCCGCATCGAAGGCGACGTCGAGATTCTGCGACCAGATCGAGGCGGCAAGGCCGTAGCGGCTGTTGTTGGCGAGCGTGATCGCCTCGCCAGGCGTGCGGAAGGTCATGGACACCAGCACCGGCCCGAAGATCTCCTCCTGCGCCAGGGCGGAGGCGGGAGAGACGCCGGTGAACAGGCTCGGGGGGAAGAAGCAGCCCTTCGCGGTGGCCTTCGCGAATGCTTCGTCGGCCCAGGACGGCTGCCACAGCGTCGCGCCCTCCGCGACGCCCGCTTCGACCTTGGCGCGGATCGAGGCGATCTGCACCGGCGCGACGACGGCGCCGATGTCGGTCGACTTGTCCAGCGGCGAACCGACGCGAAGCGTCTCCATGCGGGCCCGCAGCCTGGCGTGGAACCGCTCGGCGATGCCCTCCTGGACGAGGGCGCGCGAGCCGGCGCAGCAGACCTCCCCCTGGTTGAACCATATGGCGTCGACCACGCCCTCCACGGCGGCGTCGAGGTCGGCGCTATCGAAGACGATGAAGGGCGACTTGCCGCCGAGTTCGAGCGAAAGCTTCTTGCCCGTGCCCGCCGTCTGGCGGCGCAGCAGGCGGCCGACCTCCGTCGAGCCGGTGAAGGCGAGCTTGGCGAGGCCGGGGTGCTCGGCCACCAGCGCGCCGGTGGTGCCGCCGCCATTGACGAGGTTGAACACGCCGGCCGGCAACCCGGCCTCGGCGCAGAGTTCGGCAAAGGCGAGCGCCGTCAGCGGCGTGTGCTCGGCCGACTTCAGCACCATCGTGCAGCCGGCGGCGAGCGCGGGCGCAACCTTCCAGGCCAGCATCAGGAGCGGGAAGTTCCACGGGATGATCTGGCCGCAGACGCCGGCCGGCACATGACCGGGGAATTCGTCGTCGCGCAGTTCGGCCCAGCCGGCATGGTGGTAGAAATGACGTGCGACCAGCGGCACGTCGATGTCGCGCGTCTCGCGGATCGGCTTGCCGTTGTCGAGCGTCTCCAGCACGGCGAGGAAGCGGGCGTGCTTCTGCACCTGGCGGGCAATGGCGTAGAGATGGCGCGCCCGCTCGGTGCCCGACAGCGCCGACCAGGATTTGAAGGCCGACGTCGCCGCCTTCACGGCCGCATCGACCTCGGCCTCGCCGGCTTCGGCGACCTCGGCCAGCAGTTCACCGTCGGCCGGGTTGCGGACTTCGAACGTCGTCCCGCCTGGCTTGGTCAAGCGCCCGCCGATGAATTGGCCGAACCGGCCGCCATGGCGCGTCAGCCAGGCGCGGACATGGCTGTCCTCCTCCGGCGAGGGGCCGTAGTCCATGCTGTCGAGAATGGTCACGATCTTGTTCATTGGTGGTTCGTCCAGTGATTCTCGGAGCGACGTGGCGTTCCTTCGCGCCCTCCTCTGGCCTGCCGGCCATCTCCCCCACGAGGGGGGAGATCATGCGCGGCGCCGGCGCTGCCAATCTCCCCCCTCGTGGGGGAGATGGCCGGCAGGCCAGAGGGGGGCAACGTAGAGCGCAATTTCATCGGACTAGCTTTTCTGCGTACTCATCACGCCATCCCGTGCCGGTCCGTCGACGAATAGCGCCCCGTCACGAAATGCTCGAGCTGGCGCTCGATGTCGGACAGAAGGGCGCTGGCGCCGAAGCGGAACATGTCGGGCTCCAGCCAGTCGCGGCCCAGTTCCTCCTTCATCAGGATCAGCCAGGCGAGCGCGTCCTTGGCGGCGCGGATGCCGCCGGCCGGCTTGAAGCCGACGCGCTGGCCGGTCCTGTCGAGAAAGTCGCGGATGGCGCGCGCCATGACGAGGCTCACCGGCAGCGTGGCGTTGACGCCTTCCATGCCGGTGGAGGTCTTGATGAAGTCGGAGCCGGCCATCATCGCCACCATCGAGGCGCGGTAGACGTTGGTCAGCGTCTTCAGTTCGCCCGTCGCCAGGATCGCCTTCATGTGAGCGTCGCCGCAGGCCTCGCGCATCAGGCTGATCTCGTCGTAGAGCGCCTGCCAGTTGCCGGTCAGCGCATGCGCCCGGGTGATGACGATGTCGATTTCCCGCGCGCCTTGGTCGACCGCATATCGGATCTCGGCGAGACGCTGTTCGAGCGGCGTCAGGCCGGCGGGGAACCCCGTCGCCACCGAGGCGACCGGGATGCCCGAGCCTTCGAGGGCCTTCACCGCCGTGCGCACCATCGTGGGATAGACGCACACCGCCCCGGTGGTCAGGTGGCGGCCCGACAGCCCGAGCGCCTCGACCAGATCGTCGCGCAGAGGGTGCCGCGCCTTGGCGCAGAGGCGCTGGACGCGGCCGGGCGTGTCGTCGCCGGCGAGCGTCGTCAGATCGATGCACTGGATCGCCTTGACCAGCCAGGCCGCCTGCCATTCCTTCTTCACCGAGCGGCGGGCGCCGAGCGTGGCCGTCCGGCGCTCGACGGCCGACAGGTTCACGTCCACCGCGTCGAACCAGTCGGCCTGGAACGGCACGCCTTCGACGCGCGCATGCGGCTGTTCGATCTTCACCAGCCCGGTCGCCATGCCGGACGCGGGCTCGGTGGTTCTGGCGTTCATCAAAACTCTCCGATCGCCTTGCGCAGGATCGCGGCCAGGCGGGCTCCGCCAAGCGGGGCCATGTCCTTGGTCTCCTGATGCGAAAGCTCCTGGCCGGTCATGCCGGCCGCCAGGTTGGTGATCACCGAACAGGCCGCGACCCGCAGGCCCAGGAAGCGGGCGAGGATGACCTCCGGCACGGTCGACATGCCCACCGCGTCGGCGCCGACGATGCGGGCCATGCGGATTTCGGCCGGCGTCTCGAAGGACGGGCCGGAGAACCACATGTAGACGCCTTCGTGCAGCGGCGTGTCGGTCGCGGCGGCTGCGTTCTTCAGCGCGGTACGGATGCCCGCGTCATAGGCTTCCGTCAGGCCCACGAAGCGACGGTCGGTCGGCTCGCCGAACAGCGGGTTGGAGCCGGAGAAATTGATGTGGTCTGTGATCAGCATCACCGATCCGGGGCCCATTTCCGGGCGCAGCGAACCGGCGGCATTGGTGAGGACGAGCTTGCTCACGCCGATCCCGGCCAGCGTCTCCAGAACCGGGCGCATGGCGGCGGCATTGCCATGCTCGTAGTAGTGGGCTCGGCCGGCAAGCATCAGCACCGGCACGCCGCCGAAGCGGCCGGCGACGACCTGTCCGGCATGGCCCGAGACGCCGCTGACGGGGAAGCCGGGCAGGTCGCCATAGGGAATGCGCACCGCATCCTCGAGTTCGTCGACGAGGCCTCCCAGGCCGGAGCCGAGCACGAGTGCGGTGTCCGCCGTTCGCCCGGCCAGTCTTTCGACGAGATGATCGATCGCGGTCTTCACTTCAGAATGTCTCCCTGGAAGCCCAGGGGAAGCATGGCCCCGAGGGTCGTTGTCTCGACTATACCGGTTTCGTCGCACAAATGCAGCTTCGTGTCGGGCCGGCCGAACTCGGCGAGGCGCTGCCGGCAGCCGCCGCAAGGCGTGATGCGGTTCATGCGCTCGGCCACGACCGCCACTTCCGCGATCTCTCCGCCGCCATCCATCACATAGTGGCCGAGCATGGTGGTCTCGGCGCACCAGCCCTCCGGATAGGACGCCACCTCGATGTTGGCGCCCGCATAGACGCGTCCGTCGGTTGTGCGCAACGCCGCGCCCACCGGAAACTTCGAGTATGGCGCGTGGGCCTTCGTCATGGCCTTGCGCGCGGCTTCGAAGAGATCATGGGACATGGGCGCTCCGGGGAAAGACGGCAGTCGGCAGTCGGCAGTTGAGATTGTTTCGTTCGTATTCGAAGGCAACGGTCGTTCTGGCGGGCGTCGGCCGGACCCACCTGGTCCCGACTGCCGACTGCCCACTCCCGCCCCTCACCTCTCCTTCACATAGGCCACGCCGCCGGCCTTCGGCGGAATGGCGCGGCCGATGAAGCCGGCGAGCAGGATCACGGTCAAGACGAAGGGCAGTGCGTTGATCAGCTGCACCGGCACGCGGCCGACCAGCGGCCAGTCCATGCCCTGGAAGCGGATCGACGAGGCCTCGAGAAAACCGAACAGGAGGCAGGCGAACATGGCCGGCACCGGCTTCCACTTGGCGAAGATCAGTGCCGCCAGCGCGATGAAGCCCTTGCCCGCCGTCATGTCCTTCACGAAGCCGGCATTCTGCGCCACCGACAGGTAGGCGCCCGCGACGCCGGTGAGAACGCCGGTGATGATCACCGCGCGGTAGCGCAGCCAGGTGACCGAGATGCCGGCGGTGTCGACCGCGGCCGGGTTCTCGCCGACCGCGCGCAGCCGCAGGCCGAAACGGGTGCGAAACAGCACCCACCAGGTGAACGGCACCATGAAGAAGGCGAAGTAGACCAGGATGGAGTGCCCCGAGATGATCTCTGAATAGATCGGACCGAGCACCGGCACGTCGCGCACCGCCGCCGCTCCCGGAAGCTCGATCGGCGAGAAACGCGCATCGCCGGCCAGCGAGGGGGTTCGTCCGCCCTGCCGGAACCAGGCCTGGCCGAGGATGATTGTCGAGCCCGCCGCGATGAAGTTGATCGCGACGCCGGAGACGATCTGGTTGCCGCGATGGGTGATCGACGCGAAGCCGTGGACGAGCGCGAGGAACACGGCGACCAGGATGGCGGCCGACAGCCCGATCCAGGCCGAGCCGGACGCCGCCGCAGCCGCTGCCCCGGCAAACGCGCCGGCCAGCATCTTGCCTTCCAGCCCGATGTCGAAGACACCCGAGCGCTCCGAATAGAGGCCGGCAAGGCAGGCAAGCAGCAACGGCACCGAAACCCGCACCATCGCGTCGAGGAGCTGGACCAGCGTATCCATGTCAGGCTCCTTCCCGCTTCGGCGCGTTCATGCCCATCGATCCTGGCGAAAGGCTCGCGAGCGCGGCTTGCAGGCTCGGCCTGAACATGTGCTCCAGGGCGCCAGCGAACAGGATCACCAGTCCCTGGATGATGACGATCATGTCGCGCGAGATATTGGGCATGACGAAGGAGATTTCCGCCCCGCCCTGATAGAGCATGCCAAACAGGATCGCCGCCGGCACGATGCCGGCCGGATGCGAGCGGCCCATCAGCGCCACCGCGATGCCCACGAAGCCGGCGCCGGTGACGAAATCGAGCTGCAGCCGATGCTGGTCGCCCATCACCGGGTTCAGCGCCATCATGCCCGCCAGCGCGCCCGAGATCATCATGGTGATGATGATGATGCGCGCGTCGCCGATGCCGGCATACTTCGCCGCCTTGGGGCTGTGCCCGTAGGTGCGGATCTCGTAGCCGAGCTTGGTGCGCCAGATCAGCAACCACACCACCACCGCCATGACCAGCGCCAGGACGAAGGACAGGTTGAGTGGCGTCGAGCGGATCGACGCGCCGAACAGTTCGAGCACCCAGTCGAGCTTCGGCAGCCAGGCATCCTGCGCGAAGGTGCGCGTCTGCGGCGCCATGGAGTTTGCCGGCTTCAGCGGACCCACCAGCAGGTAGACCATCAGGCTGGCGGCGATGAAATTGAACATGATCGTCGTGATGACGATATGGCTGCCGCGCTTGGCCTGCAGGATGGCCGGGATCATGGCCCAGAACGCGCCGATGGCGGCGCTGCCGAGGATGGCCAGCGGGAAGTTGACCCACCATGGAAAGACGCTGTCGAAGGACAGGCAGACGATCGCGACGCCCAGTCCGCCGACATAGGCCTGCCCCTCGCCGCCGATGTTGAACAGGCCGCAATGGAAGGCGACGGCGACGGCGAGCCCCGTGAAGATGAAGCTCGTCGCGTAGTAGAGCGTGTAGCCGATGCCCGCGCCGGACCCGAAGGCGCCCTTGATCAGCAGCGTCGCGGCCTGGACCGGGCTCTCGCCGACAAGGAGCACGACGAGCCCCGCGACCGCGAAAGCCACGAAGAGGTTGATCAGCGGGATCAGGCCGTAATCGGCCCAGGCCGGCAGCTTGGCGTAGGGGGTAGCCATTATTCCGCGGCCTCCCTGGCCTCTACGCCGGCCATCAGCAGGCCGAGTTCGCCTTCGGTTGCGTCCGGACCGCGCTCGCCGACCAGGCGGCCGTCGAACATCACGAGGATCCGGTCGGACAGCGAGCGCACCTCGTCCAGTTCGACCGAAATGAGCAATACGGCCTTGCCGCCGTCGCGCATGGCGATCAGCTGCTTGTGGATGAACTCGATGGCGCCGACGTCGACGCCGCGCGTCGGCTGGCCGACGATCAGGACGCCCGGATCATGCTCCATCTCGCGGGCCAGCACGATCTTCTGCTGGTTGCCCCCCGAGAAATTCGCCGTCTTCAGGCGGCAATCGGCGGGCCGGATGTCGTACTTCTGGATCTTCTCGCGCGCGTCGGCGCGGATCGCATCGATGTTCAGGAACGGGCCGTTGAGGAATTTCGGGTCGTCGTGGTAGCCGAGGATCGAGTTCTCGTTCTGCTCAAAGGGCAGGACGAGGCCGACATGGTGACGGTCCTCGGGCACGTGCGCCAGTCCGCGCTCGCGCAACTCGCCCGGATCGGCCGCGCCCGTCACGTCGATCGGCTTGCCGTCGAGGATGACGGTCCCCGATACGGCCTTGCGGATGCCGGCGATCGTCTCGATCAGTTCCGACTGTCCGTTGCCGGCCACGCCCGCGATGCCGACGATCTCGCCCGCCCTGACATCGAAGGATACGTTGTCGACCATGGTGATGCCGCGTGAATCCTTGACCGTCAGGTTCTTGACCGAAAGCTTGATCGCCGCCGGGTTCGCCTCGCCCTTGTCGACATGCAAAAGGACGCGGCGACCGACCATGAGTTCCGCCAGTTCCTCGACCGTGGTCTCGGCGGTCTTGCGGGTCGCCACGATCGTGCCTTGCCGCATGACGGAGACGTTGTCGGTGACGGCCATGATCTCGCGCAGCTTGTGCGTGATCAGCACGACGGTCTTTCCCTCGTCCTTCAGCATCCGCAGGATGCGAAAGAGGTGATCGGCTTCGGCCGGCGTCAGCACGCCGGTCGGTTCGTCGAGGATCAGGATCTCGGCGCCACGATACAGCGCCTTGAGGATTTCGACGCGCTGCTGCAGGCCGACGGCCAGTTCCTCGACGACGGCGTCCGGATCGACCTCGAGGCCGTAGTCCTGCTCCAGCCGGTGCAGTTCGGAGCGCGCGCGCGAAATGCCGGCATTGAGAAGCTGGGAGCCTTCCGCGCCGAGGATGATGTTTTCCAGAACGGTGAAATTCTCGACCAGCATGAAATGCTGATGCACCATGCCGATGCCGGCGGCGATGGCGTCGTTGGGCGTCTTGATCTCGGTTTTCTTGCCATCGACGAAGATCTCGCCGCTGTCGGCCTGGTAGAAGCCATAGAGGATCGACATCAGCGTCGACTTGCCGGCGCCATTCTCACCGATGATACCGTGGATCGTACCCTTTTGAATCTCGATTTGGATGTCACGGTTGGCATGGACCGCGCCGAAACTCTTGTTGATGCCTTTCAGTTCGATTGCAGCTGGCGCCATGCAACCGGATCCCCTCGTTTTTTATCGTTTGATCAAAGTTGCTATCACGCGCAACCGCGGTTGCCAATCGCCCGTCATCCACTCTCGACAAAAGGCTCGCGGGTTGTCAATTTCCGCGCCATGACAAATCCGGCATTCCTTCCCTTCACCTTCAACACCACTCCCTCGATCGTTTTCGAGAACGGCGCCGCCAGGCGGCTCGCTCAACTCACCGGCAGGAGGCTCGGAGAGACGGTCCTGTTCGTCACCGACCCCGGTCTCCGCGGGCTGGGGCTCTGCGACCCCGCGCTGGCCTCGTTCGAGGCGGCGGGCATCGCGGTGACGATCTTCGACCAGGTGGAGGCGGACCCGTCGCTCGCGACGCTGATGAAGGCGACGGAGGCCGGACGGTCAGCCGGCGCGACCGGCGTGGTGGGTTTCGGCGGCGGCTCGTCCCTCGACGTCGCCAAGCTGGCCGCGCTGCTGATCGGCTCGAGCGAGGACCTCGACGGCGCCTGGGGCGTGGGCAATGCCAAGGGGCCGCGCCTGCCGCTGGTGCTGGTGCCGACGACGGCCGGCACGGGATCGGAGGTGACGCCGGTCTCCATCATCACGGTGGGCGATGAGGAAAAGCGCGGCGTCTCCTCGCCGGTCATCCTGCCCGACGTCGCCGTGCTCGACGCGGAACTGACGCTCGGCCTGCCGCCCGCCATCACGGCCGCCACCGGCATCGACGCCATGGTGCATGCCATCGAGGCCTATGCGTCGAAGAGCGCCAACAACAATCCCCTGTCGCGGAGCCTGGCCAGGCAGGCGCTCCAGCTGATCGGCGCCAACATCGAGACGGCCGTGAACGACGGCGGGAACATCGCCGCCCGCGGCGCCATGCTGCTCGGTTCCATGCTTGCCGGGCAGGCTTTCGCCAATTCGCCCGTCGCCGCCGTGCACGCGCTTGCCTATCCGATCGGCGGCACCTTCCACATCCCGCACGGGCTGTCGAACGCTCTGGTGCTGCCGCACGTGCTGCGCTTCAACGCGCCGGACGCAGCGCATCTCTACGCCGAGATCGCGGCCGACGCCTTCCCCGACCTGTCTCGCGAGGAAGGCGTGCAGGGCCGTTGCGCCGCCTTCATCGAGGCGTTGGCCGACCTCTCCGCCAGGGTCGGGCTGCAGCCGCGCCTGCGCGACGTCGGCATCGGCGAGGAACATCTGGCCAAGATGGCGGCGGACGCCATGAAGCAGCAGCGACTGCTGGTGAACAACCCGCGCCCGGTGGGCGAATCCGACGCGCTGGCGATCTACCGCGCGGCCTGGTGATGTCGCGCCCAGGCCCCGGTAACCGCGCCGACTATCGCGCCTTCCGCACCATCCAGACGCGCTGGATGGACAACGACGTCTACGGCCACATGAACAACGTGGTGCACTATTCGCTGTTCGACACGGCGGTGAATGGCTGGCTGGTCGAATGCGGCGTGCTCGACTTCCACGGTGGCCACCAGATCGGCCTCGTGGTCGAGACGGGGTGCAGGTACTTTGCCGAGATGGCGTTTCCCGATGTCGTGACCGCCGGCATCCGCGTCGCCAGGCTGGGATCGAGTTCGGTGCGCTACGAGGTCGGGCTGTTTCGCAACGCGGAGGATTCCGCCGCCGCCGAAGGCTTCTTCATCCATGTCTATGTCGACCGCGAAAGCCGCAAGCCCATGCCGTTGAACGAGGCGTTGCGTGGAGCGCTCGAGGGGATCGCGACATGAGCGAAGACGACCGCGTCGCCAGGCTCGAAATGATCGTGGCCGAGCAGGAGCGCACCATCGAGGACCTGTCGGGCCAGATCGCCGAGCAGTGGACCGTGATCGAGGCCTTGCGCCGGAAGCTCGACCTGCTGACGTTGCGTTTCCTCGCGGTCGAGGAGCAGTCGGGCTCGGACGTCCCGGTGACGAAGCCGCCGCACTGGTAGACGGTGGTGACGGGCACCTGTTCACGGTTCCGCCGCGACGCCGGATGTTCTATCATGGCGTCGGTCCGGGGAGGACCGACTGCGGATCAGACGACATGAGCAGCGACAGCGATCGGTACGGACGCGCGGGGGACTATGTCATGGGCCGGATGGAACCGGCCGAACGAGAGCGCGCGGAACGCGATCTCGAACTCGATCCGAAGTTTCGCGAAGCCGTGCTGCGTCTCTCCGAGCGGATCAGGCGCAGCGACACGATCACGGACAAGGAACTGTGGCGGTCCGTCGAGGCGGGGCTGAACAACCTTCCCCAGATGCAGACGCTGTCTGCGTCGCAGACCGTCGGGGCTGGCCGGTCAAGACGCATGACGAGCCGTGCGTCGCCGGCGCGCTCGCCTCTCCTGTCGGGCTGGAAGGGCGCGCTGTTGATCGCCGGCGTGGCCGCGGCCTGCGGGGCGAGCTATGTCGCGGGAGACAGATCGTCGAGACCGGTCACGCCCGCCTTGGTCGTTGCCCTGACCGATGAGAGCGGCGGCATCGGCGGCATTCTCGAGGTCGGCAATGACGACACGCTTCGCTTCGTGCCCTTGGAGCTCGAAGGTCAGGCCGATGGCACGGGGTTTCATCTCTGGACGATCTACGATGACGTGATCGGCTTCGTGCCGCTGGGGGCATTGCAGGCCGCCGAAACGACGCGGTGGCGCGGACCGGATCTGCCGCATCCCCGGCCCGGACAGCGCTACCGTGTGACGGCAGGGATGTCCTTTGCGGACGGATCGATCCTGTTCGAAGGTCTGGCCCGGCCCGTCGGCGCACCGTAGGCGGACGTCCACCGGTCGCGCATCAGGCCCTTGGCGAGCGGGCGCCGAGCATCGGGACCAGGCAGACGATGCCCGCCAGCGAGACGATGGCCAGGAACCAGCCGAAGCCTGGCCAAGCGTATTCGGAAATGACGTAGCCGGCGAGCGGCGGCCCGACGAGCGTGCCGATGCCGCCGGTCTGGGCGACCAGGCCAATGCCCACCGCAACCGACCCTCCGGCCGGGACGACCGAGGGAATGCAGGCAAAGAGCGCCGACGCCACGACCCCGCCCGAAATGGCGAAGACGACGGCGGCCACGGTGGCGAGCACCGGGTCGGGCGAGGAAAAGAACGGCACGGCCGAAGCCGCGCTCGCAACGAACCCCGCCACCGTCAGCCAGGCGATGAAGCGGGGACCCCTGCCCTCGACGAGGACCCCGGCCAGGACGTTTCCGAAGGGCACCAGAAGCGCGACGAATCCGGCCGAGAGCAGGATTGCGCCGGTGCCGTCGCCCGCGAAGCTCGGCAGGAACGAGAAGAAGCCGATCGACAGCACGACATAGGCGCCGAAGGCCGCCGCAACCGCGCTGACCGGGATGGTGAAATTGGACCGAAGCGGCAGGGCAGACCGGTCCCGCGCGCTGTCCCCGACCGGGTCGAGGCGAAACGACAGGATCGCCGCGGCCGCGGCGCAAGCGGCAAAGCACAGCGCGACGATCATCAGGTAGGTGCGCGGTGCGACCAACGGCAGCAGGGCCGCGGCCGAAAAGTCGGCGAAGGCGTAGCCGAGCGGGACGAAGCCGCCCCAGACCGCGAGCGCCGGTGCCTTCAGCCGGTCGGGCGCGAGCGCGGCGAGCAGGGCCGGGGTGGCAATGACGATCACCAGGTAGCCAAGCGCTTCGACGAGACGGCCCGACAGGACGGCGGCCGGGTTTTCGAAGGCGGCGAGGATCACGCCGCCCAACGCCAGCGCGGCCGAGGAGGCGACGAACGAGGTGTACATGCCGACGCGGTCGATGGCGAAGGCGGCCGGAAGCGCCGCGAGCGCGACGAAAAGGCCGAGGGTGGAGGTCAGCCAGCCGATCGTCACCAGCGAGTAGCCGGCATCGCGCTGGTACCAGTCGACCAGCGGCGCGATCTTGGCGAGCTGCGCGCCGGCCAGGATGCCGGCCAGCAAAAGCATGACGAGGGCCGCGATGCGGCGGGCGCTTTCATTCGACGTCATGATCCGGCTCACGCATTTCGGCCGAATCGAAGCCGGCCCTTGAGGATGCCGATGAATACAGGCTCGGTGTCGGTCCCCACAACCGATCGGCGGGACGTGGCCCAAAACAAAACCGCCGGGCGCAGGGCCCGGCGGTTTCGACGGAACAGTCCGTGGATCAGTACGGGCAGGAATTGTCCGACATGTAGTCGTGCACCTGGATGGTGCCGGCGATGATGTCGGCCTTGGCCTTCTCCACCGCGTCGATCATCTCCTGGCTGACCAGGTCCTTGTTGTTGTCGTCCATGGCGTAGCCGACGCCGTCCTCGGCGAGACCGAGCACGTTGAAGCCGTAGGAGAACTGGTCGTTCTTGGCGTCGTTGAAGGCGTTGTAGACGGCCACGTCGACGCGCTTCAGCATCGAGGTGAGCACCTTGCCGGGCTGGAGGCCGTTCTGGTTGGAGTCCACGCCGATGCCGAGCTTGCCCCCGTCGGCCGCCGCCTGGAGCACGCCCACGCCGGTGCCGCCGGCCGCGGCGTAGATCACGTCCGCGCCCTGGCTGATCTGCGACTTGGCGATTTCGCCGCCCTTCGTCGGGTCGTTCCACGCGGCCGGGGTGTCGCCGGTCATGTTCTGGATGACGTCGGTCGCGCCGGCGGCCTTGGCGCCGCCGACATAGCCGCAGCCGAACTTGCGGATCAGCGGAATGTCCATGCCGCCGATGAAGCCGACCTTCTTGGACTCCGAGGCCATCGCGGCCATCATGCCGACCAGGTAGGAGCCCTCATGTTCCTTGTAGACGACCGAGCGGACGTTCGGTGCGTCGACCACCATGTCGATGATGGCGAAGTTGGTCTCTGGATACTCGGCCGCCACCTTTTCCAGCGCAGCCGCCCAGGAGAAGCCCGCCATCACGATCGGATTGCGGCCATCTTCGGCGAAGCGCTGCAGCGCCTGCTCGCGCTGCGCGTCGTTGGAAATCTCGAACTCGACATACTCGATGCCGGACTCGGCCTTGAACTTCTCGGCGCCATTGTAGGCCGCTTCGTTGAACGACTTGTCGAACTTGCCGCCCAGATCATAGATGATCGCGGGTGCGATGTCGGCCGCGAAGGCCGGCACGGACAGAACTGTTGCGGCCATCAGGCCAAGGAGTAAACGCTTCATGTGATCCACACCCTGTTGGTTTTTCCAAACGGTTTATTGGCAGGCCCGGCTGCGCTGGTTTTGCCCGCGCGTGAGCCCTGGCAGGGGCTTGAGCCCCCGCTCATTTTCACTCTTGCACGGCGCATTGCAAATTTCACGCGGATTTTTTGACCTTCCGGAAAAGGCGAAAACCTGCGAACGCCGGGCTACTCGGCGGCCAGCCCGGGCGCCGGACAGGAGACGCCCGTGCCTCGCAGGTTGCAGTACCCCCCGGGATTCTTGCTCAGATACTGCTGGTGTTCCGTCTCCGCGAAATAGAATTCCGGCGCTTCGGCGATCTCGGTGGTGACCTTGCCGCGACCGGCCTTGCGCAGTTCTTGCTGGTAGGCATCGCGCGAGGCGAGCGCCCGATCGAGCTGGTCCTGCGTGGTCGTGTAGATCGTCGAGCGATAGGTCGTGCCGACATCGTTGCCCTGGCGCATGCCCTGGGTGGGATCGTGGCTTTCCCAGAAGATCGTCAACAGGTCGGCGAAGGAAACCTGGCTCGGATCGTAGACCACCTTCACCACCTCGGCATGGCCGGTCATCCCGGTGCAGGTTTCCGGATAGGTCGGATTGGGCGTGTAGCCGCCCTGGTACCCGACCGCCGTGACCCAGACGCCCGGGGTCTGCCAGAACAGGCGTTCGGCGCCCCAGAAGCAGCCCATGCCGAAAAAGGCGACCTCGAGCCCATCCGGATAGGGGCCCTTCAACGGCCGCCCGTTCACGTCGTGCACCCGCGCGGTCGGCAGCGGCGCCTCGCGTCCGCGCAGCGCGTTGTCAGGGGTTGGCATGGTCTGCTTCTTGTTGAGGAGATCGCCGAGGAAGAACATTCTGTTTCAGCTCCTTTGAACCATCTGGCGGGTCCGCGTCACGCGCCGACCCTGCCAAAGCGTCGCGCCGGCCTGCGCCCGATCATGTAGAACAGCAGCGCCAGCACGAGAAAGACGACGAAGCCGGGCAAGGTCAGGATCGTCACGATGATCGGATCCCACAACACCGGAAAGACATAGCGCTGGACGAGCGCCTGGGCGACGTTCAGCGATTCTGGCGAGACGGCGAACCAGCTCGTGCCGAGAGGGGTCAGGACAAGCTCCGATGCCGCGATCGACCGGGTCGCATCGACGACGGCCAGAATGACGGCCACGGCCAGCGCCACCACCGACAGAAATCGAAAGAAGAACCGTATCACGCCTGCTGCCCCGGATCATTGCCGCGGCGAAGTCTATCGTCCCCGCCGATGTAAGGCCATGGCCGACCCGCTTCAATCGCCACACGCGAAAGTGACGCGCGTCGCATCAGGCAGATTGCCGCTGTGCCGCTCGGCTGGTGCGCAGCACCGCGACGATGATACCCACGATGAGCCCGGCGAGGATGAGGAGAAGGCCGACCGCCACCGCGAAGTATCCGCAACCGCCTTCGAAACAGGAGATGTCGAGAACGTCCACCAGCAGGGCGCCCAGGGCAAACCCCGCGATCCCGCCGATGACGGCGCCGGCGATCCCGCCGATGACGCCATTGACGAGATAGAGCGCGATCGATGGCTTGCGTCCCTCGGTCGTCGGAACTGGCATGGCGACCGGCGGCGCCGGAGTGTCGGTGAGACGCAGGACGTAGACGATCAGCGCGATCCCGACCACGAACTCGACCGCGGGGATGAGCAGGCCGTAGGCCGTCGTGACGAATTCGGCCTGGAACGCCGTGTATCCGACGGACATTGTCAACGCGACGATGTTGAACGATTGCCAGGTCAGGAAGCCCCGCCGCAACGCCCGCGACCGTGAACGCGCCGCTGCCAGGATCCAGCCGCCCCAGAGCAGGTTCACCACCGCGACGCTGACGCTTGCCTTGAAATAGGCGGTGAGGAACGGTGGCAGCGACGGTTCCCACGCGTAGGGCAGCATCGAGTAGAGCCCGTGGACGGCCAGGAGCATGATCAGCGCCACCCATGCGAGCGGCGGCGTCCAGCCCCAGTCTTTCCGGACGTCTCCGCCGGATGGCCCCATGGGATCCGTATTCGCTCCGTCCATCGACAGTCCTCGCTCCCCGCGCTTCCAGCGAACGCCACGCCCCGCGCTCTGTCAAGCATGACCCCGAGGACGGTGAATACGCCAAAAAACCCGCGCTCGCGTCGGACTTGAAGTGCCGAAGCCGGCTCCCGCATTGACCCCCGGTCGGCATCGCGATAAGCGCAGGCAACGAATTGCAGCGGCTCGGGCAAACCGCTATCTGATCGGCAGAAGCCGGCGACGAAGGGAAGGGACACATGGCGGAGCAGAAATCCAGCTACGGCTACGAGGACCTTCTGGCTTGCGCCCGAGGAGAGTTGTTCGGCCCTGGCAACGCTCAGCTGCCCGCGCCGCCCATGCTGATGTTCGACCGCATCACCGACATCAGCGAGACGGGCGGCGAACACGGCAAGGGCTACATCCGCGCCGAGTTCGACATCCGGCCAGACCTGTGGTTCTTTCCCTGCCATTTCATCGGCAATCCGATCATGCCTGGCTGCCTGGGTCTCGACGCCATGTGGCAGCTCACGGGCTTTTATCTCGGCTGGCTGGGCGAGCCGGGCAAGGGCATGGCGCTGTCGACCGGCGAGGTCAAGTTCAAGGGCATGGTGACGCCTTCCGTCAAACTCGTCGAGTACGGCGTCGACTTCAAGCGCGTCATGCGGGGCCGCCTCGTTCTCGGCATCGCCGATGGCTGGCTGAAGGCGGACGGCGAGACCATCTATCATGCATCCGACCTGAAGGTCGGGCTGTCGAAACAGAGCGCTGCCTAGCTGATAGCGGTAAGCCGCGGAAGCGGCTTCGCCAAGCAATACGGCAAGAGGAAACCATCATGAGACGAGTGGTCGTGACCGGGCTGGGGATCGTTTCCTCGATTGGCAACGATGCGGCGGAGGTCGAGGCTTCGCTTCGCGACGCCCGCTCCGGCATCAGCTTTTCCGACTCCTTCGCCGAGCACGGCTTCCGTTGCCAGGTCTGGGGCCGGCCGACGCTCGATCCGACGGAACTGGTCGACCGCCGCGCGATGCGCTTTCTCTCCAAGGGCGGCGCCTGGAACCACGTGGCCATGGAGCAGGCGATCAAGGATTCCGGCCTCGAACAGGGCGACATCACCAACGAGCGCACCGGCATCGTCATGGGCTCTGGTGGCCCCTCCACCCGCACCATCGTGGAGGCGGCCGAAATCACCAACAAGAACAACAGCCCGAAGCGGATAGGCCCCTTCGCCGTGCCGAAGGCGATGTCCTCGACGGCCTCGGCGACGCTCGCCACCTGGTTCAAGATCCACGGCGTCAACTACTCCATCTCGTCGGCCTGCTCGACGTCGGCGCATTGCATCGGCAATGCCTACGAGCTCATCCAGTGGGGCAAGCAGGACGTGATGTTCGCCGGCGGCCACGAGGATCTCGAATGGTCGATGTCGAACCTGTTCGACGCAATGGGCGCCATGTCGTCGAAATTCAACGACCGCGCGGCCGTCGCCAGCAGGGCCTATGACGTCGACCGTGACGGCTTCGTCATCGCCGGCGGCGCGGGCGTCCTGGTCCTCGAGGAACTCGGGCACGCAAAGGCCCGTGGCGCCAAGATCTATGCCGAAATCGTCGGCTACGGTGCGACGTCGGACGGCTACGACATGGTCGCGCCGTCCGGCGAAGGCGCGGTGCGGTGCATGAGGCAGGCAATCGCGACCGTCGACGGACCGGTCGACTACATCAACACCCACGGCACATCGACGCCGGTCGGCGACCAGCGCGAGATCGGCGCGATCCGCGAGGTGTTCGGCGACAGGATCCCGCACATCTCCTCCACCAAATCGCTGACGGGCCATTCTCTCGGCGCGGCCGGCGTTCAGGAATCGATCTACTCGATCCTGATGATGCAGGCCGGCTTCATCGGCAAGAGCGCCCATATCGAGACGCTGGATCCCGAGTTCGAGGGTGTTCCGATCGTCCGGGAGCGGATCGACGATGCGAAGCTCGGCACCGTCCTGTCCAACTCCTTCGGCTTCGGGGGCACCAACGCCACCCTCGTCTTCCAGCGTCACGCGTAAGGCTCAGCGACCATGCAGGATCTGATGAAGGGCAAGCGCGGGCTCGTGATGGGCGTGGCGAACGACCATTCGATCGCCTGGGGCATCGCCAGGCGGCTTGCCGCGCAGGGCGCGGAACTGGCCTTCACCTACCAGGGCGAAGCCTTTGGCCGGCGGGTCAGGCCGTTGGCGGATTCGCTCGACGCCAAGCTGGTGCTGCCCTGCGACGTCGAGGACACCGCCTCCATGGATGCCGTGTTCGGCGCATTGAAGGACGAATGGGGCGGCATGGATTTCCTGGTCCATGCCATCGGCTTCTCCGACAAGAACGAACTGAAGGGACGATATGCCGACACCACGCGCGACAATTTCGTGCGCACGATGGTGATCTCGTGCTTTTCCTTCACGGAGGTCGCGCGGCGGGCGGCCGCGCTCATGAACGACGGCGGTTCGCTGCTGACGCTGACCTACGCAGGGTCCGTGCGGGTGATGCCCAACTACAATGTCATGGGTGTGGCCAAGGCTGGACTGGAGGCGAGCGTTCGCTACCTCGCCAACGACTTTGGTCCCTCCGGGATCCGCGTCAACGCGCTCTCGGCTGGTCCGGTCCGGACGCTCGCGGGCGCTGGCATTGCCGACGCCCGGCACATGTTCGCCTACCAGGCGCGCAACGCGCCGTTGCGACGGACGGTCGACATCGACGAGATCGGCGGTTCCGCGCTCTATCTTCTCTCCGACCTCGCTTCAGGCGTGACCGGCGAGGTCCACTACGTCGACAGCGGCTACCACATCGTTTCGATGCCGGCGCTCGAAGAGCTCAAGAAAGCCGACTGAACGCCGATTTCGGATCGCAAACGCGCATATCGCTAAATTTTTAGACGTGCCCTCCACCGAAACTTCAGTGACACCAGCCTAGGGTCAGGTCAGAACTGGGGATTCGGGTATGGCTGCGACAAGCAACCCTAACAGGACGCCGGTCTTCCGGCTGATCACGATCGCGGCGGCGGGCCTTGGAAGCCTGCTACTGGGCATATGGGCACTGAAGTTCGGCCTTCTCGAGAACATGACGAGGCTGGACCCGGCGGTACTTGGCGGGGTCATTGCTGCCCTGTGCGCGCTGGCGGCCGCCGGAACGGCGCTCTCCTTCTTCGCGGGTGTCGATGAATCGGCCAGTTACGTCTTTCAGGAGACGCAGGTCGACAAGCTGTCGGGCTTCCACTCTCGCAATGCGATGATCGGCAAGATCGCCGAAGCGGCTGCCAGCACGGCGCGCACCGGCGAGCCGGTCTATCTGATCGACCTCGATATCGACCGGTTCAAGCAGATCAACGAAGCGATCGGCTACAGCCAGGGCGACCTTCTGATCCGGGCATTTGCGCGGCGCATCAAGAAACACTTCCCCGCGGGACTGGAAATCGGCCGGATCGGCGCGGGAGAGTTCGTTGTCCTGGTGCCCGAGAGCAAGGTCGTCGATCGTATCGACCGGATGGTCGAGCGCATGCTCGAGGACATGAGCAAGCCCTACAAACTCCCCACGCACCAGCAGACCGTCAACCTGTCGGCGGGTCTCGTCGCCATGCCCAAGGATGGCCAGGATCCGATCAGATTGCTGCGCCGCTCCAACCTCGCGCTGCAGAACGCACGCGCCAACGGGGTTGGAAACTGGGCGGTCTTCCAGGATACGATGGGGCAGGTGGCCGACTATCGCCAGTGGCTTGAGTCGGAGCTCCACGTGGCCTTCCAGCGAGGCGACTTCGACCTCCACTACCAGCCGCAGATGGATCTGGTGAAGGGCCGCGTCGTTGGCTATGAGGCGCTCTTGCGCTGGAACCACCCGGAACGCGGTTCCATTCCGCCAATGGAGTTCATCTCGATCGCCGAGGAAACGGGCATGATCGGGCCGATCGGCGAGTGGGTCCTGCGCAAGGCCTGCGAGGATGCGCATTGCCTGCCTGATGACTGTTTCGTGGCGGTGAACATCTCGCCGGTCCAGTTCATGACCAGGGATTTCGTCCGCTTCGTCCAGTCCGTGCTGGACAAGACCGGGCTCGACCCGAAGCGGCTGGAGCTCGAGGTCACCGAGACGGCGATGATGCAGGACAAGGAGCGCGCCGCCGCGATGCTGCGCCAGCTCTCGGCGATCGGCATCTCGGTCGCGGTCGACGATTTCGGCACCGGCTATTCCAACCTGTCCTACCTGATCGACTTCCAGTTCCAGAAGCTCAAGATCGACAAGTCCTTCGTCAGCCGTATCGAGAAGGACAATGGCGGCGCGGTCGTCTCGACGATCGTCGGCCTGTCGCGGGCGCTCGGCGTGCGCACCATCGCCGAGGGCGTCGAGACGGAAAGCCAGGCCGTGCTGTTGCGCGCCGCCGGTTGCGACGTCTTCCAGGGCTATCTCTACGGACGGCCGGCGCCGCTGGTCGTGCGCGGCGGCCAGGCGGTGGAGCTGCCCTCGGTCGCCATTCACTGAACCGGACGGCGAGGTACTACCGCTTCGCCCAGAGCACCTTGAAGCGATCGTCCCGGCAGGTTTCGCCGGTCGCGGCGAAGGACGAGGCGAGAACCGGCTCGTAGGGCATCCCCCGGTTTGCCACCATCATGAGCCGGCCGCCCGGCTTCAGCGCGGCCGACGCGGCGCGGATCATGCCCTGGCCGATGGCGGGCTCCGCCGCCCGGCCCTGGTGGAATGGCGGGTTCATGACGATCAGGTCGTACTGCCGCGCCACCGGCTCCTGAAGCAGGTCGCGCCAGTGATAGGCGACCGGCACATCGTCGCCGAAGGCCGCCAGATTGACCTTCGCCGCCTCGAGCGATTCCCAGTCCGCTTCATGCAGATCGAGCGCGGCGAGCCCGTCGGCTCGCTTGAGGACTTCCGAAGAAAGATAGCCCCAGCCGGCGCCGAAATCGGCCACCCGCCCCTTGATCGACGCCGGGAGATTGTCGGCGAGCAGCTTCGAGGCGGGATCGACGCGGTCGTGCGAGAACATGCCCGGCGCAGCGAGAAAGCGTCCGTCGATCCGGTCAGGGGCCGGGGCGACCATGAAGGGCGAGGCCGCGAGGTCGCGGTCGGTCGGCCGGTCGAACCAGAAGACGACGCCGTGGTGCTTCGGCATGTGGCCGCGCGGCTCGAGCACGCCCTCGAAGCGTTTGCGCAGGCTGTCGGCGCCTTCGGTCTTGCCGCCGGCACCGACGACCAGCCCGCCTTCGCGCGTGCGCTCGAAGGCTTCGCGCAGCCGGGCCTCGTTCTGGCCGCGATGCCGGTCGAGCAGCACGAGCGCCAGGTCGTAATCCGACCCTTCGGCGCGCGGCCGCACCGCGATACCGGCCTTCTCCAGCGCCAGCACATCGGGGCGGAATCCCTGCACGGCGACGAGGTCGAGGTCCATCGAACGCGGCAGGCGAAAGCCGGCGCGCGCGCCGAGGAACAGCGCGCGGCGGCCGGGCGCCTCGAGCAGACCGGCCTCGAAGGGGTGGGACAGGGTCTTGAGCGCGTCGTCGGTCATCGGTGTCGAAGCAATCTTCGGCTCGGTCACGACGAGCCGCTCGAACTGTCCTTGGCGCGGCCCGTTCAGCCCGCCATGCGAAAACGGGCGCGACCCGAAGGCGCGCCCGTCGAGTTTCGTCGATCGCGAAGGATCAGGCGGCGTCTTCGTCGCCGTCCTGCTTCTTCTCGCGGACGATTTCCTTGCCGGTCGTCTGGTCGACGACCTTCATGGAGAGGCGCACCTTGCCGCGCTCGTCGAAGCCCATAAGCTTGACGTAGACCTTCTGGCCTTCCTTGACCACGTCGGTGGTCTTCTGGACGCGGTCGGATGCCAGCTGCGAGATGTGGACGAGACCGTCCTTCGGGCCGAAGAAGTTGACGAAGGCGCCGAAGTCGGCGGTCTTGACGACCGTGCCCTCGTAGATCTCGCCCACTTCCGGCTCGGCCACGATGGTGTGGATCCACTTCTTCGCCGCCTCGATCTCCTTGGCGTTCGAAGAGGCGATCTTGACCGTGCCGTCGTCCTCGATGTTGATCTTGGCGCCGGTCTTCTCGACGATCTCGCGGATGATCTTGCCGCCCGCGCCGATGACGTCACGGATCTTGTCGGTCGGGATGTTCATCACCTCGATGCGCGGTGCGAACTCGCCCAGCTCCGAACGGCCCGTGGTGATGGCCTTGGCCATTTCGCCGAGGATGTGGGTGCGGCCGCCGCGAGCCTGGTCGAGCGCGACGCGCATGATCTCCTCGGTGATGCCGGCGATCTTGATGTCCATCTGCAGCGACGTGATGCCGTCCTGCGTGCCGGCCACCTTGAAGTCCATGTCGCCGAGATGGTCCTCGTCGCCGAGGATGTCGGAGAGCACCGCATAGCGGTCGCCTTCGAGGATCAGGCCCATGGCGATGCCGGCCACCGGCTTGGCCAGCGGCACGCCGGCATCCATCAGGGCGAGCGAGGTGCCGCAGACGGTCGCCATCGAGGACGAGCCGTTGGACTCGGTGATCTCGGAGACGACGCGCAGCGTGTACGGGAACTGGTCGGCGGCGGGCAGCATCGGGTGGATCGCGCGCCATGCGAGCTTGCCGTGGCCGATCTCGCGACGGCCGGGCGAACCCATGCGGCCGGTCTCGCCGACGGAATAGGGCGGGAAGTTGTAGTGAAGGAGGAAGGTCTCCTTGTAGGTTCCCGTCAGGGCGTCGACGTACTGCTCGTCCTCGCCGGTGCCGAGCGTGGCGACGACGATCGCCTGCGTCTCGCCGCGGGTGAACAGCGCCGAACCGTGGGTACGCGGCAGGATGCCGACTTCCGACACGATCGGGCGAACGGTCGAAAGATCGCGGCCGTCGATGCGGCTCTTGGTGTCGAGGATGTTCCAGCGCACGATCTTGGCCTGGAGTTCCTTGAAGACGGTGCCGATCTGCTCGGACGTCCACTTCGCAACCTCGCCCTCGGCGGGAGCGAAGGCGGCCTTGACCTTGGCCTTGACCGCGTCGACGGCGGTGTAGCGCGCCTGCTTGTCGGTGTTCTTGTAGGCGGCGCGAAGCTCGCCCTCGACCATCTTCAGCATCTCGGCCTCAAGCGCCGAGTAGTCCGGCGCAGTGAAGTCGCGCGGATCCTTGGCGGCCACTTCGGCGAGCTTGATGATGGCGTCGATGACCGGCTGGAAGGCCTTGTGGCCGAACATCACGGCTCCGAGCATCACCTCTTCGGTGAGCTCGTGGGCTTCCGACTCGACCATCATGACGGCGTCGGTGGTGCCGGCCACGACGAGGTCGAGCTTCGATTCCGGCATCTCGTCGATATGCGGGTTCAGCACGTACTCGCCGGCGATGTAGCCGACGCGGGCGGCGCCGATCGGACCCATGAACGGCACGCCCGACAGCGTCAGCGCGGCCGAGGTGCCGATCATCGCCAGGATGTCGGGATCGTTCTCGAGATCGTGCTGGATGACGGTGACGACGATCTGGGTGTCGTTCTTGTAGCCTTCCGCGAAGAGCGGGCGGATCGGGCGGTCGATGAGGCGCGAGGTCAGCGTCTCCTTCTCGCTCGGCCGGCCTTCACGCTTGAAGAAGCCGCCGGGAATCTTGCCCGCGGCAAAGGTCTTTTCCTGGTAGTTGACGGTCAGCGGGAAGAAATCGAGGCCCGGCTTCGGCTCCTTCATGGAGACGACGGTGGCGAGCACGACGGTCTCGCCATAGGTCGCGAGCACGGCGCCGTCGGCCTGGCGCGCGATCTTGCCGGTTTCCAGGATGAGCGGACGGCCGCCCCACTCGATTTCCACTTTGTGGTGATTGAACATGTTTCGTCTTTCTGTGCGGAAAGGGACCGCGCGATTCCGCGCGGGCGGCCTTTCCCCCTGTGGCTTCGTTCGGCCGAGCCATGGGCAAGACAACGGGAGGCTCGATGATCCGGCGCGATCTCCGCGCGAGCGTCCTGCAATCCTGCCCCATGACCTGGCCATGGGCGGTTTCCAGGTTCGCCTTGCGCGATGGAAACCGGACGGGCGGGCAATGAGCCCTGCCCAGGAAAACCGGCCGGCGGCGCCTGATGGCGTCGCCGGCCGGAAGATTATCAGCGACGCAGGCCGAGTCTCTCGATCAGCGTCTTGTAGCGGGCCTCATCCTTCCCCTTCAGGTAGTCGAGGAGGCTGCGGCGCTGGGACACCATCTTGAGAAGGCCGCGGCGGGAATGGTTGTCCTTCGCGTGGCCCTTGAAATGCTCGGTCAGGTTCTTGATGCGCTCGGAGAGAACAGCGACCTGGACTTCCGGGGAACCGGTGTCGCCCTGCTTGGTCGCGAATTCCTTGACAAGCTCCTGCTTGCGCTCGGCGGTTACCGACATCGTGCTGGTCCTTTCTGTTGTTTGGATCAGGAAAACGGGTCGCCCGCGGCCGGGATGTCGTCCAGCAGGGGCCATGTACACATGACGCGAAATGCGAGATGTGCGGCGCATATAGTGCAAAACACGTCTGATTGCCAGCGGCAATTTCCCCGGACAGATGGCCGCCGGAGTAGAGTTTCGATACGGGCTCTACAGCCACTTCTTGCGGCGGAACAGGTAGAGCAGTCCGCCCGCGATGCCAGCCATGACGACGAGGGCGGCGGGATAGCCGTAGCGCCAGCCCAGTTCGGGCATGTTCCACGGCGAGTCTGCGTGGAAGTTCATGCCCCAGACCCCGGCCAGGAAGCCGAGCGGGATGAAGATGGTCGAGATGATGGTCAGCACCTTCATGACCTCGTTCATGCGCGTCGAGACGCTGGACAGATAGAGGTCGAGCAGTCCGGTGGCGAGCTCGCGGTAGGTCTCGACCAGGTCGATCAGCTGGATCGCATGGTCGTAGGTGTCGCGCAGATAGTGCTGAACCTCGGCCGGAATCAGGCCCAGTTCCTCGCGGGACATGGCCGACAGCATCTCGCGCGATGGCCAGAGCGCGCGCTTGACGACCAGGAGTTCACGCTTGATCTCGTGAAGACGGCCGACGTCGGCGGGTTGCGGATCTTGCGTGATCCGGTCTTCCAGCTCCTCGATCTCCTCCCCGATCTTCTCGAGGATCGGGAAATAGGCGTCGAGGATGGTGTCCAGCAGCGCATAGACGAGATAGGGCGCGCCGCGTTTTCGGATGCGCCCGTTGGCGCTCTGCAGGCGCTTGCGCACCGGGTCCAGACAGTCGCCCGGGCGTTCCTGGAAAGTCACGACGTGGCGCTTGTCGAACAGGATCGAGAACTGCTCCTTCGAATGGACGTTCTCGCCGTCGAACATGTGCACGACGATGAGCGCGTGGCTTTCGTAGGTGTCGACCTTGGGTCGCTGGTTGGTATTGGTGATGTCCTCCAGCGCGAGGGGATCGAGCGAGAAGAGTTCGCCGACGGCGCCCAGGAGTTCGTGGTCGGCAAGGCCGGTGACGTCCACCCACACGCGCTTGCGCGAGCCCAACGCCTCGCGCACCTGGGCGACGGTCGCGTGTGCGACGTTCTCGACGTGATCGTCCGCCACCACCATCATCCGGATCGAGGTCGGCGAAGCGCGCTCGTCGTGGATGAGGGTCCCCGGTGGCGCGCCGATCGGCGCGCGACGCTTGGAAACGAACTTGACCTTGTCCTTCATGGCACCTTTCCCGCGAGCTTCGTCCATACAGCGCGCCGACGCTCGCGGCGAGCGGGGAAAGGCCTGGCGGAACGATCGGAGCGCGACCCGACGTCTACTGCTCCAGCAGCAGCGTTCCGCGTTCGACGCGGAAGGTGGATAGCCGGTTGAGGAAACTCATGCCCACCAGCGTCTGTTTCAGCGACTTATCCTCCAGAACGACGGCCTGGACCCCGTCGACGCGGATTCGTCCGATCTGGAGGCTTTCGATGACTCCGGCAGCGGCGAGGGCGGGACCGTTGGCGGTATCGACCTTGTAGATGAAGTCCTTCGCGGTCAGGTTCAGGCCGATGCGCGCCGCCGTGCTGCGATTCATGGCGACGAGCGTCGCGCCGGTGTCGATCATGGCGTCGAGACGGGTTCCATTGATGCGAAACTCGGCCGTGAAGTGGCCGCGCCGATCCACGGGAATCTCGATGCGCCGACCCGTCAGCTGCCTCGCGCCCGTCTCGCGCGGCCCGGCCAGCATGACCACCGGGACCGGTTCCGGCTCGACCGGGCGCAACGCCCAGGACGCCATGTCCTGGAACCGCTCGGGATTTGACTGATAGACGAGCGGCACCGACGCGGCGGAGCCAACGATCACGGCGAGGGCGAGCAACTGTCTCTTCATCGAAAGAACCTCCGCGGGCAACCGTGGAGGCTTTGTGTTGAAGGTGGTTTAAGGACGCCCACTCACCTGGACGCTTGCGCACGGCATGGTGAACGAAGCGTTTGCGCGCCGGGGCCTACTTGGTGCCGTACATGCGGTCGCCCGCATCGCCGAGACCGGGCACGATGTAGCCTTTCTCGTTGAGCTTGTCGTCGATCGAGGCGGTGAACACCGGAACGTCCGGATGCGCGGCGGTGAAGCGCTCGAGCCCCTCCGGCGCGGCCAGCAGGCACAGGAAGCGCATGTTCGTGGCGCCGCGCTGCTTGAGCTTGTCGATGGCGGCGATGGCCGAATTGGCGGTGGCCAGCATGGGATCGACGACGATGACAAGTCGGTCGCCGAGATCGCTCGGGGCCTTGAAGAAATACTCCACGGCTTCCAGCGTGTCGTGGTCGCGGTAGAGCCCGACATGGGCGACGCGCGCCGCGGGCACCAGATCGAGAAGACCCTCCAGCAGGCCGTTGCCGGCGCGCAGCACGGAAGCGAAGACCAGCTTCTTGCCTTCCAGCGTCGGTGCTTCCATCGTCTGCAGCGGCGTGTCGATGGTGGTGGTCGTCAGTTCCAGCTCGCGCGTCACCTCGTATCCCAGAAGCAGCGAAATCTCGCGCAGCAGCCGCCGGAAACTCGCCGTCGAGGTCTCCTTCTTGCGCATGATGGTGAGCTTGTGCTGGACAAGCGGGTGGCTGACGACGGTGACGCCTTTCATGGGGGCTCCTCGGACTGCGCGCGTTTCTCTCGATCTGGTCCCTTAGCGCATCGGCATCGGCGGGGGAACAGGAGCCGACGATCAGACGTCCGCGCGCTGCGGCACGGCTCCAGGCGGGGCGAAGCCCACCACGATCGAAACGGGAGGCAGTTCGACCCGGTCCGCGTGCATCGCGATCGTTTCCGCCGGTTCCGCGAAGATGACCCGTCCATCGAATCCCGGTGCGCTGCGCGGCATGTTCGAGAGATTGGCGCGCATGGTCAGCCTTGCTCCGCCAAGCGTCCAGTCGACCGCCACGACACCCTCGCCGGCGTCGCGAACGGCGCCGCCGTTGCCACCGGCCAAGGCCAGCGCCGGCACGATCGTCTCGCGGCGGATCGCGAGCAGCCGCCGGACCTGGTCGAGCCGGATCCGCCCGCTTCCGAGGCCGGGCTTCGACCAGTCGAGCTTTGACGCAAGGAAGGTCGCGAGGTCGTTGGGGTCGGGAATGCGCCGCGCTGCCTCGCCGTCGCGGAAGGCCGCGAACGTCGCGAATTCGCGCCGTCGCCCCTCGGTAACCGCTTTCGCGAGATCGCCATGGAAATCGGTGAAGAACAGGAACGGCCGATCCTCGTCGAACTCCTCGCCCATGAACAGCAGCGGGACATGCGGCGACAGGAGCAGCATGGCCGTCAGCACGCGCAGCATGCCGGGCGAAGCCAGGGTGGGCAGGCGCTCGCCGAAGGCGCGGTTGCCTACCTGGTCGTGGTTCTGCAGGAAATCGACGAAGGCGGTCGGCGGCAGGTGCGCGCTCGGCTCGCCGCGCGGGCGGCCCCATTGCGGCGATACCTCTCCTTGATAGGCAAAGCCCTCCGCCAGCGCGCGGGCAAGCTTGCCGGTCGGGTCGTCGGCGAAGTCGGCAAAATAGCCGTCCGTTTCGCCGGTGGCGATGATGTGCGCGATGCTGTGGAAATCGTCGTTCCATTCGGCGGTGAAGCCCGTTACCGCTCCGTTCTCGCCGCGCTGGTGGAGAAAGGTGACGTTACGGTTGTCTTCTGTTGTCAGGTGGATGTGACGGCCGGGGAACGCCGCCCGCACCCGCTGTCCGATCTCGTCCAGCAGATCGTCTGCGACATGATCGACCGCATCGAGACGCAGGCCGTCGAGATTGAACTCCTCGAGCCAGTAGAGCGCGTTCTCGACGAAGAACCGGCGGACGGGGTCGGCCTCGAATGCGATTGCCGGGCCCCAGGGCGTATGATTGCCGCGGTGGAAGAAGTCTGGCGCGTAGAGCGAGATGAAGTTCCCGTCCGGTCCGAAATGATTGTAGACGACGTCGAGCAGCACCATCAGGCCGCGCGCGTGGGCGGCATCGACAAGAGCCTTCAGTCCGTCCGGGCCACCATAGGCCCGGTGCGGCGCATAGGGCAGGACACCGTCATAGCCCCAGCCGCGATCGCCGGAATACTGCGCCACCGGCATGATCTCGATGGCGGTGATCCCGAGGTCCGCCAGATGATCGAGTTTCTCGATGGCGGCGGCGAAGGTGCCCGCCTCGGTGAACGTGCCGACATGCAGCTCGTAGATGACCGCCTCTTCCCATGGCCGGCCCGTCCAGTCCGGCGCGTTCCAGCGATAGGCGGCCGGATCGACGACGAGGGAAGGGCCGTGCACGTCGCTCGCCTGCGTCCGAGAGGCCGGATCGGGAACGGCCAGGCCATCCGGCAGCACGTAGGCGTAGGCCGCACCTGGCGCAAAGCCGCTGGCGACGTGTTCGAACCAGCCGTCGCCATCACGCGACATCGACCTGTCCTCGCCGGCAAGACGGAGCGTCAAGGCGTCGATCCCAGGCGCCCAGATGCGGAAGCGCACGTCGCCATCGCCCGAGAACTGCGCCCCCCACGAGAGCGGCATGGCGCGAGGCTTCCTGCCGCCCGTCAAGCCGTGGTCTCCAGAAGCATCAGCGCCCGGCAGCGGGCCGCAAACGACCCGTCGATTGTTTCGTCGGCACCGCTGGGGTCGGCTGTATCGAGAAGCAGTCGCCAGCCGGTCGCAAACCCCTCGGGGAGGGCGAAGTCGATGTCCTCGTAATGGGCATTGAAGACGATGAGGAGCTTTTTAGCTTCCGTGAACAGAAGCATGGCGAAGGCGCGGGTGTGCGGCTGGTGCCAATCCTCGTCGCTCATCTGCTCGCCATCGGCACGAAGCCACCGGACCCCGCTCGCGCCAGTGGGGCGCGGTTCGCCATGCAGGAAATAGCGCTGGCGCAGGAGCGGCTGCTCGAGGCGAAGCCGGATGAGCTTGCGCATGAACTCGAAGAAGGCCTGGTCCCGCTCCGCGACGTCCTCGCCCCAGCGCAGCCAGTTCATCTCGTTGTCCTGGCAATAAGTGTTGTTGTTGCCATGCTGCGTGCGGCCGATTTCGTCGCCCATCAGGATCATCGGCGTGCCCTGCGACAGAAGGACGGTGGCGGCGAGGTTTCGGCGCATCTGGTCGCGCAGCTCGAGTATCTCCTCGTCGTCCGTCTCGCCTTCCACGCCGCAGTTCCAGGACAGGTTGTGCGAGTGGCCGTCCCGGTTCTCCTCGCCATTCGCCTCGTTGTGCTTGTCGTTGTAGCTGACGAGATCCATAAGCGTGAAACCGTCATGGGCGGTGACGAAGTTGACGCTTGCCCACGGCCGGCGCCCCCGTTTCTCGAAGGTGTCGGCCGAACCCAGCAGCCGCCCGGCAAGGTCGGAGGCAATTCCCTCGTCGCCCTTCCAGAAGGCGCGCGTGGTGTCCCGGTACTGGTCGTTCCACTCCGCCCACATCGGCGGAAAGTTGCCGAGCTGGTATCCGTCGTTGCCGGTATCCCACGGTTCGGCGATCAGCTTGACCATCGACAGCACAGGGTCCTGGCGCACGGCGTCGAGAAAGACCGCGTTCTGGTCGAAACTGTCGCGGTCGCGGCCGAGCGAGCTGGCCAGGTCGAAGCGGAAGCCGTCGACGTGACAGTCCAGAACCCAGTAGCGCAGCGAATCCATCACCATCTGGAGAACGCGCTGGTTGCGCAGATTGACCGTGTTGCCGCAGCCGGTGGTGTCGAAATAATAGCGCGGATCATCGCCAAGCAGGTAGTAGCTGGCATTGTCGATGCCGCGGAAGGAGAGCGTCGGCCCCATCTGGTTGCCTTCGGCGGTGTGGTTGTAGACCACGTCGAGGATCACCTCGATGCCGGCCTCGTGCAGCCGGCGCACCATCAGCTTGAAATCGTGAATGCCTGCGCCCGGCGCGATGAAGCGGGTGGCCGGTGCGAAGAAGCCGATCGTGTTGTAGCCCCAGTAGTTCGAAAGGCCGCGTTCGATCAGATGCCGGTCGTCGAAGAAGGCCTGGGTGGGCATCAGTTCCACCGCGGTGACGCCGAGCTTGACCAGATGATCGATCGTGCGCGGGTCGGCCAGCCCGGTGAAGGTGCCGCGATACTGTTCCGGCAGATCGCGATTCAGCGCGGTCATGCCCTTCACATGGGCCTCGTAGATGATCGTGTCGTGCCAGGCGCGCGCCGGCCGCACGTCATTGCCCCAGGTCACGGCCGGATCGACGACGACGCATTTCGGCATGACGAAGGCTGAATCGCGCTGGTCGAACGACAGATCCTCGCGGCGATGGCCCAGACGGTAGCCGAAAACGGCGTCGTGCCAGCGGATGTCGCCCCGCAGTTCCAGCGCATAGGGGTCGAGCAGCAGCTTGTGGGGATTGAAGCGGTGCCCGGCCGATGGCTCGTAGGGCCCATGCACGCGGTAGCCGTAAAGTTGTCCGGGTCGGACGTCCGGCAGATAGCCGTGCCAGACCTCATGGGTGAATTCGGGCAGCTCGACGCGCTCGATTTCGCGACGGCCGGCGCCGTCGAAAAGGCAGAGTTCCACCCTGGTGGCATTGGCGGAAAACAGGGCGAAATTCACCCCCGAGCCATCCCAGTGGGCCCCCAGAGGAAAAGGGGAGCCCGCCTTGATCTGTCCGTTTCGACGCATGGTGCTCCTAGTGGTGCGGAGCGAGAATCACCACCGCGAGTGGGGGCAGGTCGAGCTCCAACGATTGTGGCCTGCCGTGCCATGAAACGGGGCTGGCCTTGACAGGTTCCTTCTGTCCCGCGCCGGAGCCGCCATAGTCCGCCGCATCGCTGTTCAGCCGAACCACCCAAGAGCCGGCGCGTGGCGCACCGATGCGGTAGCCGGGGCGCGGGATCGGCGTCATGTTGCACACCACGACCACCGGTTCTCCGCTGCTACTGTTGCGGACGAAGGAGTAGACGCTGTTTTCGGCATCGTCGGCGCCCAGCCACTCGAAGCCCTGCGGATCGCAGTCGAGCTCGTGCAGGGCCGGGTTGGACCGGTAAAGCGCGTTGAGATCCCGCACCAGCGCCTTCGTGCCGGCATGCATGGGATCGTCGAGCAAGTGCCAGTCGAGCGACCGGTCGTGGTTCCATTCGCGCTCCTGGCCGAACTCGCAGCCCATGAAGATCAGCTTCTTGCCCGGGTGCGTCCACATGAAGGCGAGGTAGGCGCGCAGATTGGCGAAGCGCTGCCAGCGGTCGCCCGGCATCTTGCCGATCAGCGACCCCTTGCCGTGGACCACTTCGTCATGGCTGATCGGCAGCACGAACTTCTCGGAATAGGCATAGACCATTCCGAAGGTCATCTGGTGATGGTGATGCCGGCGATGCACGGGGTCGAGGCTCATGTAGGCGAGCGTGTCGTGCATCCAGCCCATGTTCCACTTGTAGTTGAAGCCCAGGCCGCCATCGTCCACCGGCCGGCTGACACCGGGCCATGCGGTCGATTCCTCCGCGATGGTCAGCGCTCCCGGATGGCGTTCGAGAATGTGCTGGTTGGTCTCGCGCAGGAACGAGACGGCGTCGAGATTCTCGTTGCCGCCGTGGCGGTTGGGCACCCATTCGCCCTGCCTGCGGCTGTAGTCCAGGTACAGCATCGAGGCGACGGCATCCACGCGCAGGGCGTCGACATGATACTGGTCGAGCCAGTAGAGCGCGCTGGCCTGCAGGAAGTTCGACACCTCCGTGCGGCCGAAATTGTAGATCAGCGTGTTCCAGTCCTGATGGAAGCCGAGACGGGGGTCCTCGTGTTCGTAGAGCGCGGTCCCGTCGAAATGCGCAAGGCCGTGCTCGTCGGACGGGAAATGCGCCGGAACCCAGTCGACGATGACGCCGATCCCTGCCTGGTGCAGCCGATCGACCATGCGGGCAAAGGCTTCTGGCGACCCAAATCGGCTCGTCGGCGCGAACAGGCCGATCGGCTGGTAGCCCCACGAGCCGGTGAACGGGTGTTCGGTGACCGGCAGGAACTCGACATGGGTGAATCCCATCTCCTGAAGGTAGGAGATCAGCAGGTCGCCAAGCGCGTCGTAGTCGAGGATTTCATTCGCCGCGCCGCGCCGCCAACTGCCGAGATGGACTTCGTAGATCGACATCGGCTGGTTCGTCGCCTGCCGCGCCTCGCGCTGGCTCATCCAGCCGCCATCGTTCCAGTCGTGACGGGGAAGACCGCTGACGATGGAGGCCGTGGCCGGCGGCTGCTCGGCGGAGAAGGCCAGGGGGTCGGTCTTGAGCGGCAATACCTCGCCATGCGCGCCTAGCACCTCGTATTTGTAGGTCGTGCCGACCTCCAGTCCCGGGATGAAGAGTTCCCAGACGCCCACGCCGACGCGGTTGCGCATCGGGTGGCGTCGGCCGTCCCAGGTGTTGAAGGAGCCGACGACGCTGACCCGGCGCGCATTGGGCGCCCAGACGCAGAAGACGGTGCCTTGGACGCCGCCGACCTCTGCCGGATGCGCGCCCAGCCGCTTGTAGAGTTCGGCGTGCCGGCCTTCGCCCATCAGGTATTCGTCGAGCTCGCCGAGGATCGGACCGAACGAGTAGGGATCGTCGATCGTCCACTGGTGCGCGCCGGCCGTGAGACGCAGCCGGTAGCCGAAGCGCTCGGTACGACCCTCGATCTCGCCCGAAAAGAAGCCGTCCGGGTGAACCCGAACGAGCGTGCCCACCTCTTTCCCGGTGGCGCGATCGACGACCGCGACTTCACCGGCCTCGGGCGCGAAAACGTTCACCAGCAAGGGGGCGCTGCCCCCGCCATGCATGCCCAGCACGACAAAGGGGTTGCCGTGGCGAGCGGCGACGATGGCGTCGACATCGTCTGCCGGCGGGGCGGCTCCTTTGATGGCCATGCTCATGCTCCGGCTCCATCGGCGTCGAGAAGATCGAGAAGTCCGCGGAGGGGGATATCGACCCAGGACGGCCGGTTGCCAAGTTCATAGCTCACTTCATAAGCCGCCTTCTGGATCTGGAAAAGGTCGAGCATGGCGCGCTCGAAGCCCGCGTCGGGGACGTGCGTCGAACAGCCGGCGATCGTCTTGCGATAGGCGTCCAGGAATGCACGGCTTGTTTCCTCCCGCCACCGCATGGCGCGAGCGACCGCACGCTCGTCGGCCGGCATTGCAAGAGGCCCGCGCAGTCGTACCACATCCGCCGCGAGATAGTCGATCGAACGCAGCATGCCCGCCACGTCGACCAGCGGCGTCGTCTTGGCGCGGCGTTCCTCGATCGAGCGATAGGGCTCGCCCTCGAAGTCGATGAGGACGATGTCGTCGGCGGCGATCAGCACCTGGCCGAGGTGGTAGTCGCCATGAATGCGCGAGCGCGCGCCCGATGGCGTGTGGTCGAGGCAGGCCGCCAGCCGCTTCTCGAACTCGGCCTTGCGCGACAGAACGCTGTCGATCATGTCGCCAGCCTCGCCCTTGCGATCGGCGCTGTCCAGCGCGCGCAGCGCCGCGTCCAGGTCGGCCCGCGCCGAGGCCACCCAGTTCTGTACGTCGGCCTTGGTGGTTGCCTCGACGCGGAACGCATCGTCGTCCGTGTCTGTCGCCAGCGCCATGTGAAGCTCCGCCGTTCGCTGTCCGAGCAGGCCGCCGAGGTTGAGCGGGAAGAAGAAGGGTTCCGCCTCGGCGTCCGGCGCGGCGATGGCGTTGGAGATCAGGTCGTCGTTCTCCAGGTCGCGCTGCAGGGCTGCCGACAGGATGTCCCAGGCGTCGCCCTGGTTGCGGACGTATTCGAAAGCGGTCGCCAGCACGGTCGGCTCCTCGCCGTCCGCCTGATGCTCGATCGAACCGAGATAGCCCGGTGCATGCGCGAAGCCGCCGACATTGGTCAGGAACCGGGCCATTTCGACTTCCGGCTGCACGCCGCTGCGCAGCCGGCGGTAGATCTTGAAGATGATCGTATCGCCGAAGGCGATGGACACGTTCGACTGTTCGACGCCGAGCGCACGGGGGGCACCGGCTTCGGCATAGATCTCGCGGCGGCCGTTGTTGTCGAAGCGGATCGTTCCGCCCGAAACCGAAAGGTCCGCCCCGTCCTGCATCGCCGCGAGGATCGCCTGCCCGAAGCCGTCGTCATGGGCCGCGTCCACCAGTGCTCCGAATCGCGGTCCCTGGCGCAGCTTGGCCAGGGTGTAGGACAAGGTGGGCGCGCCGAAGGTGACGTTCTCCTCGCCCCAGCGGGCCGAGAGCGGCATGAAATAGCGTTGGATCTCGCCATCGAGGCTGACGTGGCACTCCGCCAGCATGTGGCGGCCGCCGTCGATCTCGGCGAGCGGCTTGATCGACGCCGACTCGACGGGCCGGTCCTTGCCCGCGAACCAGCGTTGCAGGCGCAGGAACTGCGGCAGCGTTTCGGATTCGAGCAGCCTTCCGCCCGACCCCGACAAGGCCGTGGAGACACGTCCGTCGCGCGTGGTGAGCGTGACGAAATCGGGCAGGACGTCCGGCACCTGCTGGTGCCACCGCGGCGCCTCGGCCTCGTCGGCCAGCAACAGCCAGTAGAAGCCGAAGGCCGGCAGCGTGAAAAGATAGGGCAGGTCGCCGATAGGCGGGAAGGGCGAGCGGCCGGTGAGTTCGATCGGAACCGCACCCTTGAACTGTGACAGGTCGAGTTCCACCGCCTGGGCCTGGCGCGACAGGTTGGCGACACACAGGATGCGATCGTTCTCGTGCTCGCGCACATAGGCCAGGATCTTGCGGTTGCGCGGGTAGAGCAGCGTCATCGTGCCCCGCCCGAAGGCCGAGTGCTGCTTGCGCACCTGGATCAGCTTGCGCATCCAGTTCAGCAGCGAGGACGGATCCTGCTGCTGGCTGTCGGCATTGACCGCCTGATAGCCGTAGATCGCGTCCATGATTACCGGCAGGAACAGCTGCTGCGGGTTGGCGCGCGAGAAGCCGGCGTTGAGGTCGGCCGACCATTGCATCGGCGTGCGCACGCCGTCGCGGTCGCCGAGATAGTAGTTGTCGCCCATGCCGAGCTCGTCGCCGTAGTAGACGATGGGCGTGCCGGGCATCGACATCAGGAGCGAATTCAGAAGCTCGATCTTGCGCCGGTCGTTCTGGAGCAGCGGCGCGAGGCGGCGGCGGATGCCCAGGTTGATGCGGGCGCGACGGTCTTCCGCATAGGTGCGCCAGAGATAGTCGCGCTCCTGGTCGCTCACCATCTCGA
This sequence comes from Mesorhizobium sp., assembly GCA_051860465.1. Classification (GTDB taxonomy): domain Bacteria; phylum Pseudomonadota; class Alphaproteobacteria; order Rhizobiales; family Rhizobiaceae; genus Aquibium. Next base: position 95,754 of record JBHYDY010000005.1, read on the forward strand.
GCGTCAGCTCGTCATGGTTGCGCAGGAAGATGCCCCACTGGCATCCGTCCGGGATTTCCGGCGTCTGCCGGATGATGTCGGAGATCGGGTAGCGGTCCTCCTGCGCCAGCGCCATGTAGATGCGCGGCATCAGCGGGAAGTGGAAGCCCATGTGGCACTCGTCGCCGTCGCCGAAATAAGGCCGCGTGTCCTCGGGCCACTGGTTGGCCTCGGCCAGCAGCATGCGGTCGGTGTAGTGGGCGTCCAGCTCGGCGCGGATCATCTTCAGGATCACGTGCGTCTCGGGCAGGTTCTCGTTGTTGGTGCCCTCGCGCTCGACCAGATAGGGGATCGCGTCGAGGCGCAGGCCGTCGACGCCCATGTCGAGCCACAGGTGCATGACCTTCAGCACCTCCTGCAGCACCCGTGGATTGTCGAAGTTCAGGTCGGGCTGGTGCGAGTAGAAGCGGTGCCAGAAGAATGCGCCCGCGACCGGATCCCAGGTCCAGTTCGACTTCTCGGTGTCGAGAAAGATGATCCGCGTTTCCGGGAACTTGGTGTCGGTGTCGCTCCACACGTAGAAATCGCGCGCCGCCGAGCCGGGCTTGGCCTGCCGCGCCTTCTGGAACCAGGGGTGCTGGTCGGAGGTGTGGTTGATGACCAGCTCGGTGATCACCCTCAGCCCGCGCCGGTGCGCTTCCGCGACGAAGGCGCGAAAATCGCGCATGGTGCCGTAGGATGGATTGATCGAGCGGTAGTCGGCGATGTCGTATCCGTCGTCGCGAAGCGGCGAGGGATAGAACGGCAACAGCCAGATCGCGGTGACACCGAGGTCCTGGATGTAGTCCAGGCGCCGCATGAGGCCGGCGAAGTCGCCCATGCCGTCGCCATCCGAATCCTGGAAGGCCTTCACGTGCACCTGGTAGATGATGGCGTCGCGATACCAGTCCGGCTGGCTGCGATCGATCGCGCCATCCATCGAATTGCTTGCGTTCTTCATCAGGTCGTCACCGGTCCGTGGAGTCGCCAGACCGCGTAGGGCCGGGCTTGTGGGTCTAGGGTCAGCGTATGGGTCTTGCCGATCCAGGCGAAGCTGTTGCCGTTCACGAGGTCCTGCACCTCGACCGCGCCATCGTCCGGCAAATCGAACTCCCACAGCGGCACCTCGAACTGGAACGTCTGCGCATGGTGCGGATCGAGGTTGACGTGGAAAAGCAGGTAGCTGCCCGACTGCGGCGTGCCCTTCGAATAGGACAGCACGTTCTCGTTCGAGACCTTGTGGAAGCGCAGCGACGTGAAGTCCCGCAGCGCCTGGTGCTCGCGGCGCAGCCGGTTCACCAGGCGGACGTCGTCCTTGATGTGACCCGGGCGATCGAAGTCCCATTCACGCAGCTGATATTTCTCGGAATCCAGATATTCCTCCTTGCCCGGCAGCGCGGCGGCTTCGCAGATCTCGTAGCCATTGTAGATGCCATAGTTCCCGGCCAACGTCGCCGCCATCAGCAGGCGTGTCCGAAAGCCCGGCCGGCCGGCCGTCTGGAGATAGAGCGGATTGATGTCGGGCGTGTTGGCGAAGAAGTTCGGCCGCATGTAGTGGCGGCATTCCTCCTGCGTCAGCTCGGTGAGATACTGCTCCAGTTCCCAGTCGAGGTTTCGCCAGGTGTAATAGGTGTAGGATTGGGTGAAGCCCGCCTTTGCCAGTCGCTTCATCACCTTGGGCCGCGTGAAGGCCTCCGACAGGAAGATCACGTCGGGATGCTCGTCGCGGACCTCGCCGATCACCCATTCCCAGAAGGGGAACGGCTTGGTGTGCGGGTTGTCGACCCGGAAGATCTTCACGCCGTGGCCGATCCAGTAGAACAGGACGTCGCGCAGCGCGTGCCACAGGCTGGGGATCGCATCGCGGTAGAAGTGGACGTTGACGATGTCCTCGTACTTTTTGGGCGGGTTCTCGGCAAACTTGATCGTGCCGTCCGGACGCCAGTCGAACCATTCCGGATGTTCCCTGATCCAGGGGTGGTCGGGCGCGCATTGGATCGCGAAGTCGAGCGCGATTTCCATGTCGTGGGTGGCCGCGGCCGCCACCAGCCGGTCGAAATCCTCGATCGTGCCGAGTTCGGGATGGATCGCGTCGTGTCCGCCTTCTTCGGCTCCGATCGCATAGGGGCTGCCGGGATCCTCGCTCGTCGGCGTCAGCGTGTTGTTGGGGCCCTTGCGGTTGATCCGGCCGATCGGATGGATCGGCGTGAAATAGAGAACGTCGAAGCCGAGATCCCTCACATAGGGCAGGCGCTTGATCACGTCGTCGAAGGTGCCGTGGCGACCGGGCTCGAACGACTGCGACCTTGGCATCATCTCGTACCAGGCGCCGAAGACCGCACGCTCCCGGTCGACGATGACGTCGAGAACGCGGTCGTACCAGGTCAGGCTGTTGCGAGGCGCGAGGGCCTTCATCAGCGACGCGGCCTCCGGGTCGAGGAGAAGCGACATGCGCCTGTCCTCGTCCCCTTGTTCGAGTCCTTCGAGAAACGCCTTCAGCGCTGACCCTCCGTCGGCTTCCCGCGGCTCGCGGGCCGCCTCGCGCACGATGGTCATGCCCTCTTCCAGTTCGAGCTTCACGTCCTGGCCAGCCTGGATCTTCTTTTCCACGTCGCGTTGCCAGCCGGCGAAGAGATCGCGCCAGGCAATGACGGTGTATTCGTGATCGCCGATCTGCGGGAACACGATCTCCCCGCGCCATCGGTCGTTGACGTCGAATTCGAGCGCAACTTCCGTCCACTGGTTCGAGCCCTTGCGCCGCCACAAAAGTGCCGCGTCGATGACGTCGTGGCCTTCGCCGAAGACGTCCGCCTCCACCGGAAAGCTGTAACCCTGCGCCGCCTTGGCCGGAAATCGCCCGCCGTCGATCTCGGGGTCGATCCCCTCGATCGCGAGCCGCCGTTCGGCCAGTTGAAGAAGCCGGGTGTCAGACATCGTCCGCGCGCCGCGCGCCGGACCGATTTGCGGCTTTCTCTTTGCGTTCGTGGCCATGGATCTCAAATGCTTGACGGATGGAAAGGGCAATGCGCGGTTGCTTCCGGGCCGCCGTTGAACGATTGCGAGCGTAGGCGGCATGCCTGTTTCAGGCTTGGGAAGGTCGCTTCATGTTGGGGCCGCAACTGACGCGTCGCTCGGTGCCAAATCCGGTCTTGCATGGTCGGTTCTCCGCTCGGTCACCCTTGCTCAACCCGAACAGAACGGAAAAGTTCCCCTTCAGGCGGCCAGCGAAATTGGCTCGACCGCCCGAATTTTCGTCCCCCGGATGGAACGGCGGGGAATTTGCCGCGTTTGCTGTAAACGCCTTTCGCGCGGTCGTGAGGAGGAAACGATGCCCCAGATCACTCGCTCGCCAGAGCCCGATGACGTCGTGCCAGAGAAGGCCGGAGACGGGACGCCCATCTGTTTTGTCACCGAAGACGGTGCGACGGTGACCATCACGCTGGATGCCCCGGACACCGATCCCTCCGAAGCACTCGTCAAGGCCAAGGACGCGATCCGTTGCCTGGCCGATGCGTTCGGGCGGGCGGAACGCCGGGTCGCGGTCAATGCCGACGAGCCCGGAGCCGTGTTCCGGTCCTGGGCGTATCGTCTGTAGCCGATCGTTCATCGTCGCGAGCGAGGGGTCGGTGGTCATGTCGCCTGTCCGTCGGGGCTCGATTGTGCAACAGCTAGAGAGCACGCAAAGATTGCAGAGAATGAAAGAGACGTACAACGGAGGGTTGGATTTCTCCGGGTTGTTGGTATAATGCAGTGCATCAGGAGCAGTGGAGCCTTGTACGACGACCTATCGACGCTTGCCTTTTCGCCGGCCTTCACGGCGTTCTTTTTCGACTTCGACGGAACCCTGGCGGAGATCGTCGAAGACCCCCGGGCGGTGAAGGTCGACGCCGATGTCCTCGAGGCGCTGGCCCGTCTTCACGAGCTGTCTGGTGGTGCCGTCGCCGTGGTGTCCGGCCGCGAAATCGACGCCCTCGACCGGTTCCTGTCGCCGTTGCGCCTGCCTCTTGGCGGCGCGCACGGCTCCGAGCGGCGCGACCCGCAGGGACGACGGCACCAGGTCCAGGCTGATCGTCAATCGATCGAGCGTCTGGCGGACGACATGGATCGGTTCGCCGCCAACCACGAGGGCCTTCTGGTGGAAAGGAAGCGCACCTCCGTGGCGCTTCACTATCGCCGCCGCCCCGACCTCGAGCAGGCCTGTCGTCAGATGGCGCACGCGATGGCGCGCACGTCCGGTCTCTCGCTGCTCGAGGGCAAGATGGTGGCCGAACTGAAGCTCGGCGGCCGCACCAAGGGCGACCTCGTCGCCGACTTCATGGCGGAAGTTCCGTTTCGGGGGCGTCGCCCCGTCTTCTTTGGCGACGACGTGACCGATGAGGACGCTTTCGGCGCACTGCCGCGTTGGGACGGCGTCTCCGTCAAGATCGGCGACGGGCCGACCATCGCGACCCACCGACTTCCCGACCCATCGGCCCTTCATGCGTGGTTGAGGGGAATCGCCGATCCGTCGTCGGGCGGAACGGAACAGGTCGGCTTGGCTTCATGACCGAGAGGGAAGAAGAAAATCGATACCACTGGGAGTAGCAAGGAATGAGCCGTCTAGTCGTCGTGTCCAATCGGGTGGCGGATTTGCGCCAGGCCACCCAGTCGGGCGGGCTCGCCGTCGCGATCGCCGACGCGCTGAAGGCAAAGGGCGGCGTCTGGTTCGGGTGGGACGGCAACACCCTGGAAAACGAGACCGAAAAGCTCGGTATCGACCGGGTCGGCGACGTGGACGTGATTTCCTCGTCCCTCACGGTCGAGGACTACAGTCAGTACTACATCGGCTACGCGAACAGCGTCCTGTGGCCGCTCTTCCATTATCGTGTCGATCTCGTCGACTACCGCCCCCAGTACTTCGAAGGGTACATGCGGGTGAACGGCAAGTTTGCCTCCCTGCTGAAACCTTTCCTCAAGCAGGGCGACATGGTCTGGGTGCACGACTACCACCTGATCCCCTTTGCCGAACGGCTCCGCGCGCTTGGTTGCCGCCACAAGATGGGTTTTTTCCTCCACATCCCGTTCCCGCCGGCCGACATCATCGCGGCGTCTCCGAACCATGCCTATCTGGTCGAGGCGGTGCTGCAGTACGATGTCGTCGGTTTCCAGTCCTCGACGGACCTCAACAACTTCAACCGATACGTCGAGGAGAACATCCCCGATGCGATGGGCGCCGACGGCGTCATCCGCTACGGCGGCCGCACGGTGCGGGCCATCCGCCTTCCCATCGGCATCGACGTCGCCCAGTTCACCGAACTGGCCGAAAAGACGTTCGAGGACATCAACATCGATCACATGCGCCGGGCGATCCTTCGCCAGCGGCAGATCGTCGGCGTCGATCGTCTGGACTACTCGAAGGGCATTCCCGAGCGGTTCGAGGCGTTTTCGAGGATGCTCCACCTGCACCCGGAACTCGAAAAGACCGTGACCTTCCTCCAGATCGCGCCGCCGACCCGCGAAGACGTCACGGCCTATGCCGAGATTCGCATGAAGCTCGAAGGCTTGTCAGGCTCCATCAACGGGAAGTTCGGCGACATCGACTGGGTGCCGATCCGCTACATCCATCGGCCCGTGGCAAGGCCCCGTCTCGCGGCCATGTTCCGCTCCAGCGAGGTCGGGCTGGTGACGCCGCTCCGGGACGGGATGAATCTCGTCGCCAAGGAGTATGTCGCCGCGCAGGATCCGGCCGATCCCGGTGTCCTGGTGCTGTCCCAGTTCGCTGGCGCCGCCGAGGAGCTCGAGGATGCGCTGATCGTCAATCCTCATGACACCGAGGAGATGGGGGAGAAGATGGAACTGGCACTGCGGATGCCGCTGGAGGAGCGGCAGAACCGCCATGCCAGTCTGCTTGACCGCGTCAAGCAGAGCGACGTCGGCATCTGGATGGAAACCTTCCTCGATGAACTGGAAGGCGCCGACGGCTCGGACAGCGTCGCCGCCTGACCGGACACCACCGTTCGCAAGTGCGCACCGTCGCGTCGGGGATCGCCGGCGGGAAGTCTGCTCGGCCATTATGTGCGTCATTACTTACATATCTGGCCCCGCCGCGCCCGCACTGGCGCCCGAACTGCGAAACTTTCCAGCCGCGATGGAACAGGTTTCACGTCCGCAGGTTCTTCCAGCTCTACGCAGTTTGAACCAGAGCGGAGGTTTTTCGCGATGCATTCCATCATTTACGTCATAGGCCTGATCGTCGTGGTCCTGGCCGTCCTGTCCCTTCTGGGACTTGCTTGAGGAGAACGATCATGACCGATCACAACAGTTTCACGCCCGATCCGAAAGCCAGGGTCGGCGCAGACGCCGCTGCGGTGCGCACGCGGTTCGAGGACGAAAAGCAGGCCGCCGGCCGCGAGTTCGACAAGGCCCGCGAGGCGATCGGCAAGCAGGCCTCGTCCATGGCCCATGAGGCGCAGGAAGAGATCCGCGAGCGCGGTGAGGCCCTCAAGGATCAGGCGGCCGACGGGCTGAAGACCTTCGCCGACGCCGTTCGCAGTGCCCGCGACGAGCTCGACAAGAAGGATATGGGACCGATCTCCGGCCTTGTCGGTCAGGCTGCCGAAGGGCTCGAAAGCCTCTCGCGCAATCTGGAGGGCGCTTCGGCGGGTGAAATGGTCGACAAGGTGCGCGACTTCGGGCGCAGAAACCCGGTCAGCTTCATTGCCGCCAGCGTGCTCGCAGGCATCGCGATCGGGTGCTTCGCCGGAGCGTCCGCCCAGCATGATCGCACCCGCGCCGGCTCGGGGACGCCGCCGCGCCAGCCGCAGGGCCCACGCCCCGCGCCCGCAGCGCGCCCCTACACCGCCGGTGAGCCGGCCGTCACCCCGATCAGGACTGGAGACATGACATGAGCATGGAACAGGATCACCGACCACTCGGAACGCTGGTGACGGACCTCGTCAACCAGATGGCCGAGTTGATCCGCACGGAAGCGCGCCTTCTGCGCGCCGAAGTGCAGGAAAAGATGAGCAAGGCTGGAACGGGCCTGATGGAGGTTGCGGCCGGCGCGGTCATGCTTCTGGCCGCCCTCCTGGTCCTGCTTCAGGCACTCGTCGTCGCCCTGGCCAATCTCGGCCTGGGTGCGGGTTGGGCATCGCTTCTCGTCGGGCTGGTCGTGGCCGTGATCGGCTACATGCTGGTTCGTCGCGGCACCACGAACATGTCGCCGTCGGAACTGGTGCCGGAAAAGACGCTGGCCCAGGTCGGCCGTGACATGGATGTTGCAAAGGAGCAGGTGCGATGAAATCCTCGACAGAACACGAACGTCACGCGGAGGAAGTCCGCGCCCGGATGGCCGGAACCGCCGAGCAGATCCGCGACCGCATGTCGCCGGGCCAGCTGGTGGACGAGGTTTTCCGCTACATGGGCGATTCGAACGGCTCGGCCGCGGTCTCGAACCTCGGTCGCCAGGTTCGCGACAACCCGCTCAGCCTCGCGCTGATCGGAGCCGGCGTCGCCTGGCTGTTCGCCGGTCCCAGGCCGGTGCGCCGCGAATATGATCCCTATCCGGACGATGGCGGCTTCGGCTATGACGGCGACAGCACCTTCTATCCGGACGGCGCGGTGGACGACGGCATCATCGGCAATTCGCCGCGCCGCAGCGCCCGTGTTCAGACCGGCTCGGGCGGCCTTGGCTATCTGGAAGCCCGGGACGGCGACGAGGTGGACACCTCCACCTGGTCGGAACGCGCGAGCGATGCCGCACACCGGGTTTCCGAGGCGAGCCATTCGGCTGCCGATGCAGCCTCCCGCCTCGGTGCGGATGCCTTGGATGCCGCCCGCGAGGCGAGACACCGTGCCGGCGCCTATGCATCCGACGCCGGTCACCATGCGGCCGATGCGGGGCGGCAGGCGGCTCGTGCCGGGCGTCGCGTCGGCCGTAGCGCCGAACGCGCGGCGTCCCAGGCCCGCGACGGCCTGATGGATGCGCTCGATCGCGAACCGATCATCGTCGGGGCGCTCGGGCTGGCCATCGGCGCCGCGATCGGCGCGATGCTGCCCTCCACGCGCATCGAGGACGATGCCTTCGGCCAGACCAGCGACCACCTCAAGGACGAGGCGCTTCGGACCGCGAAGCAGGGTTACGAGAGCGCGAAGGACGTCGCGGCCGAAGGCTACGCCGCGGCTCGCGAGACCGCCGACGAGGAAGGCCTGACGTCCGCGGACGACACTCCGATCGCGGAGAAAATGGGCCACGTGGCAGCGGCGGCCGGGAAGGCCGCGAGCGAAAAGACCCGTGAACTCGCGGGCGAAACCTCCAGGGAGCAGTCCTTGAACGAGGGCAAGTCTTCGATGTCGGCGCCGCGAACGGGAACGTTCGGGCAGACCGACAAGCCGTCCAGCGTCTCTACGATCGGCGGTACCAAAAGCAACAGCTGACCAGGTTCATCGGATTCAGAAAAGCTTGGGGCGGGTTCCGTTGGAACCCGCCCCATTTCATTCGCGTGGTCCTGATGACCGGCCCGGCCTGACCCGGGACGCCCGCACGGTTCGCGCTACGTCGCGCCGCGCTCAGTCCGACATCGGTTTGCCCAGCGTGTCGGCCACCACTGCCCCGCGCTCGCCCATCGGCTGGGGATCGCCGGTCGTGGAGTCGCGTGCGGTCTGGTGCTCCATCTCGGCGTTCAGTTCCGCGCCGACGATCAGGATCACCGCCGACAGCCAGAGCCACAGCATGAAGCCGATCGCGGCTCCGAGAGATCCGTAGGTCGCATTGTAGTCGGCAAAATTCTGCAGGTAGTAGGAAAAGCCGACCGACATGATCAGCCAACCCAGGGTGGCGGTGAAGCTGCCCCAGCTGATCCATCGCCATTTCGCCCGCGCGCGGGACGGACCGAACCGGTAGAGCAGCGAAACCCCCAGCATCACCACCATGATCATCAGCACCCACCGGCCAAGCGCGATCAATGTCTCGGAAAAGCCGCCGAGGTTCACCAGCGAGAGGATCATCGGCACAATGCCGACCACGGCGACCATCAGGATGAAGGTGAGCATGAAGCCCAGCGTGAACAGGAGTGCGACGAGGTTCAACCAGATGAAGGAGCGCTTCTCCTCCTCCTCATAGGCAATGTTCAGCGCCTCGAACAGAGTCTTCACGCCATTGTTGGCGCTCCACAGGGAGACGGCGAGCGTAACGCCGAGCCCGAGCGTGAGGGCGCTGCGCTCCTGGCTGGCGAAGCTTTCGAGCTGGCCGATCATCAGGTCCAGTCCGCCGTCCGGCATGATCCCCCGGAGAAAATCGATCTGCCCGGCGATGGATGTCGGATCGGCGACGAAACCGTAGATCGAGACGAACGCGCCAAGCGCGGGGAAGATCGCCAGCATCAGGTAGAAGGCCGCTCCCGCCGCGACCAGGGTGACGCGATCCTCGAGAACCTCTCGATGGACCCGCAGAAGCACGTCCTTCCAGCCCCGGGCGGGAATTTGGGAGGGCCAGTCCGCGTCACGGCCTCTTGCGGCTTCGGGTGTGGCGTCGGCGCGCGGCATGAAGGTCTCCTTCAACAGGGGTGTCGGAGGAAAACCCATCGTGCGCGGTGTTGTTCCGGCGAGCACGCATCCGGATATACCGGGCTAGCGGTCGGAATCGCGCCGCTTGTACGCGGGCATCTCGTCTTGCCAGTCATTTTCGCCGTTCGAACGCGGCTTCAGATCGACTGACTTGATCCCGTTCTTTCCGATCGCGCCCGCGTTCGGAACGTCGGAAAGATGTCCTGCGGTCTTGCGGCCCGGCGATTTGCTGGCGTTTTTCGTTGCATCCTGGCTCATCGCACGTCTCCCATTCCTGTGTCCGGATCTGTCCATCGGGAACCCCGACCGCCCGGCAATTGTTCCCCATACGAGAGCATTCGCCCCGGATACCCGCGCGAAAGGAAGAGGCAATGAGTTCTTACTGGAGAAGCCTGGCAGCGGAGATCTTGCCGTCCTGGCTGAAAAACCTGCGCTCGGGCCGGCCCCGCGCGGCCCATGTCCCTGACCGGCAAGGGCCCGGCGCCGGTCCCGTGAACGATGCCACTGTCACCGGGCTGGACGCGCAACCCGTCGTGGACGGCGCGCCGTCAGAGGTGGCGCCCCCTCCCGGAACATCCGCACAGGCGCAGCGTTGATCGGCGAGGGACCAACAGACGGAGCGACGACATGGTGGAACCGATCAACTTTCTCTGGCTTCTCGTCGTCGCGGGTGGCCCGCTTCTGCTTGCGGTCCTGTTCGGCTATGCGCTCCTGCGCAGGCGGCGGATGAGCCGTGCCGAGCGCGTCGAACGCGATCGAGGCACGCGGGACGTGTTCGACGAGCGGACGTGAACGCCCGCTACCGTTCGAACACCCGCCGTCAGTCGATCGTGTGCTGGGCGTCGCCGACCGGATCGTCCGGCGCGATCGCAACGCCATACATCTCCGCGATGGCCCAGGCCCCCATGGCCAGCACGAGGCCGATGATCAGGACCATCAGGATGGGGAACCCGCGGCGCCCCTGACGGGCGCGGGTTGCGGTGGTCTTGGTTTCGATTTCCGGTTCGCGAGCCAATCTCTTCTCCGTCGGTGATGATCAAGGGCGGGCGGCGCCTGCCGTCGATCGTTCCACCAAGGAACTCGCGGCCCCGCGTTCGGGTTCCGCCTGGCTATGGACGCCCCCGTCGACCGCGCCCGCCTCGTTGGACGGCGGTTCCGCCGCACATCGTGAACGGTGCATCGCCGTCAGCCGCTGTTCGCCGCCCTGCGCGCCATGGTAGGAAGTCGGCGAACCGGTTCCCGAGGCCCAAGGCATGACCATTCCGGCGCAGATGAGCCCATCGTCCCCGACTGCCCTGTTTCCTGGAGAGGTCGACCATCTCGCCATTGATGCGCTCGTGGCGTGGATGATCGATGGCGCGCCGCCGAGCGGCGATGCAAGCCGGATCATCGACGCCATATGCAGGCGCGTCGTCGCGGCCGGCGTTCCGGTCGATCGGTTCGCCCTGTTCATGAACACGCTGCATCCCAACATCGCGGCACGACGCTTTCGCTGGACGCAGGCTGGCGGGGTCGCGGTCAACGAGGTCGAGCTCGATATCCTTTTCCAGCAGGAGTACTGGAAGAATCCCCTGCCCCGCGTCACGTCCGAAGGCGTGTCGATACGCCGCCGACTGACCGATCCGCAGGCGCTCAGCGAATTCATGATCCTCGGGGAACTCCAGGCGGAAGGCTTCACCGACTATCTGGCCCAACCGCTCGTCTTCACCACCGGCGAGATCCACGCCGCGACCTGGTCGACGAAGGATCCGCTCGGCTTCTCGCTCGAGCAGATCGACGCGCTGGACGTGATCCGCCGTCCGCTTGCCCGGCTCACCGAGGCCTATCTCCTGCGGCTCAACGCCGCCTCGATCCTGTCCACCTATGTCGGGCGCGGCGGCGGCGAGCAGATCCTGCAGGGTCGCGTCCATCGCGGCGACGGCGAGGAAATCGACGCCGCGATCCTGTTCACCGACCTGATGGACTTCACGCGTCTGTCGAACACCCTGTCGGGGCCGGAAATGGTGGCGATTCTCAACGATGCCTTCGACATCGTGGTGCCGCCGGTGGAGGCCAATGGCGGCGAGATCCTGAAGTTCCTCGGCGATGGCTTCTTCGCGATCTTTCCCTACGGCGGCGAGCGAACCATGGCGGATGCGGTAAAGGCGGCGAGCCGCACCATCATGGAGGGGGAGGCCCGATTGGCCGCGACCGAACTGGGCAAGACCGTGTCCTTCCGCTCGGCTTTGCATGCCGGGCGGTTCCACTATGGCAACATCGGCGGCGCCAACCGGCTGGACTTCACCGCCATCGGCCGCCCGATCAACTACGCAGCCCGGCTCCTGACCTGCGCGTCGGACCTGTCGCTGCACAGGGTCGCATCCGCGGAGGTGGCCCAACATCTCTGCTGCCAGCCTCGCGTGGCGAGCGAAGTCCCGTTCAAGGGCTTCGAGGGGCTGCAGAAGATCTACGTCTACTGATGGCCGAAGAGCCGATCGTTGGCGCCGTGCTCGCCGGGGGCCTGGCCAGGCGCATGGGCGGCGGCGACAAGCCGCTGCGCCTGCTGGCGGGTCAGCCCGTCCTCGCCCACGTGCTTGATCGCTTCGCGCCGCAGTGCGCCGCGCTCTTGCTCAACGCCAACGGCGATCCGCGGCGGCTGGAAGGTTACGGTCTGCCCGTCGTGGCCGATCCCGTGGAGGGCTTCGCGGGGCCGCTTGCGGGCATTCTGGCGGCGCTGGAATGGACCGCCGCGCACCGGCCGGACGTATCGCATGTGGTCACGGTGCCCGGCGATTGTCCCTTCCTGCCGCGCGATCTCGTCGAACGGCTCATCGCCGCTCGGCGGTTGGAAAACGCCGGGATCGCGCTCGCGTCCTCGGCCGGGAGGACGCATCCGGTCGTAGGCCTTTGGCCGGTCGCGCTCCGGGAGGCGTTGCGGCAGGAGCTGCTGGAGCAAGGCCTGCGCAAGGTCTCCGACTGGACGGGCCGGCATTCCGCCGCGATCGCATCGTGGCCGGCCGAACCGGTCGACCCCTTCTTCAACGTCAACACGCCGCAGGACCTTCTGGAATCGGAACGCCTGCTGCCGCTCGTGCCGGATTGAAAGTCCGGCACGTCGGGTCGATGCGGTGTTGCCGAGACGGAGAGCACTCGAGCATATACGGTCAGATGCGCTGTCCGAGATCGACGGTCAGCGGCCTGCGCGACGCAGGTTTCGTCGAGCCGCAAGTCACCAGGGAGAATCAACGATGATCAGGACGACCGACAGGCGGGCCGGCCGAATCGCGACGGTGTTGTTGGCGGTGCTCGTTGTCTGCGCCTTTGCCGGAGCGGCATCCGCGCTGGAGACCGTGCGGGTCGGCGTGTTGAAGTTCGGCACCGTCAACTGGGAACTCGACGCGATGAAGAACGCCGGCTTCGACCATGCCGCCGGCATCGACGTCGAGATCGTGCCCTTCGCCGGCGAGGATGCCAGCAACGTGGCGCTCCAGGCCGGCGACGTGGACGTCATCGTCTCGGACTGGCTGTGGGTCTCGCGGCTTCGCGCAGCCGGCGCCGACTTCACCTTCGTGCCCTACTCCTCGTCGGTCGGCGCCATCATGGTCCCGCAGGCCTCGTCGCTGCGCACGCTGGGCGACCTCAGGGGTCGCAAGCTCGGTGTCGCCGGCGGACCGCTCGACAAGAGCTGGCTGCTTATCCAGGGACTGGCGAAGCGTGATCACGGGCTCGACCTCGCCGACGAAAACGACGTGGTCTACGGCGCTGCGCCGCTGCTGGCCGAAAAGGCGCGGCAGGGCGAACTCGAGGCCATCCTCAATTTCTGGCACTACAACGCAAGATTGGAGGCCAGCGGCTTCCGAAAGCTCGTCGGCGCGGACGACGCGGCCGAGGCGCTCGGCGCTTCGGGTCCGGTTTCGGCGCTCGGCTACGTGTTCTCCGAAAAGTGGGCGCAGGCCCGTCCACTGGCCGCACAGGGCTTCGTGCAGGCCTCCCGCGCAACCAAGACGCTGCTGTCCACCTCCGATGCCGAATGGGAGCGTCTGGCGCCGCTGGTGCGCGCCGACGAAGCAGAGCTTCTGGCGCTGCGCGACCGCTATCGCGACGGCATTCCCGCGCGGCCGGCCGCCGAGGACGAAGCGGATGCCGGCAGGCTCTACGCGGTGCTGGCCGAACTCGGCGGCGAGAAGCTTGTCGGTCGATCGCCCGAGATGGCGCCGGGGACCTACTGGTCGCGCCTCGCCGACGGCTTCTAGACCCCGGTGACGCGCGGGCTCCCCCTCCTCTGGAGTGTCGTCTCCCTGCTTGGCCTGCTGGCGCTGTGGTGGGCATTGGCGCTCGCCGCCGATCCGCGCGTGTTTCCGGGTCCGCCGGCCGTTCTGGAGGCCTTGCTGCGCGAGGCGGCGTCGGGCGACCTCGCCCGACATCTCGGCGCGACGCTGGCCCGCGTCGCGGCGGCCTTCGTGCTCGCCTTGGCCATCGGCTCGGCCATCGGCATCGCGCTCGGGATGAACCGCGGCCTGGACCGCCTGTTCGATCCCTGGGTGGTGCTGTTCCTCAACCTGCCTGCACTCGTCGTCATCGTGCTCGCCTATGTCTGGTTCGGGCTGAACGAGGTGGCGGCCATCGGCGCGGTGGCGGTCAACAAGATCCCCAACGTCGTCGTCACGCTGCGGGAGGGCGCGCGCGCGCTCGACCGTTCCTATGCCGAGCTCGCCCGCGTCTACCGCTTCTCCTTCGCCAGCCGGATGCGCGACGTGGTGCTGCCGCAGTTGCAGCCCTACCTCGCCGCGGCGAGCCGGTCAGGCATCGCGCTGATCTGGAAGATCGTGCTGGTGGTGGAGCTGCTTGGCCGCTCGAACGGCGTCGGCTTCCAGATCCATCTGCATTTCCAGCTCTTCGACGTGGCCACCATCCTCGCCTATGCGCTGGCCTTCGTGGCGGTGATGCTCCTCGTCGAGACCCTGCTCCTGCGCCCCTACGACCGCTATGCGACCCGGTGGCGGGCTCCCGATGCTTGAGGTCGACATCGCCTCGAAGACCTATCCGACCGCCGGCGGCCCGCCGCTGCTGGCGATCAAGCACCTGCGCTTTGCCGTCCCTGACGGCGCGTTTGCCTGCCTCGTCGGCCCGTCCGGTTGCGGCAAGACGACATGCCTGCGCATCCTGCTTGGGCTCGATCGCGATTTCGACGGCCGCACCGTCCTGCCGGGTGGCAACCCACGCATCGGCGTCGCCTTCCAGGAACCGCGCCTTCTTCCCTGGCGGACCGTCGAGGAGAACGTGCGCCTCGCCCTGCCGCCCGCCCTGAGGGCCAAGCCTTTGTACGATCTCTTCGCGCGGCTTGGCCTCGACGGCTTCGAGACCTTCTATCCCGGCGCATTGTCGCTCGGGCTCGCCCGGCGTGCCGCCCTGGCGCGGGCCTTCGCGGTCGAGCCGGGGCTGCTGTTGCTCGACGAGCCCTTCGTCTCGCTTGACGAAGCGACCGCGTCGGACCTTCGCGCCCTGCTGCTCGACATCTGGCAGGCCCGGCCGACGACGGCGCTGATGGTGACGCACAATCTGCGCGAGGCGGCCCTGCTCGCCGACCGGATCATCGTACTGTCGGCACGACCGGGTCATGTCCGGGGCGAGCACCTGATTCCGGTCGAACGCGCCCGGCGCACCCCTGAAGCGGTCACCGCCATCTGTACGGAGATCTCGGCGAAGTTCCCCGGGCTGATCTGAGCGACATCGCGCTTGACAGCGGGGCGCCCTCCACGCGAAAGGCCTCCGGCAACGGGCCGGAGGCCTTCCACACCGAATACGGGAGAGCGGATCCGCAAACGCCCTGCCGCCTTCAATCGCTTGGCGCTTTCAAGGCACCTGGCCCGTGACCGGGATGACGAAGCCGCCGCTGCCACGCCTTGACAGGCTTTGCCACGGCGGCGGCTCGGTGCTGCGGCGCCTCGACGACATCCGCTACTGCGCGGGCAGGGGGTCGGGCGCGCCGGCGGGGTTCGTCGTCGTCCCGCCCTCTGTCTGGGTGTGACCGGGGATGCTGCCACCGGTCGATGATTGCGGTGTCGGGTCGGTGTCGGTTTCCACCTGGTCGCTCGGGACGACGCCCTCCATCAGCCGGCTTTCGGGCACGTTGGGCAAGGGCGTCGTCGTCGGTGCATCGGCTGGCGGATTTTCGCCGCAGGCGGTCAGCGGGAGCGTGAGCGCCAGCAGGAAGGCTGCGCCCAGCATGCGAATGTTCGGTGTTTGTATCACGGTCTGGTCCCGATGTTGTTGGTGACGGGTGCGCGGTTCCAGTACCCCGCGCGGCGATCGCTCGCTTCCCGTTTTCAACGTCGTCGGCAAACGCATGGTTCCGCTTGCGCGACGATGCGGTTCCGCCTCCGGATCAGGAACCTTCGCACGTCCGGGCAGTTCTCCGGCGACACCAACCGAAACACGGAGACGACGAATGACCCATCACGACGATACGAAACATGTCTGGGACATGATGGAGAAGATCGGGCTGTGCATGCTCGCGACGGCGGATGGGCAAAACATTCGCGCGCGGCCGATGGCGGCCCATGTCGATCACGACGAACGGATGGTCTACTTCCTGACGGATGCCGCCAGCCATAAGGACGAGGAGATCGCCCGCAATCCTTCCGTCTGTCTCGCCTTCGCCGACCCGTCCGGCAATGATTACGTGTCGGTCAGCGGTCATGCGCAGGTGAGCAATGACCGCGCCAAGATCCGGCAGCTGTTCTCGACGCCGGCCAAGGCCTGGTGGGACGATGCCGAGGACCTGTCCATCCGGGTGCTGCAGGTCCAGCCGCGAGAGGCCCAGTACTGGGAAGGTTCGGGGCGCGTCGTCAGCTTCGCCAGGATGCTGGTGGCCGCCGTCAGCGATTCCAGGCCCGACCTCGGCGACAACGCCAAGGTCCGGATGTAGCCGCGTCACCCAAACGCAGCCGACCCGGCGGAACCTTCGTCGGGCGGCGGAATTCTCCTTCCACAGCAGGCGCGTCGTCCGTTGGCATCTCAGCGAACCCGCAGGAGACATCGACCGGAATGAATCCCGAGCCGGACCTCTCCGCCTCCCCGGATACGGCAGGCCGTATCTGTCATATGCCCGCTTGGCTTTCGGACACCCGTGTCTGGGGCATTTCGCTACAGCTCTATGAGCTCCGCTCGCGACGCAACTGGGGGATCGGCGACTTCGCCGATCTCGCGACCTTCTGCGACATCGCAGCCGAGGCGGGCGCGGATTTCGTCGGCCTCAACCCGCTCCACGCCTTGTTTCTTGCCGAACCCGATCGCTGCAGTCCGTTCTCGCCGTCGAGCCGCCGGTTCCTGAATCCGCTCTACATCGCCGTGGACGAGGTCGAGGGCTACGAGCCCGCCGGCCCGGTCGCGGCCAAGGCGCGCAACCTGTCCGCGCTTCCGACCGTCGACTACCGGCAGGTTGCGGCACTGAAGATCACGGCGCTTCGGCAGATCTGGTCCAGCGACGCATGGCGCGCGCAGACGGCGGATGCCGCCTCCTTCGATCTCTTCTGCGCCCGGCACGGAGAAACGCTCAGGATGCATGCGCTCTTCGAGGCTCTGTCGGAGGAGATGGTATCGCGGGGCGACGGCAGCGGCTGGCGCGAGTGGCCGCAGGAATATGCCGACCCGCAATCGCCCGCGGTCGCCGAGTTCACGCGCGCAAATGTCGACGAAGTTCGCTTTCAGTGCTGGCTGCAATGGCTGTGCGAGACGCAGCTGGAAAAGGCGGCCGTCATCGCGCGCGGCGCAGGGATGCGGATTGGGCTCTATCTCGACTTCGCGGTCGGCGAGGCGCCCGACGGTTCGGCGACCTGGACTGACCGCGACGCCTATGTCGTGGGCCAGTCCATCGGTGCCCCGCCGGACTATTTCAGCGCCTACGGCCAGGATTGGGGGCTGACGCCGCTTTCGCCGGAAACGCTCGAGCGCACCGGTTGCGCCGCTTTCGCCGAGCCCATCGCGGCGTCGATGCGGTTCGCCGGTGCGCTCCGGATCGACCACGTCATGGCGCTGGAGCGGCTGTTCTTCGTGCCGGAAGGTCGGCTGCCCGCCGACGGGCGCTATGTCGACTATCCGACCGATGCCTTGATGGACGTTCTTGCGAGCCTGTCCGAGGAACACGGGGCGCTCGTCATCGGCGAGGATCTGGGCGTCGTGCCGGAGGGCTTTCGCCATCGGATGGGCGAGCGCCGCATCCTGTCCTATCGGATCGCCTATTTCGAGAAGTCCGGCGAGCGCTTCAAGCGGGCCGAGGAATATCCGGAACTGGCGATTGCCTGCCTGTCCACGCACGATCTCGCGCCCCTGCGGGCCTGGTGGCGCGGCGACGACATCCGTCTGCGCAGCGGCATCGGCGCGATCGACGCCGCCATGGCCGTTACGCAGACGCAGGAACGGGCGATCGAGCGCAAGTCGCTGGTCGAAACCCTCGGCCAGTCGGGCGCGCTCGCGCCGGAGGAGGCGAACCGATACGCCGACGCCGCGGCCAAACCGGGGGAATTCCCGCCCGTCGGCTTCGCCGCGGCCATGCATCGCTTCATCGCGCTGACGCCCAGCAGGCTCGTCGCGGCAAGGCTCGCCGATCTCACCGGTGACGACCGCCCCACCAATCTGCCGGGCACCGTCGATGCCTACCCGAACTGGCGTTTCAAGTGCCCGGTGTCGATCGAAGATCTGGCCCGGGACGAACGCTTCGAGCGGATCACCGGCATGCTTGCGGCCATCCGCCCGAAGACCTGACGGCCAAGGGCCTGGAGAGACAGCACGCATGACGCTGCCGCGCGCCACCTATCGCCTGCAGTTCCGCAATGGCATGAGCTTCGATGGGGCGGCCGAGCTTGCACCCTATCTGGCGCGGCTCGGCATCAGCCATGTCTACGCGTCACCGGTCTTCTCTGCGTCTCCCGGCTCGACGCATGGTTACGACGTCGCCGATCACGGCGAGATCGATGCGTCGCTGGGCGGCCGGCCGGGCTTCGACCGCATGGTCGAGGCGTTCCATGCCGAAGGGCTTCGGCTGATCCTCGACATCGTCCCCAACCACATGGCCGCCGACCTGGCCAATCCCTGGTGGCTCAGCGTCGTGGAATGGGGTCGGCAGAGCCCCTTTGCCGGCCATTTCGACATCGACTGGAGCGAACGGCTGACCCTGCCGCTGCTCGGCCGTCCTTACGCCGAAGCACTGGAGGGCGGCGACATCCGGCTGGTCCTCGACCGCGACCGGGGCTGGATCGGTCTCGCGCTTGGCTCGCTCGTCGTCCCGCTGCATCCCGCCAGCTACGAGAGCGTTCTGGCGCGGTTCCGTGCGCCGACGGCCAGGGCGATCCTCACAGAGGCGGGCCTCGCCGATCCGCGTGACGGCGCGACGTTCCATGCGCGCCTGCGGCCGCTTCTCGCCGACGCCGACGCCCTGGCGGACGAGATGGAGGCGGCCTCGAGCGATCGGGCCTTCATCGACTGGGTGCATGGCCAGCAGCCGTTCGAGCTCATTCACTGGAAGGAGGCCCGCAGGCACCTCGGCTACCGGCGCTTCTTCGAGATCACCGGTCTCGTCGGTGTCCGCGTCGAGGACGAAGCCGTGTTCGACGACGTGCACCGGCTGGTGCTGGACCTGGTTCGCGACGGCGCCGTCGATGGCCTGCGGATCGACCATGTCGACGGGCTGGCCGATCCCGCCGGATACCTGAAGCAGCTTCGCGCGGAAATCGGACCCGATGCCTTTCTCGTGGTGGAGAAAATCCTCGAAGGGGACGAGACGCTGCCCGTCGACTGGCCCGTCCACGGGACCACGGGATAC
Organism: Mesorhizobium sp.; assembly: GCA_051860465.1. Lineage (GTDB taxonomy): Bacteria > Pseudomonadota > Alphaproteobacteria > Rhizobiales > Rhizobiaceae > Aquibium. The sequence continues at coordinate 115,114 of JBHYDY010000005.1, forward strand.
GAGTTCATCGACAGCCTCGCGGATGTCTTCCTCGACGAATCGAAGATCACCGAACTTAACTCCGCATATGCGGCCGCGCTGGGCGAAGCCTCGGACCCAGAGGCGCTCATACGCGAAACGCGCGAGCGGACGCTCGCGCACAATTTCGAGGGCGAACTCGCGTCGCTCGTCCACCTCGCGTCCGAGGCGTCGAGGCAATCGGGCTCGCCCGAGCCGGAGGAGGCCCTGCGCGAAGCGATCGTGGCGGTGATCGTCGCGATCCCGGTCTACCGCACCTATGGCACGACCGAGGGTCTGGCCGCGCAGGATCGCACCATCATGGAACGGGCCGCGGCCGCGGCGGTCGAGCGGCTCGGCGCCGATCGGCGTCGGCACCTGGACATCGTCATGCGGCTTCTCCTCGGAGAGGTCGCGCCGGAAAGCCGCGACATCGCGCGCGTTTTTCGCGAAAGGCTGCAGCAATTGTCGGGACCGGTCATGGCCAAGGCGGTGGAGGACACCGTGTTCTACCGCTTCAACCGGCTGATCGCCGTCAACGAGGTCGGGTGTGACCCCACACGAAAGCCGGCGGGCGTGCAGCGCTTCCATGCGCGTCTTGCCAGCGCGGCGCGGCGTGGCGACCAGTCCCTGCTCGCCACCGCCACCCACGACACCAAGCGTGGCGAGGACGCCCGCGCACGGCTCTATGCCGTGTCGGAGGCGCCGGTTCGCTGGGGCCAGTCGGTCGAACGCTGGCGCGCCATGCACCGCGACGCGGTGGCTGCATTGCCGGACGGCCCGGCGCCGGATCCGTCGACCGAATGGCTGGTCTACCAGGCGCTGGCCGGCATCTGGCCGGGCGACGGCCGGCCGCCGTCGGCCGGCGCGCTTGCTCACCTCGAGAAGCGTTTCTTGCCCTATCTGGAAAAGTCGCTGCGCGAGGCAAAGACGCGAACCAGCTGGACCGACGTCCGGGCGGATTACGAGGAAGCCGTGGCCTCCTATGTCCGGCGGCTGTTCGATCCGGCGCATGATGCGTTCCTCGCGGATTTTTCCGCTGCATTGCATCCTTTCGCGGCGGCGGGACGCATCAACAGCCTCGCGCAGACCCTGATCAAGCTCACCGCTCCCGGAATTCCCGACATCTATCAGGGCAGCGAGGACGAGGATTTCAGCCTCGTCGACCCCGACAACCGGCAAGCGGTCGACTTCGCACTGCTCGCCGACCAGCTCGACGAGAGGTTCCCCCGTACCGCGGACGTTGGAGAAAAAGATCAAGCAGCGCGCCTCGGCCGCGAAAAGCAGTCGCTGATCACGCGTGTTCTGGCCTTTCGCAAATCCCAGCCAAAACTTTTCTCTGAAGGCGGCTACCGTCCTCTTTCAATCGAAGGCGCGCGCGCGCGCCATGCATTGGCCTTTGCACGCATGGCCGGTGAACGGGTTGCCATCACGGTCGTGCCGCGCCTTGTCCTCGATGCGGTGGACGCCACCACCGGCCAGGTGCCCGGCCCGTGGTGGGGAGACACGACGGTCGCGCTCGCCGCTGATCCGATGGACCGGCCGCTGCGGGATGTCGTAACGGGGCGGCAGTTTCGAAAGGGCCAGGGTCTGCGGCTTGGCGACCTGTTGTCGGAACGTCCGGTCTCGCTCCTGTTCGGATAGCGCGATTCGGTCGGTCGCACCCGTTGGTCGCCAGGCCTTTGCGTTCGAATGCTGGTCGGAACCATTGCTGCCATCGGGTGTTGAGACGGTTGAACGGATGAGCGCGCGTTGTGACGCTTGGCTGCCTGCCGCCCGTCGGGCGCTTGCCCGGCACACACGTCCGAGGAGGGAATGCGAATGATCAGCGACGCAAGGGAAAGACGCGGAGCCGGCTACTGGTTTACCGCTGCGATCGGTGTCCTCCTGGCGGCTCTTGGCCTTGTGCTTGGCGCGGGCGGGATATGGCTCGCGACCTTGGGCGGCTCCTGGTACTACATCTTTGCCGGCCTGGGGTTGCTGGTCTCCGGTGTCCTCCTGGTGCGTCAGTCTCTGTCGGGCGTTTCCGCCTACCTCCTGACCTGGGTGGGGACCGTCGTCTGGGCCTTCTGGGAAGTCGGCGCAGATTGGTGGGCGCAGGTGCCGCGCCTCGTCGCGCCGACCGTGCTCCTGGTTCTCGTCCTTCTCTGCCTTCCAGTTCTTTTCCGTCGTGACCGCCGCCGCCACCGCCACCATTTCGGCGTTCGCGGCGCTGCCGCCGCCATTCTCCTGGCCTTTGCCGCCGCGACGGCCTGGCAGTCCGGCGCGACGATCGCCATGGCACAGGTGACCGACACTCCGCCTCCCGTGGACGAGCGCCAGCCGGCGACCCCGGAAGGGATATCGCCAGCCGCGCCCGGCGAGCCTTCGCAAGACACATCCGCCAGTGAAGGCCAGCCGGCCCCCGGGCCGCTCGATCCTCTCGTTCCGGCGCAATCGACCCCGGATGAAAATGCGCCCGACGCCGAGGTGTCCGAAGAGGATGCCGCCGCTGCCCCCGGAGCGTCCGCCCAGCCGATGGCCATGCTGCCTGCCGGCGAAGACTGGCCGGCCTATGGCGGGACCTACGAGGCGCGGCGCTATTCGCCGCTCGACCAGATCACCCGCGAGAACGTCGCAGAGCTGCAGCAAGTCTGGGAGTACAACACCGGCGCCCTGCCGCAGGAGGGCGACGGCAGCGAGGGCAAGTATGCCGCCGAAACCACGCCGCTGGTGATCGACGGCAGGATGTATCTCTGCTCGGCCATGAACGAACTGATCGCGCTCGATGCCGACACCGGCCTGGAGATCTGGCGCCATGATCCTGGCGTGTCGACCGACGCGATCCCCTACAGCGCCAGCTGTCGCGGTATCGCCTACTATGCCTCGCCAGGCGAACGGATCGAGCAGGCCTGCGCCACGCGCATCATCGAAGGCACGCTTGACGCCCGGCTGATCGCCGTCGACGCGCAGACCGGTCTGCCCTGCGCCGGTTTCGGCGAGCAGGGCCAGGTCAACCTGCTCGAGGGCATCGGCGATTCGGTGCCGGGCTTCTTCTCGGTGACGTCGCCGCCGACCATCGTTCGCGGCGTGGTGGTCATCGGTCACCAGGTGCTCGACAACCAGCGTCGCGATGCGCCGTCGGGCGTCGTGCGCGGCTACGACGCGGTGACCGGCGAACTGCGCTGGGCCTGGGATCTTGCCAATCCGGAGATCACCGGCCTCCCGCCGGAAGGCGAGACCTACACCCGCGGCACGCCGAACATGTGGACCATCGCCAGCGGCGACGACGAGCTGGGCCTCGTCTATCTGCCGCTCGGCAACTCGGCCGTCGACTACTATGGCGCCGACCGCCGCGAGCTCTCCAACGAATTTGCGACGTCTCTCGTGGCGCTGGACGTCACGACGGGCCGGCCCGCCTGGCACTTCCAGACGGTTCGCTACGACGTATGGGACTATGATCTTGGCTCGCAGGGAACGCTGGTCGACCTCCCGGCCGGCAGTTCGACCGTTCCGGCGATCGTGCTGCCGTCGAAGCAGGGCGACATCTACGTGCTGAACCGCGCCACCGGCGAGCCGCTGTTTCCCGTCGAGGATCGACCGGTGCCGACCGGCGGGGTCGAGCCGGAGAACCTCTCCCCCACGCAACCCTTCTCCAACTACCACACGCTCGCCAAGCGCAACCTGACGGAGCGCGACATGTGGGGCATGTCGCCGCTCGACCAGCTCTGGTGCCGCATCCAGTTCCGCCAGGCGCATTATGACGGTATCTACACCCCGCCCTCGGCCGACCGTCCGTGGATACAGTATCCCGGCTACAATGGCGGCTCCGACTGGGGCGGAATCGCGTTCGACCCGGTTCGTGGCGTGATCATCGCCAATTACAACGACATGCCGAACTACAACCAGCTCGTCGAACGCGAGCGCATCGACCGGCTTGGCGTGCGCCCGATCGACAGCGCTGAGCAGAGCGACCCGGATGCTCCCGACACCATGCAGCCGCAGGAGGGCGTTCCCTACGGCATCGACGTGAATGCCGGGTGGCGGGTGCCGTTCACCGGCCTGATGTGCAAGCAGCCGCCCTATGGCGGAATCCGGGCGATCGACCTCGCCACCGGCGAAACGCTCTGGGACCGGCCGTTCGGGACGGCGCGCTCCAATGGCCCCTTCGGCATCCCCTCGCGCCTGCCCTTCATCATCGGCACGCCCAACAATGCCGGCGGCGTGATGACGGCCGGCGGAATCATGTTCATCGCGGCGACCACCGACGACCTCCTCAAGGCGATCGACGTCGAAACGGGGGAAACGCTTTGGCAGACCGTTCTCCCGGCGGGCGGGCAGGCGACTCCGATCACCTATGCGGTGGATGGTCGGCAGTATGTCGCGATCATGGCCGGCGGGCATCATTTCATGGAGACCCCGATAGGGGACGCCGTGATCGCCTGGTCGCTGCCTGCCGCCGAGAACCCGTAGTCCGGGTGACGGCTCGGGACTTGGACGTCCCTCCGGCGCCCGTCATCGAACCTTTCCGCCGTGAAGGCGTTAGAGTGCGGATGGGGGCGGCCCGTGGAGGTCTGATATGCAGGTACTCGATATCAAGGTGACGGTGGCGGAGGCGGCAGAAGACACGTCCCTGGTGCGGTTCATCGGCGAAGGTGGCGACGAAGTGGCCGTCACCATCGCCAATCCGCACGAGGGCGGCGACACCGTCCGCGAGGAACTGGTCGCCCGCGCCAAGGTCATGCTGTTGCATGCCGTCGCCGCCCAGGCGCCGGGCGGCGCTTTGTCGGGAGACGCGGTCGAACCGGCCCTCGAGCCGATGGACCAAGAGGCTTTCGGTTTCCACGCGTCCGAAGAGTCGGCGGACGCTCCCGCTCCTGATCCGCACGAACCGCTATCGGATGAAAACACCGGCGATGCGCCCGGATGGGACATCGATCGCACCAGCGGTCGTCTGGCCGGATAGGCGGCAGGGCGACGCCGTGCGGGTCGCGCCTGCTGGAGAGGACGAGTTGCGCAAGGTGGCATGGGAATCGCGATCGTCATGAGCGACGCCGTGACGATCCCTCTGGTCGGCTCGCCTGGCGCCAAGACGCGGATGTCCCGACGCGCCGCCTGGGCGGCGCTTGTCGCCGGAGCGTTGCTGCTCGCCCTGCTTTGGCTCGGTCCGTTGCCGGAAATGGCCGGGCGCGCCTTCTCGCCGCACATGATCCTGCATCTCGGCGTAACCGTCGTCGCCGGCCCGCTGATCGCCTTCGGACTGATCGGGCTTGCCCGCGACGGGACGATCCGCCACCCCGTCGCCTTGGCGCTTGGCGCCTCGCTGTTCGAGATGCTCGTCGTCTGGGGCTGGCACGCGCCCGTCCTGCATGAACTCGCCGCGGCGCGGCTTTCAGCCTTCGCCGCCCAGCAGGCGAGCTTCCTTGCCGCCGGCGTGCTCATCTGGGCCGCAGCCTTCATGGGCAACAGCCGCGTGACGGCTGGCGTCGGTATCGTCGCCATGCTCTTCACCTTCATGCACATGGCGATGCTCGGCCTGCTTCTCACCCTCGCCCCCGACCTCGTCTATGCGCCGGCCTTCTGTCTCGGCGCCTGGGGGCTCGATCCGCTCGATGACCAGCGGCTGGGCGGGGCGCTCATGGTGGTTATGGGAGGGCTCCCCTATCTCGCCGGAGGACTGGCGCTGGCCTGGCGGATGCTCGCCGACTGACGGTGGCGGCGCGGCGGGGCGTCGGTTGCGTTCAGCGAAAATTGCCCGCGCGGGTACGCAGCGACGACAGGAACGATTTCACGAAACGAGGCGGTCTTTCGGGATCGAGGAGGTCGTTTTCGGCAAGCTGCGCCTCGACCGCATTGATCGGTTCGGGTTCCAGGGGCTGGAGCGTGCGCCCGCTGCCGCGCAGCGCGTCGATCGCGGCGATCAGCGACCCGCCCTTGTCGAGCCTCGCTTGACGGACGATGCGCCGGTCGCATCCCAGATGTTCCGCCAGGAGATCGTCTGCGACCGTTCTGATCTGCGCGCGCAGTTCATGATCGTCGAGTCCGGCCTCGATCACCAGGTCGCATTCGGTGTCGAAGCCCATTGACCGATTGTTGAGGTTGGACGAGCCGATCCGGAACAGGCTGTCATCGACGATGAGGAGCTTGGCATGGACATAGATCGGCTGCCCGCGCTCGGTCACGGGCGTATGGATTCGGAAACGGTGGTGCCGATCCGACCGTCGCACCAGCTCGACCAGCCTGGACCGGGCTGAATCCATGACCGCCGCCTCCAGGAAACCGTCGGCCGATTCGGGATTGATCACCACGATTTCGGGTCCGTCTGGCTCCGACAGCCGTGCGGCCATCGCATCCGCGACGGCGCGCGACGCGAAGTACTGGCTCTCGCAGTAGATTGTCCTGTGAGCGGCGCCGATCGCATCGAGCGTCAGCCGCTCGACCTCCCGGGCTTCGTCTTGCTCGCCAAGACGGGGAAGCGTGCGCGCGATCCCGACTTTCACATCCCGGAAGGTCGGTTCGATACGGTCCGGCCAGATTGCGGCCTGTCCGCGGGGCGGCGGTTCGATGGACTCTCCGGTTGCCACCTTCCAGCGCTCGCGGGCGAGTTCGCCGAGGGCGCGGGCCGCATCGGCGTCCACCGCGGCGGTGGCGTCGTGCCAGGGTCCATAGGCTCGGCCACTGGGGCGGACGCGTCGCGGATCGTCGTCGAGATGCTCGCTCGTGTCCCAGCGGTCAGCGGTCATGTCGATGCCGCCGCAGAAGGCCAGCACGTCGTCCACGACGACGATCTTCTGGTGGTGCGCGGCGCCGCGCGGATGCATGCCGTCGAGCTTGAAATGCAGGCGCCGATTGGTGGTCCAGCCCAGGATGGCGAAGGGGGTGGTGCCCCGGCTCAGCGCGAAAAGGGAACCGAGATCCCATTTCAGGATATAGACATTGAGATCGGGGCGCTGCTTGACGAGCCAGCGCAGGAACGGCCCAAGGGCGTTCGGACCTTCGAGCTGGGCGTCGTGCGGCTCGAACTTGATGCGCGTGTCGAAGTCCCAGCCGATCAGGTAGATCGAATGACGCGCCTTCAGGAACGCGTCCTTGACGGCGCGGAAGTAGTTCGCCGCATCGACGATGAGGCCGACGCGGTCCGATCTTTCGACCCGCCAGCAGTTTCGCCCGACCGACAACAGCGGTGCATCTCGATTGGGGGTCATGGGTTTCATCGCCGCAACAACCTGTAACGCTGCATTCGGTTCCATGGGGGCGGATCAGGCCGATCCCCCGATGACGCTGATGGTGCCGTCGCTTTCCAGGATCACCGCGGCCGTCGCCTCCACGCCCGCGGCTCCACTGGAGCGTATCGCGCTGACAACCTCTTCCTCGGTGACCCGTTGCCGCAGCATGGCCCCTCGACAGAAATCGCCATCGCGGGCAAGCAGGGCCGGCTCGGAACGGACGAAGCGGGCAAAGCCGTTCGATCGGACCGACAGGAAGGTCACGAGATACTGCATCAGGATCAGGAGGGCGAGCGCCGTGACGCCCTGGGCAAGGCCGATGTTCTGCTGCATCAGGATCGCCGACAAGGTCGAGCCGAGCGCGACGGTGACCACCAGGTCGAACGCATTCAGCTTCGCCAGCGTCCGCTTGCCGGAAACGCGCAGGAACATCACCAGGCAGACATAGGCCAGCACGCCCACCACGAGGGTGCGCACGATGCCTTGCCAACCCTGGAAGAACAGGTCGCCCCAGTTCATTTCGATCTCCCGTGATGCGCGGTGGCGGAGCTGCAGGGCCCGACGGATGAACAGAACCGGAGGCCGCGAGCGGCCTCCGGCGTGGTTTCAGCCGTGTTTGATGAACACGCGATCAGGACCGGAGGATGTTGACCTGATCGGCGGCGCCGAGTTCCTGGCCGCTGTCGGTGTTCCACCGCGGCATGGCCTGGAGATCTTCCTCGCTCAGGCCCTGCAGGATCAACTGCTCGTCGTCTCCGACCAGGATGATGCGGTCGATCGGCAGTGCGATCTCACGATCGCCCATGTCGATGGTCCCGCCTCCCGAGACGACGAGGTAGGCGCGGTTGCCGTTGGTGACGACACGCTCGACCTGACCGAGTTCCTGGCCCATCGTGTTGGTGACGCCGCGCCCGACGAGATCGCCGACGGGGATCGCTGAAGCGGTACCGTCCATCTGGCCATCGCCGCGCAGCGCGTCGTAGGCCTGCTCGGTCATTCCATCCGGCTGGATCGAAGCGGTGCGATCGCCATCCGCCGCGGCCTGCTGACCCTGCGTGGCGCGATGATACGCGCCGTTCTGCTCGGCCTGCTGGGTCGCTGCCTGGTCGCCCATCCGTTCGATCCGAACGGTCGGTTCGCCGGTGCGGTTGAACGTCACCTGCGGCTCGCCGCCCATCTCGAACTCGACATTGGGTTCGGAGCGTTCATAGCTTACCTGTGGCTCGGCCTGTTCGACCTGCACGCGGGCCTGCTGCTCGCCACCCTCGCGGCGCACGATCGCCTGGTCGCGTTCGATCTGTACGTGCGCCTGATCCTGGTCCTGAACGTCGACCTCGGGCTGCTCCATCTGGACCTGGACGTCGGGCTCGGGCTGGTTCACGCTGACCTGCGGTTGCGACTGGGAGACGTTGAACTCCGGTTCCGGCACGTCGACCGAGACGTCCGGCTGCGGCATGCGTACGATGATCTCCGGCTCCGGCTGGTCGATGGTGATCCGCGGACGCGGCATCTGCACGCGCACGGTCGGCTCGCCCTGGCGCACGATGATCTGAGGCGTGCCCTGTTGCACCCGCGCCTGGGCCGCGTCCTGGGAATAGGTGATTTCGGGCGCGTCCTGTTCCACCAGGATCCGAGGCTCGGGCTGGGTCACGACGATGCGGCCGCCATCGGTGTTGGTCGTCGCCTCCGTGGCGTCCCCCTGGCCTGCCGGCTGTCTGGCCTCGTTCGCGCCCGTCTGCATCTGTCCAGCCGGGTCCTGCCGCTGGGCCATGTTTTCACGGCGCTCGAGTTCCTTTATGGCTTCCTCGGCCTGGGCGACATACTGCGCGCATTCGAGACGTCCTTCACTTGCGATCACGTCGTTGGCGCGATCGATCCACTGCGCGCGGAACCGGTCCTCATAGTTCTGCACGATCGTCGTCAAGCGCTCGCAGGCCTGGACCGACGCGTTCTGGTTCGCGTCCTGGGCCAGGGCGGCGGGCGCGGCGGTGCCGCACATCAGTCCGGCTGCGAGAAACAGTTTCGTGGGGGTCTTCATCTCGTCGTCCTTTCATTCAAGTGTTCTTCTAGGATGAGAGAGAGCGCTGACCGCCTGTCGGACAGGTCGCCGCGTCATGGATGAATCGAAACCATCGCGGCACGCTGCTCCCTTGGCAAACTATCCGACTGCGCAACTGTTCCGATCGAGAACGAATAAGTTTGGCCGTCGTGCGGTCACTCCACGGCCGGAATTGGAGGGCGCCGATGCTCCGACGGCCAGCGGATCGGCATTCGCTTGAAGCGGCGTCTCCGGCACGCTACAAGGCCGCGCGCCGAGCGACGCTGCAACGACATGCTCATACGCGACAGCCTGCCCGGACTGGGGCGGTCGAGCGTCGAGATCAGGAACAAGCCGATGAAGTTCACCCTGTCCTGGCTGAAGGACCACCTCGAGACCGACGCCTCGCTCGAAACGATCTGCGAGACGTTGACGATGATCGGCCTCGAGGTCGAGCATGTCGACGACAAGGCGGCGCTGAAGCCCTTCGTCATCGCCAGGGTTCTGACGGCCGAGAAGCATCCGGAGGCCGACAGGCTGCGGGTGCTGTCGGTCGATACCGGCGACGGCCAGCCGATCCAGGTGGTCTGCGGCGCGCCCAACGCGCGCGCCGGCCTCGTCGGCGCCTTCGCCGCGCCCGGCACCTATGTGCCCGGCATCGACGTGACGCTCGGCGTCGGCAAGATCCGCGGCGTGGAAAGCCGCGGCATGATGTGCTCCGAACGCGAGCTCATGCTGTCGGACGAACATGACGGCATCATCGACCTGCCGGCCGATGCGCCGGTCGGCCAGTCCTTCGCGTCATGGGCGAAGCTCGACGATCCGCTGATCGAGATCAACCTGACGCCGAACCGGCCCGACGCCACCGGCGTCCACGGCATCGCGCGCGATCTCGCGGCCGCTGGCCTCGGCACGTTGAAACCCGGCGCGGTCGAGCCGGTCGGCGGCGCCGGCGACTGCCCGGTCGACGTGACCATCGAAGCGCCGGATCTCTGCCCCGGCTTCGCGTTGCGCCTCGTGCGCGGCGTCAGGAACGGGCCATCGCCGAAGTGGATGCAGCAGCGGCTGATGGCGATCGGCCTGCGTCCCATCAACGCGCTGGTCGACATCACCAACTACATCACCTTCGACCGCGGCCGGCCGCTGCACGTCTTCGACGCCGCCAAGGTGAAGGGCGACCTCGTGGTGCGTCGCGCCGTCGACGGCGAAAAGGTGCTGGCGCTCGACGGGCGCGAATACACGCTCTCCCCGGAAATGTGCGTCATCGCCGATGACAACGGCGTCGAGTCCATCGCCGGCATCATGGGCGGCGAACATTCGGGCTGCGATGAGACCACCACCGACGTCCTGATCGAATCGGCGCTTTGGAACCCGCTCAACGTCGCCCGCACCGGCCGCGAGCTCGGCATCATCACCGATGCGCGCTACCGTTTCGAGCGCGGCGTCGATCCCGAGTTCATGGCCGCCGGGCTGGAACTCGCCACCCGCTTGGTGCTGGAGCTCTGCGGCGGCGAGGCCTCGACCGAACGGGTCGTCGGCTACGAGGGCCACGCCTACAGGACGATCGCCTTCCCGGTGTCGGAGGTGACGCGCCTGACCGGCATCGAGGTTCCGGCCGAGGACGCGCGCGGCATCCTGGAGCGGCTCGGCTTCTCCGTCGCCGACGTCTTCGGCATGGACATCTCCGACGGCCCGCGCAATGCCGGCTCGACGCTGAGCTATTTGTCGGCCGACAACATGCGCAACGTGCGCCGCAAGGGCGTGTTCGAGGTGACGGTTCCCGCCTGGCGACCCGACGTCGAGGGCAAGGCCGATCTCGTCGAGGAGGTGATGCGCATCCACGGCGTGGAGAAGATCGCGCCGCAGCCGATGATGTCGCACGACGCCGTCAACGGCCGCATCCTGACGACGCTTCAGATACGCACCCGCGCGGCGCGGCGCGCGCTCGCCGTGCGCGGCATGATGGAGGCCGTCACCTGGTCCTTCATTCCCGCCAGGCACGCCGAACTGTTCGGCGGCGGGCAGGAGGCGCTGAAACTCGCCAATCCGATCGCCGCCGACATGTCGGACATGCGGCCCTCGCTGCTGCCCGGCCTGATCGCGGCCGCCCAGCGCAATGCCGACCGCGGCTTCGCCGACGTCGCGCTGTTCGAGGTGTCGGGCACCTACGAGGGCGACGGCGCCAACCAGCAGCGTCGCGTTGCCGCCGGCGTGCGCCGCGGCACCGCGCGCATGGACGGTTCGGGGCGCGCCTGGTCGGGCAACGCCGCCACCGTCGGCGTGTTCGACGCCAAGGCCGATGCGCTGGCCGCTCTCGAGGCGATCGGCGCGCCGGTCGACAAGCTGCAGGTCGAGGCCGGCGGCCCGGCCTGGTATCACCCCGGCCGCTCGGGCACCGTCAAGCTCGGCCCCAAGGTCGTGCTCGCCAGTTTCGGCGAGTTCCACCCGAAGACGCTTGAGGCGCTCGACGTGTCGGGGCCGCTCTGCGGCTTCGAGGTCTATGTCGACGCCGTTCCGGAGCCGAAGGGGCGGGCCACGCGCACCAAGCCGCGCCTCGACCTGTCGCCCTTCCAGGCGGTGCGGCGCGACTTCGCCTTCGTGGTCGACAGGGCCGTCGAGGCGGGCACGCTGACCAAGGCCGCCCTTGCGGCCGACAGGAAGCTGATCACCGGCGTCACCGTCTTCGACGTCTTCGAGGGCGCCTCGCTCGGCGAAGGCCGCAAATCGATCGCCATCGAGGTGTCGATCCAGCCCATCGACAGGACGCTGACCGACGAGGATTTCGAGGCGCTCGCGGGCAAGATCGTCGACAACGTCGGGAAGCAGACCGGCGGCGTGCTGCGGGGATGAATGGGCGTCGCGGCTCCCGCCGCGGCGACGTTCGCCGGCTTCCGGTCGCGGTTGGGCGGCGAGACGTAGCCATTGACAAGAACGCTGGCTTCGGATGAAGCCTGCGCCAGAGGGAGCCAGACGGGCTTCCATGCGTTTTGGGCTGACAGGCAGCCAACAGGAGCTTCAGGACATGTACACGCTTGTAATCGATGGCGTCGCCGTCGCCATGACGGACGCCGACGAGGCCGAGGCTCGCGAGATCTTCGACAGCGAGGACTTCAAGGCCGACCTCGCCGATTTCACCACCGACGGCAAGCCGGTGTGGAACGGCACCTCGCCGTTCGAAATCCGCCCCGCGACGGAAGACGAGGAAGACCTCTTCGACGACAGCCTCGAAGAGGATGAGGATGAGGAAGAGGACGAAGGCGACGACGAAGAGGAAGAGGATGGCGCGAGCGTCGTCTTCCTGGTGGTCGTCGACCAGTTCGACGACGAATTCGACGACGAGGACGAGTGAGCCTTCGAAGGGTCCACGGCTAAACGAAGGCCGTTGCGTGCATCTCCGTGCGCAGCGGCCTTCGCATTTTTCCAGGGCCGGCGCGTCGTTGTGATCACCAGCCAGTAGGCGCCCGTCTTGCCCCTTGCGGATGTCCATCCGGCAAATCCCCGGCGCTCGGGCCGCGATGGTGCCGCGCGTTTGATCTTGCATCCGCGTCGCGCCTGCCCCATATCCGCGACTGCGGGCCGGGCCCCTCTGGCGATCGTTTTGACGGTCGCGATGTCGGACCGCACTGTCAACGGGCCCGCCTAGCATTTCAACGACGCGCGGGCAGATGGAGGAACCTTTCCCATGCTGCGTCTGCGCGGTCTCAGTCTCTTCGCCCTCTTCGCGGCGTTCTTCTTTTCCTTCACGCTGGTCTCGACCGATTTCGCCGAGGCCCGGCGCGGCGGCAGCTTCGGCAGCCGCGGTTCGCGCACCTTCGACGCACCGGCTACCACCCGCACCGCACCGGCCCAGACCGCGCCGGTCGAGCGCTCGATGACGCCGGCGCCGGCACCCGGCGCGCGGCAGCAGCAGACGAGTGCCCAGCAGGCGGCCGGCCCGCAGCGGCAGGGGATGTTCGGCGGCGGGCTTGGCGGCTCGCTGATGCGCGGCATCCTGATCGGCGGCCTGTTCGGCATGCTGCTCGGCTATGGCTTCGGCGGCATGGCCGGCGCGCTCGGCTTCCTGATCCAGTTGCTCCTGGTCGGCGCGCTGATCTGGCTCGCCATGGCCTTCTTCCGCTCGCGCCAGACACCGGCCATGGCCGGTGGCGCGCCTACCCCCTCGGGCGGACCAGGCTTCGGCCGCGAGCCGCTCGCCCGCGATGAGGTGCCCGCGCAGCGCAAGGCCGGCGGCTTCACCGTGCCGGCGATCGGCGGCGCGTCTGCCCCGGTTAACAGCGAGCCGGAACTCGAGTTCATCCGGCTCGACCAGGCCGACCTCGACACGTTCCAGCAGCGGCTGTCCGAGGTGCAGGAGGCCTTCTCGCGCGAGGATCACGCGGCGCTCCGCCGGTTGTCGACGCCCGAGATGGTGTCGTTCTTCTCCGAGGAACTTGCAGACAACGCCAGGCGCGGCGTGGTCAACGAGGTCTCCGGCGTGCACCTCCTGCAGGCCGACGTCGCCGAAGCCTGGAGCGAGAACGGAAGCGACTATGCGACGACGGCGCTCCGCTACGAAGCCGTCGACGTCCTGCGCGACCGCGCCACCGGCGAGCTAGCGGGCGGTTCCGACCAGCCGACCGAGACGGTCGAGCTGTGGACCTTCGTGCGCGGGCATGGCGGCGACTGGAAACTCTCGGCTATCCAGGACGCGTGAGGCAAGCGGGGCTGTGAGCCCGGTGCCACCGGCGCCGGGCTCAGTCCTCGGTCCTACTCAGGATGGTCCTGACGCTACGGCCGTCATAGGCCCGGCTTCTGTGGGCGACATAGATCACGAGCACGCGTTGGCCGTCCCTGTCCTCGACCCGACAGACGAGCCGGTGGTCGCCGACGCGAAGCTTCCAGTGGCCCTTGAGATGGCCCGAATAGGGGACGAGTCGCTGGCGCGCGTCGGAGGCCGCAAGAAGATCGTCCAGCGCTGCCTTGATCCGACGCTGCTCGGCGGTCCCCAGACGCGCCAAGTCGAGGACGGCATCTGGATGCCACTCAATCCTCAAGCCCGAGCCGCCGCCAGACCTCCTCGTTCGGCACCGGTTGGAACGGCTTGGCCGTCCGCGCCTTCACGACATAGAAGTCTTCCAGCTCCTCCAGCTTCTCGACGATCGCCTGGCGCATGAGGCGGCCACTGTCGAGACCATGCGCCTGGGCGAGTTCGTCCCAGCGCGTCATGACGTCGTCGTCGATACGGATGGTGACGGTCTTCATCCTGGGTCCTGATCCGCTGAGTGATCGTACCCAATCATACCGCATCGGACCGACTGGCGCCATCGATCCGGCATGCCGGAACGGGTTTGCTTCCAGCCACCGAATCGCCCACCTTGGATTCATGCACCATCTCCGCTTTTCCGGCCTGCCCTTCGAGCACCAGCGCGAGGCTTTCCTCGCGATCCTGCGCGCCGACCCTCTCGTTCGTACGGCGCTGGAGACCGCCCGCCGTCTCGGCCTGCCGGACTGGTGGATCGTCTCGGGCGCGCTCTACAACACCGTCTGGAACGCGCTCACCGGGCGCGCGTCCGGCCATGGCGTCAAGGACGTCGACCTATTCTATTTCGACGCGGCCGATCTGTCATGGGAGGCGGAGGACACGGTGATCCGCCGCTCCGCGCCGTTGTTCGCGGCGCTCCCGCTGCCGGTCGAGATCCGTAACCAGGCACGGGTGCATCTCTGGTACGAGGGCCATTTCGGCCAGCCCTACCCGCCGCTCGGCTCGTCGCGCGAAGGCATCGACCGCTTCGCCTGCAAGACCCATGCGGTTGGGGTGAGGCTCGGCGCCGACGGCACGCTCGACCTCTACGCCCCGTTCGGGCTCGACGACATCTTCTCCTTCCGGCTGGTGCCGAACCGGGTCCTCGACAATCGCGCCACCCACGAAAAGAAGGCTGCGCGCGCGCTCGTCCACTGGCCGGAACTTGCCGTCGTTCCCTGGCGGTAACGCTTTCCCGGTTCCCTCCCGGCCTCCCACGCAGTAGGGTCGCCGCGATATTTTTCGAGGAGGAAAGAAAATGTTCCGCTGGGGTATCCTGTCCACCGCCAAGATCGCGCGCGAGCATGTGATTCCGGCGCTGAACGACAGCGACAATGGCTTCGTCACGGCGGTCGCCAGCCGCGACCTGTCGCGCGCGCGGGCGCTGGCCGAGCGCATCGGCGCGCCGCATGCCTTCGGCTCCTACGAGGAGCTGCTCGCGTCGGACACGGTCGACGGCGTCTACGTCCCGCTGCCGACCTCGGACCACGTCGAATGGGCGGTGAAGGCGGCGGATGCCGGCAAGCACGTTCTGGTAGAGAAGCCGCTGGCGCTCAACGCCGCCGACATCGCGCCGGTGATCGCCGCGCGTGATCGCAACAAGGTGCTGGTCTGCGAGGCCTTCATGGTCGCCTACCACCCGCAGTGGCACAAGGTGCGCGATCTGATCGCCGACGGCGCGATCGGCCGGCTGCGCCATGTGCAGGGCGCCTTCACCTATTTCAACGTCGACCCCGTCAACATGCGCAACCGGCCGGAACTCGGCGGTGGAGGCCTGCCCGACATCGGCGTCTACCCGACCGTGGCGATGCGGCTGTCGACCGGCAGGGAACCCTTGAAGATCCGAGCTCGCGTCGAGCGCGATCCGGCCTTCGGCACCGACATCTATTCGCACGTGACCGCCGACTGCGGCGATTTCGACATGACCTTCTACGTGTCGACGCAGATGGCGGCGCGGCAGGGCATGGTGTTCCACGGCGAGGCCGGCTTCATCGAGGTGGCGACGCCGTTCAACGCGCGCATCTACGGCGACGACACGGTGACGCTGCACAACCACAACCACACCGTCGCCACCGTCTACCGCTTCCCCGACACGCGGCAGTACCGCCTGCAGGCCGAGGCTTTCGGCAGGGCGGCGCGCGGCGAGACGGTCGACGTTTTCCCGCTCGAAAGCTCCGTCCTGAACCAGAAGGTCATCGACGCGATCTTCCGCGCCGGCGAAAGCGGCGGCTGGGAAGCGGTGTAGCGCGCGCCGCGTCTCGACTGTTCCCGGGGCAGGATCGGAAGTTCGGCGTTGACGGGCGGGTGGTCGGTCCCTACTGCCAGGCACCAGTGGTCCGGGCGAGGTGTCAGACGTCGCGGCCACGCGGCTGTCTCGGGAGGATGCCATGCGGATCGTCGTCACCGGAGCGGGAGGCTTCATCGGCCAGGAGCTGGTCCGGCGGCTCGCCGCGGGCGGACTTGCCGGAGCCGACGCGGAAGCGAAAATCGTCGCCATCGACGAGACGCTTCCGCCGGATACCATGCCGCTCGGCATCAGGCCGGTCATCGGCGACATTGCTGATCCGGTTCTTGTCGACGCCCTCACCGCCGAGCCGATCGACGTGCTGTTCCATCTGGCGGCCGTCCCGGGCGGCGCGTCCGAAGGCGATTTCGCGCTCGGCTGGCGGGTCAACGCGCTCGCCACCATGGCGCTGGTCGACCGGCTGGCGCGGCAGGCCAGGCCGGCGCGCATGGTCTTTTCCTCCACCATCGCCGTGTTCGGCGTTCCCTTGCCGCGCGACCGGGTGGATGACGAGACCCTGCCGCTGCCGACGCTGAGCTATGGCGCGCAGAAGCTGATGATGGAGGCGCTGCTTGCGGACCACGCCCGGCGCGGCACCATCGACGCGCTCAGCCTGCGCCTGCCGGGCATCGTCGCCCGTCCGCGCCGCCCTGGCGGCCATCACTCGGCCTATATGAGCGACATCTTCCACGCGCTTGCGGCCGGCGAGACCTTCACCTGCCCGGTCTCGGAGGCGTCGACGTCGTGGATGATGTCGCGCCAGCGCTGCGTCGACAATCTGCTCCATGCCGCCGCCTTGCCCGCCGATCGCCTGACGGGGCGGCGGGCCTTCTGCCTTCCGGCGCTCAGGCTGTCGATGGGCGAGGTGGTGGAGGCGGTGGCCGCCCGGTTCGGGCCGGAGGTGCGCGACAAGGTCGTCTTCGAGCCGCGACCGGAACTGGAAGCGCAATACGGCTCCTATCCGCCGATCGACACGGCCATCGCCGATGGCCTCGGTTTCCGACACGACGGCGACGCGGGCGCGCTCCTTGCGCGGGCGCTCGAGCTTCCCGACGCCTGAGCGGCCGGGCGCCCTAGTACCAGACCCCGCCGCGGCGGATGCGGAGGCGCGGCCGCCCGTCGGGCGCGGCGAGCGAGCCGGGATGCGCCGGGCCGTCATGGTCCTTCGCCGAAAGCGGGTGCTCGGCCGCCAGCAGCGACGCGATGCGGCGGTAGTCGACCGGTCCGCGACGCCCGATGTTGGGAATGAAGCTGCGCCCCGGGCGCAGCCGCCGCTCGACCACCTCGACCACCGGAGCGGGCTCGGGCAGCTCATGCGCCGCCTTCAGCGCCATCAGTCGCTGGATGCGCTCGTCCGTCACCGGGTGGCTGCGCAGCACGGAAGCATCCGGCATGCGGCCGCCCGGCAGCATCAGCCGGTCCCACAGATTGCGCTGGGCGCGCTCCAGCTTTGCGAGCGCCGAGGCGAGCCCGGCCGGATCGCCGGTGAGGATCGCGGCGCCGAGATCGGCGTCGAACTCGCGGGTGCGCGACAGGGCGAGCTGCAGCAGCCCGCCGATGGTGGGCGAGGCGAGCAGGACCATCACCGCCAGCCAGGGCACCTGCGCCTCGTAGCCGCCGGCAAAGCCGAGAAAGTTCAGCACCAGCGAGAACAGGCCCACCGTCGCCATGGTCGACGTGAAGCGCGACACCATGTCGGCGAACGCCATCACCTTCACGTCTTCGTTGGCGATATGGCTCATCTCATGGGCCAGCACGCCGGCGAGCTCGCGCGCGGTCATACGCCGCACCAGCCCGTCGGTGACGGCGATCACGGCATCGTCGCGCCGGCCGACGGCGAAGGCGTTCATGATCTGCGACGGCACGACGTAGAGCTTCGGCGTTGCGGGCAGGTCCGCACGCCGCGCCAGTTCCTCGACGAGGGCGACCCCTTGCGGGAACTCGGCCCGCGTCACCGGCCGGGCGTCATACATCGACAGCACCATCTTCGGGCTGACATTGCGCGCCATCCACATGGTGACCGCGCCGAAGACGAGGGCGAACAGGACGCCGGTCGCGCCCGCGAAGGCGAAGGCGCTGACGCCGAGCAGGACGAGGCTCCCCGCCGCGAGCAGCCAGGTGTGCAGCGTGTTCATCGCCCGGTGGCGGCGTTGTTCGAAGAGGTCGAGATGGGACGACTGGTTCATGGGCTGAATATAGGGAGAGACCGGGCCGATTTCCCAACGGCCCGCTGTTTCCAGGCACAAGACGGGTCGCCAGGCGCAAAGAGTGTCCGCGAGTCAATGTCAGCCCCGCTTGCGCGCAAATGGTCCTGTTCTTATATACGCCGCGACGCTCGGGAGCCGCGCAGGAGTCGCACGGGACCGGGCCATTTTCGGAAAACAGGGGCTGCCGACTGGAACGCCGGTATGGGTCCTGGCAGCCTGCTAAGCGGAGAGAACTACAATGGGTAAAGTAATCGGTATCGACCTCGGAACGACCAATTCCTGCGTCGCCGTGATGGACGGCAAGGATCCCAAGGTGATCGAGAATGCGGAAGGCGCGCGCACCACGCCGTCGATCGTCGCCTTCAGCGACAGCAACAGCGACGAACGCCTCGTCGGCCAGCCGGCCAAGCGCCAGGCTGTGACCAATCCGGAAGGCACCATCTTCGCGGTCAAGCGGCTGATCGGCCGCCGCTACGACGATCCGGTGACCGAGAAGGACAAGAAGCTCGTTCCCTACAAGATCGTCCGGGCCGACAATGGCGACGCCTGGGTCGAGGCGCAGGGCACGAAGTACTCCCCCTCGCAGATCTCCGCCATGACGCTGCAGAAGATGAAGGAGACCGCGGAGTCCTACCTCGGCGAGAAGGTCGACAAGGCGGTCATCACCGTTCCGGCCTATTTCAACGACGCTCAGCGCCAGGCCACCAAGGACGCCGGCAAGATCGCCGGTCTCGAGGTGCTGCGCATCATCAACGAGCCGACGGCGGCAGCCCTTGCCTATGGCCTCGACAAGAAGAAGGCCGGTACCATCGCGGTCTACGATCTTGGCGGCGGCACGTTCGACATCTCGATCCTCGAGATCGGCGACGGCGTGTTCGAGGTGAAGTCGACGAATGGCGACACCTTCCTCGGCGGCGAAGACTTCGACATGCGCCTGGTCGAGTATCTGGCGGCCGAGTTCAAGAAGGAGCAGGGCATCGACCTGAAGAACGACAAGCTCGCTCTTCAGCGCCTGAAGGAGGCCTCCGAGAAGGCCAAGATCGAGCTGTCTTCATCCGCGCAGACCGAGATCAACCTGCCCTTCATCACCGCCGATGCCTCGGGTCCGAAGCACCTGACGATGAAGCTCACCCGCGCCAAGTTCGAGGCGCTGGTGGATGATTTCGTCCAGCGCACCATCGAGCCCTGCAAGGCGGCGCTCAAGGATGCCGGCGTGAAGGCGGCCGAGATCGACGAGGTGGTTCTCGTCGGCGGCATGACGCGCATGCCCAAGATCCAGGAAGTGGTGAAGCAGTTCTTCGGCAAGGAGCCGCACAAGGGCGTCAACCCCGACGAGGTGGTCGCCATGGGCGCGGCCATCCAGGCCGGCGTGCTCCAGGGCGACGTCAAGGACGTGCTGCTTCTCGACGTGACCCCGCTGTCGCTGGGCATCGAGACGCTCGGCGGCGTGTTCACCCGTCTCATCGACCGCAACACCACGATCCCGACCAAGAAGAGCCAGGTGTTCTCCACGGCCGAGGATTCGCAGTCCGCGGTGACGATCCGCGTGTTCCAGGGCGAGCGCGAGATGGCGGCCGACAACAAGATGCTCGGCCAGTTCGACCTGGTCGGCATTCCGCCGGCGCCGCGCGGCGTGCCGCAGATCGAGGTCACCTTCGACATCGACGCCAACGGCATCGTCAACGTCTCGGCCAAGGACAAGGGCACCGGCAAGGAGCACCAGATCCGCATCCAGGCCTCGGGTGGCCTGTCCGACGCCGACATCGAGAAGATGGTGAAGGACGCCGAGGCCAATGCCGAGGGCGACAAGAAGCGCCGCGCGCTGGTCGAGGCGAAGAACCAGGGCGAGGCCCTGGTGCATTCCGCCGAGAAGTCGCTCAAGGAATATGGCGACAAGGTCACCGAGGCCGACCGCACGGCGATCTCGGACGCGATCGCGGCCCTGAAGACCTCGCTCGAAGGCGAAAACCTCGAGGAGATCCAGTCCAGGAGCACGGCGCTGACCGAGGCCTCCATGAAGCTCGGCCAGGCCATGTACGAGGCCAGCCAGGCGGAAGCGGCGGAAGCCGACGCCAAGGCGGATGCCCAGAAGTCCGGCGAGGACGTGGTCGACGCCGACTTCGAGGAGATCGACGACGACAAGAAGAAGTCCGCCTGATCGCAGGCTGTCATCGACAATTTGGGGCCGGCGTCCGCGGGGACGCCGGCCCTTTTCATGACGGCGACGGTCGTCCTCCGGTCGCGGCTCAGCGTCTCCCGGCGCCCGGCGCGATCCGGCGCACGACGAGGGCGTCGCGGATCGGGTCGCGGTCGAGCACCAGGGCGCCTCCATCCTCGCGCATCGAGACCACCAGGCTGCGCGCCTGGAACTCCGCTCGCATCGCCTCGTCGCCGTCCTTGAAGCCACGCAGGCCGCCGGCAAGGGCCAGGGGCGCCTCGCCCGGCGCCGCAATCGCCAGCTGCGCGCCGTCCTGCAGCACCAGGCTGCCGTCGAGCCCGATCGCGACCGGCAGGCCGGCGAGGTCGGTTGAAAGCGGCGTCTCGCTTTTCGTCTCGAGTGTTTCCGCATCCAGTCGCAGATGCCGCCAGCGCCTCTGCCCGTCGATCGTCGCCGCGAGATCGTTCAGCAGGACGTGGATGCCGCCTGCCGCGTCCGCGAGGACGCGCGTGTCGGTCGCCCCTGCCGCGCCCATCGGAGCGATCCGGAGACGCCAGACGTCGCTGCCCCGCCGCAGATCGATCAGGAAGATCTCCTCCCCCACGCCGCCGAACCCGCTGTTGAGCAGCAGGAACCGGTCCGGGCCGAGCGAAGCGATGCCGCGCGAATTGTCGATGCCCGCCGGGTCGGCCGGGCCGTCGACGGGGCCGAAGGGCATGACGATCTCGATCGGTTCGCCCACCCGGCCGTAGGCGAAGCCGGCATGAACGCGGCCGTCGACCACCTCGACGCGTTCCTCCACCACCATCAGCGATGCGTCCGGCGCGAAGGCGAGCTCGCGGCTGGTCCCGTCGGCGAGAATGGCGGGCGCGGCGCCGTCGAGCCCTTCGACCGGCGCCAGCGTCGTCACGGCCCCCGCCCGTCCGGAATCCGGCAGGCGCCGCTCGTCCCACCATGGCCGCAGATGCGCGGCATGCAGATCGCCGAGCGGCGGCAGATCCTGCGCCAGCAGCGTGGTCTGCCGGGCAAAGAAGGCCGAGGCATAGGGCGTCATGGTCGAAACCGTCGGCTGGCGCACGTCCATGATCCGGCAGTCTGCTTCGATCGCCGCGAAATCCGGAGGGTCGTAGCGGTCGGCCGGGGCGATGTGGGCGTTGATCTCGGCGATCAGCGCGCGATAGCGATCTCGCAGCCGGCCGAACGTGGCGTGCTCCCCCGCCAGCTCGACCAGCATGGCGGCGGCCAGACGGTCGGCGAGATATTCGCGGCAGTTGATCGAACCGTCCCACCGCGTCTCGTGATCGGGATCGTAGCGATAGGTAACGGCATGGCCGTATTCGTGGGCGGCGAGGAAGAACTGGTTGAACCGGGCCAGACGCAACGCCTCGTCCTCGTCCTCGAAGAACGAACGCCAGTCCCATTCGTCGCCGGTCAGGAGCGTGCTCCAGCCGGACCAGTAGGCCTCCGCCTCGCCAGCCCGCGGCATCTCCGCGATCAGGATCGTGTCGGTGAAGACGTTGTACCAGTTGAACGTCTGGTCAAAGGGCTGCAGCCTCCACACCAGACCCTCGTTGATCGAGATGCCGGCATGCCTGAAGCGCTCGGCAACGAGACGCGTCATCCGGACAGTGTCGGCCCTGTCGATCGCTTCGACGAGGTCTGCCGGGTCGGCCGCCTGCGCGCTTCCCGTCGCAAGGGCCAGCGCCGTCGCGATCAGTCTCCGCATCTCATCCTCCCGCCGCTCCGTTAAGCTTAACAATCGACGAAGATGGACCCTGGTACAACATCCCCCTACTGAAGAAGCCCTGTTGCGCGGCCTATCGCGCGAGGTGGTTCCGGTCCAATGCACTACCGAATTTTCGAGACATGGAGACTGGTCGCCGCGCTCTCGATCATGATGTGGCATTTTCTGCGCTTCGCGCCGCCCGGCTACGAGGAAATCGGCGCCTATCTCTACCGCCTGCTGGCGATGATGGAGATGTTCTTCATGATCTCGGGCTACCTGATCATGGAGCGCTACGGCGACGATCTCTTCCGGGCGCAGGGCAGTTTCCGGTCCTACCTGGTCCGCCGGCTGGCGCGCTTCTATCCGCTGTACCTCGCCACGCTCCTGTTCTTTTGCGGCGTAGCCCTGGCGGTCGAGTTCGGCGTGGTCCATACGGCCGATCCCGGCCGCTACGCCTGGAGCGCCCTGCCGGCGAACCTCCTGTTGCTGCAAGCATGGGGGCTGACGGACCAACTGACGTTCAACTACGTCGCCTGGTGCCTGTCGGCGGAATGGTTCTGCTATCTGCTCCTGCCGCTCGTCGTTCTCGCGCACCGCGTGGGCGGGATGGCCGGCCTCGCGGCTTTTGCCGGCGCGCTGGTCCTGGCGCTGGAGTTCGCGGTCGATCGGGGCTTGATGCCATTCGAAAGCTGGCTACAGGCGGACACCTGGGGGGCCTATCGCGCCTTCGCCGACTTCACCATCGGCGCGCTTGTGTCGGTCGCCGCTCGCCGCAGCCGGCTGAGGGTCACGGCGCATTGGCCCGCCTGGGCGCTGTTTGGCCTGTCCATCGTCGCAATGGCAACGCGGCAGCCCGCAGCCCTGATCGTCGGCCTGCTTGCGCTTGCCATGTACTTCGCGGCGGTCGCGGAACGCAACGACCCCGACGGCTCCCGCTACCTTGCCTTCCTGCATCCGCTCGGCAAGGTCTCGCTCGGCATCTACCTCATCCATCCCGTCATCGAGGCGATTTTCTTCTCGCTGATCTGGCGCATGCTGGTCGAGCCGACCGGGCTGGTCGGCTTCTATGTCTACTGGCTGGCGCCTGGCGCGGCGACCCTGGCGCTGGCGATGCTGTCGGAGCGGCATTTCGAGCGGCCGCTCGGCAAGGCCATCGCGGCGCGCTTCGGGCGCGGGGCGTCCGCCCCGGCCGCCCGTGCGCCGACCACGGGCTGAATTCTCGTCCAACCGCGCCAATCATGGAGAAAAAATGTCGGCGAGCCGCGTTGTTGCTATGGCGCATGGACGCCGGCTTTACTAAATCGGGGCCTGCGGTAGGCGCCCAGGGCGCGCCGGCCACCCCGACAGGCAGCAGGAACATCCGCGAGCACCATGAAGGCTGATTTCTACGAGACGCTGGGCGTCGAGAAAGGCGCGTCGGAAAAGGACCTGAAGGCGGCCTTCCGCAAGCTGGCGATGCAGTGCCACCCGGACCGCAATCCCGGCGACGCCGACGCGGAGCGGCGATTCAAGGAAATCAACGAAGCCTACGAGACGCTGAAGGACCCGCAGAAGCGAGCGGCTTACGATCGTTTCGGCCATGCCGCGTTCGAGAACGGCGGAATGGGCGGCGGTGGTCCTGGCTTTGCCGGCGCGGGCGGTTTCGCCGACATCTTCGAGGACATCTTCGGCGAGATGATGGGTGGCGGCCGGCGGCGCTCGTCCGGCGGTCGCGAACGCGGCGCCGATCTCCGCTACAACATGGAGATAACCCTCGAGGAAGCCTTCAACGGCAAGACCGCGCAGATCCACGTCCCGAGCTCGATCACCTGCAACGAGTGCACGGGAACGGGCGCGAAGCCGGGCACGCAGCCCGTCACCTGCACGATGTGCGGCGGCGCCGGCCGTGTGCGGGCGCAGACCGGCGGCTTCTTTTCCATCGAGCGCACCTGCCCGGCCTGCCACGGCCGCGGCCAGACCATCAAGGAACCCTGCCCGAAATGCGATGGCCAGGGGCGCGTCACGGAAGAGCGCACGCTGTCGGTCAATATCCCGGCGGGCATCGAAGACGGCACCCGCATCCGCCTGTCGGGCGAGGGCGAGGCTGGCGCGCGGGGCGGGCCTTCGGGCGACCTCTACATCTTCCTCTCGGTCTCGCCGCACGAGTTCTTCCAGCGCGAGGCCGAAAACCTCTACTGCACGGCGCCCATCTCCATGACCACCGCGGCACTCGGCGGTTCCTTCGAGGTGGCGACGCTGGACGGTACGCAGACCCGGGTGAAGATACCCGAAGGCACGCAGAATGGCCGCAAGTTCCGCGTCAAGGGCAAGGGCATGCCGGTCATGCGCCAGAACATGGTGGGCGACCTGATCATCCAGGTGGCCGTCGAGACGCCGCAGAATCTTTCGCGCCGGCAAAGGGAACTGCTGGAGGAGTTCGACAAGCTGTCGTCGACCGAAAACAGCCCTCAATCGACCGGTTTCTTCAATCGGATGAAGGTCTTCTTCGAATCCTTCGGCAACTGAGGCGGGCGTCTTTCTCCCGCCCGCCACTCGGTCAGGACCCTCTTTTGACACAGTCTGCGCATAGGCTCGCGCTGGGTCATGTCCCCAGGGAGCAAGCGATTGATGCAGCGCAGCGTAAGAGCCGTCCGCAATAGTCTGGGCGAGCACTTCGACGACGAACTGCGCTTCCTGCGCGGCTGGATCGAGAAACCGCGCGCGGTCGGCTCCATCCTGCCGACCAGCTCGGTGACGGCGCGTCGCATGGCATCCGTCATCGACATCGCATCGGGGCTGCCGGTTCTCGAACTGGGCCCTGGCACGGGCGTGATCACCCGCGCGATCCTCCAGCGGGGATTGCCGCCGGAACGGCTTCACTGCGTGGAGTTCTCACACGATTTCGCCGATCATGTCCGCCGGCTCTTTCCGACCGTCAACGTCGTGCGCGGCGACGCCTTCGACCTCGACGGGACGCTCGGCGAGAATCGCAACCTCGTCTTCGACGCGGTCATCTCGGGCGTGCCGTTGCTGAATTTTCCGGTCCCGCAACGCATCGCCTACGTCGAGGATCTGCTCGACCGCTTGCCCGCCGGCCGCCCGGTGGTTCAGTTCACCTATGGGCCGTTCTCGCCGATCCCGGTCGGGCCTGGCTCCTACACGGTCGAGCACTTCGATTTCGTGCTGCGCAACATTCCGCCCGCGCAGCTGTGGATCTACCGGCGAAAGTAACGGGCTCCCGCTGGTCGCGGTCGCCGGGTCAGTTCTGCGTCCACTCCAGGTAGTCCGCCAGTTCGTTGGCGCGCCGCGCGGTCATGTCGTTCAGGCAGTCGGCGGCGAGCGGTCCCGCGATCGTGCCGCCCTGGAAGAAGACGGCCGGCCAACCGCACTTGGCCTCGCGATAGGCGATCCACTTCATCTGGATGTCGCGAAGCGCCTGGAATACAGCCGGCGAGGTCGCGTCCTCCAGCGCCGCGTAGTTGTCGTTCAGCATGGCGTCCCAGACTGCCAGCTCGCGCGCATGGCACCC
The DNA here is from genome assembly GCA_051860465.1 of Mesorhizobium sp. Classification (GTDB taxonomy): domain Bacteria; phylum Pseudomonadota; class Alphaproteobacteria; order Rhizobiales; family Rhizobiaceae; genus Aquibium. The sequence goes on from JBHYDY010000005.1 coordinate 141,017, forward strand.
GATCATCCCCATGGTGGACTGCCCCTCGTCCGTCTCCATGCAGGACGCGGCCACCGTGCCGATGCACTCGTCGCGGGTCGCCTCCTGACCCGGTTCGGCGCTCGAATTGTAGTCCCGAACGCCTTCGATGCAGGCCTGGACCGCGATCTCGTCTTCCGGCGGCACTTCGATGCCCGACGCCCCGCCTGACGCCGACAGGATGGTCGCGAGCGCCAACGCGGCCATGGTCCATTGCGTCATGTCCGTTTCCCGTCACGAATGCGGTTGCCTGCCGCAACCGAGGCCATATAACCGAAGCCAGTCTGGCAGATCGGGTGAAACATGGCAGCAAGAATCCTCGTTTTCGCGGGATCGAACCGCAGGGGCGCCTTCAGCGGCAGGACCGCCGACGCGGCGATGAAGGAGCTCGCGTTGCAGGGGGCGGAGGTCACGCGCATCTCGCTCATCGACTACCCGCTTCCGATCATGGACGAGGATCGCGAGAAGGAGAAGGGCATCCCCGAAAACGCCGTGCAGCTTGCCCGCCAGATCGCGGCGCACGACGGGGTGCTGATCTGCACCCCTGAATACAACGGCTCGGTGCCGCCGCTGCTCAAGAACGCGATCGACTGGGTGAGCCGCGTCAAGAGCGACGGTGGCCGGGCATTGCGGCCCTATCCCGGCAAGGTCGTCGGTGTCTGCTCCTCGTCGAACGGACACTTCGCCGGCATCCGCGCGGCCAATCATCTGCGCGCCATCCTCTCCCACATCGGCATGGAAGTCGTCTCGGCGCAGGTTTCGGTTCCCAATGCGGGCGACGCTTTTGAAGCGGACGGCACGTTCAGGGACGAGCGGCTGACCAAGGGCATGACGAGGCTCTGCGAAAGCCTGATCGAGCGCGCGCGGGCCTTTTCGACACGGGTCGAGGCGTGATCGGGTACTACTTGACCCACCCGCAGGTTCTCATCGATCCGGCGGTGCCGACCCCGCGTTGGCCACTGTCGCGGCAGGGCCGCGACCGCATCGAGGCCATCCTGGGCAAGGCCTGGCTGAAGTCCCTGCGTCGCATCGTCTCGAGCGGTGAGCGGAAGGCGATCGACACTGCCGCGATCATCGCCGCGGCGACAGGGCTGGATGTCGAGATCGACGAGCGCATGGGCGAGAATGATCGGTCCTCGACGGGATTCCTGGAGCCGCAGGCGTTCGAAGCCGCGGCCGACGGCTTCTTTGCCCATCCCGAAACGAGCTGGAACGGTTGGGAGCGCGCGGTCGACGCGCAGGCGCGGATCGTCGAGGCGGTGGACATGGTGCTTGCGGCACACCGGCCGGCGGAACCGATCCTGTTCACCGGGCACGGTGCTGTCGGCTCGCTGTTGAAGACGCATCTCGCCGGGCGTACGATCTCGCGTCGCGAAGACCAACCCGGAGGCGGTGGCAACGTCTTCGCTTTCGACCTTTCCGAGCGCGCGCTCCTGTGCGACTGGACACCCATGGAGAGCTTCGAGGGAATCGGCCATGATCGCTGACACCGACATGCGCGACCGGCTGATCGTCGGTCTCGACCTGCCCGACGTGGCGGCGGCCGAGGCGGCTGTGCGGGAACTCGACGGCGTCGCCACCTTCTACAAGATCGGCTACCGGCTGGCCTTTGCCGGCGGTCTCGATTTCGCCCGCGATCTCGTCGCGGACGGCAAGAAGGTCTTCCTCGACATGAAGCTGCTCGACATCGACAACACGGTGGCCGAGGGCGTCGAGAGCATCGTCAAGATGGGCGTCACCATGCTGACGCTGCATGCCTATCCCAAGGCGATGCGCGCGGCCGTCGCCGCGGCGCAAGGCAGCGACCTCTGCCTGCTCGCCGTCACCGTGCTGACCTCGATGGACGAACAGGATCTCATCGACGCGGGATACGAGTACGATCCGCACACGCTGGTGCTGAGGCGCGCCGAGCAGGCGAAGGCCTGCGGCATGGGCGGCATCGTCTGCTCCGCCAGCGAGGCGGCGGCCGTGCGCGGGATCGTCGGTCCCGCCATGGCGGTGGTGACGCCCGGCATTCGCCCCGCGGGCGCCGCCATGGGCGACCAGAAGCGCGTGATGACGCCGGGCGACGCGATCCGCGCCGGGTCGAGCCACCTGGTCGTCGCGCGACCCATCGTCGGCGCACCCGACCGCCGCGCGGCGGCGCAAGCGATCATCGCGGAAATGCAATCGGCCATCTGAAGGCCGGACGAGCAAGAGGGAGAAGACACCATGCCCAAGGCCTACTGGATTGCCCATGTCGATGTGCGCGACCCCGAGCGCTACAAGGACTACGTCGCGACCGCCAGGCCGGCCTTCGAGCGCTACGGCGCGAATTTCCTGGCACGCGGCGGCGCCTACGAGGCGATGGAAGGCGCCGGGCGCGGCCGCAACGTGGTGATCGAGTTCCCGTCCATGCAGGCGGCGACCGACTGCTACCACTCGGCCGAGTATCAGGCCGCCAGGAAGATCCGCCAGACGGTGGCCGACGCCGAGATGGTGATCGTCGAGGGCTACGAGGCCTGACCAGGCGCGCGCTGCCCCCGGAATACCTGATCCGCCCCGCCCGAGCCGACGAAGCCGGGCGGCTGATCGCCATCGAGATGGCGGCGGGCATGCTGTTTGCCGGGCACGGCTACCCGGCGCTTGCCGCCGCCGCGCCGGCCACGCCTGACCAGTTCCGCGCAATCCTCCACCGTCGCCGGGCCGTGGTTGCGGCCGGTCCCGACGATGAGCCGGTCGGCTTCGCGCTCACCGAGGCGCTGGACCGGGTGAACTGGCTCTGCGAGCTATCGGTCCATCCCGACCACGCGCGACGCGGTATCGGCGGCGCACTGGTCGAGGCCGTGGCGGAGGCTGCACGACTTCGCGGCTTCTCCCATGTCGGCCTTTCCACTTTCCGCACGGTGCCGTTCAACGCTCCATTCTACGCAAGATGCGGCTTTGCCGAGCGTCTTCTCGAAGAGGCGCCTCCACGGCTCGTCCACCGGTTCCATGCCGAGGTTCCGGAAGGCGTCGACCCGCACGAACGGGTGCTGATGCTCAGGATGCTCTGAGAGTCTGGCTTCCCAAAGGGCACCAGGGAACGCTTTGCTGTCCTATTGCATTGCAATAGAAACGGGCTACCGTGCGTTAACGGCTAATTAACGCGGGCGGCGGGATGCTCGCGACTCGGAAGCGGGGAAGGGTGCAGGATGTTCTATCAGGTCTATGAGTGGAGCCACGCCGCGATGCAGCCGTATCGCGCCTTGGCCGACGCGACGAAGCTGTTCTACTCCAATCCTCTCAACCCTCTCTCGCTGACGCCGTTCGGCCGCTCCGCCGCCGCCGCCGCCGAGCTCTTCGAACGCACCACGCGCCGCTATGCCAAGCCGAGCTTCGATCTCGAAACGACCGTCGTCGACTGGAAAAGGGTTCCGGTCAGTGAGAAGGTCGTGTGGAAGAAGCCGTTCTGCGACCTGATCCACTTCCAGCGCGGCCTGCCGGCCGGCCGCCGCGCGGATCCGAAGCTTCTGATCGTCGCCCCGATGTCGGGCCACTACGCCACCTTGCTGCGCGGCACGGTCGAGGCGCTGATGCCCTATGCCGAGGTCTACATCACCGACTGGACCGACGCCCGCATGGTACCGCTGGCCGATGGTCGCTTCGATCTCGACGACTACATCGACTACATCATCGAGATGCTGCACCACCTCGGGCCGGACACGCATGTGATCGGCGTATGCCAGCCGTCCGTGCCGGTGCTCGCCGCCGTCGCGCTGATGGAGGCCAGGGACGATCCGATGGCGCCCTCGACGATGACGTTGATGGGCGGACCGATCGACACCCGCCGCAATCCGACCGCGGTCAACAAGCTGGCCGAGGAAAAGGGCATCGACTGGTTCCGCGACAACGTCATCATGAAGGTGCCGTGGCCGGAGCCGGGCTTCATGCGCGACGTCTATCCGGGGTTCCTGCAGCTTTCCGGCTTCATGAGCATGAACCTCGACCGGCACATCACCGCGCACAAGGATTTCTTCCAGCATCTGGTCAAGAACGACGGTGATTCGGCCGTCAAGCATCGCGAGTTCTACGACGAGTACCTGGCGGTGATGGACCTGACGGCGGAGTTCTACCTGCAGACGGTGGATACGGTCTTCGTGCGGCATGATCTTCCCAAGGGAACCATGATGCATCGCGGCACGCCGGTCGACCCGACGGCGATCCGCAACACCGCGCTTCTGACGGTGGAAGGCGAAAACGACGACATTTCCGGCATCGGCCAGACCAAGGCCGCGCAGGATCTCTGCGTCAACATCCCCGATGACTACCGCGTCCACTACATGCAGCCGGCCGTAGGCCACTATGGTGTGTTCAACGGGTCGCGTTTCCGCGCCGAAATCGTCCCTCGGATCGTCGACTTCATCACCAGCTACGGCAAGGCCGCACGGAAGAAGACCGAGACGCGTATCGCAAAGGCCGGCAAGGCCAGGGCCTGACCGTTCTGGCGCCTGGCGCCGCCCGGAACGGAGGGCGCGGACCAGCCGCTCCGGGAACACGCCCCTGCGCGACCGGTCGCGCGGGTTGACGCACGGCCGTCCAGGGCCGTCTTCGGCTGGGCATTGTCGTTCGCCGGACCCCATCCACGCCTGGCCGACATCGCGGATTGCAAAGCCCTGGAGCGGAGAGCCGCCACCGCTGCTCGGCCGGGCGGAAACATTCAATTTAATTCAATGTTTACCTTCTTCCACCCTTGATGATGGCATCCGGGCTGGCGTGGGGAACCTTGGACGACGGGACGGGTTCTCCGTCTGACGATAGAACAGATTAATGGAGAGAAGACATGGCTTCGCCAAAAAGCCACGACGGAGAATCCGCTGAAACCGCGGTGCGTCGGGAAATCCGCTCGACGGAAAACGCCAGATTTCTGCGGGCCATGCCGAACTTCAAGCTTGATGACGTGTTGCCTCAGAGACTGGCATCCCTGCTCGCCGATCTGAGCCGTGCGGAGAATGGACGCCAGGCAGGCGTCGACCAGTCGGGCGCTTTGGGCGCGGCCTCCGGCCCCCAGCGCAAGTAGACAGACCGGCCATCCCGCTTGGGCGGGCCGGCCATCCAGGGTCAAGCCTCCGCGAGCGCGGCCGGGCCCAGAGGCTCCAGGGGTGCCGGAATGGCACAGGACTTGACCGCCGCCTTGCATAGATCGGCAATCACGCATCGCTCGCATTCGGGTCGCCTCGCCTTGCAGACATAGCGCCCGTGCAGGATCAGCCAGTGATGGGCGTGCAGCATGTATTCGGGCGGGATCACCTCCAGCAGCCGCTTTTCCACTTGGTCCGGCGTCTTTCCCGGCGCCAGGCCGATCCGATTGCCGATGCGCAGGATATGCGTGTCGACGGCCATGGTCGGCTGGCCGAAGGCCATGTTGAGAACCACGTTCGCGGTCTTGCGGCCGACACCCGGAAGCTTCGTCAGGAGATCGCAGTCGCCGGGCACTTGTCCGTCATGATCGCGGATCAGCGCCTGCGACAGCGCGATCACGTTCTTCGCCTTGTTGCGCCACAGGCCGATGGTGCGAATGTGCTCGCCGACGGTCTCCTCGCCGAGCGCCAGCATCTTGTCGGGCGTATCGGCCAGCGCGAACAGGGCGCGGGTCGCCTTGTTGACGCCGGCATCGGTCGCCTGCGCCGAGAGCACCACCGCGACCAGCAGCGTGAAGGCGTTGACGTGCTCCAGCTCGCCCTTCGGATCGGGCCTCTGGACTGAAAACCGCCGGAAGATCTCGGCCACCTCGTCCGGAGCGTAGATCGACTTCGGCTTGCGCCGCGGCTTCGTGCGGGCCGTGGCGGGACGTGCGGCGTTTTTGACCTTGGGCTTTTCCATCCCGCCTCTATAATTCCTTGCATGCCAGAGACAAAGGATGCCGACGAGCCGATTTTCAGCGCCCTGCTGACCCCGCATCGATCGCTGGGGACGACGGGCTTTTCCATCCTGATGGGCCTTCTGGCGATGATCTCGCTGTTCGTCGGGCTCCTGTTCTGGTCGATCGGCGCCTGGCCCGTTATCGGATTCTTTGGCCTCGACATCCTCCTGCTCTACGTCGCGTTCCGGGTGAACTATCGCGCCGCCCGTGCCCGCGAGGAGGTCACCGTCTCGCGCACCCGGCTCGACATCCGCAAATATGCGCCGTCGGGCCGCGCCGAAAACCACCTGTTCAATCCCTTCTGGGCAAAGTTCGCCGTGTCCCGGCACGACGAGATCGGCATCACCTCGATGACGGTCGAAGGGCAGGGCCGCTGCGTGCCGATCGGCGCCTTCCTCAATCCCGACGATCGCGAAAGCTTCGCCACCGCCTTCGGACGGGCGCTCGCGACCGCGAAGGCGGGGTAGGCGGCTTGCAAGTTTCGGGTGGGAAAGCCCGCGCCGAACCGCGATAGTCGTCGCCAGGGAGACTTCGCCATGCACGCACCCCAGGCCATCCTCGAACGCGACATCACGCCCGATCCCGGCGCGCCGCAGGCCGGCGATTACGAGATCGTGCGACAGGTGATCGAGACGATAAGTCTCGACTACCGCGACCAGCCGTCGCTGGAGCGCTTGTCCGAAGCCGTCGGCGTCTCGCCGACGGCGCTGCAGAAGCTCTTCACCCGCTGGGCCGGCCTGTCGCCCAAGGCCTTTCTCCAGGCCGTGACCCTCGATCACGCCCGCCGCCTGCTCGACCAGGGCATGCCCTTGCTGGAGACGGCGCTGGAGGTCGGCATGTCCGGCCCCGGCCGGTTGCACGACCTCTTCGTCACCCACGAGGCCATGTCGCCCGGCGCCTACAAAAGCCGCGGCGCGGGTCTCCTGATGCGCCATGGCTTCCATGTCTCGCCCTTCGGCCTCGCCCTGGTGATGACGACGGACCGCGGGCTGGCGGGCCTCGCCTTCTGCGATCCTGGCGGGGAAGAGGCCGCGCTGGCCGACATGACCGGCCGCTGGCCGAACGCGACCTATGTCGAGGATCTTGCCGCGACCGCGCCTCACGCCGCGCGCATCTTCGATCCCGGCCGCTGGCGCGGCGAGGAACCGTTGCGCGTCGTGCTGATCGGCACCGACTTCCAGGTGCGGGTCTGGGAGGCGCTGCTGAGGATCCCGCTCGGGCGGGCAAAGCCCTATTCGACCATCGCCGCCGAAATCGGCGCGCCGAAGGCCAGTCGCGCGGTCGGCGCGGCGATCGGGGCCAATCCGATCTCCTTCGTGGTGCCCTGCCACCGCGCCGTCGGCAAGAGCGGGGCGCTCACCGGCTATCACTGGGGCCTCACCCGCAAGCGCGCCATGCTGGGCTGGGAGGCGGGGCGGCTGGGCGGTTAGAGCGGCCGGCTGCGGCGCCGATATCCTCCACCGATCACGGGGGGGCGGATGGGCTGCCGCCACCGCCGCGGCCGCCGTAATGCCGGTTCCATCGCTCCGGGCCGCGGGCTATAGGTTCACGCGCAACATCCGGGGAGGCACGCTTGGTCATCGTCATCGGCTCGATCAATCTCGACATGATCGCCACGGTCGGTCGCCTTCCCGGTCCCGGCGAGACGGTGCAGGGCGACCGGTTTTCCACGGCGCCCGGCGGCAAGGGCGCCAATCAGGCGCTGGCGGCCGCACGCGCCGGTGCTTCCGTTCGGATGATCGGCGCGGTCGGAACGGATCCCTTCGCGGCCGAGGCGCTTGCCTTGCTCGAGGACGGCGGCGTCGACCTGTCGTCGGTGCGAACCACGCCCGAGCCCACCGGCGTGGCGTTGATCCTCGTCGGGTCCGACGGCGAGAACATGATCGCGGTCACCCCCGGTTCAAACCATGGGGTCACACCATCCGATGTGGCCGACGCTGGCCTGGCAAAGGGCGACGTGCTGCTCCTTCAGCACGAGATTCCGCTCGAGACCGTCCTGGCCGCGCTGGAGGCGGCGCGCGCCGTCGGTGCCGTGGCATTGCTCAACACCGCGCCCTTCGCTGCCGGAGCCGTCGAATTCCTCGACAAGGCCGACATCGTCGTCGCCAACGAGACCGAGTTCGACCTCTGCGCCGACGCCCTTGCGCTGGCGGGTGGCGATCGGGCGCAGCGCATGCGCCGCTTCGTCGAGAAGACCGGCCGGACGATCGTCGTCACACTGGGCGAGGACGGCGTTCTGGCCGCGACGCCAGAGGCCGACTTCGCGGTGCCGACCATCCCCGTCAAGCCCGTCGACACGGTGGGCGCCGGCGATACGTTCTGCGGCTATCTCGGCGCCGCGCTGGCCGAAGGCATCCCGCTCGAAGCCGCCCTGCGGCGGGCAGCGGCGGCCGGGGCGCTGGCCTGCCTGAAGCCAGGCGCGCAGCCGGCGATCCCGCTGCGGGACGAGGTGGAACGCGCGCTGGCGAAGCCGGGCGGCTGACCGCCCGACCTTCGACCTCACAATCGCCCAAGCCGCTCCGTCAGCAGAGCGAAGAAGCCGTCCGAATCGATGTCGCGCATGACCATGGCGTTCTTCGGCCGGTCGGTCACGCCCCACCAGTCGATCACGGTCATGCCCATCGTGATCTCGGAGGCGGTCTCGATGGCAACGTTGCAGTGGCGGCCCTGGAAAAGGTCGGGCTTGACCAGATAGGCGATCACGCACGGATCGTGCAGCGGTCCGCCGTCGCTGCCGTACTTCTGCTCGTCGAAGCGCTCGAAGAAATCCAGCAGTTCGGCGGTGGCGATGCCGACCCTGGTTCCGAGAGCGCGAAAGGCGGCGACGCGCTTTGCCGTCGTCAACGCCTTGTGGGTCACGTCCAGCGGCATCATCACGATGGGAATGCCGGAGGAGAAGACGAACTCGGCGGCGTGCGGATCGACATAGATGTTGAATTCGGCGGCCGGGGTGACGTTGCCGCCCTCGAAGAAGCCGCCGCCCATCAGGACGATCTCCTTGACGCGGCCGGCGATCTCGGGCGCGCGGTTGAGCGCGGCGGCGATGTTGGTCAGCGGGCCAAGCGGGCACAGCGTCACCGAACCGGGTTCCGCGGCCATCAAGGTCTCGACGATGAAGTCGACCGCGTAGGTCTCCTGCAGCGGCATGGTCGGCTCGGGCAGCGTCGGGCCGTCCAGCCCGGTCCGCCCATGGACGTGCTCGGCCGTGACCAGGCGACGCATCAACGGACGGACGGCGCCGGCGTAGACCTTGATGTCGGGTCGACCGGCCAGTTCGCAGATCTTGCGGGCGTTGGTCTGCGTCAGCGCCAGTGGAACGTTGCCGGCCACCGCCGTGATGCCGATCACCTCGAGTTCCGGGCTCGCCAGCGCGAGCAGGATCGCGACGGCGTCGTCCTGGCCCGGGTCTGTGTCGATGATGATCCTGCGCGCGGCGTTCATTCGCTGTTCCCTGCACTCACTTGAACTTCAAAAGGCGGCGGACCATATCAGCAGCACGCGGACGAATGCCAGCCGGGTTCGTCCGCTTTCCACGTCGCTCTCTGGAGGACATGAGACCAATGACGCGTATGACGCCCTTCTCGAATCCGCTCCTGCTCGGCTTCGACACGATGGAGAAGACGCTCGAGCGCGTGGCGAAGTCCGGAGACGGGTATCCGCCCTACAACATCGAGCGCCTGCGTCCGGCCGATTGCGGAAGCGAGAGGCTGCTGATCACCCTGGCTGTCGCCGGTTTCTCGGACGAAGACCTCGATGTCACGACCGAGGAAAACCAGCTCGTGATTCGCGGCAAGCAGACCGAGGATACCGGTCGCGACTATCTCCATCGCGGCATTGCCGCGCGGCAATTCCAGCGGACCTTCGTTCTCGCGGAAGGAATGCGCGTTGTCGGCGCGGAACTGAAGAACGGGCTCCTGTCCGTCGCTCTCGACCGTCCCCAGCCGGAAAAACTGGTACGGAAAATAAACATCTCGGTGAAAGACTGACCGGAACCCATGGCTCGAACGTGGGTTGGCCTGAATGAGGCAGCCCTCGGCAAGGAGGCTAACAATGACTGACAATCCTGAAATCCTGGCAATGACGGCCGATCAGTTCGCCCATCTGGGCGAAGGCGCGCTTGCCTATTTGCGCAAGGTAAAGAGCGAGGACCTGACGGGTCGCTTCCCGGGAATGCCCGATATCGCGCCGGGGCTCGAGCTCTGGGCCCTGTTCGCCGCCAACGGGCAGCCCATTCTGCTGACCGACGAGCGTGACAGCGCCATCGGCGCGGCGATGCAGAATCAGTTGACTCCCGTCAGCATCCACTGACGCCGGGTGCCCTTTGCCACACGCCGCTCAGGCGGCGTGTGAGGCCGGCGCCGTGGACAGGAATGCATAGATCGCCGCGGCGTCGCGGGTGCCACGGATCTTGGAGACGGTTTCTGCGTCGCGCAGGACCCGTGCGATTCGCGACAGCGCCTTCAGATGATCGGCGCCCGCCCCTTCGGGCGCCAGAAGCAGGAACACCATGTCGACGGGCTGGTCGTCGAGCGCTTCGAACTCGACGGGATGGTCCAGCCGCGCAAACACCCCGGTGATGGCCTTGATGCCCGGCAGCTTGCCATGCGGAATGGCGATGCCGTTGCCGACGCCGGTCGAGCCAAGGCGCTCGCGCTGGAGGATGGTGTCGAAAATCTCGCGTTCCGACAATCCCGTCACCTCGCTCGCCTTCTCGGCGAGCAGCTGAAGGAGCTGCTTCTTCGAATTCGCCTTCAAGGCCGGCAGAATCGCCGGTACCTCGATAAGATCGCTCAGATCCATGCTTCTTCGCGTCCCTTGGTTGGTCCCGCCTTGGGATCGATCCCCGGCGGAAAAGTCGACGACGATGCCTCAGGCTCCGTCGCCTGCCACGGCGGAAGGATCGATCCACCCGATGTTTCCGTCGGAGCGGCGATACACGATGTTGACCTTGCCGGTGCCCGCGTTGCGGAAGACGTGGACCGGGCTTTCCTTCGTGTCGAGCTCGATGACGGCTCCGGCGACGCTCATGGTCTTGAGGGTGAGCGAAGTCTCCGCCACGATGGCGGGCGAGTAGTCTACAGGCACCTCCTCGTCTTCCTCGGCGGCCGGCGACATCACGCGGTACGGCACGTCGGTCCAGACAGCCTCCTCCGGGGACACGGCCTGATGCGACTTGAGGCGCCGCTTGTAGCGCCGCAATCGCTTTTCGATGCGTTCGGCCGCGGCGTCGAACGCCAACTGCGGATCCATGGCCCGTCCTTCGGCCTGCAGTTCCATTCCCGTATCGAGGTGGATGCGGCAGTCGGCCGAAAAGCGCGCCCCGGTCTTCTCGACCGTGACATGCCCGGAGAACCCTCCATCGAAATATTTCGAGATCGCTTCCTCGATGCGTTGATCGATCCGGGTGCGGAACGCATCACCCATCTCCATCTGCTTGCCGGAAATTCGCAGGCCCATCTGAAATCTGACCTTTCTTGCTCGGATGACTCCGCTTCCGAGTTTATACCCGCCATCGTCGCGCACAAGGTTGCGCATCTGGTCATACCGAAGTTTCGGCGCGGGTCCATGATACGGGACGATGGCGCGAGCGGAAGCACCACCCCCTTGGGTGCGCGGCTTCTAGGGATTCGGGCGGGCTTTGTCAACGCGCGGCCGGCCGCCGCATCGCTGCCGTATCGGAATGCGGCGGCTCAGGCCTCCATGCCGGCCATCGCGCGCTTCTCGCGCCGGCGCTGGACGGAGGAGGGAATGTTCATGCCCTCCCGATACTTCGCCACCGTTCTCCTGGCGATGTCGACGCCGTCCTTGCGCAGGATGTCGACGATGGCGTCGTCGGAAAGAACGTTCGACGTGTCCTCTTCGTCGATCATCTGGCGGATGCGGTGGCGCACGGCCTGGGCGGAATGCGCATCGCCTCCCTCGGCCGAGGCGATCGAGGCGGTGAAGAAGAACCGCAGTTCGAAGACCCCGCGTGGCGTCTGCATGTACTTGTTGGCGGTGACCCGGCTCACGGTCGATTCGTGCATCTGGATCGCATCCGCCACCGTCTTGAGGTTCAAGGGACGCAGGTGCCGGATGCCGTGGACGAGGAAGCCGTCCTGCTGGCGCACGATCTCCGACGTCACCTTCAGGATGGTGCGCGCGCGCTGGTCGAGGCTGCGGGTCAGCCAGTTGGCGCTCTGCATGCAATCGGACAGGAACTCGCGTTCGGCCGTGCTCTTGGCGTGGGAGCAGACATGGGCGAAATAGGCCTGGTCGACGAGCACGCGCGGCAGCGTTTCCGGATTGAGCTCGACCGTCCAGCTCCCGTCCGGCGCCGGCTTCACGACGACGTCGGGCACCACGGTCTCGGCGGCGCTCGCGACGAAGCCCGCGCCCGGCTTCGGATCGAGCGCCCGGATCTCGCCCAGCATGTCGATCAGGTCGCCTTCGTCGACCTTGCAGATGCGGCGCAGCGCGGCGAAGTCCCGCTTGGCCAGAAGCTCGAGATGGGCGATCAACGCTTCCATGGCCGGATCGAAGCGGTCGCGTCGGCGCAGTTGCAGCGCAAGGCATTCGCGAAGGTCGCGCGCGAAGAGCCCGGCGGGGTCGAACCCCTGGCAGGTCTCCAGAACCGCCTCGACCGTGGCGCGGTCGGTCCCGAGCCTCGCGGCGATTTCGCAAAGGTCGGCGCGCAGGTATCCCGTGTCGTCCAGCGCATCGGCGAGATCGCGTGCGATCAGCGCCTTGGCGCGATCGGGGAAGGCAAACGCGATCTGTTCGTCGACCATGTCCCGCAACGTCACCGCCGCAGCCGCCATGTCCTCGAAATCGAAGCTGCCGTCCCCTGGTCCCTGTCCGGCCGCGGCAGACTTCCAGGTCAGAGAGAGATCGGGACCGAGCCGATCGTGGACGCCCGGATCGTCGGGAAAGATGTTCTCCAGCGAGGTGTCGAGGCGGTCGGCCACCGTTTCCGACGAAGCGTCGAGACCGGCCGAGAACCAGTCGGCGTCGCCGTCGCCGCCGGATGGTTCAGGCTCGTCGCGTCCCGCGTCTTCGGCCGGCTCCTGGCGCTCCAGCAGCGGATTGCGCTCGATCTCTTCGTCGACGAACCGTTCGAGTTCCATGTGGGTGAACTGCAACAGGCGAATCGACTGCATCAGCTGCGGCGTCATGACGAGCGCCTGCGACTGTCGCAGCTGTAACTTCGCCGAGAGCGCCATGCCTGCTACCCCATACCTCCGCAGACGGCCCGTCGGGCCGCGTCCTCACGACGCCAAAAAACTGGCCCGCCTTTTGCTTGTCAAGCAGAACTAGCGAAAGAGGCTTTCGAAAACGTTCTCCGGTCGCCGAAATCGACCGAATCGGCGCGGAATCAGAGCGTGAACGCTTCGCCGAGGTAAAGCCGGCGGACATCGGGGTTCTCGACGATCTCGGCAGCGGGGCCGTGGGTGAGAACCTGACCGGCGTGGAGGATGTAGGCGCGATCGATCAGGCCGAGCGTTTCGCGCACGTTGTGGTCGGTGATGAGGACGCCGATGCCGCGCGCGGTGAGATGGCGCACCAGTTGCTGGATGTCGGAGACCGCGATCGGGTCGATCCCGGCGAAGGGCTCATCGAGCAGCATGAAACTCGGGTTGGACGCCAGCGCGCGCGCGATCTCCAGCCGTCGCCGCTCGCCGCCCGAGAGCGCGATGGCGGGAGACTTGCGCAGATGCGGAATGTGGAACTCCTCGAGGAGCTCGTCGAGCCGCTCCTCGCGCTTGCGCCTGTTCTTCTCGACCACTTCCAGCACGGCGCGGATGTTCTGTTCCACCGTGAGGCCGCGGAAGATCGACGCCTCCTGCGGCAAGTAGCCGATGCCGAGCCTTGCTCGCCGGTACATCGGCATGTGGGTGACGTCGAACCCGTCGATCTCGATGGTGCCTTCGTCGACGGGCACCAGTCCTGTCACCATGTAGAAACAGGTGGTCTTGCCGGCCCCGTTGGGACCAAGAAGGCCCACCGCCTCGCCGGCCCGAAGCCCGATCGAAACCCCGTCGACGACCGATCGGCCGCGATAGCTCTTCGACAGGCCGCGCGCGATCAGCGTTCCCTTGAGGCGACCGCGATCGGCAGGATCGATGTCATTCGTCCCGCGCGAGCCGCTCGATCTGGAAAAGAAGGACAAGTTGCGGCCTACTGCGTTGCCTTGGGCTGCAGGAGCATCTTGACCCGGCCGCCCTTGTCCTGCTGACCGCCCTTGCCGCACCCGTCGAGCGTGGCCTCGCCGGTTCCCATCCGGACCGTCAGCTTGCAGCCGACGATAACGTTGGGCCCGTCGGTCAGCACCACCTCGTTGCCGGTCATCACCAGGATTTCCGTGCCCATGTCGAATGTCGCCTTGTCGGCGGTCGCCACCTGGGTCGCCGACTTGACGTAGACCTTCCCGTCGACCTCCAGCCTGTCGATGTTGCCCGAACCCGGCGCCGCGGAAGCGGTCGTGCCCGCGCCCGCGCCCTTGGCATAGAAGACCGTCATGCGGCCGGCCCGCATCAGCGTCGGACCCTGCACGACGTTGACGTTCCCCGTGAAGATCGCGACGCCGTCGGTGTCGCGCACCTCCAGGCGGTCGCTTTCGATCTGGATCGGCTGGTCGCCGGAAATCTTCAGGCCGCCGAAGTTGCTCTGCGTCTGCTGGGCGACGGCCGGACCGGCGGCGATCAGCGTCACCGCCGCCGCCGCAAGGAGTGACTTGCGCATCATCGTCATTTCACTGCCCCGCATCCTGGATCTCCGCGCTGCTGCCCGTGCCTTGGACGGTACGGGGGTCAACCTGCATCCTTACCCTGTTCTCGAACACGAACACGGTGCCCTTGTCGAGTACTTCCAGACCATCGGCGGTGATCGTGGAGCCGGCCTGTTCGATGCGGACAGGGCTCGGAGACCGCAGCTCGCCCGCGGCGATGTCGACCTCGGCCGGCCCGAGATCCGCCTGAAGACCGTCCGACGTGTTCAGCTTGAGCGGGCTGGTAATGCGCAGGACGTTGGTCTCGTCGTCGTAGACGCCGGCGTCGGCCCGGATCGTCGCCCACTTGTCCGCCGAGATCGGAAACCGTGCATCGATCTCCTCGAGCTCGATGGCGCCGGTGCGCGAGAGCTCCTGGATCGCCCGCGCGGCGTTCATCGAATAGGGGAGATTTTTGCTTGTGTAACCGGTCATCTTCGGATTGGCCATGACGATCTTGCCGTCGCGGATCGCCGATCCGTCGACCGCGATCGCCACGCTTGCGGGAGTCAGCAGCCAGGAATAGCCGGCAAACCCGGCCGCGATCGCGAGCGAAATGACCGGAAGCGCGATCTTGAAGAAGCGGACGCGGCGCGAATGGCGCATGGCGCCCGCGAACTCGTTGTCGCGAGCCGCCATGGCGAAGCGCCTCGTATCCTGCTGTGCAGCACTCATCGCCATCCTGTGACCGGTCGGTTCCGTGCCTGTCCGTTTCGGGAGTAGTTATGAACGAGCCGGCGCGAAAAGATGTCGCGAAGCCACGCCTGCATGGATTGCATCCCAATATGGTTATTTTTGGATAAACATCCAGCGTCCGTCGAGTGTTGCTCCATTCCACCGCGATCCAGGATGCTCGTCGGAAACGGGTATCGGCGCCGATCCGCGTCGGTCTGAACGCGATGGTCTGCCGATTGCCGAAAGGTCGGCCGCCAAATCGATCCTGGTCCGTTTCGCTTGGCCGCGGATTTCGCTAGAAACATTGGGCGGAGCAGTATGCGAGGAACCTCAAATGGCGCCGAGAGCCGACGACATCATCGATCGCCGAAGAATTCGGCGCAAACTCACCTTCTGGCGTGTGGCCACGCTCGTCGTGGCCGCGATTGCCATCGCCGGTTTCGGCGCCTGGAGCATGCGCGACACCTGGCCGGGCGAGGGCCGCGACCATATCGCCCAGGTCAAGATCGACGGCACGATCACCGAGGATGGCGAACTGCTCCAGAGGCTGGAGGACATCGCCGAGGCCGATTCGGTCAAGGGGGTCATTCTCTCCATCAATTCTCCCGGCGGTACGACGGCGGGCGGCGAGGCGATCTACGACGCCGTCCGCCGCATCGCCGAAAAGAAGCCGGTGACCGCGCAGGTCGGCACCCTGGCCGCTTCCGCCGGCTACATGATCGCCAGCGCCAGCGATCACATCGTGGCGCGCAAATCGTCCATTGTCGGGTCGATCGGCGTGCTCGTGCAGTTTCCGGACCTCACCGGACTGATGGACAAGGTCGGCATCAAGCTCGAGGAGGTCAAATCCTCGCCGCTCAAGGCCGAGCCGTCGCCCTTCAACCCGACGACCGACGAGGAGCGGGCGATGATCCGCGCGATGATCATGGATTCCTACGAATGGTTCGTCGGTCTCGTGACCGAGCGGCGCCCGCTGTCGCGTGCGGAAGTGCTTGTGCTGGCCGACGGCTCCATCTTCACGGGGCGGCAGGCGCTCGATCTCAAGCTGGTTGATGCGCTCGGCGGCGAGCAGGAGGCGATCGACTGGCTCAGGAGCAAGGGGGTTGACGACGCGCTCGAGGTTCGGGAATGGAAGCGCCGCAACACTGGCGGGTTCCCGTTCGGGCAGTCGATGGTGCGTGCTGTCGCGGATGCGATCGGCCTGCCGGGCAGCGGCGTCGATCTTTTGCGCGAACTCGGTGGAGAGCGCTTGTTCCTTGACGGTCTCATATCGGTCTGGCAACCTGCCTCGGGTGCCACCGGGGAGAGATAAGGGTCCGACAAAACAAAGACTTCCGGGCACGATGGGAAACGCCGCAATGATCAAGTCCGAACTAGTGCAGACGATCGCGAATCGAAATCCGCACCTCTTTCTTCGGGATGTCGAAAACATCGTTAACGCAATCTTCGAAGAGATCACCGAAGCGCTCGCGGAAGGCAATCGTGTCGAGCTGCGCGGATTCGGGGCTTTTTCGGTAAAGAACCGACCGGCGCGCGTTGGACGCAACCCGAGGACGGGCGAAGCCGTTGACGTCGAGGAGAAGTGGATACCGTTCTTCAAGACGGGTAAGGAACTGCGCGAGCGGCTCAACGCCGACAAGTGACGGGTTCTCATCCAGACGCGCAGAAACAGGCAAGTCATGCTGAACCGCATCATCGTCGTCGTCATTTTCGTACCGGTTGCGATCCTTCTGGTCGCGCTCGCCGTCGCCAACCGTCAGATGACGAGCTTCACGCTCGACCCGTTCAATCCCGGCAACGCGGCGCTGTCGCTGCAGATGCCGCTGTTCGTCATGCTGTTTCTGGCGCTCATCCTCGGCATGGTCATCGGCGGCGTGGCGGCCTGGCTGAAACAGGGCCGCTATCGCAAGGAAGCCAGGACCAGGCGGCGCGAGGTGCAGAGCCTCTTGCGGCAGAAGCAGCCTGCTCCCGTCGCATCGGCTTCGGCGGAAGGCGTACCTGCCCTTCGCGGCTGATGTCGTCGGCGCTTGCCTGGCCCGCGCCCTGGTGATCCAACCCCGCAAACGAGGGATACCGTCATGCGCATGATCGATGCCGCGGCCGTCGACCGGTCGCTCACCTTCGCGGGGCTGGTCGAAACCCTGCGTGCCGGCTTCCACGACGGCGCGGTCCAGCCGGTCCGACACCATCACACCATCGATCGTCCCGACGGCGCGGCCTCCACGCTGCTCCTGATGCCGGCCTGGACCGATTTCCAGCGGGCGGGCACGTCGGATGGTGGCTTCGTCGGCGTCAAGATCGTCACCGTCTCGCCCGACAACAACGCCCTCGGCAAGCCGGCGGTGATGGGGCTCTATCTCCTCCTCGACGGCAGGACGGGCGAGCCGCTGGCGCTGATCGACGGACAACGGCTGACGCAATGGCGCACGGCCTGCGCCTCCGCGCTCGCCGGGTCGTATCTCGCACGCGAGGACGCTTCCTCGCTGCTGGTGATCGGCGCCGGCGCGCTGTCCCCCTTCCTCGCCCGGGCGCATGCGGCGGTGCGGCCGATCCGCGAGATCCGTATCTGGAACCGCACGCCCGCCAACGCGCAAAAGGTCGTGGCGGGCCTTGCCGACCTCGGGCTCGATGTCGCCGTCGCCACCGATCTAGACGCTGCGGTCGCCGAGGCCGACATCATCTCGTCCTGCACCATCTCGACCGAGCCGCTCATCAAGGGGGCGCTGCTCAAGTCTGGCGCGCATGTCGATCTCGTCGGCGGCTTCACGCCGACGATGCGCGAGGCCGACGACGCGGCCATCCGCCGCGCCCGCGTCCATGTCGACACGCTGGCCGGCGCGACCAGGGAAGCCGGCGACATCGTCCAGCCGCTGGCCTCGGGCGTGCTGGCCAGGGAGGCGATCCGCGGCGACCTGTTCGGGCTGGCGCGCGGAGAGATCACCGGCCGCGGCGCCGCCGACGAGATCACGCTGTTCAAATCGGTGGGCGCCGCGCTGGAGGACCTGGCGGCGGGGATCGCCGTCTACAAGGCGACGTCGCCCTGAGCGCAATGCGCGAAAACCGCGCCGTGTTGCGCCTCCACGGCCGCTATGGCAGAAGCGCCCCCATGGTTCCCGAAAGCCCCGCCTCGTGAAGACACAGCGCGACAAGCGCCGCGACCCGCGGCCTCGCCCGCAGGCCGGCCAGCCGCCGATCCCGCGCGTCGAGGACGAAAGGCGGCCCGCGCGCAAGGACGAACGCCATGCGTCCGCCGAGACGTCGCGCACGGCCATCCACCGGCCGCGCCGCGCCGGCGCGCTGCCCGCCGAGCGGGTGCCGCTGATCCTCGAGGTGACGCCGACCCAGGACTACGCGCTGATCGATTCCGGCGATGGCGAGAAGCTCGAGCAGTACGGCCCCTACCGCATCGTCCGGCCCGAGGGCCAGGCGGTCTGGGCCCGTGCCCTCGGCGAAGCCCAGTGGGCCGACGTCGATGCCGTCTTCACCGGCGACACCGACGAGGAAGGCATCGGCCGCTGGCGCTTTCCCAAGACCGTGCTCGGCGAGACCTGGCCGATGAAGCATGACGGGATCGACTATCTCGGCCGCTTCACCTCGTTTCGCCACGTCGGTGTGTTCCCGGAACAGGCCCCGCACTGGAGCCATATGGAGACGCTGATCCGCGAGGCGAAGCGCCCGGTGAAGGTGCTGAATCTCTTCGGCTATACCGGCCTGGCCTCGCTGGTGGCGGCCCGCGCCGGCGCCGAGGTCACCCATGTCGACGCCTCGAAGAAGGCGATCGGCTGGGCGCGCGAGAACCAGGAGATGGCGCGGCTGTCCGACAGGCCCATCCGCTGGATCTGCGACGACGCGAAGAAATTCGTCGAGCGCGAGGAGCGCCGCGGCAGCCGCTACGACATCATCCTGCTCGACCCGCCCGCCTATGGGCGAGGGCCGAAGGGCGAGGTCTGGCAACTGTTCGACGACCTTCCGGCGATGGTCGACCTCACCCGCGCCATCCTGTCCGACAGGCCGCTGTCGGTCGTGCTGACGGCCTATTCCATCCGCGCCTCCTTCTTCGCCATCCACGCGCTGATGCGTGACGCCTTCGCCGGCATGGGCGGGACGGTCGATTCGGGCGAACTGGTGATCCGCGAGAAGACGGCGGGGCGCGCGCTGTCGACATCGCTGTTTTCGCGCTGGGTGTCGGCATGAGCGCGCCAGGCGACATCCGGCGCGTCGGCCAGGTCAAGGAAGTCACGAGCCTGGCCAATCCGGTCGTGAAGGACATCAAGGCGCTGGCGCTGAAGAAATTCCGCGACCAGCAGAATGCCTTCATGGCCGAGGGCCTGAAACTCGTCATCGACGCGCTCGATCTTGGCTGGACGATCCGCACGCTGGTCTTCTCGAAGTCCGGCCTCGGCAATCCCGCCGTCGAGAAGATCGCGGCCCGCACGGTGGCAGTCGGCGGTCTGGTGCTCGAGGTCAACGACAAGGTCCTGGCCGCCATCACCCGGCGTGAAAACCCGCAGATGGTGGTGGGCGTGTTCGAGCAGCGCTTGACGCCGCTTTCCGACGTCAGGCCGACGGGCAACGACGTCTGGGTGGCGCTCGACCGCGTGCGCGATCCGGGCAACCTCGGCACCGTGATCCGCACCGTCGATGCCGTCGGCGCGAAGGGGATCATGCTCGTCGGCGACACCACCGATCCTTTCGCGGTCGAGACGGTGCGCGCCACCATGGGCTCGATCTTCGCGGTTCCGGTGGCGCGGGCGAGCGAGCAGGCCTTCCTCGCCTGGCGCAAGGGGTTCGGCGGCCTCGTGGCGGGCACGCACCTGAAGGGGTCCGTCGACTACCGCACCGTCGACTATGGAGGCAGGCCAGTGGTTCTCCTGATGGGCAACGAACAACAAGGCCTTCCGCCGCAGCTGGCTGAAGCCTGCGACCGGCTCGTGCGCATCCCGCAGGCCGGCCGCGCCGACTCGCTCAATCTGGCGGTCGCGACCGGGGTGATGCTCTACGAGGTGCGGCGCTCGGCGCTTTCGCTGGAAGCGGCCACCTCATGAGATGGCCAGCCTTCTTCGCCGTGATCGTCGCCGGCATCGGCATCGACCAGTGGATCAAGTTCCTGGTCGAGACCCGCATGGAGATGCACCAGCTCGTCGACGTCCTGCCGTTTCTGGGGTTGTTCCGAATCCACAACACCGGCATCGCCTTTTCCATGTTCGCCGGCAGCGACCGTCTGGTCCTGATCGGCCTCGCCGTCGCCGTGATGATCTTCGTCGGCTGGCTCGCGGCGCGCACCGATCCCGCGCATGGGTTGGCGCGCCTCGGCTTCGCGCTCATCCTGTCCGGTGCCTTCTCCAACAACCTGATCGACCGGCTCGTACTCGGCTACGTCGTGGATTACGTCCTGTTTCACACGCCCGTCTGGTCCTTCGCGGTCTTCAACCTCGCGGACGCCTTCATCTCGGTCGGCGCGGGTCTGGTGATCCTCGACGAGGTGTTCGTCTGGCGAAGGCAGGCGCGTGCGGACGGGCGGGACACCGGTCCGCGCGACGGTTGACCGGCTGCCGCGCGCGCAGCACAGTCCGCCAAACGATGCAGTCAAGGGAGAAGACGGTGGATCATTTCAGGGCAATCCTGGTCTCGCGTGGCGAGGACAAGAAGCAGTCGGTCTCGACGACCGAACTCTCGATCGACGACCTGATGGAGGGCGACGTCACCGTCGCCGTCGAGGCGACCACCGTCAACTACAAGGATGGCCTGGCCATCACCGGGCTGGCCCCCGTGGTGCGGCGCTTTCCGCTGGTGCCGGGCATCGACTTCGCCGGCACCGTCGTCGCCTCGAGCCACGCGGACTGGAAGAAGGGCGACAAGGTCATCCTCAATGGCTGGGGCGTGGGCGAGACGCATTTCGGCGCCTATGCCGGAATGGCCCGGGTCAGCGGCGACTGGCTCGTCCGCCTGCCCGAGGGCATGACGCCCATCGAGGCCATGGCCATCGGCACCGCGGGCTATACCGCGATGCTCTGCGTCATGGCGCTGGAGCGCCACGGCGTCGTGCCCTCGCGCGGGCCGGTGGTCGTCACGGGCGCGGCCGGCGGGGTCGGTTCGGTCGCCATCTCGCTGCTCTCGAAGCTCGGCTATCACGTCATCGCCTCGACGGGACGCACGTCGGAGGAAGATTACCTGAAGGATCTCGGCGCGGCCGAGGTGATCGCCCGCGACGAGCTCACCGGACCCGCCCGGCCGCTCGGCAAGGAGCGCTGGGCCGGCGGCGTCGATGCCGTGGGCAGCCACACGCTGGCCAACGTGCTCTCCATGACCTCCTACGGCGGCGCGGTCGCCGCTTGCGGGCTGGCGGGCGGAATGGATCTTCCGTCGAGCGTCGCGCCTTTCATCCTGCGCGGCGTCTCGCTGCTCGGCATCGACTCGGTCATGGCGCCTCGCGCTCTGCGCGTGAAAGCCTGGAGCAGACTGTCGGTCGACCTCGACCGGACGAGGCTCGCCGCGCTCTCCACGACCATCGGCTTCGACGGCATCATTGGCGCCGCGAAGGCGATCGTCGAGGGCAAGGTGCGGGGTCGGGTCGTCGTCGACATGGCCCGGTAATCCCCGCGGATTCCGTTGATTTCCGTAAAGTTTTAGCGCCCGGCAAAAACCTTCCCTAAGCCAGGCCGTCTACGGTCCGGCGATCATGTCGGAACACACGGCACAAAAGGGACTTGGCGTTCGGCCGCTGTCTGGGACCAATGTCCCGGGCCGTTTCAGCCGTGTCGCGGCGGCACTCGGGAAGTCCCGGGATCGCTACGCGATCGCCGAGCTCGCCGTTCTCAGCTCGATCCTTGTTCTCGCGGGCTATGCGCATCTGTCGGGCGCGCCGCGGCTTCTCGGCTATGGACTGCTGGTTGCGGGGCTGCTCGGATTTCTGGTGCTCGGCCGCCGGACCATGGACGACGCCCGCTTCGAACGTATCACCGAGGAGAGCGTCGTTCAGACGCGCGAGGAAATCGAAACCCTCGCCGACCGGATGTGGGAACTCCACGAAAGCGAGGAGCGCTTCCGCGGACTGATCGATGCGCTGGGCGATCTGGTCGTCCACCGCGATCGTGACGGTCGGATCGTCTACGCAAACTCGGTCTTCGCCGACCTGTTCGGCCGCCAGCCGCGCGAAATCCTCGGCCGGACGCTCCGCGAACTCGGCGTCGACGTCGGCGTGGTGCCGGATGCCTCCTTCGCGGACGGCGAGTTCCTGAGCTCGACCGACGTCTCGATCCACACGCGCGAAGGCGTGCGCTGGTTCTCCTGGATCGAGCTTTCGGTCCGAGACGAGGCCACGGGCGCGGTCTCCCACCGCACCATCGCGCGGGACATCACCGCGCGCAAACGCGCCGAGACCGCGCTGATATCGGCCCGCGAGCGCGCCGAATTCGCCAGCCAGGCGAAGTCGCGCTTCCTCGCCACCGTCAGCCACGAGATCCGCACCCCCATGAACGGCATCATGGGCATGGCGAAGCTTCTGGCCGACACCGACCTGACGCCGGAGCAGCGCACCTATGTCGGCGCCGTCTCCACGTCCGCCAACGCGCTTCTGGCGCTGATCGAGGATCTGCTCGATTTCTCCAAGATCGAGGCCGGCCGCTTCGAACTCGAGCCGCAGGCGATGTCGCCGCGCGAAATGGTCGAGAACGTGGTCGAGCTGATGGCCGCCCGGGCCTTTGCCAAGGGCATCGGCCTTGGCTGCCACGTGGCGCCCGAAGTCCCAGCCCTGATCGAGGCTGATCCGGGCAGGCTTCGCCAGGTCATGCTCAACCTCGTCGGCAATGCCGTGAAGTTCACCGAGGACGGCGGCGTCCTGGTAAAGGTCAGCGCCAGCCGCGAGGACGAGGCGCCGGCCCTGCGCTTTTCCGTCTCCGACAGCGGGCCGGGCCTGTCCCGCGCCGAGATCGGTCGGGTCTTCCGCGAGTTCGAGCAAGCCGACGGCACTTCGACGCGCAAGCATGGCGGCGCCGGGCTCGGCCTTGCCATTTCAACGCGCATCGTCGAGGCCATGGGCGGGCGGATCATGGTGGAGAGCGAAGTCGGCAGGGGTGCGGATTTCATCTTCGAGATGCCCTTGTCGGAACGCCCCGAGGCCGTCTCCGACCATTACGTCGCGCTTCGCGGCAAGGCTGTCCTGATCGTCTCCGAGAACGCCGTCGAAGCCGAGGCGATGGCCCTTACCATTCGCTCGCATGGCGGCAGCGCGACGATGGCGCGCAGCACGGCGGATGCGCGGCGGATGGTGATCTCGCCGCCGCGCGAAGCCTTCGACGCGGTGCTCATCGATGCCGCCCTCGAAACACCCGATGGCGCCACCATGACGAAACTGCGCTCGGCGTCTCGTGAGCCGTTCCAATCGGTCATCCTGATTTCCCCGACCGATCGCGGACGCCTGTTCCAGTTCCGCAACGCGGGCTACCCGGCGTTTCTGGCGCGCCCGGTTCGGGGCGCCACCATGATGCGGGTCCTGACCGACGGGGCGCTCGACATGGCGCATTCGCGGATCGTGCATCGGCTCGGGTTGAAACGCCAGCACGGCCGTAAGCCGGCGCCGAAAGGGCTGCGGATCCTGGTTGCCGAAGACAACGAGATCAACGCGCTCCTGGCCCGCTCCGTGCTGGAGAAAATGGGGCACGCGGTCCACCATGTGCCCGACGGCCGGTCCGCCGTGGATGCCGTGACGACCGCGCCCCGCGACGAACGCCCCGACCTCGTACTGATGGATCTGCACATGCCGGTGATGGACGGGCTCGACGCCATCGCGCTCATCCGCAAGTTCGAAGATGAAAAAGGTTTGCCGGCGTTGCCGATCATGGTGCTGTCCGCCGACAGCCGCGAATCGACGCGCCACACGGTCCTCGCCCATGGCGCGACGGGCTTCGTCACCAAGCCGCTCGACCCGCAGGCCCTGCTGGAAGCCGTCCACCATCAGGTCGCCGCCTGATCGGCCTGCCTGGGAAGGCGCGAGCCCGGCCTGGAGTCGGCAACTCGCGCTTGCCGCCATATCCTTGTCATCGTTCTGTATCATGGTGTTCGTAGACGGCTCTAAAAGCTTCGCCGACGAGGGAGAATCACCATGCCGGCATCCATCATTGCGGACAGCGCACCATCTGGAGTGGCGATGGCGGCGCTGGCTGGAAATGCCCACCGATCCGCGGGCACGCTCGGCCGGATCGGCAATCTCCAGACCCGGCTGGCCCGCAATTCGTCCGAGGTGGCCGCGGCTCAGGAAGTCCGCTTCCGGGTCTTCTATGACGAACTCGGCGCCAAGAGGCAGTATGTCCATGCGCTGGAGCAGCGTGACGCCGACCGTTTCGATGCGATCTGCGACCACCTTCTCGTCCTCGACACCACGATCCCCGGTCCCGAACACCGTCAGATCGTCGGCACCTACCGGTTGCTCCGCCAGGAGAGCGCGATGGCGGCCGGCGGTTTCTACTCCGACGAGGAGTTCGAACTCGAATCGCTGATGGCCCGTCACCCGGATCGCCGTTTCCTCGAACTCGGCCGGTCCTGCGTCCTGCCCGAGTATCGGTCGAAGCGCACCGTCGAGCTGCTCTGGCAGGGGATCTGGGCCTATTGCCGCATTCACGGCATCGACGTCATGACGGGCTGTGCCTCCTTCCACGGAACCGTGCCCGCCGCCCATGCCGAGGCCCTGTCGTTGCTCGCTCACAATTTCCGTCCCGAGCCTGACTGGGATGTGAGGGCGATCACGCCGCGCTACCGGTCGATGGACCTGATGCCCGCCGAGGCGGTGGACGTGCGCCGCGCGCTCGCAGCCATGCCGCCGCTGATCAAGGGCTACCTCCGCATCGGCGCGCGCTTCGGCGACGGCTGCGTCGTCGACGCGGACTTCGGCACGACCGATGTCTTCGTCGTCCTGTCGACCGACTGGATCGCCGACCGCTACATCAACTACTACGGCGCCGACGCCCAGCGCTTCGCCGCCTGAGACCGCGGGTCCGGCTCGTCACGCAAGCGTGTTCAGGTTTGGTCTCGCGCGCGATTTCGGCTTGATTCAGGTCAAGGCGACGAGCGCTTCTCGCCTCCATCAATGACAGCATCATTGATGGAGGTACTCATGCCCACCGAAACCCTGATCGTCGTCGCCGGCGTCATCGGCGCCTTCGCCTTCTTCACCGTCGCCGTCGTGTTCGTCGACATGACGTGGAGAGGCGCTGGACGCTAAACCGGCTACTGACTGGCGTTGTAGGCGGCGATCGCCGCCATGTTGACGATGTCCGAGTCCTTGGCATTGAGCGATACGATCTGAACCGGCTTGTTCAGGCCGACGAGCAGCGGCCCGACCACGGTCGAGCCGCCCAGTTCCTGAAGCATCTTGGTCGAGATCGAGGCCGAGTGGAACGCCGGCATCACCAGCACGTTGGCTGGGCCCGACAGGCGGCAGAACGGATATTGCTGCATCAGGTTCGGATTCAGCGCCACGTCGGCCGCCATCTCCCCGTCGTACTCGAAGTCGACCCGGCGCTTGTCGAGGATCTTGACCGCCTCCTGCACCCGTTCCGAGCGTTCGCCGGCCGGGTGGCCGAAGGTCGAATAGGCCAGCATCGCCACGCGCGGTTCATACCCCATGCGCCGCGCCATGCCGGCCGCTTCCTCGGCGATGTCGGCGATCTCGAGCGAGTTCGGCATGTCGTGGACGGCGGTGTCGGCCACGATCACCGTGCGGCCGCGCGCCAGCACGATCGAGGCGCCGATCACGCGGTGGCCGGGCTTGGCGTCGATCACCCGGCGGATGTCGTCGAGCGCGGTCGAGTAGTTGCGGGTCACGCCCGTCACGAGGCCGTCAGCGTCGCCCAGCGCCACCATCGTGGCGGCGAAATGGTTCCGGTCGTTGTTGATCAGCCGCTGGCAGTCGCGGAACAGATAGCCCTTCCGCTGCAGCCTCTCGTAGAGATAATCGGCATAGACCGTGTTGCGGCGCGACAGCCTGGCGTTGATGATCTCGATGCCGGGCCTGTTCAGGTCGACGCCGGCATTGCGCGCCGTCTCCTTGATCTGGTCGTCGCGGCCGACGAGGATGGCCGTGCCCAGCTTCTGGTTCACGTAGGACACCGCCGCGCGCATCACCTGCTCTTCCTCGCCCTCTGCGAAGACGATGCGCTTGGGCTGCCGGCGCACCCGGTCATAGATGCGCTGCAGCGTGGAGGCGATCGGGTCGCGCCGGGCCGAGAGTTCCTGCGCGTACTTCTCCATGTCGAGGATCGGCCGCCGGGCGACGCCCGAATCCATCGCCGCCTTGGCCACGGCCACCGGGATCGCGGAGATCAATCGTGGGTCGAAGGGCACCGGGATGATGTAGTTGACGCCGAATTTCGGCCGGTTGCCCTGGTAGGCGGCGGCCACGTCGTCCGGCACGTCCTGGCGGGCAAGTGCCGCCAGCGCTTCGGCTGCTGCAACCTTCATGGCGTCGTTGATGGTGGTCGCGCGCACGTCCAGCGCGCCCCGGAAGATGTAGGGGAAACCCAGCACGTTGTTGACCTGGTTCGGATAATCCGACCGGCCGGTCGCCATGATGGCGTCGGTGCGGATCTCGGCCACTTCCTCGGGCGTGATTTCCGGATCCGGATTGGCCATGGCGAAGATGATCGGGTTCTTGGCCATCGACTGGATCATGGCGTTGGTGAAGGCGCCGCGGGCCGAGAGGCCGAGCACGATGTCGGCGCCCTCCAGCGCATCGGCCAGCGTGCGGGCGTCGGTCCTGGCCGCGTGCGCCGACTTCCACTGGTTCATGCCCTCCTCGCGGCCCTGGTAGACGACGCCCTTGGTGTCGCACAGGATCACGTTCTCGGGGGAGAATCCCATCGCCTTGACGAGTTCGATGCAGGCGATGCCGGCCGCGCCGGCGCCGTTGCAGACGAGCTTCGAGGTCTTCATGTCGCGCCCGGTGATCGCCAGCGCGTTGATCAGGCCGGCCGCGGCGATGATCGCCGTGCCATGCTGGTCGTCGTGAAAGACGGGGATGTCCATCAACTCGCGCAGCCGCTGCTCGATGATGAAGCACTCGGGCGCCTTGATGTCTTCCAGGTTGATGCCGCCGAAGGACGGGCCGAGGAAGCGCACGCAGTTGACGAACTCGTCGGCGTCCTCGGTGTCCACCTCGAGGTCGATCGAATCGACGTCGGCGAAGCGCTTGAACAGCACCGCCTTGCCTTCCATCACCGGCTTGGAGGCGAGCGCGCCGAGATTGCCGAGGCCCAGAATGGCGGTGCCGTTGGAGATGACCGCCACCATGTTGCCGCGCGTCGTGTAGTCGAAGGCCCGGCTCGGATCCTCCGCGATCGCCTTGACCGGAACCGCCACGCCCGGCGAGTAGGCCAGCGACAGGTCGCGTTGCGTCGCCATCGGCTTGGTCGGGTTGATCTCCAGCTTGCCCGGCCGGCCCATGGAGTGAAAATCGAGCGCTTCCTGGGCGCTCACGGACGGCCCCTGTTCGTTCCGGTCCTTGATGGGCATATCTCTTCCCTCCCAAACCGCGCCTGTCGCGGGCGCGGGCATGCTTCTTTTGTGGAGCAACCGGATTAAGGCTACACAGAAGCGGCGTAAAGCGCCAAGCAAAGGGTGGACGCCGGATTTCCGTGCGGCAACCTCCACATCGCAGCCACGGACATGCCTTGAACCAGGAACGACCGATCCGACCCGATGCCGTCTCGGCGCCGACGCCGATGATGGAGCAGTTCATCGAGATCAAGGCGGCCAATCCCGATTCGCTGCTGTTCTACCGCATGGGCGACTTCTACGAACTGTTCTTCGAGGACGCCGAAATCGCGAGCCGGGCGCTCGGCATCACGCTCACCAAGCGCGGCAAGCATCTGGGCCAGGACATCCCGATGTGCGGCGTGCCGATCCATGCCGCCGACGACTATCTCCAGAAGCTGATCGTGCTCGGCCATCGCGTCGCCGTCTGCGAGCAGATCGAGGATCCGGCGGAGGCCCGGAAGCGCGGTTCCAAGTCGGTGGTCAAGCGCGACGTCGTGCGCCTCGTCACGCCTGGCACCATCACCGAGGAGAAGCTGCTCGCGCCGTCGGAGGCCAACTACCTGATGGCGCTCGGCCGCGTGCGCGGCGAGGACGAAATGGCGCTCGCCTGGATCGACATCTCGACCGGCAGTTTCCTGGTCTCCGTCACCACGCGCGAGCGGCTGCTTGCCGAGATCATGCGGGTCGACCCGCGCGAGCTGATCGTGGCCGAACCCGTCTTCCACGATCCGGAGTTCCGCGCCGTCTTCGACATGCTGGGACGGGCCGTGACCCCGCTTCCCCCCAGCCTGTTCGAATCCGCCGCCTGCGCCGATCGGGCGAGCCGCTTCTTCGGCGTGGCCACGCTGGACGGCTTCGGCCGCTTCTCGCGCGCCGAATTGTCGGCCATCGGCGCGGCGATCGGCTATGTCGAGCGCACGCAAAAGGCCGAGCGGCCGCCGTTGACGGCGCCGCAACGCCAGGACGGCGCGACCACGCTGTTCATCGATCCCGCCACGCGCACGCATCTGGAGCTCGTGCGCACCCTGTCGGGCAGCCGCTCGGGCACGCTGTTCGAGGCCATCGATCGCACCCGCACCGGCGGCGGCGCGCGGCTGCTCGCCGAGCGCCTGACCTCGCCGTCCACCGATCCGGAGGAGATCGGCCGGCGGCTCGATTCGGTGTCCTTCTTCCGCGGCGAGCGAACGCTCTGCGATCATGTGCGCGCCGTCCTGAAGGGCGCGCCCGACATGCCGCGCGCCTTGTCCCGGCTGGCGCTCAACCGCGGCGGACCGCGCGACCTCGGCGCGCTGCGCATGGGCATGGAGGCCGCCGCCGACGTCGCGGCGCTGTTTGCCGGCGCCGGCCCGCCGGCCGAGATCGCCGATGCGCTCGCCGGCATCGCTTCCCTTCCTTCGGCCTTTCTCGACCATCTCCGGCGCGCGCTCAACGAGGACATGCCGCTCCTCAAGCGCGACGGCGGCTTCGTGCGCAAAGGCTACGACGTCGAACTCGACGAGGTGCGCGGCCTGCGCGACCAGGCGCGCCGCATCATCGCGGAACTGGAAGCGGGACTGATCGAGGAGACCGGCATCCGTTCGCTGAAGATCCGCCACAACAACATCCTGGGCTACTACATCGAGGTCACCGCCAACCACCAGGCGGTCATGATGGGGACGGATGCCGCGAAGGCCCGCTTCATCCATCGCCAGACCATGGCCAACGCCATGCGCTTCACCACGACGGAACTCGCCGGGCTGGAAACGAGGATCGCCAACGCCGCCGAGCGGGCGCTGTCGATCGAGCTCGCCGTCTTCGACCGCCTCGTGGCGGAGGCGGTCGCGTCCGCCGAGGCGCTGCGCGGCGGCGCGCAGGCGCTGTCCGCACTCGACGTCTCCGCCGCGCTGGCCGTGCTCGCCGAGGAGGAGAACTACTGCCGTCCCGTCATCGACCTGTCGCTGGAATTCCGCATCGAGTGCGGCCGCCATCCGGTCGTCGAGCAGGCCTTGCGCCGGCAGGGCGCCGAGCCCTTTGTCGCCAATGACTGCGACCTCTCGCCGGCACCGCGCGCCAAGGCCGGCGCCATCTGGCTGCTCACCGGCCCCAACATGGGCGGCAAGTCCACCTTCCTGCGCCAGAACGCGCTGATCGCCATCATGGCGCAGATGGGCAGCCACGTCCCCGCCGATCGCGTTCGCATCGGCGTCGTCGACCGGCTCTTTTCCCGCGTCGGCGCGTCCGACGACCTGGCGCGCGGACGCTCCACCTTCATGGTCGAGATGGTGGAGACGGCGGCGATCCTCAACCAGGCCGGCGAGCGCTCGCTCGTCATCCTCGACGAGATCGGCCGCGGCACCGCGACCTTCGACGGGCTGTCGATCGCCTGGGCCGCGGTCGAGTACCTGCACGAGCACAACCGCTGCCGCGCGATCTTCGCCACCCATTTCCACGAGATGACCGCGCTCGCCGGAAAACTCGCGCGTCTGCACAACGTGACCATGCGGGTGAAGGAATGGGACGGCGACGTCGTCTTCCTGCACGAGGTCGGCAAGGGCGCGGCCGACCGCTCCTACGGCGTGCAGGTGGCGCGGCTCGCCGGACTGCCGGAACCCGTCGTGGCGCGCGCCCGCGAAGTGCTCGGGCAGCTGGAAGCGGGCGAGGCATCGGGCGGCAAGGCCGGCAAGCTCATCGACGACCTGCCGCTGTTTTCGGTGGCCTTGCGCCGCGAGGCGTCCAGGCCGGCGCCCCAGGATCCGCTGGTGGAAGCCGTCGCGGCGCTGCGGCCGGACGACATGACGCCGAAGGATGCGCTCGAAGCCCTCTACCGGCTGAAAGCCCTCCTCCGGTCGGCGCCGTAGCAGGGCGACCGTCATACCGAGAAACATCCTCAGATTGTCCAGACCGCCTAAGGTATACTTAAACAGTTGCCGCTAGGCTTGCGCAACGAGTGGGCGATGCAGGGGGTTCGTCATTGCTTTGGATGCAGGCTTTATGTCACAGGTGAGGTCTTGGATTCGGACTTTGGTCCGACCAACTACCACGTCCGTCGCCATCTTGCTCGGATTGATCTGCGTGGCATTCGTCCTCGTCGAATATCGCACACGAGCGCAGCATCGCGAGGTCCTGCGCGCCGACGTCTATGCCCGTGCGACCTACATCACCACGAAGCTCGAGGGGAACGTCAACGGCGACCTGCAGCTGATCCGCGGCCTGACGGCCGCGCTCGCGGCCGACCCGGCCATGTCGCCGGAGCGGTTTTCAGCCTTCGCCGACAGCCTGATGCAGACCAGCGAGCGGCTGACGCACATCGCGGCGGCGCCCGATCTGGTGATCTCGATGGTCCATCCGCTGGCCGGCAACGAAAGGGCGCTTGGCCTCGACTATCTGGCGCGGCCGGCTCAGCGCGACGCCGTGCTGAAGGCGCGCGACACCGGAAAGCTCGTCCTGGCGGGGCCGGTCGACCTCGTTCAGGGCGGCAAGGGCCTCGTCGGCCGTTTCCCGGTGTTCACCGACGACAATGGCGATCACCGCTTCTGGGGCATCGTCTCGGCCGTCATCGATCTGGAAGCCGTCCATGTCGACAGCGGCCTGCGCCGGCCCGACCTTCCGATCGAGGTTGCGATCTTCCCGCGCGACGTCCCGGTTGCCGAAGCGACCTACTTTGGCTCGCCGGAACGCCTCAGCCAGGATCCGGTCATCGTGGAGGCCGCATTTCCGTCGACGTCCTGGCGCATACACGCCGTTCCCAAGGGTGGCTGGAACCAGACGCCGCCCTTCATCTGGCAGGCCCGCGGGCTGCTGTTCATCGCATCGGTCCTGATCCTCGTCCCGATCGTCGCGACGGGCCGACTGTTCGAGGAACGCCAGCGCCATATCGGCGAGTTGTCCCGACGCGAAAAGCAGCTGTCGCGCCTGTCCAGGCGCCTGCGGCTCGCCCTCGACACCTCCCGGGTCGGTGTCTGGGAGATGGAGATCGAAAGCAAGGATCTGTTCTGGGACGACCGGATGAACGAACTCTACGGCTATCCGGCCGACGGACGGCCGCGCGACTACAGCTTCTGGAGCCGACGAATTCACCCCGAGGATCTGCCGCGCGCGAGCATGGAATTCCGCATCGCGATGGAAGAGACGGGACGCTATCACTCGGAGTACCGGTTGCTTCTGCCCGATGGTGCGATCCGGCACATCCGGGCGATCGGCACGGTCTACCGGGATTTCGGCGAGCCCGCCCGCATTGTCGGCGTCAACTGGGACGTCTCGGCCGACATCGCCCTCAACGAGGATCTCAAGCGCGCCAAGACGCTGACGGAAGCCCGCAATCACGAGCTGGAAACGGCCAAGGAACGCATCGAGTTCATTGCCCTTCACGACTCTCTGACTGGGCTGCCGAACAGGCGCTATCTCGACCAGATGCTGGCCGAACACGTTCTGCGGTTCGAGGAGGGCGTCGAGACGGCGGGGCTGCTGCACATCGACCTCGACCGCTTCAAGCAGATCAACGACACGCTCGGCCATGCCGCCGGCGATGCCATGCTGTCCCACACCGCCCGCATCCTGCGCGAAACTGCGCGGACCGGCGATTTCGTGGCGCGGGTCGGTGGCGACGAATTCGTCGTCCTGTGTCGGCGACCGCCCGGCAGCGAGGAAGAGGGAACGCCCTACCTCATCGAGTTAGCCGACCGTGTCATCGAACTGGTGCATCAGCCCGTCCACCATGACGGGCACGAGTGCCGCATTGGCGTCAGCATCGGCATCGCCAGCAACACCGACGCGGCCGCGGATCCGAAGCAGCTGCTCGTGCACGCCGACATTGCCCTCTACCGGGCCAAGAACCGGGGACGAAATCGCTACCACATGTTCAACGAAGCGCTGCGCCTCGAGATCGTGTCGAACAAGACCACCGCCGACGATATCCTGACCGGCATCGAGCAGCAGCAGTTTCTCGCTTACTACCAGCCGCAGTTCGACGCGGAGACACTGGAAATCGTCGGCGTGGAGGCGCTGGCGCGATGGAACCACCCGACCAAGGGGCTCCTGCCTCCCAACGCCTTCATGAAGATATCGGAAGAGATCAACGTGGTCGACCAGATCGACCGCATCATCCTGGAACAGAGCCTTTCCGATCTCGCCCGCTGGGACCGTCAGGGCTTGAACATTCCAAAGACCTCGGTGAACGTTTCCGCCCGCCGGCTCAACGACGACGAACTGGTCGAATCGCTGCGGCGACTGCCGATCGAAGCGGGGCGGATCTCGTTTGAGCTCGTCGAGTCGATCATCTTCGACGAGCAGGACGAGACGATTGCCTGGAACGTCGATCTCATCAAGGAACTGGGAATCGACATCGAGATCGACGATTTCGGCACCGGCTACGCTTCGATCGTCAGCCTGATGAAGCTGAAGCCCAGCCAGCTCAAGATCGACCGACAGCTCGTTCTGCCCATCGTCCAGTCGATCGCGCAGCGCCACCTGGTGCAGTCCATCATCGACATCGGCAAGTCGCTCGGCATCAAGGTTCTTGCGGAAGGCGTCGAGACGATGGAACATGCCCGCATCCTGAAGACGCTCGGCTGCGACTGCCTCCAGGGCTATGCCTTCGCGAAGCCGATGTCGGCCGAAGACCTCACCCTCTTCGCGCGTGATCGGCGCTGGCGCCAGGCGTCATAGTATTCGATACCTTCGCATCCGCATCTTGCCTTAACGGGACAGCAAACATTCCGTCATAAAACGATCCGTTGGGGGTCCGGAATGGCGGGTATCGCTGCACTGTTCATATCGGCACGAAGCCTTAAGTCGATCGGGCTCGCCGTCTGGCTTGCTTCGTTCCTTCTCCTGGCGGGTTTGGTCTCGTTCGCGGTTTCCCTCCAGGGCCGCGAAACGGTCAGGGAGAGCGTCGCCTACGCCATGTCCGACGTCTACCGCCTGATCGAGAGCCTGGACGCGGCCTTCGACGAAATGACCCGTTCCGTCACCGCTTCGCCCTGCGGAGCCTTCTACATGCGGCAGCTGCGGCGCGTCGCCTATCTCCCCGACGGGCTCAGCGAGTTTTTCCACGTCGAGGACGGACGGGTGATCTGCACGTTGTCCGCCGAGCACCTCGAGGTCGCTCATGACCTCGGGCCGCCGGACATTGTCCGCGACGGCGCCGTCGAGACCCGCTTCTGGCTCGATCGAGACCTCGGCTTCACGGGCCTGCCGGGCTCGGTCGGCACCATCGTGCAACGGGGCGCTTTCGCGACGGTGATCCCGCCCGAACGCGTGACGCTCAATCTGCCGCTCTGGATCGAGGCGGAAGCCGTGTTGGTCGCGCCCGACGGGCGCTGGTGGCATCGCGCCGGCACTCGACATATCCACCAGGAGGTCCTGATCGTCGGGCCTGGCCTGGCCTGGTCGGGCGCCGTTGGTCCGGCGATCCGTCGCACGACCTGCGACCGCGACGGACACTACTGCATATCGACGCGAATCCACCTCGCCAGTGTGGTCGTGCACAGGCCGACGATGATCGCCCTGATCGCCATCTTCGCGGCCCTCGGCGCTGGCTGGGTCGCGCGCGGCGTTCGCGCCCTGATCCGCCGCTACTGGTCGTTTGAGGCGCGCTTCCTGCGCAACCTCGACGCTTCGTCGCTGCTATGCGCCTACCAACCCATTCTGGAGATGAGATCGGGCGAGATCGCCGGCTGCGAAGTGCTGGTGCGCTGGCGCGACGTCGACGATACCATTGTCTATCCCGATGCATTCCTGCCGATCGTGGCTCGCCACGGCTTGATGCGGCAACTGACGAC
The DNA here is from genome assembly GCA_051860465.1 of Mesorhizobium sp. Lineage (GTDB taxonomy): Bacteria > Pseudomonadota > Alphaproteobacteria > Rhizobiales > Rhizobiaceae > Aquibium. The sequence continues at coordinate 175,623 of JBHYDY010000005.1, forward strand.
GCTGCTCGTCGAGCGAGCGGCGGCGGAACTTGTCGAGCGGTTGCGACCCGACATCCGGCTCCAGGTCAACGTCAACATCTTTCCCAGCGAGCTGGACGCCTCCGCGATCGAACAGGACTTCCGGCCCCTGCGGGCGCTGCCCGACCGGTTCACCGTGGCGCTGGAGATCATCGAGAGCGACGCGCTGCCCCTGGAACTCGTCCAGCGGGAGATCGAGATCCTGCGGCAAGCCGGCTATCGGATCTACCTCGATGATTTCGGCGCGGGCTATTCGACCATCCGTCACGTCGCCGCCCTCGACATCGACGGCGTCAAGCTCGACAAGGTATTCGCCATGGCGCCGGACGGCAGCGTGATGGCGGAGATGCTCCATCATGCGGTTGGCATGGTGCGCTCGGCCGGCCGCAAGATCGTGGTCGAAGGGGTGGAAACCGCCGCCCGGCTGAACCAGTTGAGCGAGCCGGCGGACCGCGTCGACTACGTTCAGGGCTATCACATCTGCCGCCCGCTCGACATCGAAGGCTTTGCAGCCTTCATGGAAGAGCGGCGCGCAGCCCCACGGACGGGAGATCGCCGCGCCGCCTGAGACATTTTCCGGGCGTAGGCAGGCAACGGCAATCGCGCTAAGAGAGCGCTGCAACGACGCGGACAGACTTGGCGCCCATGGCGAAGATACCTCTGAAGCTCGACGAGATGATCGACGGCGACACGCTCCGCCGCGAACTGACGGCGCTGACCGTGCCGACGGATGGCGATGGTTCGGGAACACAGGCGCGCACGGCCGTTCTCCAGGTGCTGCGCGAGCGGCTCGCCGCCGGACGCACACGCGCCGAGGAGATGCTCATGCAGGATGGCGGCGGCACCGTCTGCGCCGTTCGCCTGTCGCATCTCATGGACGAGGTGATCCGGGCACTCTATGACTACGCCGTCACCCATGTCTACCGGTCGAAGAATCCCTCGTCGGGCGAGCGCATGGCGATCGTCGCCGTGGGCGGCTATGGCCGCGGCACGCTGGCGCCCGGCTCCGACATCGATCTCCTGTTCCTGTTGCCCTACAAGCAGACGCCCTGGGGCGAGCAGGTGGTCGAATACCTGCTCTACATGCTCTGGGATCTGGGTCTGAAGGTCGGCCACGCGACGCGCAACATCGACGAGTGCATCCGGCTCTCGCGCACCGACATCACCATCCGGACCGCCGTCCTCGAGGCGCGCTACCTCTGGGGCGAGGAAAAGCTCTACGACGAGCTGATGGCGCGGTTCGACCACGAGGTCGTCCGGTCCACGGGCGCCGAATACGTTCAGGCCAAGCTCGCCGAGCGCGACGAGCGGCATCGCAAGGCCGGCGCCAGCCGCTACCTCGTCGAGCCGCACGTCAAGGACGGCAAGGGCGGCCTGCGCGACCTGCACACGCTGTTCTGGATCGCCAAGTACTTCTACCGCGTGCGCACCGGTGAGGAACTCGTCGAGAAGGGCGTGTTCACGCGGGAGGAGTATCTCCAGTTCGTCAAGGCCGAGGATTTCCTGTGGGCCGTGCGATGCCACCTGCACTTCCAGACCAACAAGGCGGAAGAGCGGCTGCATTTCGATGTCCAGCGCGACATCGCCGAGCGGCTGGGCTACACGAGCCACCCCGGACTGTCGGCGGTCGAGCGCTTCATGAAGCACTACTTCCTCGTGGCCAAGGAAGTGGGCGACCTGACCCGCATCTTCTGCGCCGCGCTGGAGGAGGAGCAGGCCAAGCACGTGCCGGGGTTCAACCGGTTCCTGCAGAGCTTCCAGCGCCGCCGCCGCAAGCTCGCCGGCACCTCCGACTTCATCATCGACAATGACCGCATCACCGTGGCCGACGACGCGGTGTTCGAGCGCGATCCGGTCAACCTGCTGCGGCTTTTCTGGTTTGCCGACAAGCACGGCCTCGAGTTCCATCCCGACGCGCTGAAGCTCGTCACGCGGTCCTTGAAGCTCATCGATCGCAACCTGCGGCGCAATCCGGAGGCCAACCAGCTGTTCCTGGACGTGATGACGTCGAACAGGAACCCGGAACTCAACCTGCGCCGGATGAACGAGGCGGGTGTCCTGGGCAAGCTCATCCCCGACTTCGGCAAGATCGTCGCGATGATGCAGTTCAACATGTACCATCACTACACGGTCGACGAGCATCTCCTGCGCTGCATCGGCGTGATGGCCGAGATCGAGCGTGGCGAAAACGAGAAGCTGCACCCGCTCGCCCACAAGCTGGTACCGGGCCTGAAGCCGCAGCGCGAGGTGCTCTACGCCGCCATCCTGCTGCACGACATCGCCAAGGGACGGCCCGAGGACCATTCGGAAGCAGGCGCGCGGATCGCGCGGCGGATCTGCCCGCATATGGGCTTCTCGCCCGCGGAGACCGAAACCATCGCCTGGCTGGTGGAGAACCATCTCGCCATGTCGATGACGGCCCAGACGCGCGACCTGAACGACCGCAAGACGATCGACGATTTCGCCACGGTCGTGCAGTCGGTCGAGCGGCTGAAGATGCTGCTGGTCCTGACGATCTGCGACATTCGCGGCGTCGGGCCCGGCGTCTGGAACGGCTGGAAGGGGCAATTGCTGCGCACCCTCTACTACGAGACCGAACTTCTCCTGACCGGCGGCTTTTCGGAAGTGTCGCGGGCCAAGCGGGCCGAGCAGGCTCGCGGGGAACTGGCCGGCGCGCTCGTCGGCTGGCCGGAACGCGACCGCAAGCGCATTCTCGCCTTGCACTACGACAACTACCTCCTGATCGTCGATGCGAAGGACCAGGTGCGGCACGCGCATCTGATCCGCGAGGCCGACGCGACGAAGAAGGTCTTCACCACGGCCGTCAACATGCATGCCTTCGAGGCGGTGACCGAGATCACGGTGCTGACGCCCGATCATCCCCGCCTCCTGTCGGTGGTGGCGGGAGCCTGCGCGGCAGCCGGCGCCAACATCGTCGACGCCCAGATCTTCACCACGACCGATGGCCGCGCGCTGGACACGATCCTGATCAACCGCGAGTTCGAGCGCGACGAGGACGAGTTGCGCCGCGCCCAGCGGGTCGGCAAGCTCATCGAGGACGTGCTGTCGGGTCGCACGCGCCTTCCCGACATGATCGAAAAGCGTACCAAGCCCAAGCGCGGCCAGAAGGTCTTCCGCATCGAGCCGCTCGCCCAGGTGCGCAATGCGCTCTCGAACCGCTTCTCGGTCATCGAGGTCGAGGGGCTCGACCGGCCGGGACTGCTGTCGGAAATCACTGGCGCCATCTCCGACCTTTCGCTCGACATTGCGTCGGCCCACATCACCACCTTCGGCGAGAAGGTGATCGACACCTTCTACGTCACCGACCTGACCGGACAGAAGATCGAGAATCCCACCCGCCAGGCCGCCATCCGGGAGCGGTTGATCGAGACGCTCTCTGGCGGCCCGGGTCGCGGCCAGAAGCTCAAGGCGGCGGAGTAGCCGCCCTTGGACACCTTCACGGCCGCATTCCTGTCTTTTCCGTCTGAGCGAGTGGCCATCGCCCCATCTTTCTCCTACCGAACCGGTGCGGCATGAGCCTCGTAGGGAAATTCGCCAGCGTCGGCGGCGCCACCATGGCCACCCGCGTCTTCGGCTTCGTGCGCGAGGCGCTCATCGGCGCGGCGCTGGGCGCCGGTCCCGTCGCGGACGCCTTCTACGCCGCGTTCCGGTTCCCAAACCTGTTTCGCCGGCTCTTCGCCGAGGGTGCCTTCAACACCGCCTTCGTCCCGCTTTTCGCCAAGGAGCTCGAGGGCGACGGCATGGCCGGCGCGCGCCGCTTTGCCGAGGAAGTGCTGTCCGTTCTCGTCGTGGCGCTGCTCGTCCTCTCGGTTCTGGCGATCGTCTTCATGCCCGCGCTCGTCGGCACGATCATCGCGCCGGCCTTCGCCGACACGCCCGAGAAGTTCGATCTTACGGTCCTGATGACCAGGATCATGTTTCCCTACCTGTTCTTCATGTCGCTGGTGGCGATGCTCTCCGGCATTCTCAATTCCATGCGGCGCTATTTCGTCGCCGCCATCGTGCCGGTGCTGCTCAATCTCATCCTGATCGGCGTGCTCGTCGCCGCGCTCTATCTTGGCGTCGAATCCCGCGACACCGGCCTGTGGCTGGCCTGGGGCGTGTTTGCGTCGGGCATCGCGCAACTCCTCTTTCTCATGTGGGGCACGCACCGCCAGGGCTATTCGATGCGCCTGCGCCGCCCGCGCATGACGCCAGCCGTCCGGCGGCTGCTCGTCCTGATGGGCCCGGCGCTGCTGACCGGCGGCGTCACGCAGATCAACCTGCTGGTCGGGCAGATCATTGCCTCGGCCCAGGACGGCGCCATCGCGCTCCTGAACTATGCCGACCGCATCAACCAGCTGCCGCTCGGCGTCATCGGCATCGCGGTGGGCGTCGTGCTGCTGCCGGAACTGGCTCGCGCGCTGAAGGCCGGCGATGAGGCCGACGTGCAGCATCTCCAGAACCGCTCGCTGGAATTCGCGCTCGGCCTCACCTTCCCGGCCGCCGTCGGGCTCGCGGTCATGCCCGGCCCGATCGTTGCCCTGCTCTACGAGCGCGGCGCCTTCACGGCCGAGACCACCGCGCTGACGGCCGCCGCGCTCGCCGCCTTCGCCGTCGGCCTGCCGGCCTACGTGCTTATCAAGGTGTTTTCGCCCGGCTATTTCGCGCGCGAGGACATGAAGACGCCGATGTGGTTCTCGATGGTGGCGGTCGTGGTCAACATCGTCGGCGCGCTGGCGCTCTTCCCGTTCCTTGGCCATGTCGGGCTGGCGCTCGCCACCTCGATCGCCGCCTGGATCAACCTCCTGCTGCTGGCGGGAACGCTGTGGGCGCGCAACGCCTTCCGTCCGTCGCCCGCCACGCTCAGGCGCGTCGCGCTGATCCTGCTCGCCGGCGCCGTCATGGGCGCCTCGCTCTGGGCCTTGCTGTTGCTCGCCGCCGACTGGCTCGCCGGACCGCTGCTTCTGCGCCTCGTCGCCGTGCTCGGCATCATCGCGCTCGCCGCCCTTATCTACTTCGCCATCGTCATCGCCACCGGGGCGCTGGACCGCGCGCAGCTGATGGCGATGCTGCGACGGCGAAAGCGGTCATCGGGCGCGGGCCGATGATCGACCCCTGCGCGCTCGCCCACGGGCGCGCGGTCGGCCTTCGCCGCGCCCGTTCGAGACGCCTGGCCTTCCACGAGCCAGGAATGCGTAGAGCAATGTCCGATCAGGTTGAGCCGGTTTTGTTTGTCAGCTAGCGTGGCGATCCATGGGCGGCGTCCGTCCCGTCGGCAAGGCCTTTGCCACCTTTTTTGGACAAGGGTGCTCTAGGGTGGGTCGGTCCGTTCCGAAGCGGCATGGCTGTGGACGGGACGGGCATCGTTCGCCGTCCACCGTGGATCAGGGAAGGAACGCGCTCTGCTTTCGCTCGACGATTTCGAAGACGACGAACCGTGGCGGGAAACGGTCCCCTTCCTCGATGACGTCGCGGTCGATGACGGCATCGACGGCGTGCGCTTGCAGCGGCTTCGGACGTATGCGGATCATCGCGGCGATCTGACCGTGCTCCTGTCGGACCTGCCCGAGACGATCCAGTTGCCGCCGCACGTCTACCTCGTCTCGGCGGCGCCTGGTTCCGTGCGGGCCTGGGTCTATCACAAGCGGCAGTCCGACCGTCTCGCCTTCACCAATGGCGATGTCCGGGTGGTGCTGTATGATCTGCGAAAGGAAAGCCCGACTTACGGCAGGCTGAACGTCCTCGACGTGGGCGGCGCCAACAAGGTGCTCGTCACGATCCCTCCCCGTGTCGTGCACGGCGTGCAGAACCGGGGCGTTGACGTGGCGACCTTCGTCAACATGCCGACCAAAGCCTACGACCCGGGCAACCCCGACAAGTCGCGGTTGCGGCGAGATCATCCGGGCATTCCCTACCAGTTCGCCTGATGGTGGGGATTTCGGTTATCATGGCGACCTACAACCGGGGTCGCCACATTCTTCCGTCGATCCGGTCGGTGCTCAACCAGAGCCACCGCGATTTCGAGCTGATCGTCGTGGGCGACTGTTGTACCGACGACACGCCCGACATCGTGCGGCCGCTGCTCGGAGCACGCGTGCGCTGGTTCAATCTCGCCGAACGCTGCGGGAGCCAGTCCTTTCCAAACAACGAGGGGATCCGGCGGGCGGAAGGCGTTCTCATTGCCTATATCGGCCATGACGACATCTGGGCGCCTGACCATCTGGCTTCGCTGGGCGCGCTGTTTGCCGCGGACCCGGATCTGGACGTCGCCGTTGCCGGAACGATCTTTCATGGCCCCGCAGGCAGCGACTTCAGGCAGGTCACCGGCTTGTTCGACGATTCCGCGGCCGCGCTGGAGCACTTCTTCCCCCCCTCGAGCCTTGCGCACCGGCGCGACGTCACCAAGCGCATCGGGCCGTGGCGCCATCCGATGGAGATTGCCGCCCCGGTCGATTGCGATCTCCTGTTGCGCGCCGCCGGCGCCGGCATGCGCTTCGCGTCCACGCGGCGCGTGAGCGTCCACAAGTTCGCGGCCGGCCACAGATATCTCAGCTATCTCCGGCATACCTCCGACGAGCAGGATCATGCGCTCCGGCGTGTCGTCGCGCCGGACCATAGGGCTTTCGTCGATGCCGAAGTCGAGCGCGCCAGGGCCGAAGGAACGTTCATGGCTGTGCGCCACGTTCGCTACGATACCTTCGAAAACGGCGCGCTCGCCCGGTCGAACGCCCTGAACAAGGGTATCCTCCGGCCGGACCTGCGTCGGCTTGAAGGTCCTGTGACGATTGCGCAGGATGACTCGCCCCGTGCGCTGGATTGGCAACCGATCGAGCAGGGGCGCCACAGGCGGGTCGGCAGAAACCCGAAACCGAAGATCCTTTTGCCCTTCTGCTGCACCGGTCCCGTCGCCATCCGCATCGTGGTCACGCACGCGGATCGTGCCGTCCTGAAGGGCCTGTCCCTCGCGCTGAACGGGGCGGCATTCGACGCGCGGATGTCGCGACCTCGCCAGGTCGAGGACCGCTGGGAGGCCACGGCGCGGATAGACGCACGGCTTCTGCCGGACGACTACAGCGTCATGGAGCTTCGACTGACCGAAGCCCAGCGCATGCGGCCGGGGCAGACCGGCATCGGCATCGGTGACATCAAGCTCACCCGCCGCCGTTTGCGGGACCGGGCCGGCGACGCTCTCGGTTGGATCGGGCGCCGGCTGGGGTCCGGCGGCGGCTGACCCCTTGCGGGCCAAAGCCGCATCGTTCATAAGCCCGCTCGACTTTCGCCGCGCGCGAAACGGCCCTCCACAAGCCACTCCACGAGGATTCCATGTCCACCTTCAAGCCGCTCGTCTTCTCCGGCGTCCAACCCACCGGAAACCTGCATCTCGGCAACTATCTCGGCGCCATCCGCAAGTTCGTCGCCCTGCAGGAGACGCATGACTGCATCTACTGCGTCGTCGACCTGCATTCGATCACGGCGCAGCTGGTGCATGAGGATCTGGCCGAGCAGACGCGCTCGATCACCGCGGCCTTCCTCGCCTCGGGCATCGATCCGACGAAGCACATCGTCTTCAACCAGTCGCGCGTGCCGCAGCACGCCGAACTGGCCTGGATCTTCAACTGCGTGGCGCGCATCGGCTGGATGAACCGCATGACGCAGTTCAAGGACAAGGCCGGCAAGGACCGCGAGAACGCGTCGCTCGGCCTGCTCGCCTATCCGAGCCTGATGGCGGCCGACATCCTGGTCTATCGCGCCACCCACGTGCCCGTCGGCGACGACCAGAAGCAGCACCTGGAGCTGACGCGCGACATTGCCATCAAGTTCAACAACGACTTCTCCCGGAAGATCGGCGATCTCGGCCTCGGCGTCGAGATGCAGATGGGCGAGGAGACCGTCAACGGCTTCTTCCCGCTCACCGAACCGCTGATCGAGGGACCGGCGACGCGTGTCATGAGCCTGCGCGACGGCTCCAAGAAGATGTCGAAATCGGACCCCTCGGATCTCTCGCGCATCAACCTGACCGATGACGCCGACACGATCTCCAGGAAGATCCGCAAGGCCAAGACCGACCCGGAGGCCCTGCCGTCCGACGTCGAGGGGCTGAAGGGTCGCCCGGAGGCTGAAAACCTCGTCGGCATCTACGCCGCGCTCGCCGAATGCCCGCGCGAACAGGTGATCCGCGACTTCGGCGGCCAGCAGTTCTCCGCCTTCAAGCCGGCGCTGGCCGATCTCGCGGTCGACAAGCTCGCCCCGGTGGCCTCCGAGATGCGTCGCATCTCGGCCGACCGGGCCTTTGTCGATTCCGTGCTGCGCGACGGCGGCGAACGCGCTGGCCAGCAGGCCGAGGCGACCATGAAGGGCGTCCGCGAGATCATCGGGCTGCTGGCGAATTGAGCGGTTCGTGCCATCGCCTCCGCCGCCCGGCTTGCGGCCGGGCCGCCGCGGTGGCAGATTGCGCGCGATCAACGGGGCGTACGGACTGAATGGTCTCGAAACGACTGAGCCGGGAGGCCGGCCACCGGCGCAAGTTTCTTGCGGTGGTCGATGATACGCCGGAGTGCGAGCGCGCCGTGGCCTATGCCTCGCGCCGGGCGCTCACCACAGGCGGCGCGCTGGTCCTCCTGTTCGTGATCGAACCCTCCGACTTCCAGCAGTGGATGGGGGTGGAAAAGATCATGCGGGAGGAGGCCAACGCCACCGCGAGCGCGGCTCTCGACCAGTCGGCCGCCAAGGTGCGCGAAAAATCCGGCATCGAGCCGGAACTCGTCATCCGGGAAGGCGAGGCTTCGGAGGAAATCCGCAAGCTGATCGAGGAAGACCAGGACATCGCGATCCTGATCCTCGCGGCCGGAACGTCGAAGGAAGGCCCGGGACCGCTCGTCTCGTCGATTTCCGGCAAGGGCACCATCGGGTTTCAGATCCCCGTCACGGTGGTTCCGGCCAATTTGACCGACGAGGACATCGAAGCACTCGCCTGACGATCGAAGACAGCCGAGCTTTCGCCAGGCAGCCGCTTGATCCGGAAGCTCGTCGAGCCTATTTAGAATTATTCAAAACTGAAACGGCAGGAGATCCCGCCATGTTCATCCAGACCGAAGCCACGCCCAACCCCGCGACGCTCAAGTTTCTGCCGGGCAAGGTGGTCATGAACGAAGGCACGGCTGACTTCCGCGATCCCGCCACGGCGGCCGGTTCCTCCGCGCTGGCCGGGCGCCTGTTCGAGGTGCCGGGCGTGACTGGCGTGTTCTTCGGCTACGATTTCATCACCGTCACCAAGGACGGCCCGGAGTGGCAGCACCTGAAGCCCGCCATTCTCGGCACCATCATGGAACATTTCATGTCCGGCGCGCCGGTCATGATGACGGCCACGTCCGGAGGCGACGCCGAAAGCGGCGAGGAGTTCTACGACGAGGCCGACGAGGAAATCGTGCTGACGATCAAGGAACTGCTCGACACCCGCGTGCGGCCAGCCGTTGCCCAGGATGGCGGCGACATCACCTTCCGCGGCTTCGAGAACGGCACCGTGTTCCTGCACATGAAGGGCGCCTGCGCGGGCTGTCCGTCGTCCACCGCCACGCTCAAGCACGGCATCCAGAACCTGCTGCGCCATTTCGTGCCGGAGGTCCAGCAGGTCGAGCAGGTCATGTGAGGCTGGCGGCGGCGTTGCCGCACGCCGCATCAGGCAATGGATCGATCCTCATCGAACAGCAAGAAACCGGGCCTCACGACCCGGTTTTTTTCATGCGCGTCCATCATGCTGGATGGACGCGTCGGACCTACATCACGATGACCTTGGCGCCGTTCTCGGCGCGATTGTAGAGGTCGATGATGTCCTGGTTGATGAGGCGGATGCAGCCCGACGACATGGCGTGGCCGATGGAGTTCCACTCCGGCGTTCCGTGCAGGCGGTAGCCGGTGTCGCCGTTCTTGTTGAAGAGATAGAGCGCGCGCGCGCCGAGCGGGTTCGACAGGCCGGCCGGCATGCCGCCGCGCCACTTGGCGAGTTCCGGCTGGCGGCCGATCATCGCCGCGGGAGGGGTCCAGACCGGCCATTCCCGCTTCATGGCGATGCGCGCGGTGCCCTTCCATTCGAAGCCTTCGCGGCCGACGCCGATGCCGTAGCGCATCGCCTTGCCCTCGGGCATGACGAAATACAGGAACTTCTCGTCGGTGTTGACGATGATGGTGCCCGGCTTTTCCTTGGTCTCGTAGCGCACCACCTGGCGGTGATACTTGGTCGGCACCTTCGAGATCGGGATGGCTGGCAGTTGATAGCCGGCATCCTTCTTGCTCCCGTAGCCCGACGAAAACATGGTGACGGAACCGTCCGAGGTACAGCCCGTCAGAGCGGTCGCCAGAGCCAGTCCAGCGGCGATCAGGTAAGTTCTTGCGTTCATCGTGCCTTCCGAATGTTCCCTGGACGTCGCCGTCCGCCTTATCCGAGACATGCTTAGGTCGAAATCCTTAACGCAGCTTTACCATGTCGAGCCAAGCAGAGTCTGCATTCCGCCTTGATCCAGGACAATTTTGCGCCACATTTATTGCAATTCGGCAACAAATCTTCCCGCCTGCGCTGAATGGCCGTGTCAGCATGCCATCGAAGTTGCAGGCCGGCCGGGTTTCGCCGACGGGCCATCGGTGGCAAAGTCCCCGCCATGCCGATCGTCTCCCCGATTCTCGCCAACCCGCTGGCCGATGGACGCCAGTCCGAACGCGCGCTGGTGATCCGCCGCGGTGTCCAGCGCATGCTGCTGCGGATGAACGCGCACGTGCTTCCCGAACTCGCCCTGGCGGGCGGGCGCCGCGCCGATCTCGTGGCGCTCACCCGAAGCGGCGAGATCTGGATCATCGAGATCAAGTCCTCCGTCGAGGACTACCGCGTCGACCGCAAGTGGCCCGACTACCGCCTCCACTCCGACCGCTTCTTCTTCGCCACGCATCCCGACGTGCCGGCCTCGATCTTCCCGGCCGAGTGCGGCTTCATCCTCTCGGACGGCTACGGCGCCGAGATCCTGCGCGAGGCGCCGCAGCACCGGCTGGCCTCGGCCACCCGCAAGGCGCTGGTGCTGCGGTTCGCGCGGGCGGGCGCGGCGCGGCTGACGGCGGCCGAGATGGCCGGCGTCGCCGTCCCGGCGATCGACGGCGAGAGCGACTGACGCCGTCGCGCTGCGTGTCGCCGTCAACGGCGCCAGGGTCTGACAGCGTGTCGCGCCGGCGGCGTCTGGCGGGCCTCCCCGCGATCCTGTATGCAAGGCGTCGGGCGGCGCGGCGGGCTGCGCCCCTAGGGCATATTGATCTCGCAGGCTGGAAATTATATATCCGTGTCCTGCGGTTGCGCCAGGCTAGGATGTTGCCGGCCAGCCGACAGGTGCCGGGAAAGCCCGAAACGAGGGCGTGGTGAATGGACATGATGCTCGAGGCGTCATCGGTGGTGGTCGAGAAGGTGCGCGACGCGGGGCTGCGGCCGACGCGCCAGCGCATCGCGCTTGCCAGCCTGCTGTTTGCCAAGGGCGACCGCCACGTGTCGGCCGAGGAACTGCACGAGGAGGCGCTGAACGCCGACGTGCCGGTGTCGCTCGCCACGGTCTACAACACGCTGCACCAGTTCACCGAGGCGGGGATGCTGCGCATCCTGGCGGTCGAGGGCGCCAAGACCTATTTCGACACCAACACCTCCGACCACCATCATTTCTTCATCGAGGGCGAGAACACCGTGCTCGACATCGACACGGGGTCGGTGACGGTCCACAACCTGCCGGCGCCGCCGGAAGGCATGGAGATCGTCAATGTCGACATCGTGGTGCGGCTGCGCCCCAAGCGCTGAACCCCGGCCCTCGCCGCGCCCTGCAGAGCCGCCTTCGGGCGGCTTTTTCGTGCGCGGTCATCGCCTGCCGGTCGGGCGTGGCGCCGAACGCCGTCGCGTCAGTCGGCCACCTGCTCGCCCGGATAGACGCCCCACACCAGCGACTGCTCCAGCCAGCCGGTATGGCCGTCGAACTCCATCCGGCACCATTCGCCGTTGCAGGTCCTCACCATGCCCATCACGCCGGGCTCCAGCCGCGCCACCGTGCGCGCGTCGGACGTCGGGCTGGCGCGCAGCGCGATTTCCTGCACCCGCCCGCGCTGCCAGGGCGCGGCGAGCGCCGTGCGCTTGCCCGACAGCAGCGACTGGTTGATCCAGCCCTCCGATCCTTCCGAATCGCGCACGCGCCGCCAGTTGTCGTACTCCTGCACGATCTCCATCGGCAGGCCGGGCTTCATGTACATCCAGTCGACCGAGTAGTTCAGCCCGGGGCCGATGCGCAGGTTCACCCGCCCCGCCTTCAGGCTGACGAAGCGCGGCAGCGGCAGGCCGCTCGGGCCGACCGGCTGCGCGGCCGCCGCGCCTTGCGCGCGCGCCTCGGTGACGGGAGAGAAGGCAATGAGGCCGGCAAGCGCCGCGACGGCTGCCACCAGGCCAGGCCACTTGGAAACGGACACGATACGACCTCGTCTTCCACGGCTCGCCGGTCCGACGGGCGGACCCGCGACGATCCTGTTTTTCTTTGTCATCCCCCCGGCCTGTTGGTACACAGGAGCCGGGCCGGGCATGCTTCTGACTATCGGCCTTCTTGGTTAAAGAGGTCTCAACAGGACCCGGATTCGAGGAAACAATGGCGGGCAGAAAAAAGCCTCTCGTCGTCATCACGCGCAAGCTGCCCGATCCGGTCGAGACGCGCATGCGCGAGCTGTTCGACGCCAGGCTCAACATCGACGATCGCGCCATGACCCAGCCCGAGCTGGTGGCCGCCGTGCGCGAGGCCGACGTGCTGGTGCCCACCATCACCGACCGCGTCGACGCCGCGCTGATCGAGCAGGCCGGGCCGGCCCTCAAGCTGATCGCCAATTTCGGCAACGGCGTCGAGCACATCGACGTCCAGGCGGCGGCCAGGAAGGGCATCACCGTCACCAACACGCCCAACGTGCTCACCGAAGACACCGCCGACATGACCATGGCGCTGATGCTCACCGTGCCGCGCCGGCTGATCGAGGGCGCCAACACGCTGCGCGGCGACGGCAAGTGGGCCGGCTGGTCGCCGACCTGGATGCTCGGCCGCCGCATCTGGGGCAAGCGGCTCGGCATCGTCGGCATGGGCCGCATCGGCATCGCGGTGGCGCGCCGCGCCAGGGCCTTCGGCCTGTCGATCCACTATCACAACCGCAAGCGCGTCGCCCCCGCCATCGAGGACCAGCTGGAGGCCACCTACTGGGAAAGCCTCGACCAGATGCTGGCGCGCATGGACATCATCTCGGTCAACTGCCCGTCGACGCCGGCCACCTTCCACCTGCTGTCGGCGCGCCGGCTGGCGCTGATGCAGCCCACCGCCTTCATCGTCAACACCGCGCGCGGCGACATCATCGACGAGGCGGCGCTGATCCAGATGATCCAGGACGGCCGGCTGGCCGGCGCCGGGCTCGACGTCTTCGAGCACGAGCCGGCGGTCAATCCCAAGCTCGTCAAGCTCGCCCAGCAGCACAAGATCGTGCTCCTGCCGCACATGGGCTCGGCCACCATCGAAGGCCGCATCGACATGGGCGACAAGGTCATCATCAACATCCGCGTCTGGGCCGACGGCCACCGCCCGCCCGACCGCGTCCTGCCGGGCCGGGTGTAGCCTCACGCCGCGGCATCGATCTCCCCGCCCCTGGGAGAAACTGGCGTCGTGCGTCCTTCGAGGCTCGCCCGCCGGGGGCTGGTGGCTGCGCGAGAGGCCGTGCGGGCTCGCACCTCAGGATTGTCTGTCGGCGTTGTGCTTTACTGCTTGGGAAGCTGGTTCGCCAGCGCCCGTCTGGCCAGACGGGCGCTGGCGCCGTCGGGCTCCCGTCTCAGGTTCGGATTTGCGTCCGACCTCATCAAGGGTATCCGGCGGCCCGGCTTCGCTCGCTTGTTGACTTGAACGGGACGCCCCTTGGGACGCACCCGAAGACAATCCAAAGCCGGAGGCCCAGTATGAACCCCGATTGTCCGCAATTCCACCGCGTCGTCGGCTGCGACGTCGCCAAGCACTCCGTCACGCTGCACGACCTTGCGTCGGGCCGCACCCTCACCGTCGCCAACGAGCCGGAGGCGCTGGGCCAGGCGCTAGCGGGCTTCCGCGGCCACGA
>JBHYDY010000006.1:0-48668 GCA_051860465.1 Mesorhizobium sp.
AGTCCGGTGACCGCGCCGAGCGGCTGGCCGAAGATTTCCGGGCGCTGGCGCGGATCCTGCGCGCCGTTCTGGCGCGGGCACGGCTGCGGGCGCGTCTCTCGCCCCGCCGGGCCAGTCCGTACCTGTCGGAATGCGCGCCCACCCGCCCGCGAGGTCGCCGCGTGCCGGCGCAGCCCGCGCCCGACACGTCGTAGCAATCCCGCGTCGTAGCGATCCCGCGTCGTGACGACCCCCGTCGTCACGACGAAGCGCCGCGCCTTCCACATGACCGAACGGCCGCCGCGCCGCCTGCCTCCCCGCGAAACCCGCGGCCGGAGGGCGTCGGCGCAGGGCGTCATGCGTCCTTCGAGGCTCGCCCGCGCGTGTTCCAGTTCACCCGGCAACGACTGCGCGGGCTCGCACCTCGGGATGAGGACCGCAGCAGAGCTCGGGACGGCGGAGGAGGTGAAGTCGAGACGAAGGAGGGTGCGGAAGTTCGGCCTGACGTATCGGGATGGGGGACGGATCCGCACCAACGTCCCCCCATCCTGAAGGTCCGAAGGACCGGCGAGACCCATGGCTCGCCCCGAAAGCCCGCATCGCCTCGGCCACGCAGGCGCAACCCCCGGCGGGCGCGCCTCGAAGGACGCACGACCGACCTTCCGCCGCAATCGCGGCAGGGCATGTCGTCCGTGCCGTTGGCGCGGGTCGGGCGAGGCGCTATGGAACGGCGACGCTTCCCTTCCCCCGGCTGGCGGCGACCGCCGCGCCCGACTCCACCGGCAACCATGGCATCCAGCACCCAGACGGCCCCGAACTCCCCCCGCATAGACGCCCCGCTCTTCCTCGGCATCGACACCGGCGGCACCTACACCGACGCGGTGCTGTGGTCGCAAACGGCCGGGGTGGTGGCCAAGGCCAAGGCGCTGACCACGCGCCATGACCTAGCCGAAGGCATTTCCGGCGCGGTCGACGCCGTGCTGTCGGCCGCCGCCATCGATCCGGGCGCTATCAAGCTCGTGTCGATGTCGACGACGCTTGCCACCAATGCGCTGGTGGAGGGCCAGGGCGGGCGCGTGGCGCTGGTGATGATCGGCTTCAAGCCGGAGGATCTGGCCCGCGACGGGCTGTCGGCCGCGCTGGGCGGCGACCCGCTGGTGTCCTGCGCGGGCGGCCACGACGTGCATGGCAATGCAACGCCACTCGACCTCTCGGGGCTCGAAGCGCAATTGCCGGCGCTTGCCGGGCAGGTGTCCGGCTTCGCGGTCGCCGCCTATTTCTCGACCCGCAATCCGGCGCATGAGATCGCCGCGCGCGAGATGATCAGGCAGCGCACCGGCCTGCCGGTGACGGCAAGCCACGAGCTGTCCTCGAAGCTCGGCGGGCCGCGCCGGGCGCTGACGACGCTGCTCAACGCCCGGCTGATCTCGATGATCGACCGGCTGGTGGCGGCCACCGAGGGTTTCCTCGACCGGCGCGGCATCCAGGCGCCGCTGATGGTGGTGCGCGGCGACGGGGCGCTGGTGTCGGCGGCCTTCGCGCGCACCCGGCCGATCGAGACGATCCTGTCGGGGCCGGCCGCCAGCCTGGTCGGCGCACGGCACATGACGGGGCTGGACGATGCGGTCGTGTCAGACATCGGCGGCACCACAACCGACGTCGCAGTGCTGGACAAGGGCCGGCCGCGGCTCGACCCGGAGGGTGCGACAGTCGGCGGCTTCCGCACCATGGTGGAGGCGGTGGCGATGCGCACCTTCGGCCTCGGCGGCGATTCGGAGGTGAGCCTGGAGGATGGCGGGCTGGAGCCGGCACTCAGGCTCGGACCGCGGCGGCTGGTGCCGCTGGCGCTGGCCGGCGTGCGGCATGGCGCGACCGTGCGCGAGCATCTGGAACGGCAATTGCGGGCGCCCAACCCCAGCCGGATGGACGGCCGGTTTGCGCTTCGCACAGGGGTACCGGCGCATCTGGAGGCCGGGTTGACGGCGCCGGAGGTAAAGCTGTTTTCCACGATCACGGCCGAGCCGCAACCTCTCGACAGGCTGCTCGCGTCCACCGCGCAGGTGGCGACGCTGAACCGGCTGGTGGCGCGCGGGCTTGTCCATGTCTGCGGCTTCACCCCATCGGACGCGGCCCATGTGCTGTCGCTGCAATCGAACTGGGACGCGACGACCGCGCGCATGGGCGCGGAGCTGTTTGCCCGCCGCCGCGACGGGCGCGGCCAGCCGGTCGCCGTCTCGCCCGAGGCGATGTCGCTGCGCGTGCTGTCGGCGCTGACGCGGCGTTCCGCCGAGGTCATCCTGGAAACGGCCTTCGCCGAGGACGGGCTCGACGGCGCCGCGACGGTGGCGCATGCGCTGGTGCAGCGCTCGGTCGACGGCAAGGGCGGCATCGCCAGGCTGACCGTTGCACTAGACCGGCCGGTCGTGGGGCTCGGCGCGTCGGCGGCGCTGCACTATGCCGGCCTGCCGCAACTCGTCGGCAACGACTGCCTGCTGCCGCCGGACGCCGATGTCGCCAATGCGCTGGGCGCCGTGGTCGGGCAGGTGAGGGTGACGGCGGAGGCCCGCGTCAGCCAGCCGAAGGAAGGGCTTTTTCGCATGAATGCCGGGGAGACGATGCGCGACTTCCTGTCGGAGGGCGAAGCAATCGCCGCCGCCGAGGCGGAGATCGCCCGCCTTGCCGGCGAGCGCGCGGCGGAGGCGGGCGCAGCGGAAGCGCAGGTCACGATCGACCGCGACATCAAGGCCGCCACGGTGGAGGGGAGCCGCAGCTTCATCGAGGCGCTGCTCGTCGCCACCGCAAGCGGCCGGCCGCGCGTGGCGGTCTGATCCGCCGTGCCGGCGATGCGTCAGTCCTTTCGGGCGGCCGCCAGCATGGCATCGATGTTGGCGCAGACGGTCGCCGCGATCGCCCTGCCCTCGGCCGGGCCCAGTTCCGTCCAGCCCATGCGGCGCTTCACCGCCTCGCGGGCGATGCGGAAATACATGACCTGGCCGACCACCGTGAACACGGTGAGCATCGTGGCCTCGCTGTCGGCGGGCCGGCCGGTCGCCTTTTCCCACAGCATGCAGAAACGCCTGTGGTTGGGCTCGAAGACGCCTCCATAGATCCGCTCCAGTGCGGCTGTCGGCTGGGCGAGTTCGCGCAGAACGAACTGGACGAACGGGACGGCCTGCGGATTGCAGACCACCGTGATCACGAAGCGTTCGACGACGGCATGCAGCATCTTGCGCGCCGATTCGGGGTCCATCGGACCGGACAGGACGCTGGCCGCCTGTCCGACCGCCTGCCTGGCGATGGCGTTCACCGTCTCGACGATATGCTCGGCGCAGGCACAGCGCAGCCCTTCCTTGCCTCCGAAATGATAGGCGATGGAGCCGATGTTGGCCTTCGCGACCGTCGCGATCTCGCGCGTCGAGGTGCCATCGAAGCCCTTGCGGCCAAACAGGTTCAGGGCGGCCTGAATCAGCGCGAAGCGCGTCTGGTCGGCGCCGCTGGACGCGGTGTCGCGGCTCGCGTCGGGCGGGTTGGTCGTCTTCGGTTCATGATCGCTCACGTGATTGACCCCAGCAGTCGATGGCTCACACGACAGACAAACGCCCGGACGCGTCACCGGATCCCTCGCATCGGTCGGGCAGGCAGCGCCGGCCAATCCCCGACCGGCCCCGACTCAGCCCGCTCGACGCTTGCGAAACAGCGATTCGGAAATGAGAAGATGCACCGTTGCGAGCAGAACCGCGAGCATTCCCGCGATCCCCAGCCAGTCGAGGCCGAAATTTTCGGCGACCAGGCCGCCGGCCGCCGAGCCGAGCGAGGCGCCGAGATAGATGCAGGCGGCGTTGAGGGAGAGCACCACCGCCTGGCGCTGCGGCGCCTGACGCACCAGGCGCGTCTGCTGCGGCACGAGGAACGACCAGCCGAACATGGCCCACAGGAAGACCAGGAGCAGGAGCACCGGCAGCGGAACCGGCAGGAAGGAGAAGACAGGCATCAGCAGCACCTGCATGGCAAGGACGCCGTAGATGGTGCGGAGCGGTCCGAAGCGGTCGGTCCAGCCGCCGGCCGCCCAGCTGCCCGCCACGGCGCCGACGCCATAGACCAGAAGGACGAGGGTAACGCCGTCGCGGCCGAAGCCCATGCGGGCTTCCAGCAGCGGGGTGATGAAGGTGTAGACGAAATAGGGCGCGGCCGTAATCGTCGCGGTCACGAGGATCGAGACGAGGCTGCGCCAGTCGGCGAGCGCCTGGACGAGCGTGCGCAGCGAATTCGGCTGGAACGCCACGTGGCGCGGCACGGTCCGCATCACCAGCGCGAGCGTCACGACGCTGAGGAACGCCACGATGGCGAAAGCTGCGCGCCAGCCGAAGGTGTAGCCAACGAAGCCGCCGAGCGGGATGCCGAGCGCCTGAGCGAGCGTCATGCCGAGAAAGACGCGGGCGAGCGCCCTGCCCCGCGCCTGCGGCGCACTGGCCGAGAAGGCCACACTCGCCGCCACCGGCGTGAACAGGCCGCCGCCGATGGCCGCGAGGATCCGCGCCGCGTAGAGCATTTCGCCGTTCCAAGCGACGAGCGCCAGCATGGCCGCCAAGGCAAACACCGCCAGGCCGATCGCCAGCACCGTACGGCGGCCTAGATGCCCGGTATAGGCGACCAGCAGAGGCGACAGGACGGCATAGGCGACCGCATAGATGGTCATGGTCAGCCCAGCGCCGGTCTTCGACAGACCGAGGTCGTCGGCGAGCGGGGACAGGATGCCGATGACGACGAAGGCGCCCATGCCGATCGCGAAGTTGCCGGCCGCCAGCGTGGCGATCATCAGCCCATGCGAGTGCGGCGACGGTTGGATCGTCGCGTCCGTCGTCACGCCGGCGTCCTCGCGGGGAAGCCGCTGGCTGCGGAGGCGTTGCGGATCATGCCTGGGTCCCTGTCCGGCGAGTCGTTGCCGGGCTTGCTATCATGCGCCACCCTTATCCTTCCGCGTCGTCACGGCAAAGCGGCAGTCGCGCCCGAAGGTGCGTGACCCAAGCGATAGCGCGCGTTGGGCCAGTGGGTGCCGGGCGCCCGGACAGGCGCGCATTCCACGCGCCGGCCGGGTGCGAGGGCTTGCGCTGTTCGCCGCCGGCTGGGAAAACCCGGCTTCCGGATGCGGGCACGATCGGACGAAAGGACCAGAAACGCCGATGAAACGCTTTCCGCCCGAACGCATCGTCTGCCTGACCGAGGAGACGGTGGAGACGCTCTACCTGCTCGGCGAGGACCGACGCATCGTCGGCGTGTCCGGCTATGCGGTACGGCCGGCGCGGGTGCGCAGGGAGAAGCCTCGCGTCTCAGCGTTCACCTCGGCCGACATTCCCAAGATCCTGGCGCTCGAACCGGATCTGGTTCTCACCTTCTCGGACCTGCAGGCGGAGATCGCGGCGGCGCTGATCCGCGAGGGGATCGCGGTGCATGCCTTCAACCAGCGCGATGTCGCCGGCATCCTCGCCATGATCCGCACTGTCGGGGCGCTGGTCGGCGCGGCGGACAAGGCTGAAGGGCTGGCGCGCGGCTACGAGGCGCGGCTGGCCGCGGTGGCCGGGGCCAGCGCCGGGCGGCCCCGACCGCGCGTCTTCTTCGAGGAATGGGACGAGCCACTGATCAGCGGCATCGGCTGGGTCTCGGAATTGGTGTCGATCGCGGGCGGCGACGACGTCTTTCCTGGCCTGGCCCGTGAGAAGGCGGCGAAGGACCGCATCGTGGCACCGGAGCGGGTGATCGAGGCCACGCCCGACGTGATCCTCGCCTCCTGGTGCGGCAAGAAGGTGCGGCCGGAGAAGATCGCCGCGCGACCGGGCTGGGACGCCATTCCGGCCGTGCGCGACGGCCGCATCGTCGAGATCAAGTCGCCGCTGATCCTGCAACCGGGTCCCGCCGCGCTGACCGACGGCCTCGACGCGATTCTGACGGCCTTGAGAGGCTGAGCGGGCGCTCCGGTGCTGCCACGCGGTTCAAGGCGGCGCCCGCGGCCAAAACTGCGTCGGGCAGGAAGGTCAAGGCGGCCATAACCTTCCCGTGCGGCGAGGGAAGCTCAAGCGCGGGACGCGGCCGGCTCAGGCACCGCCCATGGCATCAGGAGATCGGGACCGAGCGCGGCGAGGTCTGGCGCGCCGAGCAGGGCCAGCGTCCGGGTCAGGTCGGCCTTGAACAGGGAGAGGCACTGGTCGACGCCGGCCTCCCCTCCTGCCGCCAGGGCATAGAGCGCGGCGCGGCCAAGTCCCGCCATCCGCGCGCCGAGGCACAGGCCCTTGACGACGTCCTCCGCCCGCCGGATGCCGCCGTCGAAGAAGACTGGCACGTCAAGCCGCGCAGCCGCCGCCTCGACCGTCTCGAAGCCGGTGACGGCGCCGTCGACCTGCCGGCCGCCATGGTTCGACATGACGACCGCGTCGACGCCCGCCGCCGCGCAGGCAACAGCGTCGTCCGTTCGCAGCAGACCCTTGACGACGAGCTTGCGAGGCCATTGGTCGCGCAGCCATTTCAGCCCCTCGAAATCGAAACCCGCATCCATCTGGCGGCGCAGCAGGGCCGCCTGGGCTTCGAGGTTCGTCGCCCCATCCGCTTCCATGTTGCGCATCCGCGGTGCGCCGTGCCGCATGTAGGCGAGGCTCCAGGCCGGCCTGAGCGCCCCGTCGAGGATCAGCCTGGGCGTCACTTTGGCGGGAACCGAGAAGCCGTTGCGGATGTCGCGCTCGCGGTAGCCGTTGACCGGCACGTCGACGGTAAGGATCAGGACCGAATAGTCCGCGGACAGGGCGCGCCGGACGAGCGACTGCGCCAGGTCGCGCTGGATGACGTAGAGCTGGAACCACTTCTCGCCGTCGCCTGCGCGGGCCGCCTCCTCGATGCTCATGTTGGCCGCCGTGGACAGAGCGAAGGGAATGCCGGCCCGCGCCGCCGCGCGAGCGAGCATCGCGTCGCCGTCGTGCCGCAGCAGTCCGTTCAGGCCGGTTGGCGAGAGGTAGAGGGGCATGGCGAAGGATCGACCCCAGAGCGAAACGGCGAGGGACGGTCGGCTCACATCAACCAGGCGGCGCGGCAGGAAGACGACCTTGCCGTAGGCCTCGAGGTTCCGCTTCAGGCCCTGCTCGGCCCCGGCGCCGCCCTCGAGGTAGTCGAAAACGAAGCGCGGCAGGCGGCGCGCCGCGCTCCTGCGAAAATCGCCAACCGAAATGTGCTGGACGGTCATTCCCTCTCCTGTCTCGCGCGTCCTTGCCGGGGGGCGAGCACCAGCGCATCCTCCCGGTCGCCAAGGCCCCCACACCTGACCATATCATGTCGGCGCTCCCACACCGGCATTGACGCGCTTACGGATCGTAAGCATACCTATCATCCGGGATCCGCAGTCGCCTTCCAAGCGGCAAGCCCTGCCGACGATGCAAGGAGGTGCATCCGTCCTACAACACCCCCGCCATTTCCTCCATGCAAGTGCCGGCCTTCCGAAGCGCGATGGCACCGCTTTTGCCGGTTCGCGGCTCCGTCCGGCGCAGCTTGCAGACTTCGAAACAGCACCTGACCTGAAAGACCGACGATGCCGCAACGCCTGTTTGATTCTCCCGATTATCCGACCGTGCCGACCACCGACGGCGCGCTCTATCCGGTGCATCGCATCTTCTGCGTAGGCCGCAATTATGCCGAACATGCCAAGGAGATGGGCGTCGAAGTAGACCGCGAGGCGCCGTTCTACTTCATGAAGGACGCGCAGGAGATCGTGCCTACGGGAGCGACCGTGCCCTATCCGCCGGGCACGGAAAACTTTCACTACGAGATGGAGCTGGTAATGGCGATCGGAACGCCGGTCTTCCAGGCTTCGAACGAGGATGCCGCCGCCGCGATCTGGGGCTATGGCTGCGGGCTCGACATGACCCGCCGCGACCTGCAGCTCGCCGCGCGCGCCAAGCAGCGCCCCTGGGACCTGGGCAAGAATTTCGAGCAGTCCGCGGTGATGGCGGCGCTCATGCCCGCCGCGGCCTTCGGCACGGTCGGGCCGCAACGCATCATGCTGACCGTCAATGGCGAGACGAAGCAGGACGCGCATCTTGCCGACCTCGTCTGGACACCGACGGAGATCGTCGCGCACCTGTCGCGCTATTACCACCTGGCGCCGGGCGACCTGATCTATACCGGCACGCCGGCCGGCGTCGGACCCGTGGTGGCAGGCGACGTCATCCACGGAGAGATCGAGGGTCTGGCCCCGGTCGATCTCGTCATCGGAGCGGTACAATGAAGTACTACGGCTACTTCCGCTCCTCGGCCGCCTACCGGTTGCGGATCGCGTTCGGCCTGAAGGGGCTTTCGCCCGACTTCATCCCCGTGCATCTCACGCGGGACGGCGGGCAGCAGAAGGCCGACGCCTACCGAAGCGTGAACCCCCAGGCGCTGGTGCCGTCACTGGTCACCGACGACGGCGACGTGCTGACCCAGTCGCCGGCAATCCTGGAATGGCTGGACGAGACGTATCCCGATGTGCCGCTGCTGCCGGCTGACCCAATCGGCCGGGCGCATGTGCGCGCCTTCGCCCAGGTGATATGCTGCGACATCCATCCGCTGCAGAACCTGCGCGTGCTGCAATATCTGCGCACCACGTACGGGCAGGACCAGGCCGGCGTGGATGCCTGGTGCCGGAGGTGGCTGGGCGACGGGCTTTCGGCCTGCGAGGCTCTGGTGGCGCGCGGTGGCGAGCACCGCTTCTGCTTCGGCGACACGCCCGGATTGGCGGATGTCTGCCTCGTGCCGCAGCTGTTTTCGGCCGACCGATTCGCCGTCGACCTCAGCGCCATGCCCCGCCTGCGCGCCATTCGCGCCGCGTGCGAGGTTCTGCCGGCCTTCGCGTCGGCCCATCCGTCGCGGCAGCCCGATACGGAGGCGTGAGCCCGCGGCTGTTCGTTGTCCGGCGTCCCGCGATTCGACGGGTCGCAGCGGTGAACGGCTCTTTCCTCCGACAAGGCAGGAAGGCCGGACGACATTCGCCGACTGGTGCGCGACCGCCGGACGACGAGGCGGTCGGCATCCTCCCCTGCTTGCCGCCGAAGAGGAGGCGTCGGCGAGAGGCCGCGGGTCAGGCCGCCGCAAGCCCCACGTCCAGCGCCTCGATGATCGTGCCCACCTGCGCGGACGTCAGGATGAGCGGCGGCGACAGGATAATGTTCGGGCCGGATACGCGCACCATCACGCCCGCGTCGTAGGCTGCATCCGACACGCGCTTCATCACAGCCTTGTCGGCCGCCGTCCTGGCCGTGCGATCCGAGACAAGCTCCACGGCGGCCATGAGCCCCCTGTAGCGGACATCGCCGACGACCTGATGCTTCGCCTTGAGGCTCTCGAGGCCGACCGCCAGTTCGTTGCCGCGCGCGGCGGCATTGTCATGGACGTTCAGCCGGCGCGTCTCGGCCAGTGCCGCGATGCCGGCCGCGCAGCCGACGGGATGACCGGAATAGGTGTAGCCGTGGCCGATCGCGCCGAAGCTCGACCTGTCGGCCTCGAAGACCTCCACAACCCGCTCCCCGATCAGGGTCGCGCCGAGGGGGAAGTAGCCGGAGGTGATGGCCTTTGCGATGGTCATCATGTCGGGCTTGACGCCAAACAGCCGCGAGCCCGACCAGGCGCCCGTCCGCCCGAAGCCCGTGACCACCTCGTCGGCGATCAGAAGGATCTCGTGGCGGTCGCAGATCGCGCGCACCATCGGCATGAAGCTCTCATGCGGGACAATAACCCCGCCGGCCCCCAGCACCGGCTCCATGATGAAGGCAGCGATCGTGTCGGCGCCCTGGAAGGCGATCTCGTCCTCCAGCGCCCGGACGCACAGATGGGCAAGTCTTTCCGGATCCGTCTCGTCGAAGGGGTTGCGATAGGCATAGGGCGCCGGGATGTGAAAGACGCCTGGCAACAAAGGCTCGTAGTTGCGGCGGAAATTGGCGTTGCCATTGACCGAGGCGCCGCCGAAATGGGTGCCGTGGTAGCCTTTCTTGAGAGCGAGGAACTTGGTGCGGTCCCCCTGGCCGCGGATCTTCCAGTACTGCCGCGCCAGCCGGAGCGCGGTCTCCACCGAATCCGACCCGCCGGAGGTGAAGAAGGCACGCGTCATTCCCTCGGGGGCGAACCATTGGGTGAGCTCCCAGGCCAGCTCGATCGACGGTGCGGTCGAGGTCCCGCGGAAGCCGGAATAGTAGGGCAACGCATCGAGCTGGGCAGCGATCGCCTGCTTGATGGGATCGCAACTGTAGCCGAGATTGACGTTCCAGAGACCGCCGACGGCATCGAGAACGGTGCGGCCCTCCAGATCGGTCACATGAGCGCCCTCGCCCTTGATGATGACGCGCGGCGGATGGCTGCGCATCTCGGCCGGATGCGCCATCGGGTGCCAGATCTGTCGGGCATTGTTTTCGGCGAGAAAATTGATGTCACGCATGGGTGATCCCCTCGGGAGTGATCTCTGAATGGTCGCAGCCAAGACCGGAACGGGCAAGGGCCTCGCGGCAGGAATGGGCTGGATCGCAATGCTCGAACTGAACGGCGCGCATGCCGGCGCGCGCGGCGAAGGCGACATCGGGCACGAGTGCGGCGGGCCTGGTCATCCGCCAGCCACTCCCGGCGCGATGATCCCGTCGGCCACCCAGCGGTCGAAGAGATCGAGAGCGGCCTCGACGAATTCGGGGCTGTTGATGTGACCGGGGATTTCGCGGAACACGATGTT
Organism: Mesorhizobium sp.; assembly: GCA_051860465.1. Lineage (GTDB taxonomy): Bacteria > Pseudomonadota > Alphaproteobacteria > Rhizobiales > Rhizobiaceae > Aquibium. The sequence continues at coordinate 10,709 of JBHYDY010000006.1, forward strand.
CGACGGCAAGCTCCGGCGCATCTCGTCCATGAAGGCGGCGGTCGCCTCCGGCTCGTGCAGCGGCTCGCCCTCCTGGTCCCATTGCTGGATGCCGCCCGCCGGCAGGATGAAGGCGGTGGGACCAACGGCCATCGCGAGCTTGCCGGCGATGGCGCGGGCGATGGCGCGGCGGCCCTCGCTGTCGCTGGTCACGGACGCGAGCAGCCGGTTGTGGGCGTGATAGGGGCGTCCCTCGAATGCCGCCGGCACCGGCTGCCATGTCGGGAGATCGACCATGTCGACCGCACCCGGGGCGACGATCTGCGGGACACCGGAGCGGCCGGCACTCTCGAGCCGGCCGACCCCGGACGTCACCACCGACCCCGAGAGGTGGTTGGCGAGTTCCTGGAGGCTGAAGTCAAGGACGGCGGTGAAGCCGCGCTGCGCCGCGATCGCTTCAAGCGCGCGGCCGCCCATGCCGGTGGTGTGGAAGATCACCACCTCGTAGCCGCGTTTCTCCAGCTCGGGGCGGAGCGTGACCATGTAGGTGAGGCAGCTCTTGCCGAGCGAGCTGATGGCGACGACGGGGCGCCTGCCGTCGGGCGGCTCGGCACTGCGCGCAGCCCCGACGACGGCGCCGCAGGCCTGCGAAAGAACCGCCCGGCAAGTGGAGTTCAGTCCATGGAGACCACCCGCCCACAGGATCATCATCAGGTCGGTGGCGATGCGCTCTGGCGGGATGAGGTGCGAATAGGCGATGGTGGAGACGACGAATTTCGGGACGCCCAGCGGCAGCGCCAACGCCACGTCAAGCGCTAGATCGGTGCCCATCGTGCCGCCCAAAGCGAGAATGCCGTCGATGCGGCCCTCGTCATGGAGACGCCGGGCCAGTGCCGAAGCGCCAGCGGCCATCACCGTCATCGCGCTGTTTTCGTCGGCGAGCGCCATGATGACCTGAATGGTGGAGCCGCTCTCGGCCGCCACGGCGTGCTTGTCGAAGTCGGGTGCGTAGGGCGGATCGCCCAGGACGCTGACGTCGAGCATCAGCGGCAGACCGCCGGCCTGCGCCACCTTGGCCTGCATGAAGCCGAGTTCGGCGGCCTTGGTGTCGCCGGTTCCGATGATCAAGATGCGTGGCTGCATTCGCTTCCTCTCCCCATCATGCGGAAGCCCTGTTTCCGCAAGCGCTGAAGCCTTCCAAACCATACGTGAAATCATGGCCCGAATGACGACCCGATACGGCAAGAGGGCTTCGGCCCGCAAGACAGGTGGTTCAGGATGCAGAGACTGTCTGGGGTTGTGCTTGCCGTTTGAGTTGGGTGCACAGCCGCTTCTGCTTTGGAGACATGCCCGGTGGCGGCGTTCAGTGCTTGTCCTGGCGCAGGTAGATGCGGCCGAGGAAGGACGGTTCGCCCGAGGCGCGACCGGCCATCGAACTCGCCACCAACACGACGAGCGTCAGGAGATAGGGCAGCATCATCGCCAGATAGACGGGAATGTCGGCGCCGATCGCCTGCAGGCGCGGCACGAGGGCGTCGGCGCTGCCGAAGACGATGGCGCCGACGAGTGCCCGTCCCGGATTCCATCGCGCGAAGATGACGAGCGCCACGGCGACCCAGCCGCGCGCAGCGACCATGCCCTCGACCCAGACATGGCTCGTGGCGACACAGAGATAGGCGCCGGCGAGCCCGCAGAGCAGGCCCGACACGAGCACGGCGCCGAACTGCGCAACCTGGACGTCGATGCCGGCGACATCGGCGGCGGCGGGGTTCTCGCCCACCGCGCGCAGCCGCAGGCCGCTACCGCTCCTCATCAGCCACCACCACAACAGCGCGACGAGGACCGGCATGGCGAGCGTGACCGGATCCTGCACCGCGACGATGCGGCCGAGCGCGGTGGTGCGCTCGATGCCGAAGAGTTCGCCGAAATTGGCGATGCCCGGAAAGGTCTTCTGCATGTAGGGGCGGCCGACGACGCCGGTCAGCCCGAGTCCCACCGCCACGACCGCGAGGCCGGAAAGCGTGTGATCGGCGCGCATCACCACCGTGGCGATGCCAAACAGGAGGGCGAGCGCGGCGCCGGCGGCAGCGCCCGCCGCGAGGGCGGCCCAAGGGTCGACGCCGGAGAGGACCGCGACCGCCCCGGTCATCGCGCCGACCGCCATGAGGCCCTCTGCGCCGAGGTTGAGAATGCCCGCCCGTTCGCAGACGATGAGGCCGAGGCTCGCGAGCAGCAGCGGCGTCGCATAGCTCGGGACGATGGCAATCCAGCCGACGAGGAAATCCATGACGACAGCCTCCCTCAGCCCGGCCGGCTCAGCGAATAGGTGCTGAAGAACTGCGCCATCAAAATCGAGATCAGCACCGTTCCCTGCACCAGCACGATCATTCCCTCCGAGATGCCGTAGAACACCTTGAGCACGCTGCCGGCGGTGAAGACCGCGCCGAGCGCCAAGGCCACGACGACGACCCAGAGGGGTCTGGCGCGGGCGAGATAGGCGATGACAATGGCGCTGAAGAGATAGCCGCTGCCGACGGACTGGTTCAGCCGGTGCTCGGTGCCGGCCACGATGGTCATGCCGGCCAACCCCGACAGAGCTCCGGACAAGAGGACCAGGCCGACGATCGTCGCGGAGACTGGCAGCCCGTTCGCCAGCGCGGCCTTCGCGTTGAGACCGACCGCATCGGCGTAGAAGCCGACGCGGGTGTGCTCGAGCGCGAACCAGACGATGGCGGCGATGACGAGCACGGCGACGATTCCGCCATGCAACTGGCCCCAACCGAGCGCACCGAAACGCGCCGCTTCGGCAAAGGCCGCCGTTACCGGGAAGCCGGTCGCCGGATCGCGCCAGACGCCGAACAGGAGATGCTGCACGAGTAGAAAGGCGACGCTGCCGAGGAGCAGGGTCGAGATCACCTCGCTGACCCCGAACCGGAGTTTGAGGACGAGCGGAACGGCAATCCAGCCGGCGCCGACGACGGCTGACAACAGCAGCATCGAGGGAAGCCGCAGCACATCCGGTCCTCCCCCATCGATCGCGATCCAGGTGGCGGCGACGGCGCCGAGCCAGAGCTGTCCCTCGACGCCGATGTTCCAGAACCGCACCCGCATGGCCACCGCCGAAGCGAGGCCGACCAGCACGAGCGGCAGCGCGGCGGTCAGCGTCTGGGCGAGACCATCGGAGGTGAGGAAGGTGGCGATCAGGAACTCCTCGACCAGCGCGTCGGCGGGGACGCCGGCCTGCACGAGAAGGGCAGCGGAAACCGCGAGGCCGAACGCCAGCCCGCCAACATAGCAAAGGCTGGAGAGGAGGCGACCGGGCGCCTGGCGGCGGACGAGGAACGCAGCGTCAAGCATGGCCAGCCAGCAACGCTCCGATCCATTCGGGGGTGACCTCGTCGATGTCGCGGCAGCCGGCGATGCTGCCACGGTTCATGACGGCGACGCGATGCGACAGCGACAGCACCTCCTGCAGATCCTCGGAGATCAGCAGGCAGGCCGCGCCACCTTCGACCGCTCGGCGGATGGCGGAGCGAACGAACTGCGTGGCCTTCATATCGAGGCCGCGCGAGGGCGAGTGGGCGACGAGAACCTTCATCCCCGCGTCGAGCTCGCGCGCGAGCAGCACCTTCTGCGCGTTGCCGCCCGACAGGAGGCCGGTCTGGCGGGTGGGCGCGGCGCCGCGGATGTCGAAGGCGGCGATCGCTGCCTCGGCGGCCCGCCGCATGACGGCGCGGTCGAGGAACAGCGGCCCGCCGAAGGCGCCCTCGGACACGCTGCTCAGCGCCAGATTGTCGGCAATGGCGAATTCGCGGATCAGGCCGCTGGCGAAGCGGTCGGACGGAATGACACGCAGCCCGGCCCGCCGCCGCTCGCGCGGCGAGGCAGTGGCGATGTCGCGCCCCGCCAGACGCATCGCGCCCCGCTGCGGCCGGGCAAGGCCTATCAGGCAGGACACCAGTTCTTCCTGGCCATTGCCTCCGACCCCGGCGATACCAAGAACCTCTCCGGCCCGCAGCTCGAAGCCGATGGCGTTTAGCCCCTGCCCATGCCGACCGGCTGACAGCGTCAGGTCGGAGACGGCGAGGCTGACGGCGCCGGGCGTCGAGGCCGGCCGGCCGCCGGCGGCCAGCGTTTCGCCGACCATGAGCCGCGCGACCTCGCCTTCGTCGAGATCGACGACGGCGGCGCCGGCCAGAACTGTGCGGCCATGGCGCATGATCGTGATCCGGTCGCAGAATCCGGCGACCTCACGGAACTTGTGGGTGATGAGCACGACGGCGTGGCCCTGGCGCGCCAGCCGCCTCACAAAGGACAGCAGCGCCTTCGCCTCCTCCTCGGTCAACACCGCCGTCGGCTCGTCGAGGACGAGGATGCGCGCACCGAGCAAAAGCACGCGGACGATCTCGGCGCGCTGGCGCTCCGCCGTCGAGAGATCAGCGACGATGCGGGCCGGATCGACCGGAAGGCCGATCTCCCGCGCCTTCGCGGCGATGGCGGCGCCGGCCTGGGCGACCGAGCGCACAGCGCCGCGACGGCCGAGGCTCAGGAGCACGTTCTCGGCCACCGTGAAGCTGTCCACGAGGCGGAAATGCTGGTGCACCATGCCGAGCCCGGCGGCGGTCGCCTCCATGGGGCTGCGCGGACTGATGGCTTCGCCGTCGATGGTCTGGACGCCTGCATCGGCGGCATAGACGCCGGCCGCGACGTTCATCAGCGTCGACTTGCCGGCGCCGTTCTCGCCGACGATGGCGTGCACCTCGCCCCAGGCGAGGTCGAAGCAGGCGTCCGCGAGCGCCGGCCTGCCGTCGAAGGCCTTGCCGATGCCCCTGAGATCGAGCGCGAGCGGCATGCCGGGAGACGTGGTCTCCCGGCCCGCGGCCGCGCCGGCCGGACTCGTCATTGCGCGGCGGGCATGGTGCCGGTGATGCCCTCGACGAAATAGTTCATCGACCACAGGGCGCCGTCGTCCAGTTTGCCGCCGGCCTCGACGGCGACAGACCCGTCCTGCTTGTTCAGCGGTCCCTGGAAGGGATCGAGCGTGCCGGCGACGATCGCCTGCCTGGCCGCCTCGATCTTCGCCTTGGCCTCGTCGGAGACTCCGGGGCCGAACGGAGCAAGTTCCACCACGCCGGCATCCATGCCGTCGAAGGCGCCGTAGGCCTCGGGCTGCCACGTGCCTTCGATGATCTCCCGGATCGTCGGCACCAGATACTTCTCCCAGCGGAAGACGACGGAGGTCTGGATGGTCTTCGGCGCGGCATGCGACATGTCGAGCTGGAAGCCGATGGACGGCACGCCCGCCTTTTCGGCGACGTCGAGCGCGGACGTCGCCGACAGGTTGGTCGCCAGAACGTCGGCGTTCTGGTCGAGGATGGCCTGCGCCACCTGGCCTTCCTTCACCGGGTCCCACCAGGAGTTGGTAAATACGGCGACGGTTTCGATCTCGGGATCGACGGAGCGCGCGCCGAGCGCGAAGCTGTTGACGTCCCAGTTGACGACGCTGACCGGAAAACCGGCGAGGATGCCGATCTTCTTGGTCTTCGTCGCCTGACCGGCGGCGATGCCGGCGAGGTACCAGCCCTGGTAGGTGCGGGCGTAGAAGCTCTCCATGTTCGGGCCGTTCTCGGTGCCCGAGGCGCTGAGGAAGGCGACGTTCGGATAGGCCTTGGCGGCTTCGGCCATCGGCACACTGTAGCCGTAGGTGGTGCCGACGATGACGTTGAAGCCGCGCTTGACGTAGAGGTCGATGGCGGCGCGGAGCTTGGTCGCCTCCTCGGGGATGTTCTCCGTCACCGCGACCTCGAGGCCGAGCTGTTCCTCGACGGCCTTGCGGCCGGCTTCCAGCGCCTCGTTCCAGCCGCCGTCCTGAGCGGCGCTGCCATAGATGAAGGCGACCTTCGGCGGGCCGTCGAGCGTGAAGGCGAAGGCGGCGGTGGAGGCGAGAAGCGTTGCGGCGAGAGCCGCGAGACCGGTCAGTCCGACCCGTCCAGATCCCATGTTCGTCATGTCGTGTTCCCTTGTCTGGTCTTGTTTCGGCAAGCTTCCCATGCCGGCGCGCCGCGCTCTCGCCGGAGCGAAGCGTCGCTGCCGGACATGGAAACCGGCTCTTCCTGCAAGAGTGGATTGGCCCCTTGTGCAGTGCATCAAAGCCGATTACCGTCGTCCATGCAATGAAAATAATCATGCCTACTTTTCGGGCATTTCGTGCAGGATCATGGACGATCTAGGGTGAACACCGAAGCGCTGGCCTCCTTCGTCAAGGTTGCGGAAATGCGGTCGCTGTCGGCCGCGGCGAAGCTTTACGGCCTGCCGAAATCGACGCTGAGCCTGCACGTCAGGCAGCTCGGCGCGGATCTCAACGTGGAGCTGTTCGAACGCTCCGGCCGCAACATGCTGCTGACCGAGGCCGGAAGGACGCTGCTGGCGCATGCACGGCAGATCCTCGGCAGCTGCGACGCGGCGCGGGCGGCGCTGACCGAACTCAGCGACGACGTCGCCGGCACGCTGCGCATCGGCGCCACGGGCGAGTTCGGCACCGCCTTCTACGCCCAGATGATGATCGCCTTCCGGCGGCTCTACCCGAAGGTGGAGATCGAGCTGACCTTCTTCTCGCCGCATGTGCTCTACGCCTCGGAGAGCTTCGACCAGCTGGACGCGGTGGTGTCGTGGGACGAGGGCGCGAAGGAGGGCGAGACGCTGTGGACCGCCCGCTTCGCGCTGTTCGCCAGCCGCAGCTATCTCGACCGGGCCGGCACGCCGCGCGTGCCAGCCGACCTCGCCGACCACCAGGGGATCGTCTACCGCACGCCGGCCGGGCTGCAGCATTGGCGGCTGCAGAAGGGCGCGGCGCAGGAGAGCATCCTGCCGCGCTCGAGCCTGATCGCCAACGAATACTGGACGGTGAAGTATTTCGCCGCGGCCGGCGAGGGCATCGCCTACCTGCCGCGCTTCTTCACCGACATCGAATGCGAGCGCGGCCATCTCGTGCCGCTGCTCGCCGACTGGGAATCGGCGGAAAAGCGGGTGAGCATCCGCCTGACGCGTCCGCATGCCGCCTCGCGCAAGATGGCGGCCTTCATGGACACGTGCCGCCGCTATTTTTCGCCCGGCTTCGAATTCGAGGGGCCGCGCTACTTCGTGGAGACCATCCACGACCCGCAACGATCAGAACAGGGAACACGACCATGAAAGCAGTGGAAACGGGGAACGGCGTCCGCGTCCTCAAGGGCGGCGGGCTCGATCCGCAACGGATCAGCTTCGACAGCATTCCGATCATCGATCTCGAGCCGATGTTCAGCGGCGACGCGGAGGCCAAGGCGCGGCTCGCCGCCGAGCTGCGCAAGGCCTGCACCGAAGTCGGCTTCCTCTACATCCGGAACCACCACGTGCCGAAGGCGGTGATCGACGAGACCTTCGCGGTGGCCGAGACCTATTTTTCGCTGCCCGACGACGTGAAGATGAAGAACCACGTGTCGAAGTCGAAGAACAATCGCGGCTATGCGGCGATGCTGGAGGAGAACACGGACCCCACCGGGCGCGGCGACCTGCACCAGTCCTTCGACATCGCGCTCGACGTGCCGGCGGACGATCCGGACGTGCTGGCCGGCAAGGTGCTCTACGGCCCCAACCAGTGGCCGGAAGGCCAGCCGGCGTTCCGCGCCGCGATGGAGGCCTATCACAAGGAGATGCTGACGCTGAGCGGCCGGCTGCTGCACGCCTTCGCCCTGGCACTCGGGCTCGAAGAGACCTATTTCGACGGCATGGTCGACAAGCCGCTGGCGACGCTGCGCGTGCTGCACTATCCGCCGCAGTTCGGCGAGATCGACGACCGGCAGATCGGCATCGGCGCGCATTCCGACTACGAGTGCTTCACGATCCTGGCGCAGAAGGAGGGCATCTCGGCGCTTCAGGTGCTCAACGCTTCGGGCGAGTGGATCGCCGCCGACCCGATCCCGGGCTGCTTCGTCGTCAACGTCGGCGACCAGATGGCGCGCTGGACGAACGACCTGTTCGCCTCGACCGTTCACCGCGCGATCAACCGTTCGGGCAAGGAGCGCTACTCGATCCCGTTCTTCTTCGGTCCGAACTACGACACGGTGGTGGAGGCGCTGCCGAGCTGCGTCGACGAGGCGCACCCAGCGAAATACGAGCCGGTGACCTCGGGCGACTACGTCAACGGCCGCTTCGCAGCGACCTTCGCGCATTACGCGGAGGCGCAGAAGCAGGAGGCGGGCGCCGCCTGACGCAGGTCAGCGAAACCGGGGAGCCGGCGGCCGGCTCCCCGAGATGCGGCGTGAGATCCCATCACGAGGGCGGCTATCGACATCGGGGGCACCGAGGACACCATATCGCCAAGGGCCAAACCGCGTCGATGGCCCGCGGCCTGTGCTCGGTCGTCCAGCCTCGCGGCGTGCCTTGCCTGCTTGAGCTCGTCTGGTCGATGATCGCCGACCGCTCGTCAGGCGACCTGGGCAAGCGCAGCGACTTCCGCCCGATTTCGTCCCCGCCGCTTTGCATCATAGAGCGCCTGATCTGCACGCGTCATGAGTTCCCTGAAGTCGGCATGGTCATGAGTGGCGATGCTGCAGCCAAGGCTGATCGTGATGGAGAAGCTTTTGTCATCCCATTTGATGGTCGACGTTTCGATGGCGCGTCGAATGGTTTCGGCGAACTGCGCGAGCGTCCTGACCGTCTGGCCCGTCATCACGACGGCAAACTCCTCGCCTCCGTGGCGTCCTATGGCGGCGCCCGTCGCAGATGCCATGACCTCCGTCAGAAGGCCCGCGACGTGCTGGATGACGAAATCCCCTCCGTCGTGACCATACTTGTCGTTGGTCTTCTTGAAGAAGTCGATGTCACACATCAAGACGGCGACGTTCTGGCGTGATTCTCGCGCATGCACCAGCAAGCGTTCCGCCGAGGCTTCGAGTCCACGGCGGTTCAACAGGCCCGTCAGGGGATCGCGCTTTGAAATCTTGTCAAGCTCAGCGCGGGCGATGTTCAGTTCGCGCATCGTGTTCAGGAGATTGTAGACCACCAACGGACATATGATCCCCGGGATGATTGCAGAGAAGACGATCACGTTTAACCTGACTTCTCTTTCCGTCAGCGTCGCGTCGGGGTGTCCCGTGGTCGTCAGCGCCAGGGCGACGAGGCAAAGTCCGACCGATACGACGATCGACACCATGGTGAGCAGCACCAGCGCGAGCCAGATCTGTTTCCTTTCAAGGATGAGGGCTGGCCCAGGGGTCAAATTCATTCCTCCCGAGCCAGAAGATGGGCGGAAAATGCTAACGACTCTTATACATGGGCGCATTCAAGGACGCCGAACGGGCGAATGCAGATTGCTGTCAACAACGGCGGACCGAAATCGGTCCGTGTCACGTGCTGCTTCGGGCAGGCATAATTCTGGCTGGAAACAATGTGCCGAATTTCATGGATGCGCTCGCCACGGTCACTTTCCAATGACTTGAATGCGGCGATACGGTCCCGTTCGATACGCCTTGGTCAGAGTGAGGCTTGCAAGCAAGGATGACACGCCGAGGCATCATCAATACCGCGAATTTCATGCACGATGCCAGAACAGGACTTATCAGTAGGTTGAATTGTCATCCAACCCAACAAGGCACACTCTGATATGGCTGCCCTTATGGGAGTCGTGGTCCGTTCGCCGCCAGCGAACCGGGCTCGCGGGTGCATCGAAAGCGCAAACGAAGAAAGCGGATGTTATGGTCGCTCACAAAATATGGCGCGCCCGAAAGGATTCGAACCTCTGACCCCCAGATTCGTAGTCTGGTGCTCTATCCAGCTGAGCTACGGGCGCGCATCGGCGAAAACGTCGCCGTTCGGGGACCGGACCGAACCCGTCCCCGAGCGATCTGGTACCTAATGAAGCCCGCGGGGAAAAGCAAGCGGGTTTGGGGGAAAGTTTTTCGCCGGCGTGTCGCGCCGACGTGCCCGCGCGCATCCGCGGGCAAAGAGCGACGCACCGCGCGGCGTGTTTTTTCACGCCCGGCCAATTGGAAACGACAGGGAGAAGACGTTCGGAAAAACCGGCGCGCCAGAGCATTTCCGGCGAACCAATGTTCGCCGGAAATGCTCTAGGAGGTGTCGGGCGCCCGGTGCGGCCAGCCGCCGGCCATGCCGAGGGCGAGAAGGACGCGCGGCGCGAGGGCGTGCCGTGCAGCGCCGCGGCTGGCCGCCCAGCCGTCGGGGCAATCGAACTGGCCTTCCGGCGGCAGCAGCGCGCCGAGCATGGCGGCCAACGCGCGAAAACGCCAGGCGAGCAACGCCGCGTCGTCGAGGCTGTTTTCCGGCTCCGGATCGTCCGCGAAGCACGCCGCCCAGTCCAGCCCCGTCGTGTCGGCGAGGTAGCCAAGAGCGACGCCCTCGGCATAGCGCAGGATGGCGAGGACCAGCCAGCGGACAGGAAAGGAACGCGTCGCGACGCGTTCGGCCAGGCCGGCGAACGAGACGAGGAACGCGATGATGCGCCTCAACATCTTTTCGTCCAGTCCTGCTCCGTCCATGCCCATGCCTCGCTTCAACTCGCGGACATTGTGGGTCGGGTGGTCGCAGACGTGGACAGAAATCGTGGAAGATATTGATTTCGTTGGGGGCGGGGTGGAATTTATCCACGCGGCGGGCCGGGGACCGAGCGAAGGCGAGGCGACCGGTCGTGCCCTGGAGCCGCTACATCAGGCCTCGCGGGCGGGGCGTTGGTGGGCGCGGCGGGCGTCCTGGAGGCGGACGGGCTGGTCGGGAATGACGATCGAAAAGAGGGTGCGGCCGCCGATGCTCTCGACCAGCTCGATGGAGCCGCCATGGGCGCGCACAAGCTCGTGGGCGATGGCGAGCCCCAGGCCCGTGCCGCCGCTGCGCGCCGAGCCCCGGAAGGCGGCGAAGAGATTGTCGCGCGCCTTGGCGGGCAGGCCGGGTCCGGTGTCCTCGACGAAGATGCGACTGACGCTGCCCTCGCGGTCGGCCGAGACCGTCAGGCGGCGGACGACGGCGCCGTCCAAGTCGGCCGACATGGCCTGCACGGCGTTGCGGGCGAGATTGGTGAGGATGCGGAACAGCTGCTCGGAATCGGCGTCGACCTCCAGGCCGGGATCGACCGCGTTGACGCATTCGATGGCGCTGCCGGTGTCGAGGCCGAGCACCGAATAGACGTCGTCGACGAGGCGCGACAACCGCAGGATGCGGCGTGCGGGCGGCGGCTCCTGCGCCCGGCCATAGGCCAGCACGCCCTCGGTGTAGCTGACCGCGCGGTCGATGGCGCGCAGCAGCTTCGGCGCGATCATCTGCACGGAAGGATCGTCGACCGACTGCAGGCGGTCGGACATCAGCTGGGCGGAGGCGAGGATGTTGCGCATGTCATGGTTGATCTTGGAAACCGCCAGGCCGAGATCGGCCAGGTGCTTCTGTTCGCCCAGCGTGCGCTGCAATTGCGCCTGCATCACCGCCAGTCCCTGCTCGGCCACGCCCAGTTCGTCGCGACGACCGCTGGGACGCAGGACGCGCGTCGGGTCGTCGGGCGCGGCGGCGAAGGCGACCATCGAATTGCGCAGTTCGCGGATCGGGCGGATCATGATGGCGTGGATGGCGAAGAAGACCAGGCCGGCGGTGATCAGCGAGATCAGCAGCGAGAGGATCGCGACGTTGCGCGCGTAGATCAGCATGGCGTTGCGCAGGCCGGCGTCGGGGATGATCAGCTCGAACTCCATGTCGCTCTCGCCGACACGGCCGAAGACGCGCAGCATCCGGTCGCCACCCGAAACCAGCGTGTCGAGCGCGCCGAACATGGCCGCCAGCGGCTCGACCAGCATCGGCTGGATGTGCTCGTCGACATGCGGCGGCATGTCGGAGACGACAAGGAGGCGGGAGACGCCATCCGCCCGCACCGCGATGGCCTTCGCGCCCAGCGCCATCAGCACGTCGTTGCGCAGCCCCGGCGACAACTCGCCCGCGTCGCCCTGGACGAGCACGACGCTGGCCGCCGCCGCCGTGGCCAGTCGCTCTTCCATCCAGCGCAGGCGGAAGTTGGCGATCGACGGGATGAAGATCAGCACCTCGGCGATCATCACGAACAGGATGGTCAAGCCGAGCAGCTTGGTCGACAGCTTGCGCGGCCAGGGCACGGCTCCGAAATCGGCCTTTGCCGCGACCACTTCTCCGTTCTCCTCGCCCTTGCCGACGGCCATTCCAGCTGGCTCCGCATCGCCGCCCAAAACGGCCGGTCACGGACCCGCGTCACCCGAAGAGCCGCAGGAATCCGATCAGCCGCCGCACCAGCGGCTTGCGCGCCGCACTGCTAAAGTAGGACATCGAGGCCCGTTTGCCAATTTCGCTCATGGTCGGGTAGGGCGGCACATAACCGGCCATGTCGCGCACGGAGAGTTTCTTCGTCACCGCCAGCGCCCACAGGTTGATCATCTCGCCCGCGTTGGCGCCGACGATCGTGGCGCCGAGCACACGGCCGCGACCGTTGGTGACGAGCTTGATGAAGCCGGTGGTGGCGCGTTCGGCCTGGGCGCGGTCGTTCTCCGCATAGGGCCAGCGCAGCACGTGGAGCCGGCCGCCGCGCTTTTTCGCCTCGGCCTCGGTCAGGCCGACATGGGCCAGTTCCGGATCGGTGAAGGTGACCCAGGGAATGATGTCGCGGTTCTCGGTGGCGCGCAGGCGAAACAGCAGCGCGCGCATGACGAGGCCGGCGTGATAGCCGGCGACATGGGTGAACTGCAGACCGCCCGCGACGTCACCGATGGCGTAGACACGGCGATTGGTGGTGCGCATCGACGGCGTCACCTTGATGCCGCGCCGGTCGTGCTCAATGCCGGCCGCATCGAGGCCGAGGCCCGAGACGTTGGCCGCGCGGCCCGCGGCCACCAGCAGATGGGTTCCCTCGACGGTATCGGCCCCGGTCTCGCCTTCGACGCGCAGGCGTACGCCGCCGGCCTCGGTCTTCTCCACGCCGACCACCTTCGTCTTCTCGCGGATGACGATCCCTTCCGCGCGAAGCCGTTCCAGAACAACGGCCGTGAGTTCGGGATCGTCCTTGCCGAGGGCGGCGGCGGCTTCGACCACCGTGACCTCGCAGCCGAGCCGCCGATGCGCCTGGGCGAGTTCCATGCCGATGGGGCCGCCGCCGATGACGACGAGATGACCGGGCCGCTCGACCCGCTCGAAGATGGTCTCGTTGGTGTCATACGCGATCTGGTCGAGGCCCGGGATCGGCGGCACCAGCGGCGAGGAGCCCGTGGCGACCACGAATCGACGGGCGCGGATCTCGACGTCCCCCGCGACGACCGTGTCGGCGTCCTTGAAGCGCGCGACGTCCTGGATCACCCGCACGCCAAGGCCGGTAAACCGCTCGACGCTGTCATGGGGCGCGATGGCGGCGATGACGGCGTGGACATGCGCGTTGACCCCGGCGAAGTCGATGCCGGGTTCGACCGGCTCGATGCCGAAGGCGCCAGAGTGGCGCATGTTATGGGCATGCTTGGCCGCGGCGATCATCGCCTTCGACGGAACGCAGCCATAGTTCAGGCAGTCGCCGCCCATCCTGCCCTTCTCGATGAGAACGACGGGGACGCCGAAGGCGGCGGCGGCGGCGGCTATCGACAGGCCGCCGGAGCCGCCGCCGATGACGCAGATGTCGGGTTCAAGGATGGTCGTCATGGTGCCCTTTCCCGCGCCCCCTGCGCGGACCGCCAGGGCGCGTCTCGTCCGGCGAACCGCTCAGCCCGCCTTGCGGTTCCTGAATGCCTTGATGGCCGTCGGGATCGCCGCCACGACCGCCAGCAACGCGAAGGCGATGGTGATCTGCGGCGTCACGAGGTCGCCGATCGAGATCTCGCGACCCGTTTCTCCCGCGGCCGCCAGCACACTGTCGAGACCGGCCCCCAGATAGGCGTAGGCGAAGGTGCCGGGCAGGATGCCGATGAAGGTCGCCGCGACGTAGGTGCGGACCGGCACGCTGAACAGCGCGGGCGCGATGTTGATGACCCAGAACGGGAAGATCGGCGCAAGCCGCAGGACCAGCAGGTAGCCGAAGGCGTCCTTCTCGAAGCCGTCGGCGAGTCTGGCCACCCGTTCGCCGAGGTTGCGGTGCAGGATGTCGCCAAAGGCGCTGCGGGCGGCCACGAACAACGCGGTGGCCCCGAGCGTCGCGGCGAAGGCGACGACGAAGCCGGCGACCAGCCAGCCGAAGAAGAGGCCCGCGACGATCGTCAGCACCGAGGCCGCCGGAAAGGAAAAGGCCGTCGCCAGCGCATAGGCAAGGAAGAAGCCCACGAGCGAGAGGGCGTAGTTCGCCCCGATGAAGGCGCCGAGGTCGGCGCGGCTTTCGACCAGATGCGCAAGTGAGAGAAAGCGGTGCCAACCCATCGCATAGCCGAAGCCCAGCCCCAAAAGGATGAAGGCGAGCGGCAGGAAACGCAGCAGCGACTTGCCCCGGTTCTTGTCCGCCACCTGCGGGGCCTTGTCGGCCATCATCGCTCCTCGGCGCATTGCCTCTTCTCCATCGTAGCCGTCCGCGACACGATGTCGAACGGTCTTCCGCCGGCGGGACCGCTTGGGACAGATGTCCAGTGCCTGTCCAATGCGGCCGACGGCGCCTTCCCACGCAGATGAGCCTTTCCGGGCGTCGCCACAAGCGCCGGCCGCATGATCTCACCCGCAATTGACGCGGTCAGGCTGGCCGCTCACCCCTTCGTGAGCGGCAAGGGAGCGGCCTGTTCGGATAATTGACTCCGAAGGCCGCCATGCCTATAAGCCGCGCACGTTCGGGTCCACGGCCCGGCGCGGCATTCGCCGTGGCCGTGACCCTTGCGCCCGCTCCTGCTCGGCAGAGACAGAATCAAGAAGGGCCGCACTCCGCGGTATCAAAAGAAATGAAGCGCACTTATCAACCCTCCAAGCTCGTCCGCAAGCGCCGGCACGGCTTCCGCGCCCGCATGGCAACCAAGGGCGGCCGCGGCGTCGTCGCGGCCCGCCGCAACCGCGGCCGCAAGCGGCTCTCGGCATAGCCGGGGCCGTCCAGACCGCGATGTCGAGCGGCGCCCCTGGCGGACGCCCGCCCTTGCGGCTCAAGAAACGCGCTGACTTTCTCGCGGCCCAGCGCGGCGAGAAGCGGCGCGGGCGGCTGTTCTTGCTCGAAGTCCGGGACCGTGGGGATGCCGAAGCGCCCCGCGTCGGCTTCACCGTGACCAAGAAGACGGGCAACTCGGTCGTTCGAAACCGCGTTCGCCGCCGGCTCAAGGAAGCGGTGCGCGTGCATGCCGCTGATGACATGACGGCCGGCAAGGACTATGTGATTGTCGGGCGCCGCGAAATCCTCGCCGCCCCGTTCGAGGCCTTGAAGGCCGAGCTTTCCCGACGAATTCGCGGAACCGCCCCTGATGGAAAACAATCGTAACTTCTTCATCACGATCGCCTTGTCGATCCTGATCCTTACGGTGTGGCAGGTGTTCTACATGAACCCGCGCATCGAGCAGGAGCGCGAGGTCATGCGGATCGAGCAGGAGCGCGCCGCCCAGGAAGACGCGGCGACCACGCCGGGCGGCGAGAGCGCGGCGATCCCCGGAGCGCCGGCCGGCAATGTCCCCGGCGGCGCCCTCGGCACCGGCGTGCTGGACCGCGACGGCGCGCTGGCGGCGGGCGGCCGCATCCGGATCGACACGCCGAGCCTGACGGGCTCGATCAACCTGACCGGCGCGCGCATCGACGACCTGCTCCTCAAGGACTATCGCGTAGCGGTCGAGAAGGACTCGGCGATCATCGACCTCCTGAACCCGGCGGCCCTGCCCACCGGCTACTTCGCCGAGATCGGCTACACCGGCGGCGCGACGCCGCAGGATTTTCCCGGTCCCGACACCGTCTGGAGCGTGCAGGGCCAGCCGGCGCTGACGCCCGACAGTCCCGTGACGCTGACTTTTGAAAGCCCGACGGGCCTGGTCTTCACGCGGACCATCGCCGTCGACAGCGACTACATGTTCACCTTCACGGACGCGATCGCCAATCCGGGCGGGGAAGCGATTTCCCTGGCCAATTACGGCCGCGTCACCCGCTTCTTCAAGCCGGACCATTCCAGCATCTACGTGCTGCACGAAGGCCTGATCGGCGTCACCGGCACCGAAGGCCTCCAGGAGATCGACTATTCCGAAATCGAGGACGATCTCTCGATCACGCCGTCGAAATCGACGAATGGCTGGCTCGGCATCACCGACAAGTACTGGGCCGTGGCGCTGGTGCCGCAGGCGGGGCAGCCGTTCCAGCCGCGCTACACCTACCAGACCGACCAGCGCCCGCGCTACCAGGCCGACTACCTGACCGACGCGCTCACCATCGCCCCCGGCGCCACCCAGACCGTGGAGACACGCGTCTTTGCGGGGGCCAAGGAAGTGGCGCTGATCACCGGCTACGAGGAGCGCTACCAGATCCAGCGCTTCGACCTGCTGATCGACTGGGGCTGGTTCTACTTCATCACCAAGCCGATGTTCTACCTGATCGACTGGCTGTTCCGCCTGCTCGGCAATTTCGGCCTTGCGATCCTGGCGACCACCGTCGTCGTCAAGGCCATCTTCTTCCCGCTCGCCAACAAATCCTACAAGTCGATGGCGAACATGAAGAAGGTGCAGCCGGCCATGCTGGAAATCCGCGAGAAGTACGCGGACGACAAGATGAAGCAGCAGCAGGCGATGATGGAGCTGTACAAGACCGAGAAGATCAACCCGATCGCCGGCTGCTGGCCGATCCTGATCCAGATCCCGGTCTTCTTCGCGCTCTACAAGGTTCTCTACGTCACCATCGAGATGCGGCATGCGCCGTTCTTCGGCTGGATCCAGGATCTGGCGGCGCCCGATCCGACCTCGATCTTCAACCTGTTCGGCCTCCTGCCCTACGACGTCCCGGCCTTCCTGCTCATCGGCGTGTGGCCGCTGATCATGGGCGTGACCATGTTCCTGCAGATGCGCATGAACCCGACCCCGCCGGACCCGACGCAGGCGATGATCTTCAACTGGATGCCGGTGGTGTTCACCTTCATGCTGGCGACCTTCCCGGCCGGCCTCGTCATCTACTGGGCGTGGAACAACTTCCTGTCGATCCTGCAGCAAGGCATCATCATGAAGCGTCAGGGCGCCAAGATCGAGCTGTGGGACAACCTGATCGATCTGTTCAAGAAGAAGCCGAAGCAACCGGCGGAGTAGCCGATCGGCCGATGCGTTCCGGGCCCGCCTCGCGCGGGCCCTTCGCATTCCAGAGCATCTCCGAAGGAGGCAAGCATGCAGGGACCCGAACCGCTCGATCCCCATCCGATGCCGGGCTTCCGTCGCGTCGGGTTCCTGAAGCCGCTGGTTACGAAGGCCAACATCGAGATCGGCGACTACACCTATTACGACGACCCTGACGGCCCGGAGCACTTCGTCGAGAAGTGCGTGCTCTACCACTACGACTTCGTCGGCGACCGGCTGGTGATCGGCCGGTTCTGCGCGCTTGCCGAGGGTGTCACCTTCATCATGAACGGGGCCAACCACGCCACCGGCGGCTTCTCGACCTATCCGTTCAACATCTTCGGCGGGGGCTGGGAGCAGGGCTTCGACCCGCAGAGCTGGGCGGACGAGATGCGCGGCGACACGATCGTCGGAAGCGACGTCTGGATCGGCATGCAGGCGACGATCCTTCCCGGCGTGACCATCGGCGACGGCGCGATCGTGGCGGCAAAGGCGGTCGTCAGCGCCGATGTCCCGCCCTATGCGGTCGTGGCCGGCAACCCCGCGCGGGTGGTCAACAGGCGGTTCGACGAGGCAACCGTCGCGCGCCTCCTCGCGGTCGCGTGGTGGAACTGGCCGGCGGAGCACATCTCGCGGCATCTCGACGCGATCAGGGGCGCCGACATCGAGCGGCTGGAGAGCGTAGCGCCCGCCGGGTGACCGCTTCCTGTTGCATCCGCGGCGACGGCGGACTACGCCACGACTGAATGCCCCGGAAAGGGATCCTGATGACGACGCCCAGCACGCCGACCGCCCTTGAGACCATCCTGTTCGCCAAGCCCTGGGTGTTCATCCGCGGTGTGCCGTCGATGAAGTTCCTTCCGCCGGAAGGCCCGCCCGAGATCGCCTTCGCCGGCCGCTCGAACGTCGGCAAGTCGTCGCTGATCAACGCGCTCGTCGGCCAGAAGGGCCTGGCGCGCACGTCGAACACGCCGGGCCGCACGCAGGAGCTCAACTATTTCGTGCCGGACGGGTATTCGGGCGCGGATGGCGACCTGCCGCCGATGGCGCTGGTCGACATGCCCGGCTACGGCTACGCCCAGGCGCCCAAGGACCTGGTCGATGCCTGGACGAGCCTGGTCTTCGACTATCTGCGCGGCCGCGTGACCCTGAAGCGCGTCTACCTGCTGATCGATTCCCGCCACGGCATCAAGGCGATCGACGGCGAGGTGATGGGGCTCCTGGACAAGGCGGCCGTGTCCTATCAGATCGTGCTGACCAAGGCCGACAAGATCAAGCCGCCGGCGGTCGTCAAGCTGATCGGCGAGACGCTGGACAAGATCCGCAAGCGGCCGGCGGCCTTTCCCGAGGTGATCGCGACCTCGTCGGAGAAAAGTGCCGGTCTGGACGACCTGCGCGCGGCGATCATCCGCGCGGTCACCGACCGCTGAGCGCGGTTTCGGCCAGCGGCAGGCTGAAACACACGCAGAGCCCGCCGCCGGCCGCGCACGAGAATTCGAGCCCCGAGCCGTAGGCCGACAGGATTTCCGAGACGATCGCAAGGCCAAGCCCGGCACCACCGCTCTCGTCGAGCCGCGCGCCCCGGGCCGTGAGGCCGCGCATGATGGCGGGATCGGCGCCCTGCCCGTCGTCGGATATCCTGACGAGAATGGCCGCTCCTTCCAGGCTGGCCACGACGCGCACGGCACTGGCAGCGGCGCGAACAGCGTTCTCCATCAGGTTTCCAAAGAGGTCGTGCAGGTCGTTGTCGTCGGCCGCCGAACGCAGATCGTCCGGTACCTCGATCCGGTAGTCGAGCGCTTCGCCGGCCGGGGTCAGTCGAAGGGTGCGCGCGATCGCCTCGACGACAGGGCGAAGCGGCGTGCCGGCCGAGATTTCGGGACGCATGCGGGCACGCGTCAACTCGCGATCGACGACCCTTTGCATGGAAGCGGCCGTTGCCTCCACGCTGTCGGCCAGGTCCGTCTCGCCGCGGGTCCGGAGCCGCTTGGCGTCGGCGACAAGCGCGGTCAGGGGCGTCTTGATGCCGTGCGCGAGATCGGCCGCGCGGTTGCGCGCCCGTTCCATCTCCCGCGCGCGCTCCTGGAGCAGGGCATTGATCTCGGCGACCAGCGGCGCGATCTCGATGGGCACGCGGTCGGGCAGAAGGGGCGCTTCGCCGGAGCGGATACGGCGCAGGCCGCCGCGCACGTCGGCCAGCGGGGCCAGGCCCGCCCGCACCTGGAACCAGGCCCCCGCGAGTATGACGAGGCCGAATGCCGCGAGTGCCGGCAGGAGATCGATGGCAAAGCCGCGTTTCAGCGCGTCGAATTCCGACGTTGCGACCGCCGCCGCGATGCGAAGCGGCCGGTCGCGCCCGCCGTCGACGATGATCACGGTCGTCTCGCGCACGAGCAGCGGCTGGCCGTCGGGCGCGACCGAACGCGCGAGGGTCGACAGGCCGGGCGCGACCGGGCGCGACGCGACATCGAGCGAGGCGTCCCACAGCGACACGGAGCGTAGCATCGAAGGGCCGTCCGCTTCAGCAACCTGCCAGTAGCGGCCGGAAAGCGGGATCCTGTAGGCTGGATCGGACGGCTCGCGCGCGACGCCAAGATCGCCCTGCGCCGAAATCGCGACATTGCCCGCCAGGACAGCGATCGTGTTGTCCAGCTCCTGCGCCGCACGCCTCTCGACATGACGGCCGAACAGGGCGACGAGGCCGAAACCGGCGATCGCCAGCGCCAGAAGGACACCGGACACGGCAAGCAGAAGGAGCCTGACCCGAATGGAGCGCGGTTTCATGTCAGCCGCCGCCGACGAGGTAGCCGAAGCCACGCCGCGTTTCGATGAAGTCGCCGCCGATCTTGCGCCGAACCCGACCGACCAGAACCTCGACCGCGTTCGATTCGCGCTCATAGTGCTCGGCCTGAAGATGTTCGGCCAGTTCCTGCTGCGGCACCACGCGGCCGGCATTGTGCATCAAATAGGAAACCAGCCGGTATTCCTGTGGCGACAACGACAGGGCGGCGCCGTTGCGGGTGACGCGCATCTGGCGGGGATCGAGGCGGATCGGGCCGATGGCGATCTCGGCCGATGCGTGGCCGCCGCGGCGCCGGATCACCGCCCGCAGCCGCGCCAAGAGTTCCTCCATCGCGAAGGGTTTCGGCAGATAGTCGTCGGCGCCCGCATCAATCCCGTCGACCCGTTCGCGCCAGGTGCCGCGCGCGGTGAGGATCAGGACCGGGACGTCGCGCCCCTCCGCCCGCCAGCGCTTCAGAATGCTCATGCCGTCGAGCCCAGGCAGGCCGAGGTCGAGCACGATGGCCGCATAGTCCTCGGTCGAGCCGCGAAACCACCCCTCCTCGCCGTCCGCGACCGCCTCGACGACGTAGCCAGCGGCGGAAAGCGCCTCTTCCACGTCCAGACGGATGCGGCGATCATCCTCGACAAGCAGAACGCGCATCAGTCATCCTCGTCCACATCCAGGATGCGCCCGGTGCGGGCATCGAGTTCCACCTCGAGCACGCGGCCGTTCCGCTGGAGGATCTTGATCTCGTAGATGATGCGGTCGTGATCATCGTCCAGCTCGGCTTCCACGATGCGTCCCGGATAGCGGTCGAGCGCGATCCGCGCCAGCTGGGCAAACGGCAGGAACTCGCCGGAGCGCGCGCCGCGCCAAGCGCGCTGCGCGTCGTCATGATCGTCCGCCAGGGCCGGCCCCGGAAGAACCAGCAGAAACGGCAGCAGCACGGAGGCAAGGGCGCGCGCGAAAGGCATGTCCGGTCTTGTAGCACGGCAGATGACAGAACGCTGACAAGAGTGCTCAGCCATCGGTCATGGCGACCTTGCGACAAGGGAGGGGCAAACCGGCGGCACGGCGTCGCCGGAGCCACGAAAGGGATACGACATGACCGGAATCAGGACGTCCTTCACCGCCATCGCCTTCCTCGCCCTCGGCGGAAGCCTGCCAGCTCTCGCGGATGACGATTACCGCTGCCGCATCGGCAACATCGGCTGGATGAGCATCCCCGAGATCAACGAGAAAGCCCAGATGGCGGGCTACACCGTCTACGAGATCGAGCGCGACGACGGCTGCTACGAGATCAAGGGCACCGCGCAGGACGGCGGATGGGTCAAGCTGAAGATGCATCCGTCGACGGGCGACGTGGTCCAGATCCGAGATCGAAGCCGCGACGACGACTACGACGACGACTGATCGCGACGGTCGGTTCGCAACCGGTGTCGCCGGATCGGTTCCGGCGATACCGGCCGACTAGGCGGCTTCGGCCGGCCGGAAGGTGAGCGCCAGGCCGTTGATGCAGTGGCGCATGCCGGTCGGCGGCGGGCCATCGTCGAAGATGTGGCCGAAATGGCCGCCGCAACGGCGGCAGTGGACTTCGGTGCGGACCATGAAGAACGACCTGTCGCTCTTGGTGCCGACGGCATCGGGGAGCGCCTCCCAGAAGCTTGGCCACCCGGTTCCGGAATCGAACTTGGTCTCGGACGCGTAGGCCGGCAGGTCGCACCCGGCGCAATGGAAGACACCCTTGCGCTTTTCGTCGTTGAGCGGGCTGGTGAAGGCGCGCTCGGTAGCCTCCTCGCGCAGCACGGCGTATTGCTGCGGCGACAGCAGCGCGCGCCACTCCGCCTCGGTGCGGGTGACCTCGAAACTCGCGTCGCCGCTGGCCTTCGCTTCGGATCCGAAACCGAAAAGGCGCATCTGCAAAGCTCCTCCGATGGTGGCCACGGCAGTGGCGGCGGTCAAGAGCAAGGTACGGCGTTTCATGGCGTTTCTCCTTTGCTCATGAAGTAGGCGTTGAAGCGGTCACGGCAAAATCAACTCGGCTTGAAAGCGGCGGCCGACCTCGCACGGATCGATCCTGAAAAACGACATCCCGCGCCGAAAACGGCGCGGGATGGGATGGCCCGCCAGTTCTTGCGAAGCTGGCGGAAAGCAGGACCGGGGATGCCGATCAGGACGCCGGCAGGAGAACCTTGTCGATCACGTGGACCACGCCGTTCGACGCATCCAGATCAACGGCGGTCACGGTGGCGACGCCGCCGGCCGGGTCGGTCAGCGTGACCTTGTCGCCGTCGAGCTTGGCCTGGAGGGTGCAGCCGCCGAGCGTCTCGACATTGGCGGTGCCGCCGCCGTCGCTGATCAGCTTCGCGACAGCCGAAGACATGACTTCCGCGCCGACCACGTGGCAGGTCAGGATCTTGGTGAGCTGATCCTTGTTCTCGGGCTTGAGCAGGGTGTCGACGGTGCCGGCCGGCAGCGCGGCGAAGGCGTCGTTGACCGGGGCGAAGACGGTGAAGGGGCCTTCGCCGGACAGCGTCTCGACAAGGCCAGCAGCCTGGACCGCCGCCACGAGCGTGGTGTGGGCCTCCGAGCCGACGGCGATCTCGACGACGGTCTTGTCCTGGGCAAAGGCCGACGCGGAGAACGCGAGGGTACCGGCGAGAAGGGTAGCGGTGAGAATACGCATGAGCTTCAGTCTCCCTGATTGAATAGCTTCCCCGTTTCTGGCGGGGCGTTGGGAGTCACGAGTCGGCGGGCCGGAAAGTTTCGCCGGGTTGCGATCACGAAAACGTCAGGACGTCGTGACCGGACCGGCGCGGGGGGTCAGATGTCGCGAAGGTCGCCGGCCGCGACCACGGGTCCGGTCGGCTGGCCGGTGGGCGAGCCGCCCTGCGGTTCGAGGCTGATGCTGAAGATCGCGCCTTGCTCGATCTTCGCGCGCAAGGCCTGATCGACCGCCAGATGGACGGTCGAGCCGGCGGGAATGACGCCGAGCGAGACCGGCGGCCGGTCGTCCTCCACCACCCAGAGTTCGAAGTCCCTGCCCGACTGACGCTCGCCGGTGACGTGCGAGAGGCCGATATCGGCGGTGCGCGCGTCGTAGACAACGAAGTAATGCACGTCGCTTTCGCGCGGCGCCAGCGAGGCGACGAGGCGGCTCGCCTGCGGCTCCGGTTGCTCGAGCAGGAAGGGCTGCGCGGCGAGGACGGCGACGGCGAGCACGGCGGCGGCGGCAAGCCCGCGCCAGAAGGCGAGGCTTTGCCACAACCCGCCACGCGCGGCCTGCGCGCCCGCGGGTCCGGCCGTTGCGGCGAACAGGCGTTCATCCAGCTTCTGCTTCAGCGAGGCGGGCGGCTCGACGGGTTCGAAACCGTCCTGCATGGGCGCGAGGTTCGCTTCCCAGCGTTCCACCAGGCGTGCAAAACCGGCATCGCTTTCGATGCGGGCCGCGACGGCGCGTCGGTCGTCGGCCGAGAGCGCGCCAACGACATACTCGGCAGCGAGAATATCGTCTCCGCCGCCGTCCCGCCCGAACTCCCCAGCCCCCGTCATGCTTCCAGGCAATCCCTCAGTTTCAAAAGGCTGCGGCGCAGCCAGGTTCGCATCGTGTTCAGCGGCACGCCGAAGCGCTCCGCGAGGTCGGCGTAGGACTCGCCAGTCAGATAGGCGCCGCGCACCGCGTCCGCCCGATCCTTCTCCAGCGTTTCCATGCACTGGAAGATACGCACCCGCTCGCTTCCCGCAAGGGCCAGCGCCTCGGGACCCGGCCGCGGATCGGCGATGTCGGCCGCCTCGTCGAGATCGGCGGAGGCGGCGCGGCGCGCGCGAATGCGGTCGATGGAATGGTTGCGCGCGATCGCGACCAGCCAGGATATAGGGCTGAGATCCGACACCGCGAAACGGTCGGCCTTGGTCCAGATCTTGACGTACACCTCCTGCAACGCTTCCTCGGCCTCCGCGCGATCCTTCAAGACACGCAGGCAGACGCCGAAGAGTTTCGCGCTGGTGTGGCGGTATAGCAGATCGAAGGCGCCGCGGTCCTTCAAGGACGTGCGGACGATGAGCTTGGTGATGTCGTGCGGCGTCATGTCCCTCATCCTCGCCCTTCGGGACGGCAGTGCTCTCAGTTCGGCAGTGTTGGGCACCATTGTCATAACGCAGGATACGCGAAAAAGTCCCACATGGATTTCACCTTCGCCCCGGGCAGGCAAGACGACCGCATTGCCACCGGCTCAGCCGGAAGCTAGCGTCCCGCCAGGAGGTGGGCGCATGGGCGATTTCGAGACGCTGCTGTGGGAGAACGACGCGACGGGCCTCGCGGCGCTCGTGCGATCGGGAGACGTCGCGCCGACCGACCTCGTGGACGCCGCGATCAACCGCGCCGAGGCGACGAGCCACGACATCAACGCCATCGCCGAGAAGCTCTTCGACCGGGCGCGGGCGATGGCCCGCACGGTCGACCGGACGCTGCCCTTCGCGGGCGTGCCCTTCGCGATCAAGGATCTCGCCATGGGGATTGCCGGCGTGCCGATGCATTCGGGCAGCCGCGCGCCGGTGTTCATCCCCGAGGTCGACTCCACCCTTGTCGAGCGCCAGATCGGCGCCGGCCTGATCCCGATCGCGACATCGACGACGCCGGAATACGGGTTGCGGCTGGTGACGGAGTCGGCGCGTTTCGGCGTCACCCGCAATCCCTGGAACACTGCCCACGTGACCGGCGGCTCCTCGGGCGGCGCGGCGGCGCTGGTTTCGGCCGGCGTGGCGCCGATGGCGCATGCGTCCGACGGCGGCGGGTCGATCCGCGTGCCGGCGGCCTGCTGCGGCCTCGTCGGCCTCAAGACCTCGCGCGGACGCACGCCCGCGGGCCCGCTGTTCTCCGAAACATGGTTCGGCTTCGTGGTCGAGCATGCCGTGACGCGGTCGGTGCGCGACACGGCGCTGCTGCTCGACCTGACCCATGGTCCCGACGCGACCGCGCCTTACGCCGCCCGGCCGCCGAAGGGCTCGTTCGCCGAGGCAGCGGCGCGCGATCCCGGTCCGCTGGCGATCGGCGTCTTCCGCCGCTCGCCGCTGGGGCTCGGCATCTCCGCCGAGACGATGCAGGCTCTCGACGTGGCGGTGGCGCTGGCCAAGGAAGGCGGGCACGCGGTGACGGAGATCGACCTGCCGATGATCGACCGCGCCTTCATGGCCGATTTCGCACGGACCGTGGCGTCGTCGATCGCCGGGCTGATGCGGCTGGAAGCGGTGCGCAACGGCCGCTCGATCCTCGGCGACGTCGAGCGGGCGACGCGCGTGCTGGCGCGCTTCGGCGAGGTGATGTCGGCTGGCGATCTCTATGCCGGGCTGGAGCGCCTGCACGCCGCCTCGCGCGCGCTGATCTCCCATACGGCGCCGTTCGACGCGGTTCTGATGCCCGTCATCGCCCACCCGCCAGTACCGATCGGCGGGATGGACGCGAAAGGCGTCGACGAGACGGTCGAGAACGTCCTCGACAAACTGCGGCTCACCCGGCTTCTGTCGCTCGACCCGATCTTTTCCCAGCTGATGGACAAGAGCCTGTGGTTCACGCATTGGCCGGCGATCCAGAACGTGACGGGGCAGCCGTCGATCGCGATGCCCGTGCATGTGACGGCGGCCGGGCTGCCGATCGGCATCCAGGCCGCCGGTCGCCCCGGCGACGAGGAGACGCTTCTGTCCCTGGCCGCCCAGATGGAAAAACTGTCGGGCTGGACCACCCGCCGCGCGGCTCTGCGCCGGCCGGGCTGAGGCTGTCAGCCGGTCTCGTCGCGGGAGGCGTCCAGGAAGGCGCGGATCTCGGTCAGCTTCGGCACGAGATCGCCGATCTCACCGGGCGGGAAGCGCTGGGCGAAGGCGCCCATGGTCGGGACCAGGAGACCGATCGCCTCGTCGCGGAAGCGGCGCCCCTCGTCGGTCAGCCAGACGCGCTTTGAGCGCTTGTCCTTCGGGTTCGGCCGTGTCTCGACGAAGCCCCGCGCCTCGAGGCCCGCCAGCGTGTTGGTCATGGATGTCTTCGGCACCTGGAAGGCGCGGGCGAGTTCCAGCGGCGTGCGGCCGTCGGCGACCCGGATCAGATGGTTGAGAACCGAGAAATGCGGCAGCGTCACCCCGTCCGGGAGCCGCGCCTCGAAAGCGGCGCGGCTGAGCTGGGCGATGATGCCGATCTCGTTGAAGAAGGCGAAGTAGAGGGGAACCCTATCCATTCTTGATCCGCGTTTCGACGTGCCAGCGCGGCGACGGCCCCGTCACGGGACCGTAGCCCAGCCGTCCCAGCATCTGCACGGTCTCGCCAGGTGCGGCAAGCAGATCATGGAGCCGTGTGCGCGTCTGCGCCATTTCGGGAAACTCCTGGAGCGCCTGGCTGACCGGATGGAGCGACAGGCCGAGCCCTGTCGTCGCGAGGTTGAGCCGCAACCAGCGGCGTCCCGCCTCGACCTGGTCGATCCGCCCGTTGGAGGCGGTCGTCAGCACGGCATAGGCCGGCGTCGCGGCCAGCATCGCGCGATACATCCGCACGCCTTCGCCAAAGGCCGTGGAGGTGGGATCGAGCTGGCTCTCGCGGGTGAGCACACCGACCAGCATCAGGCCCTCGAGGAAGGCGCCGCCGAGGTCGATGCCGTCGGGACTGGCCTCGATCTCGCGTCTGCCGAAGCGCATCAGGTCGACACTTTCCTTGAAGGTGCGCGGCGTCAGCGCTTCGATTTCGAATGCCTCCCACGTGATGTCCTTCAGGATGGCGACGCGGTCCGGGTCGTCGATCACGGTGGCGAAGGACGAGAGCTCCCGCACGTGGCTCGGCGGCACGGCGCGATCCTCGAACGGCTCCTTGCACGAGCGGCGATCGAGCACATGGGCAAAGAGCGGATCGGGCGTGCCGCCTTCGCGGAAGGTCGCGACCGCGACCGGGCCATCCTCGCCCTCGGGGAAGAGGTCGAAGTCGATGGCGTATCCGTCCTGCGCTGCGGCCATCGCCATCAGTTCCAGGAAGCATCCCATGCCGATCGTGAGCTGGCGGTCGTATGGGTCGGTCTGCGGCAGGTTGCGCGCGCGGTCGCGGAACACGGCGATGCGGCCGGGCGCGCCTAGGTCGGCGATCCAGGGCTGCCGGTTGTGCGGGTTGGGCGCGAGGATGGCGTAGGACAGGGCACGGCGGCGCGGATCGGCGGCGCGCCCCGCCTGCGACCACGGCGCGAGCGCCGTGTGCGGCGTGCGAGTTGCGGCGAAGCCGACGGTGGCGCCGGTTGCGGCCAGGACGATGCCTCCACCAACGAGAGCGATGGCGCGGCGACGGGAGATGGACATGGCTTAACGCTCCTTTTTTGTTCGACTTCGTACTATATAATCCGAAATCGTACTACTTGCAAGCGGCGCCTTGCATCGGATGCGCCTCCCGCGATTGCCCCTGCCCGGCTTTCCCGCTATGACGCCCGCCGAACCCATTCCAGGCCGGGACAAGATTTCGATGACCAGCGAGACGGCCGCCACGGCGGCGGAACAGGCACGGCTGCTCTCGGCCGCGCTGCCCTACATGCAGCGCTACGAGAACAAGACGGTGGTGGTGAAGTATGGCGGGCACGCCATGGGCGACGCCGAGCTGGGCCGCGCATTCGCCCGTGACATCGCGCTTCTGAAACAGTCGGGCGTCAACCCGATCGTGGTGCATGGCGGCGGGCCGCAGATCGGCGCGATGCTGAGCAAGATGGGCATCGAATCGAAGTTCGAGGGCGGCCTGCGGGTCACCGACCAGAAGACCGTCGAGATCGTCGAAATGGTGCTGGCCGGATCGATCAACAAGGAGATCGTGGCGCTGATCAACGCGGAAGGCGAGTGGGCGATCGGGCTGTGCGGCAAGGACGGCAACATGGTCTTCGCCGAGAAGGCCAAGAAGACCGTCACCGATCCCGATTCGAACATCGAGCGCGTGCTCGACCTCGGTTTCGTCGGCGAGCCGGTGGAGGTCGACCGGACGCTGCTCGACCTTCTGGCGCGCTCGGAGATGATCCCGGTGATCGCGCCGGTGGCGCCGGGTCGCGACGGCCACACCTACAACATCAACGCCGACACCTTCGCAGGCGCCATCGCCGGGGCGCTCGGCGCCTCGCGCCTGCTGTTTCTCACCGACGTGCCGGGCGTGCTCGACAAGGACAAGAACCTGATCGACGAACTCACCGTCGCGCAGGCCAGGGCGCTGATCAAGGATGGCACGATCTCCGGCGGCATGATCCCCAAGGTCGAGACCTGCATCGAGGCGATCGAGCGCGGCGTGCAAGGCGTGGTCATCCTCAACGGCAAGACGCCGCATTCGGTGCTGCTGGAGCTGTTCACCGAACACGGGGCCGGCACGCTTATCGTGCCGTAGAGGCCCCGTGCCTGTGGTTTTTCTCTACAAAGGGTATCGTCTCCACTTCCATTCGAAGGGGACCCTAGCGAACCGATGCATCTGCATGCCGTGAAGGACGGATGATGAGAGCCTTCGCGGCGTCGTGCCGTCGCGATCCTGCGCCTACATCCTGGCGGTCGACGTGTGTCCAGCGACACGACCCAGATGATCCCCCAGCCTGAGCGCGAGCGCGGTGATGCTCGTGGTCGGCGTGCATTGGCCGCCGGTGGCGAAGACGGACGACCCGGCGACATAGAGATTGGCCATGCCGTGGACCTTGCAGTTCGCATCGACGACGCTGGTCGACAGGCTCTCGCCCATGCGGGTGCCGCCCATGTGATGATTGCCTGCGATCTCCATGTCTTCCGGCCAGTCGCCGCCGTCGCGCACCCAATCGCTGATCCGCACCCGGCCGAGATCGTTGCGGGCAAACGCCTCGCCGAACATCCGGATGCCTTCCAGCATCGTGCGGCGATCGAGGTCGTCCTTCTTCCAGTGCAGTTCGATGCGGGGAATGCCGGCGGCATCGCGCTCGGTGGTCGAGAGTGAAACGCGGTTGTGCGCGCGCGGCGGCTGCTCCCACGCCATGTGCAGGCGCGCCGAACATTGCAGGCGCAGGCCCAGGGCTCCGGCCACCCATTCGGTGGTCTCCGGCACCATGCAGGCCGTTTCGGCGATGAATTTCCTGACGCCGCGGTAGGGCATGGATTCGATCTGGACGTGGAAGTTGAGGACTTCGCGCGCCGCCATCGCCTCCACCGTCGGGATGAAGAACGCATCGCCCTCGGCATCGAAGCCCATGGCATCGGTGTCCGTGACGAAACCCGTGCCGACCTGGAACATGGGATGTTCCATCCAGTAGCGGCCGAGCGCGGCGGCATGGGGCACGACGCCGCCGTTCGAGCGCTCGTTGGACCAGAGCAGCAGGCGCGAGTTCTCCAGCCCGCCGGTGGCCACGACGAAGAATGGAACAGCGAGCTCGCCCGCTTCAGCGCCGCGCGAGCGGATCCTCGCCCCGGTCACCGCCGTTCCGTCGCCGAGCAGTTCGTCGACCTGGGTGTTGAGCACGAGCGCGATCAGATTGCTGTCCGCCAGGAGCCGTGCGTACTTCTCGCGGAACCGGACTGGCTGCGACTTCCGCATCTCGAACCAGTGGAAGTCGTCGGATACGGCCCGGTCTGCCAGGAACGGGACGAGATCCAGCACATCGCGGGTCTCGTCCAGGAACGGTTCGATGTCGCCGCGCCCGATCGGCCAGCCGGTATGCTCGACATAGGCCTTCGGCTCGAAGTCGTGGGCATCGAGCACGCGGCACCAGCCGGCCCAGTGGTTGGACGACCCGCCGAAGTAGCGCAGGCGCGTCATGTCGAGGTCGAAATAGTGGTCGCCGACCACGCCGCCGCGATAGGCGTCCTGTGCGTCCTCGGTCCATTCATCTCCCCCGGCCTCGAGGATGACGCAGGGCACCTTCGCGGCGGCGAGCTTGAGGGCGACGGATATGCCCGCCGGCCCAGAGCCGACGATGCAGACGCGGGGTACGAAGCTCGATGCCTGGAAGTCGGCGGCGTCCTTGAAGATCATGCCTGGTCTCCCTCGACATCGCCGCGCTTCAGGATCCAGCCGTCGACTTCGACGATGTCGGCGGATGCCGTCGGCCGAATGACGCGGTGGAGAAGCGCGAAGGCCGGCAGGGCGAGCAACGCGGCGAGGACGGTCCGTCGCTTCAGTTTGTTGTCGGCGTTCTGTCTCATCGGGGGACTCCAGTTCGGCCAAGGTCAAGCGGCGCGTTCTCGAATCGGCACGCCTGCCCGAACCAAGCCAGAACCGTGCCAAGACGCCCCTAAACGCCGGTCAGGCGGCTGTTCCTCCTGTGATCGTGGTTACCCGTCCGTTAACGGAAGCAGGGGCGGACCGTTCAACCGAGCACGAGCAGGAGCAGGATACCCGCCACGATCAGGACGCAGCCAAGCGTCTCCAGCAGGTTGATCTTCTCGCGGAAGAAGAAGACCGACGATGCGAAGGTGAAGATCATCTCCACCTGGGCCAGCGCCTTCACGACGGCGGCCTGTTCCAGCGTCATGGCCATGAACCAGCCGAAAGACGCGCAGGCGCCGGCCGCGCCGACGAGGAGCGAGGGTTTCCAGGCGCGGCCGATGCGGACGATCTCGGCGCGATCGCGCCAGAGCATCCACGCACCCATCAAGACGGTCTGGAAGAGGATGACGAAGGCCAGGGTGACGGCGGCCTGCATCATGAAGTTCGGACCGCCGAGCGCGATCGACGCGGCTCGATAGGAGACGGCCGAGATGCCGAACATCGCTCCCGAGGCAAGCCCGATCAGCGCCGTGCGGCTGATGGTGGACAGGAAGATCGCCCGCCAGGTCAGGGGGACGCGGGCGACCGAAATCAGCATGACGCCAAAGACGCTGACGGCGATGGCGGCAAGTGTTCCGCTCGCTGCCCGCTCGCCAAGGAAGAGAAGGCCGAACAGCGCCGCCTGCGCCGGCTCGGTGCGCGAATAGGCGGTGCCGACGGCGAAGTTGCGGAACGAGAACAGGTGGACCAGAAGGAAGGTCCCCGCGATCTGTGCCAGGCCGCCCAGAACGGTCCAGGCGAAGAAGGCGCGGTTCGGACGCGGCAGGTCGTAGCCCGCGATCAGGTGAAGGCCGAGGACGAAGGCCAGCGCGAAGGGAACGCCGAAGCCGAAGCGCACGAAGGTCGCGCCGGTCGTTCCCATCACGCCCTTCAGATGCTTCTGCATCGCCGACCGCAGGTTCTGCAGGAAGGCCGCAACGAAGGTGATCGGTATCCAGAGTTCCATGAGCGGCCAGACGGTTCACGATTGCGCTACCGGGGCGCGGGCCTGCGATTTACCACCGCGCCGTCGGCATCGCAGCGAAAATCAGTCGGTCCAGGAAGCGATGGGATTGGCGCCGACGGCCTCGAGCCGAGACTTGGCGCACGACCACTGATCGCGTGGAAGCGCCCCGCGCAGCGATTTCAGCATCGGTCAGGCCGCGGCGCTGGTGGCGTCCGGCGCGCCGGTGACGATGCTGTTGCGTCCGCCTCTCTTTGCGGCATAGAGCCTCTTGTCGGCCAGCTGCAACACGGAGGCGACCGGAAGGCACGGCGCGAAAGTCGCGCAGCCGATCGACACGGACAAGGCTATCGGCGTTCCGTCGGCGCCCACGAAGCGGAGCTCCGCAACCCGGGCGCGGATCGCCTCGGCGATCTCCCGGTCCGAACCGCCGCAGGCCGCGGGTATGCAAACGGCGAACTCCTCGCCACCGATGCGCCCGGCGATGATGTCGTCGCCCGAGGCGCGTGTGATGGCTGCGGCAATCGCGACGAGGGCCGCATCGCCGACCGAGTGGCCATGCGTATCGTTGATCGCCTTGAAATGATCGGCGTCGATTATCAGGAGATGGCCCGCATCCCCCTCGCGATGCCGGTCCTCGACAGCCTGGAAGAAGCTCTCGCGATTGAGGAGGCCGGTCATGGCGTCGCGGCTCGCCCGAACAGCCAAGCGGGCATGGGCATCCGCGAGCAGACGGTGCGCTCTGGCGAGGTCGTCATGCGCCTGCGCCAGTTCGCCGTGGAGCCCCTTCAACTTCATTTTCCGCCAGTAGTTGAACGCGCTCGCCGGCCAGGCGACGAAGAGCGGACACAGGAAGCTCAAGAGAAGCGCGTTTCCGGCCAGGGGCAAGCCTTGCAAATCCATGGCCAACGCCGCGATGGCGACGGAGGCGACCATGGCCGCGAGGGTCACGAGACCTGACTTGATAAACACTGAATGCATCGACCTTCCCCTTACGTCAGCTGGTAACGCACCAGGGCTTAACAACCGGATACCGCTCGTGCTCAACGAAGAATGAAAGGCGCCCCCGGCGGCGAAGCACCGTTGCCGGATGGTCAATCGATGTCGGAGCGTGGCATAAGGATCGGATGACGAATCAACCAGATCCGGCGCGGTTTTCGGGCATCGACGAGTGGGTGTTCGACCTCGACAACACGCTCTACCCGCACCATTCCAATCTCTTTTCGCAGATCGACGTGAAGATGACCGCCTATGTGTCGGAGCTTCTGCAACTGCCGAAGGACGAGGCGCGCGTGCTTCAGAAGGAATTGTACAAGGAGTTCGGCACGACGCTGAACGGCCTGATCCAACGGCACGGGATCGATCCCGACGACTTCCTGCAGAAGGTGCACGACATCGACTATTCATGGGTCGCGCCGGACCCGCTGCTCGGCGACGAGATCAAGGCCTTGCCCGGACGCAAGTTCATCTTCACCAATGGCGACCGCGGCCATGCCGAGCGCACGGCGCGGCAGCTCGGCATCCTCGATCATTTCGACGACATCTTCGACATCGTCGCGGCGGGTCTGGTGCCGAAGCCGGCGCGCGAGACCTATGACAAGTTCGCCTCGCTGCATCGGGTGGCCGGTCCCAATGCCGCGATGTTCGAGGATCTGGCGCGCAACCTGGCGGCGCCGAAAGCTCTCGGCATGACCACCGTGCTCATCGTGCCGCGCAACTTCGAGCCGACGTTCTCGGAAATCTGGGAAAGCGACCCCGACGAAGCGGACGATGTCGACTTCGTCACCGACGATCTCGCCGGATTCCTGCGCGCGATCAATCGCGCGAGGACCGCCGCCGGCTGAGGCTTTGTGGCCGACGCCCTCTCACAATTCGTAGAAGCGCTGGATGCAGTCCCAGGCCTCGGCCGCCGTGTCGGCATATTCGATGATGTGCTGGTCGCCCGGCGAGATCGTGCCCTGCTCGGCCAGAAAGTCGATGTCGATGGCGCGCTCCCAGAACGACCGGCCAAACAGGATCACCGGCACCCGCTCCATGCGGCCGGTCTGGATCAGCGTCAGCGTCTCGAAGAGTTCGTCCAGCGTACCGAAACCGCCCGGGAAGATCGCGACCGCCTTGGCCCGCATGATGAAATGCATCTTGCGGACGGCGAAATAGTGGAAGTTGAAGCAGAGTTCCGGGGTGACGTAGAGGTTCGGCGCCTGTTCGTGCGCCAAAACGATGTTGAGACCGATCGACGGGGCGCCGACATCGGCCGCGCCGCGGTTTCCCGCTTCCATCACGCCGGGGCCGCCACCCGTCACGATCACGAATTCGCGATACAGCGAGGCGGCCGAATGTTCCGAACACAGCCGGGCGAAGGCGCGCGCCTCCTCGTAGTACTTGCTGTTGGCCTCGAGGTTCTTCTGCTGCGTCTCGTTCTTGGCCGCCCAGGCCTCGCCGCCCGGCTCGGGAATGCGCGCGCCGCCGAACAGGATGACCGTCGAGCGGATGCCGCGTTCCGACAAGACCATTTCCGGTTTCAGGAGTTCGAGCTGGAGCCGCACGCCGCGCAGGTCGCGCTGGGTCAGGAAATCCGGATCGTCCCAGGCGAGCCTGTAGGCGGGCGATCGCGTCTGCGGCGTCTGCGGGACGCTGCGCGCCCGCTGCAGATCCTGATCCGAGTGCGGCAACGGCGTCCAGCCGTCATTCGTCTTGTCTTCCATATCGATCCTGTCCCACACCCACCGTTATTGCGCCGTCCCGGGCGCCGTCGCGATTGACCCCCCATGGAGCATGACATAGGTTCCGCGCGACTTTCCGACAGCCTATGGCCTCGCCCTTAACAGCACGTGTAACGGAGCCACCGCATGCCCAAGCAGGATCTCGCCACTCTCGAACGCGTCATCGAGAAGGCTTTCGATGAGCGTGACGGCGTCAGCACGGGCACACGCGGCGAGGTTCGCGAGGCCGTGGAAGCGTCGCTGCAACTGCTCGATCGCGGCGAGGCGCGGGTTGCCGAACGCGGCGAGGACGGCGCCTGGCGCGTCAACCAGTGGCTGAAGAAGGCGGTGCTCCTGTCCTTCCGCCTCAATCCGATGGAAATCATCAAGGGCGGCCCGGGCGATGCGGTCTGGTGGGACAAGGTGGCCTCCAAGTTCGACGGCTGGAGCGCCAACGAGTTCGAAAGGGCCGGGTTCCGCGCGGTGCCGAGCTGCGTCGTGCGCCGCTCCGCGCATATCGGGAAGGGCGTGATCCTGATGCCATCCTTCGTCAACCTCGGCGCCTATGTCGACGAGGGGACCATGGTCGACACCTGGGCGACCGTCGGCTCCTGCGCGCAGATCGGCAAGAACGTGCATCTGTCGGGCGGCGTGGGCATCGGCGGCGTGCTGGAGCCGATGCAGGCCGGCCCCACCATCATCGAGGACAATTGCTTCATCGGCGCCCGCTCCGAGGTGGTCGAGGGATGCATCGTGCGCGAGGGCGCGGTGCTGGGCATGGGCGTGTTCATCGGCAAGTCGACCAAGATCGTCGACCGCGAGACCGGCGAGATCATGTATGGCGAGGTGCCGCCCTATTCGGTCGTCGTCGCCGGCACCATGCCCGGCAAGGCGCTGCCCAATGGCCAGCCGGGTCCGAGCCTCTATTGCGCCGTCATCGTCAAGCGAGTTGATGAGAAGACCCGCTCCAAGACGTCCATCAACGAGCTGCTGCGCGACTGAGCGACGGCTCCATCTCACAGACAAGGGCGGGCACCGCTTGCCGGATCTCGGAATGATAACCTGGTTCTTCTTCAGCTACTCGGGGCGCGTGGGGCGACAGTCCTACGCGCTCGGTGGCATCCTGCTGTACATGGCGCGGCTGTTTCCGGTCTATCAGATGTTGAGGGCCACGGACGAAGCCGGCCAGTCCTTCTGGAGCGGCATCTTCCTCATCGTCATCTTCGCGACGCTGGTCGCGCACATGGCGCTGTCGGCCAAGCGGCTGCACGACATCGGCCGCTCCGGCTGGTTCGCCGTCTTCTTCGTCATCGGCGACATCCTGATGTTCCTGTTCCTATGCTTCCCGCCCGGCACGCCGGGCCCGAACCGGTATGGCTCGCAGACGGATTCGCCACGGTAGGTTGGCTTGGCGCCGGTCCCACCCGCAGCTTGGGGCAGCGCGGCCGTCACGGCGGCCGAGCGCCTCTGGTTCAGGCCAGGTCGGTGTGGGCGAAGTCAGTGCCGACATAGAGCAACGGCACGTCGGCAAACCTTGCGCAGGCGTAGGAGAAGCAGTCGCCGAAATTGAGCTGCGCGGGGTGACCGCGACCCTTGCCGTAGCGGGCCATCGCGGAGACGGCGAGTTCGCCGATCTCCGGCGTAATGGGCAGGTTGGTGGCGCCTACCAGTTGGACAAAGCACAAAACGATGCGCCGTGCATCGCTGACGCTGATCCGCTGCCTCGAGGCGAGGAGGCTTGTCGTTTCGAAAATCGCCAGCGGAGAGATCGAGAGCGGCGACTTGGACGCCTCGATCATCATGAAAACCTTCCCGGCCCGAGGACCATCGTTCAGATATTCGACGACGGCAGAGGTATCCAGAAACAATCAATCCCCCCACATCAGGTCAGTGTAGGCTTTCTCGTCAAAATCGGGATCCGGGTTGCCGATCCTCCGCACCTCCGCCTGAAGTTCCTCCAACTTCCCGCGAAGGGTCGCCCTGGATTCGGGAGCGTCCAGCGCCCTGCGCAGCGCGATCCGGACGGCCTCGGTCTTCGTCTTCAAGCCATAGGCGGTTCGCACCTCTTCGGCCAGGCGATCAACTTCCGTATCCTTGACGTAGAGCGCCATCGGGATATTCCTTTTTGCCCGACGAGGATATCCCTACGGTCGGATCGAAGCAAGCAACCGGATCAGGGCAACGCACGCGCCTCCCACCGTGACAGGCGCACCGCTTTCCATTATCGCTGCGGCCATGAGCATGCCCACCGATCCCGTCGCCAATCTCGCCGCCCTGATCCGCTGTCCGTCGGTGACGCCCGCCGAGGGCGGAGCGCTGTCGGCTCTGGAGGCGATGGTGCGGCCGCTGGGATTTTCGGTCGAGCGGCCGATGTTCTCGGCGACCGGCACGCCGGACGTCGAGAACCTCTACGCCAGGCTTTCCGGCAACGGGCCGCATCTGATGTTTGCCGGCCATACCGACGTGGTGCCGGTCGGCGACGAGGCGGCGTGGACGCACCCGCCCTTCGGCGCGGAGATCGCCGGCGGCTTCCTGTTCGGGCGCGGGGCGGTGGACATGAAGGGCGGCATCGCCTGCTTCGTGGCCGCGGTGGCGCGGCACCTCGAGGCGCATGGGCGGCCTAAGGGTTCGGTGTCGCTCCTGATCACCGGCGACGAAGAGGGTCCGGCGATCAACGGCACGACCAAGCTGCTCGACTGGGCCGCCGCGAAGGGCGAGACCTGGGACGCGGCCCTGGTGGGCGAGCCGACCAACCCCGATACGCTGGGCGACATGATCAAGATCGGCCGCCGAGGGTCGGTGTCGGGCACGGTCACGGTCCATGGCCGGCAAGGGCACGTCGCCTATCCGCATCTGGCCGACAATCCGGTGCGCGGCATCGTCATGCTGGCCGAGGCGCTGATGCACCCGGTCTTCGACGAGGGCAGCGCCGATTTCCAGCCGACCAATCTCGAGGTGACCACGATCGACGTCGGCAACCCGGCCGGCAACGTCATCCCGGCAAGGGCGACGCTGACCTTCAACGTCCGCTTCAACGATCTCTGGACGGTCGAGACGATCCAGGCCGAGATCCACAACCGCCTCGACAAGGCGGCGAGCCGGCCCAGGCTGCGCCCCGGCCGCAAGGAGGCCGCGACCTACGACATCGACTGGGGGGTGCGGCCGAGCCACGTGTTCCTCACCCGCGACGACAAGCTGATCGGGACGCTGACCTCGTCGGTCGAGGCGGTGACGGGCCGCCGGCCCGGCCTCTCGACCTCCGGCGGAACGTCGGACGCGCGGTTCATCAAGGATTTCTGTCCGGTCGTCGAGTTCGGCCTGGTGGGTCAGACCATGCACATGGTGGACGAACGTGTCGCACTTGCCGACCTGGAGACGCTGACGGCGATCTACGAGCGGTTTCTCGCGGACTGGTTCGCGGGGACCTGAGCCATGCCATCCGCCGAGCAGATCCACCTCCATCTGACCGGCGCCTGGCGGATGATGCTCGGCCGCGCCGACGGACTGCGACTGCTCGACCTCTCGGCCGACGGCTTCTGGACCTCGTTCTTCGCGATCGTGATCGCGTCGCCGGCGCTGTTTGCGGGATGGGTGTCCGTCGCCAACGAGTTGGCCAGCCTCGACCCGGAAGGCGCAGGGCGGCTCTCGCTGATCGCGCGGCTGGCCATCATCGATCTGTCTTCATGGATCCTGCCGCTGGTGGCGCTTGCCCTGATCGCGCCACGCGCGGGGATCGGCGATCGGTTCGTTCCCTATGTCGTGGCGTCCAACTGGGCGACGGCGATCGTCGTCTGGATCATGCTGCCGCCCGCCATGCTGCGCTTCTTCATGACAGACGCAGCGGAGATGTCGGCGCTGATCTCGCTCGGGCTCTTCATCCTGACGCTGGTGTTTTCCTGGCGGCTGACCAACATCGCCATCGGCAAGGGTCCAGCGGTCGCCACGGGGGTTTTCGTCGCGATGGTGGGTATGTCGCTGTTCGTGCTGTTCGGGATGCAGGACCTGCTGGGGTTGGCGGAATGAGGGGCGAATAGGGAA
>JBHYDY010000006.1:48762-170509 GCA_051860465.1 Mesorhizobium sp.
AGGGAATAGGGAATAGGGAATAGGGAATAGGGAATAGGGAATAGGGAATAGGGAATAGGGAATAGGGAATAGGGAATAGGGAATTATTGCTGAAAACAATCTACAGATTCAATGTCGTCAAACAAATTCTCCAAAAAACTACTCCCTACTCCCTATTCCCTATTCCCTACTCCCTACTCCCCATTCGCCATTCGCCACCCTCCCCATACTCCACCCCCACCAGATACAGCCCGTCGGGCGGCGCGACCGGGCCACACGCCTTGCGGTCGCGCGCGTCGAGGGCAGCGCGCATATCGGCGGGGGACCAGGCGCCTTCGCCAACGCGTTTCAGCGAACCGACCATGGAGCGGACCTGGTTGTGCAGAAAGGATCGCGCCGAGGCACGGATCTCGATGGCGTCGCCCGTGTGTGAGACGTCGAAGCGGTCGAGCGTGCGCAGCGGGCTGTTGGCCTGACACTGGACGGACCGGAAGGTGGTGAAGTCGTGCCGGCCGAGCAGCAGTTGCGCGGCTTCGTGCATGGCTGCCGCATCGAGGCGCCTGGCGACCCACCAGGCATGGCCGCGCTCCAGCGCCAGCGGCGCCCGGCGGTTGACGATTCGATAAAGATAATGCCGCGCCGTGGCCGAGAAGCGGGCGTCGAAGTCGTCCGCCACCCGCGCGGCATGGAGGATCGCCACCCGCTCGCCGGCCAGTTGGAGATGGGCGTTGACCGCGTCGCGCACGGTGTCGTCTGGCCAGTCCTTGGCCAGATCGACATGGGCCACCTGGCCGGTGGCATGGACGCCGGCATCGGTGCGGCCGGCGCCGCGCAGGGTCAGGTCCTCGCCGCAGAAGGCCCGGATGGCCTGCTCGATCGCCGCCTGGACGGAATGCTGCCCGGCCTGGCGCTGCCAGCCGGCATAGGCGCCGCCGTCATACTCGATGTCGAGCCGGTAGCGCGGCATCAGATCGCATCGAAGGCGCGCGGCCAGACGAGGCGCCCGGTCTGAGGCGATTCTTCGAAAGCGACGGCCTGGAGCGCTTCACCCTGCCAACGGCTTTCGAAACCGGCTGCGCGGTCGTGGGCATAGCCGAAGCGGCCGTACCAGGCGGGATCGCCCAGCACCACCGACAGACGCTCGCCATCCGCCATCAGGCGCAGGTGCGCCTCGCGCACGAGCTCGGTGCCGATGCCCCTGCCCTGGTGCGCGGGATCGACGGCCAGCGGCGCGAGCGAGACAGCCGGGGTCGACCACTCGCCGGTCACCACCTGCAGCCGCGAGAACAGCACGTGACCAAGGATTTCGCCGTGGCGCTCGGCCACCAGTTCCAGCACCACGTCGCCGTCGGCAACCAGCCGTTCGACGAGGTTCGCCTCGTCGGGCTGGCCGAAGGCGCGTTCCTCGACGGCGCGGATCGCGGCGCGATCGTCCGGCTTGGCCGGTCGGATGATGAAGGCGCTCATGTCAGGCGGTCTCCGGTGGAAAGCTTGGCGCCGCGCAGGAATTCCGACGCCGCGAGCGGCTTGCCGCCCGCGCGCTGGACTTCGACGAGGCGCACGGCGCCCTCGCCGCAGGCCACTGTCAGCCGGTCGTCGAGGATCGTGCCCGGCGCGCCGGAGCCTTCCGCGATGACCGAGCGCAGCAGCTTCAGCCGTTCGGGTTTGCCGGCAATCACGACCTCGCACCAGGCGCCGGGGAAAGGCGAGAGGCCGCGGATGTGGCCGTCGACCCGCGCGGCGGGGCGCGACCAGTCGATACGGGTCTCGGCCTTGTCGATCTTGCGGGCATAGGTGACGCCCTCGTCCGGCTGGGGCGTCAGCGTCAGCGTGCCGGCCTCGATGGCGGCCAGCGCCTCGACCATCAGGCCGGCGCCAGCCTGCATCAGCGCCTCATGCAGATCACCGGCGGTCATGTCGGGCAAGATCGGAACCAAGCGCCTCATGGCGACCGGGCCGGTGTCGAGACCTTCTTCCATCTTCATGATCATCATGGCGGTGGCCGCGTCGCCCTCCATGATGGCGCGCTGGATGGGTGCTGCGCCGCGCCAGCGCGGCAGAGCGGAGGCATGGCCGTTGTAGCAGCCGAGGCGCGGCGCTTCCAGGATGGCGCTGGGCAGGAGCAGCCCGTATGCGACGACCACGGCGACGTCGGCGCGCAAGGCACGGAAAGCCTCCTGCTCGTCCTCGCCCTTGAGAGATTTCGGCATGCGGATCTCGATGCCCAACCGCTCTGCTTCTACGTGGACGGGCGATTTCGTCAGCTCAAGCCCGCGCCGGCCTGCCGCTCGCGGCGGCTGGGTGTAGACCGCGACGATGTCGTGCCCGGCCAGCGCGATGGCGCGCAGCGTCGGGACGGAGAAGTCGGGCGTGCCCATGAAGACGATGCGAAGCGGCATGGCGGTCCGGCGCGGTGGCGAGCGGGTGAATGGCCGAGCGCGGGTTCCCGCGCTCCTTTCCCCGTTTCAAACGGGTTTACACCAGCGAGGTCAAGCCCGTCGGGAATTCCGAAGGTTGCGGATGGCACGTGGCAAGGCGGCCTTCGCACGCAACTCCGGCCGCCGCTAGCCTATTTCCGCAGCCGTCTTTCCATGCTCAGGGCAAGATCCTCGTGGCCCGACGCCCTGAGGCCCGAGACCGCGCCCATGTAGTCGCGCTCCTCGCGGTTCTGACTGAGCTTCGATTTCGCGAGCACGCGCCTCACGTCGATGCGGAAGGCGACGATGTTGTCGAGCATCTGCCGCATGTAGTCCTTCGGCGCGTCCGCCATGCGCCAGGCGCTGCTTCCGTTCAGCCGTCTCTCATGCGTGCGGGTCAGCAGCCCCACCGCCGCGCGTTTCGCTTGCTCGTCATGCTGGAACGTGATGGCGCCGTGGACGTGGACGACCTGATAGTTCCAGGTCGGGACGTGCCGGTGATGCTCCGGCTTCGAGGGGTAGAAGTTGGGTGAGACGTAGGCATCGCCGGCCCTGAAGATCGCAAGCACCTCCTGACCGTCGGCGACGATCCGGTGCATGTCGTTCGCCAGGGCCACATGCCCGATCAGCGTGCCTTCGGGACCGGACAGCATCGGGATGTGATTGGCGACCAGTCCTTCGGTCGTCTGCGCCACGATGCAGGCCAGCGGAGCGGTGTCGATGACGGACCGGATCTCGTCCGCGTCGATCTCCTGGAAATGCGGTGGTATGTACATGACTAGTTCCGGTTGTACCGAGGGGCGTCCGGCCTTGTATGAAACAGGCGCCAAATGGGTCCTGCGCGGACCGCTCGACAGAGCCTCACCCCACCAGCGGTCCAGCCTTGTCCTTGGCGAGCTTCCTGAACTTGCGCACCACCATGTCGCGCTTAAGCCGCGAGATATGGTCGATGAAGAGCACGCCGTTGAGATGGTCGATCTCGTGCTGCAGGCAGGTCGCCATCAGGCCGTCCGCCTCCATCTCCCGTTGCGCGCCCCCGCCATCGAGATAGCTCAGGCGGATCGATGCGGGCCGTTCGACCTCGGCGTAGTATTCGGGGATCGAGAGGCAGCCCTCCTCGTGGACGTTGCGCGCGTCGGAGGTCGACAGGATCCGCGGATTGATGAAAACGTGCGGAGCGCGCTCCTCTTCTTCCTTGGACAGGTCGACGACGAGCATGCGCAGCGGCACCCCGACCTGGATCGCCGCCAGCCCGATGCCGGGGGCGTCGTACATCGTTTCCAGCATGTCGGCCGCAAGGCGGCCGATGTCGGCATCGACCCGTTCGACGGGCCTGGAAACCTCGCGCAGGATCGGGTCGGGAAGGATGACAAGCGGCTTTATCGGCATGGCCCTCAGGTAATCGCTGCTCGGGAGAGCGTCAACTGGGAGGCAGCAACTTGTTCACGGTTTGGTCTTATGGTCGGCTTCCGAATCGGATAGGTTCCATCGATGATCGACGTCCTCACGCTTCTTTCAACACCGCTCGGCCAGCTTGGCGCGACGACCATCACCCTGGGGCACCTCCTGGCGGGAATCGGCGCGGTGGTGCTGCTGCTTTTCGGATGGCTGGTCCTTGGCCTGCGGCGGATGGGGCGGGCGCGAGCGAAAGCCGCCGACGACGCAGCGCAGGCGGCCCGCGAGGCCCAGGCGCGTCTTGTCGAGCTGACGCGGGTCCAATCCGAGATGCAGGGCCGGATGGCGACCATCGCCGAGGTGTTCGGCTCGCGGCAGAACGAGTTGAACAAGGCGATCTCGGAGCGCCTCGACGCCATGACCGGCCGTCTCGGCCAGACGATGACCGAGCAGACGAAGTCGACGCATGAGAGCCTGACGAAGCTGCAGGAGCGGCTCGCCGTCATCGACACGGCGCAGAGCAACATCCAGACGCTCGCCGGCCAGGTGGTGCAATTGCAGCATATCCTGTCCAACAAACAGACGCGCGGAGCCTTCGGCCAGTCGCGGATGGAGGCGATCGTCGCCGACGGGCTGCCCCGGGGCGCCTACGAGTTCCAGGCGACGCTGTCTAACGGCAACCGGCCGGACTGCCTGGTGCGCATGCCCAACGGAGCGCCGGCGCTCGTCATCGACGCCAAGTTTCCGCTCGAGGCCTGGAACGCCATCCGCGCGGCGGCCGAAAGCGACGGCCCCGACGGGCAGAAGAACGCCGCACAGGCCTTTCGCCGCGATATCGAGGTCCATATCAAGGCGATCGCCGACAAGTACCTGATCAATGGCGAGACGCAGGAAACGGCCTTCATGTTCGTGCCGTCGGAGTCGATCTTCGCCGAGATCCACGAAAACTTCGAGGCACTGGTGCATCGCGCCCACCGGGCGCGCATCGTCATCGTCTCTCCCTCGCTGCTAATGCTGTCGATCCAGGTGATCCAGGCCGTGCTCAAGGATGCCCGGATGCGCGAGCAGGCGCACCTCATCCAGGGCGAGGTGATCCGCCTGATGGAGGATGTCGGCCGGCTCGACGAGCGGGTGCGCAAGCTGCAGGGGCATTTCGCGATGACGCAGAGGGATGTCGAACAGATCCTGACGTCGACCGACAAGGTGACGAAGCGCGGCCAGAGGATCGAGGCGCTCGAATTTGGAATCGAACAGGGCGGGGGAGCCGGGGACGATGCCGAGACCGCGCCGCAGGAGGTCCGTTCGCCCACCGGCTCGCTGCGACTGAGGGTCGTCGACGGAGAGGACTGACGGGGCGGCTCAGGCGACCTTCACGTTGTTTTCGGGCGCCTGGCCCGGCGGATGCATCATGATGCGGTTGCGTCCCGCGCCCTTGGCCTCGTAAAGCGCCACGTCGGCCTTCGCGGCGGCGCTCGACAGCGTGTCGGCGGCGGAGGCGAGATAGCCGCCGATGGATGTCGTGACGCGGATGTCCGTCCCGTCCGACAGCCGGACGCTGGAGCCGCGCAGCGCATCGAGCAACCGTCGGCCCGTCTCCATCAGATCCCTTGCGTCGCCGCGCACGAGCACCATGAACTCGTCGCCACCCCAGCGGGCGCAGTGGTCGGTTTCCGCCACGACGCAGCGGATGCGCCGGGCGACTTCGAGGATGACCTCGTCGCCAGCCATGTGGCCGCGCGAATCGTTGATCGACTTGAAGAGATCCACATCCAGCAAGAGCAGGCCGACCGTCTCGCCGACGTCGCGCGCGGCGGACATCTCCCTTTCGAAAGTGGCGGCAAAACCGCGACGGTTGGCGATCCCGGTCATGGAATCGAGGAAGGCCAGGCGCGCAAGCTCGTCGGTGCGCTGGCGGACCGTGTCCTCGAGCCGCTCGGTGTTTTCGTGCACGGCCCTTGCCATGCGATCGAGGGCCGTGGTCAGGCGGCCGATCTCGTCATCGTCGTGCGAGACGACGGGTTGCGCGTATTCGCCTTCCTCGATGCGGCGCAGCGCGCCCTCGGTTTCAGCGATGCGGTCGAGAACGCTGTGCTTGAAGAACACGGTGATCAGCAAGGTCGCCGCAATGATCGCCAAGGCGAGAAGCGCGCCGAGCGGC
The DNA here is from genome assembly GCA_051860465.1 of Mesorhizobium sp. GTDB lineage: Bacteria > Pseudomonadota > Alphaproteobacteria > Rhizobiales > Rhizobiaceae > Aquibium. The sequence continues at coordinate 54,712 of JBHYDY010000006.1, forward strand.
GCGAACAGCCCATGGCCGACGATGGCGTCGACATCCATGACGGAGACGTTGAACCAGCCCAGACTGTCGAGATGGCCAACGCCGACCAGCATCGGGCGCCCGCGCAGATCAAGGACTGCGGTTGCCGCATCCGTACGGCCGGCGCGCAGATCCGCCATCATAGAGGCGAGCAGGGCGCGATGCTCGCTCCTGTCGACGAGCTGGAAGACGGTCTTTCGCTCGGCTTCCTCCTTGGTCAGACTGGCGAAGTCGATCTTGCCGCGATCATTGATCGCCTGGATGGCGCCGGAACCATCGACGAACAGCGTCTCGACACCTTCCTGGCCGGTGTTGACCACCCCGGCGACGAAGGCCGAGAGATCAAGCCCGGTGCCGATGACCGCGATGGGCTGGTCCTTCTGCTCCACGACGCAATTGATCCAGACCTTGGTGACGGCCAGGGCGCGGTCGTTGTTGACGTTCAGCCGGCACCCGTCGCCCAGGGCCAGTGTCTTGTAGAACCAGCTGTCGGCCTCGTTCCCGCGCGACAGGACGTATCGCGGCCGGCCGGGATCGGTGCCGGCGTTTCCATCGCCAAAATAGTAGCTGCCCGATTCAGCCAGAACGAGGAAGTAGTTGCGGTCGGCGAAGGCGGTGCGGAAGTGCTCCAGGGCATCGAGACCGCGCGCCTTCTTGGCCGCATGCTCCTCGTCCATCGCCCAGTCGCGGATGGTGGGCGAGCGCGCCAGCGTTTCGGCGAGCGCCACTTCGCGCGCGAGGGGACCAAGGCCACGATGACGATCGTAGAGAACCTGCCGTTCGGCGAAGAGGGTCGAAAGACGGCCGCTCGTCGTGTCGACGATCCAGACGAATGCGCCGAACGCCGGCAGGGCGACTCCCACGAACACCGCAAGCGTCAGCATCAGCACGCGCAGACGCAGGCTGCGCGAGAACGCGGCGCGCAGTCTGGTCAGGCGTCGTTCGACAAAGGACATGGGGAGCGCACTGCTTCCAAACGTTTCGGCCGGCCCGTTCTCGACACAAGGCTAGCGGGCATGGGTGTACGCGGCGTTAAGCGGACGACCGGAGAAGCACTGTTCACCGTCAGATACTCGCGCACATTGCAGACCCGGCCTATCTTTGGACCAACGAAACAGGAGACGACAATGGAACTCGGCCTCTACACGTTCGGCGACGTCGGCACCGACCCGGTCTCGGGCCGCAGGACCGATCCGGCCGAGCGACTGAAGAACCTGCTCGAGGAGATCGAGCTTGCCGACCAGCTCGGCCTCGATGTGTTCGCGCTCGGCGAGCACCACCGGCCAGACTATGTCGTGTCCTCGCCAGCCACGGTGCTGGCCGCCGCCGCCGCGCGCACCAAGTCGATCCGGCTGTCGAGCAGCGTGACCGTGCTGTCATCGGAAGACCCGGTCCGCGTGTTCCAGCAATACGCGACGCTCGACCTTCTTTCGCAGGGCCGGGCGGAGATGATGGCGGGCCGGGGTTCGTTCATCGAGTCCTTTCCGCTGTTCGGCCATGACCTGAAGGACTACGACACGCTTTTCGCCGAGAAGCTGGAAATGCTGATCGCCCTGCGCAAGGACGAGCGGATTTCCTGGCCGGGCGGCAAGCACACGCCCAGGATCGACGATCGGGGCGTCTATCCGCGGCCGCTGCAGGATCCGCTGCCGCTTTGGATCGCCATCGGCGGCACGCCGCAGTCGGCCGCGCGCGCCGGCATGTACGGCCTGCCGCTGGCGCTCGCCATCATCGGCGGGGAGCCCGCCCGCTTCGCGACCTTCTTCGACATCTACCGCAAGGCGGCGCGGCAGTTCGGCCATGACCCGGACAGGCTGGCCACCAGCATCAACGTGCACGGCTTCGTCGGCGAGACGACGCAGGAGGCGGCTGATACCTTCTACCCGCCGGTGACCGAGGTGATGAACCGCATCGGCCGCGAGCGCGGCTGGGGGCCGAGCGGTCGACGCGAGTTCGATGCCTCGCGCAGCCCGCGCGGCGCGCTCTTCGTCGGCAGCCCCGCCGAGGTGACCGACAAGATCCTCGCCAACCACGAGATCTTCGGCAACACCCGCTTCCTGATCCAGATGGCGATCGGCGTCATGCCGCACGCCGCGCTGATGAAGGCCATCGAGCTGTTCGGCACGAAGGTGGCGCCGGCTGTGCGCAAGGCCGTGGCGCAGACGTCGGAGGCGGCCGAATAGGCCGCCCTCCTGCCCGTCACGGCTGTTCTTTCGCCCCGGTTCTTGCGCTAGACAGGCGCCATGTCGAAGCGAATCGCCGGTCCCGAGATCGAACGCCTGATCCAGTTGCTCGCCAAGGTGCCGGGGCTCGGCCCCCGGTCGGCAAGACGCGCGGCGCTGCACCTGATCAAGAAGAAGGAGCAGTTGCTCGGCCCGCTGACCGTTGCCATGGGCGACGCGCTCGACAAGGTGCGCGTCTGCTCGACCTGCGGCAATGTCGACACGACCGACCCCTGCACGATCTGCACCGATCCGCGCCGCGACGACGCGACGATCATCGTGGTCGAGGACGTCTCCGACCTCTGGGCGCTGGAGCGGGCCGGCGCGATGAACGCGCGTTACCACGTGCTCGGCGGCACCCTTTCGCCGCTCGACGGCGTCGGGCCGGACGACCTCAACATCCGCAGCCTGGTCGACCGCGTGGCGAAGGGCGGGGTGAACGAGCTCATCCTCGCCGTCAACGCCACCGTGGAAGGGCAGACGACGGCGCACTACATCACAGATCAACTGGACGGGCTCGGCGTGAAGGTGACGCGTCTCGCGCATGGCGTCCCGGTCGGCGGCGAACTCGACTACCTGGATGAAGGAACCCTGTCGGCCGCGCTGAAGGCGCGGACTGCGTTTTGAGGGGCGACACTCCGGAGTTGCAACGCCGTCCAGACAGACTATATCTTGAACGTTGGCAGCCAGCGAGACAAAGCAATGAGCGCCAGAGCGCAGCATGTAGTACCAAACGGGGGGAAATGGAGCGTCCGGAAGTCCGGAGCCGCGAAGGTCTCCGTGACCTACGGAACGCAACACGAGGCGATTGCTCGCGCCAAGGAAATCGCGCGGAATCTTGGTACGGAATTGTACATTCATGGGGCGGATGGCCGCATCAGAGAGCGGATGTCCTACAGCTCGGACCCAATGACGCCAAAGGGATGACGAATGGCTGGCGCGCCATTCGAGAAGTCGGTCTTCATCAACTGCCCTTTTGACGACCAGTTTGCGCCGCTCCTTCAGGCAATTCTGTTTTGTGTAGCCTATCTGGGCTTCGATCCGAGACTGGCTTCGGAGAGGACCGATTCGGGCGAGAACAGAATCGACAAGATCGTCGAACTTATTCGAGGCTCGCTCTATTCTGTACACGATCTCAGCCGCTGCCAGGCGAAGGAAGGCGGCGAGATGTATCGCCTCAACATGCCCCTCGAACTCGGCATCGACTATGGCTGCCGGAAATTCCATGGAAATGGCCGTGAATCGAAGCGTATTCTGATTCTCGAGACGGAACGCTACCGATTTCAGAAAGCCATATCGGACTTGTCGGGATGCGATATCGAAGCTCACGGGGACGACTATGCGAAAGCCATTCGTAAGGTGAGGAACTGGCTCGTCTCCGAAGCCGGAATGTCGGGCGCCGACGGTGCCGCACGAATCAAAGCCGCCTACGAAAACTTTCTTGCCTGGTACTACGAACGGCAGCTCCAGCGCGGCTTCTCGGAGGAAGACATAAAGGATTATCCCACCTACGAATTACTGCAGGCGATGCGGGACTGGCTGCAGGCGGGAAGGCCGGTATGAGCAGGTGCAAGCAATGATACTTCGACAAGCCTTCTTTTTCCTCGTTATTCCTTTCCTGGCCCTCGCGCCCCTGCCCGCCGCCGGGCAGTCCATCGACCGGCAGTTCCGCGCCTGGCTCGACGCCGACCTGTGGCCGGCTGCGAAGGCGAATGGCGTGTCGCGCGCGACCTTCGACGAGGCGTTCAGGGGCGTCAGCCCGAACCTGAAACTGCCGGACCTGGTGCTGCCCGGACAGAAGCCGCAGACGCCGAAGACGCAGCATCAGGCGGAATTCGGGTCGCCGGGCAACTACTTCGCGGAGAACACCGTGCGCGGCGTGAGCGCGGGCGGGCGGGCCCGAGCGGGAGCCCATGCCCGGACACTTTCGGCGATCGAGGCTGCGACCGGCGTGCCGCCCGGCATCGTGCTCGCCATCTGGGGACGCGAATCGGGCTTCGGCCGCGCCAAGATTTCCTATGATGCCTTCGAGGTGCTGGGCACCAAGGCCTTTCTCGCCACCCGGAAGGCCATGTTCCGCGAAGAGGTTCTGGCCGCGCTGGTGATGGCCGAGCGGGGACGGATCCCGCCGCGCTCGATGAAGTCCTCCTGGGCCGGGGCGCTCGGCCAGCCGCAGTTCATGCCGACGAGCTACCTGAAACATGCCGTCGACGGCGACGGCGACGGGCGCGCCGACATCTGGACCTCGGAGGCCGACACGCTGGCCTCGATCGGAAACTACCTGAAGGTGCACGGCTGGGTGCGCGGCCGCGACTGGGGCTTCGAGGTGACGGTGCCGGCCGCCGTGTCCTGCGCGCTGGAGGGGCCCGACCGAGGCAAGCCGATCGCCGAATGGGCGCGGATGGGGATCGCGCGCGTCGGCGGCCGGCCGTTCCCGGCGCATGAACTGAAGGGCGAGGGCTACCTGATGATGCCGGCCGGCCGAAATGGCCCGGCCTTCCTCGTCACGCCGAACTTCTACGTGCTGAAGGACTACAACGAGAGCGACCTCTATGCGCTGTTCGTCGGCCATGCCGGCGACCGCATCCAGTATGGCGACAGGACATTTTCGAACGGCTGGGGCACCATGTCCAAGCTCTTCCGCTCCGACATCGCGGCCATGCAGCGCGGACTGGAAAAACTCGGCTACGACGTCGGCGGCGCCGATGGGCTGCCGGGCTTCCGCACGCGCCGCTCGATCGGCGACTGGCAGGCCAGGAACGGGCTGGCGCCGACCTGCTTTCCCGATGCGGCGCTGGTGAACCGGCTGCGTTAGAATCCGGCGCTACGACCCGCTTTGGCCAAAGCCCAACTCCGCAAACCGCGCGTCGAAGCGCTCCGGCTCCGGCACGTCGATGCCGAAGTCGGCGGCAAGCGCCGCGCGCAGGTCGGCGCCGGTGGCGAAATGCGCGTGCTTCGACGCTCCGCCCGTCTCGTGAACGGTCATGCGGTCGTTCCTGAGCGCCAGCCGGCCGTGCGGCAGGGCACGCGCGGCCATGATCGTCGTCACGAATTGCGATGTCGGCCAGGTCGAGACGAAATGGCTCGACACCAGATAGTCGACGTCGAAATGCTCGGTCAGATCGAAGCGGAAGACGGAGCGCCACTCGCCGCCGATCTCCGCCTGGAGGCGGTAGTGGTCGCCGGTCTCGACCAGGCGACAGGGCTCGTGCGGTGTCAGCTGCACCGCGCCCGGCGCCAGAAGCAGCGGCGCGGTCTGCGTGACCCCGCCAAAGCCGACATCGGCCAGCCAGGTCGCACCGTCGATCTCGATGCGCAGCAGCATGTGGCTGCGCGGATTGAACGTCTCTTCCGGCTGGTTCCACAAGACCCTGGCGGCAAGGCCGGTGACCTGGAAGCCGAGCGACGCCAGCACCTTCCAGAACAGCGTGTTCTGCTCGAAGCAGTAGCCGCCTCGGCGCGCGTGGACGAGCTTTTCCTCCAGTGACGGCAGGTCGAGGCGAACCGGGCGGCCGAAGAAGGAATCGAGGTTCTCGAAGGCGATGGCCCGCGGATGGAGGAGGTGCAGTTCCTTCAGCACGCCAAGCGTGGCCGCGCGGGGGCCGCGATAGCCGATGCGCGCGAAATAGGCATCGAGATCGGGTCCGTTTTCCATCTGGCGCATCGTCGCGTTCCTCCGCGCCGACGCACTAGAGGGATTTTGAGCGAGACGGAAGTCCCGGGCGCCTATTCGGCGGTTTCGCGCACGTCCTGCGCGCCAAGGAAGTTGCCGATCGAGCTGAGCCCCTCGAAATTGTCGCAGAACACCTTGGCGATGACGAGGATCGGCACGGCGAGAAGTGCGCCCGCGAAGCCCCACAGCCACGACCAGAAAGCGATGGCGATGAAGATGGCCACGGCATTGAGTTCCAGCCGCCGGCCGAGGATCAGGGGCGTGAGGAACTGGCCCTCGAAAACCGTAAACCCGGCATAGAGCAGCGGCGCAAGCGCGGCGGAGGACAAGGTGTCGAAGGTGACGATCGACATCACGCCGACCAGAACGATGCCGATCAGAGCGCCGACATAAGGCAGGAAGTTCAAAAGCGCGGCGGCCACGCCCCACAAAAGCGCATTGGGCAGGCCGAGCAGCCAGCAGGACGTTCCGACCGCCAAGCCGAGCCCTGCATTGATCAGCGCCACGGTCAGCAGATAGCGCGAGATCTCGCGCTCGACGTCGTAGACGATCCGCAGCGCGCGCTTCTTGTCGCTCATCAGGTCGAATGTCTGCACCAGCTTCTCGTAGAACATGCTGCCCGACGCGAGCAGGAACAGCGACAAGACCAGCATGATGGCGACCGTGGTGCCGACGGACAGGAGATTGCCGGCCGCGCGCGAGACGATGCCCGGTTGCGCGATCACCACCTTCTGCACGTCGGGCTCGCTTGCTGCTTCGGTGACGCTCTCGATCTGGTCCCCGGCCTGCATGAGGCGCGACAGAGGCCCCTTGACCTCGGACAATCGCTCCTGGAGCTGCCTGCCGATGTTGGGTGCGTCCTCGACCAGCGCCACGACCGGCCCGCTGAGCACGAAGCCGATCACCGCGATGCCGCAAAAGGAGAAAAACACCAGCAGCGTCGCCGAAAGCGGCGCCGGAACGCCGCGCCAGGCCAGCGCCCGCACGATCGGCGACAAGGTGAGCGCCAGCATGAAGGCCAGCACCACCGGCAGGAAGAAATCCTTGGCGAAATACAGCGCATAGACGAGGAGGATCAGGAAAATGCCGAGAAGCAGGCCGAACAGCCCGCGGCTCGGCTTCACGACGGGCGTCGTCGCTTCCGGTTTTTCGTCAGGCGATGGCAACATGTTTCCCCCGGCCCGCGCGCAAGGAGGCGGACCTCATCGAACGAGCGGTCCGGGAAAAGGTTCCGCGCCGGCTGATCGCCGCCTGATCGACAGACTTCCGGCTCGACCGTCGAAACCATAGCGATCGTCGCGCATTGCGGCGTTGTGGGGACTGCCGTGATTTGTCCCGGAGGAGGACATCATGACGAATTCACCGGTCGGGAGCGCGCTGGGGCTCCTGTCCCTGCTGCTCATCTCGTCTTGCACGGTGTTGGTGGAGGAGCCGCTTCCCGTCAGCCCCGAGCCGGCTCCCCCACCTCGCCAGAGCTTCTGTACCCAACAATACGAACCGGTCTGTGCGCGGCGCGGCAACCAGGTGCGGACCTTCGGAAACGCCTGCGAGGCGCGGAGCGCCGACTACCGAATCCTCTACGACGCGCCCTGCCGGTAGGCGGCGAGCCTTACGCCGCCGCCGCCAGTTCGCGATGAACGTCCGCCAGGATCTCGTAGGAGCGAAGGCGGGCGGCATGGTCGAAGATGTGGCCGGTGACCATCAGTTCGTCTGCGCCGGTGCGGCGGGCAAAATCGGCGACGCCGCGCCGCACCGTGTCGGGCGATCCGACCACCGCGCAGGTAAGCGTCTGGTCGAGCATGGCTCGCGCCATCGGCTCCAGGCTCTCGTAGTAGCCCCGCACCGGCGGCGGCAGCTTGCCGGGGCGCCCGGTGCGCAGATTGACGAAGGACTGCTGTTGCGACGTGAACAGGAGCCGAGCCGCATCGTCGGTCTCGGCCGCGATGACACTGAGACCGAGCATCACATAGGGCTTGTCGAGTTGTTCCGACGGTTCGAAGCGCTCGCGGTAGATCGCCACGGCTCGTTCGAGCTCGGCCGGCGCGAAATGCGAGGCAAAGGCGTAGGGCAGGCCGAGCATGGCGGCGAGCTGCGCGCCATAGAGACTGGACCCCAGGATCCAGACGGGAACGTCGAGACCGGCACCCGGCACCGCCTGGACGCGCTGGCCCTCTTCGGCCGGCTTGAAGTAGGACATCAGCTCGACGACGTCGCGCGGGAACTGGTCGACGTCGCCCGACAAGTTGCGGCGCAACGCACGCGCGGTAAGCATGTCGGTGCCCGGTGCGCGGCCAAGGCCGAGATCGATGCGTCCGGGATGAAGCGCGGCCAGCGTGCCGAACGCCTCGGCCACCATCAGGGGCGAATGGTTGGGCAGCATGATGCCGCCGGCGCCGACGCGGATGGTGGAGGTTCCAGCCGCGACATGGCCGATCACCACCGCCGTGGCGGCGCTGGCGATGCCTGGCATGTTGTGGTGCTCGGCCAGCCAGTAGCGCCGGTAGCCCCATCGCTCGGCGTGGCGCGCGAGATCAAGCGAGTTGCGGAGCGAGGCGCCGGCATCGGCGCCTTCGGGGACGGGCGAGAGGTCGAGTACGGATATCGTTGTCATGGCGTCAATGTAGGCGCGCACGGCCGATTTCCAATGCCGAAACGCATGGTCCAGCCGTGAACGGGATGTCCGGCGGCCCGCACGTGGCCTGCCAGGCTCAGAACGGCATCTTGAAGCCGGGGGGGATAGGCAGGCCCGCGGTCAGTTCCTGCGTCTTCTTCTGCATCACTGCCTCGACCTTGCCCTTGGCGTCGGCATGGGCGGCGATGATCAGGTCTTCCAGGATCTCGACGTCATCCTCCTTGAAGAGCGAGGGATCGATCTTCAGGCTCTTCATCTCGCCCTTTCCCGACAGGACGACGTTGACGAGGCCGCCACCGGACTGGCCGGAGGCTTCGATCTGGGCGATCTCCTCCTGCATGGTCTGGAACTTCGCCTGCATTTCCTTGGCCTTGCCCATCAGGCCCATCAGGTCCTTCATGATGTCGTCCTTTTCTTCGGCTCAGAGTTCGTCGTCTTCATCGTCGGCGGCAGGGTCGATCGGCGGCGACGTCTCATCGCTTTCGCTCATGTCCTGCGCCCCCGCATCTGGAAAGCGCACGTCGATGATCCTTGCGCCGGGAAACCGCGCCAAGATCGCCGCAACGGCAGGGTCGGCGCGGGCGTCCATCAGCACGCTCTCGCGACGGCTGGTCTCGGCCTCGCTGAGCGTCGCGCCGCCCTTTTCGCGCGACAGCGACACGAACCAGTTGCGGCCGGTCCAGGCCTTCAGCCGCGTCGTCATGTCGTTCAGCAGCGTCTTCGGCGCGTTCTCGGCAAGACTGACCTCGATCCGTCCGGGCTCGATCGAGACCAGGCGAACATAGGCCTTGAAACTGACCTTGAAGGCGATGTCGCGGTTGGCGTCGGCGAGACCCGCGATGTCCTCCAGCGACCGAACCGGCACCGAAGACGCCTCTTCCACCGGGGCCTGAAGGGGCGGCGAGATGGGTTCGGCCCGCTGCGCCGGCTCGACGAGCCGCATGGTCTGTCCGCCACCGGCCGTCGGCATCCGCGTCTGCGACACCGCGGCGACACCGCCGCCGTTACCCGCCGGGGCGGGCGCGCGATCGACCGGCCCGCCGCCATTCGGCCCCGGCATGCTTGTCTGCGGGGGCGCCACACCGCCGCTCTCGATCGCCTTCAGGGCCTCGTCCAGCGTCGGCAGGCTTGCGGCGTGCGCGATCCGGATCAGGACCATTTCGCCGGCGCTGACCGGGCGGTTCGAACCTTGCACCTCGGCGATGCCCTTGAGCAGCATCTGCCAGGTCCGCGAAAGCACCCGCACGGACAGCTTGCCGGCGAAATCGGCGCCGCGCCGACGTTCGTCCTCCGTCAGCGAGCCATCGCGCACCGCCTCCGGCACGAAGCGCAGACGCGTCACGAGATGGTTGAACTCGGCGAGATCGGTCAGCACCACTGCCGGGTCGGCGCCGCCGTCATACTGGGCGCGGAACTCGGTCAAGGCGGCCGCGACATCGCCGCGCATGAGGTGTTCGAAGAGATCGACGACACGGGCACGATCGGCGAGGCCGAGCATGGCGCGAACGGCCCCCGCGGTGACGCTGCCCGCGCCATGGGCGATCGCCTGGTCGAAGATGGACAAGGCATCGCGGACCGATCCCTCGGCCGCGCGCGCGACCATGGCCAGCGCTTCGTCGTCGACGGCGATGCCTTCCTTGCCGGCAATGCCGCGCAGATGCTCGACCAGCAGGCCGGCATCCACCCGGCGTAGGTCGAAGCGCTGGCAGCGCGACAGGACCGTGATCGGAACCTTGCGGATTTCGGTGGTGGCGAAGATGAACTTGACGTGTGGCGGCGGCTCCTCGAGCGTCTTCAGCAGGCCGTTGAAAGCCTGCGTCGAGAGCATGTGCACCTCGTCGATGATGTAGACCTTGTAGCGGGCCGAGACCGGTGCGTAGCGCACCTGCTCGATGATTTCGCGGATGTCGTCGATGCCGGTGTGGCTGGCCGCGTCCATCTCGATGACGTCGACGTGCCGGCCTTCCATGATGGCCTTGCAATGCTCGCCGGGCGAGGCGAGGTCGATGGTCGGGCGATCGATGTCGGGGGTCTTGTAGTTGAGCGCGCGCGCCAGAATACGCGCCGTCGTCGTCTTGCCGACACCGCGGACGCCGGTCAGCATCCAAGCTTGGGCGATGCGGCCGGCGGCGAAGGCGTTGGTGAGCGTGCGAACCATCGGCTCCTGGCCGATGAGGTCGGAAAAATCGCTCGGCCGATACTTGCGGGCGAGAACCCGGTAGGCTCTGCTTGCGGTCGTGTCGGTGCTGCCGGCCTCGCTCATTGGTCGGTTGCCTCCGTCGTGCCGCGGGCTTGAGTATCGACGAGTGTCGCGCCTCGACGACGCAGCGTCAATGCTCGACGAGAAACGATGCCGGCGCCGCGTCCGCATCGGCGCGAGGCCCTGGAAAAGGTGGGAGGCTGGCACGGTGACCCGTGCCGGAGCTCGTTAGGGCTGCTTCCTTCCGGACCTGACCCGGTTGGCGAGTGGCTCGTCCACCACCAACCTCCCGGCCTTCATATCGGCAATCGCGCCAGCAAATGCAAGGGAGGAATTGCCCGCCTGCCCCGGCCCGGCGCCACGCAGCGAGCGAATGGGAACCATCGCTCCAATGACGACTTTCTCCTGCAACCTGAGGAGTCCGGTCCATGGCGGGAACCCGCACCATGAATGCCATGATGGGCGTGACAATCGGCCTTGCCGTCGGCGCGGTGCTGGGCGTTTCCGTCTTCGAGAACCTGATCCTCGGCATCGCTCTGGGTGTTCTCGTCGGCGGCGGCATCGGCAGCAGCCTGCCTGCGAACCGGTGATCCGGCGGGATGGCCAGGGTTTTCCTCAGCACCGCAACCGGCGTGATCGTCGGCACTGGCCTGGGCGCCGTTCTCGGCAAGATCCTGCTTGGAGATCCGTTGCTGGGCCTTGGGGTCGGCGTTGCCGCGGGCGGGGTGATGGGCCTGGCCTTCGCGACGCTGCGCTGATGTTGCGGCGACGGTCCGCGCCAACGCCCTCAATTCATCAAGTTTCGACCGCCGACCGCCAGCGTCGTCTCCATCAGATGCGTCAGCCAGGTCGAGGTCGGCACATCGTCGGGCCGTGCCTTGAATTCGCCGACCGCGCGCTCCAGCGTCTTTTCGACCAGCCGGTCGGCGGCGAACGAGTCGCCAACCATCAGCCGGGCGGACAACCGCAGCTTGGGCAGGACGATTCCCATATCCTGCCGGCGAGACTCGAAGGGATTGTCCATGGCCTGGGCGCCGCCGTTCTCCGTGTCGAGCCTAGCAAGGACTTGCTGCCAGCTCACGGGTTTCGGCAAGCTGCCGACGAATCGGAACCGGTCCGGCATCGAGTTCCCATCCGTTCCACTGAAAAAGACGAACGGCACGCCGCGCAGAGACAGCGCGTCGGCGATCGGAAAGACGGGGCCACCACGCAGATTGATGTCCAGGACAGCCGCATCGGCCCGGTCGAGATAGGACCGCGCCGCAGGCACGTCCGACGCGGGGCCGAGAATGGTCGCCCCGACGCTCTCGAAGAAGTGGGCGAGTTCGATGGCAAGCAGGAACTCGTCCTCGGCGATGAGGATGCGCATGCCAGCGAGGGTTTTCGGCTTTTTGTTCATGGATCATGAATGTGCCGAGAGCCCTGTCGGTTCCGTAGCGCGCGCCGCAAAGCGACGACGCGCTGTCTTTCGTCGCAGCCTCGCGGCAACCGAAGTTGGGCTTAATTTTTGGTAACAACTTGAATGCATAATGAGAGCGTGTTTGTGTCCCCGTGGGCACGCGACAGGGTACGGCCGAGCGGGCGGTTCGACCATAGAGAGTGATCAGTAGCGTTGAGCGGTAGCCAGAATCCAACGAGCCGTGCCTTGCGGTTGGCCATGATGATTGCGGCGCTGTCGGTGACGAGCGCGGTCCCCGTGCACGCCTTCGAGCTGTTCGGCATCAAGCTTTTTGGCCGCGATCGGGCAACCGACACCGCCGACGTGATCGGCGAGCCCCAGACCTACACAGTCGATTTCCAGGTGACGGGCGACGACCTCGAGAGCAAGCTCCAGGGGGCGTCGAGCCTGTGGTCGGATCGCGACGAGCCGGCCTCCGGCGCCGCCGGGCTGATCGCCAAGGCGCGGCAGGATTATCGCCGACTGCTCGCAGCCCTTTACTCGGAAGGCCGCTACGGCGGCTCCATCAGCATCCTGATCGAAGGCCGGCAGGCGGCGGACCTGCCGCCCGATACCGAACTGCCCCAACTGGCCCGCGTCGAGGTTCTCATCGTGCCCGGCCCCGCGTTTCTTTTCGGAAAGGCGCTAATCACCAACCGGGCGCCGCCCGCCACGAATCGCCGGGATGAGGTTCCCCTGCCCGCGGAAAAGGGTTTCGCCTCCGGCGAAGTCGCGCGCTCGGGAACGATCCTCGCCGCCGAACGGCTTGCGGTCGAGGCCTGGCGCCAGCAGGGACACGCCAAGGCAAGCATCGCCGAGCGACGGGTGGAGGCGCTGCACACGGCTGACGTCGTCGACGCAACGCTGACGGTGGCACCCGGCCGGCGCGCGATCTACGGTTTTACCCAGACCGAGGGTACCGAGCGCATGGATCCGGGCTTCGTTGCCTGGATGGCAGGACTGACGCCGGGAGAGGAATTCGATCCCGACGACATCGAACGGGCGCGCAAGCGGCTTGCCCGGCTCGACGTGTTCCGCTCGCTGCGCCTTGTCGAGGCCGACGACATCGGCCCCGACGGCGTCCTGCCTATCACGGTCGTGGTCCAGGAGCGGGCGCTGCGCCGGATCGGCGTCGGCGGTACCTACTCGACCGTCGACGGCCTTGGCCTCGAAACCTACTGGTTGCATCGAAACCTCTTCGGGCGTGCCGAGCGGCTGCGGATCGAGGGCAAGGTGGGCGGCATCAGCGGCGTCGACCCGAACGACTTCACCTATCGCCTCGGCGCGACCTTCATGCGGCCGGGCGTGTTCACACCGGATACCGATTTCGTGGCGTCGGTGTTCGGCGACCGCGAGGTGCTGGAGCCCTACACGCGCACGGGGGTGACCGGCCAGGCGGGGTTCACCCATATCTTCACCGACGAGATCTCGGGCCGCATCTTCGGGACCGCACGGCATGCGCGGTTCGAGGACGAGGTGTTCGGCAGCCGCACCTTCACCAGTTTCGGCGTGCTGGGCGGGCTCGTCTTTGACAGCCGCGACAATGCCGGAAACGCCAAGGAAGGGTATTACGCGGAGGTGACGGCCGAACCCTTCTACGAGATCCAGTACGGCAATCTGGCGTCATCGTTCACGGCCGAGGGGCGCGCCTATTACGGCTTCGGCGAAGAGAACAGGATCGTCGCGGCGGGACGGCTGAAGGTCGGCAGCTTCGTCGGCGCCTCCATCGCCGAGACCGCGCCGGACAAGCTGTTCTTCGCGGGCGGCGGCGGCTCCGTGCGCGGCTACGCCTACCGCAACATCGGCGTGCCGGTCGGCAACAACGTCATCGGCGGCCGTTCGCTGGTGGAAGGCTCCGCCGAACTGCGCGTCGCCGTCACCAACACGATCGGCCTGGTCGGCTTCGTGGATGCCGGCGATGTCGGAGCCGATTCCGTTCCCGACTTCGACGACCCGTTCAAGATCGGCGTCGGCGGCGGCCTGCGCTACCAGACCGGTCTCGGACCGATCCGGCTCGACGTCGGCTTCCCGCTCGATCCGGGGCCAGGCGATCCGACCGCCGCCTTCTACGTTGGAATAGGACAGGCATTTTGACCCGCTTCGTCGCAGCCCTGCTCGCGCTGATCCTGGCGTTTCCGGTCCTGGCACAGGATACGCCGGAAGAGGAACGCGGCTTCTTCATCGACTTCGTCGAGAACCAGCTTTCCGACACCAACCGCCAGATCAGGATCAGCGGCATCCAAGGCGTCCTGTCGTCGAATGCGACGATCGCCTCGATCACCATCGCCGACCGCGAGGGTATCTGGCTTCGAATCGCGAATGCCGGCATCGAATGGAACCGGTCCGCGCTGCTGCGCGGTCGGCTGGACGTCGAGACGCTGCGGGCCGACGCGATCGAGGTCCTGCGCCAGCCCGTGCCGGCGGAGGGCCTGCCTTCGCCCGAGGCAGCCCCGTTCCAGCTGCCGGAACTGCCGCTCGCCATCAGCCTGCGCAACCTTGAAATCGCGCGTTTGAGCTTCGGGCCGGACGTGTTCGGGCTGGCATCGGAACTGAGCGCGACGGGCAACCTCGAGTTCGCTGGCGGATCGCTCCAGACCGCGCTCGACATGCAGCGTCTGGACGGGCCCGGCGGCAGCCTGACCCTGACGGCGAACTACGCCAACGAGACGGAAGTGCTCGACGTGCGGCTGGGGCTGAGCGAACCGGCGGACGGCATCGTGGCCAACCTGCTCAACATCGAAGGGCGGCCACCGGTCGACCTGGCTCTCTCCGGCTCCGGCCCGCTCGGCGACCTTACACTGGACCTGACGCTGGACGCGGACGGCGCGCGGGTGCTGACCGGAACGACCCGGCTCGATCGGACGGATCTCGGCCTCGCCTTCTCCTCCGATGTGCGCGGGCCGATCTCGCGTCTCGTGGCGCCCGCCTTCCGCGACTTTTTCGGCGACGAGGCTTCGCTGACCGTCAACGGGACCGTCAGGGACGCCGGCGGCGTGACCATCGACCGCCTTTCGATCGACAGCGCTGCCGTCGACCTCGAAGCATCGGCCGAAACAGGCGCGGACGGCTTCCTGCGGGCGCTGCAGCTCGACGCCCGGATCGAGCCGGACGGCAATGACAGGGTGGTTCTGCCGGTGCCCGGCGGCACCACGACCCTGCGTCGCGGCGTCATGAGCCTTACCTTCGGCGACACACCCGACGGCCGTTGGTCCGGAACCGTTTCCATCGCCGACCTGAACAGTCCGCAATACAGCATCGACGCGATCGCGTTCGACCTTGGCGGCCTTGCCGCCAACCTCGACGACCCGGCAAGTCGCAGCATCACCTTCGACGGGGCCGGGCAGGCCAACGGCATCGCGGCCGAACGCGAGGATATCGCAGAGGCGCTCGGCAACCGGATCGCATTGGCGATCAACGGCGGGTGGAACGCCGGCCAGCCGATCCGCATCGAACGGGCCTCTGTGGATGGCCGGGCGCTCGCCTTCAACGCGGTGGGTTCTTACAGCGACGGCGCCTTCACCGGCGACCTCGGTGTCGAAGCCTCGAGCATCGCGCCGTTCTCGGGGCTCGCCGGGCGCGAACTCGGCGGCGGAGCCCGGCTGACGGCGCGCGGCGAGATCCGCCCCGTTTCGGGAGCCTTCGACCTGACGCTCGACGGCCAGGCGACCGAACTTCGGATCGACGATGCGACGGTGGACAATCTGCTGTCGGGAACGACGGCGATTTCCGGCCGGGTGGCGCGCGGGGAGACAGGCCTCGTCGCCGATGGCTTCCGCCTCGACAATCCTCAGGCGACCATCACCGCGGATGGCCGGATTGCCACCGGCAGCGCCGATTTCCGCTTCGATGTCGTCGTGGCCGAACTGGCCGAGATCCGCCCGGATCTCGGCGGGCGCCTGGCCGCGACCGGTACCGCGCAGGGGGCGGACGGCGCCATCGCGCTTGCTTTCGACGCCCGCGTCCCCTCCGGCTCGCTGGATGGACGCTCGCTGCGCGACGCCGCCGTCGTCTTCGACGGCACGCTGAGCGAAGGAGCGCTTCTGGGCAACGTCACAGGCGACGCCTTCCTGGACGGCACGCGCGTCAGCCTGCGGTCGCAGGTCGCATCCGCGAACGGCGAAAGGCGCCTGAGCGACCTGCGCTTCGAAACCGCGGGCGCGACGCTGACCGGAAACGTCACCCAGACAGAGGCCGGGCTCCTGACCGGCAACCTCGACCTCGACGCGCCGAACGTGTCGACGGCGGCGGCGCTAGCGCTCGCCGAGGCGCGAGGCGCGGTCCGGGCCAGCATCGCCCTGTCCATCGTCGATGAACGCCAGTCGGCGACGGTCGAAGCCCGCGTCGACGGCCTTGTCTACGAGCAGACGCGCATCGGCGCGGCAACGGTGCAGGCGCAGGTCGCCGACCTGTTCGGCGTTCCGGCCGTGGAAGGCCGCATCGATGCCAGCCGTGTGACCGCAGCGGGAATCGATATCGCAACGCTCGCCGCCAATGCACAGCGCAGCGGCGACGCCACCGGTTTCGCCGCGCAAGCGCGTCTCGAGAACGGCGCCCTGATCGACACGACAGGCTCGCTCTCCCCGGAGGGCGAAGGCTTCCGGCTGACGCTCGAGCAGGCAAACCTCGCCTGGCGGGATCTTTCGGCGCGGCTGTCGCAGACGGCGTCGCTGCTCGTCGACGGCCAGGACGTCACCATCGACGCGTTTTCGATGAATGTCGGTGGCGGAACCATCAGCGCCACCGGCACGATCGCGGATCGGATCGACATCTCGGCGCGACTGCAACAGGTGCCGCTGGCGATCGCCAATGCGATCCGGCCCGATCTCGGGCTCGGCGGCACGATCGACGGCACGGCCGTCGTGGGCGGTGCGCGAGCCGCACCGAATGTCCGCTTCGAGCTCGCCGGTCGCGCCCTGACCGCGACCGCGCTGCGCGAGGCCGGCCTGACGACGCTTTCGGTCGATGCGCGCGGGACAACGACCGGCGACCGGCTCGACGTCGACGCTTCGGTGTCGGGGCCTGAAGGCTTCCGCGCCCAGGTGAGCGGCGGCGTTCCGCTCGGCGATGGTTCGCTGGCGCTCGACGTGGCGTTGCAGAGCTTCCCGCTGGCGACGCTGAACCCGATGCTGCCGGGGCAGTCTCTTTCCGGAAACGTCACCGGCAGCGCGACCGTCACCGGTCCGCTTGCCGATCCCGCCGCCAGCTTCGACCTGGCGGGCAGCAACCTCGCCTCGACCCAGCTCGTCGAACTGGGCGTGGCGCCACTTGGCCTGACCGCGGCCGGCCGATACGAAGGCGGGACCATCGCGCTTTCCTCCGCGGCGGCGACCGGCCCGCGAGGCTTGTCGGTGACGGCAAGCGGCACCATTCCCCTGTCCGGTCCGGGCCTGGCGGTGACGGCGAACGGCCAGGTCCCGCTCGAACTCGCAAACCGCTTCCTCATCGATCGTGGCACTCAGGTGAGCGGTACGCTCGTACTCGACATCCGCGTCGCGGGAAGCCTGTCGGACCCGGTCGTCACCGGTTCGATCTCTGCTGGCGGCGCGACCGCGATCGACCCGGAGGCGAACGTACGGCTGAACGATATCGCGCTTTCGGCCAATCTCGGCGCGCAATCGGTCACCATTTCCCAGCTCACGGCGTCGATCGCTGGCGGCGGGCGGCTCTCGGCGAGCGGCACGATATCGCTCGCCGAAGGCTTTCCGGCCGATCTCGACATCCAGCTGCGGGATGCCCGCTACACCGACGGAGAGCTGGTGGTGGCGACGGTGAATGCGTCCCTGTCGGTGTTCGGCGCCCTGGCGCGCGACCCGCTGATTTCCGGACAGGTGAACATCGAGCGTGCGGAAATCTCGATCGCGGGCGATCTCGGCGGCGGGGCCGCCTCGATCGACGTGATCCACATCAATCCGCCGGCCGCCGTCCGCGCCACGCTCGAACGCGCCCGCGCCAATGACGGCACGCCGATTCCCTCGGCAAGACCGAGCGTCGCAAGGCTCGATGTCACGGTGAGCGCGCCAAACCAGATCTTCGTGCGCGGGCGCGGCCTCGACGCCGAGCTGGGTGGGCAGGTGCGGCTGACCGGCCCCGTCACGGACATCCAGCCTGTCGGCGCCTTCAACCTGATCCGCGGCCGGCTCTCGATCCTCGGCCAACGCATCACCTTCGACGAGGGCAGCGTCACGCTGGTCGGCGATCTCGATCCGTTCATCGATTTCGTCGCCCGCAGCGAAAGCGACGACATCACCGTTTTCGTCACCGTGCGCGGGCGGATATCCGATCCCCAGATTTCGTTCTCCTCGCAGCCGGAACTGCCGCAGGACGAGGTGCTGGCTCGGCTGATCTTCAACCGCTCCATCTCCGAACTCTCGGCTTTCCAGATCGCCCAGCTCGCCGCCGCCGCCGCCGAGCTCGCGGGTGGCTCGAACACCTCGCTGGTGGGCAGCCTGCGGGACGCCACGGGTCTCGACGATCTCGACATCGTCACCGACAGCGAGGGCAACGCCGCGGTGCGCGCCGGCCGCTACATCCAGGACAACATCTATCTGGGGGTCGAGGCGGGAGCCGCCGGCACGACGCGGGGCACGATCAACCTCGACATCACGCAGGACCTGAAGGCGCGCGGCTCGGTCGGATCGGACGGCGACTCGAGCCTCGGCCTGTTCTACGAACGCGATTACTGACGCCGCGCATCGCGGTCGGGCACGAGCGGCGCCCGCGCCAAACCGCAGCCGTTTTCGAGGTCAGGCCAGAGGTCGAGTTCGGAACGCAACGTGCCGGGGAGATTGTTGATTGGGAGACCGGCGGCGCCGGGGGAGGGATGATGCAGGGGCGCGCCGCCGGTCTCTTTGCGCCACTGGAGGGCGGGCGCGGACGACAAACACGCGGCGAGCGGAATCGTTGCACCGCACAATGTCATTTGTTCATCGGCCACGCCCATCGCGTACCGTGCCATTGGGCTGGCACGGAACATTTGCCCGAAGCTGCGGTTATCACTCGACCGATCCAACGCATGGAAGGAACCGAGCCGATGCCAAAGCCCAGGATGTTCACGTGGGATCACGCAGCCCCTGCCGGCAATCGCGGGACGGAGCCGATCCCGATGCCAGGCCCGACGCCTCCGCCCGGCCCGTTGCCGCCTGACCCGGTGCCGCAGCCCGGGCCCTCCCCGATTCCGACGCGCTTTTCGCGTTTCGCATGATGGGCGCACCCGACTGATGGCAATCGAGTTCGATCAACCCGTCCGGCTCTCCGGGCCGGACGGACCCGTTTCGATCAGTACCGCGAAGGAAGCGTTCGATGTTCTATCGAGCACGAGCTGGCCGGAACGCGGCATCGAACACCAGCAGGCGATCGATGCCGCGCTGAAGGTCATCGACGGGCATCGGTCGGCCGTGGATGCTAGGGATGGACTTGTGCGCGCCGCGCTCGAGGCGAGGATC
This sequence comes from Mesorhizobium sp., assembly GCA_051860465.1. Lineage (GTDB taxonomy): Bacteria > Pseudomonadota > Alphaproteobacteria > Rhizobiales > Rhizobiaceae > Aquibium. The sequence goes on from JBHYDY010000006.1 coordinate 74,337, forward strand.
CTGGCTGAGGGCTAGCCTGCCGCAGCGACGGCCACCAGCCTTTGAAGTCCCGATCCGGACGCTCGTATCCTTCGCCAACCAAGGGCGCCGCCTCGCAGCGCAGATCGGCATCTCTCAACTGGTCGGATCTCGATCTGGCTAGCGAACCGTAGAGGAGAACGATCATGACCAGCATCAGAATCCTTCTGGCGAGCGGAGCCGTCCTTGCCGTCGGTTGCGTCCCCGTAGCCCATGCCCAACAGACGCAGCCACCCGAGGCACCGGCGATGGCGCCCGATCTCCAGACCGGGGAGGAGCCTTGCGAGGTCGTTCCCGGCGGCGACGTGCCGACGGCTACCCCGGACGCTGGCGAGCGGAACGGGGCCGACCAGACGGACGAGTCGCTGTCGGCGACCCTTGAGCGGTGCGGTGGCGTGCTCACCCCTCCAGCCGTGGGAGACCCGGAGATGGTGGAGCCCGCACCAGACGAAGGCGTGACGCCGATCATACCACCCTCTTCGGTTCCGGAGCAGGAATGAGCCGACCGGCAGGGAGCCCGATTCCGTGAGCCAGCTGAGGATCGTCACGTACAACATCCATCGCTGCCTCGGCGTCGACGGCAAGTTGTCCCCCGGCCGCATTGCCGAGGTGATCGCGGAGACCGGAGCCGACGTCGTGGCCTTGCAGGAACTCGACGTTCGCCGCGCCCGGAGTGGCGGCGTAGACCAGGCAGAGGCCATCGCAGCACGCTCAGCCGCGCGGCCTCCGACCATCTCCCCTCGTCACCGACCTGTCGATCGACCGTTAGGCTTCGAACCTGTCCTCGCAGTGGGGCAAATGCCGATTTTCGCCGCGCGCCGGGATTCGCGCGGCTAGGCGCAACGGTGGTCGTTCGCCGCCGTATCCGGAACCGCCAGTCCGTCGGCAGCGACACGCAAGCCGGCCTCGCTGGCTGGGGGCATGCTGGAAGCATCCTGAAATCAATGCAGGAAATCGCCGCGGGACCGCGCGGGTTCCGAAACGTCGGCAACGGCAGCCGAACCTTTCGCGCTGCCGTTCGTTTCCAAGGTGGCACCACGGGGCACGTTCGCGACGGAACGGCAAAAAGGAGTTTTGACCATGCCAGCCAATTCCAAGGCGCAGCAGAAGGCGGCGGGCGCTGCGCTTTCGGCCAAGCGCGGAGACACAAAGAAGAGCGAATTGAAGGGCGCCTCCAGGAGCATGGAGAAATCCATTTCCGAAGAGGAACTGTCCGAGATGGCCTCGACCAAGCGCAAGGGCAAGCCCGAGCACAAGTCGGACGCTTGAAGCGCGTCACGAGACACGCTCCCCCACCAGCAGAGAAGGTAAGTCATGAAGCGGATGTCGACACGCATCGAACCCTTTCAAGGGACCGTGAACGTGAGGTTCAAAAGCGCCGTGCTTGCCTCGACGGACGCCGCGCTGAAAGTGAGCGAGACCGGACGCCCCGATCTCTTTTTCATCCCCTATCCGCACATTTCGTTCGACTTCCTTGAGGAACACGACGGCGACGGCGCGGAAAGCGAGCATCTTCCTCGATACTGGAGAGTGAGCGCCGTCGGCGAGGCAGCCGACAAGGCGTTGTTTGGCTACGACGCGCCGCCGGTGGAACTCGGCGAACTGCGCGGGCATGCGGCGTTCGATCCAGCGCTCGTCACGGTGGAAGCTATGGAAACGCCCGATCCCGCACACAAGGTGCATTGGCCCGACTGATCTCGGCACACATCGGCACGCCGCTCGCTGTAGCAAATGCTTCGACAACAACGCCTTCGCATCAGCGACGGTTGTCCGGGCGGGCGTTCAAGACTGATGGTTTCTCCGCAGCCAACGCAGGACGGCGGATTCTTCCTCGTCCAGACCCTGGAGCGGCTTGGGGCTGCGGCTGCGGATCTGCCTGATCTCGTCGCCGAGCGAGCCTTCCTCCCATCTTTCGACGACCAGCGGATGGATATAGCACCGCCGGCAGACGGCGCGGGTGTTGCGCAGGCGACCCGCTACCTGGTCGATCACCTCATTGGTGGCGCGGGCCAGGTCGCGCTTGGTCTGCGGCAGTTCTCGCTCGGCAAAGAGAACGGCCGCGCCGGTGGTCGCAGCCCAGGTTCGGAAATGCTTGGACGAAAAACGAGGGCCGGCGGCCTCGCGCAGATAGGTGTTGACGTCGTGTGAGTGGATCGGACGTCGCTCGCCCTCTTCGTCCAGATACTGGAACAAATGCTGCCCCGGCAGTTCCTCGATGGTGGCGACGATACGGGCGATCCGGCGGTCCGCAAGCTTCAGCTTCCACTCCTGCCCGGACTTGCCGATGAAGGAGAACCGGATCTGCTGGCCCTCGATCCTCACGTGGCGGCGACGCAGCGTCGTGAGACCGAAGCTCTCGTTGTGGCGCGAATAGACGTCGTTGCCGATCCGGATCAGCGTCCGGTCGAGAAGCCAGGCGATGGAGGCCAGCACGCGCTCGCGCGGTACGCCCGGGCGGCGCAGATCCCAGTCAATACGCTGGCGGATCTTCGGAAGGGCGGAGGCAAAGGCGACCAGCGAGGAGAATTTCGCTTCGTCGCGACACGCCGTCCAGACCGGATGATACCGATACTGCTTTCGGCCCTTCTGGTCGCGGCCGGTCGCCTGGATGTGACCGTCCGGATCGGACGATATCCAGACGTCCGTCCAGGCTGGCGGGATCGCCAGCGCCACGATCCGCGCAATGGCCCTGGAGTCATCCAGCCTCTCGCCGCCCGGCGTGAGATAGGTGAAGCCCGAGCCGGCGCGGCGTCGGCGGATGCCTGGCGTCGTATCGGTGACATAGGCGAGTTCGGCCCGGGCAGCGGCCATTTCCGGTGTGGCAGCGCCACCGATCTCCCGCTTGCGCATGAATCAAGGCACTCCCTTTCGACCGCGCCCCTGCGTGACACCACAAATCCGTGCCGCGGCGGCTTGTTCCCCGGGTAAGCGCCGGATGCTACCTGAAGAGCCGGAACGCAACGGAAGGGACGGCCGTTGGCAGCCCTCGGCGGAGGTCTGACGTTAATGGAAGCAAGCAACTTGAAAGGCTTTCTCGATCAGCCGGTGGTCGAGGTCGCACGCGCGCTGATCGGCGCGCTGCTGACCCATGAAGGGGTGGGCGGGATCGTGGTCGAGGCCGAGGCCTATGAGGCCGACGATCCGGCATCCCACAGCTTTTCGGGTCCAACAGCGCGCAACGCGGCGATGTTCGGTCCGCCCGGTCACGCCTATGTCTATCGTTCCTATGGCATCCACTGGTGCTTCAACGTGGTGGGCCGGCCGGGCTCGGCCGTGCTGGTGCGGGCGCTGGAGCCGACGGCTGGCCTATCGGCCATGGTTCGACGGCGGGGGTTGGAGGACGTCCGGTCGCTGTGCTCCGGCCCCGGCAAGCTGTGCCAGGCGCTGGCGATCAGCGATGCCCAGAATGGCAAGCCGATCGGCCGGGGCGCGCTGCGGCTCATGCTCCCGTCCACCCCGCCCAAGGTGGTCGCCGGGCGGCGGATCGGCATTTCCAAAGCGGTCGACAGGCCCTGGCGCTTCGGCCTCGTCGGCTCTCGCTTCCTGTCGAAGCCGTTCCGCCCAGAAGAGTAGCGTGTTTCCCAGCGACGGAACCTCCGGACAAAGCCGGCGTTCAGTCCGGTGGACGAAAAGGGAAGCGCCGTGGCGACGAGAGCCGTCTGGAAAGGCCATCTTCAAATCGCGGAACTGAGTTGCGGCGTCGCGCTCTATGCGGCGGCGTCCACGTCCGAGCGCGTGTCCTTCAACATCCTCAACCGCAAGACCGGAAACCGCGTCCAGCGCCATTATGTCGACGACGAAACCGGCAAGACGGTGGATCGCGACGACCAGGTGAAGGGCTATGAACTCGGTTCAGGGGAGCATGTCATCCTCGAGCCCGACGAGATCGCGCAAGCCGTGCCGCAGCGCGACAAGACGCTGCTGATCGAGGCTTTCCTTACCTGCGCGGACATAGAGACCGTGTATTTCGACAAACCCTACTATCTCGCCCCGGCGGACAAGGTGTCGGAGGGTGCGTTCGCCGTGATCCGCGAGGGGATGCGCGTCCAGAACGTGGCGGCGATCGCACAGGCCGTGTTGTTCCGGCGCGTGCGGACGGTGTTGATCAGGGCGCAGGGTCCGGGCCTGATCGCGAACACCCTCAATTTCGACTATGAGGTGCGCTCGGCGCGCGAGGCCTTCGCCAAGGTGCCCGATATCAAGATCAAGGGCGAGATGCTCGACCTCGCCAAGCACATCATCCAGACGAAGAAGGGCGAATTCCACCCCGCCGATTACGACGACCGCTATGACACGGCGCTCGCCGAGCTGGTGAAAGCCAAGATGGAAGGCCGGGCGATCAAGCCCGCCAAGGCAAGGCCCCAGGGCAAGGTGGTCGACCTGATGGACGCGCTGCGGCGCAGCGCCGAAGCGAGCGACGCGAAGGGCACGCCGGCGAAAGCGGGCAAGGCCGTCAAGGCCTCGGCGAAGGCCCCGCCGGCCAAGGCCCAGCCGCGCAAGAAGGCTGGCTGAGATGCCGCTCGAAAGCTATCACCAGAAGCGCGACTTCAAGAAGACCACCGAGCCCAAGGGATCGGCCAGGAAGAAGGCCGACGGCCGGTCTTTCGTCATCCAGAAGCACGCGGCACGGCGGCTGCATTATGATTTCCGCATCGAGGTCGACGGCGTGCTGCGCAGTTGGGCCGTCACGCGGGGTCCGAGCCTTGTGCCGGGCGAGAAGCGGCTGGCCGTGCATGTCGAGGATCATCCGCTGGAGTATGGCGACTTCGAAGGCACGATCCCGAAGGGCGAATATGGCGGTGGCACCGTCATCGTCTGGGATCGCGGCACCTGGTCGCCGATCGGCGACGCCGTCAAGGGGTATGCCAGGGGTCATCTCGAGTTCGAGTTGACGGGCGAGAAGCTGGGCGGGCGCTGGCATTTGGTGCGCATGGCCGGCAAGCCGCGCGAGAAGCGCGAAAACTGGCTGCTGATCAAGAGTGACGACGCCTTCGCGCGCGCCAAGGGCGACCCCGACATCCTGCAAGAGCGGCCCGATTCGGTGAAGACCGGACGTGTCATCGCCGACCTGGAGGGCGAGGCGCCCGGATGGTCTTCGAAAACAGGCAAGATCGGCAAGGCGCCCGCCTCGGCCGGGACGAAACCATCCGACGCCGTCCGCGCACCGGTGAAGGGCAGCCGCAAGGCGGCGATGCCGGGCTTCATCGAACCGCAGCTCGCGACCTTGCGGGCCGAAGCGCCGTCCGGCGCGCGCTGGATCCACGAGATCAAGTTCGACGGCTATCGTCTTCAGGCGCATGTGTCGGAGGGCAAGGCCAGGCTCCTGACCCGCAGCGGGCTCGACTGGACCGACCGGTTCGGCACCGCGGTGGCGAACGCACTGGCCGCGCTGCCGATGCGGGAGGCCGTCATCGACGGGGAATTGACCGTCGAAGCCAGCGGCGGGGCTTCGGATTTCTCCGCCCTCCAGGCCGACCTGTCGGACGGACGCTCGGACCGCTTCGTCTTCTACGCCTTCGACCTGATGCATCTCGACGGCCGCGACTTGAAGGGCGCGGCGCTCATCGACCGCAAGACCGAACTCGCCCGCCTGCTAGCCGATGCGCCGTCCGTGCTGCGCTACAGCGAACATTTCGACGAGGATGGCGAGATGATCCTGCGCCACGCCTGCCGGCTCAGCCTCGAAGGCGTCATTTCCAAGCTGCGCAACGGCAGGTACAGGCCGGGCCGAGGCCGCGACTGGATCAAGTCGAAATGCGCCGAGCGGCAGGAATTCGTCGTCGCCGGCTACATGCCCTCGTCCACCTCGGACAAGGCGATCGGCTCGCTGGTGCTCGGTCACTATGACGGGAGCGACCTCGTTCATGCCGGTCGTGTCGGCACCGGGTTCTCGCGAAAGGTCGCCGAGGACCTCCATGCGAAGCTCGAGCCGCTGGCGCGCGAAAAATCGCCTTTCGCCGCGACGCTCTCGGCCGAGGCGCGCCGCAACGTGCGCTTCGTGGAGCCCCGGCTGGTGGCGGAAGTCGAGTTCCGCAGCTGGACCGGCGACGGCGTCCTGCGCCACGCGTCGTTCCGGGGCCTGCGCGAGGACAAGGCCGTCGAAACGATCACGCGCGAGGACAGTGGCTCGAAGAAAGACGGCGGCGCCCTGCCCCGATGGACGGTGAAACTGACGCATCCGGATCGCATCTACTGGAAGGACGCGGGCGTCACCAAACAGGGGCTGGCCGAGTACTACAGCGAGGCCTGGCGGTTCATGGCGCCCCATGTGGTCCATCGCCCGCTGGCGCTGCTGCGGTGTCCGGGCGGCGTCGGCGGCCAGTGCTTCTTCCAGAAACACGCGTGGAAAGGCATGAACGGAAAAATCCTCACGCTGCACGACCAGAAGGACAAGTCCGGCGAGCCGATCGTCGGCATCGACGGCTTCGACGGGCTGATAGGGCTCGTCCAAGGCGGCGTGCTGGAGATCCATCCCTGGCAGGCCCCATTCGATGATCTGGAAAAGCCCGACCAGATGGTCATGGACCTCGACCCCGGCGAGGGCGTGACCTGGGACGAGATCATGGCGGCGGCACTCGAGGTGCGCGACCGGATGGAGGCCGAAGGCCTGGCCTGTTTCCTCAAGACGTCCGGTGGCAAGGGCCTGCATGTCGTCAGCCCGCTCGAACCGCGCGCGGGATGGGAGGAGGTCAAGGGCTTTGCCAAGCGGATCGCAGACGAGATGTCGGCCGACAGCCCGGAGCGGTACGTCGCGACCGTTTCGAAGGCGAAGCGAAAGGGCAAGATCCTGATCGACTATCTGCGCAACGGGCGCGGCGCGACCGTGGTTGCGCCCTACTCGACGCGCGCCCGTGATGGCGCACCGGTGTCCATGCCCATCGGCTGGGAGGAACTCGGGCCTGATATCGGACCCGCGCATTTCACGGTGATGAATGCCGCGGCGCGCCTTTCCAATCTGGCTGCCGATCCGTGGGCGGAGTTCCGCAAGGCGGCGGCACCGCTGGGCGGCCAGACAGACCGAGCCAGAAGACCCGTCCACAAGCGAAGCGGACCAGCCTGACGGCTCGCCCAAGCTCCGATCGGGCCGTGCGGTGCGCGACAGCCCATCCGGATGGTCGATCACCTCGCCTTGCCGCTCTTTTTCTCCTGCTCGACGCTGCGACGCAGTGCATCCATGATCGAGACCACGTTGTCCGGCGTCGATGGCGGCTCTTTTTCCGCGGCGCGGGCTTTCGCCGGCTTCCTTTTCTTGCGCTTGGCCTCGATGATGTCCAACAGCCTGGCCTGTACGGGGTCCTCCACCATGGAGGGATCCCATTCCTTCGTGCGCTCCTCGATGAGCTTCTTGACCAGCTTCACGACGCGCGCCTCGGGCTTCGCGTCCTCCACATCTTCGAAATAGTCATCGGCTGCGCGCACCTCGTCGCCAAAGCGCAGGGTCCAGGCGACGATGCCCTTTCCCGCAGCTTCCAGCATCACGGCGCGCTCGCGCCTGAACAGGACGAGGCGTGCAATGCCCACCATCCCGGTGGCTCGCATGGCGTCTCGAATGACGGCGAAGGCCTCCTCCCCCACCTTGTCGTCGGGCATGAGGAAATTGGGCTTGTCGTGCCAGATCCAACCGATGGAATCGCGCGGCACGAAGGTTTCGATGTCGATGGTGTGGGTGCTTTCAAGGGCGATCGAATCCAGCTCCTCGTCCTCGATGACGACATACTGATCCTCGCCGCTGGCAAATCCGTGAACCTGGTCCTCGTCGCGAACGGGCTTTCCCGTCCCTGCGTCGACGTACTGGTTCCGGATGCGGTTGCCGGTCTTGCGGTTGACCGAGTGGAAGCGGACCTTCTCGCTGTCGGTGGTGGCAGGCGTCATCGCCACCGGGCATGTCACGAGCGACAGCTTCAGGTAGCCCTTCCAGAAGCTGCGTGGCGCCATCCCTTGGATTTCCTCGATCCGGTTTTCCAGCAACGAGAACGTGACAGCGAGAAGAGCGTTCCGAACAGGCGCGATGCGCGCCCTCAGCGCCGCCCGCCGTCGAGCCTGGCCAGCAGCGCCGACTTCGTCTTCCTGTCGACGAAGGCGGCTTCGACGGCCGTGCGGGTGATGGCCGTCAGCGCCTTGTCGTCGAGGCCGAAATGGGTTCGTGCCTCGTCATACTCGCGCTTCAGCGTGGTCCAGAAATGAGGCGGGTCGTCGGAGTTGAGCGTGACCTTGCAACCAGCGGCGCGAAGCTTCGGGAACGGATGATCGGCGAAGCTTGGAAAGACCTTCAGCGCGACGTTGGAGCAGGGGCAGCATTCGAGAACCACCCCCTCGGCGGCGATGCGCCTGACCAGATCCGGGTTTTCGATGGCGCGGACGCCGTGGCCGATGCGCGACGGGCGGAAATGATCGAGCGCCGACTGGACACTCTCCCAGCCGGCGAGTTCGCCCGCGTGGACGGTGATGCCCAGCCCCGCCTCGCGGGCGATCTCGAAGGCGCGGACGTAGTCCTCCGGATCGCCGAAGCGCTCCTCGCCCGCCATGCCGAAGCCGGTGACCAGCGGCTCTCCGCAGCGCGCCGCGAAGCGGGCCGCCGCCTCGACCGATTCGACGCCGAAATGCCGCACGCCGGTGACGATCATGCGGCTTTCGATTCCGGTCTTTGCCTTGGCGCGGCGCATGCCCTCGGCAAGGCCGGCCGTATAGGCCGACGGCGACAGGCCGGCGCGATCGGCATGGTCCGGCGAGGTGAAGAACTCGGAATAGATGCAGCCGTCGCGCGCGAGGCTCGACAGGTAGGTTTCCGCCAGCAGCGCATAGTCGCGCTCGGTGCGAAACAGAGCCGCGGCACCGTCATAGGCAATGAGAAAGCCGGTGAAATCATCCCAGACATATCTGCCGTCGCGGATGAAGCCCGAGACGTCGGCGCCGTACTTCGCGGCCTGCTTCATGGCCAGTTCGGGCGACGCCGCGCCCTCGATATGGCAGTGGATTTCGGCCTTCAGGACCATATGTCTATCCCCGAATCGCTAGTCCATGGCGCGGCGGTTCACCACGTTCCTGAAGAATAGCGCCCGTCCGCGCCATCGGCTATGGTCCGGCCGCTCAATTGGATCGAGAAATGCCCGAACACAGAACGACCGCCCAGGGCGGCATGGAACAATCCTTTGGTTTCCGCACAGTGGAGGCCGACACCAAGCAACCGCTGGTGGACGAGGTCTTCCACAAGGTGGCCAAGCGCTATGACCTGATGAACGACATCATGTCGGCCGGCATGCACCGCGTCTGGAAGGACGCGATGGTGAGCGCGCTCAATCCGCCGAAGCGGGATGGCTGGACGTCGCTCGACGTGGCTGGCGGCACCGGCGACATCGCCTTCCGGATCGTGGAGGCCTCGCAGCGCGCCGCGCACGTCACCGTTCTCGACATCAACGGATCGATGCTTTCGGTCGGGCGGGGGCGGGCCGAGAAGCGAGGACTCCTCGACAATCTCGACTTCGTGGAGGCCAATGCCGAGGCGCTGCCCTTCGATGACGAGCGCTTCGACGCCTACACGGTCGCCTTCGGCATCCGCAACGTGCCGCGCATCGACGTCGCTCTCGCCGAGGCCTGGCGGGTGCTGAAGCCTGGCGGGCGGTTCCTCTGCCTCGAATTCTCGGAGGTGGAGATGCCGCTTCTCGATCGCGCCTACGAGGCCTGGTCGTTCAACGCCATTCCGGCGATCGGCAAGATGGTGGCCGGCGACGGCGAGCCCTATCGCTACCTGGTGGAGTCGATCGCCAAGTTTCCCAAACAGGCCGATTTCGCCGCGATGATCGAACGGGCAGGCTTCGAACGGGTGACGTTCCGCAACTTCACTGGCGGGATCGCCGCGCTGCATTCCGGTTGGAAGCTGTGAGGGCTCACCACCGATGAGCACGCCAGCCGCCTATTTCCGGCTCGTCAGGGCCGGCTGGATCATGGTTCGCGAAGGCGTGGTGGCCGCGCTGCCCGGCGACCAGCTTTCGGGCCTGCCCAAGCTGGGCTGGCGCGTCGGCACGATGCTGGCCCGCCGCCGCTCGGCGGGGCGTGACCGATCCGAGCGCTTCGCCAAGGCAGCGACCCGGCTCGGACCCTCCTACGTCAAGCTCGGCCAGTTCCTGGCGACCCGCCCCGACGTGGTGGGAACGGAGGTGGCGCTGGATCTCGCCAATCTGCAGGACCGGATGGAGACGTTTCCCCGGGCCGAGGCCGTGTCGGCCATCGTCGGTTCGCTGGGGCGGCCGCTCGACGATCTCTATGAAAGCTTCGGCGAGCCGGTGGCGGCGGCCTCGATCGCGCAGGTACACTCCGCCACGATGCCCGGCACGAGCAAGCGGGTGGCGGTGAAGGTGATCCGGCCAGGGGTGCGGCGCAGGTTTCTCAACGACCTCGACAGCTATTTCGCGGCGGCGCATCTGCAGGAGCGCTTCATTCCATCGACGCGCCGACTGCGCCCGGTGCAGGTGACGGAAACGCTGGCACAGACGACCAAGATCGAGATGGATCTCAGGCTCGAGGCGGCGGCGCTGTCGGAAATCGGCGAGAACACGCGCGACGATCCCGGTTTCCGCGTCCCCAGCGTCGACTGGGAGCGCACCGGCCGCGACGTGCTGACGCTGGAATGGATCGACGGCGTGAAGATGTCGGACATTCCGGGGCTGCGCGCGGCCGGTCACGACCTGCCGGCGCTCGCGGCCAACCTGATCCAGAACTTCCTGCGGCACACGCTGCGCGACGGATTCTTCCATGGCGACATGCATCCCGGCAACCTGTTCGTGGAAGCGGACGGGACGATCGTCGCGGTGGATTTCGGCATCACCGGCCGGCTCGGCAAGAAGGAGCGGCGCTTCCTCGCCGAGATCCTCTACGGCTTCATCATGCGCGACTACAGGCGCGTCGCCGAAGTCCATTTCGAGGCTGGCTACGTCCCGGCCAAGCACGACGTAGCGGCCTTCGCGCAGGCGATCCGGGCGATCGGTGAACCGATCCACGGCCAGCCGGCCGAGACGATCTCGATGGCCAAGCTCTTGACGCTGCTGTTCGAGGTGACCGAACTCTTCGACATGGCTGCGAGGCCCGAGCTGGTGCTGCTGCAAAAGACCATGGTGGTGGTGGAGGGCGTCGCGCGCGCGCTCGACCCCCATTTCAACATGTGGAAGACGTCCGAGCCGGTCGTGGGTTCCTGGATCGCCGCCAATCTCGGACCGCGAGGGATGCTGACCGATGCTCGCGACGGGGTCAACGCGCTGGTCTCTCTCGCCCGCCAGGCGCCCGAACTCGCCGCCCGCACCGAGCGCCTGTCGCGCGAGATCGACGCCATGGCCGAGAACGGCCTGCGCTTCGATGCGGAGACGGCGAAGGCGATCGGCAAGGCGGAGGCGCGCTACAGCCGCTCCGGCCGGGTGGCGTTGTGGGTGATCGCACTGGCGCTGGTGTGGATCGCGGTGGAACTGGCGTGATCGCATTGACTGCATTGCTAGCAGTGCTTACTTTCAGCCCGTGGTGCTAGAGGGGATATCCATGTCCAGCCTGACCATCCGCAATCTCGATCCCGAGGTGAAGCACAGCCTGCGCCGGCTCGCGGCGGAGCGTGGCGTGTCGATGGAGCAGGAGGTCCGTGATCGTCTGGCGGAAAGCGTCGGCCGCTCCAGCAAGCGTCGGGCATCGATCTTCGACGAGTTGTCCAAGTTGGGCGCGAGGCCGGAGCATCCCTTCGACCAGAAGAAGGCGACCGACAAGCTGTGGGACGAAAGCGGCCGTTGAGCGGCTTCGTTCTCGACAGCTCGGCGCTTATCGCGATCCTCGCCGCCGAACCGGATGCCGACCGCTTCAAGCGGTATATCGACGACGACCCCGATGCCTCCATCAGTGCCGCCACCGTACACGAGGCGTTCTGCGTCGCCACCTCGGAGCGTTTTCGCTACGGACCCGCACGACTGGGGAAGATGCTTGAGTTGATCGATCCGGCGATCGTCGCGTTCGACGCCGAGCAGTTGATCGCCAGCCGAGAGGCCTTCGTCCGGTTCGGTCGAGGTTCCGGTCATCCGGCCAAGCTGAACATGGGCGACTGCTTCTCCTATGCGCTGGCGAGGACCCGCAATCTGCCCCTGCTTTTCAAGGGCGACGATTTCATCCATACCGACATCGAACCGGCGCTCATGCCGGCGTGACGATGGCCAGCGATCCATGACCCTCCGCGACAAGCGCATCCTGCTCATCATCGGCGGCGGCATCGCGGCCTACAAGTGTCTCGACCTGATCCGTCGCCTGCGCGAGCGCGGCGCCAGGGTGCGCTGCGTGATGACGGCCGCCGCGCAGGAATTCGTCACGCCGCTGTCGGTCGGGGCGCTCACCGCCGACCATGTGTTCACCGATCTCTTCGACCGCCAGGACGAGCACGATGTCGGCCACATCCGCCTGTCGCGCGAAGCCGACCTGATCGTGGTGGCGCCGGCCACCGCCGACCTGATGGCGAAGATGGCGCATGGCCACGCCAGCGACCTTGCGTCGACCGTGCTGATGGCGACCGACAAGCGCGTGCTGGTGGCGCCCGCAATGAACCCGCGCATGTGGAACCATCCCGCCACGCTGCGCAACCGCGCGACGCTCGAAGCCGACGGTATCGCCTTCGTCGGTCCTGCCCGCGGCGAGATGGCCGAGAGCGGCGAAGCCGGCGAGGGCCGCATGGCCGAGCCGCTGGAGATCGTGGCCGCGATCGAAGCGCTTGCCGACGCGCGGCCGAGGCCGCTGGCCGGAAAGCACATCGTGGTGACGTCGGGACCGACGCACGAGCCGATCGACCCGGTGCGCTACATCGCCAACCGTTCCTCGGGCAAGCAGGGCCACGCGATCGCGGCGGCGCTCGCGGCGCTGGGCGCCAGGGTGACGCTCGTGTCGGGGCCGGTGACGATCGCCGACCCGCGGGGCGTCGAGACGGTGCGGGTCGAGACCGCGCGGCAGATGCTGGCGGCGGTGGAGTCGGCGCTTCCGGCCGACGCCGGGGTCTTCGTGGCGGCGGTCGCCGACTGGCGCACCGAGGGCGAGGCCGGCGAGAAAATCAAGAAGGTTTCAGGCGAAGGTCCGCCGGCGCTTCGGATGGTCGAGAACCCCGACATCCTGGCGACCATCGGCCATTCGCCGCGCCGGCCCTCGCTCGTCGTCGGCTTCGCGGCGGAAACGCAGAACCTTGCCGAGAACGCCCGCGCCAAGCTGACGAAGAAGGGCGCCGACCTGATCGTCGCCAACGACGTGTCGCTCGGGTCCGGCATCGGCCCTGGGGGCGTGATGGGCGGCGACCGCAACCGCGTGCGCATCGTCTCGCGCGATGGCATCGAGGATTGGCCCGAGATGACCAAGGCCGAAGTCGCCGACAGGCTCGCGGCATTGGTCGCCGCCCGGCTGACTGCCGGCTGATCGCGCATTTCGTCCAGAACCGCCATGCCAGCCTTTACCGTCGCGCCCAGGATCGAAACCGAGCGACTGATCCTGCGGCAGCACCGGCCGGAGGATCACGACGCCTATGCGTGCCTGTGGGGCGACCCCGCCACCGTCCGCTTCATCGGCGGCCGGCCCTTCTCGCGCTCCGAGAGCTGGATCCGCATCCTGCGCCAGATCGGCCACTGGCAGGTGCAGGGCTTCGGCTTCTGGGCGCTGGAAGACAAGGCCACCGGCGCGCTCGTCGGCGAGGCCGGCTTCCACGACCTGCGCCGTGACATCGTGCCCGCCTTCGACGGCGTACCGGAAGCCGGCTGGGCGCTTGCGCCCGCGTTCCATGGCCGCGGCCTCGCCCGCGAGGCGGTGCAGGCCTTCCACGACTGGGGCGACCGGCATCTCGGCGCCGAGCGCAGCGTCTGCATCATCGAGCCGGAAAACCACGCCTCGCTGCGCATCGCGCAGGCGATCGGCTATGGCGATGCCGTCGAGACGAGCCATGGCGGTACGCCGATCCTGCTTTTGACGCGGGCGGCGAGGAACCGAGCTTCGTCAGATTAGTCCACCGCCACGCAGCAAGGATCGCCGCCTCAGGCGCCGGGTTGCTTCGTCTTGCGCAGATAGGGCAGGATCGTGTCGTAGGAGCCGAAGCGCTTGACCGCGTCCTCGTTGGACACGGCGGCGGTGATGATCACGTCGTCGCCCTGCTTCCAGTCGGCCGGAGTCGCGACCTGGTGCCTGGCGGTCAACTGGATGGAGTCGATGGCTCGCAGGATCTCGGCGAAGTTGCGGCCCGTGGTCATCGGGTAGCTGAGCGTCAGCTTGATCTTCTTGTCGGGGCCGATGACGAAGACCGAACGGACGGTCTGGTTGTCGGCCGGGGTGCGGCCTTCGGAACTGTCGCCGGCGGAGGCCGGCAGCATGTCGTAGAGCTTCGCCACCTCGAGGTTCCTGTCTGCGATCAGCGGGTAATCGACGGCATGGCCGGTGGCGACCTTGATGTCTTCCTTCCACTTGTGATGGCTTTCGACGGGATCGACCGAGATGCCGATGATCTTGACGTTGCGTTTCGCGAATTCCGGCGCGTAGCCGGCCATGGTGCCGAGTTCGGTGGTGCAGACCGGCGTGAAGTCCTTCGGGTGCGAGAACATGACCGCCCAGCCGTCGCCGATCCAGTCGTGGAAGCTGATCGCGCCCTGCGTGGTCTCGGCGGTGAAATCCGGCGCGATGTCGTTGATGCGAAGGCTCATGACGTGTCTCCCGTGCTGTCCGGCCGCCGGCGCGGCCTTCGATCGGGGTGCATCATAGCCCTTTGAATGCAACTTGCGAGACAGGCGCAAGCGCATTTAGGCGAAACGGGGAACGGACGCGCGCGACCGAGGGCGTTCGTGGAATTTTCTTCCCGGAGGGCCACAAGCCGCCGCCGCCCGCCTCACCAGCCGAACTGGAAGGTCGCGCCCGTCCCGCCATTGCCGTTCTGGACAACATGGCCGTTCGTGTTCCTGCCGAACTGGAACAGGCCGTGGCTGTTGCCGTTGCCGTTCTGTTGCAAGGTTCCGTTGTGGCCGTTGCCCTTCTGGTGGACGACGCCAAGATTTCCGGAACCGCTCTGGGCGAGGCCGGCGCTGTTGTTGACGCCCTTCTGCCTGATGCCGCCGTTCTTGATGCCGTTGTAGAGGGCGTAGATGCCGAGGCCAGCGCGCATGGCCCGGTCCTGCTTGGCGTTGGCGGGCGCGAGCGAGATGGAGACCGAGCCACCGGCGGCGGCCGGTGCGGCGGTGACGGCACCGATCGAGAGGACGACGAGGATGGTCGCGAGGGCATTTGCGGTCTTGGTCATGGTCATTCTCCCAGGGTTTGCGATTGGATCGCGAGGCCGGTCGTGCGCGTCCGGCGATGAGGGGAGATTGGATCGGGACCGCTGAACCGAACCGGAACCGTGCGTTCAGGAGGCATTCAGCCGGAAGGCGGGATCGCGCTTGTCGAGAAGCGCGAAAAGGCTCCGGACGCGCCGGAGCCCTTTCCTGAATGGATGACCAGGCTGAAGTCGTTCAACTCCCGCTGATGCGCTCGCTGCAGCGCCACGTCTTGCCGGCGGCCTTCACGACAAGGGTCGCGTCATACGAGACGCCAGAGCCGCCGAGCAAGACATGGCCGAGTTCGGCCGGCTGAGTGGGGTCGACGGAGAACTCGCCGCCCTGGGACATGTCGGTGCTGCCGGACCGGCCGGAGCCGCGGACGCGCAACGAATACTCGCCGTCAAGCGCCTTGGCTGCGAAGTAGAGGCCTACGATGCTGACACCGGCGCCGTGCTTTTCCGCCACGATTTCGCAGCGGTTCGGATCCGGCGACGGGCCGGCCGTGGCGACAGCCGCGCCCGCACCGATCAGGAGGGTCGCGGCGGCGAAGACGAAACGCCTGCTGACATGGGACATGGACTTGCTCCTCGAAACGCGCGTGGGTGGCCGGGAAGCGTTCGGGTCTCCCCGGTCCGGGGATGGGCACGATGCCCGTCAGTTGCAGGTCTGGACGAAGGCTGCGACGTTGCCGCGGCCGGCCTGCGAGACGTTGGCGTCGCAGCCATTGCCGACCTGGACGCCGGCGGCGATGTTGCGGTTGCCGTCCTGGGTGAGGATGGCGGTGTGGTTGGAGCCGAACTGCCCGATACCTGCGGCGTTGCCGCGGCCGCGCTGCCAGGTATCGGCGAAATTGTTGACGCCCTGCTGGCCGATGGCGGCCTGGTTGCGGCGGCCCGACTGGTTGGCGACGGCCTGGTTCCACCTGCCCGTCTGGTCGATGCCGATCCTGTTGAACTTGCCGGTCTGCGCGCCGCCCGCGGTGTGGCCGAGGCCCCACTGCTGGATCTTGACCTGATTGGCCATGGCGGGGGCGGAGACGATGCCGAGCGAAGCGGCGACGAGGGCGGTGGCGACGATCTTGCGGAACATGGGGGTCTTCCTCTCTTGGATCGGGCGGCTCGGGGGCGCCGCTTGCTGACGCTTCGGGTTGTAGATCGAGGGTTCGGAACCGGGGCTGAACCATGCATTCAGCCGGCGTTCAGCCGCGCGAATTCCTCCCGCCCAACGATTCCCGGCTTCAAATCCATCACCCGCTTCGTGCTATAGGACGGCGGGTTCGACCGGCACCAGGTCGACGGCAGCGACGCAGGAGGGACCATGGCCAACCACATGTTCGACGCGATCCGAGCGGCGGCGGGCGCGGGCGACCAGCCCTTCATCGAGACGCTCGACGGCCGGCGCTGGAGCTATCGCGACATGCTGGATCTTTCGGGTCGGCTGGCGCGGCGGCTGGTCGAGCGCGGCGTCGCACCGGGCGACCGGGTGGCCGTGCAGGTCGAGAAGAGCGCCGAAGCGTTGATGCTCTATCTCGCCTGTCTGCGGGCGGGCGCCGTCTACCTGCCGCTCAACACCGCCTACACGCTGGCGGAACTCGACTATTTCGTCGGAGACGCCGAGCCGAGGCTGCTCGTCGTTGCGCCGTCGCGGGCCGACGCGGCGCGCGACACCGCCGACCGGCACGGCGCGCGGATCGAGACGCTGGACGAGACCGGCGGCGGAAGCCTGATGGACGGGCTCGACGGGCTTTCGCCAGACTTCGACGACGTGGCGCGCGGCGCGGACGATCTCGCCGCCATCCTGTACACCTCCGGGACGACGGGCCGCTCGAAGGGCGCGATGCTGTCGCACGACAACCTTCTGTCCAACGCGCTGACGCTCGTGGACTTCTGGCGCTTCACCGCCGCCGACCGGCTGATCCACGCGCTGCCGATCTTCCACACGCACGGGCTGTTCGTGGCGTCGAACGTGGTGTTTCTGTCGGGCGGGTCGATGGTTTTCCTGTCGAAGTTCGACCCAGACGCGATCCTGAGGCTGATGCCCCACTGCACGACGATGATGGGCGTGCCGACCTTCTACACGCGGCTCCTGCAGCATCCCGGGCTGACACGTGAGGCGGCGGCCGGCATGCGGCTGTTCACGTCGGGTTCTGCGCCGCTGCTGGCGGAGACGCACCGGCAGTTCGCCGAGCGGACGGGGCACGCGATCCTCGAACGCTACGGCATGACCGAGACCAACATGAACACGTCGAACCCCCATGACGGCGATCGCATCGCGGGCACGGTGGGCCCGGCGCTGCCGGGGGTGGACGTGCGAATCGTCGATCCAGAGAGCGGCGCGCCGCTCCCCGTTGGCGAGACCGGCATGATCGAGGTGCGCGGGCCGAACGTGTTTTCCGGCTACTGGCGCATGCCGGAGAAGACGGCGTCGGAGTTCAGGCCGGACGGCTTCTTCATCACCGGCGACCTCGGGCTTATCGACGAGCGCGGCTACGTGCAGATCGTCGGGCGCGGCAAGGACCTCGTCATTTCGGGCGGGTTCAACATCTATCCAAAGGAAGTCGAGACCGAGATCGACCAGTTGCCGGGCGTCGTCGAAAGCGCCGTGATCGGCATCGCCCATCCCGATTTCGGCGAGGGCGTGACAGCGGTCGTGGTGCGCGAGAAGGGCGCGTCGATCGACGAGGCCGCCGTCATGGCGGGATTGAGCGAGCGCCTTGCGCGGTTCAAGCAGCCCAAGCGCGTTATCTTCGTCGACGAACTGCCGCGCAACACGATGGGCAAGGTTCAAAAGAACGTGCTGCGCGACAGCTACAAGGGTCTCTACGGCTGAGGGCCGGTCGCCCTCATGTGACGGCTCAGCCGGCCTTTTCGCGCTCTAACTCGCGCCAGCCGATGTCGCGGCGGCAGAAGCCTTCCGGCCAGTCGATCCGGTCGACGGCGGCATAGGCGCTGGCCCGCGCCTCGGCCACGGTCTTCCCGGTCGCCGTGACGTTGAGGACGCGACCGCCATTGGCGACCAGGCGACCGTCGGCCTCGGCTGTTCCGGCATGGAAGACCTCCACGCCGTCGATGGCGGCATTCTCCAGCCCGGCGATGATGCCGCCCTTGCGCGGCGTGCCGGGATAGCCCTCCGCGGCCATCACCACGGTCAGCGCCGCCTCGTCGCGCCAGCGCACGGAGACATGGCCGAGCTGGCCGTCGGCCGCCGCCTTGAGCAGCACCAGCAGGTCGTCCTTCAGGCGCATCATCAGCACCTGGCATTCCGGATCGCCGAAGCGGACATTGTATTCGATCAGCTGCGGGCCATCCTTCGTCAGCATCAGCCCGGCAAACAGCACGCCGGAAAACGGCGCGCCGGCCTCGGCCATGCCGCGCATGGTGGGCTCGACGATCTCGCGCATGGCGCGCTCGACGAGCGCGGGTGTCATGACCGCGGCGGGCGAATAGGCGCCCATGCCGCCGGTGTTGGGACCGGTATCGCCATCGCCGACGCGCTTGTGGTCCTGGGCCGTGCCGAAGGGCAATGCAACCGTACCGTCGCAGAGACAGAAGAAGCTGACCTCCTCGCCCTCGAGGAAGGCTTCCACGACGACCTCGGCCCCGGCGCCGCCGAAGGCGCCCTCGAAGCAGGCGTCGACGGCGTCCTGTGCCTCGTCAAGAGTCATGGCGACGGTTACGCCCTTGCCGGCGGCCAGTCCGTCGGCCTTGACGACCACCGGTGCGCCGACCTGGCGGAGATAGGCCTTGGCCTTCGGCGCATTGTTGAAGCGGCCATAGGCGGCGGTCGGAATGCCCATGCGGGCACAGAGATCCTTGGTGAAGCCCTTCGAGCCTTCGAGCCGGGCGGCCAAGGCCGACGGCCCGAAGACGGCGATGCCGGCGGCACGCAGCGTGTCGGCGAGGCCGGCGACCAGCGGCGCCTCCGGTCCGACGACGACGAGGTCGACGGCGTATTCGGCGCAGAAGGCGACGATGGACTGGTGATCGGCGGCGTCGAGATCGACGCAGGTCGCCTCCCGGGCGATGCCGGGATTGCCGGGTGCGGCCCACAGCTTCGTCAGCATGGGCGATGCGGCGAGTTTCCACGCCAGCGCGTGCTCGCGGCCGCCTGAGCCGATCAACAGAACCCGCATGCCTTCAATCCTTCCGTCGCCGCGTATCCAGCGGCTCGCCTAGGACGTGAAGCCCGTCCGGTCAAGCAGTCCAGCCGGAGCGGGCGCGACGCGCTCTATCGCGGCGCGCGCTTGGCCAGGATGCGCTGCAGGGTGCGGCGGTGCATGTTGAGCCGACGCGCGGTCTCCGAAACGTTGCGCTCGCACATCTCGTAGACGCGCTGGATGTGCTCCCAGCGGACGCGATCTGCCGACATCGGATTCTCCGGCGGTTCGATCCTGTCGGCCCGCGTGCGGGTCAAGGCGGCATAAATGTCGTCGGCATCGGCAGGCTTGGCCAGATAATCGATCGCGCCGAGCTTCACGGCGGTCACGGCGGTGGCGATGTTGCCGTATCCGGTGAGGATGATGGCGCGGCAGTCCGAGCGCTTCTCGTGAATGGCGGACACGACGTCGAGCCCGTTGCCATCGCCCAGCCGCATGTCGACGACCGCATAGGCCGGCGCCGCGGACTTGGCCTTGGCGAGGGCTTCCTCGACGCTCTCGGCGGTTTCTACAGCGAAACCGCGCGTTTCCATCGCCCTGGCAAGGCGGGTGAGAAAGGGCTTGTCGTCGTCGACGATCAGCAACGTGCGATCGTCTCCAAGGGCATCGTGCGGGTCTGTTTCCATCGATTTTTCTTCTTTCGGACGCTTTATGGCCCTTATGTATTCTAAAAACCGGCCTTGTCCATTCGACCTGCGTCAACCGGCCGCTTCCAGCATCGCGTTCTGGCGCAAGAAGACCTCGCGCGGCCAGGTCACGACCACCTCGGCGCCCTGCCCCGGGGCGCCGGCATTGCGGAACGAAACCACGGCGCCAGACCGTTCGAGCAATGTCTTGGCGATGAACAGGCCAAGCCCCAGCCCGCCGCCGCTCGACTGGCCCGAGCCGCGCGTCGTCATGTAGGGTTCGCCGATGCGGTCGATGATCTCGGGCGGATAGCCCGGACCGTCGTCGGTCACGCCGATGGTGACGCGATCCGCATCCCAGTTCCAGCGGATCGAAACCTTCTCGCGGGCGAAGTCGACCGCGTTCTCGACGAGATTTCCAAGGCCGTAGATGACGCCCGGATTGCGCTGCCCGACCGGTTCCGGGCCGGCGGCCTTTCCAGGCTCCAGGCTGATCGCAATGCCGAAATCGCGATGCGGGGCGATGACGTCCTCGATCAGCGAGGTCAGCGGCAGCCGGGCGAAGTGTTCTTCGCTCTGCGAGGAGAGGCTCGTCAGGCGCTTGAGGATTTCCTTGCAGCGCTCGCTCTGTGAGCGCAGCAGCACGAGGTCGTCCTTGAGCTTCGGATCGTCTCCGATCGCGAGCTGCATCTCATTGGCGACGAGGGCGATGGTGGCGAGCGGAGTGCCAAGCTCGTGCGCGGCGGCTGCCGCCAGCCCGTCGAGCGCCGACAGGTGCTGCTCGCGTTGCAGGACCAGTTCCGTTGCCGTCAGCGCGGCGGCGAGCTGACGCGCTTCCTCGGCGACACGCCAGACATAGACCGCGGTGAACGCCATGGTGGAGACGACCGCCATCCAGATACCGACGACATAGAGAAACGGCACCGCAAACCCGGCCTCGTCGAACCACGGCAGGGGAAAATGGTGGATGGCGAGAATGGTGACGGCGACGGTGACCAGAAGGGCGAGCACCGCGGTGAACTGCAAGGGCAGCGCCGTGGCCGAGATGACCACCGGGACAGCCATCAGGATCGCGAAGGGATTGGTTAGACCGCCGGTGAGGAAGAGCAGGCCCGCCATCTGCATGGCATCGACGACCAGGATGGCCAGGGCGGCCGGCGGCTCGAGGCGATGGGTGGCCGGAAAACGGAACGCCAGGAACAGGTTGATCCAGGCCGAACAGGCGATGAGCGCGAAGCAGAGGCCGACCGGCGTGGCGAAATCGAACCAGTAGTCGACGATGATGATGGCCGCGCTCTGGCCGACGATCGCCAGCCAGCGCAGGCGTATCAGCGTGGTGAGCCGGAGCTGGCGGCTTTCCTGGTAATCGAGCGTGCGAAGATCGGTCTGCATGACCAAGGCTTAAACCCTTTCGATGCGGCTTTGAAGCAGCGGTTCACGTGCCGCGCGGCTTTGCGCGCGCGGTCGCCTGCGCCTCAAGCGGGTTTTCGGGCCAGACGTGCCTCGGATAGCGCCCGCGCATGTCGGAGCGGACGTCGGACCAGGATCCACGCCAGAAGCCGGGCAGGTCGCGCGTGGTCTGGATCGGCCGGTGCGCGGGCGATAACAGCTCCAGCGTCAACGGCACGGCGCCGCCGGCGATCGAAGGATGGCGGGCGAGGCCGAAGAGTTCCTGGACGCGGATCGCCAGCACCGGCTGCTCGCCTTCGTAGTCGATGGGGACATGGCTGCCCGACGGCGCGCAGAAATGAGTGGGCGCCAGTTCGTCGATCCGGCGATGCAGATCATAGTCCACCAGCGACCGCAGCCCGTCGACAAGCGCCTGTTCGGGCAGGGACGCAAGCGAGGCTTCACCGCGCAGGAACGGGGCAAGCCAGTCGTCGAGGCGGGCCGTCAACGCCGTATCGGAGACATCCGGCCAGGTCTCGCCAAGACCGGTGCGCAACCAGGCAAGGCGGTTGCGCAGGGTGGTCGAGGCCTTGCCCCAGGGCAGGATGGCGACGCCAAGCTGGCGCAGTGCCTCGAGGATGGCGCGGTCGGCCGCCTCGCCGCGCGGCGCCGGCAGCGCGCGTTCGGCCAGCGTGATGGCGCCAAGCCGGGTCGTCTCGCGCACCCGCACGGAGCGGCGCTCGGGATCGAACCGGACCTGCGTGGTCGTCTCGATGCGATGCGCCAGCTTCGCCCGGATCTCGTCTTCCGAAACGGGAGCCGCCGAGACGATGCGCGGGTTCTGCGCCTTGCCCTGCAGGTCGGCGACGACGAGGAAGGGGTGGCGGGCGAGCGCATCGGTCTCCTCGACCATGGCACCACGGCCATTGGCCAGGACAAAGCGGCCAGGCGCGCCACGCGCCCTGGCGACACGATCGGGCCAGGCATCGACGAGGAGCGAACCAGCCGTTTCGGGCTCGACGTCGATGCGGGCACGGTCGGCCTTCGCCAGTGAAGCGGCGGTTGCGGCAAGCCGCCGCGCCAGTCCGCGCGCGGCATCGGCTCGAACCCCGCGCTCGGAGCGGAAGCGGGAGAGCCTCGCTTCGAGATCGGCGGTGGCGCCGCCAAGGCCGCGCTCGGTCATCAGGACGGCGAGTTCGGCGGCGGCAAGCTCGTTTCCAGTGAAGGCCGACCGCGCGACCATGTGGGCAAATCGCACCGGAAGGGCGAGGCGGCGCATGGCCTCGCCGTCCGGGGTCAGTCGCCCGTCCGCTCCGATCGCGCCCAGATCGGAAAGCAGCGCGCGCGCCTCCGCCAGCGCGGCGGCCGGCGGCGGATCGAGGAAGGACAGCGTCGTCGGATCGGCGACGCCGAAGGCGGCGCAATCGAGCAACAGGCCGGAGAGGTCCGCCTCCAGGATTTCCGGCGGCGAAAAGGCGGGCAGCGCGGCGGTCTGTTCGGCGCGCCAGAGGCGGACCGCGACGCCCGGCTCGGTCCGGCCGGCGCGGCCGGCGCGCTGGTCGGCAGAGGCACGGGAGACGCGTACGGTCTCCAGCCGTGTCAAGCCGGTCGCCGGCTCGTAGCGCGGCTGGCGCGACAGGCCCGAGTCCACCACCACCCGCACGCCGTCGATGGTGATCGAGGTTTCGGCGATCGAGGTGGCGAGCACCACCTTGCGGCGGCCGGGCGCGGACGCCCGGATCGCGGCGTCCTGTGCCTTGCCGTCCATGGCGCCGTAGAGCGGGATGATATCGACATTGGCGGCGACCGCGCCTGTCAGCCGCTCGGCGGTTCGTTCGATCTCGCGCTGGCCGGGCAGGAAAGCGAGCACGCTGCCGGGCTCCGACGAAAGAGCCGAGCGGATGGCGCGCGCCATCGCGTCCTCGATCGTGGTCTCGGCCGGACGCTCTTCGTGGCGGATCTCGATCGGAAAGCCGCGCCCGGCGCTCTCGATCACCGGTGCATCACCAAGAAGGCGGGCGACGCGAGCGCCATCCAGCGTGGCCGACATGACGAGAAGGCGCAGGTCCGGCCGCAGCGCGCCCTGCACGTCGAGCGCCAGCGCAAGACCGAAGTCGCCGTCGAGCGAACGCTCGTGAAACTCGTCGAAGAGGATGGCGGCGATGCCCGGCAGTTCGGAATCGTCGAGAATCATGCGCGCGAGCACGCCTTCGGTCACGACGAGAATGCGGGTCCCGGCCGAAGTGCGGTTTTCCATGCGCATGGCATAACCGACCGTGTCGCCCACCTCCTCGCCAAGCAGGGACGCCATGCGGCGCGCGGCAGCGCGGGCGGCGAGGCGGCGCGGCTCGAGCAGCAGGATCGTGCCGTCGCCGCGCCAGGGCTCGTCGAGGAGCGTGATCGGGACAAGCGTGGTCTTGCCCGCGCCGGGCGGCGCGACGAGCACGGCCGAACTGCCGGCGGACAGCGCTTGCGTCAGCGCCGGAAGGACGTCGGCAACCGGAAGCGCGGGCAGCGCGGGCCGCTTCATGCGGCGATCCGCACGATTGTTCCGCCCGCCGCCGCGGCATCGGCCTCGTCATGGGTGACGAGGATGACCGGCAGGCCGCTGGCGCGGGCCTTGGCGAAGACGAGCGCGCGCATCTGGTGGCGCAGGTCCGCGTCGAGCTTGGAAAAGGGTTCGTCGAGCAGGAGCGCGCGCGGCGCCGAGACCAGCACGCGGGCGAGCGCGACGCGCGCCTTCTGGCCGCCCGACAGCGTATCTGGGTCGCGCGCGCCCATGCCGGCGAGATCGACGCCCGCCAGCGCCTCCTCCGCCAGCGCCTCGCGCTCGGGACGGCGCTTCACCGCCTGCGGGATCGCGAACAGGATGTTGCCGGCGACGCTCATGTGCGGAAAGAGCAGCGGGTCCTGGAACAGGATGCCGACGTGGCGTTCCTGCGGCGGCAGGGCGGTCAGGTCGAGATCGCCAGCCATGACACGGCCCGACGCGGTGAAGGCCTTGTCGAGAAAGCCGCCGACATAGGCGAGCAGCGTCGACTTGCCGGAGCCGGACGGCCCCATAATGGTCAGCACCTCGCCCGGCGCAACCGCATGGCTGATCGCGATCAGCTCGCGCGGCCCGAGCGCGATCCGCACGCCGTCCAGTCTCAGCCCTTCATGGTCCATGGCTTGCCCGTCACACCCGCATGGCGCGGAAGCGCCGGAATAACAGCGCCGGGACGAGGGTTGCAACGGCAAAGCCGGCGAGCGGCAGCAGCATCTGCAGGAAGGCATAGACGCCGATGACGCGGCGGTTGCCGCCCGAGGCGAGCGCGACGGCCTCGGTGGTGATGGTGGTGAGGCGCCCGGCGCCGATCAGCACCGTCGGCAGATAGAGCCCGACCGAAACGGCGAACCCCACCGCGCAGGCCGTCAGCACCGGCCGCGCCAGCATCGGCAGGCGCACGCGCCAGAAGGTCTGCGCCCGCGACCTGCCGAGGCCGGCGGCGATGGCCTCGTAGCGGCGGTCGAAGGCGCGCCAGGGATCGGACAGCGACAGGAAGACATAGGGCATGACGAAGACCAGATGGACGAAAACCAGCGCCCAGAGGCTCGCGCCGACCCCGCCGAGCAGTAACAGCAGATGCAGCCCGAACAGGAAGGCCGCCTGCGGCACGATGAGCGGCAGGTAGATCAGCGACGCGGCGCGGCGGCCGCGCCTGCCGGTCTCGTCCTCGCGCAGGAGGCAGAGCAACGCGAGCGTCAGCGCGATCACCGTCGAGATCAGGCCGGCGGCCAGCGTGACCGCGAGAGGCTCCGCCACGCGGGGCGCGGTGGCGATCCATGTCTTGAGCGAGATGGTACGTGGCAGCGCGTCGGGGAATTGCCAGAGCCCGGCCACCGACCAGATGGCGAGCGCCCCAAGACCGGCAAAGACGGTGAGCGCGGAGCCGAGCATCAGGCCGAACGCAAGCCAGCGGAGAGCGGCGTCGCGGCGCAGGCGGCGGCCATCCATGCAGAAGGCGCGCAGGACGAAGGCGCCGATCCTTTCCACGACGAGCCAGGCGAGGATCGCAACCGCGCTCACGCCGAGCTGGAGCAGCGCGCCTGCCGAGGCAAGGAAGCGCATGGAGAGTTCCGGGTCGTTCATCCAGCCGACCAGCCGCACGGCCAGCGTCGGCGGCGTCGATGGGCCGAGGATGACGGCGACGTCGACCACCGAGGAGCCAAAGGCGATCACGGCGAAGACCGGCAGGCGGATCTGCCGGTAGATCAGCGGCCACAGGCAATAGAGGAAGCCGGCGATGCGGCCGTAGCCGAGCGAGGCGGCAAGCTGGCGGGTGCGCGCGAGCGGCACCTGCGGCAGGGCAGCGAGCGTGACCAGCAGCAGGAAGGGAATCTCCTTCACCACCAGCCCGGCAATGAGCGAAAGCCCCATCGGATCGTTGACGACGAGCAGGTCCGGCGGGCGCTGCCAGCCGGTGAGTTCGGGCGAGATGAAGCGGACCAGAAGTCCGCTCGGCGCGATCAGGAAGGCGAAACCGAAGGCGGCCGCGGCGTGCGGCACCGACAGGAGCGGCGAGATCAGGTGCTGGACGCGCGAGAAGGCCGACGTGCCGGCCCAGGCGGCGACGAAGAGCATGACGACGCCGAGCGACAGCGCCGCCGAGACGAGCCCGGCCTTCAGGCTGAGCAGCGCCGAGCCGGCGATGCCGGGGACGGCGGCGAGCTCGCGCAGCGGATCCAGCGAGAAGGTCTCGCCGCCCAGCGCCGGCAGATAGCCGAAGGCCGGCAGCATGGTACCGGCAAGCCCAGCCAGGATCGGTCCCGACAGGAGCAGGATGGCGGCCGGAGGCCCCAGGCGGGCGAGCATCGAAGGCGCCTTAGCCGGGCCAGGGGCCGGCGTGCCGCATCAGTTCGCGACGCCGTAGCGGCGCTTCCACTCGCCTTCGAGGCGATCCATCCAGGACGGATGCGGCTCGTCGATCGCCGGTCCGAGCTCGTCCGGCCTCAAGGTGGCGACGCCGAGATCGAGCGCCTCGAAGCGGGCGCGATCGGCTGGCTCGAGCTTGTCCATGGCGAGCACGGTCGGATCGCCCCAGATCTTCGGATCCTGCTTCCTGGCCTGGGCCTCCGGCGAGATCAGGAAATTGGCGACGACCAGCGCACCGGCCGCGGAGGCGGCGTTGTAGGAGATCGCGACGAAATGGGTGTTGGACAGCGTGCCACCGGGGAAGGTGAAGGAGCGCACCGTGTCGGGCAGTTCGCCGTTGGCGATGGCACTGGAGGCTTCCGAGGGGTTGAAGGCGAAGATGATGTCGAGTTCGCTGTCGGCGAGAAGCTGCTTCATGGCCGGATAGTTCGCCGGATAGGCGCGGCCGGAGCGCCACATCACGGGGTGCAACGCGTCAAGATAGGAGTAGAGCGGCGCGACGATGGCCTCGAAGCGCGCATCGTCTACGGGCGCCAGGAGAACGGAGCGGTCCTCGACCAGTTCGGAGAGCACCTGCTTCAGGAAGGAAGAGCCGATGAAATCCGGCGGCTGCGGATAGGAGAAGCGGCCGGGATTGGCCTTCGCCCATTCGAGCAGCGACCTGGCGTCGGTGGGCAGGGCTGCGGCATCCGTGCGTGCCTGATCGTAGAAGAAGACCAGCTTGGCCATGCCCCAGGGGCTTTCGAGGCCTTCGACGGGAATGGTGAAGTCGGTGCGGATTGTCGGCTTGTTCTCGACGTCGACATAGGTCCAGTTCGGCAGGTCCTCCGCCCAGCCGGGCGACAGCAGGAGACCCTGGCGCTTCATCGACGCGAAGTTCTCCCCGTTGATCCAGATGAGGTCGACCGACCCGCCCGTGTCCTTGCCGGCTGCCTTCTCGGCAACCACCTTGGCGACCGCGTTGGCCGTGTCGTCGAGCTTGACGTGGACGAGGGAGACGCCGTGGCGCGCCTTCAGTTCCGCGCCCGCCCACTCGATGTAGGCGTTGATGTTCTCCGAGCCGCCCCAGGCATTCCAGTAGACGGTCTCGCCCTTCGCGTCGGCCAGCACCGCGTCCCAGTTCTTCGGGTCCGGATCGGCGACGGCGCCGAGCGTCGTCGCGGCAAGCGCTAACGCGGACAGGGCGAGTTTCTTCATCGGGATCCTCCATGGCGACAAGGCGTGTCAGGGGTGGATTGAGCATACGCGGCGGAGGACGGTCAACCGAACGCCCCGACACATTCGCCTCACTTAGGCGTGAGACTTCCGTGACGGGCCAAAACATGCGAGGCATCGTCGATCTGCGGTTCCCACGGGACGGCGGCATGGACGGTATGAGGATCCTCGAATGGCGAAGGCAGGCGATACATTCTTCCGGCCGCTTGGGCGGCGCGTTGCGATCGTGCTCGTCTGCGCCGGCTGGGCGTTGGTGGAATGGGCCTATGGCGACGAGACCTGGACGATGATCGCGGCGGCGGTCACCGCCTACGGGGCCTGGAGCCTGCTATATGCCTACAAGGCGCCGCCGGACGAGGACGACAAGACCGGCTGAGCGGGACTACTCGGTCACCGCCAGTTCGACGCGGTCAGCGGCGAAGCGCGTGTCGGAAAACTGGATCGGCCGGCCTTCGACGTCGACATTGACGGCCACCGCGACCAGCACGATCGCACCCGGCGCCAGCTTCAGCGCGGCCAGATCGTCGGCGTCGGCGTGGCGGGCCGAGACGGTGGTGGACTGGCGGAAATAGTCTTCCACGCCATGGCGGCGGTAGGCGAGCGTGACCGAGCCCGTTTCGGCGATGGCCTCGCCGATGCCGTCGAAGCGGACCGCATCGAACCAGCTCGTCGCGCGCGACACCGGCCGGCCGTCGGCCTCGCTCATCGTCTCCACCCGCAGAACAGGTGCGCCGGGATCGAGGGAGAGTGCCGCGGCCACGCGAGCGTCGGCGTCCTCGCGGGTCTCGCCGAGCAGATGGCCTCGTCGTTCCTGCGCCTGATCGCGCAGCCCCTCGGAAAAGCGCGTGCGCCGTGCGATCGGGTAGGACAGCCTCTTGCGTCGTTCGACGAAGGTTCCGCGGCCCTGCTCGGCCCTCAGGACGCCTTCCTGCACCAGCGCGGCGATGGCGCCGCGAACGGTGTGCCGGTTGACCCCGAAACGTTCGGCAAGCACGGTTTCGGGCGGCAGCCTGCCGCCTTCGCCGAAATCGCCTGCCGCGATGCCCCGGCGGATGCGGTCGGCGATCTGCCGCCACAGGGCGACGCCGCTCCTTCGGTCCATGCTGATCGCGGCCTTCACGGCCATGGCGCATCTCCTGTCATCTGCCCGTCATGGACACGGAATAGGAAAACCTATAGTTTGTATAGTTGTCTATATCAATAGATGAATTTTGCGAGAAAGCGGAGACCCGCGGCATGGCCAGCGCACCAAGGGATCGCCTGCGCGATCAGGAAGAAAATGCCCGACGCAAGGCCGCGATGGCGGCGCTTGCGGCCGCTGACGCCGACGACATCAAGAGCCTGTGGCAGGACGTCGGAGTCAGCGTTGAAGCCAAGCCGCTGCGCGGCCCGGAGACCGGGCTGGTGACGCTGCGCGGGCGCATGGGCGGCGGCGGCGCGCCCTTCAACTTCGGCGAGGCGACCGTCACCCGGGCCACGGTGCGGCTGGCCACCGGCGAAATCGGCCATGCCTATGCGCTCGGCCGCGACCGCGAGAAGGCGCGCATCTCCGCGACGATCGACGCGCTCTGGCAACGCGCCGACATGCGCGCGACCGTCGAGGAGATGATCATCGCGCCGCTTGCGGCCAAGGCGGCGAAGGCCGAGGCGCGGCAGCGCGCCGAAACCGCCGCGACGCGGGTCGACTTCTTCACCATGGTGCGCGGAGAGGATTGAGATGAAAGGCTTCCAGCCCACGACGCCCATCGAGGGCGGCTTCCAGAACCCGCCCATGGCCGCGCAGGCGGTGTTTCGCGCGCTGATGGACGCCATGGCCCGACCCGGCACGGTGCACGCCGTCGAGGCGCTGGCCGAACCGCCCTCGCCGCTGACGGCCACCGCCGCGGCCGTGGCGCTGACGCTCTGCGACCACGACACGCCGCTCTGGCTGGATCCCCGGCTCGACGTGTCGAACGACGTTCGCGGCTGGCTCGGCTTTCACTGCGGCGCCCCGCTGACGACCATTCCGGCCGACGCGCATTTCGCGCTGGTCTCGAACCCCGGCGAGCTGATGGCGCTCGAAAACTTCGCTCAAGGGTCGCAGGAGTATCCCGACCGGTCGACGACCTTGATCCTGCAGGTCGACACGCTGACCAAGGGGCGCGAACTCCACCTCGAGGGGCCGGGGATCAAGACGAACGCGACGCTTTCGCCATTTCCGCTGCCGCGTCATTTCGTGGCGCAATGGAAGCAGAACCGGGCACGGTTCCCGCGCGGCGTCGACCTGATCCTCGCCGCGCCCGGCGCGGTCGCCTGCCTGCCCCGCACCACCCGCATCTTCGAAATGGAGGCCTGAGCCATGTATGTCGCGGTAAAGGGCGGCGAGGCCGCCATCGACAACGCGCATCGCCTGCTGGCCGACCGACGCCGAGGCGATCGCGACGTTCCGGCGCTCAGGCTCGACCAGATCGTCGAGCAGCTGGCGCTGGCCGTCGACCGCGTGATGGCGGAGGGCTCGCTCTACGATCGCGAACTGGCGGCCCTCGCCATCCGCCAGGCGCGGGGCGACATGATCGAGGCGATCTTCCTCACCCGCGCCTACCGCACCACCTTGCCGCGCTTCGGCTATGCGCGTCCGGTCGAGACCGGCGCGATGCGGGTGGAGCGGCGCGTGTCGGCGACCTACAAGGACCTGCCGGGCGGACAGCTGCTCGGCCCGACCTTCGACTACACGCACCGGCTGCTCGATCCGGAGCTTGCCGGCGACAACGCGGTCGAGGCGCCGGCGGTGCGCCCTGAAGCGCCCGAGCCGATGCCGCGCGTCACCGAGATCCTAGCGCAGGAAGGGCTTATCGAACCCGATGGCGCCGCCGCGGCCGGCACCGAGCCCGGCGACATCACGCGCCAGCCGGCCGAATATCCAATGGAGCGCGACGTGCGGCTGCAGGCGCTGTCGCGCGGCGACGAGGGATTCCTGCTGGCGCTCGCCTATTCGACGCAGCGCGGCTATGGCCGCTCGCATCCCTTCGTCGGAGAAATCCGAATCGGCGAAGTGGAGATCGAACTCGACGTTCCGGAACTGCCTTTCGCGGCACCGCTCGGTCGCATCCGCGTGACCGAGTGCCAGATGGTCAACCAGTTCAAGGGTTCGATGAAGGCGCCGCCGCAGTTCACGCGCGGCTACGGGCTGGTGATGGGACAGTCGGAGCGCAAGGCGATGGCGATGTCGCTGTGCGACCGGGCGCTGCGGGCGGCGGAATTCGGCGAGGACATCGTCGCGCCGGCACAGGACCAGGAGTTCGTCATCGCCCATTCCGACAACGTGCAGGCGACCGGCTTCGTCGAGCACCTGAAGCTGCCGCACTATGTCGACTTCCAGGCCGAGCTCGGTTTGGTGCGCCAGATGCGCGCCGAATTCGACGAACGACAGATTGCTGCTTCCGAGCGGAAGGAAGCGGCAGAATGACGTCAGTCGTCACCTTTGCTCGTCGCCCCTCGACGTTCCGACCAGCCATCGCCCTCGTGCTTGCCGAAGGGGCTGATGCAGGAATGGTCCCAGTCGCGCGCGCTCGCACGACCGATCACGACCATGACCGCGACCGCCGAAACGCAGCCGACCGCCATGATCGCCGACGTCAGCGGAATCATTTCCGTCAGGAGGTCCATATCGTTTCCCCGTCCACCCATTGGACGACCAACGATACCGGCGACACGTTGAAACAAGCCGAAGCGGATCGATAAAATGAGCGACATCGCCACATACAACTTCGCCTATCTGGACGAACAGACGAAGCGGATGATCCGGCGCGCGATCCTCAAGGGCATCGCCATCCCCGGCTACCAGGTGCCGTTCGCCAGCCGCGAGATGCCGATGCCCTATGGCTGGGGCACCGGCGGCGTGCAGGTGACGGCCTCGATCATCGGACCGGACGACGTGCTCAAGGTCATCGACCAGGGCGCCGACGACACCACCAACGCCGTCTCCATCCGCGCCTTCTTCCGCAAGGTGGCCGACGTCGAAACCACCACCGACACGGCAAGGGCGACGATCATCCAGACCCGCCACCGCATCCCCGAGCATCCCCTCGGCGAGGGCCAGACGCTGGTCTACCAGGTGCCGATCCCCGAGCCGTTGCGCTTCCTCGAGCCGCGCGAGACCGAGACGCGCAAGATGCACGCGTTGGAGGAATACGGGCTGATGCATGTGAAGCTCTACGAGGACATCGCCCGCAACGGCCACATCGCCACGACCTATGCCTATCCGGTGAAGGTGGAAGGACGCTATGTGATGGACCCGTCGCCGACGCCGAAGTTCGACAATCCGAAGATGCACATGTCGGCCGCGCTGCAGCTTTTCGGGGCCGGCCGCGAGCAGCGCATCTACGCCATCCCGCCCTACACCAACGTCGTCAGCCTCGACTTCGAGGACCATCCCTTCGAGGTGCAGAGGTTCGACAAGCCCTGCGCGCTGTGCGGCGCAGAGCAGGTCTATCTCGACGAGGTGATCCTCGACGATCGCGGCGGGCGGATGTTCGTCTGCTCCGACACCGACTTCTGCGAGAAGCGGCGCGAGGCGGGACATGTCGGCGAACTCGGCATGGCGGTGGACGGCCTGGAGGCGATGCGATGAGCGGTTCGGTTTCCTCTCCGGCGGAAGACACGCCCCTGCTGCGCGTCTCCTCCGTCTCCAAGTCCTACGGCGCGCGCTCCGGCTGCGAGGACGTGTCCTTCGAGCTCTGGCCCGGCGAGGTGCTGGCGGTGGTCGGCGAATCCGGCTCCGGCAAGACGACGCTGCTCAACTGCATCTCGTCGCGGCTGCTTCCGACCTCGGGCAGCGTCTCCTACCGCATGCGCGACCAGACCTGGCGCGAGCTGTACCGCATGAGCGAGGCGGAGCGCCGCTTCCTGATGCGCACGGACTGGGGCTTCGTGCACCAGAACCCGGCCGACGGCCTGCGCATGACCGTCTCGGCCGGCGCCAATGTCGGCGAGCGGCTGATGGCGGTGGGCGAACGCCACTATGGTGCAATCCGCTCGACCGCGATCGACTGGCTCGGCCGAGTCGAAATCGACGCCGACCGGATCGACGACGAGCCGCGCGCTTTCTCCGGCGGTATGCGCCAGCGGCTGCAGATCGCCCGCAACCTCGTCACCGCGCCGAGACTCGTCTTCATGGATGAACCGACCGGCGGGCTGGACGTCTCGGTCCAGGCGCGGCTTCTCGATCTCTTGCGCGGGCTGGTGGCCGACCTGGGGCTGGCGGCGATCGTGGTCACCCACGATCTGGCCGTCGCGCGGCTTCTGTCGCACCGGATGATGGTGATGAAGGACGGCCGCGTGATCGAAACCGGGCTCACAGACCGCGTGCTCGACGATCCGCGCGAGGCCTACACGCAATTGCTCGTTTCCTCGATCCTGCAGGTGTGATGATGGCCACCCCCCTCGTCGTTTCCGAAGTCGCCAAGGGCTTCACCATGCACCTGCGTGGCGGGCTGAAGCTGCCGGTCGTGGAGGATGTGTCGTTTTCGCTGAAAGCCGGCCAATGCGCCGTTCTTGGCGGACCATCAGGCGCCGGCAAGAGTTCGATCCTGAAGATGCTCTACGGCAATTACGGGGTCGATGCCGGCCAGATCATCGTGCAGCATCGCGGCGCGCTGGTCGATATCGCCCGCGCCGTGCCGCGTGTGGTGCTGTCGGTGCGTCGCGAGACGATCGGCTATGTCAGCCAGTTCCTGCGCACGGTGCCGCGCGTTTCGGCGCTCGACGTCGTTGCCGAGCCGCTGACGGCCGCGGGCGGCGACCGCGACGCGGCACGCGAGAGGGCGGCCGCCCTGCTCGCCCGGCTGAACCTGCCGAAGACCTTGTGGACGCTGCCGCCCGCGACCTTTTCGGGCGGGGAGCAACAGCGCGTCAACATCGCGCGCGGCTTTATCACCAGCCATCCGATCCTGCTGCTCGACGAGCCGACCGCCTCGCTGGACGCGGTGAACCGGCAGGTCGTCATCGACCTGATCGCCGAGAAGAAGAAGGCGGGCGTCGCGCTGCTCGGCATCTTCCACGACCAGGACGTGCGCGAGGCCGTAGCCGACACGGTCATCGACGTCACCCGCTTCGCACCGAAGCAGGTGGCGGCATGACCAGGCTCTCGGCCGAACCGCTCGTCCACCCGACGGCCGAAATCTCGAACTCGACCCTCGGGCGCTACACGGAGGTGGCCGAACGCTGCCGCATCGTCGATTCGACCATCGGCGACTATTCCTACATCATGCAGGACGGCTCGGCATGGTGCGCCGAGATCGGCAGGTTCGCCAACATCGCCGCCGCTTGCCGCATCAACGCGACCAACCATCCGACCTGGCGACCGACGCTGCATCATTTCACCTACCGTTCGGCCGACTACTGGCCAGACGCGGAGAATGATGACGCGTTCTTCGGCTGGCGGCGCGAGAACAAGGTGACGATCGGCCATGACACCTGGCTCGGCCATGGCGCGACGATCCTGCCTGGCGTAACCGTGGGCGACGGGGCAGCGGTGGGCGCGGGCGCGGTGGTTTCGAAGGACGTCGCGCCATACACGATCGTCGGCGGCGTGCCGGCGAAACCGATCCGCGACCGTTTCGACAAGCGCACCGCGGAGCGCTTCCAGGCGCTGGCCTGGTGGAACTGGGACCATGAGCGCCTGCGTGCCGCGCTCGACGATTTCCGGCTGCTTTCGGCCGAGGCGTTCCTCGAAAAGCACGCGGGGTAAGCAGAGCGGAACCGGGCCTGCGACAGGCCGTGCCGCACCGTGCCCCTTCAATCAGCCGCCTAACCTTCTTCGATCCGGTGAACCGTAACACAACTGTCACATCCCTGACATCGCCGCTTCATTGAACTTCGTTAACCGGTTCTCCCGACGCGAGACAAAAGCGCGACAGGGAGTTCCATGCTCGATATCCTCAAGGTGACGCGCCGCTTCGGCACCAATGTCGCCGTCAAGAACGTCCAGGTCCGCATTCCCGAAGGCCAGATGGTGGGCATCATCGGCCGTTCCGGCGCCGGCAAGTCGACGCTGCTGCGGATGATCAACCGGCTGATCGACCCGTCCGAAGGCAAGATCAGCTTCGGTGGAACCGAGGTGTCGGCCCTGCGGGGCGCGGCGCTGCGGTCCTGGCAGCGCGACTGCGCCATGATCTTCCAGCAGTTCAACCTCGTGCCGCGCCTCGACGTGGTGTCCAACGTGCTGCACGGCACGCTGAACCGACGGTCGACACTCTCCACCGTGTTCAACCTCTTCCCCCGCGAAGACATTCACCAGGCCATCGACATCCTCGAGCGGCTGGGCATCGCGGACCATGCGCCCAAGCGCGTCGAAGCACTGTCCGGCGGCCAGCAGCAGCGCGTGGCGATCGCGCGGGCGCTGATGCAGGACCCCAAGATCATCCTCGCCGACGAACCCATCGCCTCGCTCGATCCGATGAACGCGCAGGTGGTGATGGACGCGCTGCGCAAGATCCACGACGAGGACGGCCGCATGATCGTGTGCAACCTGCACACGCTCGACACCGCGCGGCGCTATTGCGACCGGGTGATCGGCATGCGGGGCGGCGAGATCGTTTTCGACGGCCTGCCCGAGGAACTCACCACGTCCGCCGCCCGCGAGATCTACGGCGCCGACGAGAGCTTCTCCGAGGAAGCCACCTCTACCTCCATCGAAAGCCTGTCGCGGCCCGCGCCCTCGCTCGAGCCCGCCTACGCGCATTGAGTTTGCCCCATCCGACGACCGACGGTCGCGGACCATCGTCCAAAGGAGAGACTTCATGAAGAAACTGCTCGCAGCACTGCTCGCGACCGCCGCCCTGGCCGCTCCGGCCCTGGCCCAGGACAAGATCAGCGAATTCCGCATCGGCATCCTCGGCGGCGAGAACGCCCAGGACCGCCTCACCTCGAACGAGTGCGTTCGCGCCTACACCGAGGAACTGCTCGGCGTGCCGACCAAGATCTTCACCCCGGCCGACTATGACGGCGTGATCCAGGGCCTGCTCGGCGGCACCATCGACATGGCCTGGCTCGGCGCCTCGGCCTATGCCAAGACCTTCCTGACCGATCCGGAAGCGGTCGATGTCGTGCTGGTCAAGACCAATCTCGACGGGTCCTTCGCCTATCACTCGGTCGGTTTCGCCCGCAAGGACTCGGGCATCACCTCGCTCGCCGACATGAAGGGCAAGAAGTTTGGCTTCGGCGATCCGAACTCGACCTCAGGCTACCTGATTCCGGCGGTGGAAATCCCGCAGGAAATCGGCGCCACCATGGAAAACGGCGCCTATTTCGGCGAGGTTGTCTTCGTCGGCGGGCACGAGCAGACCATCGTCGCGGTCGTCAACGGCGACGTCGATGCCGGCGTGACCTGGGCCGATGGCCAGGGCGACTGGGAAGACGGCTACAATTCGGGCGCGCTGCGCAAGGCAACGGACTCCGGTATCGTCGACATGAACGACATCGTCGAGATCTGGAAGTCGAAGCCGATCCCGGAGGGTCCGATCGTGCTGCGCCGCGCCCTGCCGGCGGACGTCAAGACCCAGATGGTCGACTTCCTGAAGGGCCTGCACGCCAAGGACAAGGACTGCGCCTACAAGATGGCCGCGGGCGAGACCGCCGGCTTCATGCCGATCGCGCACGACGCCTACCAGACCATGATCGACCTGCGCAAGGCGCAGACCAACTGATCAGGCTGACATCGACGGGCGGGCTCGCGAGAGCCCGTCCGTTCGCTTTTAGAAGGGGACGGGCATGGCGAATGTGACGCTTGGCGCACCGGTGGGCGACATCAAGGCCGGCTACATGGCCATGGTGCAGCGCAAGCGCATCTATTCCGGCATCGTGCTCATCGTCTTCTTCGCCATGCTCGCGGCCGGTTTCGATCTCGCCGACAGCCGCAACGCAGGCGGCTTCTGGTCCGGACTAAGCCGGGTCTTCGACTTCCCCGCCGAACTGGTGAAGGAGGCGATCGAGAAGGCCCCGGCGCTTCCCGGCAACCTGGCGCGGTATTTCCCAGCCCTCCTGGAAACGATCAACATCGCCGCCGTCTCGACGCTGCTCGGCGCGATGCTCGCGATCCTGCTGTCGCTACTTTCAACGCGCGGGCTGGCGCGCTGGCCACGCCTGATCGGCGTCTTCCGCCGCATGATGGACGTGATGCGCGCCCTGCCCGAAGTGGTGATTGCGCTGGTGCTGATCTTCGTGCTCGGCGGCGGCCCGGTGCCGGCGATGATCGCCATCACCTTCCACACGGCGGGCGCGCTCGGAAAGCTCTTCTCCGAAGTCAACGAGAACGCCGACCTGAAGCCGGTCGAGGGGCTGACGTCGGTCGGCGCCTCCTGGCTGCAGCGCATGTGGCTCGGCGTGATGCCGCAGGTCGCGCCCAACTATCTGTCCTATGCGCTGCTGCGCTTCGAGATCAACGTCCGCGCCTCCGCCATCCTGGGCTTCGTTGGCGCCGGCGGCATCGGCTCGGAGCTTCGCATCGCGATTTCGTGGGGCGCCGGCCGCTACGACGCCGCGGCGGCGATCTTCATCCTGCTCTTCCTGACCATCGTGGTGATCGACCAGACCTCGAGCCACTTTCGCAACAAGCTCGTGAGGGGGTTCTGATGGCTGTCGCCGACATCGGCCATGATACCGCATTGGCCCGCGCGACGGCCGTGGGCCTCTTCCGCCGCAAGCGGCTCATCGCCTTCGGCGTGCCAGCGCTCATCCTTGCCTATCTGGTCTACGTGTTCTTCGCCTTCGACATTCCAGGCCTCGCGGAGCGGGCGCGGATGGACAATGCCAGGATCCTGCTCGCCGACACCTACAGCCACAAGGTTCACGTCTCGCAGGACAACCGCTCGGGCGTGACGAGCGTGGCGATCGAGGGCGAGAACAAGGGCAAGTACGCCGACGACGCCTGGCCGCACTGGGTGCAGCGGTCTGGCCAGTCGGTGGTGGTCGAGCTCGGCGGGGGCGAGATCGTCCGCTTCGAACCGGACGCGGTGCGCTACGACATTCCAGGCTATGGTCTCGTGACGATCAGCCGGACCGATGGCGGCATCGTGCTCGAGACGCCATCCGGCGACGTACCCGCATGGATCAATGCCTCCAACACGCGCGTCTCGATCACGCGCGCGGCCGGGCGCGTGTCGGTCACACGCAACCGCACCGAGGCGCTGCGCTATTTCGCGGGGTGGGAACTGTTCTTCTTCACGCTCGACAGCCCGTTTTCCGACACGTCATGGGGCGAACTCGCCAGTCTCGCCATCAGCGGCGATCAGGTAAGGCCCGGCCAGTCCAACATCGGCGCCATGGCATCGGATTTCTGGAACAACGAGATGTGGCGCCATGGTGACGTGGCATGGGCGATCTTCGAGACCGTTCTGATGGCGTTTCTGGGCACGATGGGCGCGTTCCTGGTCGCCTTCCCTCTCGCCTTCCTGGCCGCGACGAACTTCTCGCCGAATTTCCTCGTGCGCTTCGGCATCCGGCGGCTGTTCGACTTCCTGCGCGGCGTCGACGGACTGATCTGGACGATCATCCTGTCCCGCGCCTTCGGGCCTGGACCGCTGACGGGCGCGCTGGCGATCCTGACAACCGATGCCGGCACCTTCGGCAAGCTCTTCTCCGAAGCACTGGAAAACGTCGACAACAAGCAGATCGACGGGCTGCGCTCGACCGGCGCGAACGCCGTGCAGCGCAACCGTTTCGGCGTCATCCCGCAAGTGGCGCCGGTGATCCTCAGCCAGGTGCTTTACTATCTGGAGTCCAACACCCGCAGCGCCACCATCGTCGGCGCCATCGTCGGCGGCGGTATCGGCCTCCTCCTGACCCAGGCGATCCAGACGCAGAAGGACTGGGAGGAAGTCAGCTACTACATCATCCTGACGCTGCTGATGGTGAGCGCCATGGACATCGTTTCGGGGTGGCTGCGCCAGAAGCTGATCGGGGGGACTTCGACGCCGGCCCATACCTGACGCAGGCGGCGACAGCCGGCAGCGAAAATGGCCTTTCGACCGCAGCCGAATGGCTTTGCAGCCATGACGCGGGATGGGCTATCTGCTATACGGTAGCCTGTTAAGCTTCGTCATTCTGTCACGAAAATCACCTATGCCATCGCCTTCCGGCGAGGATGACCCCATGCGATACGCCATCTATTTCACGCCCCCACCGGGTGACCGGCTGTCCGCCGCCGCCGCGCGCTGGCTCGGCCGCGATGCGTTCACGGGCATGGCGGTCGAGCGGCCGGACGTGGCCGACCTGTCGCGCGAGGAGTTGGCCTATTTCACCGCCTCGGCCCGACGCTACGGCTTTCATGCGACACTGAAGGCGCCCTTCGAACTCGCGACCGGCGAAACGGAGAAAAGCCTGCTCACGGCGTTCCAGGCTTTCGCCGAAGCCGTCGATCCGGTGGTGCTGCCGGCGGTGCAGCTGTCGCAGATCGACCGCTTCTTCGCCCTGACCGCGGCAGATCGAAGCGAGCCGCTCGACAGCCTGGCAAGCGACATCGTGGTGGCCTTCGATCGGTTCCGCGCGCCGATGTCGGAGGCCGATCTCGCGCGCCGCAACCCCGGCAAGCTGAGGCCCGCCGAACTCAAGTACCTCCAGCAATGGGGCTATCCCTATGTGTTCGATACCTTCCGCTTCCACATGACGTTGTCCGGCCAGGTGCCGGCGGCGGATTCGGTACGGGTACGGGCCGCCATCGAAACCCATTTCGGGCCGCTGCTCGATGAACCGCTCGTCGTCGGCTCGATCGCCCTGTTCGTCGAGCCCGAGCCCGGCGCACCCTTCACCGTCCTGGCGCACCGGGCGCTCGGGCGGATGCCGCAAAGAAAGATCGCATGACATGTCGACCGACCTCATCTTCGCCAACGCCCGCATCGTGCTCGCCGACGAGATCGTCGAGGGCTCCGTCTCGATCCGTGACGGGCTGATCGCCGACGTCTCGCCGGGCGCGACGCGCCATGGCGAGGATTTCGGCGGCGACTATCTGATACCGGGGCTGGTGGAACTGCACACCGACCATCTGGAAGGGCATTACGCGCCGCGACCGAAGGTGCGATGGAATCCGCTCGCCGCCGTCCTGGCGCATGACGCACAGGTGGCGACGTCGGGCATCACCACCGTCTTCGACGCGCTGCGCGTCGGCATGGACGAGGACCCCGAGATCACGGCGCAGGACATGCGCAAGCTTGCCGACGCGATCGAGGACGGGGTCGCCAAGGACAGGCTGCGCGCCGACCACTTCATCCATCTGCGCTGCGAGGTTTCCGCCGATGACTGCCTGGACGGCTTTGCCCATTTCGACGGCGACGCGCGCGTCAGGCTCGCCTCGCTGATGGACCACGCGCCGGGCCAGCGGCAGTTCGTCAACCTCGAGACCTACTCCTACTACTATCAACGTAAGCTGAAACTTACGGATGAGGAGTTCATCCGCTTCTGCGAAACCAGGATCGCGCAGTCGGATCGAAACTCGCGCCGCAACCGGATGGCGATTTCGCAGGCGTGCCAGGATCGCGGCATCGTGCTCGCCAGCCATGATGACGCCACGATCGCCCATGTCGACGAGGCGATAGAGCAAGGGATCAAGGTGGCCGAGTTCCCGACCACGCTGGCAGCGGCCTCCGCCTCCAAGCGCGCCGGCATGGGCGTCTTGATGGGCGCGCCGAACGTCGTGCGCGGCGGGTCGCATTCGGGCAATGTCTCGGCGCGCGAGCTGGCCGAACACGGCTGCCTCGACATCCTTTCGTCCGACTACATCCCCTACAGCCTGATCCAGTCGGCCTTCTTCCTCGGCGAGGTGGTAGACTCGGTCTCCCTGCCACAGGCCGTCGCGATGGTGTCGAAGAACCCCGCGGCGGCCACCGGCTTGACCGATCGCGGCGAGATCGCGGTGGGCAAGCGCGCCGACCTCGTGCGCGTGCGGGTGGACGAACATATTCCGGTGGTCCGCTCCGTGTGGCGTGAAGGCCGCCGCGTCGCCTGATGGATTCGAAGCTCGAGAGACCGCCGGAAAGTCGCGACTGTCGGGAACGACAAGGCGCGTTCGTGGCGATCGTCGGTCCGAGCGGCGTCGGCAAGGACACGCTGATCGCCTATGCCAAGGCACGTCTGAGCGCCGATGAGCGCACACCGGTGCATTTCGTGCGCCGGGTGATCACGCGCGCGGCGGATGGATCGACCGAGGATCACGATTCGCTGTCGCCAGAGGCCTTCGAACACGCACGGGCGGGCGGCGCCTTTTCGCTCTCATGGGACGCGCACGGGCTGCAATATGGATTGCCGGAAAGCGTCGATCACCAGATCGCAGCCGGGCACACGGTCGTGGCCAATCTGTCGCGGGCGGCACTTCCGGCGCTCAAGGTCCGCTACCGGCATGTCCTGGTGGTGGCCATCACCGCAAGTGCCGAAACGCTGGCCAAGCGGTTGATGGCGCGCGGCCGCGAGAGCGCGGACGAGGTGTCGGCAAGGCTCGCACGCGCGACCGCTGGCTCGCAGGGCGTCAGCGGAGCCGTAACGTCGATCACCAATGACGGTCCGATCGAAAAGGCCGGGGAAGCGCTGGTCGCGGCGATCCGCGCGGCCGGCGAGACGGCCGCGGCTCCAGTCGATCGGTGACGCGAAAGCGAGCCGGCAACATCCGGGCGTCGTGTTCGGTGACGATGTCGTGGCTCACGGGGCGACGGAGCTTCAGCCGATCCCGAGGATGTGATTGTCCCAGACATGATCTGGTAGCGTCGCCTCTTCGCCCGAGACCGGAACGATGCGGCCTTCGCCGGTCGTGGCGAGGAAGCCGTCGCGGTCGGCCGCAAGGCCTTAGATTCTGTGTGCGAACGATCCGCCAGAAGCTTGGGCGGGCTTGACGTAGCGCTCGATGACGCCTTGCACCATCGCGGTTGCGCCGGTCGGTTCGGCGGCAATCGCCGAAGCGCAGGAAGCCGGCACGAGGCAGGCGACGGAAGCAGTCGTCGCATTCGCGTCACAGCGATTCCAGGAACCGGAGGAGCGCGGCGCGGTCGGACTTCGGCAGCGCCTTGAAGCCATCGGTCACCGCTTCGGCCTCCCCACCGTGCCAGAGGATGGCCTCGCTCAGGTTCCTCGCGCGCCCATCGTGCAGAAATAAGGTGTGGCCGCTGACCGTCTGCGTCAGGCCGATGCCCCAAAGCGGCTGGGTGCGCCATTCGCCGCCGCGCGCGTCGCCCACCGGCTGCCAGTCGGCCATGGCGGGTCCGAGATCGTGCAGCAGGAAATCCGAATAGGGCCAGATCAGCTGGAAGGCGAGCGCCTTGTTGGGCGCGTCCTTGCGGGTGACGAATTTCGGCGTGTGGCAGCCGGCACATCCGAGGGCATGGAACATCTCCTTGCCGCGGAGGACCTCGGGGTCGTCCACGTCGCGGCGCACCGGCACGGCAAGGTGCTGCGAATAGAAGGTGACGAGGTCGAGCACGGGGTCAGGCGCTTCCGTTTCTCCAAGCCTCGGCTGAACGCCGTGCGGCGCAGTGCGGCAGTCGGCCTGGGCTTCGGTGCAATCGCCCCAGGGATCGGGATGATCCGGGGTCGAAATGCCGATGTCGCCGGAGAAGGCGCTGGCGACCTGCGCGCGAATGGTCGGGTTCTGCGCCTTCCAGCCGAAACGTCCGAGCGCCAGAGCTCCGGTCGCCGGGTCGCGCACGATGTTGGCGCGGCCGGAAATGCCGTCGCCATCGGCATCGTCGGGATCGGCCAGCGCCAGGATGTCGGCGGGGTGGATCTGCTCGACGAGCCCGAGGCCGATCATGGCGGGCGTGACGCGAGGCGAC
This sequence comes from Mesorhizobium sp., assembly GCA_051860465.1. Classification (GTDB taxonomy): domain Bacteria; phylum Pseudomonadota; class Alphaproteobacteria; order Rhizobiales; family Rhizobiaceae; genus Aquibium. Next base: position 116,738 of record JBHYDY010000006.1, read on the forward strand.
AGCGTCGTCGTGACGTCCATCGGGCCGTAGGCGAACTCCGTGACGGAATAGCTCGGCCGGCGCATGGGAACTTCGGTGCCGTCGCCAAGGACGATGATGAAATCCTCGTAGTCGATGACCATGCGGCCCTCGGCCTTCAACCCCGGCACCGCGAGATCCTGCAACTGACCGCCGTAGACCGGATCAGGAAGGTTGAGGATCGCCTTCGACTTGATGAGATCCTGTTCCCGCGGTGTGCGCGGCGCGCGCGACAGGCGCAGGAACATGGAGGTGGCGTCGGTGGTCCCTTCGGGCGGGTGACCGCGCCCGTCCTTGAGGTGGCAGCTCTGGCAGGCGCGCGCATTGAACAGCGGACCGAGCCCATCGGACGCCTGCGTCGATGACGGAGACGAGACCCAGAGCTTGCGAAACAGCGCGTTGCCGAGCTTGAAGGTCTCCTCCTCCGCGAAGCTAAGATTGGCGGAGAAGTGGGAGAAGGCGTCCTGGTTGACCAGCTTGCGCGACGTGGCCGCGCCGCCCTGCATGTTTTCGGATCTCTCCGGTTTGGAGAAATCGGAGGTCGGCGCGGTGACCGTCGCGACCCGGTCGCGTTCGCTCGGCGACAGATCGTCCCGCGTCGTCGGGATCGCGTCGCGGTCAGACGCGAAAGCGACGGCGCCCGCGCAAAGAACCGCCGTCACCAAAAGCGTGGAGCGCATGCGGTACGCGAGGATGCGCGAAAGCCGCATGCCCATGGCGCCTCAGTCGTCGCCGTCCGCCGAAGCGGCGTTCAGCAGCCCATACTTCTCCTCGCCGAGCGACTTCATAAGATCGAGCTGGGTCTCGAGGAAATCGATATGGCCTTCCTCGTCCTTCAGGAGTTCCTCGAAAAGCTGCATGGTGACGTAGTCGCCCAACTGCTGGCAGATTTCGCGCGATTTCTTGTAGGAGGTGCGGGCGTCGTACTCACCGGCGAGGTCGGCCTCGAGGACTTCCTTGACGTTCTCGCCGATCCGCAGCGCACCGATGGACTGAAGGTTCGGATGACCCTCCAGAAAAATGATTCGCTCGATGATCTTGTCGGCGTGATGCATTTCCTCGATGGACTCCTCACGCTCCTTCTTGGCCAGCTTCGCATAGCCCCAGTCGTCGAGGAGACGGTAGTGGAGCCAATACTGGTTGACCGCGCCGAGCTCCAGAAACAGAGCCTCGTTAAGCCGCTCGATGACTTGTGGTTCGCCTTTCATGGCGCCTGCTCCCATATTGACCGCGCAAACTGCGTACGCGGTCCAGGTGTGAAACGATTTCCACGGCGCTCGCCTCCGAGCGCGCGTGGTACTCTTCGGTGACCCGAATGATCGTTTCCACCACATTTGGGAAACAGCCGCAACAGCGACCACGCTTCGAAAGGGCGTGGTAAACCTTCGCAGGCACGATGAGCTGCCAGGGGTCGGCGTCGAGCAGATCGATGATCATCCGCTCGATTTCGCTCTGCTTGATCATGTTGCACTGGCAGACAAGCATTTTACTTCGTCCCGGCTGGTGGCCGTCAGGCCATTGGCTTGAGATGGGGTCGGACGTGAATCACTGGAAGACCGCATCCGGGTTGTCTAGGCTGTCGGAACTCTCGAATTCGATCGCGTCGAGCTTCAGTGTCGCGACCACGCGCTCGATCGAGCGTGTCTGGTCGACGAGGCTGTCGATGCCGGCCTGCACCAGCGCATTTCCCTCGGCATTACCCTCGCCGATCAACTGGTCGTAGGCTTCGCCCGCCTCGGCGCGCGCGGCGATCGCCTCCATAGCGGCGACCGTGGCGTCGAGCTTCGTCGCAAGCTCGACAGCGAGAGCCGGGTCGGCTTCACCGATAAGGCCGGCCATCGAGGGACCTTCGACCACCGAACCGTCGACGCGGGTGTAACTGCCACGATAGACGTTGCGGATGCCGACCACGTCATAGAGATGCGACATGTGGGTGTTGTCGGAAAAGCAGTCGTGCTCTTCCTCCGGATCGTGCAGCAGCAGGCCAAGCTTCATGCGCTCTCCAGCGAGTTCACCATAAGACAGTGAGCCAAGGCCGGTCAGGATGGCCGACAGGCCGGCACGCGGATCGCCCTCGAGCAGATGGGCACGGGCGGCGCCACCCTGCTGCCAGTTCGCGACCATCTCTTCCAGATCCGAGACAAGCAGGTCGGTCGCCGCATCGAGATACTGCGCGCGGCGCTCGCAATTGCCGCCCGTGCAGTTGGCCGCGTCGTAGTCGGAGAACGGCCGATTGCCCGCGCCGGGACCGGTGCCATTGAGATCCTGACCCCAGAGCAGGAATTCGATGGCGTGGTAGCCAGTGGCGACGTTCGCCTCTATGCCGCCGGCCTCCTGAAGGGTCTCGGACAGGAATGCTGGCGTGATTTCGCTGGCGTCTACCGCGCGGCCGTTGATCTCGATCATCGGATTGGCGATGACATTCGCCGTATAGAGCGCGTTGTCGTCGGTGTCCGTGCCGTAGCTTGCATCGACGTAGTCGATCAGCCCTTCGTCGAGAGGCCAGGCGTTCACGCGGCCCTCCCAGTCATCGACGATCGGGTTGCCGAAGCGATAGGCCTCGGTCTGCTGGTAGGGAATGCGCGCCGTACGCCAGGCCGCCCGCGCCGTCGCAAGCGTTGCTCCGGAAGGCGCCGCGAGAAACTCGTCCACGGCCGCATCGAGTGCCTTCGCGGTCGCCAGTGAATCCTCGAATTTGGCAAGGGCGATGTCGGAATATGTCGCAAGGACCGCCACCGGGTCGGCATCCGCCCGCGCGGCCGTGGCCAAGGCAGATCCGCCCAGCAGAAGCAGCGCGGCGGTTATCCGAACGGTCATTTTCGGCACGGCTTGTTCCTTCAGGCGGTCTATTCCGGACGATGCTCCGCGCACGCGAGCTTGCGGCTTGCGCGGTCCGCATAGTCCAGCCTGGAGGCATAAAGACTCCAATCCACCGGCCTGTCAATCCGGGCGAGGGCAAAAGCCCTTTCAAATCAATGTTTTAGAACAATTCTAAATTGGACTTGATATTCAAGGTCATGTTTTTTCTAGGATTCCTCAGGACCGCGTCATCCTGACGCCCCGAAAGCGCGCTTGACGCAAAGACCTGTCAACCGACGATAAGGAGCGCCAGCGTCTCGGCGATCAGCGCGGGGCGCGGTTCACCGTCGATCTCGATCGTCGCGACGCATTTCATCAGATACTGGCCTGTCGTCTTCTCCTCCAGCGATATCAGCTGGCTGCGCATGCGCACACGGCTTCCCGATTTTACCGGCGCGAGGAAGCGAACCTTGTCGAGCCCGTAGTTCAGCGTGGCGCCGACATTCTCCGGGACTGCGCCGATTTCGTAACTCATGACCGCAACGAGCGAAAGCGTCAGATAGCCATGCGCGATCGTGGTGCCGAAGGGGCTCTCCCGTTTCGCGCGCTCCACGTCGACATGGATCCACTGATGGTCGCCGGTGGTGGCGGCAAACCGGTCGATCATGACCTGATCCACGGTGATCCACGAGGAGACGCCGAGTTCCTTGCCGATCATGCCTGCGAGTTTTTCCAGAGGGTGGGTCTGTTCGGCCATCTTGTTGCCTTTCTTCGAGCGTGAGGCATGCTGCACTGCAACAGGCGCTTCCCAATGACGGTTGGCGCGGACCGGAGCGAGCGCCGTATCGTCCATGAACCTTCGTTCACAAACCATTAACCACCGCGTGCAAGCGGGCCGGCCCGTGGCGGAATTCACGGAGCATTCATCTTCCTCTGGTATTGTTTCGTTCCAATCGGAAGGGACAGTCCGAAGGACGGGAAGTGGTATCATGGCGTTCTGGAGCAGCTTCATGGGTTGCGCTGCAGCAATCCGCGACTTCATCGCACCGCGCTACAGGCCGGAGCGGCACTACATGCGTGGGCCGGGTCCGGCTTGCGCCCGCCAGCGCAGCGTCTCGTCCAGCGCACGCATCACCTTTCAGTAGCCGACGTCTCCTCAGCCGAGGCCGTCGAACAGCGCCGTCGACAGATAGCGCTCGGCGAAGGATGGGATGATGACCACCATCGTCCTGCCGGCATTCTCGCGGCGCGACCCGACGATCGCCGCCGCCTGGAGTGCGGCACCCGAAGAGATGCCAACCGGCACGCCTTCGAGCCTTGCCAACAGGCGGGCGTTGGCGAAGGCGTCATCGTTGGACACCCGCACCACCTCGTCGTAGACTGACGTGTCGAGGATCTTCGGCGCGAAGCCCGCGCCGATGCCCTGGATCTTGTGCGGGCCGGGTTCGCCGCCCGAAAGGACCGGCGAGGCTTCCGGTTCGACCGCGACCACTTGCACGCCTGGCTTACGCTGCTTCAGCACCTGCCCGACGCCGGTGATCGTGCCGCCCGTGCCAATGCCCGAAATGAAGATGTCGACCGCGCCCGCGGTGTCGTTCCAGATTTCCTCCGCCGTCGTGAGGCGGTGGATGTCCGGGTTGGCGGGGTTCTCGAACTGCTGCGGGATCACGGCGCCCGGAATGGTGGCCACCAGTTCCTCGGCCTTTGCGATCGCGCCCTTCATGCCCTTGGCGCCTTCCGTCAGCACCAGTTCGGCGCCGAGCAGGGCCAGCATCTTGCGGCGTTCGATGGACATGGTCTCGGGCATGGTCAGGATGAGGCGATAGCCTTTCGCGGCGGCGGCGAAGGCGAGCGCGATGCCGGTGTTGCCCGATGTCGGCTCGACCAGCGTCGTCTCGCCCGGCCGGATGCGGCCGTCGGCTTCCATCGCCTCGATCATCGCGACGCCGATTCTATCCTTGACGCTGGCGATCGGGTTGAAGAATTCGAGCTTGGCGAGCAGAGACGCGACGATGCCCTTCTCCTTCGCGAACTTGTCGAGACGAACGATCGGCGTGTCGCCAATGGTCTCGACAATGGAGTTGTAGACACGGCCGCGGCCGGGTTTTCCATCGCTCATCAGTCTTCTCCCTTCGGTCCGCCGCTGGCGGGTCGTTTGCATGTTGGCGAACGGATATGGGCCCGCCTCCCTGCGCGTGCGATGCGTCAGACGACGAGAAATCCCCGGCCCAGTTCGTCGTCCGCCTCGACGACGAAGCTTGCCTTGCCGCAATAATGCGCCCGGCCGGAGACCCGCGCGACAATGGCATCATGATCGCCGGCCCTCGTGGCGTAAGCGACCGAACCCGCGAACCGCGAACCAACGATCGATTCGAACAGGCGGGTCTCGCCTTCCGCGACCTCGCCCCTCGCATGCATGGCGGCAAGACGCGCCGTGACGCCCGATCCGGTCGGCGACCGGTCGACCTGCGCGTCGGCGAAGACGCAGACGTTCTTCGTGGCAAGGCCAGCCGAACCGTCGCCGCCATCGGTCAGGATGGAGCCGTAAAGGAAGGCGAGGTCGGGGCTGTCGGGATGCGCGAGAGGAACGGCCTGATTCACCGCCGCCGTCAGCATGGTAGCAGCATCGGCAAAGGCGCGGGCGGGGCTGTTTCCGAAGACCAGGCCGAACTGGCGGGCCTCCGCCAGCGCGTAGAAGGCGCCGCCATAGGCGATGTCGTAGCGGATTTCGCCGAAGCCCGGCAGGCTGACCACTCTGTCGGAGGCGAACAGGAAGGACGGCACGCTGTCGAAGGACACCGCGCCCGCCTTGCCGCCGATCACGTCAACCTCGGCGACGACCATGCCACAGGGACACTCGATGTTGACGATCGTCACCGGTTCGACCGGCGCCACGAGGCCCTGGTCGACCGCGTAGCGCCCGAGCGCGATGACGGCGTGGCCGCACATCGTGGAATAGCCCTCGTTGTGCATGAACAGCACCGCGATGTCGGCGCCGGGCAAGTGAGGCTCGACCAGCAGAGCGCCATACATGTCGACATGGCCGCGCGGCTCGAACATCAGGACCCTCCGCAGATGGTCGAGCCGACCGCGCACGAAGGCGCGTTTCTCCAGGATTGTGCCCTTCGGCAGGGACGGATAGCCGGCCACGACGATCCGAACCGGCTCGCCGCCCGTGTGCATGTCGACGACCTCAAGCGTTTCCATGGACCCTCCCCTCCATCGACGAATGGAGCGGGCCAGACGGGTCGTGTCAACAGGCGTTGGTCAGGCCGGGCCGGTCGCCGCCCGCGGGAGACGGCGTCCGGCGATCTTGGCTACTCGGCCGCCTGGCGCTGCTCGCCGCCCTGCTCGACCATCTCGACGATCGTCGCCACGAAGGCGTCGAGATCGCCGGGATGGCGCGAGGTTGCGATCAGCCCGTCACGAACCACCTCGCGATCCTCCCACACGGCTCCGGCATTGATCATGTCGGTCCTGATGGAGGAATAGGACGTTGCGCGCCTGCCCTTCAGGAGCCCCGCCTCGATGAGCAGCCAGGGCGCATGGCAGATCGCAGCGATCGGCTTTCCGGCGCCGTCGAAAGCCTTGATGAAATCAATCGCGGCCTTTTCGACGCGCAGCACGTCCGGGTTGATCTGGCCGCCCGGAAGGACGAGCGCGTCGTAGTCGGCAGGATCGGCGTCGGCCAGCGCGCGGTCGACCGGAACGGCGGTGCCCCAGTCCTTCTGGTCCCATCCCTTGATCTCGCCGGCCTCGAGCGAAATGACGTCGACGGTGGCGCCCTTCTTGCGCAGCTTGTTCAATGGCACTTCCAGTTCGGACTGCTCGAAGCCGTTGGTGGCGAGGATGGCGATGCGGGATCTGGCGATGGCGGGCATGATGGTCTCCGGGTTGGGGATGAGCCAACGCAACGCCCCGCACGGGAATTGGTTCGCCTCGCCCGAGCGACCGGGCCGGCTGCCACGTCCATTCAGGTGCGGTTCAGCCGGTTTGCGGCAAGAGCACGTGCATCATCGAAATCGACCGAAGGGAACCCACCATGAAGCTTCCGCAACTCGCCGCCGTCTTTCTGAGCCTCGGGGTGGGCATTGCCGGCGTGATGGCGATGGAGGCTTCCGCCGAACGCGCCCGGGTGATCGCGGCTCCCGCGGGCGCGAAGGCGCTGGCGCAGCGGATCTCGGCCGACGGCCAGCGCATGACGGGCGTGGAAAGCGACATCGTGGGCGGCTGGCGCATTCTTGGCGTCGCCGACGAGCAAAGCGGCGGCTACACGCCGTTCACGGCCGCGCTTGCCGCTGCCGCCCGGATCGATATCGCCGCCGACGGACAGGCACGGGCGACGGCCGGTTGCAACGCGATCCTGACCGGCATCTCGCAATCCGGCAGCGACTGGCATGCGGGACCAGCCGCGATGACGCGCATGGCCTGCTCCGACCCGTCGGTGATGGCGGCCGAGCAATCGATCGCCCGGGCAATCTCGGAAGCCTCGAAGATCGAGGTGAAGGGACCCCGCGCGACGCTGAGCGACGCGGCCGGTGCGACGATGATGGTGATGGAGCGGGACTGAGGCCGGTACGGGTCGATCACTCCGCCGAAAACATCGTCTGCAGCTTCGCGAAGGAATAGCCGTTGCGCGCATACTCGAACGTGCCCTCGTCGAGCATCTCGCGGGCCGCGGCTTCCACCGCGCCGAAGGCGGCGGTCGACAGCTTGGAGCCGAGCGAAATGCGGCTGACGCCCGCGTCCGCCAGGCCCGCGACGGTGAAGCCCGCGACCGCCAGAACGTTGACCGGTTTGCCGACCGCCGCGCAGACCGCCTTGATCTGGTCCATCGTCGACAGGCCGGGAGCGAAGAGCACATCGGCGCCCGCCTTCTCGAAAGCCTGCAGGCGGCGGATCGTGTCGTCGAGGTCCGGGCGGTCGTGGATGAAGTTTTCCGCCCGAGCGGTGAGGACGAAGTCGCGCTTCAGCGCGCGCGCGGCATCCGCCGCCGCCGCGATACGCTCCACCGCCAGCCCGAAATCATAGATCGCATCCGCCTCGTCGCCGGAAAAATCCTCTATGGAGCAGCCGGCGAGCCCGGCTGCCTCGGCGGCGAACACCGTCTCGGCGGCCGAATCGGGCGTGTCGCCCTTGCCCCTTTCCAGGTCGGCCGAGACCGGCAGGTCGACGGCCGCGACCATCTCCTTGCAATGGGCCATCATCTGCTCGAAGGACACGCCGCCATCGGGCAGGCCGCGCGAGAAGGCATGGCCGGCGCTGGTGGTGGCCAGTGCCTCGAAGCCTATCGCGGCAAGGAACTTCGCCGTGCCGACATCCCAGGGATTGGGGATCAGGAACGCGCCCGGCCGGGTGTGCAAGGCACGAAACACCGCGCTCTTGTCGTCTCGCATGGTCTGCCTCCGTCGATAGCCTGACGACGACAGATTATGCGCGAACGCGGGTGTCCGCAAATGGGCGAAGTTGGTCTAGCCCGATCAAACCCGACAGATCCCGCATGTCGTCGAACATTTCGCCGCCGGCCGCCGCCAGACCCTCGCGGTCGCCATGCGGGTCGCCGCAATAGGAGAGCACGCGCATGCCCGCCGCGATACCGGCGATCGTGCCAGGCACGCTGTCCTCGATCACCACGCAGTCGGCCGGCGCAAAACCCATCGTGGAGGCGGCATGGAGGAAAAGGTCTGGAAAGGGCTTGCCACGCTCGACCATCGAGGCGCTGAACAGCACGTCCTCGAAGAAGGGCAGCAGCCCGGTTGCGCCGAGCGTCAGGTGCATCTTGGTGAAGCGCGCCGAGGAGGCGACGCAGTAGGGCAACCGGGCTGCACGGATCGCCTCGACCTGCCCGTGCACATGCGGAATCGCCTGAACCTTACCGGCGAAGAGGTCTACCAGGCCCGCGTTCCAGCGCTCGACGAAATCATGCCCGAGCGAGACGCCGGCGGCCTCGACGTCGGCCTTGACCGCGCTCATGGAGCGGCCGACGAACTGGCGCCGGCAACGCTCGTAGGTCGTTTCATAGCCGGCGGCGCCGAGCCATTCCGCAAGGCGGCGGTTGGAGAGCGTCTCGGTATCGACCAGCACCCCGTCGCAATCGAAAATGACGAGGCCGGGCCGCATGGTCAGGCCGTTCCGGTGGAGCCGAAGCCACCGCTGCCGCGCGACGTCTCGGCAGCCAGGCCGCGCTCCTCGACGGTGGCGCGCGCTACGGCGGCGATGACGAGCTGGGCGATGCGCATGCCGCGCGTGATGGCGAAGTCCTCGTCGCCGAGATTGACGAGCAGCACCTGCACCTCGCCGCGGTAGTCCGAATCGATGGTGCCGGGCGTGTTGAGGCAGGTGATGCCGTGCTTGAGCGCCAGGCCGGAACGCGGGCGGACCTGGCCTTCGTAGCCATCGGGCAGTTCGAGGACGAGGCCGGTGGGAACCAGCACGCGCCGGCCGGGCAGGAGAATCAGCTTGCGGTCCTCGGGGATGGCGGCGCGCAGGTCGAGCCCGGCCGAGCCGGCGGTCTCGTAGGCGGGCAGGTCGAAGTCCCGCGCATGCGGCAGGCGGACGATGGGAAGGGTGATGGACATGCGCCCATTTGGCGGGTGACGGAACCGCCGTCAAGACGCGGCGATCAGCTGGCCGCCGTTCTCGCATGGCCACCCGTTCAGTCTTCCTTATCCAGCCTGTCGGAGACTATGATTCGCCGAATCGCGCGATGGCGATTCGAACGAAGGACGCAGACGCATCATGTGCCGTTGGGCCGCCTATCTGGGTGACGAGGTCTATCTCGAGGAGATCGTGACCGCGCCCTGCCATTCGCTGATCGCCCAGAGCCACAGCGCGCAGGAGGCCAAGACGGCCACCAATGGCGACGGCTTCGGCCTGGCCTGGTACGGCGCACGGGCGGAGCCGGGGCTCTACCGCGACATCCTGCCGGCCTGGTCGGACCCGAATCTGAAGAGCCTGTGCCGGCAGATCCGCTCCAGACTGTTCCTCGCCCATGTGCGCGCGGCGACCGACGGCGCCACGAGCCGCGCCAATTGCCATCCCTTCGTGCGGGGGAAATGGTCGTTCATGCACAATGGCCATATCGGGCAGTTCGACAGGCTGCGACGGCAACTGGAAAGCGGCCTTTCCGACGACGCCTACGAAGCTCTGCAGGGGACCACGGATTCCGAGCTGTTCTTCCTGCTGATGGTGGAGGCCGGACTGGATGCAGATCCGCTCGGCGCGACGAGCCGCGCGGTGGCCGCGGTGACGAATGCCGCGGCCAAGGCGGGGATAGACCCCGTGATCCGCCTGACGGCGGCCTTTTCAGACGGCGAACACCTGCATGCGGTGCGCTATGCCACCGACGAACAGGCGCCGACGCTCTACACCGCGCCGTTCGGGACGGGTGGCGGCCGATGCCTGGTCTCGGAACCGTTCGACAGGGCCTGCGCCGACTGGCAGGCCATTCCGCCTGGAAGCTTCGTCACGGCGAACCGTTCCAGCATGATGGTGCAGCCCTTCGACGTGGCGCCATCAACACCGGATCTGCTTCCGCAACGGCTTCGTTCGGTGTAATAACGTCGCGAAGGCTGGCCACCCCGCCACCGAAGCATGCTGTAACCGGAGCCATGACCATGTCGACACCGGACGCTCGCACCAGTGGCCGCCTGCCTGGCGCATGCGACGCGCGAAAATTTTTTGGCTTGGTGGCATTCGCCTTCGGCGCTGCCATGTCCACCTGGGCCCTGTCCGCCGTTCCGGCGCAGGCGGCGGATTGCCGCAGCCAGCCCTCGCCGGGGGTCGACTGGCAGGACTGCACCAAGAGCAACATCGTCATTCGCGGCGCCAACCTGGCCAATGCCAACCTGACCGGCACCGACCTGACGATGACCGATCTCCGCTCGACGACGCTCACCGGCGCGAAGCTGCAAAAGGCGACGCTGGTGCGCTCGTCACTGGCCGGCGCGGACGCGGCCGGCGCCGACTTTTCCCGCGTGGAAGCCTACCGCACGAGTTTTTCCGGCATCATCGCGGCCGGAAGCGCATTCTCCAGCGCAGAATTGCAACGAGCGGACTTTTCGGGCGCCGAGCTCACCAATGCGGTTTTCGACAAGGCCGAACTGGGTCGAGCCAATTTCAACGAGGCGGTTATCGGCGGGGCAAAGTTCGACTTCGCCAACCTATCGCGCGCGCAATTCACGGGCTCGATCATCAAGGCGCCGGTCGACTTCACGGGCGCCTTCATGTTCCTGACGCGGATCGAGGGAGCCGATCTTTCCGCCGCAACCGGCCTCGCGCAGGAGCAGATCGACCTCGCCTGCGGTGACGCGAACACCAGGCTTCCCGACGGTCTGGCCGCTTCGCCATCCTGGCCGTGCACCTTCGACTGAACGGACATGGAACCGGCGGCCCTGGCCGCGGGCGCAGAAGACACCGCCAGACGACTGCTTGCCGAGGCGGCGAGTCGGGCGGAGCGTCAGGTGGCGACCGTGCGGGTGACGCTTGGCTGCCTGATGTTTCTGTTCGTCGGAGCCGTCTGGCTGGTGGCGCCGATCGCAGACCGCGGTCTGGTGGCACAGCTGGTCGCCGCCACCGTGACGGCCATCCTGGTGACGCTCGTCGGGATGGCGGCGCTGGCGGCACTCACGCGCGAGCGCCCGACCGGGCGGATCGCCTTCCTCAGCTCGACGGCCGACGTGCTGATCGTGCTCGCCAATATCGGTCATACGATCGTCGCCGGCCATGCGCCGGGTGCATTCTTCTCCATCTTTCCCGCTGTATGGCTGATCCCCGTGACGATGGCGGCCGCGGCGCTTCGCTACAGTCCCGGTCTCCAGATCTACGTTTCGGGGCTCTTCGTCGCCGGACTGATCATATTGGCCATGGTCGGCGGCTTCGTGTCGATCGAGACCCGCCAGGCGATGCTTCCGGACTACGCATTCGGGTTCGGCATGCCGTCCAACGTCGTGCGCATCATCATGATCGCCAGCGCCGCTTTCGTTCTGGTGATGGTGGCGCGACGTGGACGGCGCCTTCTCGAGCAGGCGGTGCATGAGACCATCTCTCGGCTCAGCCTGACGCGCTTCGTGCCGCGAGAGCTGGCGCCGTTGCTGGCGCGGCCGGGCATGGCGGACCTCAGCGCCGGCAGGCGCCAGACCGTGGCAATCGTCTTCGTCGACATGCGCGGCTCCACGGCGCGCGCCGAACATACGGATCCGGAGCGCTTCGCGGTGTTCATGAGCTCGTTCAGGCGGCGGGTGATGAGCGCCGCTCGGGCGCATGGCGGCATGGTCGACAAATTCATCGGCGATGGCGCGCTGATCGTCTTCGGCGTGCCCGATCCCGCGCCGGACGACGCGGCGCGCGCCTTTGCCTGCGCCGACATGCTGATCAAGCTCATCGCCCGCTGGAACGACAAGCATGACGTCCAACCGCCCGTGGCCGTCGGCATCGGCGTCCAGGTCGGCGAGGTCTTCTGCGGCGTGGTCGGTGATCCCGAGCGGCTGGAATTCACGGTGCTCGGCGACCCGGTCAACGTCGCTGCCCGGCTGGAAAAAGCGACCAAGGAACACGACACGCAGATCCTCGCGACCGCCGAGGCGGTGGCCGCGGCAGGCGTCGACTGGCGCGAGGTCGCCGTCGAGCACCTGCCCGGTCGAACCGAACCAGTGCGGCTGATGGCGCCGAGGCTGGGCGGTTCGGACTGAGCCGCCCGACCGCTCTCAGTCCATGTGCTTCCTGATGAAGCCGCCGGTTGCCGCGATCAACTCGTCGACCTGCTCGACGCCCGCAAAGGCGTTGAACACGTGGTCCATCTCGCGCACGAAGAGTTCCTAGGTGCCGGTATGATAGTCGAGCAGGATCTGTCCCGAGATCGGCTGCGGATAGACCACGTCGTCCTTGGTGCCTACGGCGACGAAGAGTGGGCCGGCATAGCGGGTGATCTCGGCCACTGGATCGATGGCGTAGAGGCTTTCGAAGAAACCGGATTTCAACGCGATCTCCGCGCCCCACGGCAGCGTGACCTTGACCGGCTCGCCACCGGAGGCGAGGCCTTCCTTGAACTTGTCGGCCCCGAACATCAGCGCGATCGCCGACGCCATGTTGGTGCCGGGCGCCCAGAGCGCGACGGCGTCGAGGCTGTGAGTGGCGCGCGCGGCGACCGCCGCTCCCACCGCGCCGCCCATGCTCCAGCCGACGAGCGCCAGCCGGCTGGCATCGACGCTGCCGCTCTTCGCCAGCCAGTCGAGCGCCGCGAGCCCATCCGCGACATGCGCATTGATGGTCGAATCGGCGAAGTCACCGTCGCTGTCGCCATTGTAGCGATAGTCGATGCGCAGGCTGGCGATGCCCTCATCCGCCCACATCCGGGCGGCGCGGGCATAGATGCCCTCCTTGACCGCCGGTATCTCGAGTTCGTCCCGGCTGCCGGTGAAGCCGTGCAGCATGAGGATGGCCGGCGGGTTTTCCACGCCGTCGGGCAGGTTCAGCGTGCCAACGACCGTCATGCCCTCGACAGAGAAGGTGATGCGCTCCTCGGCGGCCAGCGCCAGCGCGGGAGCGGACAGGAGGGTTGCGGTCAGGGCGAGGCGGGTGAGCATGGACGGTTTCTCCGAAGGATCGACAGTGCGCGGCGCAGCCGCGGTACACCCAAGTGTGTGCCGTTCAGGCGGCTGCGTAAAGATGCATAACGCGCGGCCCCGTGGGTACCGGCTTGCGTGCCGCACTCCCGGGGCTCGACCTCGGCGATCGGGCGGTCCACCGGCGCCCCGCCGAGAAATTCCCGTTCGACACCCCGATGCTGCGCCGCTATAAGCCCGCGCATCAACGGACATCGTCATCCATGGCAGACAGCATCGAACAGGCGGTCGCGCGCCGCCGCACCTTCGCGATCATCGCGCACCCGGACGCCGGCAAGACCACGCTGACGGAAAAGCTGCTCTTGTTCGGCGGCGCGATCCAGCTCGCCGGCGAGGTGAAGGCCAAGAAGGACAAGATCCAGACCCGTTCGGACTGGATGAAGATCGAGCGCGAGCGCGGCATCTCGGTCGTCACCTCGGTGATGACCTTCGAATACGGCGACAACGTCTTCAACCTGCTCGACACGCCCGGCCACGAGGACTTCGCCGACGACACCTATCGCACGCTTTCGGCGGTCGATTCGGCCGTCATGGTCATCGATGCCGCCAAGGGCATCGAGCCCCGGACGCTGAAGCTGTTCGAGGTCTGCCGCCTGCGCGACATCCCGATCGTCACCTTCGTCAACAAGATGGACCGCGAGGCGCGCAACACCTTCGAGATTCTCGACGAGATCGAGGAGAAGCTGGCGCTCGACACCGCGCCGATCACCTGGCCGATCGGCCAGGGAAAGACCTTTTCCGGCACTTATCACCTGGCGCAGAACGCCATCCGCCACAGCGACGCGGAAATCGAGCGGACGAAGGTCAACGGGCCGGATTCCAACCGCGTCGCCGGGCTGCTTCCGGAGAACGAGCGAGAGACCTTCATCGAGGAGCTGGAACTCGCCCGCGAGGCCTGCCGGCCGTTCGACCTCGCCGCTTTTCGCGAGGGCCATCTGACGCCGGTCTTCTTCGGGTCGGCGCTGCGCAATTTCGGCGTGCGCGACCTGATCGAGGCGCTTGGCGAGTGGGCGCCGCCGCCCCGGGCGCAGGAAGCCGACAGCCGCACGGTCGAGGCGACCGAGCCGGGCATGAGCGCCTTCGTCTTCAAGATCCAGGCCAACATGGACCCGAACCACCGCGACCGCATCGCCTTCGTGCGCGTCTGCTCGGGCGAACTGAAGCGCGGCATGAAGGCCAAGCTGGTGCGCACGGGCAAGCCGATGTCCTTGTCCGCGCCGCAGTTCTTCTTCGCGCGGTCGCGCATCACCGCCGACGAGGCCTATGCGGGCGATGTGGTGGGCATCCCCAATCATGGCACGCTGCGGATCGGCGACACGCTCACGGAAGGCGAGGAGTTCCTGTTTCGCGGCGTGCCGAACTTCGCGCCCGAGATCCTGCGCCGCGTGCGGCTCGGCGACCCGATGAAGGCCAAGAAGCTGAAGGATGCGCTGCAGCAGATGGCCGAGGAGGGCGTGGTGCAGCTGTTTTCGCCCGAAGACGGCTCTCCCGCCATCGTGGGCGTGGTCGGCGCGTTGCAGATCGACGTTCTCAAGGAGCGTCTCAACATCGAGTACGGCCTGCCGGTGGAGTTCGAGATGGCGCGCTTCTCGGTGTGCCGCTGGATCTCGGCGGACTCGAAGGCCGAGCTGGATCGCTTCGTGGAGAGCCATCGCGGCGACATCGCGCGCGATCTCGACAACGACCCCGTGTTCCTCGCCCCGCACGAGTTCGGGCTCAACTACGAGGCCGAGCGCTGGAAGCAGATCCGCTTCGCCGCGATCAAGGACTACCAGGTGCGCGACGCGGCCTGAGGCCGCCGGCCGTTCAGCCGGCGACCACCAGAGCCAGGCCTGGCACGCGCTTGATCAGGCTGCGGTCCTTGACCAGGATGTATTCTAGATTGTGGCGGGCGGTGCGGGCGTGCTCGCGCGCCAGCGCCTCGGCCCGGCAGCCTTCGCGCGCGGCGATCGCCGAGACGATGGCGCGGTGCTGTTCCTGCGCGCCGGTCAGCGAGCGGCGGAAGGCGTCGATGTCGGCGCGGTTCGGCAGGAACGCCGAGGGCGAGGCAAAGGGCAGGCGCGAGGCGCGTTCGACCTCGCGGCGGACCGTTTCGCTGCCGCATAGCGAGGCGAGTTCGCGGTGGAACCGCGCATTGTGCAGCTCGTAGGCGTCGAAGTCGACATCGCCGTGACCGGCGCCGAAGCAGGCGTCGAGCTGCCGGACGCAATCGGTGATGCTGGCAAGCGCTTCCGGCTCGACGCCGCGTTCGGCCGCGAGCCGCGCCGCGGTGCCCTCCATGACTCCGCGCAGTTCGATCGCATCGATCACGTCGGACATGGCGAAGGAGCGGACGACGAAGCCGCCGCCGCGCACGCGGTCGAGCAGCCCCTCCTCCGCGAGCCTCGACATCGCCTCGCGCACAGGGGTGCGCGAAATTTTCAGATCCTCGGCCAGCGGCACCTCGAACAGGCGCATGCCGCCCGGCAGATCGCCGGAAATGATCTTCTTGCGCAACTCGATCAGCGCCCGCGTGGCGTGGGTATTGGCCGTCTGGTCCATGATGTCCCCTCGTACAGTCGGATGATGTATACACCACACGGCGACGGGACGCTATTTGGACGCGTGGGCGGCGCCTTTGACCGGCATCAATGTGAAACCACCCCATCCGTGTTCCGGTTGTCCAAACAGGAGGAACACCCATGAGCTACCGCAGCATCCTGGTTCAGATCGACATCGACGGAGCGCTTGAACCGCGCATCCGGTTCGCAAGGGAGGTCGCGCGCCG
Source organism: Mesorhizobium sp. (assembly GCA_051860465.1). GTDB lineage: Bacteria > Pseudomonadota > Alphaproteobacteria > Rhizobiales > Rhizobiaceae > Aquibium. Next base: position 132,944 of record JBHYDY010000006.1, read on the forward strand.
ATTCGACGCAGCGCTGATCGGTGTTTGCGCCGCACAGCCGCATACCCCCGTCGCGCCGATGCACGGAGCGATCGTTTCCGGCGAACTGATCCGGCGCGAAACCGAGGAGATCCAGGCCAGCCTGGACGAGATCGCGCGCGGGTTCTCGGAATTGGCGGGCGAAGAGGCATCCTTCACCGGACAGGTCGGCGACCCGACGCGTTGCCTGACGGAACTCGCCCGGCAGGCAGACCTGATCGTGACCGGCCCCCGCGACGAGCATCTCGGGCGGGACTACAATCGGTCGGTCGACCTCGGCTCGCTCATCTTGTCCGCCGGCCGGCCGATCCTCGTCGCGACGCGCAACCACGCGGCGCTGAAGGGGGACCGGGTGCTGGTTGCGTGGAAGGACGCGCGCGAGGCTAGGCGCGCCGTGGTGGACGCGCTGCCCTTCCTGAAGACGGCGCACGAGGTGCTTGTGGCGACCGTTGAGGAAGACGACCGCGCCCATGCGCGCGAAAGCCTCGCCGACGTGGTGACCTTCCTGGCGCGACATGGGGTGACCGCGCGTTCGCAATGCCTGGTTCCGGCCGACGAAGAGTTTGGCGAGACGCTTTCGACCGCGGCCTTCGAGATGGGCGCCGACCTGGTGGTGTCCGGCGGGTATGGCCACAGCCGTTTGCGCGAATGGGCCTTTGGCGGCGTCACGCGGCGCCTGATCGAGGCGAGTTCCACCAACCGTCTGTTCTCGAACTGATCTGGAGGATCAGCCGGCGACCCCCCGGGTCGCCGGCTGAATGTCCGGATTTCAGGAAACCCGCCTGACGGCCTCACGCCGCGCGGGCGGGACGCCAGGTTGCCTGCGCACCGCCCTCGGTCCGGAAACGGGCAATCACGCTCGCCAGGTCCTCGGTCTCGATCGAGGGGAGCACGTCGGGCGTATCCCTGCCCGGAAACGGGCGGGAGGCTGGCGCGGCAGGGGCTTCCCTTTCAGATCAAGGCGCAGACGGTCTTTGTCTCGAGGTAGTTTTCAAGGCCTTGCGCGCCGTTTTCGTAGCCCCATCCGGATTCCCGGTGGCCGCCTTTCGGCAGTTCCGGCGAGAAGTAGGAGTGGCAGTTGATCCAGACCGTGCCGGCTCGGATGGCAGCCGCGGTCCGGTGAGCGGCCGCAAGGTCCCGCGTCCAGACGCTGGCGGCCAGTCCGAAGGGCGTGTCGTTGGCAAGCGCCAGCGCTTCCTCGACAGTGTCGAAAGGCGTGACCGCCACGACCGGGCCAAAAATCTCCTCGCGCATCATGCGCATGCCGGGGGATGCCCCGGTCACGACCGTTGGCGTGAAAAAGGCGCCGTCGCGAACGCCGCCTGCCACGATGTCGGCCCCTTCGGCAGACCCTTCGTCGACATAGTCCGCGACGCGGGAGGCCTGGCTGACGCTGACGAGTGGTCCCAGGTCGGTGTCGGCATGCAAGCCGTGGCCGAGGCGCAGCGACGCCGCCTCCTTCGCCAGCCCCTCGACCAGCCGGTCGAAGACCGACCGATGCGCATAGACACGCGAGCCTGCAACACAGACCTGGCCGGCATTGGCGAAGATGCCGCGCGCGATGCCCGGTACCGCGAGTTCCATCTCGGCGTCGGGCAACACGATGGCGGGTGACTTGCCACCCAGTTCCAGCGTCAGTTTCTTCAGATTGCCGCGTGCGGCGCCGACGATCAGCTTGCCCACCTCCGTCGAGCCGGTGAAGGCCACCTTGTCGACGCCGGGATGGGCCGTCAGCGCGGCGCCGACGGTTTCGCCCAGGCCCGTGACGATGTTGACGACGCCGGCGGGGAGACCAGCCTCCATGAGGAGCTCACCCAGTCGCAGGGCCGTCAGCGACGTTTCCTCGGCGGGCTTGAGCACCACCGTGCAACCCGCGGCCAGCGCCGGCGCGAGTTTCATCGCCGCCATCAGCAACGGCGAGTTCCATGGCGTTATGGCGGCGACGACGCCGATCGGCTCGCGGCTGGTGTAGGCAAAGATCCGGCGACCGGCCGGCTGGTGGGAAATCGAAGTCGGAATCGTCGTGCCAAGGATCTTCGTTGCATAGCCGGCAAAATATCGAAACTGCTCGGCGGATGCCGGTATCTCGCCGAAGCGGGCGGTCTTCAACGGCTTGCCCTGGTCGAGCACTTCGAGTTCCGCGAGTTCATCCGCATGCCGGTCGATCAGATCGCCGATCCGCCATAGCAACTTCCCGCGAGCCGACGGCGTCATGGCGCGCCAGGCGTCGCTTTCAAAGGCGACGCGCGCAGCGGCGACGGCTTCGTCCGCGTCGGCTGCGGTTCCCTTCGCCAGCCGCGCCAGCAGGGCGCCGCTGGCAGGATCGAACGTCTCGAAGCTCGCGCCGCCGGACGCATCGCGCCAGGCGCCCGCGATCAGGAGTTGCTTGTTCGTCCGGGCGAGAAAGGCGCACGCGGCATCGCCTGGTTCGGCCGGCTGGACATGGATGTTCATGCAGGTTCTCCGGCCTTCACGGCCCGTGCGGCGCGAAGCGCGGCGGCGGCGGCACGAGCGCCGCGCAGGATGGAATGATAGCCGGTGCAGCGGCAGATGTTGCCTTCGAGCGCCGCCCTGATCTCGGTATCGTCCGCGTCGGGCCGTTCACGCAGCAGCGCAACGAGAGCCGTCACGAAGCCCGGCGCGCAGTAGCCGCACTGGAAGGCGTTTTCCGAGGCCAGCGCGTCGCGCAGGATGTCAACGTCCGCGCTGCCGTCCAGTCCTTCCGGCGTGACCACGTCGCGACCTTCGAGCTGCCACAGCATCAGGAGGCAGGCATTGGCCGGCTGGCCGTCGAGGAGCACCGTGCAGGCGCCGCAGCGGCCGATGGAACAGCCCTTCTTTGCGCCGACGAGCGACAGATCCTCCCGCAAGAGGTCGATCAGACGCCGATCGGCCGGCGCCATAAGGTTGTGCGGCTCGCCATTCAGCCGGAAGGAGACCGCGATGCCGTCGAGCGTACTCACCCCGCATCTCCCAACCGGTCCAGCATCCACTCGGCGTCGAAGGGCGCGACCGCGGGCCAATGTCCCGTCGCGTCCGCGACAGCATTGGCGATCGCGGGGGACACGGCGGCCAGACCGAGTTCCCCTGTGCCGCGCGGACCGTGCGGATCGTCGGGATCAAGGTCTTCGAGCGCGAAGCTTGCCATCGATTCCGGGACATCGGCGATGCCCGGCATCAGATAGGTGTCGAGATTGGATGTCAGGTAGCGGCCATCCTGCATCGGAGCGTCCTCGGTGAGTGTGAAGCCCAGCGCCTGGATTCCGCCGCCCTCGATCTGGCCGAGATAGGCGGCGAGGTCGAGCATCGGACCCGCTGCGGTGTGCTGGTTCAGGTCGAGCACGCGCACCTGGCCAGTGATGCGACTGACCGCCACACGCGCCACCACCGCGCCAAAGGCAAAGATCAGCCGCGCATTGCCGGTGAAGACGTCGGACTTCGGAAACTCGAAGCTGGTGGCGGCGAAGGGCAACGCGTCCGGCGGAAGCGCGCGGGCCAGATCGACGAAGGAGATCAGCACTTCGCCGCTGTTGGAGCCGCGCTCGGCGATCCCGCCGGGCACGACCAGCAGCGATGCCGGATCGCGATCGAGGAATTTGCCGGCCGCCGTGCAGAGGGCCTCAGCCAGCGGCTTCGCCGTCAACTCGGCCACGCGCCAGGCGACATAGGTGCCGCGGCTCGCCGTGGTGGAGCCGGATTCGGGCGCCGCGCCGGTGTCGCCCGTGATCGGCCGCACGTCATCGCGCGCGCAGCCCAAGGCCTGCGCGACCGCGCCCTGGATCGAGGTCAGAAGGCCCTGGCCCATCTCGTCGAGCCCGTACAGCGCCTCGATAGCCCCGTCTGGCGCGAGCCTGAGCGCGCCGCCGGCCGGATCCGGCGGCAGCGTACCGAGACCGTTGCCCTGATAGGCCAGCGCAAAACCGGTGCCGACCAGTTCGGACCCATCGGCCGATAGCCCGCGCGGCTTGTCCCAGAGCGGATCGGCCATGGCGGCGGCCAGCATCTCGTGGAGCCGCTCCGAGCCGGAAACGGTCTGGCCGAGATAGCCCTTCATGCCGGGCCGGCGCATGTTGCGCGCGCGGATCGCGTAGGGATCGAGGCCGCAGGCGGCGGCAAGCCGTTCCATCTGGCACTCGACGGCGTAGGTCATCTGGTTGGCGCCGAAGCCGCGGAAGGCGCCGCAGACGCCGTTGTTGGTGTAGGCGAGCCGGCCGCGCGTGCGGATGTTGTGCACCAGATAGGGACCGCAGGCATGTTCGAGCGCGGTTTCCAGCACGCCGGGCCCAAGCGAGGCATAGGCGCCGGCATCGGCCACGACCTCGACCTCCTGCGCCACCAGCCGTCCGTCGGCGTCGCAGCCGGTGCGCATGCGGATCACCATCGGGTTGCGCTTCTGGCCGGCGACGACGCTCTCGGCGCGGTCGAGATGGATGCGCACGGGCTTGCCGGACTTGAGCGCGAGCAGCGCCAGCGCCGGCTGGACCGAAAGCTCGTCCTTGCCGCCGAAGGCGCCGCCGGTCGGCGAGGTGACGACGCGGATCGTCTCCTCCGGTCGCGCCAGGATGCGGGAAAGCTGCATCCGGTCTCGGCCGCCATGCTGGCCGCCGGCCGCGACGAAGAGCGTGCCGTCCGGCTCGACCTTCGCATAGCCACCCTCGGTCTCCATGAAGCCGTGCATCTGGCGCGGCGTCACATAGACGTCCTCGATCACATGGACCGCCGCGCGAAAACCCGCCTCGACGTCGCCGCGCGTCAGGCCGAGTTCCGTGCGCAGATTGCCGCCGTCGTGGACGCTCGGCGCATCGGGCGCGAGCGCGGCCCGCGGATCGTCGACCAGCGGCAGCGGCTGGTAGACCACGTCGATGAGGTCGAGCGCGCGGGCGGCGGTATCGGCGTCGACAGCGGCAACCGCCGCGACCGGATCGCCGATGAAGCGCACCTTGTCGAAGCAGAGCGCCGGCTGGTCCTGCCCGACGATGCCGAAGGCATTGAGGCCGGCGATGTCGCGATGGGTGACCACCGCCGCGACGCCTGGCAGGGCTTGCGCGGCGGCGGTGTCGATCGAGACGATGCGGGCATGCGGGATCCCGGCCCGCTTGATGCGCGCGACCAGCATACCGGGTTCGCGGCGATCGGTGAGATACGCGAGTTGACCCGCGATCTTGGCCGGGCCGTCGGGACGAACATGCCAGCGATCCCCGGCGTCGGCCCGGGACAGCCGTATCTCGCCGGCCGGCGGGATTGCCTTGGTAAGCACATGCTGACGCTTTGTTATGGAACCAGCAAGCTGTCCCCCGAGCCCCATGACCAGCGCATTCGCTGCAACGATCCCGCGGTAGCGGGCCGTGCGAAACGCATCGGCCGGCGCATCGATCGTGTCGACGAGCAGGCGGTGCAGCCCGGGCCAGTCGATGGCGTCGAGCGGCGCGTCGACCAGCATCGCCTCGGCCTCGACAAGGCGGGCGGGCGCGACAACGCCACTGCCGACGGCGAGCCGCGCCGAGACCACGCGACCGTTCCGAACGGACAGCAGGCCGGCGGCCGAGATGACGCCCGGCGTGAAGGCGGCGCGCAGGCCGATCTTGCGCCAGGTCCAGCGGGCTTCGCCCGGCTGTGCCGGCACCAGCAGGGCTTCCAGCAGCATCGGGTGAGCGGGCGAACCGCGCGGGACGGCGGCGAGCGGCACCACCGACGACCCCGCCTCCGTGACGACCCGCGCCCGCGCATCGAGCGCCAGCAAAGCGGGGATGAGGCACCCGGCGCCGCCGCCGACGTTGCCGCCGATGGTGGCCAGCGTGCGCACCGCAGGGCCGGCAGTCGAGCGGACTGCCTCGGCAAGCAGTGGCAGGTTCTCTCGAATGGCGTCGTCGCCCAGCAGGTCTGCCAGCGGCGTCAGCGCGCCGATCCGAAGCGTCGCGCCTTCATTCGACACGCCGCGCATGGCAGACAGCCCGCCGAGATCGATCAGGCGCGTCGGCATCGGTTCTCCCCGTGCCCATTCGAGCTGGAGCGCGGTGCCCCCGGCCACGAAGCGCGCGCCCGGGTCGGCCGCCATTACCAGCGCCTCCTGCATTGTGCGCGGGCGGCGAAGGCCGGGAGAGACGGCCAGCATCACGCCGCGCCCGCCGTGGTGCCGAAACGGAGGCCCTTCTCCTTCAGCCACCGCCGATAGGCGATGGAGGAGGCGTCGGCGCGGGTCGGAATTTCGGCGCGGGGCTCGAGTGGCAGGAGCAGCGGCCGCTGGTTTTCCACGATGATGCGGTCCTGCAGGAAGATCACCTGCTCGAAGCGCAGCAGCGCGGTCTGGGAGGAGGTGGGATCGACGAGATACATCACCGGCTGGGCGCGGCAGAGGTCCTCCTCCAGCGGCTGGATGAACAGCGCGATGGCGTCGAGACGGTCGGGCGCGGTGGGACAGACGCGGTAGAGCATCACCACGAAGGGGCTTGGCACCCGGTAGGTCAGGTGGACGAAATCGCCCCTGTCCTCGGTGGCGGCGATGCGCGGCTGGAAGAAGGTGCAGTTCGTCGCCCAGACCTCGTCGACGTCGCGGCGAATCTCGCTCAGATAATGCGGCACCTCGGTGTGCGGCTCGGAGCCGAGAATGTCGGTGTGGACGAAGGGAAAATGCGCCATGTCGAGAAAGTTCTCGACGACGCGCAGGCCCGACGCCCGCATGGTGACCCAGCCGCAGGGCACGAAGCGGCGGTCGGGTTCGGCGGCTTCCGCGATCTCGACGATGTCGCGGTTCGGGCGACCGAGCGTGGTGAAGACGCAGCCATAGCGCTCCTTGGCCGGCAGGGCCGGTCCTCGGCCGCCATCGTCGAGGATCTCGCGGATCACCGGCGTGCCGGCCGCATCGCGAAACAGCTCGATCTCCTGCCCGAGCAGACGCGTGCGTATCGGCGTTGCGGTCAGCTCGACCGCCGTTTCAACAGCATACCAGTCGTCGAGCGCGGCCCTGTCGGTCGTCTTCATGGTCGGTCTCCCGTGCTCAGCTCTCCGCCGTCCACTGCTTGGTGCCGGTCTCGTGCTCCGCCAGATACGCCGCGCGCCGGGCGAACAGGCCCGGCGCGACGGCGTGGATCTCGGCGATGATGTCGGTGAGGTTCGCGGTCTTGAGCAGGCCGCCCTCGACGAGGATGTTGCCGTCGACCATGGTCATCGAGACGTCGCCGCCGCGCACGGCGTGGACGAGGTTGTGCTGCAGATTGAAGTAGGGACCATCCGGGAAGAACGGCGTCATGCGCGGCGTGTCGTTGCGCACCGCGATCATGTCGGCCCGCTTGCCGACCTCGATCGACCCGATCTCGTGGTCGAGGCCGACGGCCCTGGCGCCGAGGATGGTGGCCATGCGTAGCACCAGCCACGAGTCCATCGCCGCGGCGTCGAGATGCTTCAGCTTGCCGAGCAGCGAGGCGACCTTCATCTCCTCGAACATGTCGAAATTGTTGTTCTCCTTCTCGCCATCGGTGCCGATGCCGACCGGCACGCCGGCCGCCAGCATTTCGGCGACCGGGGCGATGCCGCTGGCAAGCTTCATGTTGGAGACGGGATTGTGGGCAACCGAGACGGGGCGCTTCGCGATCAGGTCGACCTCCGCCTGGTCGAGCCAGACGGCATGGGCGATCATGGCGCGCGGCGTTTCGAAGAAGCCGAGATCATCGAGCACGAACATCGGCCGCTTGCCGTAACGCTTCTGGAACTCCGCAAGCTCGATCTCGGCCTCGCTGCAATGGGTGTGGAAGCCGGTGCCGTGACGCTTGGCTATCTCCACCGCGCGGCGCTGCGCCGGTTCGTCGGCGTAGAAGAGATGCTCCAGCCCCACCCAGACATTGATGCGGCCGCCGGCCTTGCGATGCCAGCCTTCGATCAGCGCCTCGTTCATGTCGAGCGTGTCGAAGTAGTCGTAGTCGGGATGCTCGCCGACATAGGGCACGGCGACCAGCCGGTTGCCGATGGCCTCGGCCGCCCGGGCACTGCCGTCCATGTAGCGCCACATGTCGACGACGGTCGTGGTGCCGCCCAGAACGGATTCGGCATAGCAGAGCCAGGATGCGGTCTCGGCCTCGTGCGGCTGGAGCACCCTGTGCATGGGATTGATGTGCAGGGTCAGCCAATCCCACACCGGCAGGTGCTCGGCCGTGCCGCGCAGGAAGCCCGAATGGGCATGGGCATTGACGAGGCCGGGCATCAGCACGGTATTCGGCAGCGTCTTCACCGCGACATGCGGATGCGCGGCCTTCAGAACGCCAAGCTGTCCCACCGCGCCGATGCGGCCGTCCTCGACCAGCACGGCGCCGCCGGAGACGACCGAATTCGCCTCGTCCATGGTGAGAACCGCGTCGGCGGCGAGGATGAGTGCCTGCGTCATGATCGTCGGTCCTCAAGTCGGTCGGCGGAAGGCCGTACCCGTTCTGCAAATGCAAGGCTCATGCCACCCCCAGCAGGAAATCCGCCGCGCGCTCGCCGATCATGGTGGTCGGCGCGTGGGTGTTGCAGGTGGGTATGATCGGGATGACCGAGGCATCGGCGACCATGAGACCGTCGAGCCCGCGCAGCGCCAGCCGGCTGTCGACGACGGCCAGGTCGTCGGTGCCCATGCGGCAGGTGCCGCAGGTGTGGAAGAAGGTCGAGCAGGCCTCGCGCAGGAAGATTTCGGCCTCGGCGCGGGAAAGCCGACGGGCGGGCGCGGCGAAGCCGTCGAATAGATGCGCGTTCGCTGGTGCGGACGCCATGTTCATCACCTGCTCGAAGGCGGCGAGCATCGCTTCGCGATCCTCCGGCTCGGCGAGATAGTTCGGCTGGATGTCCAGCGCCCCGCCGGGGCGGCCTTCCAGCAGGCGAAGATGGCCGACGCTTTTCGAGCGCATCAGCCCGAAACCGAACGAAAAGACGTCGCCCGACAGGTCGTAGCGGGCGCGCAGCGGCGGCTCGGCGCTGTTGCCCTGGACAGGGAAGGCATGTACGTCGGCCTGCGGCCTGTCCGGGCTCGACTTCCAGTTGACCATGGAGCCGCCACCATTGCCGGTGACGGGGCCGAGCTGCTGTTTCGACCGGAAAACGCAGGCCTGGGCAAGCGGGTGGTCCTGAAGGTTGCGTCCGACGCCGTGCAGGGCATGCACGGTCGGCAGGCCGAGGCGTTTCAGCTCGGCCGGGTCGCCGATGCCCGACAGCATCAGCAGGCGCGGCGTATCGATGGCGCCGGCAGCGAGCACGACCCGGTCATGTGCCCGTGTCTCGATGGTCTGGTCATCGACCAGATGCCGTACGCCGGTGCAGCGGCCGTTTTCGACGATCAGGGAGACGGCAAGGGACTCGGTGACGACGGTTAGGTTCGGCCGATCGAGGATCGGCCGGAGATAGCCGGTGGCCGAGCTCCAGCGCCGGCCACCGGACATGTTGAAATTGGAGCGGGTGGCGCCCTCATTGTCGGGCCCGTTCGGGTCGGCGATCACGGGGATGCCGATGGCGCCGGCACCGTCGATCAGCGCCTGCGCAACGGGATGCATCTCGCCGGCACGCTCGATGCGGAGCGGACCGCCCGCGCCGCGCAGCTCCGTTTCGCCGTCCTCCCAGTCCTCGCATCGGCGAAAGTAGGGCAGGCAGTCGGCAAAGCCCCAGCCGACGGCGCCGGCGTCCTCCCAGGCGTCGTAATCCATCGGGTGGCCGCGATACCACATCATGGCGTTGATCGCGGTCGAACCGCCCAGCACCCTGCCCCGCGGTATGCCGATCACCCGACCATCGACATGCGGCGCGGGGGCGTAGTCGTAGCCCCAGTCCCAGCGGCTGCGCATCAGCGGCACCCATTGGGCGGGGTCCTCGATCTCGGGAACACCGATGCCTGCCGGCCCGGCCTCGATCAGCAGCACCTCGACCCCCGCATCGACCAGCCGCCGCGTCACCGCCGCGCCGCCGGAGCCGGACCCGACGACGACGACATCGTAGGCTCTCTCGATCGGCTTGCGCGGGAGAACGGGATGGGCGTTCATGTCATCATTCGCCGGTCAATTGTGCTCGCTCGGACCCATGATGACGATGCCTTCCGTCGCCTCGACATGGCGCACGAAGATGTACTTGTCCTCGCGGCCGTCGGAGTGCTTGCGCTTGATGCCGGGCTGGAGGATGCCGTCGACCTTGGCGACGACTATGTAGGGCACGTCGGCCTTCAGGCCGGCCTCGCAATGGGCGTCGAATTCGTCGACGGTACGGACCGTGTAGGCGTGCTCGACGCCGGCGCCGCGCGCGATGGCCGCCAGGTCGACCCGACCGAAGGCAGTGTGGGTCGGCGGGCCGCCGATCGACTGGTATCGCTCGTTATCCCAGACCACGATGAAGAGGTTCTTCGGCTGCTCGTTGCCCAGCGTGGCGAGAATGCCGAGGTTGAAAAGCAGGCCGCCGTCGGTGTCGAGCGAGACGATGCGCCGGTGCGGCAGGCCGGCGGCGAGACCGAAGGCCTGCGGCGTGACGCAGCCGAGTTGCTGCTGGAACAAGCTCGCCGCGCGCATGTGCGGGGCGGCATTGTACCATTCGTCGACCGAGCCGCCGAGCGACAGGATCACCAGCTCGTCCTTCAGGCGCGCGCCCAGCGCCGTCATGCAATCATAGCGCTTCATCGCACCACCTCCCCGCCGAGCGCGATCGCCGAGTGATAGTAGGAGGCGTAGGACCAGGCATACGCATCGACGATCGCGCGTTCGATGGCCTCTTCCTCGCGCACGACGCGGTAGGGGATGCGCAGCGCGTCGAGAACCGGCTCCATGGTGATGCCGTGGGGAATGGCCCACCAGTTGTTCTCGCCGAGCTCACCGCGGTAGCTCATCAGCATGACGACCGGGATTCCGGCGCCGAGACCCATCCGGGCGAGCGGCTCGACCGAGGCGCGCAGGCCGGAATTTTCCATGACCAGCGCGGCGCGCTTGCCCGACAGGAAGACCCCGCCGCAGATGGCCGCGCCCTCGCCTTCGTTGGTGACGCGGATGGTGCGAATGTCGGGGTCGGCGTCGAGCGCCGGATAGAGTTCCTTGAACAGGGAATCGGGCAGGTAGCAGACGACCGAGACACCTGCCTTCTTCAGCCCTCTGATCACCGCGTCGACGGCGCTCTGCTTCATGTTTCATTCTCCGTGAGGCCTGACGCTCGCAAATCGGACTTGTTCTGGATAGTCCGCAAGTTTGCGCTTGTTTGGTGCGCCAGACGCAACAACCTACTCTCCCAGCCGCTCGACCGCCCGAGCGAGCACGGCGGCGAAGGCGGACGCGGCTTCCGACATCTCGCGCTCGCCGCGGGTGAGCAGCATCAGCCGGCGCGGCGGCACCTTGGGATCGCGTAGCGGCACGAAGATCAGGCTGCCGTCAGCCAGTTCGCGCTCGACGCCGAGCCGGGTCTGCAGGGCGGTGCCGAGGTTGCGGCGGGCGAGGTCGCCCATCAGGGCGATGGAGTTGGTGCGGGTGCGGCGGGTGAGATCGATGATCGACCGGTTGATCGCCTCGTTGACCGAGAGGCCGAGCGCCAGGCTCGCGTCCGACAAGATGACCTGTTCGCCCGAGAGGTCGAACAGCTTGATCTCCTTTCGCCCTGCGTAGCGGCTCCCGGGATGCGCCACGACACCGACCGAAAGGGACGCCGTGGCGAGGCGGCGCACGGTTCGCGGCACGCGGATGTCGAAGGCGATGCCGACGTCGCATTCGCCGTCCGCGACGGCGTCGCAGGCCTGCTGCGAACTCGCCACCCGCACGTCCACCGTGATCAGCGGATGCTTGGCCCAGAAGGTTTCCAGCGCGTCGGGGATCAGGCCTCGCGCCGCACTTTCGACCACGGCGACCGAAAGGGCGCCGCGGTTCAGGCCGCGCAGATCGTTGATCTCCGACCAGGCGCGGGACAGTTCCGACGTGCTCTGGCGGGCGTGGTAGAGCAGCAGTTCGCCCGCGCTCGTCAGCTTCAGGCGCTGGCGTACGCGCTCGAAGAGCGGCGTTCCGATCTCATCCTCCAGCCCCTTGATGACGCGGCTGATCGATGAGGGCGCGACATTGAGCACCTGCGCGGTCTGGCGCACCGACCCGAGCCTCGCCACGAGCTGGAAGTAGTGAAGGCGCGGCGAGACGAGGCCGGAGCGGAACAGGTCCATCAGGCCGGTTCCACCAGCGGGACGATCTCCATCCGTGGCACCAGCACCAGGCCCTTGTCGGTGATGCGGATCTCGGGGATGACCGAGAGCGGGATCAGGTTGAAGCCCATGTAGGGGATGGTGCAGCCGGCGGCGTCCCAGTGCGTCTTCATCAGCCTGACCTCCTCGGCCACCTCGGTGACGCGCTTTTCGGACAGGAGGCCGGCGATCGGCAACTCCACCATGGCGCAAATTTCGCCGTCCACCACCACGCAGACGCCGCCCTGCGTCTTCTCCAGCGCGCGCAACGCCACCTGCATGTCGGCCTCGCTGACGCCTGCGAGGATGATGTTGTGGCTGTCGTGCCCGACCGAGGAGGCGACGGCGCCGCGTGTCAGGCCGAAGTTCGAGAGCAGCCCGTGTGCGACGTTGCCGGCCGACTTGCCGTGACGTTCCACCACGGTCACGAAACAAAGACCATGCCGCTGGAAATGCGCCTGCCAGTCGTCGGCGGGTTGGAGCGCGATCTTCTCGTGGCCGAGCGTGATGCCGGGCAGTTCGGTGCGGATGGCGTTGACCGTGACCGGGCCGATCGGCAGGTCGGGCACAAGCTTGATCGCGGAGGGCAGCTTGACCGTGTGGTAGGCCGCCTCCGGATAGCGGTAGCGCGAGGAGAGCGCGGCATCGAGGGCGGGTGTGATCTTGCGGTTCTCGACCACCAGTTCGCCGCCATACCAGGTGGTGATCGGCTGCATGCCGTCGTCGAGCAGGACGAGGTCGGCGCGGCGACCGCCGCCCATGCCACCCACCTCGCCTTCGACGCCGAAGCGGGTGGCGCCGTGCAGGGAGCCCATGCTCCAGGCCTGCTCCGGGCTCATACCGGCCTTGATCGCCTCGCGAACCACCCAATCCTGTCCAAACAGGAGGAGATCGTCGGCATCGCGGTCGTCGGTGCAGACAGCGATGCGCTTGTGGGACGCGCCGAGCTCGGTGACAGTGCGGATCGCCTGCGGCAGCGAGTGCCAGGGCGTCGTGGGCGGGCCACCGCGCAGGAAGAGCCAGATGCCGGCCTCCAGCATGTCATCGGCGATCTCGCGATCAATCGCCTCGTGCGTATCGGTGACGCCCGACGCCGCATAGGCGGAAACGAATTCGCGTCCATAGACATGGCCCGAGACCGGGCGCCCGCGCTGGAGCGCCGCAGCGAGGATCGCGTGACTGCGCTCGTCGCCCATGGCCACCTGAACAAAATCCATCTTTTCGCCGAGCGCCAGCGCCTCCGGCCAGTTGTCGAAAAGGGAGCCGATCTTGTCGGCGGTCAGGTCGCCGCCCGCCGTCTCCAGCGCTGCCGAGGTTGCGGGCACGGTCGACGGTACGGTGAGGAAGATCGACAGCGGCGCCTGGCGAGCGTCTTCCAGCATGGCCTCGACACCGGCCACGTCCATGACGTTGCCGATCTCGTGGCTATCGCAGAAAATGGTGGTGGTGCCGTTGAGCAGCGCGGCCTCGGCATAGGCGCAGGCCGTGACCATCGAGGATTCAATGTGGATGTGCGGGTCGACGAGGCCGGGCGCGACGATGCCGCCCTTCGCGTCGTAGCGCTTCGCACCGCCCTTGTGGCTGCCCGCCGGCTTGACGGCGGCGATGCGGCCGCCGGCGATCCAGATCTCGCGATCGGGCAGGATCCGTTCCGAGTAGGTCGACAGAACGCGCGCGCCGGTGATGACGAGGTCTGGCGCGGCGCGGCCGGAGGCAACGGCTGCCAGATGACGCGTCATCGTGTAAAGCGGCGCGACGGAGAAGCGGGTGAGCGGAGCCATGAGTTCTGCCTCGAATAGTGTGTGCGACGATGCCGCAGGTTTCAATGATAGTCCGGTATCCCGGGCATTGTCAGGAAGCCGGGGATCGCGCGGAAGCGGCGCGCCCATTTCCGCAGCGCGGGGAACTCGTCATGGTCGACGCCGAAGTCGCGGCTGAGGGCGAAGGCTGGGAAAAGGGCGATATCCGCGACGGTGGGTGCTTCGCCGGCAAACCAGTCCTGCCCCGCAAAGCCGTTCACGGTCGTCGCATCCTCCATGGCGCCAATCGCACGACGGGCGCCAGCCCTCAACGCCGTCTCGTCGCTTGGCGTTCCGAATAGCGCGTTGGCCCGCGCCCGCGTGGCGACCGACAGGTCGCCGGCGGCGAAGACGAGCCACTGCATCACAGCTGCGAAAGCCCCGCCCTCGATCGGGAGCCACTCGCCAGCGGGGTCGTGGCTCCGCGCGAGATGCGCAAGGATCGCCTCCGCGCCGAACAACGTCAACTCGCCGTCCTTCAGAATTGGGAGCGTTCCCATTGGGTTCATGGCGAGGAAGGGCGGTGTCTCCTGTTCCCGCCCCGGAAAGGCGTTGACCGCGATCGTTTCGTGCTCGAGCTTCAGCATCGAGAGCGCCAGGCGCACCTTGTAGCAGTTCTCGTCGAGATCGTAGTTGTAGAGCACCAGCGCCATCAGACCGCCTCCGCATATGTTGCTTCGGGCTTCGTCGGCACCGTTTCCAACCGGTGACGCAAGGCGCGAGTCCAGGCAAGGACATGCGACTGGCCGGCGCCCTCGTAGATAGCGGCGGAACCGGCGATCACGACATGCAGCGCCGAGCGTAAATCGTTCAGCCGTTGCACGCCGAGCAACAGAACATCGCCCCCTACGGTGAGCCGCCAGAGCGCGCCATCGATCTGCGACAGGCGCGGATCTTCCGTACCGCATACGAATGGTTCTGGCGGCAGGGCGCGGACGGCGTCGAGAAATGCCTGCGGATCGATATCGGCGTAGAGGGTCGTCACCGGCAGGGTTTCGCCGGCACCGGCCGGCGGCGCGGCGCGGTCGGGCTCGGCATCGGTGGTCGTCCAGATCATGCCGCACGTTTCCACGGTGGCGAAGACCGGGACGGTGATCGTTGTCGGCACGTCCAGGTCCGGATGCGCCGGGATGTAGCGGCAGCGGCCGGCCGTGTCGTATTGCCAGCCATGGTAGAGGCAGGCGATGTGGTCGCCACGCACAAAACCGAAGGACAGCTTCATGCCACGGTGCGGGCAGCGATCCTCCCACACATGGGCGACACCGGAATTGTCGCGCCAGACCACGTATTCCCGGCCGTCGAGGTGCGTTCCGGCCGACGTTCCGGGATCGATGGAGCCAGAAAGGGCGACAGGGTGCCATCCAGGTGCCAAACTCATCGGTCGCTTCTCTCCATCTCCATCGCGGCGAGCGCCACGCTCCTGCAATCCAGAACCAGGCAGTCGAGTGGTCCGAGGCTGCAGGCCATCTCGAAAGCGTCGATAAGGTCAGGCTGACCCGTCACGTCGATCGAGAATAGGCAATCGCCGGCCGTCCTCACCACCACGTCGACGTCCAGCCGCGCCGCGCGCCGCTCGACGAATTCTGCGAAGCTCGACACGACGAAGCGACCTTCGAAACGAAGTCGGGCGGTTCGGGTCACCGGCATGTCAACGCCGCATTCATGATCACCATCAGCCTTCTTTTCGGCCTTTCTGACTACGATTTAGGCAATCAGCTTGCCTGACTAATTAGACATCATTTTGGGGCTTGTGCAAGCCCCGCCGGCCTGCATATTGTTGCGTATTGATGCTCTAGCCGATCGATAAAGAGGCAAAATGTCGAACAACTCTGACTTGCTGGCCAACGCACTGACGTACCGGTTGCCCCTGCCTGCGACGGCGCGTCGCGGATAGCTTCCATGTCGATCGAGGGCTTCGTCCGATCATTGCCGAAGGTGGAGTTGCACCTGCACCTCGAGGGCGCGGTGTCGGCTCCAACCTTTGCGGAGCTGGCTGTCAGGAATGGCGTCGCACTGCCCGCCGGCAAGCAGATGCGCGATCTCTACAGGTACGACAACCTGCCTGACTTCTTGCGCATCTACGACCTCGTCTGCGCCTCGATCCGCGACCGCGAAGATTTCTCCCGCGTAACCTTCGAGGCGCTGGAACGATGCGCGCGGGCCGGAGCCCGCTACGTCGAGCTGTTCTTCAGCCCGCATGCGCATCTGGCCCACGGCGTCGCCTATGACACGATGCTGGAGGGCATCCTCGATGGTTTCCGGCGGGCGCGGGAGCTTTCCGGCCTCGTCGCGATGCTGATCCCCGCCCACAGCCGCGAACTAGGGCCGGAACAGGGCGAACGCTTCCTCGACATGGTGCTGGACGAGCGCCCACCCGAGGTGATCGGCATCGGCCTCGACTACAACGAGGCGCCGTTCCCGCCCGCGCCCTTCGCGAGGCTCTGGGAGCGCGCCCGGTCGGCCGGACTGAACGTGACCGCCCACGCCGGCGAGTCCGGTCCGGCCGCCCATGTGCGCGACAGCATCGACCTGCTCGGCGTCTCGCGCATCGACCACGGCTATCACGTGGTCGACGACCCGGCTCTCGTCGATCGTTGCCGCGAAAGCCAGATCCCCTTCACCTGCTGCCCGAGCACCACGCTCGCCACCACCGTGTGGCGCGACCTCGCCGCGCCCGACCATGCGATCCGCCGCATGATCGAGGCCGGACTGAACGTCACGATCCACTCCGACGACCCGCCGATGTTCGGCACCACGCTCGATCGTGAGTACGCGCTGATCGCAAGCAAATTCGGCCTTTCTCCCGAAAGCCTCGGCCGGATCGCGCTTCAGGGACTTCACGCCTCCTGGCTCGATCCCGAAACGAAACAACGCTGGCTGACCGAGTGGACAGCCGAGATCGACCGGCTCGTCGCCGATTACGCCGCCCAAGCCTGAACCAGCCGCAACCGCAAAGGACGCACCATGATCAAGATTCGAGACCTGACCCGCCGAGGCTTCCTCAACATCGGCGCCGCCGCCGGCGCCTCGCTCCTCCTGCCCAAGACCGGGCTGATTTCGTCCGCCCGCGCCGCTGCGCCACTTCCGGCGGTGGCCGAAGAAGATGCGGTGATCGCCTGGGGCTATGTCGGCCCGACCTCAGACGAGGGCTGGACCTACGCGCACGACCTGGGCCGCCAGGCGGTTGCCGCCGCCTTCCCGAAGGCCAAGACGCTGTATGTCGAGAACGTGCCTTACTCGGCCGACGCCAGCCGAA
This sequence comes from Mesorhizobium sp., assembly GCA_051860465.1. GTDB lineage: Bacteria > Pseudomonadota > Alphaproteobacteria > Rhizobiales > Rhizobiaceae > Aquibium. Next base: position 150,165 of record JBHYDY010000006.1, read on the forward strand.
TCTTCCGCCAGTTCGCCGCCGAAGGCGCCAACATGATCATCGCCAACTCCAACTATGGCGACTTCATCTATGACGTCGCCAAACGCACGCCCGAGGTGGCCTTCTACGAGTGCGACGGCCGCAACCCACTCGACAATCTCGGCACCTACTACGTCGCCCACTGGTACCCGTCCTACATAGCGGGCGTGGCGGCTGGCCTCATGTCCGCTTCCGGCAAGCTCGGCTATGTCGCCTCCTTCCCCGTGCCCTCGGTCTACTCCGGCACAAACGCCTTCCTGATGGGCGCTCGGTCGGTCAAGCCGGAGGCGACGCTGCAGGCGATCGTCATCAACTCCTGGTTCGATCCGCAGGCAGCGGCCCAGGCCGGCACCGCGCTGATCGACAACGGCGCCGACGTGCTGTTCGGCATCATGGACGAGGCCGCCTATCTGCAGGTCGCCGAGCAGCGTGGCGCCAAGGCGGTGATGTGGAACACCGACATCCGCCGCTATGGCCCGAAGGCCTACATCTCGTCGATCGTCATCGACTTCAGGGACTGGTACGTCGAACAGGTGCGCCGTCGCATCGCCGGCGAGTGGACCCCCACCGAGGACATCCTGCCGATCGGCAAGGGCGTCGACCGCGACGCCTGGGGCGAGACGGTCCCGGCCGAAGCAGCGGCGCAGGCCGACGCGATCCGCGACAAGATCATGGGCGGCTGGAGCCCGTTCGAAGGCGAGATCAAGGACACGAACGGCAACGTCAAGGTCGCGGCCGGCCATCGCATGACGGAGGTCGAACTCTACAACTGGGATTGGTCAATCGAAGGCGTCACCGGCCTCTGATCGAGCGAAGTCCATGATCGCCCCCGAGCCGCCTCCACCAACGACAACCCACTTCGTGCCTCAAGCCGGAACGGCGCCGATCGTGCATCTCAGGGGCATCGCAAAATACTTTCCCGGTGTCATCGCCAACGAGGACGTGGACCTTGAGGTGATGCCGGGAGAGATTCACGCTCTTCTGGGCGAGAACGGCGCCGGCAAGTCGACGCTGATGAACATTCTGACCGGCATTTACCAGCCGGACGCAGGGGAGATGGTCATCGACGGCTATCCGAAGAACTTCGCCTCGCCGGTCGAGGCGATCGCGGCTGGCATCGGGATGGTTCACCAGCACTTCAAGCTCGTGAGAGCCTTCACGGTTGCCGAAAACATCCATCTCGGCTGGAGCGAGACGCCGAAGGCGGTGAGTGCCGCCGTACTCGAACGGCGGACTGCCGAACTCGCGAAGACGCTCAACCTCGCCGTCGATCCCGCAGCGCGCATCAGCGAACTGTCGACCGGCGAGCAGCAGCGGGTGGAGATCCTGCGCGTTCTAACACGCAAGGCCCGCGTGCTGATCCTCGACGAGCCGACAGCGGTGCTGACGCCCGCCGAGGCGCACGAGTTGTTCCGGGCGCTGAGGGATTTCGTCGCGCGCGGCAACGCCGTCATCTTCATCAGCCACAAACTGGACGAGGTGCTGGAGATTTCCGACCGCGTCACCGTGTTGCGCGGCGGCCGCAAGATGGCAACCGAACAGACCGCCGACTGCACTGAAACGTCTCTGGCGCGCCTGATGGTGGGGCGCGAGATCGTTTTGTCCGACATGCGCGCCCGCGGAGCCGATGCGGCGCCCATCGGCGCACCGGTCATGGCGCTCGAAGACATCCGCGCCGAGGACGGCCAGGGCCATGTCGTCCTCAACGGGCTGTCGCTGACCTTGCGGTCCGGCGAGATCCTCGGCATCGCGGGCGTGGCCGGCAATGGCCAGAAAGAGCTGACGCAGGTCATCACCGGCATGCGCCGGGCGACTTCCGGACGGATTCTGGTCGATGGCGCGGATTTCAGCCGTGCGGGGGCCGCCGACTTCGCCGATTTCGGCGTCGGCCACATTCCCGAGGATCGGCTGCACAGCGGGCTCGCGCCGGCGCTTTCGATCACCGACAACGCCGTCATACGCGAATACGACCGGCCGCCGCTGTCGAACGGCTTCGGCTTCAACGGCCGTGCCGCGACCGCGCTGGCGAAGGAGATCGCCGAGGCAGCGTCGGTAACCGTGCCGGACTTCGGCATGCCGGTGCGCAACCTGTCGGGCGGCAACCAGCAGCGGCTCGTTGCCCGCCGCGAAATGCGCATCGCGTCGCGCGTCCTCGTCGCCGCCTATCCGAGCCGCGGGCTCGACGTCGGCGCCATCAACATGATGATGCGGTATCTCGTCGAACTGCGCGACAAGGGCGTGGCTGTCCTCTTCATCTCCGAGGAGCTCGAGGAACTCCTCAACCTGTCCGACCGCATCGCGGTCATGTTCCATGGCGAGATCATGGGCGTGGTCGATACCGCCGAGGCCGACATCGACACGATCGGCCTGATGATGGGCGGCAAGCGGCTCACCGCCGATGCGAAAGGCACGGGGCACTGACGATGGCCTACCGTATCCAGCGTATTCCCTCCGCGCCCCCATCGATCGCCTTCGCCGCGCGCGGCCTGGCCATCGTGCTCGCCTTGGTGACGGCCGGTGTCGTGCTTGCCGCGCTCGGCTTCAACCCGCTGACACTGGGCTGGCAGGTGTTGCGCACCACCTTCGGCTCCAGCTACGGCCTGGAAGATGTCGGGCTGCTGGTTATCCCGCTGATCTTCACCGGCCTGGCGGTGGCCGTCGGGCAAAAGATCGGCGCCCAGAACATCGGCGCGGAAGGCCAGTTGTATGCCGGCGCGTTCGCTGCGACCGGCGTGGCGCTCTTCGTGCCGGGGCCGACGGCGGTGATCCTGCCGCTGATGTTCGTAGCAGGCGCCATCGGCGGCGCGATCTGGATCCTCGTTCCGACGCTGGCGCGGGCCTATGCCGACGTCAATGAACTGATCACGACCCTGCTGCTCAACTTTGTCGCCACGCTGCTGGTCTATTGGGTGGCAACCGGGCCGTGGCTCGACCCAAGCGGCCGGGCGCTCGCTACCACCGCCCGCCTGCCTCATGAAGTGCCGGAGTTCTGGGGGATCGTCCATTGGGGCCTTCCCGTGGCGGTGGTCGTGGTGCTTCTGGTCGGCGGGCTGTTCGCCTTCACCCGCTGGGGCTACGAGGTGCGCATCGCAGGCTCCAACCCGCAGGCCGCGCGCTATGCCGGCATGCCCTTCCGTCGCCACCTGATCATGGTGATGCTTCTGTCGGGCGCGATCGCGGGCCTTGCCGGCATGTTCGAGGTGGCCGGAACCGTGCATCGCCTGCAAGGCGGCATCTCCAACAACTTCGGCTATCTTGGCATCATGGTGGCGGTGCTGGCGCGCAGTTCGGCGATCGGCGTGCTGCCGGCAGCGGCCCTGATGGCGGTCATCCTCAATTCCGGCATCGTGCTGCAAACGCAAGGAATCACGGTCTCGACCGTGCTCGCGATCACCGGCCTCATCCTGTTCTACACCGCCATCGGCGACGAACTCGCCCGCTACCGAATCGTGAGGGGCTGATCGAGATGGACATCATCGCCGGCATCATCCAGACCTCGATCCTGGCGGGAGGCGTGCTCGCGCTGGCAGCGCTCGGCGAAGTGCTCGCCGAACGCGTCGGCGTAGTCAATCTCGGCGTGGAAGGTCTGATGGCGCTCGGCGCCGTCACCGGCATCGCCACGGTCATCACCACGCCCAGCCCGATGCTGGGCTTTGCGCTGGCGCTGGTGGTCGGCTTCGTCTTCGGCATGGTGTTCGCCGCGACGACCGTCTACCTGCGCGCCAACCAGGTGCTGTGCGGCCTGGCCTTGACGCTGATGGGCACGGGCATGGCAGCCACCATCGGACGCACCTATTCCGGCACGCCGGCACCGGCCACCTTCCCGCCGATCGCAATCCCGTATCTCAGCGACATCCCGCTGCTCGGGCGCGCGCTGTTCACGCAGAACATCCTAGTCTACCTGATCTACATCATCCTGCCGATCGCCCTGCACTGGCTGATGTTCCGCACCAAGCACGGGCTGGACATGAGGGCGGTGGGCGAAAACCCGGCGGCGGCCGACGCAGCCGGCATTCCCGTGCAGGCGATGCGCTTCTGGTACGTATCGGCAGGCGCGGCGCTTGCGGCTGGCGCAGGCGCCTACCTGACGCTCGCCTTTGTGCCGTCCTGGTCGGAGGGCGTGGTTGCCGGGCGCGGCTGGATCGCCGTGGCGCTGGTGATCTTTGCCGGCTACCGGCCGATCAACGCGGTGGGCGCTGCCCTGCTCTTCGGCCTCATCACATCGCTCGGCTTCGTCGGTCAGGCACGAAACTGGCCGATCCCCTCGCCGGTCCTGTCGATGCTGCCATATCTCGGCACCATCGCGATGATCATCGTCCCGGTGCTGGCCTGGCAGAGAATGCGCCGACTGATGGCAGCGCCCGCCGCCCTCGGCGAGCCCTATTACCGCGACGTCCGCTAGGAGGCCTCAATGACCCGTCTCCTGGTGAAGAACGTCGACCTGCTCGCCACCTTCGACGACGCGCGCCGCGAGCTAACCGACGGGGCGATGCTCGTCGATGGCAACGCCATCGTCGCCGTCGGCACCACGGCTGAACTTGCCGGGCTCGACGCTGACGAGGTGCTGGACCTGTCCGGCCATGTCGTCATGCCCGGCATGGTCAACACGCATCACCACATGTACCAGAACCTGACCCGCGTGATGGTGCAAGATGATGAACTGCTCGTCTGGCTGAAGACGCTTTATCCAATCTGGGCGCGGTTGGACGACGATGCGATCCGCGTCTCGGCCAAGGTCGCGATGGCGGAGCTGATCCATTCGGGCTGCACGACGAGTTCAGACCACCTCTACATCCTGCCCAACAACTGCACGCTGGACTCCACCATCGAGGTGGCGCGGGAGATGGGGCTTCGCTTCCATGCGGCGCGGGGCGCCATGTCGCGCGGCGAAAGCCTCGGTGGATTGCCGCCGGACAGCTGCGTGGAGAACGAGGATGCGATCCTTGCGGACGCCGAGCGACTGATCGGCCGCCATCACGACGCCTCGCGCCATTCGATGAGCCGAATCATCCTGGCGCCCTGCTCGCCCTTCTCGGTGACCCCTGACCTGATGCGCAACGCCGCGGCGCTGGCGCGCAGCCATCCCGGCGTGCGGCTGCATTCGCATCTGGCAGAGGACCTATTCGAGGAGACCTACTGTCACGACATCTACGGCTTGCGACCGGTCGAGTTCGCCGAATCCGTCGGATGGCTTGGCGACGACGTCTGGTTCGCGCACTCGATCTTCATGACCAGCAGCGAGATCGACCGGTTCGCCGCCACCGGAACCGGCGTCGCGCACTGTCCCTCGGCCAACATGCGCTGCGGCCAGGGCATCGCCAAGGTGCGCGAGATGCTCGACAAGGGCGTCAAGGTCGGGCTCGGCGTCGACGGCTCGGCCTCCAACGATACGTCGAACATGTTCATGGAGGCACGGCTGGCGCTGATGCTGCAGCGCGTGGCGCCACACCAGTATCTCTCGGAAGCGCCGGGCGGGCGCGGCGGCTTCGGCGGCACGCCGTCCGCGCTGTCGGCGCGCGAGGCGCTGACCATGGCCACGCGCGGCGGCGCAGCCCTGCTCGGGCGCGACGACATCGGCTATCTGGCGCCGGGCATGAGTGCTGACTTCATCGCGATCAAGCGCAGCCAGCTCGGACTGTCGGGTACGCAGCGCGATCCTTTGGCGGCGCTTGTGCTCTGCGGACCGTTCAAGGTGGACCACTCCTTCATCAATGGACGGAAGATCATATCCGGCGGCGCGTTCGTCGGCTTCGATGTCGAGGCGGCCCTTGCCGAACACGCCGCGACGATGGATCGTATCTACGACGCCTGAGCACCGGAGCGACGCCATGCCCATGAAGCCCGCAGAGAAAGCCGCCCTCGACCAGTGGTACTGCATCGACGCGATCACCGACATTCCGCCCGGGATGAGCGTCAATCGGCTGCTCGGCTACGACATCAGCGTCATGCGGACTGCCGATGATGGCTTCGTGCTTCGACGCGCCGACACAGGCGAGACGCTGGGGACGCGGCTGCGCTACGGCTATCTCTGGACCACGCTCGGCCAGCCCGCGCGCGACGTCCTGCCGATACCGGAAGCCGACGAAGACGACCGCCGGCTGGTGGTCTGCGGCGCAATCTCGGTCAAGTCGTCAGCGCCGCGCGTGGTCGAGAACTTCCTCGACATGGCGCATTTTCCCTTTGTCCACACCGACATCCTGGGCGCCGAGCCACACACCGAGGTGCGGCACTACACGACCGAGATCCGCCGCGACATCGACGAAGTCTGGGCGACGAACTGCGAGTTCTTCCAGCCTCAAGCGGCGCTCTCGGCCAAGGAAGGGATCATGACCCAGTATCAGTACCGGGTCGCCGACCCCTTCGCGGTGCTGCTCTACAAGACCTGCCCGAATGCGGCCAACCGCTGGGACGTGATCTGCCTCTTCGTCCAGCCGGTCGACCCGGAACTCTGCCGCGCCCACCCGGTGATGTTCCTGATCGACGACGTCTCGACGGTCACCGAACTCGTCGCCTTCCAGCAGGTGATCTTCCTGCAGGACCGCATCATCCTGGAGAACCAGCGGCCGCTGCTCCTGCCGCTCGAGCCCCGATCGGAAATCCCGACCCGCGCGGACGCTTCCTCGGTCGCCTATCGCCGCTGGCTGAAGGAAAAGGGCATCGTCTACGGCACGACGGCGCAGGCGGCGTAGGCTTCACACCGCGCGCTCCAGATCCGAAGCGCCGCATCGGCGGGAACGCATCGATGACCGACAACGACAGACGCCTCGACCTTCGTGGACAAACTCTCGTCGCCTCGGGCTTCCATGCGCCCGTGCGCGGTGCGATCGATAGGCTCGACGACACGCTGATCGCCATCGACGATGACGGCCTGATCGTTTCGGTGACACGACCAGACGAGCCCGGATATGACGAGGCGAAGCGGCGGGCATCGCGCGCGGGAACTCTCGCGACGTTGCCCGCCGGTACCATCCTCCTGCCGGGCTTCGTCGATCTCCACATCCATGCACCGCAATATGCCCAGCTCGGGCGTGGGCTGGACGTACCGCTGGAAGTCTGGCTCCACAGATACACGTTTCCGCTCGAGGCACGGTATGCCGACACGGCCTTTGCCGGGCGGGTCTATCGGCGGTTGGTCGATGATCTGCTGGCCAACGGCACGACCACGGCGCTCTATTTCGCCACGGCGCATGTGGAGGCAAGCAACCTGCTGGCCGAGATCTGCCTGGAGCGCGGCCAGCGCGCGCTGGTCGGCAAGGTGGCGATGGACGATCCCGCCGGTTGTCCCGAATACTACCGCGACGCCTCGCCGGAAGCATCGGTGGAGGGGACGCGGGCGGTCATCGAGCACATCCGGACCATGCCGGGCAATGCGAAGGGACGCGTCCTGCCAGTCGTGACGCCGCGCTTCATCCCGGCCTGCACGGACGCGGCCCTGCAGGGACTGGGTGACCTCGCCGGCGACTGCAGCTGCCGCGTGCAGACGCATTGCTCGGAAAGCGACTGGGCGCATGGCCATGTGCTGGCCCGCCACGGGATGACGGATGCGGCGAGCCTCGACCGGTTCGGCCTGCTAACCCCGGGCGGCGTGCTGGCTCATTCGAACTTTTTGACGGCTGACGACATGGACCTGCTCGTGGCCCGCAAGGCGGCGGTGGCGCATTGCCCGGTGTCGAACGCCTACTTCGCCGGCTCCGTCTTCCCGCTCAAGGCTGCGCTGATGAAGGGCGTGCGCGTCGGCCTTGGCACCGACATTTCCGGCGGGCCGATCGCGACCATGCTCGACGCCATGCGCGGCGCGGTCATGGCCTCGCGCATGCTGGAGTCAGGCGTCGATCCGGACCTGCCGCCGGAGCAACGCAGCAGCCGAGCGGGCGCGCGGATCGATTTTCGCGACGCCTTCCACCTCGCAACCGCCGGCGGCGGCGAAGCGCTGGAGTTGCCGGTGGGACGCTTCGAGCCCGGTTGTCATTTCGACGCCCTAGCGATCGATTGCGAAGCACCGCAAGGGGGCATCCGCCTTTGGGGCACTGAGGCGGGCGACGACCTGCTTCAGACGATCCTGTATACGGCGTCTCGCCCGAATCTCGCCCGCGTCTGGGTGGACGGCGCGCCGGTGGCGTGAAACGCACGCTCACCGAAAGCTTGGCGGCTAGCCTCCTGTAGACAGTCGGATCCAGTCGAGATTGCTTGCATCGACTCTGGCGTCTCCAATCGCAAGCCGAATGTTCCTTCCAAGTCGAGCATTGGGCCGCGCTTGATGGCGTTGTCATCGATCAAGCGCCCCAAAAACCGTGAGCGGGCTTGCAGTGCCCGTGCAACCCCAGCCCACGGATAGAATACCTGCTGATGGCGCGCGGAAGGACATCTATGCCCGCTGGCTCGGTCGACCTCACCGGAGAAGGCCGCTTACCTGTCGCGCGATTCCAAATCCGAAATCAGCGACTTCATTTCGGCTATCTCGCGACGTTGCGCCTCGATGATCTCGTCTGCGAGTTCCCTTACGCGTGGATCGGTGATCCGGGCACGCGTGCTGGTAAGGATCGCAATCGAATGGTGGGGTATCATGGCCTTCATGTAGTCGACGTCATCGATGGTCGATTGGCTGCGTACCAGCCACAGCGAACCTCCAAAGGAAACGATGGCTGCGACGACAATCGCCGAGTTTAGAAGACGGTTCTCGTACATTGGCAGCATAAAGATAAGCATGACCAAGGCCATCGTCGCGCCCATCAAAACGGTCATCCAGGCGCGGGTTTCGCTCCAGAACAAATGCCCGACGTTCCAAGTGTTGAGATACATGAGGCCGAACATGACGCTCGTCGAGGTGACAATCATTGCGGCAAAACGCCAGTAAGGCATCATCGTCCTCCCCAGGTCGATCGGTTCAATCGGTTGGTCCGTTTAACTCTTCAGATTAGAATTCAACCGACCTGACGCACATAGGTTCCGTCCGAACCCGTCCGTCACCAGGGCAGCCGTTCGCCCGTTCTGTCGAAAAAGCCGCCGCTGTCACCAGGTGCCAGACCATCAAGACAGGCGAGGATCGCCGCGGCGGCGGCATCCGGGCCGGCGATTTCAAGTCCCGACTTGGCGAAGGGCGACGAGAGCCCCGTGTCGACCGTCCCGGGATGGATCGCGACGCACAGCGCCTCGGGCTTGCGACGGGCGAGCTCGATAGCAGCCGTCCGGACGAACTGGTTCAGTGCAGCCTTGGACGCCCGATAGGCGTACCAGCCGCCAAGGCGATTGTCGCCGATGCTGCCCACCTTGGCGGACAGGACGGCCAACACACTGCGCCCCTCGCGCGGCAGAAGCGGCAGGACATGCTTCATTACCAGCACCGGGCCGGTCGCGTTGACGGCAAAGGATTTCGCAAGCGCGGCGGGGTCAATATCGCGGAGCGCCTTTTCCGGCTGCATCGCCTCGGAATGCAGCACACCGGTGGCGACGAAGCACAGGCGAATGTCGCCGAGCGATGCAGCAAGACTGGCCGCCGCTTCGATCGAACACTCGTCCTCGAGGTCGAGCGACGGCTGGCTGCGGCGCGACAAGGCAAGCACGTGATCGAAGCGGCCGGACGCCTGGATGGCGCGCGTGAGCGCATCCCCGATGCCCCCGCCTGCGCCCACGACCATTGCCACGCCACCGCCCGGAAGGCTCGCCAGGCTGGTCAAACCGAGACGTCCCGACACGCGCGCAATCGGCAATCGGGGCCACACACATCCAGGCGTCTCGACATGCTTCAACTCTCTTCTTGGTCGCCCGCATCGACGGACAGGCATTCACATAGATTGTTATGTCCGCACGTCCAGCATAGTCCTAGCAGCAGTGATCCGCTTCTCGATCATCGACGTATATACACGTTGTTTCATCGGAGGCAGACATGAATGCTCAGACCATCGCGGCCGGCATGGCCGCAGCATTGCTGGTGGCCACGGGAGCGGCGGCATCCGAGCCGGTTTCTGGACCGAAGCTCGTCGATCTCGTCAGCGGCAAGCGGGTCTATCTCGCCGTGCCTTTCGGCGGGGAGTTTCCGTTGCACTACAAGCCTGGCGGTCTCGTCACGGGTGACGGGACGAGAGTCGGACTCGGACGCTTCCTGGCACCGAAGGAAACCGGTCGCTGGTGGGTGGACGGAGAACGGCTGTGCCAGAAATGGCCAACCTGGTACAAGGGTCAGACGTCGTGCTTCACGATCACGCCAACAGGCCCGGGCCGCATCAGTTGGACCCGGGATGATGGCTCCTCCGGCCGCGCGCGAATCGAGGGCTGACGCGAGGCTTGTCCGCCGGGTCTATGAGGTTCGCGGCGTGCGGCGCACCAGCGACTGAGCTGTATAGACGAGGATCGCGGCGCCGGCCGCGCCAAGCGCCGCCACAGCGAGAAGCACGACGACATCGATCGGCCCTCCGATGTCGCGAAGATGCGAATTCGTTACGTGCTGAACGAAGAGTACCGCCGCCAGCGCGCCGAAGGGCATCGACAGTTGCGCAAGGAGGAACTTGCGCATCGACATCGATCGGTCGCGAATGAGGACGTAAAGATAGGCGATCGTGACGATGGCGGCGACCGCCACCATGATCCAGAACAGGCTGCTGCCGAAGATCTCCTCGAACACGGCGAGCATGGTTTCGAGCGTCAGTTCCTTCATGGCTGTTCCTCCTCAGGCCTTTCCGCGCAACATGGCGTTGTAGGTGGCCTTCAGCGCCACTTCCTTCATCAGCCAGCTGATCCACAATTCCTCCAGCGGCGCGATCACGCCGGGGAAGGACGGAACCAGATTGTTGTGGTAGTCGAACTCGACGAGCATCGCCCGGCCGACCCGGGTGATGAGCGGGCATGACGTGTAGCCGTCATAAACCTCCGTGCCATCCCGTCCCTCGATCGCCGCAATCAGATGGTCCTCGACCACCGGAACCTGCCACTTCACGGACGCGGCCGTCTTGCCCTTGGGTACTCCCGCCACGTCGCCAATGGCGAAGACGTCCGGAAAGCGCAGATGGCGCAGCGTCTTCTGGTCGACCTCGACCCAGCCCTGATCGGTCCATTTGTCGGCCCAGGAGAGGCCGGATTGGCGAATGACATCCGGCGCGCGCTGCGGCGGGATCACATGGAGGTAATCGTAGCCCATCTCGACCATGGAGGTCGTACCGTCCTTCTCCGCCCTGGAGAAGGTGGCGCGCTTGCGGTCGGCATCGATCGCCTTGAGCGTATGGTTCATGTGCGTAGCGATACCGCGCTGGCCAAACAGCATGCGCACCTTCTCGCTGACGATCGGCACGCCAAACAGCGCACCCTGCGGCGCGGCATAGTGCATCTCGTATTTGCCCTTGCCGGCGCTGCGGCTGGCGATATCCTCGATCAGAAACGCATGCTTGAGCGGCGCGCCCGCGCATTTCATTTCGGTTTCCGGACGGGTGAACAGGCCGACACCGCCCTCGGCCGTGAATTTGGAGGCCGCCTGCCAGGTGAGTGCTGCATAGGCGGGGCCCGCATAGAGCGCGCCGATCCCATTCTTGCCGACCAGATTGAGCGAAAATCCCTCGATGGCCGCGTGGTCGAGCACGAGGCCCGGCGCGACGATCAGGAAATCATAGGCCAATGTCGTCCCGCTGCTCGTGGTGACGGTCTTTGCGATGGGATCGATCGCGGCCGCGGCTTCGGCGACAAGCTTCACTTCGCGCGGCAACCAGTCGGTGGTTTTGGAGACGGTGTAGGAAGGAGGCTTCAGGCCCGTCGCCACCAGCGAAAGGCCGGGCTGGTAGAGATGGTCCACGCGGCCGTCGACGATGGTGATCTCGGCTCCATCGAGGCGCTGGACAAGGCGATTGGCCATGGCCGTCCCGGCCGCGCCGGCACCGATCACGACGATTCTCGCCTTGGTCGCAACCTTTGCGGCCCGCGCCTGCGACGTCACCGAGGCGGCCGCCACGCCCGCGGCGGCAAGTCCGAGGAACGCCCGGCGGGTAGCTCGAAGGTCAAGATCGTCTAGCAAGTCGGTTCCTCCCCTGGTCCAGCACGATGCATGCGAGCGGATTCCGCTCACATAAAGCTATAACTGCTCATATGAGGATATATAGGATTGTTTCACGAAATGCATTGATCTGAGTCAAGATCACGCCAACCAAGGATGTCGCGCGGATCGACGCGGCAAAGCCGCGATCCCGAAGAAGGCGGAAGTCGCCACAACCATCCGCTGGCCGCATCATGGGGTCGACGGAGGATCCTTCGGCCGTAAGCGTGAGCAGATCCGTTCCCCGCCTTGTGGACGGGACGCACGCGAAGCTCAGCGGCGTCAGCCAACCATCCAGAGGCTGATCTGCGGAAACATGATGAGCAGGATAAGGGCGAGGATTTGCAGCAGGACGAAGGGAATGATGCCGCGATAGATCGTTCCGATCGATATGTCCTTGGCGACGCCACGCAGATAGAACAAGGCGTAGCCGAAGGGTGGTGTCAGGAACGACGTCTGCATGTTGACGGCGAGCGCGATGGCGAACCAGGTCAGCGTCTGGCTCTGCGTCATGCCGAAGTCGAGGCTCGCGACAACCGGGGCCACCAGCGGCACGACGACCAGTGCAATCTCAACCCAGTCGAGGAAGAAGCCGAGCAGAAAAACCAGCACCATGATGGCGAAGAGGACGACGTAGGGACCGCTGCCCAGCGCGTCGAAGGCGTGGATGACCATCTGGTCGCCGCCGAGACGGCGGAAGATGACCGAAAAGATGGTCGCGCCGATCATCACGAAGATGATCATCGCCGTGGTCTTGGTCGTGTCCCGAAGCGCGGCGCCCAGCGTTCCGAAGTTCAGTTTGCCGGACAGGAGCGCCAGCAGCATCGCTCCGGCCGCGCCGATGGCGGCCGCTTCCGTCGGCGTGGCGATGCCCGCGATGATGGTGCCGAGCACCGAGGCGATCAAAAGGACCGGAGCCAGGAGGTCGCGCGCGAGACCGATCACGACGGCCGCGCGGCTTTGGTCGTCAACGTGCTCGGCCGGCGGCATGCGATGCGGCTGGAAGATCGCGACGGCGATCAGATAGAGGAAGTAGAGCCCAGCCAGCAGCAGGCCAGGTCCGATGGCGCCGATGAAGAGGTCGCCGACGGAGATCCGCAACTGATCGCCCAAAACGATGAGCATGATCGACGGCGGAATCAGGATCCCGAGCGTGCCAGAGGCGGCTATGAGGCCCGTGGAAATCCGCGGATCGTAGCGGGCCCGCGTCATCGCGGGCAGCGCCATCATGCCCATCAGGACGACCGAGGCGCCGATGATGCCTGTCGAGGCCGCCATGACGACGCCGATGATGGCGACCGCGAAGGCGTAGCCGCCCGGCAATCGGCCGAACAGCGCGGCGAGCGAACGCAACAGGCGTTCGGCCACGCCGGATCGCTCCAGCATCAGGCCCATGAAGACGAACAGCGGGATCGCGATCAGCAGCCAGTTGGTCAGAATGCCGGAATAAATGCGCGACACGCCCGTTGAAAGAAAGATCATCGGCACGCCGGCCACGACGGCGAAGACGATGCCGATGCCGGAGAGAACGAAGCCGACCGGATAGCCGGAGAAGATGCCGAGCATCAGCGCGACAAGCATCGCCATCGGCCAGAAATACTCGATCATTGGTCGTCGCCAGGTTGTCCCCCGGAGCCCGGGAGCAGGAGGGAATGGATCGTGGCGAGCGCGCGAACGAGCGCGGCGACGCCCAGCAGCGCAAAGCCGACAGGGATGATCGCCTTGATGAGCCAGCGATCCATCAGACCGCCATAGCTCGATCCCTCACCCGCGTTGAAGGCCGTCAGCGTAAAGCTCCAGCCATACCAGACGATGATCGCACAGAAGGGCAGCAGGAACACGAGGTCGCCGAACACGGTGAGACCGAGCCGGACGCGGCGTGGAAGAGCGGATGAAAAGACGTCGACGCTCACGTGCTGATTGTCGCGAAACGCATAGACGCCGCCGAAGATCGCGATGATCGCGAATATGTACCATTGCAGGTCGGCCAGCGAGTTGACCGTGATGGCGTTGCCCAGGACCGGCAGCGACGCGTCCCATCGCAGGAAGGCGTTCCAGCCCATCTTCGCCGCCAGAACGGTCAGCAGGACCGAGACGATCAGGGGCAGGATCAGCCAACCCACGAACTCACCCGGAACCACGAGCACGCGGAGCAACGCATTCGCGAACCGCTTCAAACCGACCTCCCAACTCCGGCACCCGGCCGGGGCCGCGCATGACGCGACCCTACCAGTACGATGCGGGCCCGGCGACTTGCCGGGCCCACATGTTCCTTAGCGCGGAAGAGACTGCAGTTCAGCCCAGCGCGCGGTCCGTTCGATGTAGGCGGTCAGCGACTCGTAGGCTTCCTTGAAGATCGGATCGTTCGCCGCTTCTTCCTGCATCACCTCCGCCGCCGCGACACGCATGGCCGCCAGCACCTCGTCGGGGAAGCGCTTCACGGTCGCGCCGGCCGCCTCGATCTCCTCGATGGCCGAAACCTGTGCATTCAGCTGGTCGGCCATGTTCTCGGTGATGTTGGCCTTGCAGGCCTCGACCATGATCTTCTGCTGATCTTCGGAAAAGGCGTTCCAGACATCCATGTTGACGATGATGGAATCCCAGCTCGAGGGCTGGTGCCAGCCCGGGAAGTAGTAATTCTTGACGATCTTCTGGAACCCGAAGCCCTTGTCGAGCTGCGGCGCGGAGAACTCTGCCGCATCGATGCGGCCGGTTTCCAACGACACATAGATTTCGCCGGCCGGCACGAGCTGCGTGTTCGCACCAAGCTTGGCGAGAGCCTTGCCGCCAAGACCGGCGATGCGCATGTTGAGACCCTTGAGGTCCTCGACGGTGTTGATTTCCTTGTTGAACCAGCCGCCGGCTTCCGGCACCACGAGGTGGCACGGGATGATCTTCACGCCATGCGGGTCATAGGCTCTCTGGATGATCTCGAGGCCGCCGCCATTGAACATCCAGCCGAGCGCGATCTCGGGCGTCGGGCCGAACGGCATGGAGCCGACCAGGTTGGCGACCGGAATGGTTCCGGCCCAGTAGCCGATCCAGTCGAAGCCCATCGGGATCGCGCCGGTCGACACCGCGCCGAAAACCTCGAACGGCGGCACGAAATCGCCTGCGCCGTGTACCTTGATGTCGACTTCGCCAGCCGTCATCAGCCGCACCTTGTCGGCCCAGTTGACGGGGCTCGGACCGATCGACGGCACGTTGAGACCGAACACGCTCTGAAGATCGAAGCTCTGGGCCATCGCCGACCCGGTGAATGCAACGGACGCCGCCAATGCGGCGGCAACGACGTAACGTTTCATCTCTTCCTCCCATTTGCCGCCCTCACGCGGCGCACTTTGCATGCCGGTAACGAGCAGCGTGCCCGCCGATGTCCTCCCGGAGCAATCGCAATCTTGCAAATTCCACGTCTTGGCTCAACAAAAAAATTCGCTATAGTCAAACGCATTTGCAAATAACGAACATCGGGAGGTCGGATTGCAAGGCATCGAGGGGCAGGTCGCGGTCGTTACCGGCGCCGCGCAGGGCAATGGACTGGCGATCGCGCGAGGCCTGGCAAAGGCGGGAGCCCGTGTCGCCATCTGCGACATCAACGGACCGGCGGTCGAGGCGGCGGCCGCGGCGATTCGCACCGAAGGCGGCGAATCGCGAGCGTTCGTAGTCGATGTCGCGGAACGCGCCGCGATCGACCGGTTCGCTTCGGCCGTGAGCGAAGCCTTCGGTCCCGCGGCAATTCTGGTCAACAACGCGGGCATCATCAGGCGCACGCCGGTCGACGATGCCCGCTTCGACGAGGATTGGGCCGACGTCTTCCGTATCAATGTCGACGGGGTGAAAAACATGGTTCGCGCCTTCCTGCCTCAGCTGCGGGAGACGCGCGGCAGGATCGTCAACCTCGGCTCCATCATGTCCGTTTCCGCCGGCCCCGGCCTCGGAGCCTATGCGGCGAGCAAGGGCGCGGTGCTGCAGTTGACCCGGGCGCTTGCCCACGACCTGGCGCCCGACGGCATCCGCGTCAACGCCATCGCGCCTGGCGTCATCGCCACGCCGATGACCAAGGTCACGCGCGAAACTCCCGACGTGATCGGGCGGTTTCTGGCCCACACGCCGATGCGAAGGGTGGGTGAGCCGGAAGAGCTCGTCGGACCGGTTCTCTTCCTGGCGTCCGATCTCTCGACCTACGTGACCGGCGTGCTGCTGCCGGTCGATGGCGGCTACCTCGCCGCCTGACCGCACGACCGAAAAGATGGATCTGACGAACATGGCGATGAAGAAACACGAATGCGACGTGCTGGTGGTCGGATCAGGCGCCGGCGGGCTGGCCACGGCAGTTTCGGCCGCGCATCGACGGCTGGACGTTCTCGTGGTGGAAAAGGAACCCGTCTTCGGCGGCACGACCGCCCGCTCGGGCGGCTGGATGTGGATCCCGTGCAACGCGCCCGCCAAGCGCGCGGGCATCGAAGATTCCATCGACAAGGCGCGCGCCTACATGCGCCACGAGACCGGCGAGCACTATGACGAGCGGCGCGTCGAGGCCTTTCTCCACGCCGGCCCGAAGGCGGTCGAGTTCTACGAGCAGAACACGGCGCTTCAGTTCGATCTCGGCCCCACCTTCGCCGACTATCATCCCACCGCACCGGGCGGGATGGACGCGGGACGCTCGCTCGTGGCACGCCCCTTCGACGGACGCGAACTCGGCCCCGAGATCAAGCGGCTGCGGCCACCGCTGGCCGAGATCACCTTCCTTGGCATGATGATCGGGTCCGGCAAGGAACTGCTGCACTTCTTCAACGTCACCCGTTCTCCGGTGTCGGCCTTCTATGTGGGCAAGCTGTTCCTCAAGTTCCTGAGCGACATCGCCTTCCACGGCCGGCCGATGCGGCTGATGAACGGCAACGCGCTGGTGGCGCGACTGGTGAAATCGTGCTTCGAAAAGGGCGTGCCGATCTGGACCCGGTCCCCGGTGAGGGAGCTCGTGCGCGACGACAGGGGCAAGGTCACGGGCGCCATCGTCGACACGGCGGAAGGGCCTGTCGAGATCGTCGCCCGCAAGGGCGTCGTTCTGGCGGCAGGCGGATTCCCGCAGGATCCCGTGCGCCGCAAGGAGTTGTTCCCCCATGCGCCGACCGGCCACGAGCATGCCTCGCCGGCCCCTCCCGGAAACACCGGAGACGGACTGAGGCTTGGTGAGTCCGTCGGCGCCACTGTCGACGACACGCTTCCGAACGCAGCCGCCTGGGTACCGATCTCGCGGCCGGTGAAACCGGACGGAACGCTGGGCACCTTCCCCCACTTCGTCGACCGCTCCAAGCCCGGCGTCATCGCGGTGACGCGATCCGGCCGCCGCTTTGTCAACGAGGCGGATTCCTACCATGATTTCTGCCAGGCGATGGTGGCGCGCTGCCGCGAGGAGGAGAGCGAGATCTGCGCCTATTTCATCGCCGACCACCACGTGCTGCGCAAGTACGGTCTTGGCTACGTCAAGCCGGCGCCGGTGCCTTTCCGCCAGCACATCAAGTCGGGCTATCTCCACGAGGGCGCGACGATCGAGGAACTGGCCGGGCGGATCGGCGTCGATCCCGCCATGCTTCGGCGGACGATCGACACCTTCAACCCCCATGCCGCGCTTGGGGAAGACCCCGAATTCGGCAAAGGCTCGACCTCCTACAACCGCTCGCTCGGCGACCCGGAGCACAAGCCCAACCCTTGCGTCGCGCCGATCCGGAAGGGACCCTTCTATGCCATCAAGCTGGTCGTCGGCGACCTCGGCACCTTCGCGGGCCTGCGCTGCAACGAGAACGCCCAGGTGCTCGACGAGGACGGCCGACCGATCGGCGGCCTCTATTCTGTCGGCAACGACGCGGCAAGCATCATGGGCGGCAACTATCCGGGCGGAGGAATCACGCTCGGCCCAGCCGTGACCTTCGGCTACATCGCGGCGCGGCACATGTCGGGCGCCAACGATTGACGGCGTCGGCCGAGCGGCGAGGCCAGGGCCCGGGCATTGCGCTCGGCTTCGCGGCAACCATCTTCTGGGCCTTCTATAATGTCGGCACGGCGATCGGCCGTGCCGACGGCTTCTCCAGCGCCGACCTCGCCATGCTTCGCTTCGGCATCGCGGCTGTTCTGCTGGCGCCCCTGCTCCTGCTGCGCCATGGCTGGCGCGACGCGCTGCCCCTGAAACGGGTCGTCGTCCTGACTGTGCTGATCGGGCCGCCCTTCGCCTTCCTCATCAACACCGGATACGGCATCGCCCCTCTGGCGCATGCCGTGGTGATTTCGCCCGGCGTCACCATGCTGACGGCGAACGCGCTCTCGGCCTTCGTCGATGGCAGGGCAGTGCCCTGGCAGCGCCGAATCGGCATCATGTTGCTGGCCGCCGGGCTGATCGCCATCGCGGCCGACCAGCCGGCCACCCCGCCATCCGGAACGCCGGCCTGGGTGGGCGATCTCTGCTTCGTGGCGTCGGGCTCGCTGTGGGGTCTTTTTACCTGGCTCGTCGGGCGCTGGAGGCTGCCGGCCATCGAGACGACGGCAGTGGTTTCGCTCAGCGCCGCACTCTGCCTGCTGCCGTTCTATCTCGCCGTGTTCGGCATCCCGGACCATCCGCCCATGGCCTGGGCGCTGCAAGCATTGTACCAGGGCGTGCTGGGCGGCGCTTTGGCCATCATGGCCTTTGCCGGCTGCGTTCGGCGGCTCGGCGCGGGAACGGCGGCGCTGTTTCCCGCCCTCCTGCCGCCCACCGCCGTGATGCTTGCCATCCCTCTCGCCAGCCAGGCGCCGAGCCCGCTCCAGTGGCTGGGGGTGGTCCTGGTCTCCGGCGGGCTTCTGGTGTCGCTCGACATCATGCGCCGACGCTGATGTCCTCGCGATAGCCGAGTTCGTTCGACAGCTTACGGGTAAAGCTCAACAGGCCCACGACAGCCGGCCCTTCATCGGCGAGGTCGATCATGCCGGTCGGGCCTATCGCCGTGAGCGCGAGTTGCAGCTGGCCGGTGTGATCAAACACCGGTGCGGCCACGGCGCTGACGCCCGGGATCGGCATATCGCGCGTCACGGCATGGCCCTTCGCCGCGACGTCGCGCACCTCCTGCCAGTAGCGTTCCTCGTCGAACTCGAAAGGACCACGCTCCAGAAGGCTCCGGTCGGACCGTTCCTGCCGGATCATCGGCTGGGTGACGGCGCGGGGCAGCCAGGCCGCGAAGACCTTTCCGGTGGCGGTGGCCGTCATCAGGAAGATGTTGCCGACCTGCACGTTGGCATGGATGCGGGCCGACGATTCCTGGATGTAGACGATGGTCGGACCATGCAGCCCCCATACGGTGACGGCGATCATCAGCTGCAGCTCGTCGGCCAGCACGGCGACGCGCCGCACCGTCTCGCGGTAGGCATTCTGGTTGCGCAGGCGCGTCAGGCCGAGATGCAGGGCGAAGGACCCGAGCTGGTAGTGACCGGCTTCGGTCTGCTCGACCATGCCCATCTTGCGGAAGGAGACGAGGTAGGGATGGAGCTGCGCCGCCGCCATGCCGGTCTCCTCGGCGAGATCGCGAAGCTTCATGGGGCCCTTCGCCACGGCAAGAGCGGCAAGGACGACGCCGCCCGTGTCGATCGACTGGACGCCGCGCGATCCGTTCTTCTTTTCCATTGCTGCCATGGATGCCGATCCGTTTGGATCGAGGTAGCCCACGCCGCCGGGAATCTCAATGATGTCCGCGATCGAGCACGGTGCTCTGGCCAGAACCTCGCGCCACGCGTGCGGCGGGAGGGCCGGCCTTCGCGGGAAAGGCGACAAGTTCCCGTTAGCAATTTCCTGCAATGTTCCACCGCGGCAACCACACGGTTTTCGAACCGTTACATTCACCTGTCAAAGGCACCTCATGTCCCTCAGAATCTGGCAAGTCGTCATCGCAATCGCAGCGTTCGTGGGCATTGGCATCGGCGTCACCGTCGGCATCCAGAACCACGCCCTGAAGACGCTTCAGGTGAATGGCCCCCTCTACAGCGAGATCGTTGGCGGCAAGGATCTGATAGCCGACATCCTGCCGCCTCCGATGTTCCTCGTGGAGTCCTACCTGCTTGCCAACGAGGCGGTGGTTCATCCCCAGCTCGCGGCGAAGAACCTTGCGAGGATCGCCGAACTGCGGCGTGAGGACGCGGCGCGGCGGGAATACTGGAGAGCATTCTCCTTGCGTGGCGACCTGCGCGCTCAGCTGGAAGGCGAGGTGCTGCCGAAGTCGGACGCCATCTGGGCGACGATCGAGGGCCCCTTCCAGTCCGCGGTGCGGGGCGGTGCAGACGTCGGTCCGATCAT